>NZ_JABVEC010000018.1 GCF_014323705.1 Actinomadura alba
AAACAAGGGGGCATACCTAAAGGAATCCTCACCACAAAACCCGAACACCCAGAACACAATCCCAGGCACCCAGGCCCCATGAAACGAGGGTAAAAATAGGCACTGGCTTTTAACACGCTGTTGAGTTCTCAAGAAACGGACACCCACCATCAGCAGCCCAGCGAACCCGCCAGACCCCCTCCGGGGCAACCCTACTATCCTACCCCCATCTCTGCTCCTGTCAAACCCGCTTCGGTGAACCGGATCGAACAAGAACCTGATCTCGCCCACCGGCCAGCGCGCAGCGACAGGCAGCCGCCGAAACGATGATCAGGTGAGCCACGAGCCGACCGCCGTCACGGCGTTCCGCATCTCGTTCAGATCAGTGGATTCCCCGGGGCCGACCGCCGTGTGGCGTTCCGCATCCCCTTGGGGCGAGGAGAACATTAGAGGCTCTCGCGGCGACGGTCAAACTCGAGCCCCGCGCCCACGGGTTTCGCCGTCCAGAGGGTCACGAGGACTCGCGGCCGCGTGGGCGGAACACCGAGAGACTGAACGAGGCCGGTACGCGTACGGGCTCCGGCAGCGCCGAGAGCCGTTCCCGCAGGATCTCGGCGGGCACGTGCCAGGCACTGGGCCCCATGCCGACGAGGGTCTCTACCTCGGCACGGCTCAATGACATCTCCATGTCATGGCGTTCCCGTGCCTCGAGGTCGAAGTCCGCCCCGAGCGCTGTGCCGATCCGCTCGGGCTTGCGCTCGTCGACGGACAGCAGGCCCAAGGGGCCGATGAGGGTGTGGAGGTGCTGGGCCGTGGGCGTCACCACGATGAGCGCCCCACCCTGCGCCAGGACCCGCCGGAACTCGGGCCCGTTGCGCGGAGCGAACACGTTGAGGACCGCGGCGGCGCTCCCGTCCCGCAGCGGGAGGTGTCGCCAGACGTCCCATGCCACCGCGCCGATCCGCGGGTGGATGCGCGCGGCCCGGCGCAACGCGTGCTTCGACAGGTCGAGGGCTATCCCGCTCATCCCGGGCGTCCGGTCGAGAACCGCCGCGAGGTAGTGGCCGGTGCCCGCGCCCGCGTCGAGAACGTGCGACCCGGCGGCGGGCTCGGCGCCCACCGCCTCGCGCACCCGTTCGGCCAGCATCCGCATGAGCGGGTCGAAGTGGCCCGCGCCGAGGAACGCGTCGCGGGACCGCGCCATCTCAGGTGTGTCGGCAGTGCCGGGACGCGCGTCGCCCGGCAGAAGGTTGACGTACCCCTGCCGGGCGATGTCGAAGGCGTGCCCGGCATCGCAGCGGAGCGCGCGGTCGCGCTCGGCGAGATCGGCTCCGCAGACGGGACAGAGCAGATCACCGACGATGTCACTCAGCACAGGTCAATCATGGGCCATCCGGCGACGCCGTCAGCTGGGGGCGAGACCGCCCGGCCTCAGGCCTCCGAGCCGAGCCGCCGCCGCACATCGTCCATGTCGAGGCCGCGCACCTGCTCGATCACGTTCTCGAGCACCGGCTCGGGCAGAGCACCCGGCTCCGCGAACACGATCACGCCGTCCCGGATCGCCATGAGCGTCGGGATGGACGAGACGTTGAACCGCTGAGCGAGCTCGCCTTCCGCCTCGGTGTCGACCTTGGCGAACACGATGTCGGAGTGGCGCTCGGCGCTCTGCTCGAAGACCGGGGCGAACCTGCGGCACGGAGCGCACCACCCCGCCCAGAAGTCCACCAGCACGATGCCATCGCCCTGGGCGACCTCGTCGAAGTTCTCGGTGGTGAGCGTGACCGTCCCCATATTCCCTGCTCCTTGCCTCGATTGTCACTCGGCCCGGTAGAGCGGTAATTGGAGTCAACCTATTCCCTCCCGATCGCCGGCGCACCGTGCGCGCCCGTGCCCCACGCCCGGCGGGTACGCCAGGTGACGAGCCGTACAGTCGCGGGCGGGGCCCCATCGTCCATCGGAGTCGAGCGGACCGATCGGGGCATCTCCATAAAGAGCCGGAGCACACGGCCGATGATCGGTGCCCACGACCGAACATTTGTCCGCCGCATCGGGAATCACAGACCGGTAATTAGCGTTAAGCGCTTAGGGAGTTTGCACAGAGAAGGGTGAGGATGGCTGCGACCCGTACGAAGTTCACCAAGCTGGAGACGCCGGACAGGGACCTCGTCGGTGCCTATCTGGACGCCATCGGCCGTACCCCGCTGCTCGACGCGGAGCGCGAGGTGGATCTGGCGAAGGCCATTGAGGGCGGCCTGTACGCGGAGCACGTGCTCGAGGACGGCCAACTGCCCGCGGGGACGACCCGCGAGGAGCTGGCCGAGATCGTGGCGGCCGGGCTGCGCGCCAAGCAGGAGTTCGTGGAGGCGAACCTGCGGCTCGTCGTGTCAATCGCCCGGAAGTACCCCACCGACGCCCTTCCGCTCATCGACCTGATCCAAGAGGGCAATCTGGGCCTGATGCGGGCCGTCGAGAAGTTCGACTACCGGCGCGGCTTCAAGTTCTCCACGTACGCCACCTGGTGGGTCAGGCAGGCCATCGGCCGCGGGCTCAGCCACACCGCTCGTGCCATCCGGCTGCCGGTGCACGTCGAGGAGGAGCTGTCCCGGCTGCGCCGCGCCGAGCGCACGCTGAGTCGCGAGCTGGGCAGGGAACCGGTGCGCGACGAACTCGCCGAGGCGCTCGGGACCGAGCCCGAGCACATCGACCAGCTGCTGCGCTGGCGGCGTGATCCGGCCAGTCTGGACGCGACCGTCGACGACGCGGGCGAGACGCCGATGGGCGATCTGCTCGAGGACACCGAGACGGCGAGCCCGGAGGCCGAGATCCTCGCCCAGGACGATCTCGTGGGCCTCCGCCGGCTGCTCGACCGGCTGCCGGCCCGCGAGGCCGCGATCGTCCGGGCCCGATTCGGCATGGACGACGGCCAGCCACTGTCCTACGCCCAGATCGGTGCCCGCTACGGCCTGAGTCACAACAGGGTCCGGCAGATCGCCGATCGGTCACTGCGGCAGCTGCGGCAGATGGCGGCCGACACCGACCTGTCCGGCCGGCGCGCGGCCTGACGGGTCCTGACGGGTGCCAACGGGCGCCGGCGCGGCCGGACGAATTGCCGGCGCGTCGGTTTCCGGGTGAACTCTTGGGGCCGTCGAGGCTGATGAGGGATGCCGCGGTCGCCCAGGTGGCTTAGCCTTTTGCCGTGAGTACACATCCCACCATCACCGATCTCGACGCCTGGCGCGACTTGCCCGCGGACCAGCAGCCGGAATGGGAAGATCCAGCTGAGCTCGCCGCCGTCATCGCACAGCTGGCGAAGCAGCCACCACTGGTCTTCGCCGGTGAGTGCGACCAGCTCAAGGACCGGCTGGCGGCCGTGGCACGCGGCGAGGCATTCGTGCTGCAGGGCGGCGACTGCGCCGAGACCTTCGACGGCTCGAGCGCCGACGCCGTGCGCAACAAACTCAAGACCCTGCTGCAGATGGCGGTGGTGCTCACCTACGCGGGCAGCGTGCCGGTCGTGAAGATCGGCCGGATGGCGGGGCAGTTCGCGAAGCCGCGTTCCAAGGCCACCGAGATCCGGGACGGTGTCGAGCATCCCGCCTACCGCGGTGACGCGGTCAACGGCTTCGAATTCACCGCCGAGGCCCGCCGCTACGATCCGCGCCGGCTGCTCCAGGCCTACTACTGCTCGGCGATGACGCTGAACCTCTCCCGGGCCTTCACCAAGGGCGGGTACGCCGATCTGCGCCAGGTGCACGCCTGGAACCAGGACTTCGTGTCCAGCAGCCCGGCCGGTCAGCGCTACGACCGGCTCGCCGGTGAGATCGATCGCGCGCTGGCGTTCATGAAGGCGTGCGGCGCCGACCCCGAGGAGTTCCACGGGGTCGAGTTCTACTCCAGCCACGAGGCGCTGCTGCTGGAGTACGAGCGGGCGCTGACCCGCATCGACGCCCGTACGGGCCTGCCCTATGACGTGTCCGCCCATCTGCTCTGGATCGGCGAGCGCACCCGCGGCCTCGACGACGCGCACGTGGAGTTCATGCGGCACATCCGCAACCCGATCGCCGTGAAACTCGGTCCGACGACCTCCTCCGACGATGTGCTGGCGCTCATCGAGCGGCTCAATCCCGATCAGGAGCCGGGGCGCCTCACCTTCATCACCCGGATGGGGGCGGGCCGGATCCGGGACGCGCTGCCGTCGCTGGTCGAGAAGGTCACCCAGAGCGGCGCTCCCGTCGCGTGGATCTGTGATCCGATGCACGGGAACACCTTCGAGGCGCCGAGCGGGCACAAGACCCGGCGGTTCGACGACGTGCTCGACGAGGTCGCGGGCTTCTTCGAGGTCCACCGTGCCCTGGGCACGCACCCCGGAGGCATCCACATCGAGTTCACCGGCGACGACGTGACCGAGTGCGTCGGCGGCGGCCACGAGATCGTCGAAACCGACCTGCACCAGCGCTATGAGACCGCCTGTGACCCCCGGCTCAACCGCGGGCAGTCGCTCGACCTGGCGTTCATCGTCGCGGAGATGTACCGCAAGACGCACTGACCAGAGGGGCGGCACGTCCCCGTGGGCTCGCCGGGAGATCACGCGGTGGAGGGTGCCGCTCCGGACCGGTGGCTCAGATGGCGACCTCGGCCCAGACCACCTTGCCGCCAGGGACGGGGTCGGCGCCCCACGCGGCGGAGAAGCTGTCGACGATGAACAGGCCGCGATGGCCCTCGTCCTCAGGGTCGGGGATCGTGAGGCGGGGCATGCGGGTCGCGCGGTCGCGGACCTCCACCCGCACCCTGCCGGTACGGCGGATCAGCCGCAGCTCCAGCATGGTGCCCGCGTGGAGCACCGCGTTGGCGACGAGTTCGGCGACGATCGCCGTCACCGGTTCCTCGTACTCGATCAGAGACCACGTGCGCATTGTCCGCGCCGCGAGCCGCCGGGCGTACTCCACCGCCTCGGTCTGCGGTGCCGCCCGGAGGGTGGTCTCGGTCATCGATCACACCTCAGCAGTGGTGTCTCCCGCCGGCGGCCCTTCGATGAGGAAGCGGTCGAGGCCGGTCGTCCGCAGAACGTTCTCCACCCGGCCGTAGGCGCCGGTGACGGTGAGCTTGGCATCGTGGGCCCGAGCGTGCTTGTAGGCCCGGACGAGGACGTTGAGCCCCGAGGAGTCGCAGAAGTCGACGGCGGTGAGGTCGACGACGATGCGTTCTTCGCCGCCGTCGACGAGCGACGTCAGGCGCTCGCGTAGGTCGTCGGACGAGTGCAGGTCGATGGAGCCGCGCGCGGCGATCACGGCGCGGCCATCCTGTCGTGTCGTGTGCAAGGCAAGCCCCACCCGGACACATTAACGCGCCCGGCGACGGCTCGCGCATTGATCACGACACTCGGAGAGCGATCAGCGCCACATCGTCACCGGACGGCTCGGGACCGAAGTCCCGGACGGCCCGCTGGACGCGCGCCGCGACGGCGCCGGCGCTGAGGCCGGCGCAGGAGCCGAGCAGCCGCTCCAGGCCCTGTTCGTCTCCGAGCAGCCGGCTGCCGGCCCGCCGCTCGGTGACGCCGTCGGTGACGCACAACAGCACCTGGCCGCGTTTCAGTTCGACCGTGTCGATCTCGAAGTCGACCTCGTCGAGCACGCCGAGCAGGGGCTGGGGGCTCACGGCCTCGGCAACGTGGCCGTCGGGGTGCAGCACCAGCGCGGGCGGATGCCCCGCGCTGACCAGCCCGAGACGTACACCGTCGCCGTCCTCGGCGAGGGAGATCTCTCCGTGCAGCAGGGTCAGCAGCCGCGCGCGCGTGCCCTCTCCCAGGATGAGCCGGTTCAGCCGGGACAGCACTTCGGGCACCGAGAGCCGTTCGGCCGCGAGGATGCGAAGGGCGTGCCTGGCCAGGCCGGTCACGGCGGCGGCCTCGGGGCCGGTGCCGCACACGTCTCCGATGGCGAAGCGCCAGCATGGCCGGCCGTTCTCGTCGACGCTGTTGAAGACGTCGTAGAAGTCGCCGCCGACCTCGCTGCGCTCGCCGGCGGGCTCGTACACCACGGCGACCTCGAGCCCGGGTATCTCGGGTACGGCGGGCGGCAGCAGGCTGCGCTGCAGCGCGCTGCTCATCGCCATCTGCGCGGAGTACAGGCGAGCGTTGTCGATGGCCAGGGCGGCCCGGCGGCTCAGTTCCTCGGCCAGGTCGATGACCCCGCGGAGGAACCGGTCCTGCTTGGGCCGGCCGATGACGATCGTGCCGATCCGCCGGCCGCGCGCGATGAGCGGGAAGTTGTAGACGAGGTCGGTGACGAGAGAACCCGCCTCGGCGCGCACGGGTTCGGGCGCCGAGCCGAACCCGGTCCAGGGGCCCGGCACGTCGACGGCGGGAACGGGGTCGGCGTGGTCGAGCAGCTTGCGCAGCGCGTCGATGCGCGTCTCGTCGAGGTGCCAGGTGTAGGCGGGCCGGGCCTTGCCGGCCTCGTCGACCGTGTAGACGGCGCACCAGCTCGCCAGCCGAGGTACGACCAGCTGGGCCACGAGGGCCATCGTGCGCTCCTGGTCGAGGGTGCCCGCGAGCAGGTCGCTGGCCTCGGCCACGAAGCTCAGCCAGCCCCGCCAGGACCGCTCGAGCTCACCGACCCTGGCGCGTTCGAGGGAGAGCGCGACCTCGTCGGCGATGCGTCCGAGGCGTTCGGCGTCACTCTGCTCGAACCGTCCCGGCTCGGCCGACACGGCCACGACCACGCCCGCCGTGCGCCCCTGCGCCCGCAGTGGCGCGGCGGCGAGCGACCGCGCCGCGAGGATCGAGGCGATCGGATGGGCGGCCGATTCGGCGGGCACGTCGCCGAGGAACCACGGAACGCCTCGCTGCCCCTCGGGCCCGAGGTCGGCGACGCGCAGGCCTCCGGTCCGCACCTCCGGCGCGAGGCCGTCGGAGGCTCCCAACGTGAGCCGCCCATCTCGCTCGGTGAGCAGGACGGCCGCGCCCTCGGCGCCGAGGACGTCACGGACGGTCTCGACGGCTCGCGCGAACGGGTCCTCCACATGCTCGGCGGCGGGCCAGTCCTCACCCGACCCGGGTCGCAGCACCGGCGGCGCGCCCGAGTCGGCGAGCGGAAGCGGCTGGGTGTACGAGCCCGAGGCGTTCTGGTACGCGGCGGGCAGACGGAACCACACGCTCTTGGCCAGCCGGTCGTAGGTCACGCCCCATGAGTCGGCGAGGCGGGCAGTCGACGGCAGGCCCCGGCCACTGGAGGCGTCGAGGCCCGGCATCGCGATCCTGCGGGTAGGGTGATGGTCCCGAACCTCTACATGGACCTTGTCATCTTCGACCCGGCAGCACACCTCAAACGACGTGCCCGCGTAGGTGACCGCGTTCGTCGCCAGTTCGCTGGTCGCGAGCACTGCGTCATCGGTGACGAACTCCATGCCCCACTCGGTCAGAACCCGCCGTACGAAGCGCCGCGCGGCCGAAACCGACGCGGCCGCGGCGGGGAATGCGGCCGAAACGAGCTGCTGGTCCAACGGTGTCCCCTGGGCTGGAAGCAGTGATGCATTTCCCTGTCATCGTGACAGACTGCCAATGTCGGGCTCACAGCGCGTCCGCAGATCGCCAAGGTTGAACAACGCTGAAACCAGGTGGGCCGGGAGGATTGATTATGCCCCGAACGGTAGGCCGTCCACGTCGCACCGCCAACTTCCGTCGCGACACGAGTCCTCGTTACAGCGACGCCGACCTCGAGCCGCTACTGCGGGCGCTGGCGGCCGTACGCGATGGAGACTTCCGGGCGGTGGGGCCGAACGAGGGCGAGGGAGCGGTCGCCGAGGCGGCCGCCATCGTCGAGGACATCGGCGCCCGCGGCCGGCATCTCGTCGGGGAGCTGTCCCGGGTCCGCCGGGAGATCGGCCGCGAGGGGCATCTCGACGAGCGGCTGTCGCCCGGCGCCGACGCCGGCTCCTGGACGGCCGGGCTCGAGGCGGCCAACACGCTCATCGACACGCTGA
Organism: Actinomadura alba; assembly: GCF_014323705.1. Lineage (GTDB taxonomy): Bacteria > Actinomycetota > Actinomycetes > Streptosporangiales > Streptosporangiaceae > Actinomadura_C > Actinomadura_C alba. The sequence continues at coordinate 7,960 of NZ_JABVEC010000018.1, forward strand.
CCGGGGTGACCGCCGGGATGTCCGGGGTCATCGACGCGGTGGCCCAGGGAGATCTCAGCCAGCGGGTCGACCTGCGCTCCGGCGGCCGCCCTCTGCGCGGCGACCTGCTGCGCATGGGCAAGTCGGTGAACCAGCTGGTCGACCAGCTCGACCTCTTCACCGCCGAGGTGACGCAGGTCGCCCGCGAGGTCGGCACCGACGGCAGGCTCGGCGGGCAGGCTCCGCTCCGGGGGATGTCGGGGCGGTGGCGCGAGGTCACCAGTGCCGTGAACGTGATGGCGGGCCGGCTGACCGCCCAGGTCCGCGACATCGCCGTGGTGACGACCGCGGTCGCCAAGGGCGACCTCACCCGCAAGGTCACGGTCGAGGCCGCCGGTGAGCTGCAGGAGCTGAAGCTCACCGTCAACACGATGGTCGACCAGCTCTCGGCGTTCGCCGACGAGGTGACCAGGGTCGCCCGCGAGGTCGGCACCGAGGGCAACCTCGGCGGCCAGGCCAACGTGCGCGGGGTCAGCGGGGTCTGGAAGGACCTCACCGACAACGTCAACGGCATGGCGGGCAACCTCACCACCCAGGTCCGCAACATCGCCCAGGTCTGCACCGCCGTGGCACAGGGCGACCTCAGCAAGAAAATCACGGTCGACGCGCGCGGCGAGATCCTCGAGCTGAAGCAGACCGTCAACACGATGGTGGGCCAGCTGTCGGCGTTCGCCGACGAGGTCACCCGCGTGGCCGGCGAGGTCGGCACCGAGGGACGGCTCGGCGGCAAGGCCCAGGTGCGCGGCGTCAGCGGAGTCTGGAAGGACCTCACCGACAACGTCAACGGCATGGCCTCCAACCTGACCTTCCAGGTCCGCAACATCGCCCAGGTCACCAAGGCGGTCGCGCACGGCGACCTCAGCAAGAAGATCACGGTGAACGCCCAGGGCGAGATCCTGGAGCTCAAGGACACCGTCAACACGATGGTCGACCAGCTCTCGGCGTTCGCCGACGAGGTCACCCGCGTCGTCCGCGAGGTCGGCACCGAGGGACGGCTCGGCGGCCAGGCGCAGGTCCGCGGCGTCAGCGGAGTCTGGAAGGACCTCACCGACAACGTCAACGGCATGGCGGGCAACCTCACCTACCAGGTCCGCAACATCGCCCAGGTCTGCACCGCCGTGGCACAGGGCGACCTCAGCAAGCAGATCACCGTGGACGTCCGCGGGGAGCTGCTCGACCTCAAGGACACCATCAACACGATGGTCGACCAGCTCTCGGCGTTCGCCGACGAGGTCACCCGGGTCGCCCGCGACGTCGGCACCGAGGGCAACCTCGGCGGCCAGGCCAACGTGCACGGCGTCAGCGGAGTCTGGAAGGACCTCACCGACAACGTCAACGGCATGGCCTCCAACCTGACCTTCCAGGTCCGCAACATCGCCCAGGTCACCACCGCCGTCGCCACCGGCGACCTCAGCAAGAAGATCGACGTCGACGCGCGCGGCGAGATCCTCGAGCTCAAGACCACCATCAACACGATGGTCGACCAGCTGTCGTCCTTCGCCTCCGAGGTCACCCGGGTCGCCCGCGAGGTCGGCAGCGAGGGGCGGCTCGGCGGCCAGGCCGAGGTCGAGGGGGTGTCGGGCACCTGGAAGCAGCTGACGCAGAGCGTGAACGAACTCGCCTCCAACCTGACCACCCAGGTGCGCGCGATCGCCGAAGTGGCGAGCGCGGTCGCCACCGGCGACATGACCCGCGCGATCTCCGTCGAGGCGCGCGGCGAGGTCGCCGAGCTCAAGGACAACGTCAACCTGATGGTGGCCAACCTGCGCGAGACCACCCGGGCCAACGAGCAGCAGAACTGGCTCAAGTCCAACCTGGCCCGGATCGGCGGGCTGATGCAGGGTCACCGCGACCCCATGCAGGTCGCGGGCCTGATCATGAGTGAGCTGACGCCGACCGCCTCGGCGCAGTACGGCGCGTTCTACCTGGCCCAGCGGGTCGGCGACGCCACCGAGCTGACGCTGCTCGCCGGTTACGGTCTGAGCCGGGACACGCTCGGCTCGGTCAGCTTCGGGCTCGGTGAGGGGCTGGTGGGTCAGGCCGCCCTCGAGCGCCGCACGATCCTGCTGACCGAGGCGCCCGAGGGTTACATCACGGTCGGCTCCGGGCTCGGCAGGTCCGCTCCCGCGAACATCATCGTGCTGCCGATCCTGTTCGAGGGCGAGGTGCTCGGCGCGATCGAGCTGGCGTCGTTCAGTCCTTTCACGGACGTACACCTGGCCTTCTTCGACCAGTTCACCGAGACCATCGGCGTCACGATCAACGCGATCATCGCCAACACCCGTACGGAGTCGCTGCTGTCGAAATCCCAGCGGCTGACGCAGGAACTGCAGGAACGTTCCGACGAGCTGCAACGGCAGCAGGGCGAACTGCGCCGGTCGAACGCCGAGCTGGAGGAGAAGGCCGCTCTGATGGCGAAGCAGAACCGCGCCATCGAGATCCAGAACTTCCAGATCGAGCAGGCCCGGCGGACGCTGGAGGAGCGGGCCGAGCAGCTCGCCATGTCGTCGCGCTACAAGTCCGAGTTCCTCGCGAACATGTCCCACGAACTCCGCACCCCGCTCAACAGCCTGCTGGTGCTCGCGAAGCTGCTCTCCGAGAACACCGAGGGCAACCTCAGCTCCAAGCAGGTCGAGTTCGCCAAGACCATCCACGACTCGGGCACCGACCTGCTCCAGCTGATCAACGACATCCTGGACCTGTCCAAGGTGGAGGCCGGGAAGATGGAGGTCCATCCGCAGCGGCTCGCGACGAGCAAGCTGGTGGACTACGTCGACGCCACCTTCCGTCCGCTGGCCGTCGACAAGGGGCTCGGATTCGAGGTCGAGGTGTCGGCGGCCATGCCCGACGTGCTCTACACCGACGAGCAGCGGCTGCAGCAGGTCCTGCGCAACCTGCTGTCCAACGCGGTCAAGTTCACCTCGACCGGTGAGGTCCGGCTGATGGTGGGTCCGGCCGAGCGCACCGAGTTCAACACTCCAGAGTTGCGCGACGCCAACAGCGCGATCGCGTTCCAGGTGATAGACACCGGGATCGGCATCGGTGAGGACAAGCTGCAAGTGATCTTCGACGCGTTCCAGCAGGCGGACGGCACCACCAGCCGCCGCTACGGCGGCACCGGGCTCGGCCTGTCCATCAGCCGGAACATCGCCAGGCTGCTGGGCGGCGAGATCCACGCCACGAGCGAGCTCGGCCGGGGCAGCACCTTCACACTGTTTTTGCCGCCGGACTATCCGGACCAGGACGGCCAGCGCCGCCCCATGGTCTGGGATCGGCCCTCGCAGAACGGCGAGGTGAACGGCAGGTCCCTGCCGGCCGAGGTCAAGAGCGGCCCCGACCCCAGGGAGTCGCTCGCCGACCTGTTCAAGGAGGCGCCGGCCGAGCATTTCGACACGGTGCTCTCCGAGCACAAGGTGCTCATCGTCGATGACGACGTGCGCAACGTGTTCGCGCTCACCAGCGTGCTCGAGGGCTACGGGCTCGACGTCCTCTACGCCGAGGACGGCGAGGCCGGGATCGAGGTCCTGCAGCGCAACCCCGACGTCGCCCTGGTGCTCATGGACGTCATGATGCCCGGGCTCGACGGCTACGCCACGACGGAGGCGATCCGGAAGATGCCGCAGTTCGCCGAATTGCCCATCATCGCCATCACCGCCAAAGTGATGAAGGGCGACCGGGAGAAGAGCCTCGCGTCAGGAGCCTCGGACTACATTCCGAAGCCCGTCGATATAGATCATCTGCTCGATGTCATGCGGACCTGGCTGCAGCGTGTGTGACGGCGCCGGCACCGTGCGACAGGGTCACGAGAGAGGTCGTGTGTGGACGACAAGGCGAAGATCCTGCTCGTGGACGACAGAGAGGAGAACCTCATCGCCCTTGAGGCGATCCTCAGTTCACTCGATCAGGACCTGGTGCGGGCCACCTCGGGAGAGGAGGCCCTCAAGGCGCTGCTGACCGGCGAGTACGCGGTGATCCTGCTCGATGTCGTCATGCCGAGCATGGACGGGTTCGAGACGGCGCGCGACATCAAGCGGCGCAAGAAGACCAGGGACGTGCCGATCATCTTCCTCACCGCCGTCAACAGCGACCCGGACTACGCCTTCCGCGGCTACGCCGCCGGGGCGGTGGACTTCATCGCCAAGCCGTTCGACCCGTGGGTCCTGCGCGCCAAGGTGTCGGTCTTCGTCGAGCTGCACAACAAGAACCGGCAGTTGCGCGAACAGGCGGCGCTCCTGCGGGAACAGGCGGCTCTGCTGCGCACCACGCCCACCGGCCATGGCGAGGTGGCGTCCGCTGAGCTGAGCGAGCCGCTGGCCCACGTGTCCATCCGGCTCACGGCCGTCGAGGAGCAGGTGTCGGTGCTGGCCGCGCATGCGCCCCCGGTGCTCGAGCAGCTGGTCGACGAGCTCGACAGCAGGGTCACCGAACTGCGCATGGCGTTCGACCCGCTGCGCGCGGCCCGTCCGGAGTAGTCCCCCGGCCGGGCGGCGCCGCCGGCGTCGCGGGCTCAGGCCCGCCCTGCGAGGCGGGTCCTGGCCGCCGCGATGCGGGCCAGCGTCGCGTCGCGTCCGATGATCTCCAGCGACTCGAAGAGCGGCAGGCCGACCGTACGGCCGGTGACCGCCACCCGCACGGGCGCCTGGGCCTTGCCGAGCTTGAGCCCGTGCGCCGTGCCCACCCGCTCCAGCCGGTCCTTGAGCTCCTCGGCCCGCCAGGGGGCGTCGCGGTAGGCCTCCTCGGCGGCGGCGAGGATCTCGGCGGCGGGTCCCTTCATGCCCTTGGCCCATGAGGCCTCGTCGAAGACGGGCTCGTCCAGGAACGCGAAGTCGACCAGCTCGGTGATCTCCGACAGCACGGCCAGCCGGGTCTGGGCCAGCGGCGCCAGCCGGGCGAAGACGCCCGCGTCGGCCTCCCATGGCGCATCGCGCAGCCACGGGCCGCACTCCTCGACGAAGCGCTCGATCGGCAGCGCCCGGATGTACTCGCCGTTGATCGCCCGCAGTTTCTTGACGTCGAAGAAGGCCGGCGAGGCGTTGACGTTCTCAAGCCGGAACTCGCTCTCGATCACGTCCCACGGCACGATCTCGCGGTCACCGGACGGCGCCCAGCCGAGCAGCATCAGGTAGTTGCGCATCGCCTCGGCGAGGTAGCCCTCGGCCTGGTAGTCCTCCAGGGCAACCTTGTCGCGCCGCTTCGACAGCTTCTGCCGCTTCTCGTTGACGATGACCGGGACATGTGCCCAGATCGGCGGCTCCGCGCCGAGCGCGTCCCACAGCAGCTGCTGCTTGGGCGCGTTCGGCAGGTGCTCCTCACCCCGTACGACATGGGTGATGCCCTGCTCGATGTCGTCGACGGCGTTCGCGAGGAGGAAGGGCACCGATCCGTTCGCCCGGGCGATGACGAAGTCCTCCAGCAGCGCGTTCTCGAAGATCGGTTCGCCCCGGATCAGGTCCACGACGGTGGTCTTGCCCTCGTCGGGGGTGCGGAACCGCACCGCACGGCCCTCGCCCGGGCCGAGATCGCGGTCCCGGCAGAACCCGTCGTAGCCCTTGTGCGAGTCGCCGGTGCGGGTCATCACGTCGTCGCGGGTGCACCCGCAGTAGTAGGCCCGGCCCTGCTCCAGGAGCCTCCGCACCGCCTCTTGGTGCTTGTCGGCGCCGGCCGACTGGAAATACGGGCCCTCGTACTGCTCGTCGTCCATTCCCAGCCAGGCCAGCGCCCGGATGATCCCGGCGGTCCATTCGGGGCTGTTGCGCGAGGCGTCGGTGTCCTCGATCCGCAGCACGAGGACACCGCCGGACTGCCGGGCGATCACCCAGTTGAACAGCGCGGACCGGGCACCGCCCACGTGGAACATGCCGGTCGGCGACGGCGCGAAGCGTACTCGGATCGATGACGAGGAAGGCATGGCCCAAGCCTAGAGCTCACCGACCCCAGCTCGGGTCACGGCCCGCCAGGCCGAGGGCCCGATCCAGCATCGGCGCCGACGCGGGAACCTCGACCTCCGGGCCGAGGACCTTGTACTGCCGCGCCTGGTCGGCGATCGTCGCGACCTGCTCGTACAGGGCCCTGGCCAGTTCGTCGGCCACCTCGAAGGTGGTCCCCGCGCCCTTCGCCACGTCCCAGCCGTGCAGCAGGAACTCGGCGAACAGGATGCCTCCCACGAAGGGCGCCGGCATCGTCGCCGGGCCGGTCAGGCTGGTCTCGCCCTCCCACGCGGCCGGGTCCGTCCATGCCTTGGCGGTACTGCGGGCCTGCTCGGCGTACGCGTCGATCCAGCCCGGATCCGCCGTCATTCCCGGGTCCGCGGGTGCGGTGCCCGCCACCTGCTCGACCGGTTCCTTGCGGGCGGCGCTCTCCGCGCGTGATCCGGTGAACTCGGCCACGTGGTCGACGAGGGTCCGCAGGTCGAAGTCGGTACATGGGGTGGGGGCGTCGAGGCGACCGGGGTCCACGGCGCTCATCGCCTTGATCGTCGCTTCCGCCGCATCGGTCATCAGGGGCCGCAGATCCATGGCTCCTCCAGGGTTGTCGCCGGTTCGGATGGGCATGCCAGGCTAGGGGACCGCGCCGGCCGGGTCTTGAACAAACGCGACAGCCGCCGTCAGTACGCTGGGACATCATGACGGACGCGGACCTCGACAGCACCCGGGGGATCCTCCGTACGCGCACGGCACTGGAGCACTTCACGCTGGACCGGCAGCCGCCGGCCGAGCCGCTGAGACCCTACGTCGAGCACTTCTGGGTCCTCCGCTGGGATCTACGCGGCCGGGATCCACACCGGCAGCAGGTCCTCACCCACCCCTCGGTGCACCTGACCTTCGTCACCGACCGCCCGGCACGGATCACCGGGATCGTCACGGGCCTGTTCACGGAGCAGATCGAGGGAGCCGGGCGGGTGGTCGGCGCGCGCTTCCGGCCCGGCGGCTTCCGGCCGTTCCTCGGCGGGCCCGTCTCAGCGATCACCGACCGGACTCTCGCGGTCACCGAGGTCTTCGGCGCGGCGGGCGGTGACCTCGAGGACCGTGTCACCGCGGCGGACGAGCCGGCGCCGGCCATCGCCGCGATCGAGGACTTCCTGGTGGCGAGGATCCCGGAGCCGGATCCCGCCCTGGCCGAGGTCACCGCCGCGATCGACCGGATCACCGCCGATCCCTCGATCCTCCGGGTCGGCGAGCTGGCCGCACTCCTCGGCATCGGCACCCGGCGGCTGCAGAGGTTGTTCAACGACTACGTCGGCGCCGGCCCCAAGTGGGTGATCCGCCGGTGCCGGATGCACGAGGCCGCCCATCTCGCCGATGCCGGCACCGACATGGACTGGGCCGCCATCGCGGCCGATCTCGGTTACGCCGACCAGGCACACTTCACCCGCGACTTCACCGCGACCGTGGGCACCTCACCGGCGCAGTACGCGAGATCCTGCGCGGACGACGGGTGATCCGCAGGGCGCGCGCCGGCCCCGCGCCTGGCAGGATCACTCCATGACCGCCGACCCCACCCCCGACGCGCACGGTGCGGAGCCACGGGCACGCGAGGAGCGGGCACCCGGGCCACCGGCGCCGCGGTCACCGGGCCGGGACCGGGAACGGGGCGAACCCGGCGCCGTCGCGCCGCTCGTCCTGGGCCGCCTCTCCGTCTTCCGCGAGGCGGCCGCGGCCCGCCTCAGCGCCTTCACGCCGACCACGGTCGGTCACCAGCCGGGGGTCCGGCGGGCGGCCGTCGTCGTCTGCGTGGTCGAGCGCGCGGGCGTTCCCTCCGTCATCGTGATCAAGCGCGCCTACCAGGGGCGGAACGCCGGGCAATGGGGGCTGCCCGGCGGTCGGCTGGACGACGGCGAGACCCCGGTACGGGCCGCGCTCCGCGAACTGCACGAGGAGGTCGGCCTGAACGTCGGGGCCGACGAGATCCTGGGCCGGCTCGACGACTTCCCGGCCGCCTCGGGTTTCGCCATCACGCCGATCGTCGTGGCCGCAGCCGACCCGGGCCCGGTCCGGCGCAATCCGGCCGAGGTCCACTCCGTGCACTACGTCGGGCTGGACCGGCTGGCGGCGCCGGACGTCGCGCGATGGGTGCCGCAGCTGAACGGCGGTCACCTGCTCCAGCTGCGGCTGCGCCACGACATGGTGGTGCACGCGCCGACCGGCGCGATGCTCTGGCAGTTCCGCGAGGTCGCCCTGCTCGGCCGGGCGACCCGCGTCGCCGGGTTCCTGCAGCCGGACTGGACGTACCGCTGACCGGCCCGGCCGGCGGGCCGGCTCAGGACCGGTTCAGCCGGCGCCCGTCGCGCCGTCGCCGGTCCCGCCGAGGCCGGTGAGCCAGTCGCGGGCCCGATCCACGTGCTCCTCGGTGAGCCCGACGAGCGGATCCACCGCCACCAGCAGATGCTCTCCGATGCCCTGCTCGCTCATCAGGCAGTCGATGACGTCGGGCTCGTCCTCGAACCAGACGAACGGCCGGTGCCCCGCCCAGACGGAGACCTGGCGGGCCTTCCACGCGCCGAGCGACAGACCCGAGTCGGGCGGCCGGTCCGGGATCGGCACGTGGGGCAGGTGCGGAAGCCCGATGCGCGGGCCGATCCACTCGTTGGCGTTCTCACACCAGTAGCTGGCCCACACGAGTTCGGCGCCGGTTTCGGTGATGAGCCGCCGCAGAAGCCGCCCGTGCGCGATGTCGAGCCAGAGTTTGAACGTGACGCCCTGCGGGGTCGCCCGGTGTCTCCGGTAGCCACGGTGGACCCGGCGCAGCGGGTTGAGAACCCCGTCGACGTCGAGCAGCACGGCCGCCGGACGATCTGCCATGTACGGGACCGTACGGCACCGGGCGCGGGCGCGAAAGCCCACCTGCCCGCCGCGCTCAGGGCATGCGACCGGGGTCACCCGCCCGGGACCGGCGCCCGCGCGCCTCGGCCCGGTAGTGGTCGAGGACGTCCTCACGCAGGAGGTGACCGAAACCGGCCCGCTCCAGGCGTAGGGCGAGCCCGCCGGTGTCGGTGCCCAGCCCGGCGGCCGTGGCCTCGAGATTCCAGTCGTGCGCGGCCAGCCGCGTCAGCAGGTATCCGCGCCGGGTCTGCCCCTGCGAGAGCCGGTAGCTCTTCAGGTAGGCGATCCGGCCCCGGTCGTCGCTGATCGCCTCGCCGATGTGGCTGTCGTTGTGCAGGCTGAAGGACGGCAGGAACCGCCACAGCGTGTACCGGCCGAGCCGGTACACGGGATCGAAGGCATAGGAGTCGCCGCCGAGCAGGGTGCCGGCCATCACGGTGTCGTGGAACCGCGCCCACTCCGCCGCCTGCCGTTCGGCCGCCGCGCGCAGATCGGCGAGCGATCGCACCGTGGTGTCGTCGACCCGCGCCGTGAAGTCGCGCGCGGGCAGCGTCATCAGCCCGTACTGGTAGACGAGCTCACCGTAGAGGTCGCGGACGAGGGTGGCGTGCAGGGCCCGGTAGTCGGCGGGGTGCGGGACGACGAAGGCACCGGCCAGCGCGTCGGCGACGTAGACGAGCACGCCGCACTGCCGGGGATGGATCTCGAAGATGCGCAACGCGTCGTCCAGGTCTCGCACGTCGGCGCCTGTGTAGGCCTCTTCGGCCCGCGGGGACAGGCCGGATCGCAGCGCCCGCTGTGACCACTCGGCCCAGGCGATCTCGGGTCCGCCGAAGTGCAGCGCCAGGTAGCCCTCGAGTGCCAGGTGCAGGGGCAGGAACCGCAGCCGGTTCTTGTCGACGCGGCGGGCCATCCGGCGCCGGTACTGCACCTGCATGCGCCGCGGGGCGTTCTCGCTCTCCTTGTGCCGCAGTTGCGTGCCGTACGCGGCGGCCGGTGTGCCGTCATCGGTCCACGTGGCGACGAAGGCGTGCGGTACGTAGGAGACGTAAGAGGTGCCGTCGTTCAGTCCGACGACCGTGACGTCCTCGTCGTACAGCTGCTCGCGCAGCCGCAGGCCGGCGATGGGCTCCTCGCGCACGAGGGGCACCAGCCGGACCGAGCCCCATGTCTGCGCGGGACCGGTGTCCAGCCCGGCGAGGTCGATCCGGTTCAGTCCCGGTGTGCTCGCGCCGGGTCCGGTCACGGTTCCTCCTCGAGAAAGCGCGCGCACTGGGCGGCCAGGTGGCCCCGCAGTTCCTCCAGGCCGGTGCGCCCCTCGGCGAACTGGGCCAGTTCCACGAGCGCGGGCAGGTCCTCGGCGGAGCGGATGCCGGCGGTCGGCACGGTCGGGGCGAGCCTGCGCACGTCGAAGTCGTCGGCGTCGTAGACGGGGTTCAGGTGCACGATGCTGATCCGGCGGTGCGGGTCGAGCCGCGCGCGCCAGATCCGCAGTACCTCCGCCGCCAACCCGGGCGGCGCGTTGTCCCAGCCGTCGGAGACGATGACCAGGCGGTCCGGCCGGTGGTCGAGCGCGTCGAGCACGCGGGCGCCGAGCGGCGTCGGCCCGTACGGGAAGACGAGCAGGGCGTCGTCGCGGCGCGACGTCCAGAGCGGCGTGTACTCCCCCGCCAGGGCGTCGAGCAGGAAGTGGCAGGCGAGCGCGACGGCGAGGGGGCGCTTGCGCTTCTGCCGGGACCCGGTGGCCGAGAAGCTGTCGTCGAGCACCGCCGTGACCCGCCCCCACCGTCCGGCTTCGAGTCCGGCGGCGCGTGTCGCGGCCGCCCGCAGCGCCGCCGTCAGCTCGTCGCGGCGGCGTACGCGGTCGGCGAGCGGGAGCGAGAGCACGTACGACGCGAGGCGGGTCAGCGGCATGACGGACAGGTCGGCGGCCACCCCGCCGGCCTGGCGCTCGGCGGCCGAGGTCTGCAGGCGCAGCCGTTCCAGCCGGGTCAGCCGCGGGGCGATGCCCTCGAGGAAGGCCTTCCGGTCGACACCGTGCTTGGCGGCGAACCCCTCGGCGACGGTGTACGGGAGCTCGTACAGCGCGGACCGGTCGTAGTGCGCGCGCCGCCAGGACTCCAGGATGGGCGTCGTGAACACCGTACGGTCGTGCGGCGCGAACAGGAACGAGCCGAGTTCGCCGCCGAGCGGCAGGTGGGCGTGGCGGGCGACCGTCTTGACCGCGTCGCGGTACTTCACCGAGTCGAAGGCGAGGTCGCGGCGCGCGGCGAGCCAGTCCCGCATGATCGCGCGGGTGCGCCGGTTGTTGACCCTGGCTTCGCGCAGCCGGCGGAACAGGGCGTACACCCGCTGGGGCGGCAGCTTCGCCAGCCGCCGGGCGATGAGCCGGCCCTCGGCGCGCCTCTGCTCGGGCATGGCGTCGGCCGCCGTCTCCAGCAGGCGGCGGATGATCAACGCCGCGTTGTGGTGGTTGACGCCGAGCGCGAGCGTCGCCGCGTAGAGCTCGCGGTAGTTGCCGAGCATGTAGTCGTGCAGGAAGTCCAGCGACATCCGCTGCCGGTCGGCGTCCGAGCGGAACTCCGACTGCCCGGTCGAGGTGATGGCCGCGTTGACGAAGAGCAGAACGTCCTCGGCGGCGATCAGGTCGGCGTACGTGTCCGCGTACGTGTCCATCGTGGCCTCCACCTCACGGGTGCCGGCCGGGGAATGGGGGCACGATCAGCGAATCGTCACATTTAAGAGATGGGTCCGGAAGTCGCACCGGAGTCCCGCGGCCGGCCTCCGCACGGTAGCACCGCGACACTGTGGCGTTCCGCCCCATTTCCTGCGGCTTCGGTGCCTCGTTCACGGCCCCGGCCGGTTGTTAGGCTCCAGGACCTGGACGGGTTTTCCGGTGGTGAGTTCGGAGGAACGCGGGTGCAGCCGATCGACTCCGCTGTCGTCGACCGCGCGGTGCTGGCCGAGTGGATGGACGGTCAGCGGCTGCCGGGAGGGCCGCTCGAGGACGTCGAGCAGCTGGGCGGCGGGACACAGAACATCCTGGTCGCCTTCCGGCGCGGCGGCCGACGGTACGTCCTGCGCCGCCCGCCGCGGCATCCGCGGCCGAAGAGCAACGAGGTGCTCCGCCGCGAGGCGCGGGTGCTGGCGGCCCTGGACGGCACGGGTGTTCCGGCGCCCCGGCTGATCGCCGCGTGTCCGGACGAGAGCGTGATGGGCGGTGCGGTCTTCTATCTCATGACCGCCGTCGACGGCTTCAACGCGACGACGACGCTGCCGGAGCCGCACGCGGGCGATCCGGCGATTCGGCACCGGATGGGCCTGGAGGCGGCCGCCGCCCTGGCCGCCCTCGGGGCGGTCGACCACGTCGCCGTGGGGCTCGCGGACTTCGGCCGGCCGGAGGGGTTCCTGGAGCGGCAGGTCGGGCGGTGGATGTCGGAGCTGGAGTCCTACAGCTCCCTGGAGGGGTATCCGGGGCCCGACATCCCCGGGCTCGACGGTGTCGCCTCGTGGCTCGAGGCGAACCGGCCCACGTCATGGCGTCCCGGGATCATGCACGGTGACTACCATCTCGCCAATCTCATGTACGCCTTCGACGGCCCGCGGGTCGCGGCGATCGTCGACTGGGAGATGTGCACGATCGGCGACCCGCTGGTGGATCTCGGCTGGCTGCTCGCCACCTGGCCGGACGAGGAGCGCGGTGAGCTGTCCGGCCCGATCGGCATTGCCGGCGGGCTGCCCTCCGCGGAGGAGCTCGTCGCCCGCTACGCGGAGGGCAGCGACCGGGACCTGTCCGCGGTCGCGTGGTACACGGTGCTCGCCTGTTACAAGCTCGGCATCGTGCTGGAGGGCACCCACGCCCGCGCCTTCGCCGGCAAGGCCCCGAAGGACGTCGGGGACCTCCTGCACTCGATCACACTCGGGCTCTTCCAGCGGGCCCACGCGTACATCGCCTCCTGACTCGTGGAACCTGCGGCATGATCGACACTCATGAGTGAGATAGCGGTGATCGGCGAGGCGGTCGCCGACGCCTTCCCCGCATCGCCGGGCGGCCCGGGCGTACTGGAGCTCCACGTGCGGCCGGGCGGCAGTCCGGTGAACACGGCGGTCGCGCTCAGCCGGCTGGGCACGCCGACGCGGTTCCTCGGCCGGCTCGCGGCGGGCCCGCTCGGCGATCTGGTGCGCGCGCACCTGGCCGGCTCACGCGTCGACATCAGCGGTTGCGTGGACGCGGCCGAGCCGGCCACCCTCGCCATCGCCAAAGTCGATCAGGGCGGGCAGGCGTCCTATGAGTTCTACGCCGACGGCACCGCGGACTGGCAGTGGACCACCGGGGAACTGTCGGCGCGGACCCCGTGGGGGGTGTCCTGCACGCACGCGGGTTCGCTCGCCCTGGTCCGCGCGCCCGGGGGGCCGCTGATCGAGGAACTGCTGGAGCGGATGAGGGCGCACTCGACCATCTCGATCGATCCCAATCTCCGCCCGCATCTCGTCGATCCCGCCGCGTGCCGTGCCCGGCTGGACCGGTGGACGGGTCTCGCGGACGTCTTCCGGCTCAGCGACGAGGATTTCGGCCTTCTGTGCCCGGGCGCGACGCCGGACGAGGCCTTCGACGAATGGCACGCCAAGGGTGTGGGGCTGGTCGTGATCACACGTGGGTCCGACGGCGCTGTGGCCTCGCTCCGGGGCACCCGGATCGCGGTGCCGGCGGTGCGGATCGAGCCGGTGGACACCGTGGGAGCGGGCGACGCGTTCACGGCGGGCCTGCTGCACTCGCTGCGGCGGCAAGGACATCTGGGTGGCCGGCTGACCGACGTCTCGGCGGACGACGTCCGGGCGGCGATGGGGTTCGCGGTCCGCGTCGCCGCGCTCACGTGCGAGGTCCCCGGCGCCGACCCGCCCTGGGGAGACTCGCTCGCCTCCGCCGGTGATCGGTCCTGACGTCAGCGGAGCGCGGAAGCCGGAGAACGCGACGTGCGCCGGCCCCGAGGGGGGCGGCGCACGTCGGCGTCTGAAGCTCAGGCCTGGCGAGGGGCTCAGTCGCCCATCGCGAGGTCGTAGCCGGTACCCGAGCTGCGGTAGGTGCTGCCCGAGCCCATCTCCAGCACCTGGAACTGGACCGTTACCGCGTTCGACCGAGAGCCGGTGAAGTCGACCATCATCTTCTCGGAGATGTCGATGATCGCGGGGGGGCTGTGCTGTGCGACGGCCCACTCCGCCGGGCCGAAGTCATCGACGACGCCGACGGTGCTCTGCCCGTTGTACGTGATCAGGACCCTGGTGCCCAGCGGCCAGTAGGGGCTGGCCAGCGTCTCATAGCTCATCGGCTTCCCCGACGCGGTCTGCGGGTCCCAGAAGGAGGTGGCCGTGGCCGTGCCCGAGGGCATGCCTGCGTCCGGCTTTGCCGTCTTCTTTACGTGGCTCCGCCCGGACCGGCTCGCCTTCTTCTCCCGAACCTTCGCACCGAGCTCGTTGAACGACTCGGACGCGGTGAGCGAGGACGCGGCGTTCTTCTCCGCCTTCGCCTCCAGCCCATTGGCCAGAGCGCCCGGTGACACGGGGCCTTCGAGCGATGCGGACGTGGTGGAGCGGACGGCACCGGTGTCGGCGTTGATCGCCACCAGACCGGTCGCCAATGCGCCGGCGGCCACGGTACCCGTGACGGCCGTCACAAAGGCGTTTCTCGTTCGCTTCTCCATGAACTTCCCTTCGGTTGCTGAGGAGCGCAGCGCTTCGCGGACACAGGTCATGGGACTAGTGGCGAAACTGCTCCGAGCTATCTCTGGACTGCCGTCATGGGGGGCCTGCGAGACATGTCGGAGGCGCGCTGGTTGCCGTCTCCCGGTTCCATAGGCCGCGCGTCACCCCAGCAGGGCAAACGTCATGACCAGTTGATCTGAAGAGATCAGGGCCGGGAGATCACCGATCCGGGCGTGAAGACAAAGGTGATCGCATTTTGGCGACCAGGATCAGCGGCGTAAGTTCGATCCCACATGGGGGGCGGGAGCGCGACGGCTTTGCGATCTTCGTGCTTTACCTACTTTGGCCAGCCTTTGCTCTGGCTGGACTCGAATATACACATACATGGCTGATAACGGGCAAATCACGCAAACCGCTTGGTAGATCTTTTATCCGGCGAAAGCGGTCGGCCGCCTCACCAGTAGCACCAGGTCACAGCCGTTTCTCTGGCACCATTACGAGCATGAGAGACGGTCCGACGGCGCGGGTCGCCGACCACGACGAGGCGCTTCCTCCCCCTGGCTGGGGACGGAGCGGCTCGACGGCGACACCGGGGGCCAGAGCGCTGTGGATCTTCGCAGCGATCGCCATGCTGCTGGTCGTGGGCCGGCTGTGGGTGGCGCCGGCAATCGCGGCGGAATCGCTGGACGCCTGGGCCACGATCTTCGTGGCCATCTGCGTACAGGCCCTGCCGTTCCTGGTCTTCGGGGTGACGCTCTCGGCCGCGATCACCGCCTTCGTCCCGCCCTCGTTCTTCAACCGCGTGCTGCCCCGGCGGCCGGCGGCCGCGGTGCCCGCCGCCGCGGTGGCGGGCGCCGTACTGCCCGGCTGCGAATGCGCCTCGGTACCCGTCGCCGGCGGGCTCATGGCGCGCGGCGTCGCCCCAGCGGCGGCGCTGACCTTCCTGCTGGCCGCACCGGCCATCAATCCGGTCGTGCTGGTTGCGACCGCGGTGGCCTTTCCCCGCGACCCCGAGATGGTGCTCGGGCGCTTCCTCGCGTCGATCGTCGTGGCCGTACTGGCCGGATGGCTGTGGCTGCGGTTCGGCAAGGGCGAGTGGCTGCGGATACCGCGCCCGGCCACGGACGGCATCGGCCGCTGGGAACGGTTCCGGCAGGCCATGCGGCACGACATCATGCACGCGGGCGGCTTCCTGGTGGTCGGCGGGCTGGCCGCGGCGACCATCAACGTGATCGTCCCGGCGAACTGGGTGTCCGGCGTGGCCGGGATTCCCTGGCTGTCGGTGCTGACCCTCGCGGTCCTGGCCGTCCTGATGTCCATCTGCTCGGAGGCCGATGCGTTCGTCGCCGCGAGCCTGACGCAGTTCTCCCCCACCGCCAAGCTGGCCTTCCTCGTGGTGGGGCCCATGGTGGACCTGAAGCTCATCGCGTTGCAGGCCGGGATCTTCGGTCCGCGCTTCGCCGTCCGGTTCGTCCCGCTGACCTTCGTGCTCGCCGTGGCGGTCAGCGCACTCGTGGGATGGATGCTCTGGTGACCAAGGCCGCGCAGAACCTGCTGCTCATCCTCGTCGGCGCCGCGGCACTGTGGATCACCGTGGCCACCGACGAGTACCTCAACTACGTCAAGCCGGGCTTCCGCCCCCTTCTCGTCGCCGCCGCCGTCGCGCTCATCGCGCTCGGGGCCGCCGGCGTCCGCCGTGACTGGACGGACGGCACCGGCCACGACGCGGCTCGTACCGACGCCGACCACGCCGGCACGGATGACGGCCACGACCACGGTCACGGACCCCGGGTGGCATGGCTGCTCTGCCTCCCCGCCCTGGCGATCTTCCTGATCGCTCCCCCTGCCCTCGGCTCGTTCACCGCGTCCCGCGACGGTGCCCGCTCGGCGGCGCCCCCTCCTCCGCCCGCCGAGGGCTTCGGGGCGCTGAAGCAGGCGCCCTCCGGAGCCCCGACGGAGATGACCCTGGGCGAGTACATCGGCCGGTCCTTCGAGGCGCAGATCGGCGACCCGGCGAGACTTCGGGGCGCCCCCGTGAAGCTCACCGGGTTCGCCACCCCGCGCGCGAAGGGCGGCTGGCATCTCACCCGGCTGCGGATGAGCTGCTGCGCCGGTGACGCGATCCCCCTGCGGGTGGTCGTGCACGGCGCGAAGTCGCCACCGACCGGCTCCTGGGTACAGGTCGTGGGCACCTGGCGGCCTCCGTCGTCCGGCGCCGTCGCGACGGGCGTGCACGAGCTGTCCGCCATGAGCGTCCACCCGATCAAGAAGCCGCGCAACGCGTACGAGGGCTGACGCGTCACCGGTCGTCACCTTGTCGCCGGGGCCGGAAACCGGATATACATCGGATCACTGCAGAGACTGATCGCCGGGAGACGCGGAAGGATCGGGGACGAAGCGGTGATGGAGCCGATAATGGTCGGGTCGGGTCTGCCCGCCGTCTGGCACCTGGAGGGCGCGTGACCCCCTTCGTCGACGCCCACCACCACGTGTGGGACCTCTCCGTACGCGATCAGGACTGGATCACCGGGGAGCGGCTCGCCCCGCTGCGCCGCGACTTCTCGCTCGACGACCTGCGCCCGGAGGCGACCGCCGCCGGCGTCACCGCCACCGTTCTGGTCCAGACGATCACCGTGGCCGCCGAGACGCCGGAGTTCCTCGCCCTCGCCGCCGCCGACGACCTGGTCGCCGGGGTGGTCGGCTGGGTCGACCTGACCGCCCCGGACGTCGCGGACGCGCTCGCCGCGCTGCGGGAGGCGCCGGGCGGCGGGTACCTGGCCGGGATCCGGCACCAGGTGCAGGGCGAGCCGGATCAGGACTGGCTGTGCCGCCCGGACGTACGACGCGGGCTGCGCGCGGTGGCCGGCGCCGGCCTCGCCTACGACCTGCTCACCCTGCCGCACCAGTTGCCTGCGGCCGTCCGCACGGCCACGGTGCTGCCCGAGCTGACCTTCGTGGTGGACCATCTGTCGAAGCCGCCGATCGCGTCGGGTGAGCTGGAGCCGTGGGCCGGCCGGATGCGCGAGCTGGCGCGGCTGCCCAACGTCATGTGCAAGCTGTCCGGCCTGGTCACCGAAGCCGACTGGGGCCGCTGGGACATCGGCGACCTGCGGCCGTACGCCGACGTGGTGCTCGACGCCTTCGGGCCCCGGCGGCTGATGTTCGGATCCGACTGGCCGGTCTGCCTGCTCGCGGCCCCGTACGACCGGGTCGTCGAGGCGGGGCGGGAGCTCACCGCGCAGCTGTCGGCGGCTGAGCGCGAGGCGGTCTTCGGCGGGACGGCCGTCCGGGCCTACGGCCTGGCACCGCCGCCGCAGACCGGCGGTTGACCTCGAGCACCCTTGATCCGGACGCGAAGGGCATGGTGCGGCGCGACCTACCGGAGCGTGCCTGACCGGCCGGGAGCCGTACGCTGGAGGCCGTCATGATCGAGCTACGTGCCTTCACCGAGACCGACGTGTCACTGATCCTGGACTGGATCACCACGGAGGAGGACATGCTGCTGTGGTCCGGCACCACCTTCCGCTGGCCGCTCGACGCGGCGCAGCTCGCCGCCATGGCGACCGAGCCGGACCGGCGGAGCTGGACGGCGATCGACCCGCGCACCGGAGCGGCCGTCGGGCACGTCTCACTGCTCGTGGATCCGCGGCACCGGACGGGACGGCTCGGCAGGATCGTGACCGCTCCGTCCGCCCGCGGGCAGGGGCTCGGGGCCCGGCTGGTCGACGCGGCGCTCGGCGTGGCCTTCGACGAGTTGCGCCTGCACCGGGTGGGTCTCGGCGTCTACAGCCACAACACCACCGCGCTGCGGCTCTACGAGCGATCGGGCTTCGTACGGGAGGGTGTGCTCCGCGACGTCACCAGCGTGAACGGCTCCTGGTGGTCCTCCGTGGAGATGGGGATGCTGGAGCACGAGCGACCGCAGCGGACTCCACCCGGCATTCCGCCCGGCATTGCGCCCGCCGCACACTGATCGTCAGCGCGGGTCAGCAGGTGCCCGTCCAGGAGCATTCGAGCTCGGCACCGGGCCTGACGTGGAGCGGACGGCCGGTCGTCCGCGGCGTCGCCGCCGGGCCGACGAGCTTTCCGGTGGCCAGCCGGATCGCGATCCTGTCCTCAAGGTCCTTCGGCGCCGCGCCCGCGTAGTCGTTCAACATGATCGAGAAGATCAGCCGGCGTCCTGCGGGGTTCTTCACGTAGCCGGACAGGGCCGTCGCACCGGTCAGCGTGCCCGTCTTGGCGCGTACGTTCCCGGCCGCCGGCGTGCCGCTCATCCGGGTCGCCAGCGTGCCGCCCACCCACGGATCCGCCTGCCCGGCGATGGGCAGCGCGTTGTAGAAGGCGGGGAACCAGGTCTTGGACCGTGCTCCCCGCAACAGTTGACCCGCCAGCGCCGGGGTGGCCCGGTTCGAGCGCGAAAGCCCCGAGCCGTCGGCGAGGTTCAGCCGCGACGCTTCGACTCCGAGGGTCTTCACGTACTTCGCGACGACCGGAAGGCCGGCCCGCCAGCTGCCCTCGCCGCCGCTCTTCCGGCCCATCGCCTTCACCAGGATCTCGGCGATGTTGTTGTTGCTGAGCTTGAGGAAAGGCACCGCCAGGCTGGACAACGGCATCGACGTGCGAGTGGTGATCGTGGTGGCCGTCCGCGGCGCCGCCGCTCGCGCGGTGGGCCCGGCCACGCTGACGCCATGGGCGGTGAGCGCCCGGCGGAAGACGTCGGCCGCGTACAGGGAGGGGTTGTCGACCGTGCGGAGGGTCCGCACCGTCGCGCCGCCGGCGGGATGGGAACCGGTCAGCCGGATGACGTTGGTGCCGGGCAGCCGTGTGATCGACAGCGTCGAGGCCGATCCGGGCGCGCCGGTCGTCGCCCGGTCGTCGATGGTGACGTGGCCGGTCGCCGGTGCGAGCGCGACGTCGACCGGGCCGCCCTGTGTCCCCGGCGAGACGTCGACGCGCACCGAGCCGACGTTGAAGTCGGAGTCCGCGGAGACGGTGAGCGCCGAGACCTGGGAGGCGTAGGAGTACGGTTCGTCCGCCGGATCCCAGCCGGGCGCGAGCCGCCGGTCGTCGAACCAGGTGTCATCGGCCACCAGGCGGCCGGTCACCCTGGTGATGCCCTTCGCCGCGACGGCGGCGGCGAGCCCGTCGTAGTCGGCGGCCCGCAGTGTCGGGTCACCGGTGCCCTTGAGGACGAGGTCGCCGGTCAGCGTGCCCGCCCGCCGGGGCCCGCCGGCGAGCACGCTCGTACGGAAGGTGTAGCCCGGTCCGAGCACGCCGAACGCGGCCGCGGCCGTCTGCAGCTTCTGGTTCGAGGCGGGCATCATCTGGGCGTCGGCGCCGCGCGCGTAGAGGTCCTTGCCCGTCCGGGCGTCGCGGACCACGACCCCGGCCCTGGCGCCGGTCAGGCGGGCGTCGCTCAGGATGGCGTCGAGGTCGGTCCTGAGATCGCCATCCGGCCGGGGAGCGCCGAGTCCCGTCCCTTGTGCCGGGGTCCGCTGTGCCGGGGTCCGCGCCACGTGGGGAGCGGCGAGGGCCGTCACCGGAACCTTCGCCGAGGCCGTCATGGGGTGGCCGCCCGGAGCGCCGGTCGCCGACGCGGCGACGGGCGTTCCGGCCGCGGTGGCCGCGGTGGTGAGGCCGGCGGTCACCGCGATCGCGAGACCGGCGAGCATGGATCGGCGCATGACGCCAGAGCCTATGCGACCGGTATCCGGAGAACGCGGTCTCTCGCACATGACCGCGGCACCTTGCCTAGGGTGGCGGACATGCTGACGGAGCCCGACGCCGAAGTGCCAGGATCGCTCGCCACGGTGCTGGACGACATCGCGCGGGAACGTGCCGCGCAGGACGCCATGTGGGGTGTCCAGGAATTCCCCGACGGAACCGGGCACGAGTACGCCACCGACGCCGAGCGGGCCAAGGCCGCGTGCCGTACGGCGTGGTCGGAAGGCACGCTGACCTGGCGGCACATCCTCGGTGAGGAGTTCTCCGAGGCCCTCGCCGAGTCCGCCCCCGAGCGCCTGCGGGCCGAACTCGTCCAGACCGCTGCTGTCGCGGTCAAGTGGGTACAGGCCCTGGATCGGCGGCATGGCCGGATACCGGGGCCCGCGGACCGGCCGGGGGGACGCGCCGAGAAGCTGGTCCGCGACCGGATCCCCGAGATCATCGAGGCCGACGGCCGATCACCCGAGGTCCGCGTGGCCGGTGACGGCGAGTACGCCGCACTGCTGCGCGCCAAGATGTACGAGGAGGCGGGCGAGTACACCGCGGCCATCCCGGGCGAGGCCGACGCGGAGGAACTCGCCGACCTGCTCGAGGTCGTGCACGCCCTCGCCCGCACCCACGGTCTCGAACCGGCCGAACTGGAGGAGTTGCGGGCCGCGAAGGCGGCCGAGCGGGGCGGCTTCGCACAGCGGCTGGTGCTCCGGTTCCCCGGCGAAGAGCGCCGGTAACGGCCGGTTCCGCGGGCGAGGCCGTTCCGCCACCCATGCCGTGATCACGCGGTCGCTCACGGCCGTCCCGCGAACACCACGTGATGACGGTGGCGTCAGGTCACCGGCTCCAGCACGACCACGGGGATGTCACGGTCGGTCTTCTTCTGGTACTCGTCGTAGTCGGGCCACGTCGCCGTCATGATCCGCCACAGCTCCGGCTTCTCCTCCGGCGTCGCCGTACGGGCCCGTACCTTCAGCCGGTCGCCCTTCACCTGAATCTCGGCGTCGGGATGCGCCTCCAGGTTGCGATACCAGAGCGGGTTCTCGTCCGCGCCGCCGTGGGAGGCCACCACGAGGTGGTCGTTACCGTGTCGCTGGTAGATCAGCGGAGTGCTGCGTTTCTCGCCGGTACGCCGCCCGGTCATCGTGAGGATCAGGACGGTGGTGCCCTGCCAGTCATGTCCTTCCGCACCATCGGTCTCGACGTAGCGCCGGACATGTTCTTTACCGAAAAGCATTTCGTTCGCCCCTCTTCGGTCGACGCGGCGGCCGGATCTCGCCGCGGTAGAGATCCGGCGGAGTGCTCCCGATCTCTATTCGGCGTAACCGACGGAACGCGTGAGGCATTCCACCCCGGCCCGCGTCCTACTCCCGCCCCTGCCCCGACGTGACCCCTGGCCGGGTCAGCAGAAGGCGATCGCGGCCCCGGTGCCGACGGAGTGCCAGGCGGCCTCGATGAGCTGGAGGCAGGTGAGCGAAGCGATCGCATGCCGCTGCCACTCGGCGGTGGGCTCCGCCGAGCCGGCGATCAGATCCATGATCTCGTTGGACTCGGGATCGATGTCGATGGGCAGGCCGAGCGCCTCGGCGACCCTGAGGCACTCCTCCAGCAGGCGCTGGGACGAACCCACGTAACCGCCGAGGACGTCATCGCTGAGCAGCACGGGGGCGAAGTCCACGGGAACGTAGTAGCCCTCGCAGTCCGAGTGCTGGATCAGGTGGTCGAAGGTGGGCACGGTCGCCGCGGCGCCACGGCGGTCGACCGACTCACCCTTGATCGTCATCGAGTGCGAAGCGCCGCCGGCATAGGCGGCCTTCAGCACCGGGTCGTGCGTCGGGTCCTTGTCCGACGACCCGGGAACGGCGCCGGAGGCCGCGAGATGGGCCGCGACCCGACGCAGGTGGTGCAGGCCCGAGTAGCCGTACATGTCGTGCAGGACGACGTCGTCCTCGGTCAGGCGCGGCTCCTCCCAGTCCGGCAGACCCGCCGCCGAGAGTTGCTTGCGCACCACGGCGAAGTCCTCGGCGAACTCCGCGCACGCGTCTTCGTCGAACTCCCCGAAGACGCCGACCACTACATCGAGACCCATGGATAAATCCTCCCAGAAGCCACCGACATTTCAGTGATCTTTGTTGTAACGCCTGATGCCGCCGGTATTGCCGAATTGACGACCGCCGTGCCGTCTCCCGACGCCGCGCGCTCCGTACCGGCCCAGGTCCTCACCCGCCGGCAAGCCGCCCCCGGCCGCCCGCTCGCCGGGGCGCCGTCCGGAACCCCATCCCCCGGGAGATGGCGCGGGCGGCGGCGGTCACGGCCGGGATGAGCGTTTTGGGCTCGGCGCCGTCCGCGAGCACCACGATGGACAGCGCCGCGATCACCTCTCCCGAGGTCCCGCGGATCGGCGCCGCCACCGAGAGCGCGTCGAGGGTCATCTGACCGTCGCTGACGGCGACGCCCGTGCGCCGTACCTCTGCGAGGACGCGGCGCAGCTCGTCGTGGTCGACGATGGTCTTCTCGGTGTAGGGCTTCAGCGTCGACGCGAGCGCCCGCTCCTGCACCTCGGGGTCGGCGTACGCGAGCAGGACGAGGCCGACCCCGGTGGAGTGCAACGGCCAACGGCCGCCGACGCGGGTGTAGACCCCCACGGCGCGCCGGCCTGCGATGCGCTCGACGTACACGACCTCAAGCTCGTCCCGGACGGCCAGCTGGACGTTCTCGTGCGTGACCTCGTAGAGGTCCTCCATGAACGGCAGCGCGGTCTCGCGCAGCCCGAGCCATGGCTGCGACAGCGAGGCGACCTCGAGCAGCCGCAGGCCCACGCGGTAGCGCCCGCCTTCGTCCCGCTCGAGGGCGCCCCACTCCGTGAGCACCCCGACGAGGCGATGGGTCGTGGTGAGCGGCATGCCCGTACGGCGGCTGATCTCCGAGAGGGTGAGGCACGGCTGTTCGGCGGAGAACGCGCCGAGGACGTCCAGCAGCCGGCCGGCGGCCGTCCGGGCTGGGCTCATCGCTGCCTCACTCTTCCATCCGGCCGGTGCGTGCCCGTGCGCCTAGAGATCGAGTACGAGACGCGGCGTGCGGGACCGTGACACGCAGATCATCATCACGTCGCCCGCCTCTCGCTCCGACTCGCTGAGCACGGAGTCACGGTGGTCCGGTGTTCCCTCGATGACCTCAGTCTCGCAGGTGCCGCAGGTGCCCTCCTGGCACGAGGACAGCACCGTGATGCCGGCGTCCTCGGCGGTATGGAGGATGGAGCGGTCCGGCGCGACGTCCAGGGTCAGCCCCGAGCGCTTGCACACCACCTCGAAGCCGCCGGCCCGTACCGGCTCGCCGACAGGACGCGCCGCGAAGCGCTCGACGTGCAGCGCCCCCGTGGGCCACGCCCCGCAGCGCCGCTCCACCTCGGCCAGCAACGGCTCCGGCCCGCAGCAGTAGACGAGCGTGTCCGCGCGGGGCTCCCCGAGCTCGTCGTCCAGCGGCAGCAGCCCGGCCTCGTCCTGCGGCCAGATGACGACCTTGTCCCCGTGCCGCGCGAGTTCGGTGCGGAAGGCCATCGACGCGCGCCTGCGGCCTCCGTACACCAGCCGCCACGACGCGCCGGCCGCCTCAGCGGCGGCGACCATGGGGAGGATCGGCGTCACCCCGATGCCGCCGGCGATGAACAGATAGCGGGGCGCCTCGGCCAGGGCGAAGTTGTTGCGCGGCCCGCGCACCTGGACCCGCGACCCGGGGACCAGGTCGTCGTGCACCAGACGCGAGCCGCCGCGCCCCTCCGGCTCGCGGAGCACCGCGATCCGCCAGCCGGTCCGGTCGGCCGGATCGCCGCACAGGGAGTACTGCCGTACGACATCGGGGCGCGGCGACAGGTCGATGTGCGCGCCGGGAGACCACGCCGGGAGCCCCCGCCCGCCGGGGTCGGCCAGGGTCAGCGCGACGACGCCGTCGGCGACGGTCTCGCGCTCCGTGACGTGCAGTTCGGCCGCGAACTCCCCGCCGGACGCCGGCCGCTGCGACGGCTTGCGTTGTTCGATCATGGTGCGCCTCCGCGGTGCCGTGTCACACGCCCACCGGCGCGGACCGCTCCGATCGCCGCCCCGCCAACGAAGTCTCGGTACGGACGGCACCCGCGCGCCCGCCGCCGTGGCCGTCGGGATGCGCGAGCAGCCAGGCCCATACTTCGATGGGGTCCTGCGCCTCCTTCTCGGCGCCGCAGTGGCACTCGCCGCGCAGCCGGTCGGTCCCCGGGACCCACACCACCCGGTAGACGTTCGTGCTCTCGTACTCCTCGTCAGCCGTGTCCATGGCTCACCTCAACGCGCTCGTCCGGTCCGGCGCCTCGGCCTCGACCATGCGCTTGAGCAGCCTGCGCGCGGCGAGGCCGCCCGTGTCGATGTTGATGCTCAGCTCCTGGTAGCCCTCCGCCTCATCGGCGATGACCTTCTCGAGCACCGTGAGCGCGGTGACGTCCTGCAGCACGACGGTGCGGTTGCTCTCCCACAGGAAGTCCGAGACGCCCTGGTCGTCGAGGGCGAAGTCGCGCGCGACCGCCCAGAAGTCGAAGGTCGAGTTCTCGGTCTCCGGCGTGATCGCGTAGACGACCTCGACGTGGAAGGCACCGGAGTCGTCCGCGTCGGCGCGCGGCGCGACGCCGGTGGGCGCGACCCTGCTGTGCAGGAGGTAGAGGCACGGCGGGTGGTACTCGATGTCCTGCCAGCGGTCGATGCGGCCCTTGATGCCGGTGGACTCGGCGTAGAAGGGCGGGCACTCGACGTCGCTCATGCGCCTGCTGACGTGGACCACCGACGCGTCGTCGTCCACCTCGGTGGTGATGGGGGTCTCGGCCACCTCGGGGGTGCCGATGTAGCCGGCGTGCAGATAGGTCTCGTGGGAGAGGTCGAGCAGGTTGTCCACGAGCAGGCCGTACCTGGCGGGCAGGTACTCCATGCCGTTGACGGCCGTCCAGCCCTCCTGGTTCAGCCAGGGCGCGCGGGGGATCGTCGTCTCGTCGGCCCGGTCGGCGTCGCCGATCCACACCCACACGAACGAGTCCTGTTCCACGACGGGATAGGAGGGCACCCGCGCCGTACGCGGGATGCGCTTCTGCCCGGGCACCGACACGCAGGTCCCGCCGGTGTCGTAGGTGAACCCGTGATAGCCGCACACGATCCGGTCGCCGTCCAGTTTGCTCTGCGACAGCGGGAATCGGCGGTGCACGCACCGGTCGGCCAGCGCGACCGGCCGGCCGTCCTCGGTCCGGTAGAACACGATCGGCTCGCCGCAGATCGTGCGGGCCAGCAGTTCCCGGCCCACCTCCCGCCCATAGGCGGCCACGTACCATTGATTCCTGGCGAACTTCTCGGTGAACGAGGCCATCGATCCGGGTCCTCCTCCCGCGCCTGCCGTGTTCCGATTCACGGCGCGTCTCGTGGACCCGACTATGCGGCAGCCATCGCCGGCGGACCCCCCTGCCTTCCGTCACGCGGAAGACTCATCCCGGAAGGGCAGGCGGCGGGATCCGGCTCCCGCGGTGCCTCGCGGCCGCCCGGTCTTCACGCGGAGTTCGGCGCCGTGTCGGCCGCCATCCGGTGTGGTGCGCTTCGATCGTGCCGGGCCTGCCGGGTGCGGCCGGGCCGTCGAGTCACGTCCCCATTCGGAGGTCCTGGTGCGCACACGGCTGTCACTCAAGGTCGGATCGGCCACCGTCATGCTGATGACGGCCCTGGCCGTTCCCACGTCCGCAGCCGTACGGTCGGGCCCCGGCCACGGCGATGACGGCGCGCGCTGCGCGCCCGGCGCGTCGCTGCTGGGCTTCACGGACGGCCTCGACAAGACGACGTTCGACGACACCGCGGTCGCCGGCCTATCGGCGCTGAGCCTCACCGGCCCGTCGCGCGGCTTGACACTGGTCGACAACGTCGGCACCACCCCCGCCCGGATCTACGACCTGTCGCTGAAGGCCGGGCGGGATCTCACCGCCACCGTCCGGGGCGTCACCACGCTGCGGCGGCCGAACGGCGCGCCGTACACCGGCGCCGACTTCGACGGCGAGGGCCTCGTCGCCGAGCGGGGCGGCCGGACCGTCCTCGCGTCGTCCGAGACCGAGCCCACGATCCGGCGGTTCCGCCTCTCCGACGGCACGCAGACCGCCGAGTTGCCGGTGCCGGCCCGTTTCCGGGTGACACCGGACGGCGAGGCCGTCCGGAACCAGACCTTCGAGGCGCTCGCCGCGACACCGGACGGCCGCGAGCTGTACGCCGGGATGGAGGGGCCGCTCTCCACCGACGGCAGCGACACCGAGGGCCACGCTCTAGTGCGCGTCCTGCGCTACACCGGCCGGAGCGGCGGCGCGTACGCGCCGACCGCGCAGTACGCGTACCGGACCGACCCGGCACTCGGCCTGGTGGAGCTCGTGGCCCTCGGCCGCGGCCGGCTGATCGCGCTGGAGCGGGGTTTCACGGCCGGGGTCGGCAACACCGTCCGGGTCTACCTCGTCTCGGCCGCCGGTGCCCCCGACGTCACGCACACGGGATCGCTGGCCGACCTGAGCCCGCGCGCCTTCCTTCGCAAGGAACTCCTGGTCGATCTCGCCACCTGCCCGCCCTCCGGGGCCACCGCCAAGCAGCCCCAGCCCAATCCGCTGCTGGACAACGTGGAGGGCATGGCACTCGGCGGATCTTCGGCGGGCGGACGCCACGTGCTGTACCTGATCTCGGACGACAACGCCGGAGCCACCCAGACCACCCGGGTCTACGCCCTCAGCGTCCGGCTGCACCCCTCCCCCGGCCGATAAACGGTACGAGGGACCCCCTCGGCTGCGCTAAGGTGGACACGCCTGCGAGGGCAGGTACCGGGACGTGGCTCAGCTTGGTAGAGCACTTGACTGGGGGTCAAGGGGTCGTGGGTTCAAATCCCGCCGTCCCGACCGGGTTTGTGCAGGTCAGAAGGGCTTCGGATCTTGTTCCGAGGCCCTTTTCCGATCTTGAAAGTCGATGAGAGCCGAACGGGGAGCCACCGTCACGCGACCGACGCGGACTTTCGGGTGTTCCTCTTCGTTGCGGACTCGGTCCTGCTCTCACCGAACACGGCGTTGCAGCTGTTCAAGCTGCCTGGATTGCTTGACGCCGAAGAGGTCACTGGTTCGAACCCCGTGTCGCCCACCCAGTTCAAAGGCGGGTTCCGATCAAGGAACCGGCCTTTTGATCGCCATGCAGCTACGGAGCACAGCAGTAGCGCGGATCCGGGGCAGACGGATATGTCGGCGAGCAGCTGCGAGTGTTGCTGTCAGTCCGGCGTGGGGCTAGAGCTCTTGCCGGCCATCCGCGCGGCGTTCCTGGCGGCGGATCGGCGAAGGCCGGCGCCACAGGCGTCGGTCTGCTTGTGAATGACTTCGGACGCGGACGGCGCAGGCCAGACCTGGATGAGGTAGTCCTCAACGATCTCATCGAGCAGGGCCGCGTCGTAGGCGATGTCGCGGCCGCGTGCGTGCACGCGCACACGGTAAGCTCCGGCGCCCGATGCGGTGACCGGGGGGAGGCTGGGCCCATCGTCCATCAGGGCACACACCATCAACTGCCCGGTGGGAGCCTGCACCGTAACCTCGGCGATGTCCTCCCACTCTTCCAGGGGCGGTACACCGGGCGGCGGCTCCTGCTGGTGTACCTGGACTTCGACGGCGACGTTGCCGTCGGCGATGCCGGTGTAGATAACCGCTCCGCACGGCGGGCTCGGGGTGATCAGACCGTTGCAAGGGTCGCCGACCGGCGCCGACGGGTAATGGCCAACCTCGGCCAGCACGAACTGATGCCAGGACACCCGGGTGGGCACAGGCCCGTAGGTGATGGTCTTGCCTTCATGGCTGTCGGATTTCATGGCATCGATCTCCCTCTGGAGTTCAGCGCGAGGCCCAGCACTGTCAGCAGACTCTCAATTCCCCAGACAGCGGCGAGTCCGGGTAACGCCACTCGTAAAGGTGTCAGGGTGTTCGGAGTCCAGCGTCCACGGTGGTGGTGTATGAGTTTCCGCTGGTGACGGGCTTGACCGGTGTCCTGCCGTGACTGGTTGGATAAGCCTGTGGAGACCGCGCAGAGCAAAGTGCACGTGAGCCATCACCTGTTGTTCATCGCCGACGCCGACACGCAGCCCAATCCGAAGTATCTTCTCGCCTTCGACAACGGGCTGGTCACGGCACAACCCGGTATCGCCGTGGTCTCCACAGGCATCGATAGCGGCAATGTCGCCGTGACCGTACAGATCAGAAACCAAGCTGCGCCGGCCCCCACGTCCGCCGAGCAGGAAGAGTGGGAGGAGATAGTTGAGGTCACGCTCGCGGCATTTGACGCCGGTGAGGTGACCGTCTGCGGGCTGATGTCCGACCTGCCAGATCTGCCGGAACTGACACCAGGCGGACCGGGCCGCTACCGGTTCAGGATTTACGCACGCGGCCGCGACACCGCCGTCGATCTAGTGGCCACCGAGCCGGTCGAGGACTACCTGATCATGAGCTGGCCCACGCAGCACGACGACCCGGAGATCATCTACCGGCAGACCGACGACTATGGGGCAAGCCAACGGGCCTCTGCTCAGCACGCCCGCGCTACACGACGATGGGGAAAGCCCAGTTCTCCAGCCCGTCTGCCCCGCTAGGGCCCCGTCCTGCCGGAGCCGCCTTCACACCGAAGAGGCCGGCCGGATGACCGCCCCAATTGGGGACCACACGCCCCGCACACGACTCACAAACCCGACGCTGCCGAACCACAGGGCCTCTCCCCCATACACGGCTTGAGCTGTAGTAACCACATACCCGCCGACCTGGGGGTCAAGGGGTCGTGGGTTCAAATCCCGCCGTCCCGACGCAGGTCAGGCTACGAGGCCCCGCCCCCGCGCAAGTCCGGAACCGTCCAGTTCCACCCTGCCGCCGATCGTGAGAAGCAGCAGCCAGGCAGCCAAGGGAATGACGGCCCCCGCCGCCGGCGGGCTAGGTTAGGTGCGATATGGACTTCATCGAAATCGTCTTCGATCGGCCGCTCCCGACGGACGTCGACCGTGACGACGTTGAGGACGACCTTAATGAGGCCCTGGAGGGCCTTGGGGAGGTGACCGGCGCCGGTACGGGTCTCGGCTCCTCGAACCTCGACGTCGATCCAGGTGCGAACCGATCTGAAATGCTCGACCTCGTCTTCCGCGTCCTCGCGGATCTCGGGGTCGGTGATGCCGCCAGAGTGCGACCTGGCGACGGAGAGGTATGGATACGGCCGAGCGAATGGAGGCCGACCTGATCACCCGGCGCGATTGCCACGCCACCCGCATCGCCACCGCCCAGTTCAACGCCAAGGTCAGGCCATACTGGGGGCATTCAGTGATATCGATCCACTGCGCAGTGCCCGATGCGTCCCGTCAGCGCAGTGATCCAGTGGACGTACGGGAACGCGCGTGTGAGATTGCGTGACAACCGGACCGGAACACGATGGACGACCATGGATTTTCATGGACGCATCTGCGCAGGTCATCGAGATAATGCGTCTGCTCACAAACATGGCTTAGCTGCTTTGGGTGCACGAGGCCGAACAGCCCATGACCAAGGCCCTCGGCTCAGGTAAGAACCACAACCATACTGTCACCAGCCGCCGCAGCGACATTGAAGAATGTCACCAACTTCTCATAATGGCCACGGAGCCATCTAAGATCGAAATCCTCGCCATCGTCACGCCAGACGCCAGGATAGATCTCCTCATTCTGCATTGCCTGAGCGTCGTAGTGGACCGTCAAATTACTAAACGGAGTCCGATTTAGCACATCAGCCTTACGTTTTACTACTTTGGAATCCATAAAAGACGGCGGCCCATATCCCCAGTCGTCAGCAAAGGGGTCTCCGCCGAAGATAACATCCGCCGCAGGTCCGACAGCTTTATCAAGAAGATAATCGAGAGCATGCCACGTCTTCTCGATTCCGATGCTTTGGTCGGCGAGTGGGTCACCATTGAGGTGATTGACGTCGAAGCCGAACACGAATGACTCCGGGTCTCTCCATAGAGACTCTACGTCATCAGAACCGACCCTTACGTACCTGCACCTGATGCCCACTAATTCGCCCATTCACGTCAGCTTCTAGCTTCTTCTAAAGCCCAGCAACCAGTACCGCAGCTCGACACCCCGGAGGTCTCCTTGGAGACCACACGGTACGCACAAGGCCAGCGCCCCGCACATCTGTCTGTCAAACTGCGCGGCAATCGCCTCAGACCTATACGGACTGACGCGGACCTCAGGACACACATCTGTGCAGGTCAGGACTCACTTAGCACAGTTCAGCGAACTGGCCCGGATTACTTCGAGTCCAATCACGAGCGCTGGCCGCAGGCCGTTGCCGGAACAGGGGATCCAGGTGACGCTCTCGACCAGGAAGCGTGGTGCGGACGCGGTCAGCGTGTCCGGAGCGGCGTACGGCGGCGGTCGCGGACGCCCTGCATCACGCCACGACCCTTGCGGTCGACCAGGCCGTCCAGCCTCGGCTGAGCACATACGCGGCCAGCAGGATGAGCGTGACCGCTCCGTCGGCGATCAGCGCCACGCCGGCGCCGTCGGTCCCGCTCCCGAAGGACAAGGCGGCCAGGGTCAGGCCGAGCTTGTTGAGGATGGCGAGCTCCCAGATCCCGGCGTAGAGCCGGGGGCGGTAGACCAGCAGCAGGAACACGCCCGCGAAGACACCGAAGCCGAGCATGCGCCAGGTCTCGACCATCCGTGTGGCCGGTCCGGCGTCCGCGACGGCGCCCACTGCGCCGGCCACTGCGGCGACGGCGCCGGCGG
Organism: Actinomadura alba; assembly: GCF_014323705.1. Classification (GTDB taxonomy): domain Bacteria; phylum Actinomycetota; class Actinomycetes; order Streptosporangiales; family Streptosporangiaceae; genus Actinomadura_C; species Actinomadura_C alba. Next base: position 39,036 of record NZ_JABVEC010000018.1, read on the forward strand.
CGGCGAGGACGAGCAGGGCCCGCGCGACGCGGTCACGGATCCGCGCGGAGCCGGTGCCGGTGCCGGTCTCGACGTGAAGGGATGGGGCATGAGCGGGCATCGACGCTTCCTTTCACCCTAACGGCGTTAGGGTGCTAACCTAACACCGTTAGGTCATTCTGGGAAGGCGGGACGAATGGCTTCCCACGCACTGAGCCGGCTCACCCCACGAGCCCGGGAGATCGTGCAGACCGCGCGGCAACTCCTCGAGCGGGAGGGCCCCGATGCACTGTCGATGCGTCGCCTCGCCGCCCAACTCGGGATCCGCGCCTCCTCGATCTACGAGCACCTCCGCGACAAGCAGGCACTGGAGGCGGCGCTGATCTCGGTCGGCTTCGAGGAGCAGGCCGAACTGTTCTCGCAGGCCGTCCATCGATCCGACGCCCCGATCGCCGCCCTCACCGCCGCGTACCGCGACTTCGCGCGCCGCCAGCCGAACCTCTATCGGCTGATGACCGAGCGGCCCCTGCGCCGCGACCTGCTCACCTCCGGCGTCGAGGAGGCGGCCGCAATGCCGCTCCTCGACGCCACCGGCGGTGACCACGAACGCGCACGGGCCATCTGGGCCTTCGCACACGGCATGGTCATCCTCGAGCTGAACCAACGCTTCCCACCCGACGCCGATCTCGACACCACCTGGAGCAAGGGCATCGACGCGTTCCACGGCACGGGCTGAGCGCCGCCCACTCGGTACGAGGGCGAGTGCCGGCCAGTCAGGCCCCGGAACGCCACCAGGTGGAACGGCGGGTACGGCCAGTGCTGGACGGCGGCGTCGAGGGAACACCCCGGCTCGGGTATCGCCGAACGGTCCGCAGCGGACCGGCAATACGAGAGATGTGCCGCGACTGCACCGAATGTGATGCTGCCGATGTGGCCCGAGCCGAACCGGGCAGCCTCAGTGACGGCCCGACTGATTGCGGGAGTGTCCATGAGAACCGCATACCGAACGTGCCCCATCTGCGACGCCGTCTGCGGCCTGCGCCTGACGCTCGAAGGGAACGGGAAGGTACGGTCCGTCAAGGGCGACTCGGACGACCCGTTGTCCCATGGATACATCTGCCCCAAGGGGGCGAGTCTCGGTGTCCTCGACGAGGATCCGGACCGGCTCCGCGTTCCCATGATCCGAGAGGGTGACCGCTGGCGCGAGGCCGGCTGGGAGGAGGCGTTCGAGACCGTCGAACGTGGGCTCATGGGCGTCGTCGAGGCCCATGGACGGGACGCCGTCGCCACGTACTTCGGCAACCCCACCTTCCACACGATGGGCGGAATCTTCTACCGAGGGCCGCTGGCCCAGGCGCTGGGCACGCGCAACGTCTACAGCGCCAGCACCATCGACCAGATTCCCAAGCACGTCGCCTGTGGTCTGCTGTTCGGCAACGCCCTGGCCATTTCGGTGCCCGACGTGGACCGGACCGACCATCTGTTCATCCTCGGCGCCAACCCGGCGGAATCGCACGGCTCCCTGTTCGCCGCGCCGGATCTCCCCGGCCGCCTGCGGGCGCTCCGCCGGCGCGGCGGCAAGATCGTGGTCGCCGATCCGCGCCGGACCCGCACCGCCGAACTCGCCGACGAGCACCTGTTCGTCCGCCCGGGCACCGACGCGTGCCTGCTGTTCGGCATCGTGCACACCCTCCTCGCCGAGAACCTCACCGCCGTGAAGGTCGAGGTGGAGGGGCTGCAGGAGCTCACCCGGCTGGCGGCCGCCTTCACCCCGCGGGCGGTCGCGCCGGTATGCGGAGTGCCCGCCGAGGCGATCATGCGGCTGGCGCGTGAGCTCGCTGCGGCCCCCACCGCCGCCGTGTACACCCGCGTCGGCACCTGCACCGCCGACTTCGGCACCGTCACCCAGTGGCTCGTCGATGTGATCAATATTCTCACCGGCAACCTCGACCGACCCGGCGGAGTGATGTTCACCAAGCCGGCCACCGTCGAGCTCCCCATGGGGAGGCCCTTCGCCATGGGGCGATGGCACAGCCGGGTCCGCGGCCTACCCGAGGTCCTCGGCGAGCTGCCGGTGGCCACTTTGGTGGACGAACTGGAGACCCCCGGCGAGGGGCAGGTCAGGGCGATGGTGACGGTGGCCGGCAATCTGGTGCTGTCGGCGCCGAACGGCCCGCGCCTGGGCCGCGCACTCCAGGACCTGGAATTCATGGTCTGCGTGGATCCCTATCTGAACGAGACCACCCGGCTGGCCCATGTGGTGCTGCCGCCTCCGCGGACGCTGCAGATGCCCCATTACGACCTTCTGCTGCTCACGGTGACGGTGCGCAACTACACCCGGTTCTCCCCGCCGGTCCTGCCGCTGGAGGCCGGGCAGCCCTCGGAAGCGGAGATCATGGCGAAGCTGGCACTGATCGCTGCGGGCAAGGGGGCGCAGGCCGATCCGGCGGATCTCGATGAGCTGATGCTCGGTGAGCTGCTCACGGCCGGGACCCAGATGCCGGGTTCGCCGGTCATGGGCCGGGATCCAGGGGAACTTCGGGCCGAGCTGGAGGGCGACAGCGGACCCGAACTGCTGCTGGACGCCATGCTCCGGCTCGGCCCTTACGGCCTGTCCCTGGCCGATCTGCGGGCCAACCCGCACGGCATCGACCTCGGCCCGCTGGAGCCGAGGCTGGAGGAGATGCTGGGCACGGACTCGGGTCGTGTACGGCTCGCGCCGCCCGAGCTGACCAGCGAGATCACGCGGCTGCGCGAGCGGCTGGACGCTCCGCCGGCCGACATGGTGCTGATCGGACGACGGCAGCTGCGTTCCAACAACAGCTGGCTCCACAATGTGCCCACCCTGGTCGGTGGCAGCAATCGGTGCACGCTGCACGTCAATCCGGCCGACGTGGCCGAACTGGGGCTCGGGAATCACGCACGGGTGCGTTCGGCGACCGGTGAGGTGGTCGCCCCGGTGGAGGCCACCGAGGCGATCATGCCGGGGGTGGTCAGCCTTCCGCACGGATGGGGGCACGCCGGCAGCGTTCAGCGGGTCGCGGCGGCCCACGCAGGGGTCAACGCGAACACGCTGACCGACGACTCGGTCGTGGACCCTCTGTCCGGCAACGCGGTGTTCAACGGGGTTCCCGTCACGGTCGCCCCGGCCGCGGAGCCCGGATCCGGCGACGGCTGAGCTTCGTCCGAACGCGAGTCATCCGGAGAAACCGCTTCTTCCGCCCCGGGAGCCGGGTCGGTGAACAATCGGCTATCGGGCTTGTGCGTCTGATCCTGGCGTGAGCAGTGAGGTTGCCGTATTGTCAGTCGGCGTGTCGATCGTGAATGAACTGCTGCGCTGCATCAACGATCCTGACGATGACAGCACCAGAGCGTACGAGATTGTCGACGAAATAGTGGCGAGCGGCGACGGGGCGCTGGTGCCGCACCTCACGACAGAACTACAGAAATTTCTAAATGAGGAAGATTTCTACGGCCGCGATGTCGTTGCCGATGCACTGGCTGGACTTGCAGGCATCGAGGCCCTGCCCCTTCTGATCGCGGCATCGGCGCGAGATCTGGGCGATGACCAAGATACATTGCAGTCAACAATTCTCGAATTGATATCGACAGATAACACCCGCGCTCGCGCCATCCTGGAGAACCTAAGCGCCGATAACTCGCCGTCAGTCCGCAAGACCGCCGCATGGGCCCTGGAATTTCTGGAGCCGGACCTGGACCAACCGGCGCGCACTCTCGACTGATTCGCCCAGGCGATCCGCCAACCAGAAGGGATTGTTACCCGGGCGAACCAGATCATCGAATTCGGATTAACCGGGCCATCACGTGCCGCAAGAAGTCAATCATCAAACGGATCGGGGTCGGCTGATCGTTTCCACTCGCCCGTTCGGAGACCATCGCAAAGCCGCGTTCAACCCCGCCAAGGTCGTCGCCTTCAACCGGCGAGTCCTGCCTATGCCGATCGACCCCTCAACGACGACACAGCAATCGGAGCCCTCACGCTGGCGCCCAAATGGTCAACCAACATCGACAGTGCGTGTTCACGCCCTACCAGTGGATTCATGATCACCCCGCGTCCTGGCGGAGAGTGCCCCATCGCAGGACATCGGCACGGCCATATGCGACGCTCAACGATCATCAGTCTGATGGCGCAAACACGCTATATCCCATATCCAGATGCAATTGATCAGTCTGGCCGATCACTGTTTAAGGCAGTAAGTCACGTAGTGTGCTTGGTGGCATGGGTTCGCCCCGTACTGGACACAACGGCGTGTCGACGGCCGTCGACCATTTCCGCTACATGACCAGACCCTTCCCCTCCTCGGCCTCACATCATGATCTCGAAACAGCCGTGTCCGGGATCTGATGAAGCGTGCCTTCAACACCGCAAAGACGTGATGTGCACGCACGGGCTGCTGGGTCAAGCTAGCCGCACACGCCTCGACCGGGCGGGAAGCTCCGGTGCGGTCGGTCGGTCCGGCAGAACAACTCTCGCTCATCCGACGACCGACTCGGGCCTTCTGTGGCTCCCGGAGGTACCGCCCACTGTTTGACGGGAGCAGACATGCAGCCACCCAGCTCCTCGGCGGGCTTCGCCGAACTCCGACCGTGGGAGGGCACGCCGGCGGCGCAGCAGCCGGAGTGGCGAGAACACGCCGCTCACCACGAGATCTGCCAAAGGCTGGCTTCCGCTCCGCCCCTGGTGACAACCGCGGAGATTCAACGCCTGCGGTGGTCGCTCTCGAGATTGATGACGGCCGATGCTCTCGTGCTTCAACTGGGCGACTGCGCGGAGAGCTTCTATGAATGTGCTGCGCCACACGTATCGGAGAAGCTTCGTGTCATCGACAGGCTTGGAGATCGATTCAGCGATCTCACCGGCCAGACTGTCATACGTATCGGCCGCATGGGTGGACAGTTCGCCAAACCCCGGTCACAGGCAACTGAGCGTCACGGTGAGCTGACCATCCCTTCTTTCCGAGGGCACATGATAAATTCGGAAATTGCAACTCCCGTGACCCGGAAGCCCGACCCACGGCGCATGTTGTGGGCCTATGAGGCCAGCGATAAAGTGCAGCGGGTGATGCGAACGCACCGCCAGAGACACGGCCGCATGCCTGCTATGGACGGGCCGTGGTCGAGCCACGAGGCCCTGGTCATCGACTATGAAACCCGATTGGTCCGCCGCGACCCGGACACGGGCGACCTGCATCTGACCTCGACACACCTGCCATGGGTGGGGGAACGGACACGCCACCCGGCCGGCGCGCATGTCGCCTTGCTCTCCTCAGTGGCCAATCCGGTCGGATGCAAAGTCGGGCCGACGGCGACCCCTGATGACATACTGAGGCTGTGTGAGGCGCTTAATCCGCAACGCGAGCCCGGCCGTCTCATACTGATACCGCGGATGGGCCGAAACCTAATTCGAGAGGTCCTGCCGCCCATCGTCCGGCGTGTGGCGAATGCAGGATACCCGGTGATCTGGCTGGGTGACCCTATGCACGGCAACACCGTGATATCTCGACTCGGTCTGAAAACACGTTATCTCGCCGACGTGATCACTGAAGCCCTGAGATTTCGCGACATCATCGAGGAGAGCCGGCAGCACGCCGCCGGACTCCATATAGAGGTCGCAGCGGGCGACGTGACGGAATGCATCGGCGGGTCAGTGGAGAGCGAGGACGATCTGCCGCGTCACTACACCTCGCTGTGCGACCCGAGACTCAACGTCGACCAAGCCACCGAACTCATCGAGGCGTGGGTCAAGGGATCGGCGACCGGCCGCTCCTAGTGCCGTATCAGGCAATGTTGCCCTGCCGTCGCGAATATTGTCGTGGGTGCGTGGTGTAGTTGGTTCGTGCCTCGTGGTAATGATCGGGATGCTCCCAGGGTGGTTCACCGGACCGCCCGAATCGGTTTGCGTGTGACAAGGGCCCAGCGGCGGCGGTGTTTCGGGTTGCTGGTGTCGGCGGGTGATGTGTGGGCCTGCGTGCTGGACATGAATCGTTGGCGGCGGCAACGAGGCTTGCCCGCGATGGTGAACTTCCAGGAGTTGTGCAGGGAGCTTCACAACAGCGGTCCGGGCGTGTTCGGTGAGCTGGCTTCCATCCCCGCGGAGGGGATGCTGCGCCGTTTCTCCGACGCGTGGTTCTCTGCTGCCAAGCGCCGAAGACAAGGCGATACGTCGGCTCGGTATCCGCGGCGTAAGCGCCGGCTGATGCCGGTGCGGTTCCGGCACGGGGCGTTCACGACCCAAGGCCGCAGGTTGAGGTTGGCCACGGCTCGCGGGTGTCCGCCGTTGTGGGTGCGGCTGGATCGTGACCCGCCCTATCCGGCCGAGCAGGTCCGCTCGGTGACCTTGCTGGCCGACGGCGGCCGCCTGTTCGTTGAGGTCACCGCGCAGGTGCCGGTCGCCACCTACCCGCCCGGCGCAGAACCCGACCCCTCGCGGGTGGCCGGAGTGGATCCCGGCGTGATCCACCTGTACGCCGCCGCCGGCCCCGACGAGCAAGGGCTGCTGGTGTCCGGGCGGGCGGTCCGCGCCGAAAACCACCTGCACCTGCGCGACACCAAGGCCCGCACCAAAGCGACCGCACGCCGGGCGCCCACCAAAGGCCAAGCGGGATCGCGGCGGTGGAAGAAGACCCGCACCCGCCAACGCAAACTCCAAGCCCGGCACCACCGGCGGATCACACAAGCCCACCACGAAGCCGCGCGCGATGTGGTGCAGTGGGCGATCCAGCACCGCATCGGCATCCTGAAGATCGGCGACCCGCGCGGTGTCCTGGAGTTGACGGCCGGACGCCGCCACAACAAGCGCCTGCGGGACTGGCGGGTCGGTCACCTGATCACATGCCTGCGGGACAAGGCAGAACAGGCCGGGATCGATACCCATCTGGTCGACGAGCGCGGCACCTCCTCGACCTGCCCGACCTGTGATCGCCGGGTCCCCAAACCCAAGAACCGGAATTTCTCCTGCCCGCACTGCGCCTTCACCGGGCACCGCGACCTCGTCGGCGGCGCCAACATCGCCACCCGAACCATTGGGGGCGGAACCATCACGGCCGATCGCAACCCCTTCCCGACCGTGATCCAGCACCGTCGAGCCGGCCGGCACCTGCCAGGTGTCAACTCGGCACGACGTGACCCCAGACGACGCCCCCATCACGGCACCGTACGAGGGTCCCCTGGCCGGCCGAGGCCCGCCCCACCGGAAATGGGGACGTCGCTCGCCCACCAAGCGAGGATCAGCCAACACCACCTCGACAGCGAGGCAAACGTTGCCTGACACGGCACTAGATGCCCCTGGCTCCTCGATCGCTGCGGCTGGAAGTGGTGCTTGCTGCCGCAGGACCGGGGAAGTGGCCGCGGGCGTTGACCTCCCCAATAGGCTATCGAGCTACCGGACGCCGGGGTCCTGGGAGTCCACATCGACGCGCAGGACTCCTCCTCGCGGACGAGCGGCCGCCTACCGCGCACGCAGTACTTTCGCGCCGCCTGCGGCGTCCGCAGCAACCGGATGCGCCACCTGCGGCAGCGCGAATTGCATACGTCTGCAGGACGACCGGCGGCGCGTCCGGCGACATGATCAGGCGACATCCAAACCTCGGAAACCCACGAAAAGAAGAGAGGGACATGAGCTCATCAGGAGCCCTGATGTCAGTCCGACTTGTTCTTGCCGTGACCGGAGCCGCCCTGCTCGGGATGTTCGGGCTTGCCGCACCGGCCGCCGCGCACGTCTCCGCCGCCGCGGGTGATACCGGCTCCGGACGACTCGGGAGCACCGTGGCCCTGGTTGTGGGGCTGATCGGCATGGTCCTGGGTGGGCTGGCTCTGGCCCGCCCGGCCGGTCGTAAGGCCATGGTGGCCCTGGTGGTGGGCCTGATCGGCATGGTCCTCGGCGTGCTGGCTCTGGCCACCTCCACCGATGGTGTCGGCACCGGCAACGGGCGAGGCGGTGCCATCGGGGCCATGGTGGTAGGGCTGATCGGCATGGTCCTCGGTGGGCTGGCTCTGGCCCGCTCCCGCCGGACCGGCTGACCGGCTGACGGCCGGTGACCCGTCCGCTTCCATCGGCTCAGATCCAGCCGGCCCGCGATGCGGCGTGCACGGCACTGATCCTGTTCCCCGCCTCCAGCTTGTGGATGGCCGAATGAATGTGATTTCGGACCGTTCCCGGGCTCAGGTGCAGCTGAGACGCGATGGCGCTGAGGGGGCGGCCGTCCTCGGCGGCCTTCAGGATCTCCGCCTCGCGGGCCGTCAGCGGGTTCTCGCCGGCGGCCAGCATCTCGGCGACCAGCTCGGGGGTGAAATGCCGTCCCCCCGCGTGCACCTCACGGATCACCCTCGTCAGCTCACTGATCGAGGTCTCCTTGGTGAGGATTCCGCGCACTCCGGCCTTGAGGGCCCGCTGCAGGTGCCCGGGCCGGGCGTCGCAGGTCAGGATCACCACCGGGAAACCGGAACGTTCCCGGTTCAGCTGCTCGGCGACCTCGATCCCGTTCATGCCCGGCATGTGCACATCGAGAACGGCGAGCCCGGCCTGGTGGTCGTCCACGAGCTCCAGCACACTGTCGCCCCACCCTGTGTGGGCGACGACCTCGATGTCTCCCGACAGTTGGAGAAGTTCAGTGAGGGCCTCCCTGGTGAGGGCTTCGTCCTCGGCCAGGACAACCTTGATCGCCATCTTTCCTCCACCAGTCGCCTTACCGGCTCAACGGCGCTGTCGCTTCGACGCGATAGGTGAGATTGGGGCCCGGGCCGTGGATGAGCGTGCCGCCGACGGCGCGTAGCCGCGTCGTCAGACCGGCGAGCCCGGTCCCGGGGGCCGAGCCGCGCTGCCCGGTACCGTCGTTGGTGATCCGCAGATGCGCGGTCCGGCTGCCGGTCCAGACCTCGATCGAGCAATGTCCGGCTTCGCTGTGCTGGATGACGTTGGCGGCCGCCTCCCGCGCCACCCAGCCGAACGCCTCCTGGATCGGACGGGGCAGCGCACCGGGGCTGCCACTGACCTCCACCCGCACCCCCATGACCCGGAGGTCGAAGCGCGCTCCCTCAATCTCGGCGGCCAGGTCCCCCAGGTGATACCCGCCGGCCAGGGCTCGTACTTCGGCGATGGACCGGCGCGCGAGCGCGCACACGGTCTCCAGCTCGGCTCGGGCCCGGTCCGGCTGGGCGCTGAGGAGCCGCGCCACCAGCTCGCTCTTGCGGTTGATCACGGCAAGGGTGCGGCCGAGCACATCGTGGATGTCCCGCGCGAACACCAGATGGTCCGCCGTGACTGCGCTCCGCGCCGGCTCCTGGTCGCCCTGCGCCCATTCCCCCAAGGAGCCGAAGTCAAAAGCCGGCGACGGGTCACGGCCGTCGTCGGCGGACGTTTCGGCGATCTGGTAGGCGAGGTCGGGCGCCAACAGCATGTAACCTGCCGCGACGGCGGGGATTGCCGCCAGCAGCTGTTCCGGTGGGGCGTCCCGCATGAGCAGACCGGAAGCCCCGGCCCAGAGAGCGTCGCGGAACTGCTCGTGCTGATCGGGCGGGCTCAGGATGATGACCTTGGGAGGGTCGGCGGCGGCCCGGATGCGCTCGATCGCGGCGATGCCGTTGGCGGGTATCCGGACGCCCATCACCACCACGTCCGGGTGAGCCTCGGCGGCCCGGGCCACCGCCTCCTCACCGTCGGCCGCCTCGCCCACCACGGCCAGCCCGGGAGCAGCTCTGATCACCGCCGCCCACCCTGCCCGGACCGGCATCTCGTAATCGACGACGAGCACGGAACACGTCTTCGCGGCCGCGAGATGCGGCGGAAGGACGTCTGCCATCGGAGTGCCCTCCTTGGGTCGGCGCTGACTCCGAACACACACCGGACGCCGAGATGCCGGTTCCCGCTGGTCACACTCCATACGTACTCCTGGGGCAGGTGGAAGAGGATCCAGCCGAGCCGCTATGACTGTTTGTGATCAAAAAGTTAATTCCGGTCAACGGCAGCAGGTATATGCGTACGCGCTCCTTCCAGGCGATGCCTAATGCACGAACCCCAATACCGCATTTCAGAGGGGTGATGCCACACAAAGCATGGAAACCGTGACGGACCGTGGCCGGGCGGCGCCGGGACACTCCTTCGCCGCGAGCGGAAACCCGGCTCGAAACCCCGCACCCTCTGTCGATTGCCATCGCCACAGGTAGCTGTGACCTCACTGGCAGCACGTGAAAGATCATATAGAATCCCCCATTATGCGGACGGGCCACTAGATCGACTATAACTCCTCTTGATCCCCGTCGAAAGAAGGCAAGCCTTTGGATATCGCAACACAATCGTTGACAGCTGACAGGTCATGTTGTCAGGAATTGCGGGCTGAGGGATGCCTGTAGTGCGCTCTTGCAGGAGCCATACCAGCCGAGTGCTCTTCTAGTTGAGATGGCTGTGAAGTGATCATGTTCGGGCGGCTTCCGGTGAGGCGAGGCCGGTGGGAGCCGGAGCCCGGTGGTGAACAGTGCGAACCCACCGTTCGCCAGCAGCGCCGCAGCCTTGCCACACACCGAGGCCATCCACCCCATAGCGGTCGCCACCCCGGCCATCTACCTCAACATGGTCTCGGGTCCGAACCGACCCGCCCGGACAGGTGCGCGGGAGGCTTCCCCCACGGTGTTCGCCCCGGACCAGCCGCACCCCCTTGGCCTGCCGCATATGTTCGATCACGAGCCGTCAGATCACCGAGGATGATCCGGCGTCGCAACGCCTCGGTCATCGCGGCCTGGGACTCAACGACCTTCCGCGGAACAGCGATCACCATGCGCAACTACACGGCGGCCCTCAGGTCATCAGGCGGCTGCGGAGACTCAAACGCACACCCACGACCCCGCACGCCACACACAAGATCAACACGGGCAACCCGAGTGAGCTACCGCATTCAAGTGACGACGAGCTTGCGAACAACGGAATCCTCCCTATCTCACGGCTTCACCGTCTGCTCTGCTGGGGGCGTGAAAAGCGTTTATTTCTTCATGGCGCAGAGGATGCCATGAGCGGCAATGGAGTTTGCCGGCATTTCGGTTGGATTCTGAGCGATTACCTTCGTGACCGTTAATCCGGATTCCTCCAGCCATTTCTGGTAGGTCGTCGGCTTCTGTGGTGCACCTTGACCCACCGCGCAACAAAGGAAGTACATGAGGAAGAATTCGACCGTGTAGGAGAACTTGACGTCTTCTGAACATATCGGCACTAGAGCCGCCGTCAGGTGAGCGCATCCTGGCATCGTCAGCAGCTGAAGGGCCGTGCGTTCCACTCGGGTGCGGAGTTCGGCATCCAGCGCGGTGATGCGCTTGGTCAACGCGGCCACGTCATGGACGAGTCCGCCGCCAGGCGCGCTTCGAGCACCCCAGGTGCCCGGTCCAGCCGTGTCCGGCGACCGGCAGATCAGGTTCGGCCAGCGTGGCCCGGGCGGCGGCCACCGCGTCGATCGGATCGGGCTTGCCGCGGGTCCGGGCGACCTGCCGGTGCCGGGCTGTCATCTGCGGTGGCACCCGCACGATACGTTTCCCCGGCAGCCGGCAGCCGGCAGCCGAAAGCGCCCGCTCCAGCCGGGCGGTGACATGGCAGTCTTCCAGCGTCGTCGGCGGCCACCGTTGTCTACTCGAGTTTCCGCCCGACCTGACCGGCCAGGCCACCACCGCGCCGCACTCCACCACCGGTCACGCCGCGGCGACAGGATCAGCCCGCCACAGAGAAAGATCGTGTGTGCGGCGGTGATCCGGCCGGCTGGGCTTTCGCCCTGGCCGGGAAGGATCATCAATTGATATCAAGGACGTGGTGGCCGCCGAGCCGGCCGCGGAAGGCCTGGACGTGCGGCCGGCGAAATTCTTCAACGCATCCACCCGGGGCAGCCGTCGCGGAAGGCGTCCATCGCGAGGCTTCGTCGCCAAGCCGGGCAGACAGCGGCCGGCCGCCGACGGAGCCAGAGGGCGCCGTCGGCGGCCAGGGTCGGTAACGAAGAAGATCAGCCGCCGTTCAGCTTGCGCTGAATGAATTCGTAGCTCAGGTCGCCGATCTTCGGTGCGTACTGGGACACCGCCTCAATTGAGGAACGGAATTGCTGACCGCCCCAGAGGTTGCTGATCCCACAGTCGCTGGCGTACTCAGTCCAGCTGTTCCAGTGCAGCGTGAGGTCACTGGCCGGGGTGACTCCCGGTTCAACGAGGGAGGAACCCTTGGCAACGGGAAAGGAGATGTCGATCTTGTCAGTGCCGGTGAAACGTCGCACTTGCTGGGCGTAGGCAAGGCATTCTGCGGCAGAGTCGGAAGGATACTCGGGGTGGTCAGCAGCCTTCATGACGTGGTTGCTTGGCCATGCGTCCAGGTAGCTCCGCCATTCGTTTCCGGTGATGTCGCTGACGGTGCCCTTGTTAGGCCCACCCCATGCCGTTATCTTCGTCTTCCCATACAAGTGATGGATCGCACTGAACGGCCGCACCGAATCGTACTTGCGTTTGAAGTACCACGTCGCGATGGCCATGTCAAAAAAGCCCACGTCGCGAAGGGTGACGAAGTGAACCGTCTTCTCGGTATCGAACTTGCCCCCAATGATTACCGGTGCACCGCCGACAGGACCGAAGGTCTTAATGTTGTCATTGAAGAGCTCGGCGGTCATCTTCTGGTGATCGTTCAAGCTCGCCGATGCTTTCAGGACCTCGTCGGCCTGGCGTTTGTACGCGGTACGGTTGTAGTGGTTGCTGTTGGTCGGCGGAGAGATCTTGAACTGGGCGGGACTGTCGAACGAGAACGGCTTCACGCGGCCAAACTGGGGAAGCGCGAACTCCTGTCCTGTGAAGACGAACAGGTTCGTTGAGAACGTGTTCGGCTGCCAGCGGGATGGGTTGCGGAGCTCGTTTGCGCTGTTGACCGGCTTGTAGCCCGTGTAGTCGGCGTAGGGCTGCCGGTTGTACTTACGGCCGCCTTCATCACCGTCCCGGTTGGAACCGTCATTCTTTCTCGCTGCCAGGGCGTTCTTGGCGGCAAGAATGCCTAGACCGCTTGGAGTGGTCGGGTCTTCCTTGGTGTCGTTCGGATCGAGACCCGCCGATTGCATCATTTCAAGCCATGCGGACTTGTACTGCGGGTAGAGCGCGTTCAACGAGGTGAAGGCGGAGTAGATGACAGCGATGTTCTTGTTGCGCGTCGTGCGTTCGGCACTCGGGCGGCGGCCGAGGTTCGAAAAGATGCCCACCGCCGTCGGGTGATACGGAGCTATGGCGTCAAACCACGGTCCCTCCAGCAAGATGGTGAGATCCCTGTTCACGGGACTGCTGCCCGTGTTCGTCGCACGCGACACTGGAGCGAACTTCGGATAGACGACTTCGACCACGGCGTTCCCTTGATCGAGGTCAAAGCCCGCCGCCTCCCGCTGGGACGCTGCCACGGCATTGGTCAGTGATCCCGCCAGGGCCGCCGCAGTGGCGATGGTCACCGCGTACTTCAGGCGCCGACTCCGCAGCCGCCTCATATTCGTCACCGGAAATTCTCCTCTCGATCAGCTTTCCAAGTCATTGAAACGATGGCCAGCGGAAAGAATCAAGGTCCTTTCGTGGACGAGCGAACGCTTTGGACGGAACGGATCCGGTCGGCCCTGCTACTCGCGTGTCACCAAGTACTACTGAGCAGCCGTGCTCTGCTAATCGCCTGACGCGCGCGTAAGTACACCTTCCCGGTGATGTGGTTCGGCATAGCCGCAAGGGGTTGCGCTCTGACGAAACGAAGTTAGCGGCTGTGCTTCGCCTCGTCCACTGCTCGATCGAGTAGTAGACACTACCCACGTTGGAGCCCTAGTCTCATACTGACCTCTGCAGGACCGATTTCCGTACGAACAATAGCTCCTATATATTGTAGGTGAGTGTTCGGATGTGGAGCAATTCGGAGACCCTGGAAGTAAGCAGCAACTCATCCAGCAAGAGATCCCCCGCGCGAGAGGCGCGTGCGGAAGGCCCGGTCACACTGGACAAGGCGACCCCGGTTTCGGTGCCGATATCCTCGATTCTGCCCGGTGATTCACCTCGACTGGCCGGAGAGAATCCCGAACACGTACAGCTATTGACTGCGGCGCAGGATCTTCCGCCGATTCTTGTGCACCGGAGCACGATGCGGGTCATTGACGGCATGCATCGGTTGCGAGCTGCGCAGCTCCGGGGTGACGAGACCATCTCCGTCAAGTTCTTCGAAGGTGACGACAAAGAAGTCTTTCTGCTCTCTGTTAATACCAACATCAAGCATGGGCTGCCGCTTTCGCTGGCCGATCGCGAGGCGGCGGCCGGCCGTATCCTCGCGATATACCGGCAATGGTCGGACCGAGCTATCGCGGCTGCTACTGGGCTGTCTCCGACGACGGTAAGCGCGATCCGGCGGCGTTCATTTGTCTCAGCTGAGCGGGAGAGCGGCCGCGTGGGGAGAGATGGGCGAGTCCGTCCCGTAGATGGTTCGGCGGGCCGGCGGCGGGCGAGCGAGGTAATCGCCATGAAGCCCGATGCGTCCTTGCGCACCATCGCCAGGGAGGCCGGCGTCTCGGTGGGGACGGCGCGAGACGTGCGTGAACGCCTGCGAGCGGGCCGGGATCCGGTCTTGACCCCTCAGCGCAGCACCACCGAGGAGCGCGGGCCATCCGTCGATGGCGCGGTGGAGTCGCAGCGGCACAGAACGGGCAGCGCCCCTCAGAACATTGACTGGCGCTCGGTGCGGGGCAATCTGAGCAGGGATCCCGCGGTGAAGTATGCGGAGAACGGCCGCGCCTTCGTCCGGTGGATCGACGGTCACGTGGTCGAGCCGGTCGAGTGGTGCGGGCTGATCGATGCCGTGCCATCGCACTGGCGGAATTCCGTCGCTGAGTTGGCTCGATCGTGTGCCGGAGCCTGGCTGGAGTTCGCGCAGGAACTCGAGCAAAGGGCGCGGACGCAACCTGATTAATACTCCAGCCGCACCTGCTCAGTGACTACCACAAGCTCGACGCACCGGCCGACGTGGCGAGGGTGTGGGGCTCTGCTTCTTGCGGGCACGCGGTGCAGTCCTCGAGCTCATCACCGACCCCGGACATTCAGATAGGAGCACGGCATGAAACCACCGAATGTGACGCGCTTGGCCCCGATACCGTGGCCCGCCGAGGTCAGTCCGGATCACGTGCGCCAGGCCACATCCCGGCTGCTCGCAAATGTCAGCGGCAGGGTCGATTCCGACGGCGCGATACGCGAGGAGTGTCAGAGCCGAGTGCTGGAGTCGGCACTCGCGCTGATGCTGATGGCACGCACCGGGTTTGCCTCACCCGCCCGGGATCGCCTGCTCGGCTTCCTCCAGGCGCGGCAGGACGCCCCGCAGGAGCTCGAAGGCGTCCTCGCCACGCTCGCCGTCGGACGGGCCACCGGCCGGGCACCGGCTGGTGACGCTGCCCTTATCGGCAAGCTGACGGATGCGGTGCTCGGTGCCGCACCGGGGTTCATCTCTGCACGCCGTCGCATGATGGTGTACGCGGTGTTGTCGGTGCTCGGGTGCCCGTTGCCGCCCGACGCCGCGCCGACGGCCGACGGAAAGGCCCCCACCGATCCCATGCACTCCTGGGCCGTCGTCCAGCAGGCCGCCGTGACGCTGATCCTCGCCGCCGCCGCGGAGGTCAGCAACGAGGCCACTGCCGCCGCGCTGAGCACGCTGACGGCCACGGACCCGGCGACCACGGTGTGGGAGGGCTATGTACTGATGCACCTCCTGACGCTGCACGGGCTCGCCGGTGTTCCCGGGCAGGAAGCGACCGTGCGCAGCGGCCTGGAGACATTGCTGAGGTACCAGCGCGGCGATGGCGGCTTCCCGTTCATAGTGGAGATACATAACTGGTGCACGTCGACCACCGGACTGAGTCTCGCCGCAGCCGGTGCCCCACCAGACCTGCTCCGGGCGATGGCGGGGATGCTCGCCGCACACCAGGGTGGCGCCAAGCGGCGCTCTCTTTCCCGCGGCCTTTCCCGCGGCACGCCGCTCAGCGGTGGTTGGTCCATGTCCCCCAATGTGGCGCTGAACGACGTTGACTGCACCTCGTCCGCCCTGGAGCTCCTGCATGCAACCGATCCGGCCGCCTTCGGCGGTGCCGTGCGGCTCGGGGTGGACGCCCTGCTGGCCGTCCAGGGCGCCGACGGCGGGTTCCCCACATACGTCGCCGGCGCCGCCTCCGAGCCGTGCATGACGGCGGCGGCCATCAACGCGCTCGCGCCGCATTCCCACACCGCGCCCGCACGGGAACGCGCCTTGGCGTTCCTTGCCGACAGCCAGCTGTCCGACGGCGGTTTCGAGCCAGGGTGGAGCCGCAGCCGCCTGCACACGATATTCCGTGCGCGTCTCGCCGCGTGCACCGCGGGCCCGCACGACCGCCGCACGGCCGACATGGCCGAGCGAATCGAGCGCACGGTGCGCGAAACACAAAACGCCGATGGTGGCTGGGGGATGCAGCCCGGCGATCCCAGCGACGACATCAGCACCGCCTACGGGTTGATCACGCTGTGCTACGGGACCGACCCCCGGTCCATCGGGCGCGCCATGTCCTGGCTGCTCGCACACCAGAACGCGGACGGCGGGTACGGCGGCCCGCCCGACATGGTCGGCCCTCGCCCGTTCCCGTACCACATCCCCATCCTGACCGACGCCCCCGTGCTCCTCGCATTCGGCCACGTTCGCTCCCGAGTTCAGGGCGCGGCGTCCCTGCGCCGGAGAGCGTCATGACAGCGACCGCCACCGGCCCGGTGCCACGGCACGTCTGGTTCATCCCCGATGGGAACCGCCGCTAGGCCGGGCCACCGGTCCGGAATCGAGCGGATTCCGCACGTGGTCAGCTCGTGTCACGAGGCCGGCTCGTCGCCACCTTCTGGACCTCCGGCGTCGAGCCTGGCCACGTCGTGGACATCGAGGCGGCCCGCACCCACGTCCTGCCGGCCGGCCACCCCAACGACAAGACCCTGCCGGTGCCGGCCGATCCCGGCTACCGAGGCGCAGGTCACTGCATCATCATCCCGTTCGAGCAAGCCGCCGCAGGTTCTCAGCGTTGATCACCGCAGCCACAACCGCCTCCAACGCGCCCTGCGCTGCCTCGGCGAACGCGGCTTCGCCCTTCTCACCCAACGCCGGCCAGATCTAAATCACAAACTCTGACTGTGGTACCGGCCGCTCACAAAGCACCTCGTACGCGCTGGACCACGGCAGCCGGGTTCGGGTGGGCCTTGTTCCCACGCCAGGCCACATGATGGTCAGGCCTGAGAAGGACAAGGTCGCGTTCCCATACCTGCCGGGCGCCGGCGTCGTTCACCACGGCATGGCCGACCGGCAGACCTTGAGCGGCCGCCGCTTCGAGGAGCGCGTCCGCGCGGCCGTCGCCGGCGAAGTCGATGAGCGTGAAGGACGGGGCGAAGCGATCATAGATCGGTTTCCCGTCTTCGAGGAGAAGGCTGGGCGGGCGGCCTCCGGGCCAGGTCGTCGGTGTGTACTCCCGGGGGCTCGACGGGGGTTCTGGCGAACCCTCATGACAGACGATGGGCGAGTCGTCGTAGCGGTAACCCAGCTCGATTCCCGTGCACTCGTTC
This sequence comes from Actinomadura alba, assembly GCF_014323705.1. Classification (GTDB taxonomy): domain Bacteria; phylum Actinomycetota; class Actinomycetes; order Streptosporangiales; family Streptosporangiaceae; genus Actinomadura_C; species Actinomadura_C alba. The sequence goes on from NZ_JABVEC010000018.1 coordinate 56,610, forward strand.
TCGCCCCGCTCGGCATCGAGAAAGGATGCGATGGCCTGGAGCGAGGCGCCCTCGCGAAGGAATGCCCCCGCCTTGAGGTGCACGCCGAGGTGCCGGTGTGACGTGTGCATGTTGCGCAGGCCCACCGGATGGCGTTCGACCTCGTAGCTGTCGAGCAGACTGGAGCCACCGAAGCCCTTGACGAGTGCGGCGATCTTCCAGGCCGCGTCGACCGCGTCGCCGATGCCGGTGTTCATTCCGTAAGCGCCGGTCGGGAACATTCGATGAGCGGAGTCGCCGGCGATGAGGACCCGCCCGGCGCGGTAGTGGTCAGCGATCATGAAGCCGGGGCGCCAGCGAGAGGTCAGCAGCACTTTGTCGATCTTCAGATCCGTCCGCATCGTCTCGAGCAGGAATGCCGCCGGATCGGCCGGTGGTGTGTCGAACTCGGACGGCTCCATGCCGTTGACATGCGCGGTCCAGGTGTCCACCTCGTCCTGGGCGATGATGATGTACCTGAAGGCGAAGTAGTGCCAGAACCGCCCATGCCGGTGCAAGGCGTCCAGATCGCGGCTCTTGAAGTGCACCATGAAGGCGCCCGGCAACCCGGGTACGTCGAAGCCCTCCTCGCCGATGCCCACAGCCTTGCGGACCTGGCTCGACGCCCCGTCGCAGCCGATCACATATTGGGAACGCAGCCGGACCTGGTCGTCGGTCATCACATCGACCAGGTGGCCGGTCACCACGTCGTCGTCCTGGGTGAGGGAGTCGAACCGCAGGCCGCATCGCAGATCGATGAGCGGATTGCGCCGGCAGTGGGCACGCAGGACCGGCTCCAGATCGATCTGCGAGATGCGCTGGCCGGGCACGGCGGGCTGAGTGCCGTCGTTGTGCTCGGCGATGCGTCGCCACTCCTCGGACACCGAGGGAAGTCTCCACGTGGTGATCGGCTCACCGGCGAGGCCGGTCGACCAGATCACGTCGGATCGGTGCTCGGGCGCGACACCGGCGGAGCGGACGTCGTCAGCGATGCCGAGTTGCCGGAAGAACTCCATGCTGCGGGAGTTGACGTAGTCCAGCTTGGGATGAACGGATGTCTCGAAATCCTGGTCGACGAGAACGCAGGACACGCCTTGGCGGGCGAGCGCCAGAGCAGTGACCATGCCGACCGGGCCCGCGCCCACGACGAGAACCGGTACCGGATCCACGTTTGACCCTCCCGAAGAGGTGTGGGGCGGTGCGACCGCCCCACACCGTTCGCGGTTGTTCAGTGTGCTCCGCTGGGCGTCCGGCTCCCCCGGTCGCGCTTGTCCGCGCTACCGTTGGGCACGCCCACGCTGCCGGTCGGCAGGTTCGCGCTGCCGGTGGAGGGGTCGTTCCGAGGGGGAACGACGGCACCCGTGAGGGCACGGACCTGCATCTCGGCGAAGCCGGCGTCGTTGCGCTCGCTACTGGTGATCGTGCCGAGGTAGCCGAACAGGAAGCCGAGCGGCCCCGCGATCAGTCCGGGTTCGATGTCAAAGATCTTGAAGTCGCTGTTGGGCCACCAGGAATTGGGGTCACCCGACACTCCGTTGGAGAACGCGACCATGACCACGGTCACGGCCAGTCCCCCGTAGACCGTCCACATCAGTCCCCTGGTGTTGAAGCGGCGCCAGAACAGCGAGTAGACGATCGCCGGCAGGACCGTGGAGGCCCCCAGGTCGACCACTGTCGGAATGAAGATACGGGTGAACACCGGCACCATCGCCGCACCCGCGACGAGGGAGACGATTCCGATGACCAGCACGTTGCGCCGGATTTCCTTCAGTTCGGCGGCCGGTTCCGGCTGCCGGCCACGCGCCGCGTTGATGTCCTTGGTGTAGGACGTCACCGCGTTGATCAGCATGGCTGCGAAAATAGCGGCGACCGAGATCATGGCGACCCCGCCGAGCAGGCCGGACGCCCACTCACCGCCAAAGTCGTCCACGAGCCTGGGCAGGGTGGTGTCGCGGTGGTGGTAGTTCGTGCCGATGCCCTTCGCGCCGAGTAGCGCGACGGCGCCGAGACCGATGATGATCAAAAGCTGATAGAACCCGGCGGTGAACATCGCCGCCCAGCCGGCGGACCGCCGCGCGTCCCGTCCGCTGGTCGCCACGTAGTAACGCATGAAGAGCCATGGCATCCCCATGCCCCCGATGACGACGGAGACGAGCTTCGACAGGTGAACCCACGGATCCTGCCCTGAATTCGGCGTGGAGTTCTCGCCGAACAGGCGGCCGGGGCCCAGCAGATCGTAACCGCGCTTGTCCGGATTCGCATTGGCCTCGGCGTCATCGAGCAGGTCGATGATGTTCAGCTTGTACTTGGCCAGTACCACCACGGTCAGCACCACCACGAAGCTGCCCACCAGAATTGCCTTGAGCACCAGCATCCGGGTGACTCCGGGCATCCCGCCCATGTACACCCAGAGAATGGCGACCAGGCCGACGACGACCATCGCGACGGCCGCGAGGGGAAGGTTCGCCTCGGGGCTGGTGTCGAACATCCGGGTGGCGACCAGACCGATCGCACCCAGCATGGCGACCATGAACATGGTGTAGGTCACCAGGGTGACGACCGCCGACGCGATCCGTGCCGGGCGCTCTCGAGCGCGCAGCACGAACAGGTCGCCCATCGTATGCCCGCCCACGTTGCGCATCGGCCCGGCGTAGATCAGCACCCCGAGCACCGAGCCGACCGCGAAGGCCGTGACGAAGAGAATGGCGTCGTAGCCGTTCAGCGCGACGTGCCCGATGATGATGATCACCGTCGAGTACATCATGAACGCGCCCATCATCGCGAGGGCGTTCTGACCGGCGCCGACCCTCTTACCCGCGAGGAGGAAATCGTTCGGGGTGCGTATGCCGCCGCGCGCGGCGTTCACGAGAGCGAACACCAGAATTGCGAGGGGGATGGCGACCGCGATGGCGATCGCGGGCGCCGCCCATGTGTTGTCAATCGGGGGAGGAGCCGCGAGAACACCTGTCATCGGAGACCTCCTTCCAGGTCCGCCCGGATCCGCTCACTGAGGGGGTCCAGCTGAGTACGGGCGAATCGCATGTACACCGAAGCGACCACCACCACCAGGTTGAACGACAGGAACACGGCCAGCAGGCCCACGTTTATGGGGCCGACGAGGTCCTGCCGGTAGAAGTCCGGCGCGAAGGCGGCGAGCAGGATGACGAGGAGCCACCACCCGTAGAAGATGACGCTCGCCCAGCCGATGAAGGCATTCGATCTGCGCCGCAATGCCGTGAACTGGGCGCTGTCAAATACCGCGACATAGCGGTCACCGTCCGCTGCCGAGTTCTTCGTGCCCATGACACCTCCTCAATCGAGGACGTCGTGACGACGACGTCGTGACGTGGTGGTCAGTACGGCGGCAGTCTCGGTCACCGCCCCCGCGCCGGGCATGGCCCATTCACGGGATTTCCGGCGTGCAGTGGAGAAATGGCGTGCCGCCCCGGCCGAACCGCGTGAACGTGTGATGTCCGCCGACGACGGCGGGGCCGATGGTGTCTGCATGACGTCGGCACTGAAGACCAACGCGTGGACGTACGACGACTTCACGAGCGGCGAGCTCGATCCCACACGCTGGAGAATCATGTCGATAACGGGAGCCGACGGCGAACGGCACCATTACCAAGATCGCAACGCACGGGTGCGTACCGGTTACGGGCGATTGGAGCTGACCGTCAACCCGTTCACCCGCTTCCACGACACGGACCCGAGGCAGAACAACGCCAAGCAGATGTACCGGTCCGTGCGGCGCTTCGCCGTGCCGGCGGCGGGACATCTGACGTTCGAGGTCGAGATGGGGGTGCGGACCCACGGCCAGATTCCCTATGACCTGCTCGACGCCTTCGGGACGGTGAACCTCTTCGACCTGGAGACCGGCGTCGTACTCAATGCCGCCGCGACCAATGACACCGTTTACGCGGTGGTCGAACGACTGGTGATCCCCGGCGTGACCCGTCCGCACGAGCACTACATCCACCGGGTGGTTCTGGATGTGCCGACGGAGCCGGGGCGTGAGCACGGCTACGCCATCACCTACCGGGCCGAGACGTCGGAGGTGGAATTCCGCGTCGACGGCCGACTCGCCTATTGGACGCGGCTTCCGGTGCCGGTGACGGGCCTCAACGCCGGCATGGCGCTGTTCTCGGCCAGGGATCTCTCCCGCTACGCTCGCGCGCAGCGGGAGCACGGGCAGGGCGCGACCGGCTGGTGGGGGCCGTGGCGGATCACGACAAGCGTCAGATGAGCACGTCTCCGCCATCGATGTTCAGGTTGACACCGTTGATCGAGCGGTTCTCCAGCAGAAAGGTGATCGCCTCGGTGCAGTCCTGCATCGTCACCGGCCGCTTGGTGAGCGCACGCGTTTCGGCGGCCTCGCGTGCAGCGGGTTTGTCACTCCAAAATGGCGTGTCGGCGACAATGCTCGGGTGCAGAGCGTTGACCCGGATGGGAGACAGTTCCACTGCCAGCGTTCTGACCAGCGCGCTGATGCCGCCGTTGGCGGTCGTCACGGTCGTGGAGCCCGGATAGGGCCGGTGACTGGCAAGGCCGCCGAGCAGTACGGCCGCACTCTCGTCGGTCATCCGCGGGGCGAGAGCGTGCAGGACCGCCGTATAACCGGTGAGTTTGACAGTCAGCAGGCGCGTCGCATCGGCCGCACGATACTCGCGAACCGTGTTGTAGTCCCGGTCGAGCGCCGTGAGCACCAGCCGATCGACGCGTTCCACGTCGGCCAGCCCTGCCATGATCCGTTCCGGGTCGGCCAGGTCCAATGCGAGTCCGCGAGTCCGCCCGCCGATCTCATGGGCGACGCCTTTGGTCCGATCCTCCGTACGGCCGGTGATGACCACGTCGCTTCCTCGTTCGGCGCACGACTGGGCGAAATGCCGCCCGATTCCCGACGTTCCGCCGATGACGACGACATGAGTGCGATCGGACATTGACGTGTTCCTCCCTGCCTTCGGTGTCACGGCCGGATGGCCGATCAGGCGACCGTACTCCGCCCCTACAACAAACGTTCACCCGCATTCGCGGTATTTCGTTTGCTCTGCGCGGTGAATCACGTGAACAGGTGATGGTCTCGCGTGGGGGAAATCGGTGAGCGTCGATGTGGCCGGTACCAATGGGAATTCGAGGCGCATGAATCAGGGGGCACGACGGCCTCGGCCGGCTAGGTCTCCAGCTCGGCCAGCACGTCGGCCGTGGACAGCGGCACCGCGCAACGGTCCGCGGCGTAGCGAAGCGCCATGAGATGGTCGTCGAGAGACAGGTCGGCCAGTGCGTCCGCCACGAGGAACGGCTGGATGTCGCGGCTGAACGCGTCGCAGGCGGTGATGAGGCACCCCATGTGCGCGTAGACGCCGCAGACGATGAGCTGGTCCCGTCCCGACCGCCGTAGCCGTTCTTCCAGGTCACTCCGGAAGAACGCGCTGTAGCGCCACTTGGTCAGCACCGTGTCGCCCGACTCGGGGGCGACATCGTCGGCGATGCCGCGGTCGGCCTCGTCGACACCCATGCCGGGACCCCAGAAGTCGTGCAGCAGCCCGCGGTCCTGGCGGCTCATGCCACCCGGCTGTGCCGTGTACATCACCGGCACTCCGGCCGTACGCGCCGCCGCGAGCAGCTTCGCGATGTTGGCGACCAGCTCGGTGAGCGGAGCCTGCCCGGCCGGAAACGGGCGCAGGAAATACCGCTGCATGTCATGCACCAGCACGACGGCCCGGTCCGGACGCGGGCGCCACGGCACCGCCGCGCTAGGCAGATCGCCATCGCCGGGCATGCGGTACGGCGCGATCGGGGTCATGGCCATTGTTCGCCTCCTGTTTCCGTCCGATTTCCCGCCGATGACGTCATACGTGCAGGGCGGCGCCGCCATCCACGTACAGGTCGTGCATCGTGACGTGACCGGCCTGGTCGGATACCAGGTACGCGACCGCCTCGGCCACGTCACGCGGCTGGGCCAGCTTCCGCAGCGGAATGCCGACGCGGTACGCGGCCGGCGAGCCCTCGATCGCCTGGCTTGGATCGGCATCCTCGCCGAGCATCGAGCGCAGCATGGGCGTGTCGGTCGAGCCGGGCGAGACGACGTTGCACCGGATGCCGTAGCCGGAAAGCTCCAGCCCCAGACACCGGGTGAACTGGGCGGACGCGGCCTTTGAGGCGGCGTATGCGGCCATCTCCATGCGCGGCACGCCGGCGGCGTTGGACGCCACGGTCACGATCGCGCCGCGGCAGCGGGGGATCATCCGCCGGGCCACCGCACGGGACACGTTGAACACGCCACCCGCGTTGACCGAGAAGGTCTCATTCCACTGCCGGTCCGGCAGTTCGACCACCTTGCCGGTGTGCAGGACGCCGGCCGCGTTGACGAGGATGCCGATGGGCCCCTGCTCGTCCTCGATGCGCCGCACGAGCGCGTCCACCGCCTCGCTGTCACATACATCGACGGGGTAGCCGCGGACCGACTCGCCCTCGGCCTCGAGTTTGGCCACGACGGTGGCGAGCCCCTCGGCGTTGCGATCCACGGCCGCGACGTGCGCTCCCGCGCCCGCCAAGGTGCCCGCCACGGCAGCGCCGATGCCCTGCGCCGCACCGGTGACCAGTGCGACCGTCGACTCGATTCCGGTCAGTTCCATCATGAGCTCCTGCTGGTCGTGGCGGCTTGCTCGGCGTCGTACCCGAACAACCACTGGTGCCGGTCCAGGCCCGATGAGGTCTGGGCGGCGGTGTCGCGGCGGCGCTGCGCGTCCCCGTCGGCCAGGTGGAAGGTCTTCGCGTTGTCCCGAGACCGGCGTTGGATCTGGCTGGTGCGGGGAAGGCGTATCCGCTCGTAGCGACGCAGGGCCGCACCGAGGCCGTCGGGGCCCGCCTCCGCGAGGCAGACCGCGAGCACGACGGCGTCCTCGATCGCCTGGTTCGCGCCCTGCGCCTGGAACGGCAGCATCGGATGTGCGGCATCGCCGATGACGGTCACCCGTCCCGAGCTGAGCCGGTCGACGCTCTCGCGATCGTGCAGCGCCCACCTGCTGACCGTCTCCGCCGCGCCGATCAGCCGTGCGACGTCCGCGTGCCAGCCCGCGTACGCGGCCGCGAGCTCAGCGACGTCACCCCGCGCCGACCAGGACTCCTCCCGCCAGTCCGAGGCGGCGACGGTCGCGCCGAAGCTCACCTGCCGGCCGGACGACACCGGGTAGCACACACAGTGCTGGTCCGGTCCGAACCACAACTGCACACGGGGCTCGGTGAGCAGATAGGGCACCCGTTCGGCCGGCACCAGGCCCCGGTAGATCGTCTGCCCGGAGTACCGTGGCTGATCGGCCACGAGCTGCTCGCGCACGATGGAGTGAATGCCATCGGCGCCCACGACCAGATCCGCCGTCACCGTCGTACCGTCGGACAGATGCAGCCGCGCCGCGTCGGCGTCCTGCGTTATGGCGACGCAACGGGCACCGAGGTGCACCCGGTCGGGTGGAATGAGCGAGAGCAGGCTGCTGTGCAGGTCAGCGCGGTGCAGGGTGTAATAGGGCGCCCCGAAGCGGCGGCGGCACGGGCCGCCCAGCGGAGTGCGTTGCAGCAATGTGCCGTCGTCCCAGCGGCGCATTTCGATCGCCTGCGGTGCGACCGCGACGGCGCGCAGGCGCTCTCGCAGGCCCAGTCGGCGCAGCAACCGGGTGGCGTTGGGCGCCACCTGTACCCCCGCCCCCACCTCGGCCAGGCGCCCCGCCTGCTCGTAGATGTGGCAGTCGATCCCGGTCCGGCGAAGGGCGGCGGCGAAGGCGAGGCCGGCGATTCCGGCCCCGGCCACGGCCACCCTTATCTGCGGCATGTCGTCCCCATCAGTAGTAGAGGAGCGCTTTGCCCCAGTCCTCACCGGGCCCGAACAGGCTGCGCGGCTTGACCACGTCGGGCATGGTGGTCAGCGCATCGTGCGGCACCAGAGTCCCCGGAGCCAGCCCGACGACATCGTTGTCGACCCCGAACACGGCCCGCACCGAAGCCGCCAGTTCCGCTTGGGCGTCCGCCCGGTGCTCCTCGGGTACCTCGATCTCGATGCGCAATACCGTCGGTTCCGCCTTCGCCCGCCAGAACACCACCCCGTAGGAGTCCGGGAGGGAGAAGACGAGCTCCTCCAGCCGGTGCTGGGTGATCGTCGCGGCACCGACCTGGTAGCCGAACGCCGCCCTGCCGAGCACCTGGACCGTGGGTAGGTCCCATCCGCATTCGCAGTCGCCGTAGGAGACCGACACGTTGTCTTCGAGGTTGTAGCGCAGCAGCGGCATCGCCTCGCGGTACAGCGGTGTGACCACGAGCTGGCCCTCGCCCTCCGGACGGACGGTGCCGGTCTGCGGGTCGTACACCTCGAACAGCGCCCGGTCGGCCCACAGGTGCATCCGGCCGTGCCGGCACTCTCCGGCGAGGCTGCCGGTTTCAGTGGAGCCGTACTCCTCGATCACCGGTACTCCCCACAGCCGGCTGATCCGAGCGCGCCGGGCGGCGGTGAGCGGCTCGCCGCCGACGAACAGCGCACGCAGCGCGGGGAAGTCGGCGCCGGGCCGGTGCCCGGCCGCGGCCGCCGCAGCGGCCCAGATGAGGCATTCGGTCGGCACCGACCAGGTCAGCGTGACACCCAGGTCGTGCATGACCCGGACCACGCGGGCGTACGGCATGGCCAGCGATCGATTGTCGCCCGGCACCACGGTGGCCCCGCGCAGCCGGCCGGCGGCGTGCGCGAGATGCCCCGTCAGCAGCAGCGCGTAGGGCGTGCGCACCAGGAAGATGTCCTCGCTGGACATGCCGATCCACTTGCGGGCGAAGCGCTCGGCCAGGTCGATCCAGTCCTCCGCCGTGTAGTAGGACGGCGTGGCCTGGCCGGCGGTCCCGCTGGACTCGTGGTAGGTGGCCAGCCGCTCTTTCGGGACCGCCAGCATGCCGAAGGGGTAGTTGTCCCGCAGGTCCTGCTTCGTGGTCAGCGGCAAGGTGGCGAGGTCGGCGGCGGTCGCGGGCAGGGCCGCCGAGTTCAGCCGCGAGCGGTAGAAGGGGGAGCGGGCCGCCCAGGTGACGGTTTGCGGCAGCTGCTTCTCCTGGAGGCGCTGCAGGTCCTCCGGCCCGTTCCACTGGCCGAGCTGAGGCAGGCTCGAACTTGGGTCATTCACGGCTTCTCCTCCCCTAGCAGTCGATGCGCGTTGTCCCAGGCGATCTGCCGCCACTGCTCGGGCGGTATCCGCAGCGCCTGGAACTTGGCCAGCTCCACGGCCGGGTGCTGGAGCGGATACTCGGAGCCGAACACCACCCGCCCGGCGCCGAGGCGGCTCAGCGCCGCCTCGGCCACGCACGTGTAGCCGCCGGAGGTCTCCAGCAGGATGTTGGGTTCGTCTCGGATCAACGTGAGAGCGTAAAAGTCGATGTTGCCGATACCGCTGTGCCCTAGCACGAAGCTCACCTGCGGGAACCGGCGGGCCAGGTCGACCAGGTCGGCCACGCCCGCACCGCGACGGGTCAGGCACACCACGTACACCGGGTGGCCGAACTCGGCGGCCACACCGACGAGCGCCACGACGCGCGGGTCGGTCAGGCCGACACCATGCACGGCGGGCGATACCTCCAGGCCGCGGAACTCGGCTGCCCTGGCGCGGTACGCATCGGGCGAGCGGTGCGGATTGGCGAAGAAGAACGGCACCAGGCGCCCGTCGGTGCCCTCGCAGGTTTCCAGCACCGCGTCGTTGTCGGCGTCGGTCTCCACGTGCCCGCCCTCGATGAGCTGGCGGGACAGGCGGTCCAGGTCGATGGTGCCGCCCGCGCACACCACCGCCCGCTCCAGCCCGCACTCGTCCAGCGTCGACAGGAGCCGCTCACCGGCCCCGGTCCGCGGTGCCAGGCGTACGTGGAAGTCCAGAACGGGTTGCGCTGCCATCGCCGTCACTGCTCACTTCTCGATGCAGAACTCATCGATGGGGTAGCCGACGTGCCGCTGCTCGACCGGCAGGTAGCCGAGCACCTTCGTGCCCGCCGTCAGATCCGTGACGTTCAAGACCTCGCCGCCCGGCCCGAGCACCCGTACGTGCCAGTCGTCCTGAACGATGAGGTTGACCTTCACACCCGAGGGCGCGACCGCGTCGATCGCCAGCAACGGCCGCGACTCGATCTTGACCCGGCCCACCGTGACGACCCGTACCCGCCCCTTCGAGTCGACGGCGAGCACCCTGCCGCCGGAGCCGAGCTCGCTGAGGTAGTTGGTGCGTCCGTTGGCCGACAGCGTGTACGAGTGCAGCGCACCCGCGTTGACCCGGAACGGCCGCGTCGGCATGTACGGAAGCGGATGGGTCTCGCTGCAGCACAAGATCATACCGGTGGAGTGCGAGCCGACGAGAATGCCCTCGTCGAGCCGGAAGTTCGTGCAGGTGTCCACGCACGCCCGTTCACCCATCCCCACCCGCCGGATCCCGGTGACCTCCAGCTCCACCAGCGACAGGTCGGCCGCCTTGCTCACCGCGGCCGCCTTCAAGTCGGTGGCCTCCCCCACGGCGCGAGGCGCCAGCATCACCCCGTCGGAGCCGTGCTCGAGCACACCGAACACGATCTCCGCTTCCTCGACATCGGCCACCTGGGTGATAATGCTGCCCTCTGCCCCGGCCGCGGCGGCCAGCACGATCTCCAGCGGGATCTTGGTGGGGTCACGAAAGTACAACAGGCTCCACCGGTCCAGGCGCGCCGCGCGGCAGGCGTCCTCGAGGCTGTCGGCGTCGGTGATCTCCACGTACCGGCCGAACTCCACGTCGGAGTACCGATGTGCCAGCTCAGCGGGCTCCCCATGAACGGCCGGGTCGACGATCACCAGGTCCGCAGGGGCCAGCTTCTCCGGCAACGGCTGGTTCCGCGGGAACAGAACCCTCTTCACCGTCGGAGGAAGCGGCTCCAGGTCCGCCGGATCAGCCGCCACGATAGCGTCCACCCTCTGGTGGACCGCTTCCTCAACAATGGCTTCCTTGGCACCGTCTGCGTTACGGATGTCCAGCCAGCACAGTTTCACAGGTATCCCCTCTGCGGAAGGTCAGGGCGTCAAGGACGTAAGGGCAAGCCGGTTGTTCACGCCGTCCCGCTCCGGGACGTGCCGCGATTCATGCACCAGCCGCGCGATCGTGGCCGCCATCCAGCCGGGCTGGTCGGCCTGGAAGACGTTGCGTCCCATGGCCACCCCGGCCGCACCGCCGCGCAGCGCATCGGACACATAGGTGAGCACAGCGTCGGTCTCGGTCATGCGCGGGCCGCCGGCCACGATGACCGGGATCGGGCAGGCCCGTACCACGTCGGCCATCTGCTCGGGTGTGCCCGCATAGTCGGTCTTGACGATGTCCGCGCCGAGGTCGGCGGCCAGCGACGCGGCGTGCGCCACCAGATCCGGCGCCCGCGAGTCACTGATCTTCGGTCCCCGGGCGTACATCATGGCGAGCAGCGGGACGTTCCAGCGGTCGCACTCCCCCGCCACGGCCGCCAGGTCGGCGATCTGCCGGGCCTCCTGGTCCGAACCGAGATTGATATGCACGCTGACCGCGTCGGCGCCCAGCCGCAGCGCCTCCTCCACGTGGGCGACCAGATACTTCGCGTCCGGATCCGGAGCGTGCCTCGTGCTCGCGCTCAAATGCACGATCAGCGACATGTCGCCGAACCAGCCATGATCGACATGACGGAGACGGCCCTTATGCAGAACCACGGCGTCGACACCGGTGCCGGCGAGCTCACCGAGCAAGGCGTTCAGATCGCCACCGCGCAGCGGCCCGTCTGCGACAGAGTGATCGAGCGGCACGACGAGCAGGCGCCCGTCGCCATGGCGAAACAGGCGTCGCAGGCGGAGACCTCGAGCGAACGAGGCGTTGTGTACAGCCACTGTGTCCTGCCTCTCTCAAGCGGTGGCGGAACGGCCGGGGGTCGCGGACGTGCCGTCTGTCGGCTCATCCCGGTCAAGGTGGAACTCGCGGTGCAGGGTCTCGACTGCATCGACGGTGCGCTCCAGCGGCACGATCACCGACAACCGCATCTGGGAGGTGGAGATCCAGCTCGTCGGAATTCCGGCCGCGGCCAATGCCGCCATGAGCCTGGCCGTGTACTCCGGACGGCTGAGCAGGCCCATCCCGACCACTGACACCTTGCCGACGTTCTCGTCGAAATGCACACCCCCGCCGAAGGCGGCCGTCACCTCGTGCAATGCGGCCCGCACGGGGTCGGCTTGGCTGCGGCGGATCGTGAATCCCATGCGGAACTCGTCTTCATAGGGCCCGGACCTGGCCACCAGGTCCACCACCGTCCCGTGGGCCGCCAGCGCCTCGAAAACGTCGGGAGCCAGGTCCCGGCGGATGTCCCGGCAGTGCACCAGCACGCGCGCGACGTCGGTGTCGTGGGTCACCGCCATGACGGCCCGCCGGGTCTCCAGCGGCCGACCGTCCTGCCGCTCGACGATCGTCGTTCCGGGCGCCTGCGACAACGCGTTCCGGACACGCACCTCGACCCCTTCCATGGCGGCCAGTTCGATGCAACGGGTATGCAGAATCCGTGCGCCCGCGAACGCCATCTCCGCCATTACGCCAGGTTGGACCCACGGCAGGCACCGAGCCGCGGGAAGGATGCGGGGATCGGCGCTGAAGACGCCGTCGACGTCGGTGTAAATCTCGCAAGCCGACGCGCGCAGTTGCGCCGCCAGCGCCACCGCGGTCGTGTCAGAGCCGCCGCGCCCGAGCGTGGCGATGTCACCGGCGTGGTCGACCCCCTGGAATCCGGTGACCACGGCGACCTTGCCACCATCCAGAGCCGCCCGCACACGCGCCGCCCCGATCCTTGCGATGAGCGCATCGCCGTGCCGATCGGTCGTCCGGATCCCGGCCTGGTGACCGGTCAGCGAGATCGCCGGTATCCCCAGTCCATTCAAGGCGATGGCCATCAGAGCCGCCGACTCGCCTTCGCCGACTGCCAGCAGTTGATCCAGTTCCCGGGACGGACCCGCCGGGCCGACGTCGGCGGCCAGCCGCAGCAGATCATCGGTCCTGCTTCCGCGCGCGGAGACGACGACGACCAGCGACGGCCCATTCCGCCGGGCCTCCGCGATGCGGAAGGCAGCGTGACGAACGCGGTCGAGCGTCTGCAAAGAAGTACCGCCATATTTTTGGACCAGCACATCCACAGTCGTTTTCACCGCCCTCGTCGAACTGGTATGGCACGACAGTAATCGCGATGCACCTCCCCGCCCACTACCTGCGCGAGTAGTACCACTTTATTCAGGTGTTCACGCCATGCCGCCGGGGCCGTTACCGGGAACACGCGATGGCGGCTTCACGTCATTGTGCGACGCCTTTTCGCCGCCGCAGAATCGAGGGGGGCGATCTGATCTCACGCAAAGGGGAGCGATATGTACGGCACGGATTCGAGTATGGCCGGCCCCCCGGATGTTCTTACCGGCCTCGGCGAGGACGGGCGTGCCTTCGCCCTGCTTTACCGGCCCGGCTCGGCGCAGAACGCGCACGTGGAGGTCCTGACCGGCGAGGTCTGCGGCGTGGACGGCCTCGCCGAGCTGCCCCTGCCCGGCCAGCTGACGACCGGCGCGCAACACGACCTGCTCGTGGCGATTCCGTTCCGGCAGATCACCGAACGCGGGTTCGCCTGCCGCGACGATCATGCGCCCTTGCTCGCCATGCGCGTCCACGAGCAGGCCGAACTCAGCCGCAGTCAGGCCCTGGCAGGCTTGCCCGAGCAGAACGTGCGCGTGTCCGACGCCGGATTCGATATCAGCGATGAGGACTACGCGGCGATCGTCAAGCGGGTGCTGGGCGATGAGATCGGACAGGGTGCCGGTTCCAACTTCGTCATCAGACGTTCCTTTGCCGCGCGGTTGGACGATTACTCGGTTCGCACGGAACTCGCCATCTTCCGGCGGCTTCTGACCGGTGAGCTCGGGTCGTACTGGACGTTCCTGTTCCACACCGGCACGGGAACATTCATCGGCGCATCGCCAGAACGACACGTCAGCGTGGCCGACGGCACCGTTTCGATGAACCCCATCAGCGGAACCTACCGGCATCCCTCGACCGGCCCGGACATTTCCGGGCTCCTAGAGTTCCTCAACGACCCGAAAGAGGCCAACGAACTCTATATGGTCGTCGACGAAGAACTGAAAATGATGGCCCGTATGTGCACCTCTGGCGGCCAGGTTCATGGCCCATTTCTCAAGGAAATGGCGCGCCTGACCCACTCCGAATACATCCTGACCGGTCACAGCGATCTCGACGTACGCGACGTGCTGCTAGAGACCCTGCTCGCACCGACCGTCACCGGCAGTCCGCTGGAGAACGCCTTCCGGGTCATCAGCCGCCATGAAACGACAGGCCGCGGATACTACGGCGGCGTCCTCGCGCTGATCGGCCGCGATTCGGCGGGCAGCCGCACGCTCGACTCGGCGATCATGATCCGGACCGCCGAGGTCCGCGATGACGGCCGGCTGCGCCTGGGCGTCGGCGCCACCCTCGTGCGCGACTCCAACCCCGATTCCGAGGTGGCCGAGACCCTGGCCAAGGCCGCGGGCATGCTCGAAGCGCTCGGCCTCGCACTGGAACGTACCGGCACCGGCGGCGAGCCCACGGCGGTGGGAGCGCACGCGTCACCTGCCGGCCATCCCCGGGTGCGCCAGGCACTGAAGACCCGCAACGCCACGCTGTCCCGATTCTGGCTCGACGGAGCACACCAGAGAACACCGGACCCGGCACTGGACGGGCGGCGTGTGCTGGTCGTCGACAACGAGGACACCTTCATGGGGATGCTCGGCCATCAACTGCGAGCCATCGGCGTGCGGACCACGATCACGCGCTTCGACGATCCGCTGCCCCCGGAGGGATTCGACCTCGTCATCGTCGGTCCCGGCCCCGGCGACCCCCGCGACGAGACAGACCCACGCATGAACACGCTCCGCGCGCTCACCCGTGACCTGCTCGCCGGCACCGTCCCGTTCCTATCCATCTGCCTGGGCCACCAGATACTCGCCACCGAGTTCGGTCTTGAAATCGTACGGCGTGCGGTGCCCAACCAAGGCGTCCAGAAGCTGGTCAACCTGTTCGGCCAATCCGAACTCGTGGGCTTCTACAACACCTACGCCGCCCGCGCCGAACACGACTTCATACCCGGTACCGGGCGGCGCAAGCCCATAGACATCAGCCGGAACCCCCGAACAGGCGAAGTGCACGCCCTGCGCGGCGCAGGATTTCGATCCGTGCAATTCCATCTCGAATCCATACTCACCCAGCACGGCCCGCAGATCCTCAGCGACCTGCTCACCTCACTGCTAAGGGAAGCGGGAAGTACCGGCGTTCCTGGTGCACGCGTGGGAGTTCGTCGCCAGTAAGCCGACGCACATGCCTGCCCCTTCGCGGCGAGAAGGCTTCGCCTGGTACAACCCGGACCGGTCGGGCGGCGGTGGATGCGCGGGAGCTCAGCGGTTCACCAGGTGACGGGAAGTTCGGAGAAGCCCCGGATCAGGAGGCCCTTCTTCCAGGCGAGGTCGGCGTCGCCGTCCGTTGCGAGCTTCAGACCGGGGAGTCGGATGAGAAGGGTCTCCAGGGCTATCTGGAGCTCGGCCCGGGCGAGCTGGGCCCCCAGGCAGAAATGGACGCCGTGGCCGAAGGCGATGTGGGGGTTGGACGGGCGGTGGATGTCGAGACGGTGGGCGTCCTCGAACACCGACTCGTCGTGGTTGGCCGAGTTGATGGACGGAATCACCGAGTCGCCGGCGCGGATGGTCACGCCGGACAGCTCGACGTCCTCGACCGCGACGCGGGGAATGCCGCTGACGGCGCCGAGCGGGGTGTGCCTCAGTAGTTCCTCGACCGCCTGGGGCACGAGGGCGGGGTCGGCGCGCAGAGCGGCGAGCTGCTCGGGGTTGCGGGCCAGCATGTAGATGAAGTTGCCGATCTGGGTGGCGGCGGTCTCGTGGCCCGTCACCAGGAGGCCCACGCCGAACTCGACCAGTTCCTGCTCGGAGAGGCGGTCGTCCTCGTCGCGGGCGCGCACGAGATCGCTGAGCATGTCGTCGCGTGGCTCGGCCCGGCGCTCCTCGATCAGGCCGGCCAGGTATTCGTTCAGCGCCATGACCGCGGCGAAGATCTCCTCGGGCGGGAGCGCCGTGGTCGACAGCAGGGCGTCCGACAGCTCGCGGAAGCGGTCCCGGTCGGCGTAAGGGACGCCGAGCAGCTCGCAGATGACCGTCACCGGGAGCGGAAGCGCGAACATGGATACCAGGTCGGCGGGCGGGCCCTTCTCCAGCATCGCGTCGGCGAGGCCGCCGGCGATCTCGGCGATGCGGGGACGCAGCGCCTCCACCCGGCCGCCGGTGAACGCCCTGGAGACCAGGCTGCGGATCCGGGTGTGCTCGGGCGGGTCCATGCTCATCACACCTGCGGGGAACAGCGGCTGCGGGGTGAACCTGGGGCCGTCCGGGTTCGCGGTGGTGGCCCGGCTGCTGAACCTCGGGTCGGTGAGCACCTTCCGCACGTCGGCGTGATGGGTGACGAGCCAAGCCCGGCCGCCGAAGGGGAGCTGGACGCGGCTGACGGGTTCTTCGGCGCGCAGGCGTCCGTACTCCGGTTCCAGGGCGAGCCCGGTTCCGTCGCCGAAGGGGTAGCCGGGGGCGTTGTCGGTCAAGGTGATGCCCTTCTAGTCGAGGGGTGCCAGCAGGGTGCCACCGGCGTCGTGGACGCGGATGGCTTCGAGGGGACAGGAGTCGGCCACGGAGAGGAGAAGGGGGTCGGGGGCGGGACGCGCCGACCGGGGAACGGAACGGTTGCGGTCGCCGTCCAGCTCGAAGTAGGCGGGTGCGGTGCCGACGCACATCCCGCTGGCGATGCAGGCCCCGGTCACTTCGACTTTCCAGTTCGCCTCGCTCACGCCGGCACCGCCGCGGTGGTGGGGGTCGCCTCGTCCCGGGCGGCCGGTGCGCGGCGCAGCCGCACGAGCATGAACGTGTAGACGAGGTCGACAGCGAGGATGGCGATGTAAAGGAACGGCAGCAGGACGGAGTCGTCGTAGACCGGGGCGGGCGGGTAGAGGTAGACGCCGAGGGCGGCGAGGGCGGTGCCGATCATCTTGCTGACCGCGATGCCGACCGACTGGCCCGCGACCGATCTGCGGGCGTTGAGCATGACAAGGAACAGAGCGGACATGGCCAGGTTCTGAACGAACGAGGCGCGAACGCCGTAAATGTCGTCGAATTCCTTGTTCAGCAGGACGATGGTCGGGCCAGTGATCGCCAGGGTGAGCGCGAAGAGCCCGTAGAACAAGGCCGGGGAGATCCATGTGAACTGACGGGGCCCGTAGCGCAGCACCTGGACGAGGATGACCAGGTCGAAGACCAGCCAGACGAAGTTGACCACGAACTGGGCGGCCAGCTTGGTGGGGTCGTCGTGCGGGGGCAGCTCGACCAGCGTGTAGTAGAACTCCCAGGTGAGGTTGGCGCACAGCGCCACCAGCGGCATGCCGTAGACCCGGTCGCGCCGGGACCGCAGAATGATCAGGATGTAGGCGAGCGTCCACATCACGCCCGCCAGGGACTGGATGATGATGCCGGTCATCGCGTCGTACCTCCAGATCGGCGCAGGCCCCGGCGGGCCTCGCGGGCCAGCGCCAGCGCGTAGCCGACGATTTGGGTGGCCGCGGGCCGCTGCTGTGCGGGCGCCGGGATCTCGTTGCTGTCGCACACGACGTCGATCAGGTAGGGGCGCCGCGCGAGGCGCGCGACCCGCAGGGCGCGGCGCAGCCCGGCCATCGTGGTGACCCGTTCGGCGGCGAGGCCGTAGCCGCGGGCGATCTCGGCGAGGTCGCCGTTGTGGAGGGACGAGCCGTATTCGGGCCAGCCCATGATCTCCTGCTCGAACTTGATGGCGCCGAGCCGCCCGTTGTCGAAGACGACCACGACGACGGGCAGGTCGAGGTCGCGCAGCGTGCCGAGCTCGCTGAGGGTGACGGCGACGCCGCCGTCGCCGACGGCGGCCAGCACAGGCCGGTCGGTGAACTTCGCGATGCCGGCGGCGGCGGGCACGGCGAAGCCCATCGTGGCGAACGAACTGGTCCACACGAAGTCCTGCCGTCCGGTGAGGTAGCGGTAGATCCAGAGGGTGGTGAGCCCGACGTCCACGGTGACCAGGGGCGCGGCGGGGCCCCGGCCGAGCTCGTCGGTCAGCGCCAGCGCCAGCGCGGACGGCCTGATGGGGCTGCTCGCCCGGGTGGGTATGCGGCTGCGCCGCCGCCGAGTGGCGAGGAACCGGTCGTGGCAGGCGCGCACGAACGCCTGCCGGTCGGCCTCGGGCGGAGTGGCGGTGCCGATCCGCTCGGCGAGCGCCTGGGCGGTATGCCGGGCGGTGCCGTGCAGGGCCAGGTCGGCGCGGGCGGCGTTGGCGAGCCGGCCGAGGTCGTGGTCGATCTGGACGAGGACGTAGTCGCCGGGCAGGTCGAAGGCCGAGGCGCCACGCCGGGAGATGCCGAAGGCGACGACGACGTCGGCGGCCTCCAGGGTTTTGGTCGCGCACTGGTGGCCGGACGAGCCGACCGCCCCGGCGTAGTTCTGGTGGTGGTCGGGCAGGACGCCCCTGCCCGGCATGGTGCTGACGACGGGCGCGCCGAGCGCGCCGGCCAACTCGGCGATCTCCGCCCCGGCGCCCCGGCCGCCGCGTCCGATGAGGATGACCGGTCGGCGGGCGCCGGCGAGCCGCGCGGCGGCGGCGTCGAGCTCGGCGGTCCCGGGCAGGACGGCCGTGGACGCCGGTGGTGCCGCGGCCGGGAGGCGCCCGCGCGCCGGACGGTCCAGGGAGGCGGGGTCGATCTCCAGGTAGACGGCGTGGCCCTCGGCCGCGGCGGTGCCCAGCGCGTGGGCGGCCTCCTCGGTGGCGCCCGGATCGTCGCCGACCCTGAGCGTTCGGGCGGCGTCGGCCAGGAGGCGGGTGCCGTCCACCACGACGCCCGGCGGTCCGAGGACGGCGACGGGGGCATGGTCGAACGAGGCGTCGTAGACGCCGTTCAGCTGGAGGACCGTGTCGGCGTCCGGGGCCGTCAGGCACAAGGTGAGCCGTCCGGTGTGCTTTGCGACAGCCGAGGCCGTCATCGCGGCCGACTCTGGGTGGTGGACGGCGTGCACGGTGATCCCGGCGTTGCGGCACAGCGCGGCGAGCGGCTCGGTGCCCGCGCCGGGCCGGACGTAGGCGGCGGCGACGTCGAGCCCGGACAGGACCTCGGTGAGCACGGATCCGGTGGAGCCGGCGGCCGGGGCCGTCAGGGTGACCTCTTCGCGCGCGGGCTCGACGAGCCCGTCCGCAGGGATGGTGATCACGGCGGGCCCGCCGGGTGGCGCCGACAGCAGCCGTTCCAGGTCGGCGGGCGAGGTGGCGCGCTCGGCGGCCAGCCCGCCCCCGCCGGCGACGCGGCGCACGTCCGTCCGGCGGTCCTCCTCCACGCATACGAGAGAGACGGGCAGGTGGTAGCGGGCCAGGGTGAGCAGCTCGGCGGCGAAGTCCTGGAGGCCGCGGTCGGTGGTGACGGCGAAGACGCGGCGGTCGGGGTGAGCGAAGGACGCTCCGATGGCGGCCGGCAGCGCGCTGCCCGCGACGCGCAGCCCGAAGGACGAGGTCAGCACCCGATCGCGGACCGGCAGAGCGCCGAACGCGCCGTCCAGTATTCGTCCTGGCTCGAGGGCGACCACCCCGTCGGCGGGCAGCGAACGGTCGAGAGCCTCCCAGAAGGGTCGGTTGGACGGCTCGGTCCGCAGGTCGTCCACGTCCGCGGCGAGGTCCCCGTCCGGGGCGGACGGGGAGAGGGCGCGCAGCTGGCGCAGGGTCTCCCCCGGATCGCCGAGCAGCCGCACCCAGCCGGGACGACAGGGGTGGGCGCGTTCGGCGCCGTCGGCCACCTGCATGACGGGGTGCCCGCCGGCCAGGCCGCGGGCGGCGGAGCTGGAGGGCCCGACCAGCAGGAGCCGGTCGGCGCCTTCGAGCACCCTCGTGTAGTCGGCGGTCCTGCCCTGCAGGACGGGCAGGGCAGGGCCGTCGTGCAGCGCCGCGAAGTAGCGGTAACCCTCGGGCAGGACGAGCACGGGCGCACCGATCCGCTCGGCGAGCGCGTCGATGTCCTTGGCGAGATCGGACGGCACGGCGCCGACGATCACGGCGGTCCTGGCCCCGGAGAGCAGGTTCGCGGCCCGCTCCAGGAGGGCCTTGTCGGCGGCGCCGCCCGCGGCGGGAGGTCGGCGGACCGGAGGTTCGGGGACCCCGCGGAGGGGCGCGGCGAACACGTCCGAGGAGCAGGCGAGGTGCGCGGGTCCGCGCCGCAGCGCCGCCTCGGCCATGGCCCGGTGCACCATCCCGATCTGCCCGGGCACCGTGACGTGGCGGTTGTACAGGGCCGCCTCGTCCATCAGCGCCACCGGGTCGATCTCCTGGAAGGACTCCAGCCCCACCTGCTCGACGGGAACCTGCCCGGAGAGGGCGAGCAGCGGGGCACGGTCGGCGTGCGCCTCGTACAGGCCCAGCGGCAGATGTGTGGCGCCCGGCCCGGCGGTGCCCATGCAGACGCCGGGCAGCCCGGTGAGCTTGCCGTACGTGGCGGCCATGAGCGCGCCGGCGCCCTCGTGGCGCACACCGACGAGCCGGATCCGGCCGTCGCGCCGCAGTGCGTCGACGAAGGCGTTCAGCGACTCGGCCGGCATGCCGAACACCGCGGTCACGCCCGCGCCGGCCAGTGCGGTGACCAGCGCGTCGGCGAATCTGCGCCGCCCGGCCAGCTCGCTGTAGACATGTCGGTTGGCCTGCATCCCGGTCAGCCCTTCTCTCGGACGGCGGCGTGCACGACCGCGATGCCCCCGGTCAGGGGCGTCCGCGTGTATTCGGTGAGGCCCGCGTCCATCAGCAGGGAGCGCACGGCCTCGGGACCCCGGTACGTGATGATCTCCTCGCGGAGGTGCCGGTAGCCGCTCATGCCGCGGGCCCGCCCGAGCAGGCTCATCACGCCCAGCCCACCCAGGTAGAGCGAGCGCAGCACCGGCTGCTCGGGGACTCCGAGCTCCAGCAGGACCAGGTGCCCGCCGGGGCGGAGCACCCGCGCCATCTCCGCCGCGCACGCGCGCCTGTCCGCCATGTCGTCGATGGCGAAGGCGATGCAGACCGCGTCGAACGAGGCGTCCGGGAACGGGAGCAGCTCGCCGGGCGCCGACTTCAGCGTGATCCGACCGGAGAGGCCCTGCCGTTCCAGCCGCCTGGCGGCCACCGCGAGCATCGAGGCGTTGATGTCGCAGGCGACGATGCGCGCGTCGGGGCGGTGCCGGGCGACGGCGATCGCCAGGCTCCCGGTTCCGGTGGCCACGTCCAGGACGTCCGCCCCCGGGGGCGCCGCGAGGCGGCGGGCGACCTCGCGCCGCCAGCGCCGGTCGGAACCGGCGCTGAGCAGCGAGTTGAACAGGTCGTACCGGGGCGCGATCCGGTCGAAGAGCTCCTGGGGGGTGGCGGGACGGGCGGATGTTCCGGTCGGGGGGTTCATTGCGATTGGCT
This sequence comes from Actinomadura alba, assembly GCF_014323705.1. GTDB lineage: Bacteria > Actinomycetota > Actinomycetes > Streptosporangiales > Streptosporangiaceae > Actinomadura_C > Actinomadura_C alba. The sequence goes on from NZ_JABVEC010000018.1 coordinate 78,185, forward strand.
CCTCACGGGTCGGCATGGAACCGGTGTCGGCGTCGCGGCGGGAGTCCATGGCGAGCAGGTCGCTCGCGGCGATGATCAGGGCGCCGGCGGCGATGACGGCGACGCTGCTCCAACGGGGTTCCTGGAGCAGCAGCACGGTCGCCAAGAAGGCGCTCGACAACACCATGTCGCCGCGCAGCACGGCGTTGGCAGCGGCGGCGTCCTCGGCCCGCACCAGACGAACGCCCTGGTAGGCGGCGACGAGGCTCCAGGGCAGCGCCCAGAGCACGGCCATCGGGGAGGCGCCGACGACGACCGGCACCGGTAGGCACAAGTACGCCGCCACGGTCACCAGCGCGGCGCATCGGGCGGCGGCGGTCCGGGTGGGGAACAGCGTGGCCGACGTGCGCAGCCCGGCCGCGTGGTCGCCGTCGAAGTCGGGGACGTTCTTCACCAGGCCCTTGGCGACGAACCAGGCGAACAGGAAGCCGAACATGCCCCAGACCGGGCCGGGGAGGCCGCGCACGCCGTCCTGGCCGATGAACCAGCCGATCAGGAACGGCCCGACGACGGCCTGCGCGAAGACGTACAGGCCGAGCAGCGGCCGCGCCTTCAGCCTCAGCGGCCGGAACGAGTACTGATGCAGACCGATCAGCCCGATCACTGTGAAGACCACGAAGCCGGGCCCGAACACCACGGCCGCGCCCACCATGAACGCGTTGAGCCCGGCGAGGGTCCAGGCCAGCCGCCGCAGCCCGAGCCGGTAGAGCAGCCACATCCGGCCCGGTAGGTTCCGGCTGTCCTCCTCGACGTCGGTGTAGGTGTTGTGGAGGTTGGCGGAGAAGCCGACGAGCAGGGCCAACACCGCGCCCAGCACGGCGTGGCCCACCGGGACCGGCGCAGGGGCGTAGCCGAGACCGATCGCATAGGCGACGAGGCCGGGCACGCAGGTGCGCGGGCGACCCAGCGTTATCACCAGCCGGAGGGTGGTGCCCAGGGACGCCGCGCCGCCTCGGGTCCGGATGGCCGCGACCTGCTCGGTCGGCGGCAGGGCCACGAAGCCGCGGGCGGTCAGCGGCACCGGGGGCGCGGAGGGGGCCGAGGTTGTCATCGACGCCCCCTCAGTGCGCGCGGCGGGCGAGGCATGCCACCAGTTCCGACAGCATCGCCAGCCCGGCGGGTGTCAGCCCGGCGGCGGCGCCCGACAGCGCGCCCACGGCGTACCGGGTCTGCTCGTCCACGGCGGCGCGCGTCCGCCGCAGCGCGGAGGAGTCCTTGACCAGGTCGACCACCTCGCGGACGGTGCCGTCGTCCTCCGGCTGGAGGGCGCCCAGAAGGCCGGCGAGCCGCGGGTGCTCCTCCTGCGCGTACAGCACGGGAAGCGTGAAGACGCCCATGGCCACGTCATGGCCCGCCGGCTTGCGGAGCCGCTCGTCCGATCCGGTGAGGTCGAGCAGATCGTCCACCAGCTGGTAGGCGAGCCCGAGGTGGTGCCCGTAGGACGTGAGGGCCTCGGCGGCCTCGGTGCCCGCGCCCGCCGCCAGGGCGCCCAGTCGGCACGCGGTGGCGAGCAGGGCCGCGGTCTTCCCGGTGATGGCGTCGTAGTAGTCAGGTTCGGTGCGGGCGGCGTCGAAGAGCAGGGCGGACTCGCGGGCCTGCCCGTCGCAGAGCCGGGCGAAGGTCTCCGAGACCAGCATGCCCTCGCGCTGTCCCAGCCCGCACGCGACGGCGACCGCGCGGGCGAGGAGGAAGTCTCCGGCCAGCACCGCGCGGATGTTGCCGTCGCGCACGTTGGCCGTGGGCACGCCGTGCCGGACGCCGGCCTCGTCCATGACATCGTCGTGGACGAGGCTCGCCAGGTGCAGTAGTTCGACCGCCGCCCCGGCGCGCACGGCCCGGTCACGGTCCGCCGCCCGCTCCGCGCCCGGCGTGCCGATCCAGGTCGCGTAGGCGGTGGCGAGCGCCAGCAGCGGGCGCAGCCGCTTGCCGCCGGACACGACGCCGGACAGCGCGCGAGCAATCAGTTCGTCCCCGCTCCCGGCCTCCTCGCGTACCAGGTCGACGCACGCGAGCAGGTCGGCCGCGAGCCGTTCCTCTGTGGCGAAGGCGGCGACCAGCCGGTGCGGCTCGAGCTCCATCAGCCTCAGGACGTGCGCGCCGGACTGTTCTCCCACATTCCCCGGTGAGGACGACATCGTCTGCAAAAGTGAATCCACGTCTGCACTCCCTTGATCAACAACGCAAGTGATATTACCTCCGCCAATTCGCGAATGGCAATTACATGGCGCGGTGCGAATAATTTTTCACAGAGCCAACAATGGTGTTTTATAATCGCGCATATAAATAACACGGCAAGATCGACTTGTACACTCGCCCAAGGGGCAGAGATCTCTGGCGTTGACTCCGGCAAAGCCGGTGTGGACAGTGGAAACGTGGCGCGTATCCACCCTGACGCAGTGCTCGAATGGAAGAGAGGTGCCGCGATGCAATTCACCCTTCTGGACGACCTCCGGCTGGCCCGGGAATTCGATCAGCGGATGGCCTATGCGATGCGCGATCTGAGCAGGCGCTCGGGACCCGTCGCGACCTATGGGTACGGCCCTTTGAAGACGACGTTCCTCTTCGGGCCGGAAGCCAATGAATTCATCTTTCGCAATTCCTCGATATTTCGCTGGCGCGGGGGCTTCGAGACCCTGATCCCGCTCGCGGGCGAGACGGCGCTGCTGGTCAGCGACGGGCCCGGCCACGACCGCAGGCGCACCCTCGTTCAGCCCGCCTTCCAGCGCGAGCCGGTGACGGGATATCTCGGAGTCCTCCTGGACAAGCTGGACACCACACTCGATTCGTGGCGCCCCGGGGACCGAATCGATCTCTACCGGATATTCCGCTCGCTGGTCCGGTCGTCCACCATCCGGGGCTTCTTCGGCCCGGAACTGGCGGCCCACCACGTGTCGCTGGGCGCCGACCTGGAGGTGGTGCTCCACCTGCTGAACTACTCACTGCCCAAGCAGCAGCTGCTCCAGACCGTCCCCAACCCGTTCTGGCGGCGGGCGAAGGCCGCCCTCGCCCGCATCGACCGGCGGGTCCGCGCCGAGATCACCCGGCGGCGGAACGCGGACGACCCGGGCGACGGCGTCCTCGGCCTGCTGATGAGCACCCACGGCGACGGGCTCGCCATGACCGACACCGAGCTCCGCGACATGGTGGTCAGCCTCATCGTCGCGAGCTACGACACCACGAGCGCCGCCCTGTCCTGGGCGGTCTACGCCCTGTGGTCGGACCGCAGGGCCTGGGCCAGGGCGAGGTCCGAGGTCCGGGAGGGGCTTGGCGCGCGAACACCGGAGCTGGGCCTGCTGCGGGGGCTCCCGTACCTCGACTGGGTCACCTCCGAGACGCTGCGTCTCTACCCGCCCGCGATGGCCGGGGCCCGCAAGGCGGACGAGGACTTCACTTTCGCCGGGCACCGTGGCCGCGCCGGCGACCTGGTCGTGTTCAGCCAGTACGTCACTCACCGGCTGCCGCGCATCTGGGCCGACCCGGACCGCTTCTGGCCGGAGCGCTGGGACCGCGAACGCCCCGGCTACCGGCACCCCTCCAGCTACGAGTACCTGCCGTTCGGCGTCGGGGCGCGCCGCTGCCTCGGCTCCAACCTCGCACGCGCCGAGATCGCCGCCGTCCTCGCGCGGCTGCTGCAACGCACCGACCTGACGCTGCTGTCGCGCGACGTCCAGCCGACGGGCTTCACCGCGATGTTCCCGCGCGGCGGCGTCACCGTCCGCGTCGACCACGTCCGTGCTCCCCTGCCCGTGGGTTGACGTGGTCAGCAGAGCAGGCGGCGGGGCGTGACGATTCCTGACTCGTAGGCGACGACCACCAGCTGGGCCCGGTCACGAACGCCGAGCTTGGCGATGATGCGGCTCACGTAGGTCTTGACGGTCGCGGGGCTGATGACCAGCTTCACGGCGACCTCCGGGTTGGAGAGACCCTCAGCGATCAAGGTCAGCACCTCGCGCTCCCGGTCGGTCAGGGTCTCCAGCCCGGGACCCGTGGCCTGCGGGTCGGCCCGGCCGGCGAACTCTCCGATGAGGCGGCGGGTCACCGACGGGGCGATCAGTGCGTCGCCGCGGGCGACCACGCGCACGGCATGGATCAGCTCCGCCGGGTCGATGTCCTTGAGGAGGAAGCCGCTCGCCCCTGCGCGCAGCGCCCCGTAGATGTACTCGTCGAGTTCGTAGGTCGTCAGGATGATGACCTTGAGATCGGTCAGGAGCGGGTCCGCGCAGAGCTGGCGGGCGGCCTGGATGCCGTCCAACTCCGGCATGCGGATGTCCATCAGCACGACGTCGGGCCGGAGCGCGCGACTCAGGGCGACGGCGTCACCGCCATCCTGCGCTTCACCGACCACGGTGATGTCGGGCAGCCCTTCGAGGATCGACCGGAAGCCGACTCGGACGAGTTTCTGGTCATCGGCGATGACAACGTTGATCATGCGTGCTCCCGCATCGGCAGCCTGGCCCTGACCTGGAAGCCTCCGTCGCCACAGGGACCGGCGCTCACTTCGCCGCCCAGGGCCGTAGCGCGCTCGCGCATCCCTTGGATTCCGTATCCGGGGTCCCGGCAGGCCCGGGCACCCGCGTTCTCGACTTGGATGAGGACGTCGTCGAGCTCGAAACGAATGCGCAACGTGGCCTGCCGAGTGTCGGCATGGCGCGCCACATTGGTCAGTGCCTCCTGCACGATGCGGAAGGCCGCGAGGTCGACTTCAGCCGGTACTCGCTGCGGAGATCCCTCCATGGTGGTGCGGACCTTGAGCCCGGCACGCTCGACCGTGTCCACCAGATCCAGCAGGCGAGCCAGGCCGGGCGCCGGGGCGGTGCTGGCCTCCTCGTCGGCCTGGCGGAGCACCCCCAGCGTCGCCCTCAACTCCCTGCCGGCGTCCCGGCCCGCATTCCGAATCACGGTCAGTGCTTCGACCAGCTCATCGTGCAGGTCGCCTGGATCGCGCGATCGCCCATCGGTGAGGTGGAACAGGGCCGCCCCGGAGCGCACGTTGACCACCGAAATGTTGTGCGCCAGCACGTCGTGCAGCTCACGGGCGATGCGCATGCGTTCCTCGATGGCCCGCCGCCTGCCGTCGGCTTCGCGGCTCCGCTCGGCCTCCAGGGCCCGCTGTTCCACCTCGGCGAGGAACGCGCGCGTTTTCCAGGTCATCCCGCCGACCGCCAGCACGGCCACCAGCCAGCCGGCGATGAGGATGGCGCCCTCTTCCGTCCCCTGGTCCGGCTCAGCGGAGTTGCGGAGGATCATTCCCATGATTCCGACCACCGCGAAAAGGACGGCGGCGGGGAGCCGCCCCTCAGCCGCCGCGGTAAAGAGGGCGATGATGAACGGGATGAAGATCGGCCCTCCGGAGTCGCCGATCGAGCCCGAGAGCGCAGAGGCCGCCAGTGTGAAGGCCAGGATCGCGACGGGGAAGCGGCGCCGGAGCATCAACGCAGCACAGGCGAGCAGTGTGAGGATGACCTGGGCTGGGGACGGACCGGGGCCGTCCTGCATGAGCGCGGAGCCCAGGACGAGGGCGAGGGTCGTGGCGGCGATCGCCGCGTCCAAGGCCAAGCCTTGGGACCGGCGATGGAGCCTCATCGCAACCCTTCCGGAAAAGCCGACCCAGCACGGCCACTATACATGACTACTATTTGGCTGATCCGGTCAGCGCCCTGGGTCTCCCAAGGTTGACAATCAACTGTCGACCCCGGGCCGACGACAGGCCACCGCCGGCCCGCCACGATGAATCTCATGAACGCGGAGACGCTCGACCTGGCGCGACTGCAGTTCGCGATCACTGCGGGTGCGCACTTTCTGTTCGTTGCGCTGACCCTCGGGCTGGCGGCCTTCCTGGTCTTCGCCCAAACACGGGCCACGGTGTCCGGCAGCGGTGTTCACCAGCGGATGACCCGCTACTGGGGTCAGCTCTACATCATCAACTACGGCATGGGGATCATCACCGGCATCGTCATGGAGTTCCAGTTCGGGCTGAACTGGAGCGGGCTCACCGACATGGCCGGCGACGTCTTCGGTGCCCCTCTGGCGATGGAGGCGCTCATCGCGTTCTTCATCGAGTCGACGTTCCTCGGCCTGTGGATCTTCGGCTGGAACCACCTGAACAAATGGGTGCACCTGGCCTTGATCTGGGTCGTGGCCATCACCGCCTACGCCTCGGCCTATTGGATCCTCGCCGCCAACGGATTCCTGCAGAATCCGGTGGGCTACGAGAAACGCGGTGACGAGCTGGAGCTGGTCGACCTGGCCGCGGTCCTCACCAACGAGGACACGCTCATCGCGCTGGCCCACGTCGTCGGTGCCGGCCTGCTGGCCGGGGGCTTCTTCCTTGCCGGCATCAGCGCCTATCACCTGCGTAAGCAGACCACCGACCTGGATCTGTTCCGCCGTTCCTTGCGCATCGGTGTGGTCACCGCCGCGCCCGCCGCGTTGTTCACCGTGATCGTGGGCTTCGGCCAGTTCGCGGTGGTGGGCGACAGCGTGCCGATGAAGTTCGCGGTGAGCCGGGGCGACACCGCCGAGCAGGAGAAGGTCCAGGCTGAGCTCACCGCCCGGCTCGGCCCCGGCGACTACCGCCCGCCGGACTGGATCAACGTGCCGGCGAGCGTGATGATCCTGCTCGGCTTCCTGATGGTTCTGCTCCTCCTCATCAACCTGCCGCTGGCGTTCAAGACGCACGCCGGGCCCGTGACGCGCTTCTGGCGGCGGCTGCTGACGTGGTCCATCGCGCTGCCGTTCATCGCCACGATCGCCGGCTGGCTGTTCCGCGAGGTCGGGCGTCAACCGTGGACGATCACCGAGGTGCTCAGGACCGAGGATGCGATCTCGCCGTCGGTCTCCGCGGGGAACATGCGGCTCACGCTCGTGGTCTTCACCCTGCTGTTCGGCGCTCTGCTCGTTCTGGACGCCTGGTTGCTGGCGCGTTTCGCCGCCCGGGGCCCGGAAGGTTCGGCACTGGGCATGCCGCCGGACCCGGACGAGGAGCCTGAGCCGGTGCCGACCTTCTGACCGGTGACCTCCTGGCCGGGATCGGCCGACCAGGACCTCACGACAAGGAATTCGCATGGAAGTCCTCGCCATCGGCCTGCTGGCCTTCGTCGCCATCGGCTATTTCGTGCTCGCGGGCACCGACCTCGGCACCGGAATGGCGCTGTTCTTCCTGGGCCGCAACGCTCGGGAGCGCCGTCTGGTGATCGCCTCGTTCGCCCCGTTCTTCCTCGGAAACGAGGTCTGGCTGATTCTCACCGCCGGCCTCCTGGTCGGTCTGTTCCCCACGCTGGAAGGCGAGTTGTTCACCGAGCTCTTCGTCGTGGTCGCAGCGCTCCTGACCGGCTGGGTGATCCGAGACGCCGGACTCTGGCTTCGTGGGCGTCTGGATGCCGTCCGCTGGCAGACGTTCTGGGACGGGGCCATCACCACCGGAAGCTGGCTGGTGACGGGCGCGTGGGGCTGGGCCATCGGAAGCCTGCTCCTCTACCGGCTCGAGCCAGAGGCCTCCTTGTTCCCCCTCATCGGTGTCGGAGCGGCATGGGCACTCTTCGGCCTGCACGGAGCGGCGTTCGCAGCCCTGCGCCTGCACGACGCCCCCCACGGCCGGGCCCGCGCACTGTCGGGGCCGTCCGGGGAACGCATCACGTTCCTGCTCACTTCGGCGGGCATGACCTTGCTTCCGCTCGTCGCCGCGGCTCGGCTGCCACTGCGGGACAACGTCACGGAATCGGCCTCCTGGCTGGCGGTCACCACGGCCGTGGTCCTGCCTCTCCTCGTGGCCGCACAGGCCTGGGTGTGGTGGCTCTTCCGGCACCGCGTCACAGGTCCGACGTACCTCTGAGCGTGCGGCCATGAGGAGGCACCCGTGAGAGGTCAAGAGATCCCGGGCGTCGATCGCAGGCGGCTGCTGCGGGTACTGGCGCCGCTGGCGGTCGTCCAGGGGCTGCTGGTGCTCGCGCAGGCGGAGCTCGTGGTCCGTGCGCTGGCTCCGCCCGATGCCGGCCCCCTCCCCTGGCTCGCCGGGACGGTCGCGCTCCGGGCCGGCCTGTCGTGGGCCACCGCGCAGTACGCCCGGCGAACCGCGGCGGATGCCAAGGCCGACCTACGATCGTCATTGCTACACGCGCGTGGCGGGCCGACTCTGATCGTCAAGGGCCTGGACGCACTCGACCCCTACCTCACCGGTTACCTGCCCCAACTCGCGGTCGCCGCGATCGTCCCGCCGTTGATCCTGGTGCGACTGCTGACCGCGGATGTTGCGGCGGGACTGACGGTGCTGGTGACGCTGCCGCTCGTACCGGTTTTCGGCATCCTCGTCGGCTGGTACACCCGCGACGCCACCCGCTTGCAATGGGAACGGCTGAACCGCCTCGGCGGTCATTTCCGCGACGTCGTCGCGGGAATGTCGACGCTGCGGGCCTTCGACCGGCTCCGCCACCAGGAGGCGGAAGTCGGCAGGATGGCCGAGGCGCACCGACTGGCGACCAGGAGAGTGCTGCGGGTGGCCTTCCTGTCCGCACTCGTACTTGAACTGGTGGCGACGCTGTCGGTCGCGCTGGTGGCCGTCCCAGTGGGCCTGCGGCTGCTGGACGGTGGAATCGACTACCGGACCGCCCTGCTCGTGCTGCTGCTGACGCCGGAGGTGTACCTTCCCCTGCGCGCCCTCGGCAGCCGGTTCCACGCCGCGGCCGAAGGGCTCGCGGTCGCGGAGGAGGCCGCACGCGTCATTGGAAATCCGGGGACCGAACCCGCGGGCCGCCGACCGGCGACGCGTGGTGTGGAGATCCGCCTGGAGAACGTCACCGTCCGTTATGGCGAGCGGCTCGCCCTCGACAACGTCTCACTGGTCGTCCGGCCGGGAGAAGTCGTAGCCCTCACCGGGCCCAGCGGTGCGGGAAAGTCCACGCTGCTGGCGGTCATCCTCGGTCTGGTCAGCCCTGACGACGGCAGAATCCTGGTGGACGGCGCCGACCTGTCGGATTTGGACGGCGCCGCCTGGCGGCGGCGTATCGCCTGGGTGCCGCAGGCTCCACATCTCTTCGCCGAGTCCGTGGCGAACAACGTACGGTTGGGCGCTCCGGACTCGTCCGAGGACGCGGTGCAGAACGCCCTCCTCGCCGCGCGGGCCGAGACCTTCGTGAAGGAGCTCCCACAGGGCCGTGACACCGTGCTGGGCGAACGGGGAGCCGGTCTGTCCGCCGGCGAACGGCAACGAATCGCCTTGGCCCGGGCATACCTGCGCGACGCCCCGATTCTGCTGCTCGACGAGCCGACCGCCCGGCTCGATCCCACGAGTGAGAATGCCGTGGTCCACGCGGCCCGACGGCTTTTGCTGGGACGCACCGCGGTACTCGTCGCGCACCGTCCCGCCCTGCTCCAGGCCGCCGAGCGAGTCGTGCGGCTGAGGGATGGACGTATTCTCGAGGAGGTGCGCTCATGACCGCTTCCCGAAGCGGCGCCCTCATGACCGCGCTCGCGGTCATCGCGGGTTCCGCTGCCCAGCTCTGCGGGCTGGGGTTGACGGCCTCGGCCGCCTGGCTGATCGCTCGTGCCGCCGAGCAGCCGCCGCTCTCCGCACTGGGACTGGCCATCGTGGGCGTACGCGCGTTCGCCACCGCCCGGGGGCTGTTCGCCTATCTGGAACGCCTCGCGGGTCACGACGCGGCGCTCGGCCGCATCGCAGGGTTGCGCGTCCTGCTGTTCCGCGCCCTGGCCCAAGGCCCCATATCGACCGGCCCTGCAGCGGCCGGCCCTGCAGCGGCCGGCCCTGCAGCGGCCGGCCCTGCAGCGGCCGGTGCGGGGCCTGCCGGTGCTGAGCCGCCAACGCGGCCGCGCGACGGGGAGGCGCTCACGCACATGGTCGCCGACCTGGACGCGGCACAGGACATGCGTCTGCGCTGCCTCCTCCCCGCGGTCGTGTCCGCTTTCATGGGAATCGCGGCCACCGTCTTCTGCACCTTGCTGCACCCCGCCGCCGGCGCGATGCTGGCCGGAGGAGCGCTTCTCATCGGTGCGGTCATTCCGATGATGTCGGCTGTCGCCGCGCGCCGGTTGGGGGCCCGGGTCTCTGCCGCCCGGGCGGATCTGGCGCTCCGCGTCCTGGATCTCTCCGACGGCCACGCCGACCTGATGGCGTTCGGCGCGCTGGACCGCGCCGTGGCCGCGGCCGAACACCAGGTCCACCGGCTGGCCCGACTTGAACGGGTGAGCGGCGGAGTCTCCGCCGTGGCCGTCGCCGCGGGAATGGCGGTTCAGGGGCTGACAGCGATCGGCGTGGCATCGGTTTCGGCCACGGCAGGCCCGGTGCTCTGTGCGGTGCTGGTGCTCACCACGCTCGTCGCACTCGAGGCGATGCTGCCCATATCGGCGGCCGCGCAGCTCTACATCGAGCTACGACCGGCTCTGGCGCGGGTGCGGTCGGTGCTGAGTGCGCCGTCTCCCGGTCTCCCTGCCGCTCAGATGTCCGCTTCGACGGTGCCGGGACGAATCGCTCTTCGCGGAGTCAGCGTCTGCTACGGCAAGGCAGAGGCGCTGGACGAGGTCGACCTGGATCTTGCTCCTGACCGGTCGGTCGCCATCCTCGGCCAGAGCGGCGCAGGGAAGTCAACACTCTTGGCCGTCATCGCCGGCCTCGTTCCCCCGACCAAGGGCGTGGCTTCGCTCAGGCCGGCGCGAGGCATGTATCAGGATGCACATCTCTTCAACACCACCGTCCGGGCCAACCTCCTGATGGCCAAACCGCAGGCCGAGGATGCCGAGCTTCACCGCGTGCTCGAGCAGGTCCGTCTGAACGAATGGCTCGGCGGCCTGCCTGGGGGCCTTGACTGTCCGGTAGGGGAAGGCGGGCGGGACATGTCCGGCGGGCAGCGACAGCGGTTGCTTCTGGCCCGTGCGCTGTTGGCCGATCCGGAGGTCCTGCTCCTGGACGAGCCCACCGAAGCCTTGGACGCCGAGACCGGCCGTGCGGTGCTCGCCGACGTGCTGCGAGCACGGCATGGCCGGTCGACGGTGGTGGTCACCCACCGGGAGGACGCACTGGACCTGTTCGACGACATCGTCATCATGGCCCGTGGTCGCGTGCAGTTGCACGACTGTGGCGAGAGCCGTCAGCTCTCCGGGCCGGTCCTTCCTTCGACATGACGGCGTACCAGTTCATAGGCCCGGTCGCCGATCTTGGGGCCGAGCTCGCTCGAAGCCGCGATGGCCGACTTGAAATGCACGCCGCCGTACAGCCTGCTGAGACCGCAGTCACGCATCCAGTCGCTCCAGGTCGTCCAGCTCAACGTCGTGTCGGCGGCCGGTGTGATGCCCGGCTCGACGAAGGAGGCGCCCTTGGCGAAGCGGAACGAGAGCGTGATCTCGTCGGTCCCGAAGGTGCGCCGTCCCGACTGCGCCACGGCGGCGCACACGGAGGTCGACCCGGACGGGTACTCCGAGTGGTCCGGAACGTCGAGGTAGTTCTGCCATTGGTCGGCCGGCAGGTCACGGACGGTGCCCTTGCCCGGCCCGCCCCAGGCGGTCACGCGCTTGCCACCGTAGACATGGCGGACCGCGCTCCACGGCCGCACGGCGTCGTACTTGACCTTGGCGGCCCAGGCCGCGATGAGGGCGTCGAAACCGGCGATGTCGGCCGCGGCCGTGTGCTCGATGAACCGATCCAGGCTCACGCCCTTGTTGACGGCGATGTTTCCGCTGGAGAACCCGATGCCCCGGAACTTGTCGTCGAAGAACTCCGCGATCATCTTCTGCTTGTCGGTGAGGCCCGCCGACGTCGCCAGGATCTCGTCCACCTGCTGCTTGTAGCCCTTCTGGTTACGAGCATCGCTGTTGTGGGGCGGCGGCACCGGGAAATCCTTGACGTCGGCGTAGGAGAACGGCTTGGTGACGCCCATCTGCGGGGTCACGAACTGCTGCACCGTGAAGATGCCGTTGCCTTTGGTCACGGTCGCGGGCTGCCAACGTGACGGGTGCTCGAGCCGGTAGGCGGTGTTCACCGGCCGATATCCGACGTAGTCGGAATACGGCTGGCGGTTGTACTTACGACCGCCCTCGTCGCCCAGCTGGTTCATTCCGTCGTGCGCACGCGCCGCGATGACGGCCTTGCCCGCGCGGTTTCCGATGCCGATGGGCGTGTCGGTGTTCTCCTGGTCGTCGTCCGGGTCGAGCCCGACGTCGGTCAAGAGCGCGCGCCACTCCGCGGAGGCCTGCGGTACGAGACTGCTGTAGACCCGGTAGGAGGCATACAGGATCGCGATGTTCTTGTTCCGGTTGGTGGCCGCCTCGCTCGCCGGCCTGCGGCCGAGGTCGGAGTAGATCCCGACGGCCGTGGGGTGATACGGAGCGATCGCGTCGAACTGCGCGGTCGCTGAGAGCGCCGCGATGCGGAACACGAGCGTGGCGTCGTTGCCCCTGGGTGACACGATCGTCTTGATGACGTTGCCCACCCGGACCCAGAGCAGGCCGGTCACGGCGTTGCCCTTGTCGAAGTCGAAGGCGGCGGCAGCCGCGGCCGGCCGGTTCAGGTGAGCCGTCATCGGCGCGACCGCCACGGTCGCGCCGATGAGCACGGCGGAGCACAACGCCATCCGCCGCGGTCTCCTTGGAGTGGTCATGGGTCACTACCCTTCTCTCGGCGCGCCCCGCGGGCGCGCACTCGGCTCCGTCCGCCTGAAGCGACCGGGACGCCCGGCGGTACTGTCTGATGAGGCGCTCAAGCAAGGCTGGTGCCGCGCTGAGGGCCGAATGCGCGGCCCATCGTCATCCGGCCCGGTGCGCTCCGACCGCGCCCATGAGCATCGGCAGGCTCCGGCGGAGCTCGCGTTCCCAGTAAGGCCAGGTGTGAGTGCCCGGGCCGTAGAGGTTCGCGGTCACCCGCACACCATGGGCACGGGCTTGATCGACGAATCGCCGGTTCATCGGGTCGATCCAGGACTCCAGCGGGTCAGCCTCCTGGCCCGGCGGGTCTAGCGGGCCAGGCGTCCCGTTCCCAGCCGAGATGTAGAGCGGAGTGGAACGCAACCGGGCGGCCAGGTCGTACGGGTTGTGCCTGCGCCAGATGCGCGCCTGGGCGACCGGATCTCCCCAGAGCGCAGTGGGATCCGCTCCGAACGCCTCGAGTACCGCGAGAACGTTCTGAGCCCCGGAGACCGAGTCGGCCAGCCCGCTGAACGACGCGACGGCGCGGAAGGCCCCGGGATGCCGAGCCGCATAGGACAGTGCCCCGAACCCGCCCATGGACAATCCTGCGATGGCCCGTTGAGGGCCGCCCCGGAGCCCGAGTTCGACCAGCTGCCGGAGCTCGGTCAGGTGAAATCTCTCCCAAGCGGGTGCCCCGTGGCGCCCTCCGTTCCACCAGTCGCTGTAGAAGCCATGGGTACCGCCGTCGGGCATGACGACGAGGGCGTCGTAGCGAGCGGTCTGCCGCTCGACATCGGTGTGAACGGTCCACTCGGTCCAGCCGGGGATCGGCTCGCAACATCCGTGGAGCAGGTAGAGAGTCGGCCAGCGCCTGGTGCGCCACGCCGCGAAGTTCGGCGGAAGCAGGATTCGCGCGTGGCCGGCAGTGCCGAGCGCCGGAGAGTCGAGGGTCACGTCAATGGTGCGGTGGCCGACACGCCGAACCTCAGAAAGGCGGGCACCGCTCGGAAGCCGCATGCCGGGCCGCAGGCCGGCGACGGCCTCCCCGGCGGGACCGGACATCGCTGCCGGACCGGACACCGCTGCGGAGCGGGGTGCGTCTGCTCGTACCGGGGGGACGGCGAGCGTCGTGAGGAGCACGGCGGTTGTGACGAGAAGGAGCCGAGATCGAGGGTGGCGTCGGAACCTCATGTCGCCTTCCTAAAAGCCGGGGCTAGATATACATGTTTATGACGGCCGATAGTAAGCCTTTTCGAACCTTGACTGAAAAATTGTCAATAAAGCGGTGCCGTTGCTCTCGCCGCCTTCGAGCGCTCGTGTCACCGGCTCGAGCGAGCCGCGAGCGGGCCACTAACAATTCGCCAGAGGATCGGCCCCGGAAATATTTTCCGGGCATCAACGGAGGTTCGATGAACGCCCAATCACTCGCGGTCGCCGCCACCGACAAGAACCTCGAACTGATCCTCAAGGTCTTCCCGGCCATGGTCGTCATCCTGATCACGTCGGGTCTGTGCGGCCGGCTGGCACTCATGTTGTGGCAGCCGCGCGTCCTCGGCGAGATGGTGGCCGGCGTGCTGCTCGGCCCGACCCTGTTCGGCTGGCTCTTCCCCGGCGTTCAGGCGAACATCTTTCCGCCTGAGGTCAAACCGGTCCTCTACGTGCTCAGCACCATCGGTCTCACGCTGTACATGTTCCTGGTCGGCGCGGGCCTCGACCACGGCTCCCGGCCGGGCGAGAAGGCCGGGTTGCGCCGGCCTCTCGTGCTGGCGATATCGGGCATCTTCCCGGCGCTGATTCTCGGCGGCGGAACCGGCCTGGTCCTGTGGAGCACGCTGTCGCGCCCCGACGTCGACCGCTGGCTGTTCGCGGCGTTCCTCGGCGGCGCGTTGTCCCTGACGGCCTTCCCCATGCTCGCGCGGATTCTCTATGAGCGCGGCCTGCAGAACTCGCCACTGGGACGGCTGTCCCTCCTGGCGGCCTCGATCGACGACGCGGCGGCCTGGTGTCTGCTGGCCGTGCTGAGCGCACTTCACCTCGGCACCGGTACCGGCAGCGCGATGCGCACGATCGGGCTGTCAGTGGCGTTCGCCGCCGTGATGCTGCTCGTGGTGCGCAGGCTCCTGCGCCCCCTCGGCCGTGCGGTCACCCGCACCGGTGACGTGCAGATCGGGCACATGTACGTGGTGGTGCTGGTGCCGCTCATCGCGGGTTGGATGACCGACTGGATCGGTATCTACGCGGTCTTCGGAGGCTTCATCGCCGGGCTGGCCATGCCACGGGACGCGGCCTTCCAGCGGCTGGTGCTCGACCGCATGATGAGCCTCGTCTCCGTCCTCCTGCTGCCCATGTTCTTCACCTTCTCCGGGCTCAACACCCAACTGGGCGGCCTGGGTGGCGCCACGATGTTCCTGGCGTTCCTGCTGATCCTCGCCGCCGCGTTCGTCGGTAAGTATTTCGGCTGTTCGTTCGCCATGCGCGGCCTCGGGTTCGGCCGGCGGGAGTCGTACGCGGTGGGCGCCTTGATGAACGCGCGCGGACTGATGATCCTCATCTTCATCAACATCGGTCTCTCGCAGGGGATGATCACCCAGGAGCTCTTCGCGATGCTGGTCCTGGTGGCCGTGATCACGACAGCGGCGGCGATGCCGCTCTACTCGCTGGCCCTGCCCAAGCGGCTCGAGGAGCGGCAACGCACCCCAGAGCCACAGGAACGTGAAGTCGTCCACGCCCCCGCGGCCTGAGGCAATGCGGCGGGAGACCCGGGCCTGTCAGAGGCGCGTTCCCGAGGTCTCCCGCCGAACCACCAGCGCCGAATTGAAGCCGCCGAAGCCCCGGGCGACGACGAGCGCATGACGCACCGTCGCCGAGCGGGGCTCGTCGAGCACCAGATCGACCTCGTCGAACGCGACGGTGCGGACGCCCACGGTCGGCGGGATCACCCCATCGCGGATCGACAGCAGAGCTGCCGCGGTGTCGAGCGCGGCCCCTCCGGCGTACAGGCGCCCGGTCATGGTCTTGGGGGCGGAGACCGGCACTCCGCGCGGCCCGAAAACCGCCGCCAGGGCATCGGCCTCGACCCGGTCCAGCTCCGGTACGCCCGCCGCGTCGGCGAAGACCACGTCCACCTCCCCGGGCGCGAGATCGGCGTCGTCGAGCGCGTTCTCGATGGCCCGCCGGAGTCCTGGCGGGCGATCCGCGCCCGGCGCCGGGTCGAACGTGGCGCCGTGTCCGGCGATCTCGCCGTAGATCCGGGGAGCGCCCCGACGCCGCGCGGAGTCCGCAGCCTCGACGATCAGCAGCGCTCCGCCTTCTCCTGGTACATAGCCACAGGCCTCCACGTCGAACGGCACATACGCCCGCTCCGGGTCGGCGCGGAGACTCAGCCGCCCGGAGGCCAG
Organism: Actinomadura alba; assembly: GCF_014323705.1. Classification (GTDB taxonomy): domain Bacteria; phylum Actinomycetota; class Actinomycetes; order Streptosporangiales; family Streptosporangiaceae; genus Actinomadura_C; species Actinomadura_C alba. The sequence continues at coordinate 94,249 of NZ_JABVEC010000018.1, forward strand.
CTGGGCGACCAGTCCATACGGGCACAACGAGGCGTCAGTGCCGCCGCTCACCACCATCCGGGTGCCCTCGCCCAAGAGCCGCCGCGCCTGCGCCAGCACGTCCAGGCCGCCCGCCTGCTCAGTCGCGATCACACCGCACGGGCCGCGAAGGCCGTGCCGGATGGAGATCTGGCCGGTCGTCGCCGCATAGAACCACGCGATCGACTGGTAGGCCCCGACGAACTCCGGCCCCCGCCCCCAGAGGTTGACCATCTCCCGCTGCCCGAATTCCGTGCCGCCGGACGAGCTGGCGGTGACCACCGCGAGCTCGTACTCGGGCAGCGCCGCAGGCACGATCTCGGCGTCGTCGAGGGCCATCCCCGCGGCGGCCAAGCCGAGGTGGGTCCATCGGTCGGTCTGCGGGATGATGCGGCTCGGCACGTGATCGGCGGCGCTGAAGCCCGGAACCTCTCCCGCCAGGCGGACCGGGTAGGACGCCGGATCAAAGCGCGTGATCGGGCGGAGAGCGCGACGTCCGGCGAGGGTCGCCCGCCAGTACGCCTCAATGCCGAGGCCATGCGGTGTGACGGCGCCGAGGCCGGTGACCACGGCCCCGCTCATGAGACCTCGCCCGGCCGGGCGAGCAACATCGCGGTCTGAAATCCGCCGAAGCCGCTGCCCACGCTCAGCACCACGTCCGTACGGTGGTCGCGCGCGGTCCGCGGGACGTAGTCGAGGTCGCACTCGGGATCGGCGGTGTGCAGATTCGCCGTGGGCGGCACCACGTTGTGCTCGATCGCCAGCGCGCTGGCCGCCACCTCGATCGACCCGATCGCGCCCAGCGAGTGCCCGACCATCGACTTGATGGAGCTGACCGGCACCTCGTACGCCCTCTGGCCCAGGCTTCGTTTGAACGCCGCTGTCTCATGCCGGTCGTTCTGTTTGGTCCCCGACCCGTGGGCGTTGATGTAGTCGATGGCATCGGGTCCGATGCCGGCTCCGCGCATGGCCACCGTGATGGCCTCGGCCATCTCCCGGCCGTCCGGCTTGAGGCCGGTCATGTGGTACGCGTTGCTCCGGCTGGCGAATCCGGCGACCTCGGCATAGACATGGGCGTCCCGGCGACGCGCCGCCCCCAGCCCCTCCAGGACGAAGACCGCCGCCCCCTCGCCCAGTACGAACCCGTCCCGGCCGCGGTCGAACGGCCGCGAGGCGTGCGCGGGATCGTCGTTGTTGGGCGAGGTCGCCTTGATGGCGTCGAAACAGGCCGAGGTGATCGGCGAGATCGGCGCGTCCGTTGCCCCGGCGATCACGACGTCGGCGTTCCCCGCGGCGATCAGCTGGGCGCCGTGCGCGACGGCGTCGAGCCCGGAGGTGCAGCCGGTCGAGATCAACGCCACCGGCCCCTCTGCCCCGGCCCGCCAAGCCACCTCCACCGCCAAGGTGCTGGGCACCATGTAGCCGTACAGCTGGGGAACCCCGTAGTTGTGGTCGACCAGCCATTGGCGGCCGCCGTCGCTGAGAACGATGTATTCCTCCTCGAGGCCCATCGTGCAACCGACCGCGCTGCCCAGGCTCACCCCGATCCGATCCGGCCGCAGCGCGCCGCGCTCCAGGCCGCTGTCGCCGATGGCTTCGTCGGCCGCGACGACGGCGAGCTGGGCGGCACGGTCCATCCGGCGGACCTCCTGCGGCGACAGGCCGCCGGCCGCGGGGTCGAAGTCGCACTCGGCGGCGATCCGCGACCGGAAACCGGTCGGGTCGAACAACGAGATGGTGCGCGTCGCGGTCCGGCCCGCGGTGAGCATCTCCCAGAACGCCTTGGTGCCGGCGCCGCCGGGCGCCACGACACCGATGCCCGTGATCGCGACACTGCGTCCGCTCTTCATCGTCACCCGACCTCCGGGACGACCTGGTCGGGGGCCGGCAGGGGCTCGGTGTCGACATGGCCGAGCTCGGGCCGGGGCGCCAGTGGACTGAGGTGGAAGACCACGAAGGCCGGTTCCGCCCCGTCGTTCTCCAGCCGGTGCCGGTCGTCGATCGCCACCATGACGGAGTCGCCCGCACCGAGCCGGACAGGCTCGTCTTCGACCGTCAGGAGCATCGAACCGCGGACCACGTAAAGGAACTCCTCGGAGTACGGGTGCCGGTGCTCAGAAACGTACTCACCCGGTTCGAGCGTCAACACGCCCATGAACCCGGAGGTGGACTTCACGGTCTTGGGGCTCAGCAGGACACGGATGTCCCCGCCCCGGCGACGGTTGGGCGCGACGTCCTGCGCCGTGAACTTCTGGGTTCGTGGTGTGGACACGGGAATTCCTCCTTGGGCAGAGGGCATGGACGTCAGCTCGAAGTCCAGGTGTAGAAGGGCTCAGCCATGGCGTCCTTGGGCTCTTTCCAATTCGGGTCGTAGGGCCGGACGTGTGCGGTGAGCCGCTCGCTGAGGTCGGTGTACAGCGGGTTGTGCCGCGCCTCGTAGAGGTTCGGGGTGATGTCGCCGTCCGCCTCGACCAGGTGGAAGTAGAGGTCGTGGAAGCGGAAGAGGGTTCGCCTGGCGACACCGATCAGGTGGGGCAACTCGGTGGAGTCGGACTCGGCGAACAGGCTCGCCACCGAGTCCGCCTGATCCGGCGCCATCCTGGCCACGATCAGAGTTCGGTGCATGTGCGCTCCTCCCAGGGAACCGGCCCGTCTCTCGGTACCGGTGAGATCACCGCCCCAGGCTGAGGCCTGCCGCTTGACCCGCGCTGCATGAGCGCTGGAAGTGCCGCCCACCGGGCGGTCGAGGCCGTGGCTCCGTCCACAGCCGCCCCCGAGTGGTTCTCGAGCAGTCCGCCGGAGACTGCTGAGGACACCCGGAAACGATGCCGGGAACGGGGAGGCCATGCGAAGCCCTGAAACGCGAACGATGGACCCGGCCGAGGCGCGTCTCCTCAGGTCGGCGCTCGGCAGGTTCGCCACCGGAATCGCCGTGGTGACAGCGATGAGCCCGGAAGGCACGCCCGTCGGGATGACCGTGAACTCCTTCACCTCGGTCTCGCTCGATCCGCCCCTGGTGCTGTTCTGCGTCGGCCACCGGTCCTGCCTGTACCCGACCTTCGCGTCGGCCCATGCCTTCGGCGTGAGCATCCTGCGGGAGAATCAGACCGCCGTCTCCTGGCGTTTCGCCCGCCCAGGATTCGACCGGTTCGCCGAGGGCGAGCCCAGGCCCGGGCGCACCGGCGTTCCGCTGCTGCGCCACGCGCTGGCGGCGTTCGAATGTGACGAGCCTCAGCGGATCCCCGCGGGCGATCACGACGTCATCATCGGCCGTGTCGCCGCCCTCGAGTTCGACCCTGACGACCAGACCCAGCCGCTGGTCTTCTACGCCGGCGGCTACCGCTCCCTGAACACCGAACTCGAGTGGTGGACCGCCTGGCGCGAGTAGCGGGCCCCGACATCCGTACGTCGTCCCGGCCAAACCGAGGTAAGGAGATGTCCCATGACCACACCCACCCACGCTCCGCCATTTCCCCCTGCGAAGATCTACCGTCTGAGCACCGCGTTCTGGCACTCGAAGGTGATCCTCAGCGCCTCCGACCTGGGCGTGTTCGCCCAGCTGGGCGAGGGCCCGGCGACGGCCGGGGAGCTCGCCGACAAGCTCGGCGTGCAGTCATCCGCCTTCCCCGTCTTCCTCGACGCGCTCGTCGCGATGGACCTGCTCGAACGGGACGGCGACCGATACCGCAACAGCGCGGAGGCCGACTACTATCTCGTCCCCGACAAGCGCTACTACATGGGCACCTACCTCGGGTTCGTCGATCGGTTCATGCGGCCGACCTGGGAGGGGCTCAGCGAGGTGCTGCGCACCGGCAAGCCGCAGATCCCCCACCCGCCGCAGCAGGACGCACCGGAGGGCGAAGGCGCGGAGTTCTTTGAGCAGACCTACGCGGACCCGAACCTGCAGCGCATGTTCATCGAGGCACAGGACGCGCTCAGCAGCGAGATCGCCTGGGAGCTCAGCCGACAGATCGACTGGAGCCGGTGGACGAAGATCGTGGACCTGGGCGGGGCCCGCGGCAACGTCGCGGGCATCCTGCTCCAGGCCCACCCGCACCTGACCGGCACGGTCTTCGACATGCCGCCGCTCGAACCACTCTTCGCCGAGCACATGGCTCGGCTCGGGGTCCAGGATCGCGCGCGCTACCAGGGCGGGGACTGGTTCGACGACCCGTTGCCCGAGGGCGAGGCGCTGCTGTGCGGCCACGCGCTGCACAACTGGACCGCCGAGCAGCGCAGGACCGTGATCAGCAAGGCGTTCGACGCCGTGCGGCCCGGTGGCGCCTTCATGGTCTACGACCTGATGATGGACGAGGAGCGGAGCAGGCTGAACCCGTTGTTGCTCAGCTTGGCCATGACGCTCAGCGTCGGTGGCTCCGGCTATCTCGGGTCCGAGTGCCGGGAGTGGATGCGGGAAGCGGGCTTCGTGGACATCGTGGCCGTTCCGCTTAAGGACTACGACGGGCACACGGTCGTCATCGGCCGCAAGCCCATGTGATCGCGACCGCCCGCACGACGGCCCGAGCCGGCTTCGCTTCCGCGGAGCCGGCTCGGGCCGTTTGAGGATCAGCGGAGCTGGGAGACCAGGCCCCACTCGTCGAAGACGTTCAGATCCGCGACGACAAGCCCGCCGCGCACGGTCCAGATCTGGATGCCGGAGGCGACCGCCGAGCGCCCGGTCGGAGGGATGCCGCGGTACTCGGCCACATGCCGCCCCCGGGCGGTGTAGTGAGTGGCGACCTGATCGCCTTGGGCGACCTGGAGGCCGACTTCGACCGACAACTCGCCGAAGGCGGCACGGATCAGCCGTGCGCTCTGCCTGGGCCCCTCGGGCCCGACGCGCCGCCCCCGCATCACGAAACCCGATGCGAAGATCTGGTACGCCAGATCCAGCTCGCCCCGGCACCAGCCTTCGTCGAGCCAGCGCCGAGCCAGCGCCTTGTTCCGCTCCTCGGGGCTCACCCGCTCACCGGACGCCACGGCCGGACGTCCCCGGCGGCCGTCCGGGAACACCCGGCGGTGGCCCGACCGGTTCGAGTCCCTGGACGCGGAACGCGGCGGCCAACTCGATCATGTCGGATGCAGCGGGCGGCGCGCCGGCCGCCATGAGTCCGCTGAGCCCCTCGAAGAAGCCTTCCACCCCACCCGGGGTCGCTATCACCAGCAACTTGCTCGGGCCGCCGGAGATGTTGCGGAACTTGTGGGGCACGCCGCGCGGTCCGTACACGAGACAGCCTGCCGGCGCCTCGTGCTCCTCATCACCGAGATGGATCGCGTAGCGTCCCGCGATGACATAGAACGCCTCGTCCGCGTCCTCATGGATGTGCAGCGGCGGGCCGCCTCCCGGGGAGGTGGTCACCTCGAAGAAGGTGTAAAGGCCGCCGGTGTCCTCGCTGCGCAGCAGGAACCGGCCCTCCTCACCCATCCAGTGGACCGGTGCCACCGCGTCACGCGAGACGATTCTTCCTGGGGTGTGCGTCATCGACCCACCATCCATTCCATGAATTGTTTAAATAAGGATCGTACGACCCACTCAAGATGTCAATATCAGAACCCCTTAAGGCCATTTTTCTGCCGCCTTGCCGGTGCTTTATCCGTACCGTCTCACCAGCAGACTTCCAGCCGGCCTCAAGCCGTTAGGGAGACCGTTCTCGCAAACGGCACCGAGCGAGAGGGAGCTCCATGCTGACGCGAGAGGTCGAAACCGCCATCGACATCGAGGCGACCCCGGACCGGGTGTGGGAGGTGCTCACCGACTTCGGCTCGTATCCCGAGTGGAACCCCTTCATCGTGCGGGTGACCGGAACGCCCACGCCGGGCGCCAAGGTCATCCTGAAGATCCGCTCCTCGGCCGGGTGGAGCGCGACCAACAAAGCGACGCTGCTCGCGGCCGTCCCAAACCAGGTGTTGCGCTGGTCGGCGCGTCTCATTCCCATTCCAGGATTGGTCGCAGGCCGCCACGAATTCCGACTTTCCGCCACCGACGGCGGGACCCGCCTAGTCCATTCAGAGCAGTTCTCCGGCGTATTGGTCCCGATCATCGGCGGGCTTCTGGCCAAGACCGAGCGAGACTTCCACAACCTCAACGAGGCTCTCAAGAAGCAGTGCGAGAACGGCTGATCAACACCACCGCCGAGAGCCGGAGAGCCGGCCGTCCCCAAGGGAACGGCCGGCTCTGTGGCGTCGTCCGCGACTCAGGCGATCTTCTTGCGCCGCAGCGCCGCCCGGCCGATGGCCTGAAGGGTGCCGGAGGCGAGTTCTTTCGCACTGGGCGGACCGCTCCGGATGGCCCAGAACAGGAACTTGGCGAGATCCACCGTCGTCGGGTGCAGGTTGTGGTTGTCAGGGTCCTTGTAACCGAATGCGGCGGGGGGCAGCTCGGACTCCATCACCATCCGGAGGATCGAGCGGGCGGCGGCGTCGGCCGAGATCTCGCCTACATCGAACTTCTCGACCGTCTCGACCATGGTGTCCCACATGGCCTTGGTCTCGGGCTCGTCCGGCCACCAGAAACCGGCGTTCGGGGCATCCTCCAGGGCCTTGTAAACGGCGTCGTCACCGCTGAGCTTGTACTGGAGCTGGGCCCGGCTCAGCCGCATCGCGCCGTAGTTCGAGCTGAAGCCCCAGATGCGGAAGATCGCGTCCCACAGGGGAAAATGCGGGAAGGAGATGAATGCGACGTTGCATAGATCGTCGTTGTAGTCGAGCAGGCCCTGCTGAAGCCGCTCGACGAACTCGTACCTCTCCTCGGAGAAGTCGTCGTCCTCCAGCGACTCCAGGATCCGCCATGCCACCGCGTCGATGACCTCCACCGTGTTGGACATCCCCCGCGAGAAGAGCGGATCGATGAACCCGGCGGCGTGCGACATCATGCACCAGCGGTGCCCGACGGTCTTCTTGGCGGAATATTGCAATCGGCCGGTCGACACCCATTCCCGGACGCGGCGCGCACCCCGGAAATGCCGTGCCACGGCCGGAAACCTGTTGACATAGGAGAAGAACTCCTCCTCCGCTGTCATGTCGTCCGGCTTGGGGTGGACACGGTTGTCGAGGACCAGGCCCACGCTGCAGAGCGGGTTGGTCGACTTCTTGTGGTTGTCGAACGGGATGATCCAGAAGAACCCCCGGTCGAAGGTGTGGTGAAGGGTGCCGTCATGCCAGCGCAGCGGCGGGCGCTGCTCCTTCGGCCAGTCCACCATGTCGTCGAAGGGCGGCATGTCCACCATGTGAGTGAAGATGGACCGGGTGTCGGTCTTGAAGCGGCAGGGGTCCTCGCGCAGGTCGAGCGCGTCGGCGACCGGTGAGCGGAAACCGCTCCCGTCCACCAGGTAGCGCGCTCGGATGCGCTCACCGTTCTGTCCGGTCACCGTCACGGCGTCTGCCGCGAAGTCGACGTCGGCGACCCGCCAGTTCTGGCGCGGATCACAGCCGTACTTGATCGCGACGTGGAACATGTAGGCGTCGCTGTCCTGGCGGAAGATGTGGGTGGCCTTGTACAACGCCCTGGGCACTCCGGCCAGGATGGTCTCTCCGGGATCGGGCTCCTCCCCCGGCCGGTGCGACACGAAGGCGAAGTGCCGCTTGATGCCGAACGTGCTGCCGATCTTCTTGTCGACCGCGTGGATGCTCTCCAGCGTCGTGATCTCCGGGATGCGGTAACGCGCCGCCAGCATGTTCAGCCGGACGAGGAAGTGCGGGATCGTCGACTCCCCCACCGCGAACCGGGGGTGTGTCACCCCGTCGACCAGGATGACCTTGGCGCCGTTCCCGGCAAGGATGGCGCCGAGCATGGAGCCGGCGATTCCCGACCCGATGATCAGGACGTCGCAGTTGGTTTCCTTCACGTGCATCAGCCTCGCTCTTTTTCGCAGGTCGGGTGCTTCACCTCGAATCGGGCCCGTCACACCAACGCGGTACCGCCGTCGATAAGGAGATAGCTTCCGGTGAGGTAACCGGCCGGGTCGGCCGCCAGGAAGGCGATCACCTCGGCCACGTCCTGCGGCAGGCCGTTGCGCCGCACTGAGGCGCGCTGGGCGTTGGCGCGCAGGACCTGCTCGGGGAGCCCCTCGGCGACCCGAGTGATGATCAGCCCCGGCCCCACCCCGTTGACGCGGACCCCATAGGGGCCGGCCTCCTGGGCGAGCACCTTGACCGCGGCCTCGACGGACGCCTTCGCCATGCTCAGCGGCAGGAACCCGGGCGCGGGCGTACGCGACAACGCCGCGCCGACAGCGACAATGGAGCCGTGCCCGCGGTCGATCATTCCCGGCAGGATGAGGTCGATGGGGTTCAGCACCGCCCGCAGCTGCCGCTGCACGATCCACTCGGTGTACTCCACAGAGGTGCCGATGAACGGGGCGACCTTCACGTCGAATCCGTACAGGCCGGTCGCGTTGGTCACCAGGATCTCGACAGGTCCAAGCTCGGTCTGGGCGCGTTCCACCAGATCCTTGACCTGGTCACGGTCGGTCACGTCGGCCTGGAGCGCCAGCGCGCGGCCGCCCGCGGTCTCGATCGACTCGACGACCTCTTTCGCCATGGTCTCGCCGCGGTGGTAATTCACCGCGACCACGGCCCCCCGGGCGGCGAGTGTCCGGGCCGTGGCGGCACCTATCCCGCTGCTGGCTCCGGTGACGAGCGCCACCTGGCCGTGAAAGACCCGTGGCTGCGCCTCTGCCGGTGCGTGTTCTCCCATCCTCAGGGTCCTTTCGTCTTGGGAACGGTCAGTTCGTACGACACGCCGGTGAGGTCCTCTGAGACGTCCCACAGACGCAGGCCCAGCACGGGATCCTCAGCTCGCGCGGGGGTCTTCACCTTTCCGGTACGGCCCCGGATCTGTCCGGGCCCCTGCGGCGCATAGCTTTCGCCGGGCTCGACCCCGGGCGCACAGGCGGCGTACAGGGAGGGCCACGCGCCCTGTGCGGTGGGCTTGGCGACAATCGCGGTGGTGAGGCGGTACCAGAACTCCTGGATCTTGTTGTTGGTCATCCGCGGGCCCACGTAGAGCACGTCGGTCACCGCGTATCCGGGGTGTGCCGCCACGCCGATCAGCCCGCGTTCGGCATAGCGCCGGGAAAGTTCCTTGGCGAACACCAGGTTGGCCATCTTGGCCTGCGTATAGGCCGCGGACTTGTTGTACTTCCGCTCACCCTGGAGGTTGTTGAAATCGATCTTCCCCCAGTAGTTCACCCCGAAGGTCGTGAGGTTGACGACCCGAGCGCCCGGCCGGGCCAGGAGCGCGGGCAACAACAGCCCGGTCAGCGCGAAATGCCCCAGATAGTTGGTCGCGAACTGGAGCTCGAACCCGTCCGGCGTCAGCGTGTACGGGGTGGCCATCACCCCTGCGTTGTTGACGAGAATGTCGAGCCCAGGGTGATCGGAGAGATACTCGTCGGCGAACGCCCGTACGGAATCCAGGTTCGCCACATCCAGAATGCGCAACGCGAGATCACCCGCCGGCACCCGCCTGCGCAACTCGGCTCGCGCGCGCTCACCGCGCTCGCGGTTCCGGCAGGCCAAGGTCACTTCCGCGCCGTGGCGGGCGAGTTCCAGTCCGGTGTAGAAGCCCAGGCCGGCGTTGGCGCCGGTGACTATCGCCGACTTTCCGGAAAGATCAGGGATATCGGCCGCGGTCCACTTGCCCATCATCGGTCCTCTCCGGCCCGCCCGGTTCGAACACGAGCCACCTGACCAGTGTGCGGCACGTCGATAAATTGGCGGCTAAGCGAGAGGAAAAGACGACAAGATGGCACCTTGACAACATTTATGGAACTGGGTACCGTCCCAATAAGATGCAGATCATCAACTCTTCAGAAGGGAATAATGATGCCCGAAGAGAGCCAACAAGAAAGGAATAAGGCAATCCTGCTACGGTCTTTGGATATTCTCCGAGGAAAGGCCGGAGCCGAGCTGGCGAATGAAACTTACACGGCCGACTACACCGACCACAGTGGAGCGCCCGAGCGCGGCCCGCAACGCGTACTGAACGCGGCGAAGGCCGCACGCACCGCCTTCCCCGATCTCGAGTACGAGATCGAACAGGTCGTGGCCGAGGGCGACACCGTGGCCCTCCGGATGGTGATGAAGGGAACGCATGCGGGGCCACTCCCCGGGTCGGGTCTACCGGGCACCGGCAAGAGCGTCGAGGTCCCGCAGATGCACCTGGTCCGGTTCGCCGACGACAAGATCGCCGAACACTGGGCGCTGCGGGACGACCTCGGCATGATGCGGCAACTCGGTGTCATTCCGGGTCCGGGCGGTCCGGGCGGTCCTCCTGGACCTCCTGGACCTCCTGGCGGACAGTGACCTTGGACGGTCATCTCACAACCACCGTGGCTGCCTCGCATAGCGGGGCAGCCACACCTTTTGGAAAAGCAGGCGCACCGGAGGAGGCACCCGGCCGAGCACGGCCGCCCGGTCCGCCGGGTCCGCCTCCCCGATCAGCCACGGGAAGAACTCCGGAGCGGAACGTAGGGCCGCCAAACCTCCGCCGCGCATGTCCGCGAGGCATCGCTCCCACTCGCCGGCCGACATCGCGACCCCGACCAGCGGTAGAGCGGCCGACTCCTCGTGGGTCAGGTGCTCACCCAGCTCGCCACAGAACCGGTCGGTCGCATCCGCCAGCAGGGCACCGGCCCCGTCCGGCCGCGCGAGCGCCTGGTCCACGGCCCGGATCAGCGGCTCGATCCGCTCGTGCTCTTCCTCCATCGCGGCCAGGACCGCCAGATCGTCGGGGCGGCCACGGAGACCGGCCCGCATCCGCGGCCACATACGCCGGTCCTCACCCTCGTGATGGCTACGCAGCATCGCCTTGAAGGTTTCCCAGCCCACTCGCACGGACTCGCGACCGCGCGCATCCCCCTCTTCCAGTTTCTCGGCGGCGTCGGCCAGATGGCGCAGGTCGCGCCGCATCGCGTTGTGCGTCACGAGCATCATCGTCATATCGAGATCGCCGGACATCACAGTCCTCCTTCGTACCGGCAACTGATGTTCAGCGTGTGCGCCGCGGCGAGATATCGGTCGTCGGGACGCAGCGCGTACTCTCGCACGCAGGCCTCAGCGAGCTTGATGGCGTGCTCGTCCCCGATCTGCACCGCCTCCTCGGTGAGGTGTTCGCCCGTAGGCGGCCGGTAACCGGGCTCGCGGGCCGGCCCCCGGCCGCTGGGGAATCCCGGGATCCTGTTCCAGACCATCTCCACGAGTCGTTCGGCGACCTCACAGGTCCGCAACCGCAGCTCGCCGGGCAGGATGGGCAGCACCAGGCGCATGGCCGCGGGAGCGGTGATCGCGTGCACCAGCGGAACGGGCGGCCGGGGCGCCAGCGTCGCGTACTTCCCGGCGCTCGCCACGGTCAGGTCACTCAAAGCGACCTGGACGTCCCGCTCTGCCGGAGCCGACGTCCTCTCGTCGGCATCCCCGGTCATGATCGGCGTATGGCGAGCCGCCCAGTAGGCCAGCCCGCGCGCGAGCTCGTTCAGCTGGAGCGGGCTGGGTTCGGGGGTGGTCCGCAGGATCCGCACCGCGTGCGCGGTCCGGATGAGTCCGTGGGTGAAGGCCGCGAACGCGCCGTCCAGGAGCACCGGCCACCACCTGACGACCACCTCCTGCCATGGAGCGGTGTCGAGCCGCCGGTCGAAGAAGGCGACCCAGTCGGCGACACGCCGGTAGTCGCCCAGCGCGAGCCGCTGCGCCCCGGGATCGTCGTCCGGGATCGGTTCGGCGGCGGCGGGTGGCGCGGTGTAGCGACGCTGCCGCCGGTTGAGCTCGAGCCAGGACGGCACGACGTCGGGGTGCCCCAGAGTGATCAAGGTCTCTGCGGCCATCGGCGCGTGTACGGCGAAGTCCGGCCCGAACTCGAACCCGACCTCCCACATCCGGTCGAGCGCGTCGTCGATCGCCTCGGCGTAGCGGGGAGGCTGAATCATGGGAGCGCTTTCCTCCCCTCCGCGAGGACGATCGTGCCGTACATCAGGAACCCGCCCTCGGCTTCTCGGGCGGTGATCTGCTCCTGCAGGACCCGGGCCCGGTCGGGCGCGATCACACCCCGTTCACCGGCCTGGCGTACCGCGTTCAACAGTCCAGTGAGCCCGTCGGCGGCTGCCAGCCCGTTCAGCACTACGGGCGCGACGGTGACCTGCACCTCCCGCACGCCGGCGGCGCGCAGGACGCCGGGGAGCCGGCGCCCGATCCAGGGATTGCGGACGTTGTCGAACCACCACGCGAGCACGGCCCGCGTCGCCTCCTGGTCGTCCAGGTCGGGCGCCCACATGCCGTGATCCGGGTCCGCCACGAGAATCCGCCCGCCTGGTCTGGCAACCCGCAGCATCTCCGCTACGGCCCGCACCGGTTCGTCCAGGTGCTGGACCATTCGCTCTGATCTGCATGCGTCGAATCGGTCGTCCGAGAACGGCAGCGAGTACGCACTGGCGGTCGTGAACGTCGCGGGAACGCCGGTGGCCTCGCACCGGGCCGTGGCTTCCTCGATCGCCTCCGGGTTGACGTCCACGCCGATCGCCTCACCGCCCGGGTCGACCTGCGCGGCCATGTCCAGCAGGTCGGTCCCGTTGCCACACCCGACGTCGAGGACCCGCTGTCCGGGCGCGAGCTCGAGCCTGCGGAGGATCTCCCGTTTGACCACGGCGAGTGCACCGGCGGCCTCGTCGAGGTACCCGGCGGCCGGCCGTCCAAGGAGGGTGGTGGTAGGGCCGTTCGCCTCGCCGGTCGCCTCGCCGGTCGCCATGCCGCCTGCCAGTCGCTCCACCATCGATGCTCATCCCTTCTGTTCCGGCGCGAGCACTCGTTCGCGCTCTCGTTGCCGCTCGACCTGTCGACGGGCGAGGCGGCTCGGCCACCAGATCCGGTCACCGAAGTCGTAGGTGAGCGCGGGAACCAGCAGCGAGCGCACGATGAAGGTGTCGATCAGCACGCCCAGGCCGATGACGACGCCCTGCTCGGCGAAACCCACCACGGGGAGCGTGATCAGCACGCTGAACGTGGCCGCCAGGACGACACCCGCCGACGTGATGACACCGCCGGTCGACACCAGGCCCGTGATGGTGCCCTGCCGGGTTCCCTGCCGTATGGACTCCTCACGGACGCGGCTCATGAGGAAGATGTTGTAGTCCACCCCGAGCGCCACCAGGAAGACGAAGGCGATCTGGGGTAGCTGTGCGTCCTGCCCGGTCCAGTTGAAGACGTACTCGAACAGAACCGTGGAGATGCCCATCGCCGCGCCGAACGACAGCACGACGGTGGCGATGAGGAGGAGCGACAGCGTCAGGGCACGCAGGAGGGCGAACAACACCAGCAGGACGGCCAGCAGGACCAGCGGGATCACCAGCCACGAGTCCCGCACGGTCGTCTCGACCATGTCGAGCTCGATCGCCGCGGAACCACCGACCTTCGCCTCCGCGCCCGGCACCGCGTGCAGGCCTTCCCGCAGCCGTTCAACCGCGGCGCGCTCGGCCGCGGTGTCCGGCTCGGCCGCCAGCGTGGCCTGGAGCTGGACCTTCCCACCGGACCTGCCGGACTCCTCGATCGTGGCCACGCCCGCTGAGCGCGCGGCGGCCTTGACCTGCTCGGCCTGGGTCGCATTCGCGATCACGTCCACCGGGTTGCTCGCGCCCGCGGCGAAATGGGCCGAAATGGTGTTCTGCCCCTTGAGCGAGTCGGGAGGGCTGGTGAAACGCGTCTGCTGCGGGACGTTGAACGCGGTCAGCCCGAGCATTCCCACCGCCAGAACCGCCGCGGTCGTCGCCCAGACCACCCGCGGCCGTGCGGTCACGAGATTCCCGACGCGCACCCACAGGCGGGAGGCATGCGGGCTCAGGCCGGCATGCGGTACCCGCGGCCAGAAGACCCACCGGCCGAAGATGACCAGCAGCGCGGGCAGCAAGGTCATCATGGCGAGCACCGCGGAGCCGACCGCCAGGACCCCGATAGGGGCCAGCGAACGCGTGGAGTTGAGGTCCGCGACGCCGAGGCACAGCAGGGCGAGGGCGATCGTGCCGGCCGAGGCGAGGATCGCGCCGCCGGACCTGCGCAGCGCCTCCGCCATCGCCTCGTGCCGGTCGGCGTGACGGCCCAGTTCCTCCCGGTACCGGGAGATCAGCAACAGGGCGTAGTCGGTCCCTGCGCCGTAGATGAGGATGGTCAGCACACCGGTCGCCATGGAGTTGACGACCATGCCCGGTCCCTTGATCAGGCCGTACACGCTCGCGCTGCCGACCTGGTTGGCCGCTGCGACAGCGAAGAGCGGCACCAGGAACAACACTGGACTGCGGTAGATGAGCAACAGGAGAATCGCCACCACCACGACCGGGATCAGCACGAGGGTGAACTCCATCTCCCGGAAGATCAGGAACTCATCGGCGCTGAGACCGGCCGGGCCTGCGACCTTGACATCGAGACCGGCGCCCGGCTCGCCCAGCCGGTCGCGCATGCCGTCGACCGCGTCAAGGATGACCTCACCCTCCTGCTCGCCCTCGGCCGCCACGAGCGGGACCGTGTACAGCAGGGCCGTGCCGTCCGTGGAGACCACCGGCGGCTGCGCTCTCGCCTTGGGTGCGAATTCCCTCGTGAGTTTCTGCTGGTCGGCGGCTACTCGTTGCTTGTCGGCCACTGTCAGTCCGCCGTCCCTCTGGTAGACGACCATGGCGGGGATGACCTGTCCCTGCGGGAACTGTTCCTGGACCTTGAGTACTTCGGTGGATTCCGCGCTCTTGGGCAGGTACTCGAGCCGGTCGTTGTCAGCCGCCGTGAACAGCTTGCCGGCGAAGGGTGCCGCCACGAAGAGCAGCACCAGCCAAGCCACCAGGACGAGCCACTTGGCCCGGCGTCCCGCCGGCACCGCCATCAGCCTCGTCATCGCGAACCTCCAGAGGTACTTGATCAGCCTGAGATCGGGGCCGGGAGCACAACATGACTATTATCTACATAACTACTATCGCCATAGCTATTATGCCGCCGAATGAGCCGCGCCCTGCCGTGATGTCGCCGGCAGGACGCTTCTCACCCCCAGGCCAGCGCCGCACCGACGATCGCCGCCACGAAGCCCGCCACCGCCAAGAGCGCCCGGATCCGGTTGGCCGCCGCCCACCGGGTCCGCACGCGAGGCCAGTCCGCCGGTGGATCAGCCGGGTCCCAGGCGTCGATGTCGCGATTGATCCGTACGTTCCAGCCCTCGGAGACCACGGCGACCCCGATGATGCACAGCCCGGCCAGCGCCAGGGCGACCCTCGGCCACATGTCCCCCGCCAGCACGATGACCCCAACGCAGATCACCAGGGCGACCTTGTTGACCCTCGGCATCAGCGGGTCGAAACGCCGGTCCAGAAGCCGGTGCACCTGGACATAGCCTTCTCCCGGCAAAGCGCCGACCGTGGGCACGATGGCCACCTCGACCGCGAACAGAACGCCCGCGAGCCCGCCCGACAGCAACAGGAAGGCCGCGAGGAGGATGTCGACGGCCATCAGAACCGCACGTCCATCATCTGCTTGTAGCTCTCACGGCGCCCCTTGGAATCGAAGAACGCGCGCATGAACAGGTCCCGCCCCGCACAGCGGAACCGACTGTGCCAGCGGCCCATCGCGCCGATCGACCAGGCTGTGCTGATCATGCCTGCGACCCGTTCGTACCGGAGCGCCTCGAAGGCGGAGACCGCCGCCGACACATCGTCATGCTCGGCGAGGAGCCTGGTGAGGGCGACCCCGTCCTCGATGGCCTGGCCCGCGCCCTGGCTCAGGTTGAGGGTCATCGGATGTGCGGCGTCTCCCAGCAGAACGACGCGGCCGGCGCCCCAGCCGGCACAGCGGTCGGGTGGGCGGTCGAAGATGTCGATGGGAAGGATCGCGTCCTCTTCGGTGGTCTCGATGATGCGCGGGACAGGGGCCGGCCAGTCGCGGTACGCCTCAGCCAGCACGTCGCGCCGCCCCTTGGCCAGCATGTCGAACGAGCCGCCCACACTGTCGGCGGTGATGGCGTCCCAGTAGACCTCGTCGTCGTTCAACCGCATGTAGAGGAAGCGGAGCCCACCCCTGCCCCAGAGATTGAAGAAGGTCCCGGTGGGGACGGCGTCCTCGCCCGGGAGGCGGGTGATCGCCTGCCAGGCCGTGTAGCCCGCATAGCGCGGCGGGAGGTCATGTCCCTTGCGCATGGCCTCGCGGACCGTCGAACGCAGGCCGTCGGCTCCGATGAGAACGTCGGCACGTACCTCGCCGCCGTCTTCCAGCCGCGCGGTCACCCCGTCCGCGTCCTGCTCGAAGCCCACGCAGCGGGCACCCAGCCGTACGCAGTCGCCCGCCGCGTCCATCAGCACGGTGTTGAGCGCGGAACGGCGCAGACCGAGCGCGGGCACGCCGTACCGCGCCGCCTCCGGAGCGATGTCCCAACGGGCGAGCCGCCGGTCCCGGTCGGACCGGAACTCGTGGTAGAGGATCTCGACCCCCGCCTCCGCGACCTGCTCGTCCAATTTGAGCTCGCGGAGGGCGAGCAGCGCGTTGTGCCAGAGCATGAATCCACCGCCGGTCAGCAGCCGGTCGGGAGTCGAGCGCCGTTCGAGGACCGTGGTGTCGACACCGGCTCTGGACAACCCGATGGCCGCCGTCAGACCGCCGATGCCCGCGCCCACCACGACCGCGTTCCGCACGGCCGGCATCACGTCACCTCACCTGTCTCAGGAGGAAGGAATGTCAAACGCTGTCGAGCCGGGCACGTACCTCGAAGATCCGGCGCTCGACCCCCCGGTCGCCCCAGTAGGGGAACATCGGCGCCGCCATCTGCATATGTCTGGGATCGTCCTCCCAGGCGCGGAAGGCCTGCTCGCTCTCCCACTCGGCGAGCAGGATGTAGGTCTCGCCGTCCTCGGCATCGCGCAACAACTCGTCGTGCAGGTGCCCGGGCGTGCCGCGCACCGTTTCGGTGACCTGACGGTAGGCCTCCTCGAACTTCTCCTGGTCCTCTTTCCTCGGGGTCGCGCGGACAAGGATGCGTACGGTCATGGCTGTCGTCCTTCCTTAATGAGCCTGCGGACCTCGGTCCGCATGGCCGGGATCAGGTCCGGGCGATGATGTCGAGCACCTGCTTGCTCGCCGCTTCCCGGATAGGCTCGAACGCCGCGGACATGGCACGGCGTTCCGGGCTGGACTCGAACGCCCGAAGTGCGTCCCGGCTCTCCCAGTCACCGGTGATGACGTACCTCCGCCGCTCCTCGGGATCTGACATCAGTGTCTGACCCAGGCTCCCCGGAGGCTCGGCCTCTTTCAGCGCCGTGAACCAGATGTCCTCGAAAAGGGACTCGCATCCTTCACGCACCAGCATCGTGAGCACTGCACGGACCATCGGGGCCTCCTCCTGATCGATCTCCTAGATCCCGCCGTCGACATCGAGTACGGCGCCGGTGACATACGCTGCGGCGTCGCTGGCGAGGAACAGGACGGCTGCGGCGATCTCGGCGGGCTCGCCGAGCCTCCCCAACGCGGTCATCTGCGCGTAGCGTCGCTTCCCGGCTTCACCCTGGGGGCTCTTCTGCCCGGTGTTGTCGACGATGCCGCACGTGAGGGCGTTGACGCGGATGCCCTCCGCCCCCAGCTCCTTACAGAGCGCACGAGTCAGGCCGATGATGCCCGCCTTGGAGGCCACGTAGTGCGCGGCGT
This sequence comes from Actinomadura alba, assembly GCF_014323705.1. GTDB lineage: Bacteria > Actinomycetota > Actinomycetes > Streptosporangiales > Streptosporangiaceae > Actinomadura_C > Actinomadura_C alba. The sequence goes on from NZ_JABVEC010000018.1 coordinate 111,919, forward strand.
TCGGCATTCCGTGCTTGGCCACGGCCGAGGTGATATTGACGATCGAAGACGGGCGCGCCAGCCGGTCCAGCGAGCCGCGGATCATCTGATAAGTGCCACCGAGGTTGGTCTCGACCACGCGGCGCCACTCCGCCGTGGGCATTTCAGCCAGTGGCAGATGGCTGATCACCCCGGCGTTGTTGACCAGGACGTCGACCGGTCCGAACGCTTCGTGGGCCACGTCGAGCAGGCGGCGCACGTCGCCCTCGTCGGCGACGTCCGCGGGGACCAGCCGCGCGGCCGCGTCGCGTGCCGCGAACTCCGCCCGGAGGGTCGCCGCCTCGTCGCTCTCCTGCCGATGGCAGGCCGTGACGGAGACGCCCTGCTCGATCAGAGCCAGGGTGATGGCACGCCCGATACCTCGGGTGCCTCCGGTGACCACCGCGTGCTTTCCCTTGAGGCCGAAATCCATGGTGCCGTCCCTTCGAGCTTCGAGTGGGCTCGGGTCATCAGGTTTTCAGGGCGGGATTAAGCCGAGATCAGCTGCCGGAAAACTCCGGGCCGGCGCTCATCGGGCCCATGACTCCCATCGGAGCGGCGCTCGGTCGTCCGCCTCGAGGATCTCCTGGTGGAGCAGCTTCAAGTCCCGGCTGGGCTCGACCCCGAGGTCCTCGACGAACGCGCCGCGGAGCCCGCGATACGCCTCCAACGCGTCCTTTCGCCGACCGGCCAGGCTCAGCGCCACCATCAACTGCGCGTGAATCCGCTCGTTGAGCGGATGCTCTCTGACGAGGGCGCGCAACTCCGAGATGGCCTCGGCGTGCCCGCCCAGGCGCAGCTCCAGATCGATCCGCCGCTCGAGAGCGAAGATCCGCGACTCTTCAAGGCGCAGGGCCGCCGCCTCCAAGAGTGGCGAGGAACGCACATCCACCAGCGCGGACCCTTTCCACATGCCCGCTGCCTCCCGGTAGTGCCTCAGCGCACGCTCCATGTCGCCGCCGTCGCAGGCCGCTCGCCCACGTTCACACAGCCGCTCGAACTGGTTCGCGTCGAGCGAGTCGTCATCGATCTCCAGCCGGTAGCCCGGATCGCGGGTGACGATCACGGGTGGCCCGGAAGCGGTCAGGGCGTCGAAGATACGGCGGAGCTGCGACACGTACACCCGCAGCGCCTTCATCGCGGTTCGGGGGGGCTTGTCACCCCACAGTTCCGAGATCAGCGTGTCGGTCGAGACCACGGTGTTCCCCCGTACCAGGAGGATTGCCAGCAGTACCCTCAGCTTGTTCGCGCGTGGGGTCCAGTTCCGGCGCCCGTCCAAAACCTCCAGCGGCCCGAGCAGCAGGAAGCGGACGGAGTGCGCCGGCATGCCAGGGTCCTCGGCCGGGACGAGGACGTGCTCTCTCATGGTCGCCTGCGGTGCGTTCATGCGACGCGCTCAGCTGCCTCCTCCACCAGCCGCTTGATGCGTTCCATCTGGATCGCGGTGTTGTGGTTCAGGCGGTCGGTCATGCCCGCATCATCCAGCGGAGCGTCATCCCGCATCGCGAAGTCCTGCACCCAGCGCATCCGCACACCGGAGGCGACCTGCTCGTACTGCCAGAAGAGGTTCATGTATCGGAAGACGCCGGTCTCCACCCGGTGCGCCCGCACGGTGTGCGTCAACGGGTCGGGAGTGCGCTCGGAGACCCAGCTCCAAACTTTTCCGTTCTCATCCGGGTGCAGGGCGAGCCGGAAGCGGACAGTGGCTCCCTCACGTGCCACGATCTCGGCGGAGGCGTACTCACTGAACAGCCGAGGCCAGGATTCGACGTCGTTGGTCATGTCCCAGACCAGGCCCATCGGCGCGTCGATGATGATCGAATTGTCGGTGTGTCCCGCCATGGGGCAAGTCCCTTCGTTGAGGTGCCGCGATCACGCCACGGTCAGTCGGGGGTTGACGTAGCCCACCACTGCGTCCGGCGTCCTGAGTTCATCGACCTGTTCCTCGGGGATGTTCACCAGGAATTCCTGCTGGATCCGCGCGGCCAGCTCCAGGCGGGCCAGGGAGTCGTAGCCCATCTCTTCGAAGCTGACCGCGCTGATGTCGTCGTCCAGGCTGATGGAATCCGGCTCACCGGCGCAGGCGCGCAGGATTCGCCTGATGTCGTCAACGCTGAATTGGGACAACTTTCGCTCCCTTCGTCTCCGGTGGCCTTCGCTACCGGTGCACCCACTCTGGAGGCGGTGGCTTGAGGTCCGCTGGAGGTGGTGGCTTGAGGTCCGCTGGAGACGAGAGGGGGCGGAACGAGATCGGGCGAGCGCGCCGGAGGGTGCTCCCCGGCAGCGCAGAGCTGCTAGGCGCCTATTGACGGCAAGGGAATCGGCTCTCGGGGATCGGCGCATTCCGGGGTCGCGCGGAGCAGGTCCGACTCACTGCGTTCGTGACCGTCCCCGCGATGCTCGAGAGCTCCTCCAGTGTTCCCCGGATCCTCCTTGAGGTACCCGAGGTCCTTCTGGCGGCGCCCTAGGTCCGTCCCGCGGTGTCCGAGGTCCTTCCCACGGTGCCCGAGGTCCTTTCCACCACGGTGCCCGGTGCCTGGCTCATCCCGCGCCACGCCACCGGGCACTGGCTCCAGAAACTCCAGATCCAGGCGTTCCCGGGCATAGATCCGGACGAGTTCGTGCATTCGATAGCGGATCTCGCCATCACCGACGCCGTCCGTCATCGCCAGCAAATGGCAGTCAGCCAGGCGGAGCAGCTGCGTCTCCACCTCGTCGGTCTCGTTGCCGGCCAGCAGCGCAGCGGTGGTGGCGGAAAAATCGGGCGGCGGCAACAAGCTGATCAGCCGGAAGATGCTGCGCGCGGGCGGATCGAGTGCCCAGTAGGCCGTCTCTAGGCGACTCCGGACGTCCAGGTCGGCAAAGGAGAGGACGTCGAGCCGTCCCCGCGGGTCCTGAAGCCGCGCCACCAGCTTCGCGATCGGCCAGCTGCGCATGCCCGCCAACCGCGAGCCGACGCAACGGAGCGCGAGCGGAAGCCCGGCGCAAAGACGGGCAGCCTGTTCCGCTTCGCGGACCATGGGCCCCGAATGCCCCCGCCCGCTCACGGTCACGAGGAGCCGCACCGCCTCGTCCTCGTCCATCTCCTCAAGCTCAAGGTGCCGCACTCCAGGCAGGCTGTACAAGCCCGAGCGGCTGGTGACGATGACCGCGCAGTTCGGCGAGGCCGGAAGCAGCGGCTTCACCTGGGCCGGCGAATGCGCGTTGTCCAGGACGACGAGCACCCGCCTGCCCATGCACCAGGTGCGGAAGAGCTTGCTCCGCTCCTGAATGCTCTCGGGAATCTCCGACGGAGGAATGCCGATCGCCCGGGCGAAGTCCTCCAGGACCCGATAGGGGTCGGCCGGGTGCTTCGACGTGCCCCGCAGGTCGGCATAGAGCTGCCCGTCTGGAAACTCGGCCCGCTCGGCATGTCCCGCGCGCAACGCGAGCGCGGTCTTCCCGACACCGGGCATTCCAGAGATGCAAACGGCGCGTACAGCGGTGCTCTCCTCGTCGGGGCGCACCAGGTATTGATGTACCCGCTCCAGGACACTCTTCCTGCCCACGAAATCGTAGATGTCGGGGGGCAGCTGGGCGGGTACCAAGAGCGTCTCAAAACGTCCAGGAGCAGGCCCGGAGGGAGAGTCGGGGGTGGTGGACGGAGCGACAGTCGAGGACGCGGATACCGCGGTCCGCACCGTGGCGTTCTTCTCCGCGACATCGGAACTCAGCAGGTTCTGGTGTAGCTGCTGCACGGATGTCGACGGCTCCATGCCGAGCTCGTCGACGAGCATGCGGCGCAACCTCCGGTAGGCCTCCAGCGCCTCGTAGCGGCGGCCCGACTGATGCAACGCCATCATGAGGTGGGCATGAAAGCGTTCGTTCAGCGGGTGCTCGGAGACCAGCATCTTGAGCTCGCTCACCAGCTGCTGGTGACGTCCGAGTTCGAGGTCGGCCGTGATCCTCAGCTCCAGGGTCCGCAGGCGCTCCTCCTCAAGCCGCGTCACGTGCGCCGACAGAATCTCCCCGACGGCGACGTCGGTCAGCGCCGGGCCGCGCCACAGTGCCAGTGCTTCGGTGAGGCGCTCGGCGGCGCGCGCCGGGTCGCCCTCCTCCAATGCCGTCCGGCCCTCATGGGCCAGCCGTTCGAACCGGAGGATGTCGCCCCGTTCCGCCGAGACGTCGAGCAGGTACCCCGAGACCCGGGTTTGGAGCTGTGCCGATGTGCAACGTTCCAGAAGCTCCTTGCGGAGCTTGTAAATGTAGGTCTGCAGTGTGGTCATCGCACTGCTCGGGGGCTCGTCGCCCCACAGCTCGTCGATAAGCTCATCCACCTGCACGAGCTTCCCGCTACGGACGAGCAGGAAGGCGAGAACCTGCCGTACCTTTGGAGCCGTGGGAGTGAGCTCCAATACCCCGTCGGCGACCCACAATGGGCCCAGAATCCGGAAATGCATACGCTCCGCCATTCTGCGCTGACGCTCGATGCACGCTGACCCGTGCCATATGTCGGATTCTCGGCCTTTTTTGTCCGACTCGGGCAATGCGGTAATCGAACACCAGCGCACCGTGAGTCGACCTGGCCTTGAATCGTCGGACCTCCGCCGGTACGATTTCTCACCCCCTGTAGCCCGAGATAAGGAACCCTTCACTCCGCTCAATTCGCTCCACCCGAGTAGCGCTCTCTGCCACTACCAGGACGATCACCGCCACACCATGCACAGCCGGGCCTCGCGCGGCACTCGAAGATGACTCGCGTCCCTCTGGAGCCCACGCCGCACGACTGCTCCAGTTATGAATCCGCCATTCCCATGTAACAAAAGTCGTACGGGTGATTCCGTTGCGCGAAGCTCCAGGGCTTTCTCCATGTGATCATCCGACTACGTTGGGAGAACGTTTGGGGAATTACATATGAATCGAGCGCCGTTCGCTGGCCACATCCGGCCCGCGGCCGTGCGCAAGGATCACCGCATCCTGGGTCAGGATGGACAGGACGCCCGTCTCGCACCGGTCCGCCGGACTTCGGCCGGCTTCAGATCCCCGACCAGGCCGGTCGTGTGCTTGGCAGCACGGAATGTCGCGTCTGCCAGCACCTCGCGGAGGAATTCGCGTGTCGTGCTCATCCCCCTGCCCGCCACGCGGAACTCACCGAGGGCGCGATCGGCCCGTTCGATGGCCTGACGGCGGTCGGGCGCCCATACTGCCACCTTCGCCAGCAGGGGGTCATAGTCGGCGGTAACTCGAAGTCCCGGGAACCCATGGGTGTCCACTCTGACGAACGGTCCACCCGGAGCAGAGAACTCCTCGACGACGCCCGGCGTCGGCAGAAAGCCCCGCTCTGGGTCCTCTGCGTTGACGCGGCATTCGATGGACACACCCCTGGGCGCGATGTCTTCCTGGCGAATCGACAGACCGTAACCGGCGGCAACGCGGAGTTGTTCGCGCACCAAATCCACACCGGTCACCAGCTCCGTCACCGGATGTTCGACCTGGATCCGGCAATTGACCTCCATGAGGTAGAAACCCCCGTCCTGGTCGACCAGGAATTCATAGGTTCCGGCTCCCGCATAGTCCAATTCGCGCGCTGAGTGCACCGCCGCCGCGCAGATCCGGTCGGCCAGCTCACGAGGCAGCCCAGGCGCAGGCGTCTCCTCGAGCAGTTTCTGCCTGCGCCGTTGAACGGAACAGTCCCGTTCACCGAGCTGTACGACCTCGCCCTCGCCGTCCCCGAGAATCTGCACCTCGATATGCCGGGCATTCTCCAGGTACCGCTCCGCGTACAACCTCGCGTCGCCGAACGCCGCTTGGGCACCCGCCCTTGCCTCCAGGAAGGCGCCTGACAGGTCCCTGGGGTCACGCACCACCGTCATGCCGCGGCCGCCACCTCCTGCCACCGCCTTGATGATGACCGGGTAGCCGATGGCGGCGGCGACGGACTTGGCCTGGCCGACGGTCTCAAGCGTCTCCGGGCTGCCCGGCAGCACGGGCAGCCCCGCTTCCCGGGCAATCTCACGGGCCCGGGCCTTGTCGCCCAGCTTGGCGAGCAGCGACGACGACGGCCCCACGAACGTCAGCCCGGCGGTCTCGCAAATCTCGGCGAAGTCAGGGTCCTCCGACAGGAACCCGTACCCGGGGTGCACCGCGTCGGCACCCACCTGAAGCGCGGCCGTGATCACGGCCGCGGCGTTGAGGTAACTGCGCCGGGGAGCGGCGGGCCCGATCCGGACGCATTCGTCGACGAAGCGCGTCACCGCGGACTCACGGTCGGGGTCAGAACAGACGGCGACGGTACGAATGCCGAGCTCGCGACAGGTACGAGCCACCCGGAGCGCGATCTCCCCCCGGTTGGCGATCAGAACGGTCGAGAACATAGGTCTCCTCCCAAAGCGTGGGGTCAGGCGGAAGCCAGCACCAGCAGAGGCTCGCCGTATTCGACCGGAACGGCATCGTTCACCAGCACCTCGACGACGCGGCCGGACCGCTCCGCGCTGACGGCGTTCATCAGCTTCATCGCCTCTACGATGGCCACCTGCTGACCCTCCTCCACGATGTCGCCGACCTCCACGAACGGCCTGCTTCCCGGGGAAGGCGCACGGTAAAAGGTGCCCACCAGGGGGGCTTCCACGACGAAGGAATCCCCGGGGCGAGCCGCGTCAGGGGTCTGCGGCGGAGCCGCGCCCGCAACCGGCACAGGGGCCACATCCGCGACAGGCACAGGCACTGCGGTCGCGTCCAAGGCAGGGGGCGTCACCCGAGCCAAGTCGGGCCACTCGACCTCGATGCTGGTGTCGCCCCTCTGGAGGCGCACGCTCTTCAGCGGACCGCTCGTGGCGTCGATCAGTTCGACGGTCCGCAGACACAGTTCTTCGAGGGTGTTCTCCGTACTGCTGGCCGGTTCGTCACTCATGTGCACCTCAGTCCTTTACGCCGTACGCGGCGAACCGCTCCCGTCTGCGGCCGACCAGTTCGCCCGGGTCGGCCTCCGACAACTCGTTCAACGTCGTGATGAGCGCATCGCGCAACAACTCGGTCGCGGCCAAGGGGTCCTCGTGCGCTCCATCCGCCGGTTCCGGCACGACGGCGTCGACGATTCCCTGCGCGAGCAGGTCACGTGCGTCCAGGCGCAGCGCGGCCGCCGCCCGCGGCGCCTCGGCCCGGTCCTTCCAGAGGATGGCCGCACAGCCCTCAGGACTGATCACCGAGTAGATCGCCCCAGCGAAGGCGAGCACCCGGTCGGCCACCGCCAGCGCGAGCGCGCCGCCGCTGCCGCCCTCGCCGATGATCACTGTGACGATCGGCACCGGGAGCCCCGACATCAGGCGAATGTTCTCGGCGATCGCCCAAGCCTGCCCCGCCTCCTCTGCCTCCACCCCCGGATGCGCCCCCGGCGTGTCGACCAGCGTGACGATCGGCAGCCCGAGTTTGGCGGCCATCCGCATGAGCCGTCCGGCCTTGCGGTAGCCGGCCGGCGAGGCCATCCCGAAATTGTGTGCGACCCGTTCGGCCGTGTTGCGACCCTTCTGATGGCCGATGACCATCACTGCCCTGCCGTCGAGACGGCCGATGCCCCCCACGATGGCGGGACAGTCGCCCGAGACCCGGTCGCCGCGCAACTCCTGGAACTCGGCGAGCAACCGGCTGAAATAGTCGATGGTCGTCGGCCGCTGCTGATGCCGCGCCAGCTCCACCACCTGCCAGGGATCCCGTTCGGGCAGGGCTCCCGCATCGCGGATCAGGCGAGCGGGCGGCGGCGGAGAACCCCCCGCTTCGCGTTTTGCGCCGACTCCCGCGCCGAGAACGGAGGCGAGGGCGGGCCGGAGTGCGGCACGCGGGACCACGGCGTCCACGAAGCCTCGCTCCAGCATGAACTCGGCGGTCTGGAACCCCTTGGGAAGGGCCTGCTGGATCGTCTGCTGGATCACGCGGGGACCGGCGAAACCCACCCGCGCACCGGGCTCGGCGAAGATGACATCCGGCAACGTCGCATACGAGGCGGCGACGCCTCCGTAGGTCGGATCCGTGATCAGCGAGATGGTGAGAACGCCCGCCTCGTCCAACTCGGCGAGAGCTTGACTCGCTTTCACCATCTGCATCAACGAGAAGGCGCCCTCCTGCATTCGGGCCCCGCCCGATGCGGTGACGAGCAAGAGCGGCGTGCGAGTCCGCAGGGCGGTCCGTGCCGCCGCTGCCAGGCGCTCCCCCACCCCCACACCGAGGCTGCCTCCCATGAACCGGAAGTCCATGACCGCTGCCACGACCGGATGTCCCTGCAGACTCCCGGTGACGCAGGTGATCGCCTCCTCGGCCTGGGTGGTCTCGCGCGCACGGCTCAGCCGCTCCGGGTAGGGACACTCGTCCACGAATCCGAGCGGATCGTCGTTCACGCTCACATGGCCGAGGGGCATGACGGACTCGGCGTCCAACAGTTGTCCGATGCGCTGCTCGGCGGTGAGCCGAGTATGGGCACCACACCCGGGACACACGCGCATGGAGCGTTCGAAGCGTCTGCCGAAGGTCAGCTCGCGGCAATGAAGGCAACCATGCCACTGCTCCACGTCGGCGGTCATCGTCTGCGGATTCACCAGGGCAGAGTGGCCCGGCCGGCTCAACTGCCAATGGAAGACGGCTGGGACAACCGGCAACGGTGGACCGGGTCGCGATACCGGATTCGACGCCTGCCCACCGATCTTCAACCGGCCCTTGAGTGCTCTCTGCCATCGTCCACCACGAAGTACGGGCTACCGCTGGAGGACAAGATGGGCGCAAACCTGGGGCGTCGGCTGTTGAGACACCTCTGGAAAGGCCTGAATTACACCGCCTACGCCGCTGCTTGGATGCCGCCCGTTCCACTTCGGGTCTACCCGGACGCCGAACAAGACGTCGCCACGACGCCGACGCCGTCTCTGCCGCCGGCTCACCCGGAACGGCTCGTCCCAGACGAGCCGATCAGTGCCGAGGCGGCGTCGTTGTGGATGCAGCTCTCCGACCTCGGCAAGCCGCCTCGGTAGATGGAGCCTAGGTCCCAATCGCTGTCTGGGACTGTGCGCCGCTCAGGGAGTGCGCGTGGCTGAGCAACGTTTGCAGAGTCCGCCTCAGCTCAAGATTCTTCCCACTGGCGCTCCCGCCCAAGGGCTCCAGATAGCGGTCCTCAAGCTCCCGCACCTTGGGCGCGGCCGTCTTGACCACCTCCACGCCCTTGGGTGTGAGCGCAAGCTGGACGGCCCGTGGGTCGTCCGGGTTGTCGGCCCGCTCCAGGAATCCCGCCTTTTCGAGGGTGCGGGCCAACCTCGAAACGTACATGGGTTCCAAGCCGCTGAACTGGGCCAGCTGCCGCTGGCTCGGACGGGTACCACCCATCGTGATGGCGTAGAGCGAGGCCACCACGGCGTACTGGGCGTGCGTCAGCCCGAGCGGCGCGAGCATGCGGTCCATCGCCACCCGCCACCGCAGCGACAAGTGCCAGAGGAGATAGCCCGTCGGATGGGGTTCGGCCGATTGCACCACAACAGTCTATATGTTTACTACCGAGGCCAGACCTGCTGCGGGACGACGGACGGGCTCGTTCACCCGTCAGCCACCGGCTGTGTCCGGTAGTTCTGCATGGTGGCGATCGTCCCGGCGATGGTGGCGACGGCCAGTCCCACGACCATGAGCCACGCACCGACCATGCCGCTCGCCGGGCTCGACTCGAAAAGCCTGTCCGATTTGCCGGCAGCGAAGAAGATGATCAGGTTGAACAGCCCGGCGGCCGGGCCGGCGGCCGGCACGCCCCGGCCAGGCAAGAATGCGACCAGTCCGGCCGCCACCAAGATGGCCACGAGGCCCGGCGGGATCGTCGGGGTGTCCGTCACTCCAGCGATCATCTGGAGCACGAAGCCGATGGCGCCGACCAGGAGAGCGACCACCGTCAGCTTGCTGCCAGTGGATAGCGTGCCTCGCGAGCTCATCGGACCTCCTTCACTGTCATGGACTCTTCCTGCGTTACCGCCTCGGTGAACGGCGACAACCCTGTTACTATATACATGGTTACTGTAAGCATGTTTGATATGTCGACAAGGACTACCGCGCAGAGCCGGCTCGGCCGGGCCGCCAGTCGCTGGCGGACATCGCGCGGTCGATCGCCTATCACAAGGCCCAGCGTCGACGTTCGGTGGCGCGTAGCCCGTCGGCGTCCGCAGTCGCGGACGTACCCACTCCAGCTGACTGCGGGCAAGAGCGCAACCGATCACCCGGCAAGTCCTTGACGGTGCCCCTGCCAGGCCCGCCCCACGCGGTGACCGGCTCGGATTATTAAATGAAGTCCACCGTCCCGGGCTTCCATTTAAGGTGCGACTCGAGTTTGTAGTACTCTCCTTCGGGTGACGACGCGACGCCGTAGACGAACTTACGGTCGCCATCACCATGACGAACACTTTTCACGAACTGCTCGATTTCGGGTTCGATTCGAACGGGAAGTGTCGTCAGATCCGTGGTTGTCACGCCAAAGCAGAATCGCTCGATCTTCGAAGAATCCCAGCTCAGGGTGACATATAGTCCGAACGCTTCCTGGCCGAGCTTTAGCATCTGCTCGCTCGGTTCCGGTAGTCCGATTTCGCGGAGCATCGGCACGACGGTCTTCGATTCAAAGCATTCAGCGGGTACCTCGTTGAAGTACACATTAACCGTTCTGTGCGGGTAGTCGATCGCGATCGCACCGACTCTTTCGTCCAGGCCATGGCGGGCGAAAAAATTGAAATTCTCGGCCAGACTGCGCGGCATAGACGGGATGTCGGCGAGCTTTGACAGCTCTTGCAGGTCATCCGGAGTGAAGACCGAATAGACTTTCTTGAAGCCGCCAACGACTCCGAAGTCAATACCGTGAGTGTCAATGGCGCATCGTCCCCGGATATCCGAGAGCAGGGCGCCGACGGGATGGTCCGTCTCCGCGGTAAGGCCATTCGACAGAGCGGCGGGATATGGATCCCGGTCCTTTGGATGCGTTACGAAACGGCAGTCGAGGTCTCCCACGTGGCGCATGCCAGTCGCCACCCTGAAGGCAACGGGCGTGGCATGCGCCAATGCGTCCCCGTACACGGTCAGGATAGGCCAGACTTTGTCACGCGAGCAGGCTACATCCAGCAGCCGAGCTGATTCCTCAATGACCGAATAAAGTTCTTCCACCTCAGTGGTTACGGACATTTATCCTCCAAGTGTTGGACTAAGGTGTCCTATCGCGGCTCGTAGATGCGCTTGTGACCGGATAGCGCAGCCAGCCGGTACGGCCCGGCGGTCTCCCTCGGCGCTGAATAGTCTCCGCCGTCGTCGGGGAAGGACTGTTCGTGCAGTTCGCGATACTTGGCATAGTCGATCGGATGACGCTGGGTGATCGCGTCGCGATGCGCCGCGACCCGCAGTTGTGAGCGATAACCGGGGACCACGGTTCCGGCGAAGAACTCGGCGACGCTGCCGGACCCGTAGCTGAGGAAGCCGATGGCCTGGTGGGTCAGATCGTCCGCGTTGTCGAGCAACGAGGCCAGCCCGAGGTACATCGACGCGGTGTAGCTGTTCCCGATGTCGGCGTTGTATGTCGTCGTGTCCGCGATGGCGCGGGCGATCTCGCCCTTATCGGCGTCGTGCCCGCAGTAGCCCAGCAGGTGGCGGTGTGCCTTGTAGGCCATCTTCGTGAACGGCTGGTGGTAGCAGAATGCGCTGAACTCGCCGAGCGCGCGGCCGCCCTGCTCGGCATAGTCCTTCCACGCTCCCTCAACCGCCTGCAAGTACGCGGAGATGGACTCCTTCCCGTCGACCAGCGCGGTGGCGCGATAGTTCGGCCGCCAGAAGTCCATGACGTCGGCGGTGAACAGGCCCGACGGGTCCTCGATCTGCACCAGGGCGGGGTCCGCGCTGACGAGCATGGCCGCCGCCGCCGCGCCCTGGGTCGCTTCCCCGGGACTGTCCAACTCGTATCGTGAGACGTCGCTGGCGATCACGAGGACTCGGTGTGAGCGGTCACGATGGACGAGTCCGATGGCGAACTGCAAGGCCGCCGTCGCGCTGTAGCAGGCCTGCTTCATTTCGACGACCCTGGCCGACGACGGCAGTCCCAGCAGTGAGTGGACGTACACGCCGGCCGACTTCGCCTGGTCGATCGACGACTCTGTCGCGAGCACGACCGTGCGGATCTGGTCGGCGCCATGCCGGGCGACGATGGGCGCGGCAGCGGCGGCGGCCATGGTCACGATGTCCTCGTCGGCCGCGGGAACGCTCATCGATCGTTGGCCGATACCCGTGTGATATTTGCCGATGTCGGTGCCGTTGTGGTCGGCCAGTGTCGTGTGCGGCAGGACGAACCGTGTCGTCGCGAATGAGAGATCGTGAATGCCGATGGCGTCACTGGTCATGGCCTATACCCCCGTCTTCGTGGTCTCGTCACTGCGTTCCAGGCGGACATGCGCGCGCATGAGTTCGCCGGGGTTGGTCTGCGCCGCCAGTAGTGAGAGTTCGCCGCACAGCACCGTCGCGGCCGTGATCACGGCGAGCCGGCGGGCGTTCTCACCGGGTTCGCGTGCTGTCCGGCAGCCGAGCCGCGTCAGGTTTTCCTCGACGAACTCAAGGCCCTTTCCGTTGCCGACCGTTCCCACGATCAGGTTCGGCAGGGTGCAGGAGAAGTAGAGGTCGCCGTCCCGGTCTTCGGCAATGGTCACGCCCTGTGAGCCTTCTACGATATTGGCCGCGTCCTGACCCGTCGCCAGATAGAATGCGAGCAGCATGTTCGCGTAATGTGCGTTGGCCGAGCGGATTCCGCCGGCGAGCAAGGTGCCGATCATGTTCTTGTGCACATTCAGCTCGGCTACCTTGGCGGCCGAAGTGCGCAGCACATCATGGACGATGTCGCGCGGTACGAGCAGTTCAGTGACTACGTTCTTGCCGCGACCGAGGATACCGTTGATCGCGGTTGCCTTTTTGTCGGTGCAGTAGTTTCCCGAAATCGAGCCGTACGAAATTCCCGGGATGGTCTGCAGTATGTGCGTCAGGAGCGCATCGGCGGCCAGCGTCGCCATGTTGTGCCCGGAGGCGTCGCCGGTGGTGAACTCGAACCGGAGAAACAGCAGGTTCGCCGCGATCTCGTGGCGGAACCCGATCAGTTCGGTGAATCTGCTGCAGGAGCGCACGACTTCGCGCAGTTCGTCGAGCCGCGCGTCAACTTCCAATGCGGCCACGTATGCGGTCTGCGCGTCCTTGGCCTTGACGAACACCGAGCGCGTCATCCGCTCGTCGACAAGGGTGGCCACGATACCGTCCTCGATCAGCATCGAGATCTTCGCGCCCCGACGCACCGAGGGCCACAGGGGCGACTCATAAGTGGCGAGCGGAACCTCCGTCTCGGTTGTCGTCACGTTTCCCGAGATTCTCAGCGGTCCCACCCATTTCATGGGAACGCCGGCGACCGCGTGCGTGTCGTTCATCGGGTGCTTCCAATCGTCTCGTGAGTGGTGCTGTGGGTGCTGGAGCGTGTGGCCAGCCGGCGGGTTTCGATGCCCCGGTCGGCGCAGAACGCGCGCAGGTCGCCATGGATGAGCACGTCGCACCGGGTCAGATCGGCCGGGGTCGGGGCGCCCAGCGCGGTCATCAGGGCTTCAAGCTGATCGAGCCACGCTGAGATCTGCGAGATCAGCGCCGGCACGCCGCCGTCGAGCACTGTCTTGAGGAACTGGCCGGACACTCCGGCAGCGGCCGCGCCGAGGGCCAGTCCGCGCGCCACGTCAAGCGGATTGCGGACACCGCCGGACGCCAGCACCGGGATCCCGGCACCCTGGGCGTCCAGCAGACAGGCGGGAGCGGATTGTCCCCAGCCGTTGAGGTAGGAGTAGTCGGCGTGATCGCGCCGGTCATTCTCGATGCGCGCGAAATTCGTGCCGCCGCGGCCCGCGACATCGGCCGCACGCACACCCATCTCTTGCAATCTCAATACGGTTTCGCGGCTCAGCCCGAATCCGACCTCTTTCACGATCACCGGGACGTCGACGCCGGCCGCGATCTTCTCGACCTGCGGGCCCCAGGACGAGAACGACCGATCGCCCTCCGGCATCACCGTTTCCTGAATGGAGTTGAGGTGGATCTGCAGGGCGTCGGCCCGCAACAGGCCGATGGCCCGCCGCGCTTTCTCGACAGAGGCGTTCGCGTTGACGTTCGCCATGATGAACCCATCCGGGTTCTCTCGGCGCATGACGCTGAATGTGCCCGCCACCGATTCGTCGGCGAAATACGCGCTCATGGATCCCGTCGCGATCGGGACGCCGGTCTCGCGAGCGGCGATCGCCAGATCCCGGTTGACGGCACCGGTCTTGGCGCTGCCGCCGGTCATCGCGTTGATGTACAGCGGAACCTGCCATTCGATGCCGCCGAACCGCGTGGCCAGCGAAACATCGGACCGGTCGATGCCGGCCAGGGCGTGATGGACGAAGGACACATCGTCGAACTGGTTGTAGCCGCCGAGGTGGCGTTGCTGCTCGGCGGCGAACCGGACATGGTCGTCCTTGCGATCAGCGATCATTCTGCGCTCACTTCCGTCGGCTGGACATGAATCGGCATGGGGAGCACTCCCGCGGCGGACCACCCCGCCCGCAGTTGCGAGATCTCCCTTTTCGCCGTGGCGTCCAGCAATGCGATGCCGCAGTCACCGCCCCCGGCGCCCGACGGTTTGGCCGCACCGCCGACGGCCTCGGCGGCGTCGCACAGCGCCGTCAGCTTGCTGGTGAAGATGCCCAGCCGAAGCTCGTTGTCCAGATCGGCGAGCACCTGGCGGGCGCCTCGGACCCGTCGCAGCAACTCGTCGTCGTTTCCCCGCTCGAGCGCGCGGATCGAGGCGCGCACGCACTCATCGCTGCGCGCCACGAAGCTCCGTTGTGACGTGCTGCCCTGCCACTCCCGCATTCCCAGGCGCCCCGTCAGCGAGGTGGTGCTGGCCGGTTGTCCGGTCCAGCCCACCTCCAGCACGAGTCCGCGGGGCGGCGGCAGCCGCCGCAGCCCAAAACCCGGCCACGGCGCGCGGATCGTCTCCTCGATGCCCCGGCGCTCCGCCATTTCGAGTACGGCGGCCCGATCGGGCGCGTGGTACGCGATCCAACCGCCCCAGACGCTCGCGGCGAGATCGCCGCCAGAGGAACCGGTACCGCGCCGCGCCGTCGCCAGCATCGCCAGCCGGAACCGGGCATCGGGCGACAACTCCATACCGCAGTACGCAGCCACGGCGGCCACCGCGGCGACCGTCACCGCGCCGCTCGACCCCAGGCCGAGCTTGGTTCCGTTGCGGTGCAGGCGGCTCCTGATCGAGACATGCATCGGGGGCGCGCGCAGCCCGCGCTCGGCCAGCAGCCCGTCGACCACTTCGATCGCCGACACCACATGGGTGAGGCCGTCCAGCGCCTGTCGCTCATCGTCTGCACCGAGCCCGGCGAGCCCGGCGCCACGCCGCTGAAATCGCGCCCCTCCCGGGCAGAGGTCGGAATCGATCACGACGTCGACGCCGTTGGATCCCGACACGGTGACGCTGACCTGCCGATCGACCGCTACCAGGATCGCCGGGTGCCCCGGCTCCACCACCGCGTACTCGCCGGCGATGAACAGCTTGCCCGGCGCATGCCGGCTGATCGAAGCCTGACCGGTCACTGCTCGGCCCCCATCCGCAGGCGAGCGCCCGGCCCACGCCGGGCGGTGACCACCGAGCATCCCGGCGCGGCGCCGCGCACCGTTTCGGCCACCCGGGCGGCATCCGCTCGGTGGCAGAGCACCTTGACGTTCGGTCCGGCGTCCATGGTCGCGTAGGCCGGTACACCGTCCTCCCGAAGCCGCAGTACGCCGTCGAGCACGGACAGAGTGGCCGGCGACAGGTAGCGCACCGCCGGCCGCGCGGCCAGCATCGTCGCGTGCATGCCCAGGGCGTTCCGCTCGGCGATCTCCCCTACCGCTTCGAGATCGCCACGATGCAGCGCCGCCCGCATGTCGGCCAGGTCGGCCTTGCTCGAGATCACCCACGACCGGTAGAGCGGCGAGGTCTCGACGGTTCGCCGCATGGCCGCACGGCTGGACACGGCCTTGGGGCCGGCATTGACCAGCGCGATCACCAGCGCGGGGTCGAATTCCGGTACGGGCACCGGCTCGGCGTAGGAGCCGAGGTCCGCGGCCGCGCCGACGCCCCGGCCCGCGTGGCATATCGCGAAGCCGCCGAATATCGACCGGGCCGCCGACGCGGACCCGCGCCGGGCCAGGCGCGACAGCGCGGTGGGATCGAGATCGAGACCGTATGCGGCGGCGCCGGCGACGGCCAGGGCGGCGAATCCACTCGCCGAAGACGCCACGCCCGCTCCGGTGGGACCGGAGTTGCGGGTCTCGACGGCGGCCGGTTCGGTACGCCCGGCCAGCTCCCGTACCAGATCCAGGAAAGCGATGACGCGCTGCCGCGGTTCGCCCGCCGCGGGCGTTCCATTGAGCGTGACGCTGTCGGCCTGCGCCGCGGGGCTGAGCCGGACGGTGGTGGTCGTCGGGAAGACGTCCAAGGTCATCGACAGGCTGTCGACGTACGGGATGATGAGTCGCTCGTCGCGCTTGCCCCAGTACTTGATCAGCGCGATGTTCGGATGGGCCACAGCGGTCGCGCCGCGATCGAGAACCCTCTCATGCGGCCCTACCGGCCCCAACTGGTGGTCAATTGGCATGACTCGCGAACCTCCCCACCGGCACGACCCAGGTCCGGACGGCGCCGGCTTCGTGGAGGCGCCGCACGACCGCCTGTGCCCGGCCAGGCTCTCCGGCCAGCGCGATCATGCAGCCTCCCAGCCCGCCGCCACTGATCTTGGCGCCCAGGCCGCCGGCCGCGAGTGTGGCATCGACCAGTGCGTCGATCCGGTCCGTGCTGAGCCCGATCTCACGGAGCAGCTTGTGGTTATCGGTCATCCGCGCGCCGAAGTCGCTCGATTGGCCGCGAGCGAGGTCGCGCGCGGCCGCGTGAGTCAGGCTCGACACCCGGCGTACGAATTCCGCCTGCGTTTCCGCGTTGCGCTCGAACTTGCGCCGCAACAGCTCTACCGCGTCCTTGGTACTGCCGGCGACCCCGCTGTCCGCGATGACGAACAGCCCGTCGAAGCCGAAAGGCCGGCTTACATCGGCGCGGCCGTCGGTCCGCTCTGGGGGATGTGGGGGGCCGTCCCCCGGCATGGGAATGGGCAGTTCCCTGGCGGTGCCGGAACGGAAGAGGATGGGAGACGTTGAACCGGTGGCGAGCGCATCGATGCCGCTCGCCCTGCCGTGCGCCACCTTCTCCGAAGTTTGCACGAGATCGAACACCGCCCTGGCGTCGAGCCGGCGGGCGAAGAGATCCGCGAATGCCAGAACGACCGCCCGGGCGCACGCGGCACTGGAGCCAAGCCCACAGCCCTGCGGGATCGTGCAGTCGATGAGCACATCGACGCACATGCGGCCGGCGACGCCGGTCATTTCCTTGAACTCCGCCACCAGGCGCCGCAGGCCATCCGTGGCAAGCGGTGTCGCCGGCGCGGACGCCGGTCCCGTCATCGCGAAGGAGACCTTGTCCGCACCGTCGCCCGGGCACAAGAATCGCGTGGCGTTCGCTGTGACCGTCAGTTGCGGAACCGGAATGGCCAGTGCCGGAGCGCCATAAACGACGGCATGCTCCCCGAGCAGAATGGCTTTGCCGTGGGCGCGTCCGACGCCGAGCCGGTCGCGTTCAGCGTCCGGATCACCCGCGGAGGTTCCGCGGTCGGCGAAAGTACGCGAATTCGTCGGTGGCATCACTGAGCCCGCTGCGTCGCCTTGATCGCCATCGCGGCGAGCTGATCCTTTGCGGGGATGGTGGCGTTACTCGCCTCCAGCACGGCCATGGCCCGGTCGGCGCGGAGCACGATCTGCCGTTCGATGTGGTCCACGGCGCCGATATCGACGAGTATGGCGCGTGCGGCGGCGAGTTCATCATCGGAGAGGTCGGTGCCGATCTTCGCCCTGAGGAATCTCGCCGCGCCCGGATCGCGTTCATCCGCGCTCTTGAGCGCCGTCGCGAGCAGAACCGTTCGCTTGCCCTCGCGAAGATCATCGCCCGACGGCTTGCCCGTCACCGTCGGGTCGCCGAACACGCCCAGCAGGTCGTCGCGGAGCTGGAACGCGATCCCGATGTCGGCGCCGAACGCCCGATAGGCTGCGACGAGTTCGGCCCCCGCGCCGGCGATCGCGGCACCGAACTGCAGCGGGCGTTCCACCGTGTACGAGGCCGTCTTGTACTGATTGACGCGCAGCGCCGAATCGATGTCTTCGTCGTCGCTCGCCTGGCTGATCAGGTCGAGCAACTGACCGTACATGACCTCCGAGCGCACCGCGGACCACACCGGTCCGACCCGGACCTGCGCGTCTGTCGGCAACCCGGACGCGCGGACCATTACGTCGGCCCATATCAGGGCCAGGTCCCCGACCAGGATGGCGGCGCCCGTGCCGAAAGCGTCGGGGGCACCGGAGAAGCGCCGCACCCGATGCCGCTCGGCGAAGGTCACGTGTGCGGCGGGATGGCCGCGGCGTGTCCGGGACGCGTCGATGATGTCGTCGTGAATCAGGCCCGACGCGTGCAGCAGCTCAAACCCCGCGCAGGCGCTCAGCACCGCCCTGGCGACCGGGTCGCGCTGGTCACCGCCGGCACCGATCCAGCCCAGCCAGGCGAAGGCCGGGCGGATGCGCTTGCCGCCGCGCAGAACGTAGCTCTCCAGCTCGACGACCGCTGCCGCGAGGTCCTGATCGAGCGCGTCGGCTTCGGCTCGGCGCTCGGCGAAGAAGTCCCTGATCGCGACATCGATGGCAGCCATATCCGCGGCTGCCCCGAGATAGCTGACGGTCATGCTCTCATCTCCCGATCGAGGCGACGATCGCCTTCGTACTCACGCATCTCGGACCCCCATGAATTCACTGAGATCACGTCACTTCGAGCGCGGGGTTTCCGGTCCATTCCGAACGCACGACCCCCGGCGCAGCGTCTCAGCGGGGTGATGCCATTCCAGGTGTGGAAACCGCGACGGACGATGGCCAAGCGCCGGCCGGCCACTCCTTCATCGCGGCCGGAACCCCCACCACCGCGCCTTCGCGATACGCAGGCGGCGTGACGAACGCGATCGAGCGGCTCCAGGAAAGTAACGCCAATTTCTGGACCAGCGCATCCACGGTCGCTCCACCACCCAACATCGAATCGGCATGGCACGACAGTAATCGCGATGTACCGCCCTGCCCACTACTCGCATGAGTAGTGCCAACTCGTACAGGCATTACGCGATGATCGTGTCGTAACGCCTCGAAGCGATCTTGATTCGGCCCCGGGTGTGCAACTGACCAGTCCGGGCAGTTGAACGCCGCGATGCGCCTGAAGGACGCTACCTGGGCCCGTCCGGGCCTGGCTCCCCTTACCCACGCCTCAATGGGAATGCATCGGCGGTCAGTGGAGAACGAGTACGACCTGCCACGTCTTTATCACGCAAAGGCGAACCCACCTCAAACACACTACGTGAGCTTGTTATTTCAAACAGTGATCGATTCGCCGGTCAGGTGTATCAATGAGTGCCTCTTGAGATAAGGCGTCCACGCCATCACGCTAGTACTCGTTGAGCATCCATTGCCATGCCCATGGCACGCGTTGGACGATTCTCCAGAGCAACACGGGGGCAATCATGAATCCATTGGTAGGGCGTGAACACATACTGTCCGCGTTGGACAGCCATTTGGATGCCACCTCGCAGGGCTCCGGCGGCTGTGTTATCGTCGAGGGACCGTTCGGCATAGGCAGGACTCGCCTTTTGAAGGCCACGGCCCTGGAGGGGGCCGAACGCGGCCTGACCGTGGTCGCCGGGCGGGCAGGTGGAACCGACCAGCCGATCCCCATTCACTTGCTGATCAACTTCTTGCGGCACGTGATGTCCGGTGAAGCCGATGTCGATGATCTGGTTCGCCCGGATAGTAATCCTTTCTGGTTGATGGATCGTATTGGGGAACTAGTCGAGAACGCGGCACGCAGGCGCCCCCTCATGATCGTTCTGGACGATGCCCAGCGGGTCGACGATGTCAGTGGTCTGGCCCTCAGGGGGCTCGTGCAGTCGCTCGCCTCATCACCGGTGCTGTGGCTGCTCGCACGTCGGCCGGTTCCCACACAATCGCTCGCCCAGCACGCCATCGGCTGGCTGATCGATCACGCCGCGGTGCGGCTTCACCTTGGGGCGCTGGACAATGAGGCGGTAGCCGAGTTGTGCACCAGCATCCTCGGCGCCAAACCGGATTCGTCTGTGCTCAGCTGGGCGGCTCGCTGCGGCGGTAACCCGTGGCTGGTGGAGAACCTGTTCAGCGCGCTCATCGAAGCGGGACAGGTGGTCATCGTCGACGGCACGGCTTCGGTGGTGGCCGAACGTCTGCCCGAAGGCGTCCTCGCTGCTGTTGGCCGCCTGCTGGACGAGATGCCGCCCGCGGTTCGGCGTCTGCTCGTGCATGGGAGAAGGATCGGTCATACGTTCACGGTCGAGGAGGCGGCGGCCTTGCTCGGCGAGTCGGCCCCCGATCTGTCCTCTAGTGTCGACGAGGCGGTGCAACTGGGCTTGATCCGAAGGAATGGCATGGAGCTGGCGTTCACCCACGAGGTGATCGGGGAAGCGCTTCAGCATGCCGCTGTCCGGGGGTGGGAGCCCGCCGCGGCCGTGCCCGCCACCGTGTCTTCTGCCGTGTCTTCTGCCACGCCCGCCACCGCGCCTTCGGCCATGCCATCTGCCGTGACCGCGATCGGCACCGGGGCGGCCGGCGGGGCTCCTCAGGTACAGCCCGGAGGCCGGCCTTCGCCTGCTCCTAGGGTGCACCAATCCCTGACCAGGGTGGCGGACGCCCATCCTGAACGGCCAGGCCTTGTCCCACCTGTCGTCATACCCTGCACTTCACCGCCACCGCAATCGCCCGGATGCGGTTGTGACGATATGGCGGCTCGGGCCATATCGACTCTGGGAGATCTGGGCGACGAAGCACCGCGAACGCTGGCACGTGCCCTGCGTCTGCTTGCCGGAGCGGGCCGGGGCGCCGAGGCCGGCCGCCTTGCGGACGTCGCCGTGCGCCCCGGTATCGAGGCGGCGGCCGAGGCGCAGCTGGTGCTCGAGCTGGGGCAAGGACTGCGGGACGCCGACTGCCACGGCATGTCGGCCGAGCTTCTTCAGCGAACGCTGGCGCGGCAGGACCTCCGTGAGCTGGATCGTGTCAAGCTGAAGGAGGCGCTCGCGGACACGGCGAAGCGCGTGAGCGGCGTGCCCAGCGCGAACGCGGCACCGGGGCGTGGGCAGCCGGCCGGCCTCGCGCCGCCGCTCATCCCCAGTCGGGACGCGGGGTCCGGCAACGGCACGGATAAGACCGGCGGGGGATTCTCCGCTCGGGAGCCGCGGCAGGCGGCGACCCCGCCGTACTGTGACGCATGCGAACGCCCGCTGTGGACGTGGATGGTCCGGGCCCTCATCGCGGCCGATCAGTTCGAGGAGGCGACAGCCGTCTGCGCCGCCATCAAGCAGGAGGCGGAGAAGCTCGGCGAGGCCAGGCCGGATCCCCTGTGGCACGGCTACCGCGCCGAACTCCTGGCAGCGGAAGGCCGGCTTGAGGAAGCGCGTGTCGAAGCCGAGGCCGCGCTTCGTCTGACGGACCGGTCGGCACCAGAGGACTCCGTACCCGCGCGAATGGTCATAGCCCGAATCAGCATGCATCGTGGCGATCTCGCCACCGCCAGCGAACAGTTGCGGATGACCGAACGGCTGGTGACCGGTGACGCGGCAGCCGACAAGGCCGGCCTGAATTGGGCACTCGCGCAATTCCACGCGGTCAGTGGGCGTCCAGCGATGATGGTCCAGACGCTGATCAACGTCGAGGGGCAGGTCACACCCGACTCGCTGCTCTTTACCGAGGCGCCGACGGCGGCGGCAATGCTCGTACGCCTGGCCAGGCAGGTGGGACTTGACGCGGAGGCTGAACGGGCGGCCGAGTTCGCCCGGCGAATCACCGAGCGCAACCCGACCGTGCCGTCGTTGGCGGGTGGTGCCGAACACGCCGAGGGCGTCCTGCGCCGCGACCCGGTTGCCTTGCACCGCGCCGTGGAGCTCTATCGGCTCGCCGCACGCCCGCTGGCGGCGGGTAGCGCACTCGAGGACGCGGCACGGGAGGAGCAGAGCATTCGGAACAAGGCCCGAACAGTTCGGCTCCTCGAGTCCGCTATGGATCTCTATCTGGATTGCGGTGCGCAGCGTGACGTGGCCCGAGTGCAGAAGAAGCTGCGGCGTCTCGGCGTGCACAATGTACGTGGTCTGGGTGCCGACCGGCCCAAGGCGGGCTGGGAAAGTCTTACGAGTGCCGAGCTTCGCGTCGTACGGGCGATCGTCGACGGCAGGACCAACAGAGAAGCGGCGAGCATCCTGTTCCTTTCGCCCCACACCGTCGACAGCCATCTCCGGCGCGTGTTCTCGAAGCTCGACATCAACAGTCGCGTCGAACTGACCAAGCACTTCATCGCGCACGAGGCCTTCTCACCCGCTATGGCCGCTTCGTATCAGCCTGGGTCCGCCGGCTGATCTGGCCGTGGTGGAGGCCCATGCCGGTCGCGGCGAGCAGCGTGGAGCACAGTGCACCGGGGCCATGACCTGAGGGTCGCCGAAGCGTAGCGCCGGGGTCCTCCGCCCCGTCGGCGTCCACCGACGGGTGCGTGGATCTACGCTACGACAGGCACACCCTTCCCCCGGACACCGAACAGGAGGCATCACCATGAGTGAGACCACCCCCCAGCCCCCGTCCTCGCCCAGGTTCGCCTGGTCCCTGGCCACGCGCCCCGTATGGCAGGTCGGCGTCCTGGCCACCCTCGCCGGTGCCGTCGTGACCGAGGGGTTCACGCTCGTCGCCCGGGGCGCCGGCGTCCCGATGAAGGCGGCCGGTTTCGGGGAGAAGGAGGCCACGGAGATCGCGGTTGGCGGCATCGCCCGGAGCGTTGTGTTGTGGTCGATCGGCGGGATCCTCCTCGCGGTGGCTCTGGCCCGCTGGGCCAAGCGGCCCACCCGCACCTTCGTGGTCGCCGCCGTCGCGTTCACCGTGCTCTCCCTCACCGCCCCTGCCGCCGCGACGCAGACCACCGTGTCCACCCAGGTCATCCTCGCAGCGTCGCACGTGGTGGCCGCCGCTGTAATCATCCCCATCCTGGCGAGGCGGCTCTCCTGCACGTGATACAGGCCGTTAAAGGCCCTGGACGACTGCGGGTGGGGACGTTCGGGTTGGCGGCGAAGTCGAAGTCGCTCAGCCATTCCTGGCGGGGAACCCGGCGATCAAGGCCTGACCGGCCCACCTCGCCACAGGTCAGAGGACATCACCGCCGACTTTGCCAGAGCCCCGCTTCTCCTCGTCTCCCATCGAATAGATTGCAGCTCCGCTCGAATAGGTTGCAGCTCCGTGTGCCAGTTCGGCGCGGGTGTTGATACCTAGCTTCCTATAGATCTTCCTAAGATGGTAATTCACTGTATGCGCCGACAGGTGGACTCGTTTGGCGATCTGGCGATTTGTCAGCCCCACGCTCACCAGATATGAGATACGTCGCTCCATGTCGGAGAGACTGGACCAGCAATCCGAGACGCTTTGCGGCCTCTTTGGAACTTCTATGGCATAATGCTTGGCGAGTTCACCGGTCGCCAGGGCGACCGCCACTGGATCTGGTGACTGGGTAATTATGCGCTCCAGTGCAGCCGGATCGCCGTTCGCCAACGCGTTCGCATGCATGGCGCTAAGGCTAATGACCGAGATACCAGGGTTGTCCTCCGCGAGACCGTCCACTGTTTCGAGAACACTGTGCTTAAGGTTGGTGTCACCCATATCGAGTGCAAGGCGGACCAGGAATGCAGCGGCACCCGGATCCTCGATATACAGACTCCGTTGCGTCGGAAGATGGCCGTACTTATCGGACAACAGCTCGATAGCCGCCCGAGGCCCTTCTCTCTTAGCAGTGAGACGCACTTCTGTCCAGGCATACTGCGTGGAGTGAAGCACCGCGCGGTCTGTCGCCAACTCGCTTTGCGCTCGATTCAAGTGCTCAGCGGCTGCGGGCAAGTCCCCTATATAAAGAGAGACGGCACTGAGCACGGAGAACGCAAGGGGCCTGAGCATGGGAACAGCGTCCCGCCCCGCTGCGGCAGTCGCCAGCTCCGCCTGTCGGTGAGCGTCTCTGAGTTGTCCGGCTTGGAGGAACAACCGAGATCGCATTGCCGCAGGCGCAGCAGTCCAGACCTGCGCGGATAGTCCATGCAGGCCGGCTTCCGCGTCATTGATCAGCGATTCGGCCTTGTCGAATTCACGAAGGTTTGCCAGCTTCCCGGCCAGAGCGAGCTGGAAATGAAGACGCCAAACCGGATCAACATTATCACTGTATCGCACCGCAGTACGTCCCAGGCTAAGGCCTTCAGCCAATTCTCCAACACGCCAGCGAGCGTTGGAGAGTGTTGTTAGTGCCATCAACACGGCAATATCGCCTTGCCCAGTCCTTCGCTCCCGCAAAATTCTCTCTGAATGCTCCTCGGCTTCTTCCTTGCCAAGTAGGAAGCAACCTAGAATTAGAGATGCTTCCGCATCAAGCCGGGCGGAAGCCGAAATGCTCGGGCTGGCGAGAATACGCTCCGCGACACGTATTCCAGCTGTCGCCTGCCCGTTCATTATCAGACTGTGCGCCTTTGAGTATACTCCGCCGGCTTCCGCTTGGACCCCATTGGACGGTTCAGTAGGACGCTCGGTCACCCAAATCGGCCGCTCGGTCACCGAAAATGGCTGAACGTATGCCTGTGCACGTCTCCCGGAGTGACCCATTGCCTCACGTTGCAACGTTCCAAGTGCGGGAGCGGGGATAGACTCGATTACCCCTCGCCAGAGGAAATCGCTCTGGAACGCGAATTGATGCTCCGCAACAACGACGAAGCCCGAGGCCATTGCCTCATCCAATGGTGAGAGCAAGATTGCCGAGGATCGATCCAACATTCTGGACGCATCCTCCAGCATGAAGAATCTCCCCAATACTGCCGCGATCTTTAGGAACTGCTGACAGTTCGTGCTCAGATCGCCCATCCGGAGCTTCACAAACGCCAGAACGCGACGCGGAATCCGCCGTCCAGTCAGTTGAACCGTTCCATTGCGCTCCTCTACAAGTCCTTCTTCTGCAAGCCCGAGCGCAAGTTCAGCAAGCAGCCGAGGATTTCCGCCGGCACCAGCTGCGAAGTCGAATAGTTCGTGGTCTATATCAGCCCCGAGGATGTCCCGCAAGACCTGTTCGTTGGCATCTTCATCCAGCGGCACCGGCACCAGCTGCTTGGTGACACTTGCAGCGTTGAGTATGGCTTCTGGCTTTTGGTTCTCTATCGTCGGCCTCGTTGTCACAACCAACTCACTTTACGCTCGTGCGACTGGAGAGAGCGCCCGAAGCACCTTTCCCCGATCAGGATGGTGATGGTGATGGTCCTGATGGCAGCATTGCCAGCTCAGAGGCCTGGGCGAACCGCAGCGAATCACTCCGGTCGCGTCGGACGAATGCAGTACGTCGCAGCCCGTGTTGTACCACACCGTGATGTCTCAGGATCGATGCCACGCGGGCCATCATGACCTGCATTTTCGAGCGTTTCCAGAGAAACTTTGTCACTGCATGGGAATGTAGTTCTTACAGTTTCCTGCATTACTTTTGATTGGTGCGGGCCATGACATACGTAATGGGCTGTTACATCTACTGCACACGACGGGCCGGTCTAGGGCTCCCACCTGGACACACTGGTCGCCCGTGTCGGAGCGTGCACACCTTCGGCGGGAAGTCCTTGTCCTTCAGATGACCGTCATGCCAGGCTCGCGTACGGGTCCCCTCCACGAGAATGCGCTCTCCAGAGAGCGCAAAGAGTGCGGGGAACCCCGCCCGAGGGTTCCCCGCACTCCGACTCGAGGAAGGGTCAGACTCTGGCCTCTTCCCCGACCCCGGCCGGAGAAGCCGAGGTCGCCTTCGGTGCCCGGCGTCCGGGCATCCACCAGTTGGCCTTGCCGCACAGTTCCATCACCGCGGGGACGAGGATCATCCGGACGATGGTGGCGTCGATGAGCACGGCGACGGCCATGCCCAGACCTCCCTGCTTGACCGCGACGTCGTGGCCGAGCAGGGAGGTCGTAAAGACGGCGATCATGATGGCGGCCGCGGCCGTGATGACCTTGGCGGTCCGCGCCAGCCCGCGAGTGACGGCCATCCGGGTGTCGCCGGTGCGCTCGTACTCCTCACGGACCCGCGAGATCAGGAAGACCTCGTAGTCCATCGACAAGCCGAACAGGACCGGGAACATCATCATCGGCACCCAGGTCGTGATCGGCATTTCGGTGGGGAAACCGAGGGCCGGACCGAACCATCCCCACTGCACGACCGCGACCAGCACGCCGTAGGCGGCGCCGATCGACAGCAGGTTCATCACGGCGGCCTGCAGCGCGATCGTGACCGACCGGACCAGCGCGATCAGCAGCACCAGGGACAGCACGATGACGACCGCGATCATCAGAGGCAGGCGCGAGCCGACCTCGTCGGCGATGTCGATCGTGGCCGCGTTCGGGCCGCCGACGTAGACCCCTTCGCCGCCGGGTGCCTTGGGCAGCACGTCGTCGCGGAGCTGGTGCACCAGGTCCGCGGTCGCCTCGTCCTGGTATCCGGTCTTGGGGAAGGCCATGAAGGTGGCGGCCTGCCCGTCCTTGCTGGCCCGAGGCTGCGTCGCGTAGGCGATGCCCTCGGTCTTGCTGACCGCTTCGACGACGGGACGCAGATCGGCGTCCCTGGAGTCGACCTCGGTGGCGAAGATCAGGGGTGCGCCGAAGCCGGGACCGAAACCCTCAGAGATGATCTTGTACGAGGTGTAGCTGCTCCTGTCGTGGGGCTGGACACTGGCGTCGGGCAGGCTCAGCCGCATCGACAGCATGGGGGCGGCCAGCACCAGCAGGACCGCGCCGGCCAGAACCGCGGCGACCAGCGGCCTGCGCTGCACCACGCCCGCCCAGCGCTCGGCGAAAGTGCGGCGCTCCCCGGACGGGACACCGTCGGCCTTCTGCCGGCGGGGCGTACGACGAGGCAGGTGCACCGAGTTGATCTTGTGGCCGGTGAAGCCCAGGAACGCCGGCAGCAGGGTCACCGCGGCGATCATCGTCACCAGCACGATCACCGACGTGGCGACGGCCACTCCGGTCATCAGCCTCTGTCCCATGACGACCAGGCCCAGCAACGCGATCACGACGGTCGTGCCGGCGAACAGCACCGCGCGACCTGCGGTGGTGATGGCCTTGACAGTGGCGCTCTCGGGCTCGTCGCCGTCCTGCAGGCCGTCCTTGTAGCGGGTCACGATGAACAGTGCGTAATCGATGCCGACACCGAGCCCGATCATCGCGGCGAGGATCACTGTGAAATCCGGCGAGGGGACCACGTGCCCCACCAGCTTCATCAGGGCGATGCCGCCGAGGATCGCCAGCAGTGCGGTCACGATCGGCAGGCCCATCGCCACCAGCGACCCGAAGGCGATGAACAAGATCACCGCTGCCGCCAGGACGCCCACGCTCTCGGCCGGACCCTGCGGAGGTGTCTCGGCCTTCTCTGCCTTCTCCCCGCCCAGCCCCAGCGTCACGCCGTCACCGGAGGCTTCCTTGACCGTGGTCACCAGGGGCTCAGCGGCGGTCTTCTTCACCTCCTTGTCGGTCAGCGGAATGGTCGTACGGGCGATACGACGATCCTTCGTCACCAGATCCTCGTCCTGATACGGCGAGGTCACCGGTCCTGTAAGGGGTGAGGCGTCCAGATCGGCGATGACCTTCTCGATCTTCTGCCGGGCGGCAGGGTCGTCGATCCCCTTCTCTGCCTTGATCGCAAGAGTCAGCGTGTCCCCTTGCTGCTCGGGGAAGTGCTTCTCGATCAGAACCTGCGCCTTGGCGGAATCGGAGTCTCCACCGGAGAAGTCGTTGTCGGGGGCGGCGCCGAAGCCGAAGCCGACGAACGCCACGGCGATCGCGCCGACGATCCAGGTCAGGAGGACCAGGCGGCGGCGCCGGTAACAGAACCGGGCCAGTCCAGCCAGAGCTCCATCCGTAGGGGGAGTCTCGGTTGGCATCATCTTCTCCTCGAGTCGTTGAGCGTTGCACTCAATACTCGTGATCAGGCCACCCTGAGTCGTCGTGCATGAGAAGGCACTACGCCGATCGCGTTACCGCGGATGCTGTACTCCTTCCGCAGTACACGCGGTCAGTCGGGCCGGGGCGCGGGGATGGCGGCCAGGACGTACAGCGCGATGGTCATGGCTCTGGCATGTGCGAAAGAAGAAGACGCGGTGCGCTGCCATCGCCGTCACTGCTCACTTCTCGATGCAGAACTCATCGATGGGGTAGCCACGTGCCACTGCTCGACCGGCAGGTAGCCGAGCACCTTCGTGCCCGCCGTCAGATCCGTGACGTTCAAAACCTCGCCGCCCGGCCCGAGCACCCGTACGTGCCAGTCGTCCTTCGCTCAGCGCGCGGCGGGCTGGAAGAGTTCGACGAAGTTGCCGGAGGGGTCTTGGAGCAGGATCTGGGATCCGCCCGGCCCGTTGACGATGTCGTTCCGGAAGGACAGCCCGGCTGAGCGTAGCCGTTCCACCTCGGTGGCCAGGTCGTCGACGATCAGGTGGATGCGGTTCCAGCCGCCCGGGCTCGGCGTAACGCCGTCGGGCATGGGCCGTCCGGCTGAGGATCCCGGCCCGCTCAGCAGCAGCCGCAGGCCACCCCGGG
The DNA here is from genome assembly GCF_014323705.1 of Actinomadura alba. GTDB lineage: Bacteria > Actinomycetota > Actinomycetes > Streptosporangiales > Streptosporangiaceae > Actinomadura_C > Actinomadura_C alba. The sequence continues at coordinate 140,740 of NZ_JABVEC010000018.1, forward strand.
TGATGTCGGCGAAGGCCGGCGCGGCTGACGAGCGCAGCTGAAAACCCAGGTGGGTGGTATAGAAGTCGACGGCCGCCTGAACGCCATCGACCATATAACGGACATTGACCAGCTCTTCGGGCACGTTCAACACTCCTTCGACGACGGTGGCGGCGGAAGCCCGATGGGTCACTCGGGATGATTCGGCGTACGCCGGCCGACGGTGAACGGCGATGTCACCCCCCGGTATGCCACATGCAGCACCATGCCCTGCTTGGCGTGCGGCAGGTTGTGGCAGTGGTCGAGCCAGATCCCCGGGTTGTCGGCCCGGAACGCGACCTGCCACACCTCGCCGGGCAGCACATCGAACGTGTCCAGCCAGAGCGGACTGCCGGTCACCGGGCGGCCGTTGCGGGACAGCACCAGCACGTGGTGGCCGTGCAGGTGCATCGGATGGCTTTCGGTGCCGCGGTTGACCACCGTGGTGCGCACGGCGTCGCCCCGGTCCACCATCAGCGGCGGGATGTCCGGGTAGACGCCTCCGTTGACCGTGTACGCGTAGCTGGGCACGCCGTCCAGGAACCGAACCAGCCGGTCCAGTACCAGCGTGTAGTCCTTGTCGTAGCGGCCGAATGGTCCGGGCGCGGGAGTGCCGTACCGGGTGATGTCCAGGTCGGTGCCGGCCGGGTGCGCCGGCATCGCACCGGTACCCAGGAGCAGCCCGTCGGACTCCCGGCCGTCCACCATCACGTGCACGGCCCCGGCGGGCATCGTGAACACGACGTCGTAGCGGCCGCCGGCGGGCAGCCGCAGCGTGGTCGCGGCCGTCAGTACGGTCGGGGCGTTGAGGTCCCGGCCGTCGATCGCACTGACGGTGTACGGCGTGCCGCCGACCGCCACGCGATGCGCGTTGTTGTCGGTGTTGACCAGCCGCAGGCGGACCCGTCGACCCGCGGGCACGTCCCTGGTCTCCCGCCGGTCGGATCCGCCGAGTATCATCGCGCCGGTGTCAAAGCGGTGCACGGGCAACGTGATGTCCGTCTCCGCCGGTTCGGTTCTGTCGGGGGTCACGACGAGAGTGCCGTAGAGGCCCTTGCGGACGGCTTCACTGGACATCTCGTGTGAGTGATACCAGTAGCTGCCGACGTCCTTGGCCTCGAAACGATAGGTGAACGTGCCCCCCGGCGGCACCGCGTCCTGGGTCACACCCGCGACACCGTCCTCGCCGGCCGGCACGTCGTACCCGTGCCAGTGCAGTGTGACCCCGATGCCCGGCAGCTCGTTGCGCAGTGTCACCTCGACCATGTCGCCCTGGGTCACCCGCAGCTCCGGCCCCGGCAGCCGGCCATCGAAGGTCCACGCGTCGACCTTCGCGCCGGACGGCAGGGTGACCGTTGCGGCGCGGGCGGTGAGCGTGAACTTCCGCGTCGGCGCGCGGCTCGGACCGCGCAGGTCGGCGATGGACACACCGGGCGCCGCGGCGGATCCGCCGTGGGCGGCATGGCCGCTGTCCGCGCCGTGCGTGTTGTGGTCGAGTCGGTCGGGCAAGCGGCTGCCGACGGCGGCCGTGACACCCGCGGCCAGCAGCGCCACCGCCGTGGTCGCCACCACCGCGACCCGCGCCGTGCGGGCCGAGAGTCGCCATACCAGCAGCGCCGCGACGCCGGGACCGAAAACGGCCGCGACCGCACCGACCGTCACCGGATACCCGACCAGGAACTGCATCGCAATGCCCGCGACCGCGACGTACGCCGCCGCGATCATCACCGGTACCGGAGGCGTCCGTCGGCGGACCATGGCGACGCCGACCACCCCGGACAGCAGCGTCAGCGGGACGACGGTCACCAGCCGGTCCGGAACGAACCACCAGCCGGCGCCGCCGAGCAGTGCGACCACGGTGACCCGCGCGGCCGTGGTCAGCACGGCCGCGATCAGTACCGCGGCGCCGGCCGTCGCACCCCGCAACTGCCAGGCCGCCACCCACAGGCCACCCGCGACCACCACCAAGAGCAGGTCGAGGACGAGCAACACGCTCACGCCGCTCCCGCGCGCTGGGCCTCGGTGGCCGACCCGGCGGCCGCCCCGGAGGCGAATCGGCGGGCGTTCCTCAGGCCGGTGGCGGCGGCGCCCATCACGACCAGGCCGTTCACCGCGTGCAGGGCGACGAAGTACAGCGGCATGCCGGTGCGGTCATCCTGGCTCCCGCCCAGGCCGTTGCTCATGGCGTTCAGGACGAACTGGAGGATGACCAGGCCGATCGGCAACGCGGCGAACGCGATGGTCCGCCCGTCGGCACGCGCCAGCGCCGCGACGACCGTGTTGAGCAGGACGACCGCCATGATGGCCATCGCCCCGATACGGTGCCCGTCCCACGCGTCTGCGGTGGCCGGCCGGCTGAACGCGCCGACTCCGGCCAGATAGAACTGCGTCAGCACGACGGCGAGGACGATCGCGCTGGTGATGACAAAGGCCTTGCGCATGTGGATCACTCCGTTGTGAGGAATTGATCGGGACCGGAACCTGACCCCGGAGGCCGTGAGATGGCGGGGAGAAGGAGGGATCGGACGATGGGAGTGTTCAGGCGCCGAGGGGGGCGCATGGCCTGATGCGCTCATGGCCCATCTCCGCTGTCATATGCCTCTTTTCCGATGGCTTTTCGGATGGCTTCGCCGCCACCTGATCATCCCCGCCCGGTGCGCCACCGGTCCTCCCCCATACAGACGCACTTACCGCTACCGCTGATGGCGCACCCGCTACCACCGACGACGCAAGGGCTGTGAAAGGTACTGTCGGTGCGGTAGCCATCCACTCGTCCGCGAGTAGGAGTCACCTGCGGGCAACCTCGGGCTAAGGTGCGCGCATGGGCACACCACGATCCGGCGTACAGGCCGCCGTCAAAGACTGGGCCATCGCCGCCTGCGTGGCAGCCATGCTCCTGATCGTCGGATTGTCGGGAAATCACTCCGACACAGATTTCGACCTACTCGGCTACGCGCTGCTGGCGACCAGCGGCCTGGCCCTGGCCGCCAGCCGCCGCGCACCGATCGCCGTCCTGGCCGTCACCGGGCTGTCCGCGGTCGGTTGCCAGGCGATCGGTTTCGATGTGCCCGCCGTCGCCTACCTGGTCGCGGTGTACGCCGCCGTCCGGGCCGAGCACCGCATGATCACGGTCGCGGCGTCCGCGACCATGCTCGTCGCTTTCCAGCTCCTGGCCCTGGCCTTCCCCCACGGCAGGACCACCGGCGAAGCACTCATGCAAGCCCGAGGCGCCCTGGAACTGGCCTGGCTGATCGCCGCCGCTGCCGCCGGTGAAGCGCTGCGGCAGGCCGAGCGGCGGGCCAACGAAGCCGAACGCACCCGAGAGGAGACCGCGCGGCGCCGCGCCAACGAGGAACGAGTGCACATCGCGCGAGAACTCCACGATTCACTCACCCACCAGATCTCCATCATCAAGGTGCAGGCCGAAGTCGCCGTCCACCTGGCCCGCAGACGCGGCGAACAGGTACCGGAAGCCCTGCTGGCCATCCAGGAGGCCGGTCGCGAGGCCACCCGGGAACTACGAGCGACCCTGGAGGCACTACGCGACGACGGCAAGCCCCCCTCCCACGGGCTCGACCACGTCCCGGAACTCGTGGAACGAGCCCGTGCGACCGGCCTCGACGCGACGCTGATCATCGATGGACAACGACACGACGTACCGGCCGCCGTGGACCGCACCGCCTACCGAATCGTTCAGGAATCGCTCACCAACATCGCCCGCCACGCCGCCGCCGCAACCGCATCCATCCGGATCGACTACCGTCCGGACACCCTCGCCATACAAGTCGACGACGACGGGACCGCCACACCCGACACCCCCCCAATGCCCGGTGTCGGGCTACTGGGCATGCGCGAACGAGTCACCGCCCTCGGCGGCCGCCTACGCGCTGAACCACGCAGCGAGGGCGGCTTCACCGTCCAAGCCGAACTCCCCGTCGGCTCAACACTCCCGGTCGGCACAACCTCGTGATCCGTGTCCTGCTCGTCGACGACCAACCGCTCCTACGCAGCGGATTCCGCGCACTCCTCGACATCGAAGACGACATCGAAGTCGTCGCCGAGGCAGCCGATGGAAAAGAAGGCCTGGCGCTCATCAAGAAACACCTACCCGACCTCGCACTCATCGACATCCAAATGCCCATCATGGACGGCATAGAAGCGACCCGACACATCGCCGCCGACCCCGACCTGACCGACGTCCACGTCGTCATCCTCACCAACTACGGCTTCGACGAATACGTATTCAACGCACTACGCGCCGGCGCCGCCGGATTCCTCGTCAAAGACATCGAACCAGAAGACCTCCTCCACGCCGTGCGCGTCGCCGCTCGTGGCGACGCCCTGCTCTCACCATCGATCACCCGCAAGCTGATCGACCGATACATCACCCAACCACCCCACACAGCCGCCGACACAAGGCTCAAAGAACTCACCAACCGCGAACGCGAGGCCGTCGCCCTGGTCGCGCAAGGCCTATCCAACGACCAAATCGCCGACCGCATGGTAATCAGCCCACTAACCGCAAAAACTCACATCAACCGAGCCATGACCAAACTCCACGCCCGAGACCGCGCCCAACTCGTCGTCCTCGCCTACGAATCCGGCCTGCTAACCCCACCCAACCACTGACTCGACGGCCCGCAGCCTGCCACTGCCGGCAGCGCACGGTCAGGGCCACGCGGTCACTTGAAGAACTCGCACACCGTGTCGGCCACGTGCTCGGCCTGGGCGTCAGTGAGGCCGTGCCACAGTGGAAGAGCGAGGTTGCGCCGGCCCGCCTCGAGCGCGTTGGGCCACACCTGCCCCGGCCGCGCGTAGCCGGCGAAGGCGGGCTGCAGGGGCAACGGGACCGAGTAGTAGACGTGGGTGCCGATCCCGCGCTCGGTGAGGTGGTCGCGCAACTCGTCGCGCTGGTCCAGCAGGAGGGCGTAGACGTAGTAGCAGCGTCCCTCGCCTCCCGCCGGCGGCGTGATCACGCCGTGCTCGCGCAGCGGGGCGAACCGCTCGGTGTAGTACTCGGCGATGCGCGCCCGGCGCTCCAGCCGCTCGGCGAGGGAGTCCAGCCGCCGGGTCTGGAAGGCGGCCAGGACGTCGTCGAAGCGGCTGTTGTAGCCGATCCGGTGATGCCGGAAGCGGTGCACGCCGTCCTGGCCGTGGTTGCGCAGCATCCGCACGCCGCGGCCGAGCTCCGGCTCGTCGGTGAGGATCGCGCCCCCTTCGCCGGCAGAGCCGAACGGCTTGATCTGGAAGAACGAGTAGACGCCGATGTCGCCCCACCGCCCGGCCGGGATGCCGTTGAGACTTGCCCCCTGGGCGGTCGCCGCGTCTTCCAGGACGGCGAGCCCGTGGCCGGCGGCAGCGGCATTGAAAGCGGGCATGTCCGCCATCACCGAGAACACGTGCGTGGGCATCAGCACGCGCGTGCGGTCGGTGATGAGCTTCTCGGTCGCGGCGGGGTCCATCACCATGGTTTGCGGGTCGACGTCGGCGAAGACCGGCCTCGCGCCGAGGTTCACGACAGTGCTCGCCACGGGCGGGGCGCAGAAGGCGGGCACGATGACCTCATCGTCGGGGCCGACGCCGATGGCGTGCAGCGCCAGGGTCAGCGCGCCGGTGCCGCTGCCGCAGGCGATCACGTCGCCGGCCCCGGTGGCCTCGCGCAGCATCCGCTCGAAGCGGGCGGTCTCCTCCCCCAGAATGAACTTCTGCGAAGGGTGCGTGGCCACCGAGTAGAGGGATTCCAGCAGCGCGTCCCGCTCGGATTCGAACAGCCCGGACGGGAAATACGGCAGCTTCACTTGTTCCTCCCGACAGAGAAGTCGCGGATGCCATGACACACTCGATCTACTTCCTCGAGCGTCAGATCGGGATAGAACGGGAGCGCGATCGTGCGCTTGCAGGCCGCTTCGGCGTTCGGGAAATCCCCGGGCCGGTATCCAAGGTCGGCAAAGCACGGCTGTTGGTGCAAGGGGATGGGGTAATAGGTCTCGGTGACGATTCCCCTGCCGGTGAGATACGCCTCCAGCTCGTCGCGCCGTTCGACCTCGATCAGGTAGACGTAGAACACCGGGTTGGTCTCGGCGTTGCGCGCGACCACTCTGGGCAGCTTCAGGATGCCGGGAATATCGGCGAGCCGCTGACTGTACGCTTCGGCGAGCTCCGCGCGCCGGGCGATGTCGCGGTCCAGGCGCCCCAGCTTGGTCAGCAGGATCGCCGCCTGGAGCTCGTCCATTTTGCTGTTGGTTCCGGACAGCTGCGACTGCTGGGTGGTCAGGGCCAGCGGGTCGCCGTCGGCGTCGGGCCAGCCGTGGCGGCGCATCATCCGCGACAGCCGGGCGACCTCGGCGTCGTCGGTGAGGATCATCCCGGCATCGCCGATGGCGCCGAGGGTCTTGGTCGGGAAGAACGACAGCGTGCCGCCCTTGCCGAGCAGCCCGGCGTGCACCCCGTTCCAGCGCATGCCGATGGCCTCGGCGCTGTCCTCGACGACCATGATGTCGTGGCGGCGCGCCATCTCGCACACCGCATCCATGTCCGCCATCTGCCAGAACAGGTGAACCGGCATCACGGCGCGGGTACGCGGGGTGATGGCGCGGGCCAGCGAGTCGACGTCGATCGCGTAGGTGTCGGGGTCGATGTCGGCGAACACCGGTGTGGCGCCCGCGAGCGCGACCGAGGTCGCTGAGGCGATGAAGGTGAACGCCGGCACCACGACCTCGTCGCCGGGCTCCACTCCACAGGCGCGCAACAGCAGCACCAGCGCGTCGGTGCCGTTGTTGACCGCGATCGCGTGCCGGGCGCCGGTGTAGCGCTGCACCGCCCGTTCGAACTCGGCGACCTTGTGTCCCTGCGAGTACTTACTCCGGCCGACGATGTCGTCCACGTGCTCGACGAGCTGCGGCCACAACTCCTCGAACATGGGCGCTTGGTTGAAGAAGGGAATCGCCTGGTCGCCGCCGTGCGAAGCGACCGCTGTGGGTACCTTGGGCTGACTCGCGATGCCCCCATCACGGGCTCGTCCGCGGTGGTCCGGTTCACGCATGCGCTCAAGTGTCCGGCGGTCCCGCGACCGGCATCAATAGCAGACGCGTAGCAACAAAACACCGTTCGGCCGCGACAACCGGCGGCCGAGACCGCGCCCGCACACCAATTATCTCCGGGAACGCGTCCGGCCGGGCGACCTGGACGCAATTGCCAAGTGGACTTGGCCGGAATCGCCGCGGAGCCGCAATAATCTCTGCACTGACAATAGCAAGTTCTTGCGTACAGATATTGTCATTCTCCGGCCCAGTGCCGCCGAGGTACAGTTTCTGGCGAAAGCCACGGCGCAAGATCGACGAGTCGGGTCAGCCCAGATCAGAGACGGGGCCATGCACATGAGGCAGCGCGGAAGAACCGCTGTCATCATCGGTGATGTTGGCCGGGCGCGCCGTCGCGAGGACGTTGGTCGGCGCAGTTCGCGAGGGTCGCGAGGGTGGTGCCCATGCCGCGTCGTGGAGGGCGCACCGCCACTGGTCCACACCGGGGATTTCGCCGCGCTGCGCCGCGAATTCTCCGGCGCGCCGCCCCATGTGCGTGCCTTCGGTAACGGGCCCGGCCGTCTCGGCGTCGGCAATTGCGGGCACCGGCCGAGCGGAGAAAAATACGCGCCGTCCGGTCCGCAGTGCCGTGCGCCCTGACCGTCGCGCGGCGGCTCGCCGTAACCGGCCGCCGGCAGGACCGGCCCTGACCCGACCAGTCCGGCGGTCGCGCCGTCCGAGGTCGCCGCGCCGCTCATCCAGGACACCTGCCCCGGCAAGGAGCACAGATGGAAGCCAGAAGCGCCGTCGGGCCGCAGACCAGCGGACCTGCACCGGCTCGCGGTCAGTCGGGATCAGCGGTCGGCCTGGCCGCCCGGATCTCGGCCTACGCCAGGCTCGCCAAGATCGAGTTCGTCCGTGACTACTCCCTCGCCTCCCTCGTCGTGCTGGCGGCTCTGGCGGCCGGCCCCGGGCTCGCCGGTCACCACGTGGTGACCCTCCTGCTGTTCCTCGCCGGGCAGACGAGCCTGTTCGCGGTGGTGGCCACCTTCGACGACGTCACCGGCTACAAGGACGGCAGCGACAAGGCCAACTACGTCGCCGCCGACGGCACGCCGCTGCGGCCGCTGCGGCGCAAGCCGCTGCTCACCGGCGAACTGACCCTGCGACAGGTTGAACGCTTCGGCTACCTCGCCCTGCTGTGCGGCACCGCGCTGTGGACGCTTACCATCGTGCAGTCCGCGCACGCGCCCTGGTGGGCGGTGCTGGCCGCCTCCCTGTGCCTGCTGGCAGGCGTGCAGTACTCATGGGGCCTCAAGCTCAGCTACCGCGGCTTCGGCGAGGTGCTCGTCGCAGGCTGTCCGTTCGTGATGGCCCTCGCCCCCTATGGTCTGGCCGCCGGCGACCTGCCCGCGCTGGCCCTCGTCGGGGCGCTGCTGTTCGGCCACTGGCAGATGCTGGTGTCGGCCTACTCCAACACCAAGGACATCAGCGGTGACAAGGCGGTCAACCGCAGCACGGTGGCCGTGCGCGCCTCCGAGCGCGGCAACCACCTGTTCATCGGCGTCCTCTCCCTGGCCGAGCCGGCGCTGATCTTCACCTCCGCGGCGGTGGGCTGGGCCCCCTGGTGGTTCAGCCTGACGATGCTGCCGGTGCTCGGGCTGCGGATCCGCCAGTACACCGGTTTCCTGCGCACCGGAGACGCACTGCTCGCTCGCAAGAGGGGGATGGCGGCCTTCCGGGTCGGCGTCGTCTGCTTGATCACGACCTATCTCATCCTGATGGCGACCTGACCGGTCCCCGCCGCCGGCGGGGCTTCCCGCTGCCCGAACCGCGCCCTGCCCCGGCGAGGTCCCCGTGATCGCTTCCTGGTGCGGCCCTCTGCCGACTTCCCTTGGCGGCCGGCCGCACTCAGGAGGCACGCGCCACAGCGCGGCTCATACCCCGGCCCGTCCATCGACGGCCCGCGCTCCACGCGGCCAATGCTGCGACCATCACGCCCTCGTCTCCGAAATACCGCCGATGCCCGGCGACGGTCCCTGGAGGACTGTGCGGGCTCCCTTGCGTGGCGCTCTTGTACCCGGGGCGCCGGAAGGCGGGGGCCGTGGCGAGGCGACGGTGACGAGAGACACCGCTCATGGACGCCACGCGCCGGAATTCGGGCAGGTTCGGTGTCAGTCGCCCGCGGCCGCCTGGACCCGGGAGACCGCCAGCTCCGCGGACTGGACCGCCGACTCGCTGCTGGGACGCAGGTGGACCCAGTCTCCGGCGTACTCGACGGCGCGCGCCGGCCGGTTCATGAACTCGCCGTGCAGCGCGACCGCGGCGGGGGTGGCCTCCGGCGCGGCGTGGCGGAACCTGTGAACGAAGGACTCGTGGCACTGCGCGCCCAGTCCGGGCACGTAGGTCTCGGCGCGCGGGAGGAGTCGCTGGACGACCTCGTCGTCGGGCCTGTCGATCAGCTCGGCGGTCATCCGGGGGGTGGACAGCAGGGTGATCAGGCCGCGCCCGGCGGGAACGCGGTCGGAGATCTTGTTCTGCTCGAAGGTCATCCCGCTCAGCACGCCGTCCTCGCAGTCGGGGAGCATCAGCGTGTACACGTTCCGGCAGCCCGGCTCCAGCGGAGATTCGAGCAGGCAGCTCACCCTGATCATCGGCGCGTACGTGGCCTGGCGAAGGAACCTGCGCTCGTCGGCGGGCATCGAGGGGTACAGGGACAGCGCCACGGGGGCGGGCACGGCGAGCACCACCGAGCGCGCGGTCAGGGACTGCCCGTCGGCGAAGACCAGCCGGGAACTGCCCGAGCTTTCCTTCACCTCCTCCAGCGGGCGGCCGGTGTGCACCGGAACCCTCTCGGCCAGGCGCACCGCGAGCGCGTCCATGCCGCCGCGGTAAGTGCGCCACCCCATCAGACCGCGGGTCGCCAGCATGGTCGAGATGAGCGGCGCGATGCACGAGCGCTCCGGGGACCAGCCCCAGGCGGTCTCCACCGCGGGCCGAAGGACGTAGTCGAAGAGCTCACGCCGGTGGCGGCTGCCGAACTCGGTGACGGTCGTCACGCCCAGCGGGCTGTCGCCCGGCCGGCGCACGTCGTAGCGGCGCATGGACGCCATCAGCGAGGCCATCAGGCGGGTGAGCGCCATATTGCCGCCGACCGACAGGCCGGCCCCGTTGAGGGCGCCGCGCCAGTGGCCCACCCCGGGGTGGGCCCGCTGGTTCCGCCAGACGGCCACCAGCCCCTTGACCGCCGGCACCTCTTCGTCGCTCATGCCCACGTCCCGGATCAACCGCCACGTACCGGAGTACCCGTGCGTGGCCAGCGTCTGGGTTCCCGCGTCGATGACATGGCCGTCGTGGCGCCGACTGCGCATCCGGCCGCCCGGCGTCTCCTCGGCCTCGAACACCTCGGCCGAGCGCCCGGCCGCCCGCAGGCGGAAGGCGGCGGCCAGCCCGGAGATGCCCGCGCCGATGACGGCCACGTCGATGTCGGTCATGGCATACCTCGCAATGCGCTCACGTCGCCACGTCGGAAGAGGTCCAGGGCGTGTCCGACGACTTCCGTACGTCGCCGGCGGTGGTCAGGTGGTGGCTGAAACAGGTTCGGGCGGTGGAAACGAGCACGCGGAGGTGGGACTCCGCCCGAGGGCCGGCGACCGGCGACGACGCCGCGAGGCGCCGTCCGAGCGGCGCACAGCAGGACAACAGAGCCGTCGGGCACGCCCTAGGTCCACTTTCCGGTGCCGAAGGTCTCGGTCGCCCCGAGCAGCCGGTCCCGCAACTGGAACCGGCGCACCTTGCCGGTTCCGGTCCGGGGCACCTCATCCCAGGTCAACACGGTGGGCTCCGCCATCTCCGGCAGGTCGCGGGTGGCCTCGCGCCAGGCGGCCTCGTCCAACTCCCCGTCCTCGGTGCACACCACCGGCAACGGCGGGCGGCCCGGGCACCCGATGACCACCACCTCGATCACCTCGGGCAGCCGGTCGTCGAGGACGTCCTCCAGTTCGAGGCAGCTCATGCCGGGGATGACGTCGACCTCCCGGTCGAGCAGCCGCAGCACGCCGAAGCGGTTGCGCACGCCGAGGTCGCCGGTGTTCCACCACTTGCCCTGGGTCTTGGACCGCCAGCGATCCTCCTCGCCCAGGTAGTTGATGCAGCGCCCGGGGGTGCGCACCATGAACACCCCCGTCTGCCCTGCGGGCACCGGGCGCAGCGTCTCCGGGTCGACGACTTTGGCGGCCATGAACCCCGGCGCCGGCAGGCCCACATTGCGCGTCGTGGGGTGCCGGTTGCCCTGCTTGGCCATCGTCCGGCGTGTCATCGGCCGGATGGTGTACGGACCGGTCTCCGACTGGCCCAGGCCCTGCAGCCACACCGGGAACGAGCGACGCGAGGCGTCGAGGAAACGGCGCACGGTGGGCGGATGCACCGCGTCGAAGGTGTTGGCGTAGAGCCGTACGTTGGAGAAGACGCTGTCGGCCTCGCCGGTCAGGCTCTCCCATTTGAGGTATCCGGCGGGAAGCGCCTCGACGTGGCTGGGTCGGTGCACCCGGAACACCCGCTCGGCGGACTCGGGATCGGCCTCGTCCATCAACAGCACCTTGCGCGGCTGCCGACGCAGCACGGCCTGGGTCCAGGTCATGATCCGCATGTGCGCGAACGCCGAGCTGATCGCCACGGTGTCGCTACGGCTCATCCCGAGCACCGGCCACCGGATGGACTCGGTGCGGCCCAGGTACCGCATGATCGTGGTCGAGGAGTGCACGACCAGCTTCGGGTCCCCGGTGGTACCCGAGGTATGGGTGATGAGCATCGGCTCGTCGGGCGCGCTGAGCCGGCGCGGGGGCGTCGGGGCGCCCTGGACGTCCTTCAGCGACAGCGCCCCGCCGGCCGACTCGTCCAGGGTCACGACTCCGGAGGCGGCGCTGGCCAGGTCCACGCCGACCTCCGAGCCGGCCGACAACATCCGCTCGGTGGTGACGAGCACCGCCGGGTCGAGCCGCTTGAGCAGCTTCTGGAGCACCTCCGGCGGCAGGCGGTAGGACAACATCGCGGGCACGGCCCCCAGACGGGCGGCCGCGCTGGCGAGGATGACGTAGTCCCAGTGGTTGTCCTTGACGATCGCCACCCGGCGGCCCGGCGTGGCGCCCGCGGCGTGCAACCACCCGGCGGCGCTCCTGACCAGCTCGGCCATGGAGTCGATGTCGTGTTCGGTTCCCGCCTCCGGCGCGATATCGAAAGGACGGCTCAAAATGAACTTGGTCCGTTGCCGGCGGTCCGCGTAGTCCTCGATGAGAGTGCCAAGGTGCAGCGGCCTGCTCTTGAACAAATTCATTTGCACTCCCTGTAACGAGTCGCCAGCCAGAAGATTTTGAATTAGCGGCCCGGCGTGACCCTAGAGGCGAGGAACACGCGACATCTCCGGTCGTGTCCCCAATCTGGCTCAGCACGACGGTCGTTTCAAGAGCAGGGGCCAAGTGCGCTGACCTTTGCCATGCGGAAGGACCTTTTTGTGTCATGGCCTTGTCATAGCCTTGCCAGTGGCGGGATACCTAAATTCGTTGGAGTCCGGGGCTGGTTGCCGCCACGGCATGATTCGCGGCAGCCATCGACCAGGAACGGGCTATGGGCAAGGAGGGTCGCGATGGCCGAAAAGATGCGCGTCCCAGCGGATTCAGCAGTTTCCGCGGCGAGAACGGGCGACGCGTGGAGCCGGCACGCGCAAGCCGTCGAAGCGCTCCAGGAGTCCTATCGCGCGATTCCCCGCGACGCGCCGGTCCGGCTGGCCAAGCGCACCTCGTACCTGTTCCGGAAGCGGCAGGCGGCCGGCGCGCCCGGCCTCGACGTGAGCCGGCTCGGCCGGGTGATCGACGTCGATCCCGACGCCCGTACCGCCGACGTCCAGGCCATGACCACCTACGAGGACCTGGTGGCGGCCACTCTCGCGCACCGGCTGATGCCCGCGGTCGTCCCCCAGCTCAAGGGCATCACCCTCGGCGGCGCGATCACCGGCCTGGGCATCGAGTCGTCCTCGTTCCGCAACGGGATGCCGCACGAGTCCGTCCTGGAGCTGGAGATCCTCACCGGCGACGGCCGCCTGATCACCGCGCGGCCGGGCGAGGAGACCGACGAGAGCTCCGGCGAACGGCCGCGGCCCGACGCCGGCCACGCCGACCATTCGGCGCTGTTCCGTGGATTCCCCAACTCCTACGGCACGCTGGGCTACGCGACCCGGCTGAAGATCAGACTTGAGCCGGTCCGGCCGTACGTGCAGCTGCGTCACCTGCGCTTCGCCCGCGCGGACCGATGCGCCGAGGCGATCGCGCAGATCTGCTCGTCGCGCTCCTACGAGGGGACATCGGTCGACTTCGTCGACGGGACGGTGTTCGCGCCGGACGAGATGTACCTGACCGTGGGAACGTTCGTCGACGACGCCCCCTTCACCTCCGACTACACCCGCCGGAAGATCTACTACCGCTCGCTCCGCGAACGCTCGGCCGACTACCTGACCGTTCACGACTACCTGTGGCGCTGGGACACCGACTGGTTCTGGTCCTCGCGGGACCTGGGTCTGGAGAACCCGCTCGTCCGGGCGCTGTGGCCACGGTCGAAGCTCCGTTCCGACGTCTACCGGCGGTTGATCGCCTGGGACGAGCGAACGGCGCTGTCGGCTCGCCTGGACCGCTGGACCCGCCGGCCGCCGCGCGAGGACGTCATTCAGAACGTCGAGATCCCGCTCGACCGGATCGGCGAATATCTCGAATTCTTTCACCGCGAGATCGGGATCAGCCCCGTGTGGCTGTGCCCGCTGCGCGCGCTGCGCCGATGGCCGCTGTATCCGCTGGACCCCAACCAGATCTACATCGACGTCGGATTCTGGTCGCGGGTGCAACTGCGGGCCGGCCAGTCGCCCGATCATCACAATCGCCTCATTGAGGACGAGATCGCCCGCCTCGGGGGATGCAAGGCGCTGTATTCGACCTCCTATTACACCGAGGACGAGTTCTGGCGCCGCTACAACGGACCCGCCTACCGGCCGCTCAAGGACGCCTACGACCCGGACGGGCGGCTGCACGACCTTTATGAGAAGTGTGTGGTCGGCCGCTGAGTTCTCCTGCGTAGCCCCTCATCCGGGCAGGACAGAGCAATGAACACGGTCGACCGGTCATGCCCTCGGCGGACCGATGTAGATGTACTTCCGCCGGTCGACAACGCTCATTCCCATTTCCGCGGTGACGATGGGCGGCCCGCCGGTGACCCGGGCCGACGTTCGCCTGCAGGGCGCCGGCCACCGGCAACGCGGACACCGCACCGCCCGGGACGGGCGCTCAACGGGTAACCGGCGCACCGCCCCGGGCGAAGTCGAACGGCTCAGGCTCCGCGATGCTCAGGTCCACCGTCCGGTGCCGTGGGTCTCGGTGGTGTCGAGGACCTTCTCCCGCAGCTCATGACGGCGGACCTTCCACGTTCCGGTGCGTGGGAACTCCTCCCAGGCGATCAGGACGGGGGGATCCATCTCGGGCAGGCCCTTGGTGGCGTTCTCCCAGATCGCCGGATCCAGGTCGCCGTCATGGGTGGAGACCACCGGAAGCGGGCGGCGCCCCGGGACGCCGAGGACGATGATCTCGGTGGCGTTGCGAACCCGCTCCAGCAGCAGGCTTTCCAGCTCGATGCCGCTCGCCCCCGGGATCGTGTCCACCTCCCGGTCCACCAGGCGGATCAGTCCGCTGCGGGTCTTGACGCCGATGTCCCCGGTGTTCCACCAGCCGTCCCAGAGCTTCTCGCGGTAGCGTTCGTCCTCGCCGAGATAGGTGATGCACCGGCCGTGCGTCTTCACCAGGACGATCCCCTCCTCACCGCGCGGCAGCTTGCGCCGGTCGCTGGGGGCGACGACGCGAACGCGGGAGACGAACGGGATCGACCGGCCCACATAGTGGGTGACCGGGGTCGAGGCCCCTTCGGAGCGCAGGACCTTGCGCCGGGTGAGAACGCCCATGCAGATCGGGCCGGTTTCGCTCTGACCCCATGCCTGTCCCCAGACCACCACGCGCCGCTCGGACGTCGTCACGAACTTACGGACGGTACTGGGATGAATGGCGTCGAAGGTGTTGAGATAGGCGCGGACGCGGCGGAACACCTGTGGATGGGAGCTGGTGAGACCCTCCCAGCGTTGGAAGATGTTCGGGCAGGACTCCACGATCGTGGGCGGCCGGGCGCCCAGCGTGGCGGCCACGTTGTCCGGCTCGGAGTCCGACAGCGCCACCACCTCGCCCGGCGGCTGGACCAACTGCTGCACGATCCATGCGATCGCTCGGCCGTGGACGAACGCGATGCACGAGGCCATGACGTCGTCCGGCCGGAAGGCCAGGCCGGGCAGCCGGTTCATCGCCTCCATGCGTTTGATCACGCCGAGCATGGTGTTCGCGGAATGCGCGACGAGCTTCGGCGCGCCGGTGGTCCCGGAGGTGTGCGTGCAGATCATGGCCTCGTGGTCGGGGCGGGGGGTGGCGGGTGGCGCCTCGCCGGCCGGCAGGTCCGCGAAGGCGACCGTGCCGCCGGGAACCCGGCCCCGACCGGCCACGATGAGCGTGACCTGCGGGCCGGCCAGAGGGGAGCCCGACTGCTCGGCGGCCTCCAGGACGCCCGGGGAGGCGATCACCGCCTTGGGGTCCAGCCGCTCCAGCATGATCGGCAGATGCTCGGTGCGCACTGCTGGGGTGATCAGCGCGGGCAGGACACCGATCCGGGCGGCCGCCGCCGCCAGCACGATCACGTCGAGGTTGTTGTCCTTGACCACCGCCATCCGGTCACCCGGCCCCAGGCCGGCCTCGGACAGCGCGCCGGACGTACGGGCGATCAGGTCGGCGAGGTCGGCCACGGTGTACCGGGTGCCGCCCTCCGGTGCGATGTCGAAGGGCCGGTCCAGGTGGAACACCGGCCGCTGGGCGCCGGCGAAATGCTCGAACACCATCCCGATGTTCTTCGGCCAGTTCTTGCTCGTCCGACTTCTCATGCGGCCTGACCTTCTTCCTGTTTCCCTGTTCCGCCGCTTTCGCCGCTATCTCGCCACGGCGCTGACCGCCTGTCGGCGGGCCTGCCGCTTGAGTCGGGCGAAGCGGACGGCGCTGGAGAACGCGTGGCCGATCATGCCGAGGGTCCCGGTCCGCGCCGGAGGCATGATGCCGATCTGCACCATCATCTCGACATAGTCGGATTCCTGTCGGTAATGGCGCAGCCTGCCGTCGTCGTCGAACCGCAGCAGGACCATCTCCTCGATCCGCAGGCGCTGACCCGTAGGCGGGGTGCGCATCAACTCGCCCTTGTGGGTTCCGCTGAGCGAGGTACGCAGGGCGACCAGATCGCCGTCCTCGATCGCGTCGAGGACCTCGATGCGCATGTCCGGCATGCCGCGGGCCTGCCCGCGGATGAAGCTCACGAATTCGGCATTTCCCAGCGAGGGCTGCGCCTGGACGCTGTACCGGCACTCCGGGTGGGCGATCTTGTCGATGACGTCGAAGTCCTGCTGATTGAACGCTCTGTTGATGAGTTCACCGGCGATGTCCTTCAGGCCGTCTCCGGTGCCGGTCGTCGCGTCGTCCGATTTCTTGGAGCTGCTCATGTCGTTCCCTTCGGCCGGTGCCCTACTTCGTGCCGGCGGCGGCGCGCTGCTTGGCCTTCGGCTTGAGCTTGAGCGCGGCGAACCGGGCCATCACCGCGAAGGGATAGGTCGCCTGCCGGAACGCGCCCGCACCCAGCGGCGGCATCACACCGATCTGCTCCATGAACCCCACATAGTCACCCTGTTGCCACATCTCGGCGATCTTGCCGTCCGCGTAGCGGAAGAACCACATCTCGTTGAACTCGATCGAGAGCCCGGTACCTGGGAGGCCCATCAGCGTCCCCTCCTGGGTTCCGGTGAGCCGGGCGCGCAGAAACCCCCGGTCCCCCTCCGTCAGGGTCTCCAGGATCTCTCCCCGGTAGTCGGGCATCGCCTTGTGCAGGTCCTCGGCCAGCTTCATGAAGACGTCCCGGCCGTGTTGCGGCTCCAGGGTCGGGAAATGGCTGATGAGATCGGCGGCGAAATACTCGTCGATCACTTTGTGGTTCCGGTGGTTGAACACCTGGTCGCAGACGTAGACGGCCAGGTTCTTGATCTCCTGTTCGGCCAACTGACACCCTCCGTTCGAAGTTCGGCGGCCTGCGGCGGCCGAGCCCGCGGGCCCGCCGCCTGCGACGGGCTCGAGCCATGCCGGTGTCCCCTGCGATCCTCAGACGCCGCTTCCTCGGTTCCGGTACCGGCCGGCGAGCGGCACGGCTGCACGATGACGGAGAGCGGGCCAGTGACCGTGCTTCCTCTTCGTCAGGCATTAGGACTCCTCGAAGACGAGGCACCCGAACACGTCTCAAAGATATTTTCTGCGACCTCGGCGAGCTATGACATGGGCGTGACAACCTTCGTCCCGGATGTGGCCGAATTCTGTCATTCCCCAAGGTCGCGCACGGGTCGTGCCCACCGCCTACCATCGGCGCATTGTCCGGCGGGCGGTCATGATGGGCATTGTTGGGAATTCGCTGAACTTCTACATCGCCATATCTGCTCCGGGTGCGGGCGCACTCGCCGCCCGGCTGCGTGACTCCCGCCGACATCGCCGTCGCTTTGTCGCTGTATGAGAAACCCGCCAGAACACCCCAGGGCCGTTGGACGGCGCTCGGTCAACGAGCGCCGTCCAACGCCGACATCCTGCCGTGGCCCTGGCCCGGACTAGTCGACGTCACCCTTGACGTGCCGCTGCATGAACTCGTGGGCCAGGTCGCCGAACTGCTTGCCGAAGGCCATGGACGCCTCGACCGTTTGCTTGAAGTGGACCCCGCCCCACACCCGGCTGTAGCCGCAGTCCTTGAGGAACTCGGTCCAGGTGGCCCAGTGCAGCGTGATTTCGCGGGCCGGGGTGATCTTCGGCTCCACCAGCGACCCGCCGGCCGGAAGGGTGTGGGTCAGCTTCAGGACGTCGTCACCGAAGTAGCGCCGTGCGGCCTGCGCCTCGGCCGAGCACATCGTCGTGGAGCCTGACGGGTACTCGGGGTGGTCTCCCACGTTCAGGTAGGCGGCCCACTCGTTGGCGGGCATGTCGTCGACCGTCCCCTTGCCGGGCCCGCCCCAGGCGCGCACCTCCTGCCGGCCGTACACGTGCCGGACGGCGCTGAACGGCCGGACGCTGTCGTAAGCGCGCTTTTGGTGCCAGGCGGCGATCAGCGCGTCGTAGAGCGACACCGAGTTCGAGAGGAGGAAATGGGTCCAGCCGTCCAGGTCAAGACCGCCGTGCGCCATGATGGAGGCGACCGGCGAGGCACCGATGCCCTGCCGCTTGTCGTCGAAGAACTCCGCCTTCGCCTTCTGCTCGTCGGTGAGCGAGGCCGACGCCATGAGGATCTCGTCAACCGAGCGCTTGTAGTCTCCGGGCCGGGTGTGGTCGGTGTGCCGGGGCGGAGCGAGCTCGAACTGCTTCGGATCCCGGAAAGTGTACGGCTTGGCCCTCCCCATCTGCGGGGTGAGGAAACACTGGATGGTGAAGGCGCCGGCGTCACCCGCCCCACCGGCGAGGCGGCGGTTGTGCGTTCCCAGCCGCGGCTGCCAGCGCGAGGGGTTGGACAGTTCGTAGGCGCTGTTGACCGGCCGGTAGCCGGTGTAGTCCTCGAAGGGCTTGCCGTTGTACTTGCGGCCCATGTCACCGAGCTGGTTCATGCCGTCGCGGACGGCGGCCGCGACGGCGGCCTTCCCGGTCAGGTTGCCGATGCCGACCGGAGTGGTGTTGTCCATCGACTCGTCGTCGGGGTTCAGGCCGACCGATTCCATCAGCTTCCGGAAGTTCGTCATCCGGTCCGGCTCCACGCCCTTGATCACCTGCCACGAGGAGTGCATGCCGGCGATGTTTCGTTGCCGGTTGGTGCGGCGCTCGCTGGAGGGACGGCGGGGGACCCGGGAGTGGACGCCCACCGCGGTCGGGTGGTACGGCGCCAGCGCGTCGAACCACCCCACCATCCCGAAGTGGAGGAACCGATGGAGCACGGTCGGGTCCATTGGGGCGAAGACGTCCATGTCCGGAGCGTAGGTGGCGACCAGGTCGATGATGAAGTTGCCGGTGTCCCAGTTGAAGTCGGCGGCAGCCTTCTCCGGCGAGCGCGGAGCCAGGCCGGCCGCGGCCGTTCCACCGAGCCCAAGGGTGGTCAGCGCTGCGGTGGAGGCACCGCCGAGCAGAAGCGACCTGCGTCGCGGTGAGAATTCCGAGACCGGGGAACGCTTGGACGGAGTCATGGATTGACCTCAATCTTTCCTCGAAGCCGGGCGCGCTACGTTGAAGAGAAGCTGGCAAAACAATTTCTGTCGTCCACGACACGATCGAATAGGGCTGTTGGACGTTGCCCCACGCCGGAGCCATGGCAGGTCGCTCACGGTTGAGGGATTGCCGCTCACGGTGAGCACTTCTGGCAACGATAGGAAGGAGTCTCTCTCACTTTCCGGGGGAAATACTAGATGTGGCGGCTATGTGTAGGCGACCACTCAAGTTGATCTGTGCTGGCCGAATCCTGCCAATGACAATTTCTTGTCATTGGCAGCCGAGTGTTCAGGTCTGGATAATTCGGCGCCGCTGGGAGCTGTCGACCGCCGGGGGCACACCGGAGACCTCACGGTCACCCAAGCGGTGACGAGGCGGTTCGACCTGACCGATGAGCAGTGGGCGCGGCTGGAGCCGCTGTTGCCGCGGCCGGGCAGGACCTCTTTGGCTTCCGTCCTACCGGTCTCCGGGCCTGTGGCGAGGACCTTGTCGCCGACTTCTACATCTTCGATCGGTTTCTCTTTGATGGGCGCGGGCGTGCCCTCCCCAGATGAGCAGGCCCGCGCCCACAACGCAGGGATCGGCGACGCCGAAAAAGCGGCATCCGTAACGTAGATTCAATGGCCAGGAATGGGTCCGTGCGGCGCCGAACCGGCCCGCGACGGCTCGGCTCAGTTCGATTCCAGATCCCGCTTGCGCATGCCGACGAAACCCAGTGCGATCAACCCTGCGGAGATGACGGTCAAGAGCACCAGCGGTAGCGCATTGAATTCCGTGGCGGGAAGGGCGGGAATATGCTCGAACGGTGACAGATCCGTGACCCAGCCGGGCAGTTCGATCAGGCCGCCGGTCATCTCCATGAACAGTCCATAGACCACCACGAGCCAGACTGCGCCCAGAGCCCGGGGCAGGATTCCCAACAAGGCCACGGCCACGCCCACCACGAACCAGGTGGCCGGCAGGTACGCCAGCGCCGCGACCAGGCCGTCGGCCATCAGGCTCCCGTCGCCGGCGCTGAGCGCCGAGGTCAGCCCCACGCCGAGGCCGCACGCCACCGCCATGATGACGCCGCCGGCCAGGACGACCAGCACCTGGCTGCCCAGCCAGCGCGCCCGGGACAGCCCGGTGGCCAGCAGCGGCTCGACGCGCCCGACCGTCTCCTCGGCGCGCATCCGCTGGATGGCCAGCACCGGGTAGAACGATGCGACCGCCAGGAGCGGGCTGGTGATCGAGCTGAGCCAGGAGTTGATGAAGCTCGTGCCTTCGGTCTGCAGGAAGATGTCACGGAACGTCTCATTGTCCTGGAGGAACGTCTCGACCTCCCCGGTGAACGCGCCGTAGGCCGCGCCCAGGGCGAACAGCCCGAGCCCCCACCACAGCAAGGAGGCGCGATGCATGCGCAGGGCCAGGCCGACCGGGGTTCCCAGCAGCGGGGATGCCTGACGCGGACCCGGCCGCGGCGGAACCAGCCCGGCGCCGACGTCGCGCCGGGTGCTCAGCACGAACGCCGCCGCCACCAGTACGGCCGTCACCAGCGCCGACACCAGCAGCGGCCACCAGCGGTCGTCGACGTAGGGCCGGGTCGCCTGCGCCCAGCCGATCGGCGACAGCCATGACAGGAAGTTGCCCCCCATGTCGCCCACCGCCCGCACGACGAACACCACGGCGATCAACGCACCGGCGATCCCGTTGGCGGAGCGGCCGTACTCGGTGATCTGCGCGCACACTGCGACGATGCCGGTGAACACCAGCCCGATCGATGCCAGGCTGGCCCCATACATCAGCGAGCCCTGCACGGTGATGCTCTCCTCGCCAGTGCTGGCCAACGCCAGGGCCACCAGAAGGCCCAGCACCAGGTTGGTGACCGTCACCACCACCAGGGCGGCGGTGGTGACGGCATATCGCCCCACCACGGCGGCCCGCACCAGCTCGGCCCGGCCGGTCTCCTCCTCGGCGCGGGTGTGCCGGACGAACAGCAGCACGCTCATCAGCGCAACGAAGATCGCTATGAAGCTGAGGAACTCGTTGGAGAGCATCGCGCCGATGGTGTAATCGTCCAGCCCGATGCCCGGCCCGCCGACGGCCCGGCCGACCGGGCTGTCCATCACCTCCACGCGGGCCTGACGGTCGGCCGCGGTGGCGTAGGCCTGCTGCAGCCCGCGCGCTACCGACAAGAGGCTGAAAGTGATGACCAGGATCCAGGCCGGGATGCGGATCCGGTCCCGGCGCAGGATGAACTTGATCAAGGTTCCGGTGCCGGTCAGCGGCCCGCCCGCCGCGGCGGGCGCGCCCACCTGCACGCCCGGCCGCTCACTCACCGCGGTCATCGCGCCGCCCCCGCGTCGCCGGAGGCCACCCGCTGCCCGTCGGACCCGGTGGCCAGCTCGTCGCCGTAGTGCCGCAGGAACAGCTCCTCCAGGGCCGGCGGCTGGCTGATCAGGCTGCGCACGCCGTGCGGCGCCAGCCACGCGATCACCTTGTCCATGTGCTCGCCGTCCACGGAGAAGCGCACCAGGGAGTTCTCGGTGTGCGCATCGTGCACACCGGCCAGCTCGGACAGACCGGTCACCGGCCGCTCGACCTCGGCCTCGATGGTGGTGCGCCGCAGGTGCCGCATCTGGCTGAGCACCCCGCTCTCCACCACGACGCCCTGGCGGATGATGCTGACCTTGTCACACAGCTTCTCGACCTGCCCCAGAATGTGGCTGGACAGCAGCACGGTGCGCCCGGCCTCTTTCACCTCCCTGATGCAGTCTTGGAAGACCGCCTCCATCAGCGGGTCCAGTCCTGCGGTGGGCTCATCCAGGATCAGCAGCTCCACGTCGGAGGCCAGCGCCGCCACCAGCGCGACCTTCTGCCGGTTGCCCTTGGAGTAGGTGCGGCCCTTCTTGGAGGGGTCCAGATCGAACCTTTCACACAGCGTCTCGCGCTTGGCCGGATCCAGCCCTCCGCGCAGCCGGGCCAGCAGGTCGATGGCCTCTCCCCCGGTCAGGTTCGGCCAAAGGCTCACATCGCCGGGCACGTAGGCCAGGCGCCGGTGCAGTGCGACCGCGTCACTCCACGGGTCGCCGTCCAGCAGGCGCACCTGGCCCGCGTCGGCGCGCAGCAGTCCCAACAACACGCGGATCGTGGTGGACTTACCCGCCCCGTTAGGGCCGAGGAATCCGTGAACTTCACCCGCTTTCACCTGCAGGTTCAGTCCGTCCAGGGCACGCGTCTGGCCGAATGTCTTCACCAGGCCGACGACATCGATGGCGTTGTTCACGGAACCGTTTTGTGGACTTCGCTGCGGGTACCGCACAAGTTCGCTCCGATCCTATTTAGCTCTGCCACTTTCAGCCACACTGACCGCGCGACCCGCTATCCTGCGGCCGCCCGGCTTCCTGGGTGGCGGTCTTGCAGAAACGTGCAGGTCAGCCAGTGCGATTGCCCATTTGAACCCGTCGGCGATCACCTGTCCGAACATGACACGGAACCACACCCGCTCGTCCAATCTTCGCCGGGTCCGGATGCGCTTTCTCGACAGAGCCTAACGGGTCGCCTCCGGCAACCCGACTGCACCCCCACGGGGCGACAACGGCCATTCCTCTATAAGATCGAAAGCCACGCCGGATCACTGCTTTGACCATAAGGCGACACATCGGTCAAAATCACCATGAACCGGGCTTAATTGGCATGTTACTCCCTGTCGATGCGCAATAACGACGCGACACATCGGCCACCGCACCTGCCCTTTCCCGTCCCGGCTCCGTCCCCGATCCGGGTCCTCCCGTCCGAGCCGTGGCCGCCGCGTTTCGCCCGATCCGGCTTTCGGCCGGCCCCACCACGGACGCCGCACCCCGCCAGGCGGCTCGCCGGGCAACCCCGCCGGACAACTCCGCCGGGCACGCCCCTTCATGGGCGCGCTCCCGACCCGGGTCCGGCCGGGTCGGCGGCGGCCGCCCGCGGTCGCCATAGCCATATCCAGGAATAACTACCACAGGCAACAGTTTTACACACCTCCACAATTTGTCAATGACTCAGGACTCGAAAGGCCAACGGACAAGCTACTGCTACGCGATATTCACAGGTCGCCAAGGACTTGCCACCAGCGGACTATTGGGCGGCAATTGGCGACCGGGCTACGTTGCCTGCGACCGGGGCTGACAATCTCTGCATCAGGGTTGGGTGACTCTCGATGTGGCTGACGGCCACTTCGCAAAGTGATGCACCGCGCAGGAGGTGTCATGGGGGTTCGGCGAATCCACGCCACCGACCTGGCCGAGGCGCTGCGGGGCGACCTTCCCGGGTCGGCCGTGAGCCAAGGCGAGCCGACCAGTGACTTCGGTGGGCTCGCGCAGTCCCATCCCGGCGCGATCGTGACCGTGCGAAGCGAGGAGGAACTCGGCAGCGTTCTGGAATTCGCCCGCACACGAGACGTCGCGGTCGGAATGCAGGGCAGAGGGCATTCTTGTGGTGGCCAGTCGCTCGTCGACTCCGCCGGCATCCTGCTGCACAACCGGATCAAAGAAGACCCGGTCCTGCTGTCCGATGATGAAGTCGAGCTGACCTCGGGCCTGCAATGGCAGGAGGTGGAAGCGGATCTCGCACAATGGGGGCGCTCGGTTCCGGTAACGACCGACGTGCTGCAACTGTCGGTCGGCGGCACGCTCTCGGTGGGAGGGTACGGCACCGACTCGGTTCAATTGGGCGGCCAGATCGACCATGTCACGGCCCTGAAGATCATCACCGCCGACGGAGCGACGCACTGGTGCTCCCCCTCGTCGAATCCGCAGCTTTTCCGGATGGCGCTGGCCGGCACCGGACGGGTCGGCTACATCGTCAGGGTGCGGATGCGCACCTCGGCCATTCACGTCCAACTGCGACGGGCCACCTACCACTACGACTCGCTCATCTCCCTTGCCGATTCCATGGCGTGGCTGGCCGATCCGCAGACCCCGGCCCCGCCCTACTTGCGCGCCCGCTCCGACGCGCCCGACCGCGAGGGCCGCGTCTCCTACGGGGATTACCCGTACGACGAGGCCATCGGTCAGATGCCCCCCAGAGAACGGCTGGGCACGCTCGAGGACGTCCAGAGCCTTCTCGGGCAGCCACAGGTCATCGAAAACCGCGGACTTCCCAGGTTCTATGACCACGTGAACGTCAACCGCTGGGTCGCGAAACTGCCGAATGCCTACAATCTGTGGACCGACTTCGGTTTCCAGTATCCGGCATTCCGGCAGTTCTGCGAGCACATCCAGCGCCAGTCGAAGGATGGCGCCTTCGGCTCGGCGCTGCGGGCGGTGCACATCCTGGGCGTGTCGCCCTCGGCGGACGACAACGATTATTTTCCATTCGACCTGCGGCCCACAGGAAAAGGACGGACGTTCACCTGCGGCCTGTACTGCATGCTGCCGTCGGCCGACGAGACCGACCTGGCGCGGCTGCGCGCCGCCATCGACACCTGCCTCCAGGTCACGGCCGAACTCGGCGGCAGGCCGTACGTCTACGGCTACGACGAGATGTCGCGCGGCATGTGGGAACGGTCCTTCGGCCAGGAAGCCGTCGCCGGCCTGGTGAAGCTGAGGGAAGAGCACGATCCGGCTGGTCTGATCGCAGCGCCCTGGGACAGGACCACCAACTCCGTCTCCGCACCACAGCGAAGGATAGGGGCCTGACGCCGGCCACCACCTTGGCGTCGGCGGCCACGGCCTCGCCGAACCAGGACTCCGCCCGGGCAGGCATCGCGGCCGCCGCCGTGCGCCGCCGCACCATGGCGGCGACGGTGCGGGCCTCTCCGGGACAGGGAACCCGCTGGACGAGCGCGGTCGCCGAACCGGAGGCGTAGCGCCCCGCCTCCCCAAAACCACCGGTCCCGGACCTCGCGGACGACCGCCGTGGCTTCGTCCGCGTTGCCCAGCATGCTGCGGGCGACCGAGAACGGGGGCGTCGACCCCGTTGGCAAGCACGGCAGAGCCTTCTTGGCGCTCCGTCTGCCGGCACCCATCGGGCGAACCGGTCACCCCGGGAAGTGCGAGGCCCGCACTGCGGAGGCGGCCCCGACGCGGCGCTGCATCGGAGCGGCGACGGCGCTCTCCTCGGTCTGCCGGTTCGCCACCCAGTTCGCCACGTGTACCCGGGACGAGCAGTCGAGCTTGCGCATGATCTTCCGCAGGTGGTTGACGGCCGTCCACTCCGCGATGCCGAGCCGCCTGGCGATCTCGCGGTTGGTCAGGCCGCGCGCCACCAGCTCGGCCACCTCGTGCTCGCGCGGAGTGAGCGGTGTCGGCAGACCGACGTCCAGGTCTCCGACGGCCGTGGGTTCCTGCGGCGGCGGCGCCAGCGCCCGGTCGACGGCGGCGCGCAGCGACAGCGCCCGGCCCTCGGTCCAGTCATGGTCGAAGGCGGAGCCACCCAGCCGCACCCGCGCCCGTTCGGCCAGGTCGTCCCGGCTGGCGCGCCGGTGGCCGGAGAGCTCGCAGCCCGCCTCGGCGCGCAGCGAGTGCGCGGCCGACAGCAGGAGCGTGCAGCGCCGCCAGCGCTCCCTGTCCCGGCCGTGTTTGGACAGCAGGTGGGCGGTGAGTTCCAGGACACCCGCCACGGCGATCGGGTCCGTGCCGTCGGCGAAGAACCGCAGGACCTGGTCGGCGATCTCCTCCGCCTCGGCGAGGGCGCCCTCCTCCGCGGCCACCGCCCCCAGGACCGTGTGGGTGAGCGCCAGCTGGCGGGCGTCCTTGAGCCGGCGGAA
Source organism: Actinomadura alba (assembly GCF_014323705.1). Taxonomy (GTDB): domain Bacteria; phylum Actinomycetota; class Actinomycetes; order Streptosporangiales; family Streptosporangiaceae; genus Actinomadura_C; species Actinomadura_C alba. The sequence goes on from NZ_JABVEC010000018.1 coordinate 166,836, forward strand.
TGCCTCGGCCGCCACCTCGGCGAGGTTCCTGGCCTCCGCCGTCTCGCCGACGTCCAAGCGCAGCGCGGCCAGATCCCGCGCGGCGCATGCGTGCCCATGAGCGTCGTCGGCGGCCCGCCGGGCGACGACGGCGTCCTGCAGCAGCCCGGCCGCCTTGCCCAGCTCACCGCGTATGTAGGCGGCCAGGCCGAGGTGGTGCAGGCAGGCCGCCGCGCCACGGTCGTCCGACAGCCGCCGGTAGATCTCCCGGGCGCGCAGGAGCCGCTCCACCGCCCGCTCGCAACGCAACCAGGCGCCCAGCTCCCCGGCGGCCTCCAGCACCTTGGCCTGCGGCTCGCCGCGGACGCCGTCCTCCGCCAGGACCAGCTCCAGCCAGTCGAGTCCCTCGCGCAGCCGACCGGAGGCCATCCAGTAGGGACGGAGCGCGACGGCGAGGGCCGCAGCGTCGTGGCCGTTGCCGCGTTCCATAAAAAAGGCGAGGGCACGCTGTAGCTCCCTGTCCCAGTTGACCAGCTGCTCGGTCCAGAACGCCTGACCGGGCCCCTTCAGCTCACGCTCGGCGAGCCTCGCACGGGCGAGGAAGTAGGCCGCGTGACTCTGCCTGACCCGGTCGAGTTCGTCCATGCGGTCCAGCAGGGCGAGCGCGTACGCGCGGACAGTGCCCAGCATCGAGAACCCGAGCTCGCCGTTCGCCCGCTCCATCTGGGCGAGCAGGTTCCGGTCGACGAGCGTGGCCAGCAACTCCTGCACCGGCCCGTCGCCCGGCCGCATCATCGCCTCCGCCGCGGTGATCCCGAACTCGCCGCCGAACACCGCGAGCCGGACGAACCGCTCGCGCTCGTCCACCGAGAGGCGGTCGCAGCTCTGCGCCACCGCGGCCGACATGCTCAAGTGCCGCGACAGCGTGTCGGCCCGGCTGCCGTGCAGGCACTCCAGCCCCTCGTCCAGCTCGCCGAGCAGGGCACCGGGGGTGAGCAGCTTCAGCCGCGCGGCCGCCAGCTCGATCGCGAGGGGCAGCCCGTCGAGCCGCCGGCACAGTTCGGACACCACCTCCCGGTTCTCGTCGGTCAGCGCGAATCCCGGACGTACCACGCTGGTGCGGTGCAGAAGCAGCTCGATGGAGGCGATGCCCGACAGTTGCTCCAGTGTGGCGGGGCTGCGTTCCTCCGCCACGACGAAGGGCGCGAGGCTGAAGAGCGACCCGCCGTACATCCTGGGCGCCTCCTGCCCGACGACGAGCACCCGCAGCCCGGTGCACTCCGCCAGCAATGGGCGCACGAGGCCGACGACGTCGTCCATCAGATGCTCGCAATGGTCGAGCACGAGGAGAACGTCCTGCTCCCCCCACCAGGCCGCCAGCCGGGCCGGGGCCGGGACGTCCTCGCGCTCGGGGCAGCCCAGCGCACCGGCGAGCCGCTCCGGGAGGTCGTCCCCGCTCTTCATCACCCCCAAGTCGACGAACCAGCCCTGGCGGCGGCTTGTGCACGCCTCCTTGAACACCTCCGCCGCCAGCCGGCTCTTACCCACGCCGACGGGCCCGGTCAGGGCGACCATCCGCTCGGGCGACTCGGTCACCCTGCGGCGGAGCGCGGTGAGCTCGGCGGAACGCCCGATGAGCGGGCCCAGAGAGTGGAAGGGATGTGCCGTCTGGGAGCCGGGATCGCCGACACCAAGGAGGACAAAGCGCTGAGCGTTCTGCATTGTCTGCCGTAGCCCCTCTGGTCGCGTTGGACGCCCGGAGCCCGGTCACACTGCGGCGGGCTCGATCGCATCCGACGGATTCGTGTATGAGCTGTATTCGCTGTATGTGCCGTTTACTACGAATACAGTAACCATGCAATGGGCGATAACGCCACCCAGATCTTTGTCACTCACCACGATTGAGACACTCACTCCAGGCATCCACGCCAACACCGAGAGATGCCTCGCCAACGTCAATTGCGTAAAACCGCGATGCCCATTACAAAAGTCACGCTGCGCAAATTGAGGGGGCACACGGAGCCGAGCGTAACAGCGCAACATCAACCCTCATTGGCCACATCCGGCCAGATTCATTGACACACCAGGATACTGAGCAAGGTAAGGCGCGACGGCAATCAAACCGCTCATCTGGGCACACTTTTGGCGGCTCGCGCTCCGCACGTCGCCCAGGCCTTGTTCGTGGCGATATCTCGACATATCGACGCTGCGTCTAATACTCCGCCCTAGATCTTGATCTTCATCGTCACCTGCGCGGCCAGGACGTCTCGGACGGCCTCCGGATCGGTGCTCCCGGACCGTCGAGCTCGGCGAAGCGATCACCTGGAGCGCCATCGTCCTACTCTTTCGGTCCAGCCGTGCGATTCAGATGTCGGAGAAGAGCGATGTCAGGTCGTCACTAGGCTCGCCCCCGGCGCGCATCGCGGCGATCAGCTCGCGGCGGGCCCTGGTCAGATGCTCGGAGATCAGCACCGCAAGCCGATCGGCATCGCGGTCGCGCAGGGCCGAGATCTCGCCGGTCAGCTCCTCCCTGATCTCGTCCTGCCCGCCCAGTACGTGGGCGTAGTACCGGGAATAGGGCTCGACGAGGTTGAGTACCTGGATCACCAGGCGGACGCTCTGCGGGCGCTCGGGCAGCTCGTACAGCCTGCGGCGGAACGCGTAGTTGAGACCGGACCACTCCGCTGGATCCGGCTCCTCCGCCTGGTCCAACCGGCGCAGCAGGTCGCACAGCTCATCGATGTCCCGCTCACCGATATTGGCCATCAGCCGGGGCACCAGCGGCGGCTCCAGCTGCAGGCGCAGGTCGTACAGCTCCTCGACCCCCCCGGCGTCCAACTCCGCCACGATGGCGCCCATACCGGACTGCATGGTGATCAGTCCCTCGCCGACCAGGGTCCGCAGCGCCTCCCGCACCGGGACCCGGCTCACGCCCAGCCGGCGAGCGAGATCGTCTTGGTTGAGGGTCTGTCCCGGTCGCAGCACCCTCCGGCGGACCGCCCGCCGCAGCAGGACGGCTATTTCCTCTGGACGCACACCGGCTCCAGCGCCTTCTCCGCTCCCGGCCGGGGCCTAGGAGCGTCCCGGCGCCGCGCCGGAGAGGTCGGCCACCTCAGTGGCGTATTCCCCTCCACCGGCCCGCTCATTGAGCTGCGCTTCGGCCGCCATCGTCACGTTCGGATCGTCCTCCGCTCTGCACACTTCGAGAGGGCATTCCAGATCCCCGCCGACCCCCTTCGAGACGAAGGCATCCTGCGATACGTCAGACACTTTGCCCCTCCCATTCGGGTGTTCAATGTGCGCTGCCATCGTGCGGGCCGAATGACAAATGTCATAGCCCTGGATATCACCCAGGAATTCTCCAGTCAGAAGAGTTTCCGGCCGCGCAGGCGGGAACACAGGGCCTCGCGAGCATTCCTGCCGATCACCCGGCGATGGGCAGGGCCGCGCCGCTGTCGACGTGCGAACGGGCCCGCCGGGCGAGCCGGCGCACCGCGGGGCGCCGACCGCCTCAGCAACGCCCCGACCTCGGCGAGAGAGAACTCGAAAGCCTCCCGCAGCACGAACACGACCCATCCCAGCGGGACGGGACCGAATGGTCGACGACATCCCAGTCATCGACCAGCCGGCCGCGCTCGACCCGGTGGTGTGGCCACGTCGAGGGCGAGCTTCCGGAGCGTCCCCGGCTCGCCGCCGCGCTCCGTCCAGAAGATGGCCATGTGGCCGGCGAGGTCGTCGATGCGGGGCTCAGGCGGCCCGGGCCTCGATCGCCGCGATGATCCCATCCCACAGGGCGATGCGGGCGCGCAGCGCGGTGTTGATCGTCTCGGCGCACTGGTCCCACTTGGCGTCGTCATCGCCGCACAGGTCCGCGAGCATCGCCATGGCCATGGGTGTGTGCTCCTCGCCGTCGACCTCGATGTGCCGGGCGAGGTAGTCGCGGAACTTGGCGAGCCGGCCGCCGTGGTCGTCGATCTTGATGACCTGGTCGAACATCTCCGGTATCAGGTCCTCGCGGCCGAAGGCGAACGCCGCGGCCTGGCAGTGCAGCGGAGCGTGCTCGATGATGTCCCAGGTCATCCGGACGAAGTCGGCCGCCGCCGCGGGCACCCCGGCCTCCACCAGGGCCGTCCGCACGGGCGTGCCAGACCCGACGAGGTCGAGGAACGCCTGCACCACCCCGGCGTCGCCGCCCGCCTGCTCCATGCCGTCGACATAGAGTTCGAAATGGCTGATGAAACCGTCGCCGAACTCGTCGCTCTCCTCGACCAGGACGATGTCGTTGACCAGCCGCCTGCTCTCGCTGGAGCCGCGCGGCACCCACGGCACCTCGACGCAGGTCAGCTGCTGCTGCAGGCTCTTGAGCAGGGACATGAAATCCCAGACCGCGAAGACATGGTGCTCGTTGAAGACGTTGACGTCGTCCAGCGTGCGCAGCCGGCTGTAGATCGGATGCTTGATGACTTCCGCCCGGACCGGTTCGATCCGGAGCTTCAGATCATCGATGGCCGGGTTTTCTCTGCCCCAGTCGTAACGAGACATCGAGGCTCCCTTTTAGCGGATCGATGGATTTCTTGAATCGTCTGCGATGGCTTCCGGCCAGGCAATAGCAAGGCCATGACAAAGGCCAGTCGCAGTGGCAGGCGACCGCTCCCCCACACGAAAAGCGCGCCCCCCCGCCGCCGCGATGCGGGGCGGGAGGGCGCGCCGGAGGCGCGAAATGGTCAGCCGCGGCTCAATGCGCCTCGGCCGGCCGGGCCCCTTGACCTCGCCAGAGTCGAAGCCGGGCCGCAGCCGACTTCAGAGCAAGAGGGTGGCAGGCTACAGCCAGGATTGAACCGAGCAGGCCCCGGCCATAGCAGGGTCATGACACGACAGATCGACGACATGGCAGAACCCTGGCACTTAACAATCTTCGGCATACCTTAATTCGACCATCCTGCTCTTCTTTTCTTGACTTCTTCCCGGCGACCGAGAAGTTTCTGTTGCGTCCACTGCTGCGCCGGCCAGTCGGGGAGCTGATATGACAGAGCGGAAAAGTGTCGTACTGGCGGAGCCGCGCGGCTTCTGTGCGGGGGTCAGGCGCGCCATCGCGATCGTCGAACGCGCACTCGAGGTGTACGGCCCACCGGTCTACGTGCGCAAGGAGATCGTTCACAACCATTTCGTGGTGCGGGGCCTGGAGAGCCGTGGCGCGCGCTTCGTCGACTCCGAGGACGAGGTGCCCGAGGGCGCGGTGTGCGTGTTCTCCGCCCATGGCGTCGCGCCCGCGGTGCACGAGGCGTCGGCCGAGCGGGAGCTCCAGGTCATCGACGCCACCTGTCCCCTGGTCGCCAAGGTCCACCAGGAGGCGCGCCGGTTCGCCCGCGCCGACCGGACCATCCTGCTGATCGGGCACCGCGACCACGAGGAGGTCGAGGGCACCTACGGCGAGGCCCCGGAGCGGACCCTCATCGTGGAGTCCGTCGAGGACGTGGCCGCGCTCGACCTGCCGCGCGACGCCACCCTGTCCTACCTCACCCAGACCACCCTGACCCTGGACGACACCGCGGAGATCATCGCGGCGTTGCACGAGCGGTTCGACGACCTGCGCGGTCCGGCCGGTGACGACATCTGCTACGCCAGCCAGAACAGGCAGAACGCGGTCAAGGCCCTGGCCCGGCGCACCGATCTGGTACTGGTGGTCGGCTCCACCAACTCCAGCAACTCGATCCGGATGGTGGAGGTCGCCCACGGCGCGGGCGTGCCCGCCCACCTGGTGCCCGACGTCGGCGAGCTCGACGAGCGCTGGCTGCGCGGCGCGCGCTCGGTGGGGGTCAGCGCGGGCGCCAGTGCCCCGGAGATCCTGGTCGACCAGCTGCTGGAGCGGCTGGCCGCGCTCGGCTACGACCGGGTCGAGTTCGAGACCACCGCCACCGAGAACGTCGTCTTCAGCGTGCCCGCCGGTCTCGCGGCGGCACCGGCCGGCGCACGTCCGGACCCCTCATGACAGTCCCGGCAGGAGCGATCCCGCGGACACGGAAAGGCAGTCCATGACTACTCAGACCCATGAGCCCCCGATCGCCCAGGAGGCCCTCGACCACGTCCTGGACCGGGTCGAGCTGCGGCTGCAGGACCACCTGGGACGCGAGCGCGCCCAGTGGACCTCGGCGCCCACCGGCCAGGCGTCCGCGGTCGTCCCCATCGACGCCGTCGCCGACCTGGTGCACGCGGGCGGCAAGCGGCTGCGCCCTGCCTTCTGCGCGAGCGGCTTCCTGTGCGCCGGCGGGGGCCCGGACGACCCGGTGATCGTGGACGCCGCGGCGGCGCTGGAGCTGCTGCACGCCTTCGCACTCATCCACGACGACGTGCTGGACGCCTCGCCGCTGCGCCGCGGCCGGCCGACCGTGCACGAGCGGTACGCCGCCGAGCACCGTGCCCGGGGCTGGCGGGGCGAATCGCGCCGCTTCGGCGAGGGGGTGGCGATCCTGGCCGGCGACCTGGCCTACGTGCTGGCCGACACGCTGACCGCGGACTTCACCCCACCGGCCCGGGAGCTGTGGGGAGAGCTGCGGACCGAGATGATCATCGGCCAGTTCGTGGACATCCGATCGGCTGCGGCCGCCTCCGCCGATCTCCCGCTGGCACGCTGGATCGCGGTGTGCAAGTCGGGGCACTACACCATCCACCGGCCGCTCGCCCTCGGCGCCGCACTGGCGGGCCGGCCCGACCTCGCCCCCGCCTTCGAGGAGTACGGCGTCGCCCTCGGCGAGGCCTTCCAGCTCCGCGACGATCTGATCGACGCCTTCGGCACCAGCGAGTCCACCGGCAAGCCGGTCGGGCTGGACGTCGACCAGCACAAGATGACGCCGCTGATCGCCGTCGCCGTCGAGCGGGACGCGCGCGTCCGGGCCCTGGTGGCCGAGGGCGGGGACGGCGGCTGGGACGCTGGGCGGCTGCGCGAGCTGCTGGCCGAGACCGGTGTCCGCGCCGAGATCGAGGCGCACATCGACCGCCTGGTAAAGCGGGCCCACGGGGCGATCGCACGAGCACCGATCGGGGAATCGTGGCGGCGGATTCTGACCGACATGGCCGACCGCGTCGCGTACCGCGACCGGTGAGCGCGGGACATCCGGACGCGAGGGCATTGATCCGATGTTGCGCACACTGATCATCGGGCTGGGGCAGGCCGGCTGGACGCTGCACCTGCCGGTGCTGGCCAGGCTCCGCGAGACCGCCAATGACGAGGGGCTCTTCGCCAAGGACCCGATCGTCGTACACGATCCCAAACACCTGCCGGCGGGCGGCCAGGACGAGCCCATCGCCGTCGCGCACTCCCTGCGGGAGGCGCGCGCCGCGCTCGATCCCGCGCGCACGGTGGTGCACATCTGCACCCCGCCGTCGGTCCGCGTCGAACTGCTGCGCGAGGTCGCCGAGCTGGGGTTCCGTAAGGTGCTGGTGGAGAAGCCGCTGTCGGCCGACCGCACCGACATCGCCCGGATCCTGGAGATCCGGGACGCCTGGGACCTGAACCTGAGCGTGGTGAGTCACTGGCTGGACAGCGCGCTGACCCGCCGGCTCACCAAGATCGTCTATTCCGGCCGGCTGGGCGAGCTGCACTCCATCGCGGCTGTCCAGCGCAAGCCGCGGTTCACCCGGTCGCTGAACACCAACGGCCACCAGTCGGCGTTCGACGTGGAGGTGCCGCACTCGCTGGCGGTCGTGCTCCGGCTGGCCGGGCAGGCCACCGTGGTGGGCGCCTCCTGGGCGGACATGCGGATCAACGGCCGGCTGCTCCCGAGAATGGGCACCGCCCGGCTGTCGCTCCGGCACGACCACGGCGTGCGCACCGAGATCTGGTCCGATCTGACCTCGCTGCTGCGCGAGCGCCGGATCAGCCTGGAGTTCGAGCAAGGCCGGGTCACCGGCTACTACCCGGTCAGCCGCGACGACGACCACGCGCTGATGACGGTCACGGCGGACGGCCACGAGGAGACCGAGATCTTCCGCGACGACTCGCTGGCCTCGTTCCTGCTGCGCACCTACCGCGGGTTCGCCATGGGCCACCGCATGACCAGCGATCTGGACCTCAACGTCGACATCGTTTCGCTGCTGAGCGACGCAAAGAACCTGTGCGAGGCGGGAGGCGGCGTGACCGAACCGCAGGAAACCTCCAACGGGGTGGTCAAGCATGTCCACTGAGGGGTTCTCCTACGCGGGCCTCGGCGACGAGGCCGGCCCCGGACTGGACGCGCAGATCACCGCCATCGAGCGGCTCGGCTGGCGCGCCATCGAGCTGCGATCGGTGGACGGCGTCGCCCTCGCGGACCTGAACGAGGCCGACTTCGCCCGGGTCGCCGGCCGGCTGGCCGACGCGGGCATCGGCACGGTCTGCGTCGACTCCCGGATCGCCAACTGGGGCCGCCCGATCACCACGCCGTTCGAGGCGGACGTCGCGGAGCTGTCGGCGCTGGTCCCGCGCTGCGCGGCCCTCGGCACCCGGTATGTGCGGGTCATGTCGTACCCGAACGACGGGCTGGCCGAGCCGGACTGGCGGCGCGAGGTTCTGCGCCGCATGCGCGCCTTGGCGGAGCGGGCCGAGGACGCCGGCCTGGTGCTGTTGCACGAGAACTGCTCCGGGTGGGCGGGGACGAGTGCGGACCGCATGCTGACCCTGCTCCAGGAGGTCGCCAGCCCGGCGCTGCGACTGGTCTTCGACACCGGCAATGGGGTGCCCTACGGGTACTCGGCCTACGACGTGCTGGCCCGGGTGGTCGGGCACGTGGCCCACGTCCAGATCAAGGACGCCACGGGCGATCAGGCGGCCCCGGTCTACACCTTCCCCGGCGAAGGACACGCCAGGGTCGCCGACTGCCTGCGGCTGCTGACCGCGAACGGCTACCGCGGGGCGCTCTCCATCGAGCCCCACCTGTCGGTCCGTCCGCACGAGCACCGGCTCGAGGCGGGCGATGACGGGATCGGCACGTTCGTGGCGTACGGGCGGGCGCTGGAACGGCTCGTGGCGGACGAGGTCCTCGGCGCCGAGCGCGGGCCGGGCACCGGAACCGAGCCCGTGGCCGACGCCGTGGCCGGAAAGGGAGAACGGCTGTGATCGGAGCCGAGCTGTCGCCCGCCGACGGGGACCTCCTGCTCGACCTGCTGCGGACGCCCACGGTGGGACTCCTGGAGGAACCCCGCGGGTCACCCCGCCTGTGGGAGGCGCAGAAGGCCTACGCCGAGGCCGCGGCCGAGCTGGGTTTCACCACCGTCCTGCACGGTCCGCCCGTGCCGGCGGTCCTGGAGCTGCCCGGGGTGCCCGACCCGGTCCGCCGCGCGGCGGCGGAGCTGCCGGGCTTCCTGGACCGGCAGCCGAGCCTGGTGCTGCGCCTTGGCCCCTCTCTGCCTCGCGAACAGACCGTGATGTTCAACGTCCACCTGGACACGGTCGCGGGCGGGGAACCGCCCCGCCTGGACGGCGGCAGGTTCCACGGCCGCGGCGCCATCGACGCCAAGGGGCCGGCGGTCGCGTTGCTGTCGGGCATCAGGGCGGCGCTGGCGGCCGAGCCCGCGCTCGGCGAACGGGTCGGCGTGCTGGTCCAGGCGGTCGCCGGCGAGGAGGGCGGCGCCATGGGCAGCTTCGGCACCCGACCGCTGGTCGAGGCCGGCCATATCGGGCGCCTCAACGTGTTCTGCGAACCCACCGGACTGCGCTGGCTGTCCCGCTGCACCGCCTCGATGACCGCGCGGATCAGGGTGGCCGGCCACGACGCGATCGACGACGAGCCGGACGCGGGCCACAACGCCACCGTGCTGCTGGGCTTCCTGGCCCAGCGGCTCGCGGCTGAGCTCCCCGCGAAGGCCGCCGACGGCCGGGTGTGCGTGGCCGGGCTGCACACCGGTGACCTGCACAACCGGGTGTACGGCAGCGGGCGGCTGCTGCTGAACATCTCCTACGGGACGCCCGAGAGCGGCCGGCGGATGGAGCGCGCCGTGCGTGACGCCCTGGCCGCCGGCCTCGCTGAGTTCACCCAGACCTTCGCGAGCCACCCCGACCAGGCACGCACCGCCGCGGACGCCGAGACGATCACCACGCTGGAGTGGCTGAAGCGAGGCCTGCCGGCGCTCGCGGGCTCCGACCCGTGGGCCGAGGAGCTGCTGGAGAAGCGCGCCGGGCTGGTCCGGTGGCCCGCCGGCGAGCCCGCCTTCACCTGCGACGCGATCTGGATGCAGGACGTCCCCGGCGCCTTCACGGTCGTCTACGGCCCCGGCGACCTTGGGGTCAACAACGCGCACGCCGCGGGCGAGTACGCCGACACCGCCGACCTGGAGCGCTTCGCCGCGGACGTGGCACGCCTGCTCATCTCCTTCACCCAGAGCACCCCGAGCACCCAGAACGGGAGCGATCACCCATGACGTCAACGCCAACGACCGACCTGGCGGCGCGGCCGGCCGTCCGCGTCCCCTACGACGAGCTGCTCGACTTCGTGACGGCGGTCTTCACCGCCTGGAAGATCCCGTCCGGGCGGGCCCGGGCGGCGGCCGAGGCGCTGTGCCACGGCGACCTCACCGGGTTCAGCTCGCACGGGGTCGTCAACCTGACCCGCCTCTACCTCCCGCTGCTGGCCGCGGGCCGGGCTCTGCCGGACGCCGAACCGGAGATCGTCGCCGACCGCGGCGCGGCCGTGCTGGTGGACGCCCGCCGGGCGCTGGGCCTGTGGGCGGCCCGGGAGCTGATGGACCTGGCGTGCCGCCGGGCGGAAGAGTATGGCGTCGGCCTGGTCTCGGTGCGGGACATGACGCACATCGGCTGCGCCGGCCACCACGCCGAGCGCGCCGCCCGGCAGCGGATGATCGGGCTCACCGCCTCCAACTGCGGACGGCAGCGCATCGCCCGTCCCCCGGGCGGCCGGGTGGCCATGCTCGGGACCAACCCGCTGAGCATCGCCGCCCCGGCCGGGCCGGGACGCCCGCCGTTCGTCCTGGACATGAGCACCACCGTGGTCCCCACCGGGAAGGTGCGGCAGGCGGCGCGCGCCGGCACGCCGGCGCCGGAGGGCTGGCTCTGGGACGACGAGGGCAGGCCGGTCACCGATCCGGCCGCCTTCGACCGTGGCGAGGCGCATCTGGGCTGGCTGGGCGGACGCCCCGAGACGGGCGCCTACAAGGGATACGGCCTGGGCCTGCTCGTCGAGGTCCTGGCCGCGCTCGTGCCCGGCGCCGGGATGGGCCCCGAGCCCGAGGCGCTGAACGGCACCGGCGGCCCGTCCGGCCGCGACGACGACATCGGCCTGTTCCTGCTGGCCATCGCGCCCGGAGGGCTGCGCGCCGCAGACCGCTACGCCGACGACGCCGGCACGCTCTTCGGCACGCTGCTGGCCTGCCCGCCGGTCGCCGAGGACGCCCCGGTCCGCTACCCGGGCCTGCTGGAGGCGGAGCGCGCCGAGCAGAACCTGCGGGCCGGGGTCCTCCTGCCCGCCCCCATCCATGCCGAGTTGCGCGAGGTCGCTGCGGGGCTGGGCATCACCGCTCCTTCCGGAGGTGCGTCATGACCGACTTGCGGCTCGGGGTCGTCGGCCTCGGCGTCATATCCGGCTACTACCTCAAGGCCCTCGACAAAGTCCCGGGCGTGCGGCTCAGCGCCGTCTGCGACCTGCGGGAGGAGGCCCTGCGGCCGTACCGCGGCAGGGTTCCCTGCCACCTGGACCACCGCTCCCTGCTGGAGTCGGAGGAGCTCGACGCGATCGTGGTGAACGTGCCCAACGATGACCACGTGGAGGTCTGCAGGGACGCGATCACCGCCCAGCGCGCGGTGTGCGTGGAGAAGCCGCTGGCGATCCGGTACGCCGAGGGACTGGAGCTGGCCCACCTGGCCAAAGCCCAGGACACCGTGCTGTTCACCGCGTTCCACCGCCGCTACAACGACAACGTGCTGTCCCTGCTGCGGACGGTGCGGGCGATGGCCCCCATCGAATCCATGCGGGTGCGCTACCTCGAACGCATCGAGGAGCATGTCGGTAACGACCGCTGGTACCTGGATCCCGAGCGGTGCGGCGGCGGATGCGTGGCCGACAACGGGCCCAACGCCTTCGACCTGGTCCGGTTGTTCCTCGGCGAGGTCGAGCTGGACAAGGCCGAGATCGAGCGGGATTCGGACGGCGTCGACCGCAGGGCCGGCATCGTGCTGCGCGCCGGGTCCGGCGCGGCGGCGACCGTGGAGCTGGACTGGTCGTACATGTCGGGCGAGTGCAAGGACATCGAGATCCGCCTCGCCGACGGGACCGTGCTGGACGCGGACATGCTCGCCGGGCATCCGGGCTTCAAGAAATCCCTGGAACACGAGTACGTGGGCGTCCTGGACGCCTTCGTCCGGGCGGTGCGCGACGGCCTGGACACCTCCGCGGGCGGTCTGGCCGCGCTGCGGCTCGTCGACGCCTGCTACCGCGCCGAGGGTCTCCTCGCGCCGCTGCGGGACGGGAGCCGACCATGACGTCCGCGGAGAACGGAACCAGGACCGCCCCGCCCGCCCGGGAAGGAGCCACGCCGCGGCCCGTACGAGAGGACGGGGCGAAGCGGACGGTGCGCGGGACGCTCGTCAAGGTGCTCGTCCACCGCCGCGACGACCGTGGGATGCGGCTCGAACCGTTCGCCAGCCGCTGCGTCCGCGCCGGCGAGGTGCACGAGCTGGTCACCACCGATCACCACGAGACCGCGCCCGGATCCCGGGTCGACCGGGTGGGCTTCCTCGGATTTGTGGAGATCGCCAACGCCGGGGTGATCGACCGCGGCGACGAGGTGTGGGCGGGCGACCGGCTGGTCGGCACCGTCCACGGGTTCGACTCCTGTCACTTCCCCAACCACTACAACGTGCTGATCCGGACCGACGTGCCTCGGACCGGGCCGGAGCTGCGGCTGGAGCCGGAGACGCCGGTCTGGTTCCGCCCCGCGTCCACCATCACCGAGCCGCCCCCCGCCACCTGAGCCGACCGAGCCCACCCCGACCGCGAGACGACCACCGCGACACGAGGAGACCGGCATGGGACTGCTGGACACCATAGACGGCCCCCGAGACCTCGACGGGCTGACCACCCAGGAACTCGTCCGCCTCTCCCGGGAGATCCGGGATTTCCTCATCGAGAAGGTGGCGCGCACGGGCGGGCATCTGGGCCCGAACCTGGGTGCCGTCGAGCTCACGCTCGCGCTGCACCGGGTGTTCGACTCGCCGCGCGACCGGATCCTGTGGGACACCGGCCACCAGGCCTACGTGCACAAGATCCTCACCGGGCGGCGCGCCGGGTTCGACCGGCTGCGCCAGAAGAACGGGCTGTCCGGCTACCCCAGCGCCGCCGAGTCCGAGCACGACATCATCGAGAACTCGCACGCCTCGACCGCCCTGTCCTATGCGGACGGCCTCGCCAAGGCCGACGAACTGCGGGGCGTCCGGGACCGCGCGGTGGTGGCGGTCATCGGGGACGGCGCGCTCACCGGCGGAATGGCGTGGGAGGCGCTGAACAACATCGCGGCCGCGCCGGACCGGCCGGTCGTCATCGTCATCAACGACAACGGCCGCTCCTACTCGCCCACCATCGGCGGCCTGGCGTCCCATCTGGCGGCCCTGCGAACCACCCGCGGCTACGAGAAGTTCCTCGCCTCCGCGAAGGAGACGCTGACCACCACCCCCGTGGTAGGGCCCGCCCTGTACAGCGCGCTGCACGGGGCCAAGAAGGGCCTCAAGGACATCATCGCGCCGCAGGGCATGTTCGAGGATCTGGGGCTGAAGTACGTGGGCCCGATCGACGGGCACGACATCGAGGCGATGGAGAACGCCCTGCGGATGGCCCGCGACTTCGGCGGGCCGGTGGCGGTGCACTGTCTCACCACCAAGGGGCGGGGGTACCGGCCGGCGGAAGACGACCGGGTCGACCATTTCCACGCCGTCCGCGTCATCGACCCCGCGACCGGGCGCCCGTCCCGTCCCGCGGGCCGGTCGTGGACGTCGGTGTTCGCGTCCGAGCTCGTCGAGATCGGCGAGGCCCGGCCGGACGTGGTGGCGATCACCGCGGCGATGCTGCACCCGACCGGGCTGGAGAAGTTCCAGCAGGCCTTCCCCGATCGGGTGTTCGACGTCGGGATCGCCGAGCAGCACGCGGTCACCTCGGCGGCGGGCCTGGCGATGGGTGGGACGCACCCGGTGGTGGCGATCTACTCGACCTTCCTCAACCGGGCGTTCGACCAGCTCGTCATGGACGTCGCGCTGCACCGCTGCGGGGTGACCCTCGTCCTCGACCGGGCCGGCGTCACCGGCGACGACGGCGCCAGCCACAACGGCATGTGGGACCTGTCAATCCTCCAGGTGGTCCCCGGGCTGCGCATCTGCGCGCCGCGCGACGCCGACACGCTGCGTGCCGGGCTCCGCGAGGCCGTCGCCGTCGAGGACGCCCCCACGCTGCTGCGGTTCCCCAAGGGGGAGATCGGACCGCCCGTCCCGGCGGTGGACACGGTGGAGGGCATGGACGTGCTCAGCCGTGGCACCACCGAGGACGTCCTGGTCGTGGCGGTCGGCGCGATGGCGCGGGAGTGCGTGGAACTGGCCGGGCTCCTGGAGGCCCAGGGCATCGGCGCCACGGTGGTCGACCCGCGCTGGGTGATGCCGGTGAACGAAGCGATCCCGCGGCTGGCCGGGCGGCACCGCCTCGTCGTCACGGTGGAGGACAGCGGCCGGGCCGGCGGCGTCGGATCGGCCGTCGCGCAGGCGCTGCAGGCCGCGGACGTGGCGACGCCGGTGCGCTCCTTCGGCATCCCGCCGCACTTCCTGGAGCACGGCAAGCGCGCCGACATCCTCAAGGACTGCGGCCTGACCGCGCACCAGCTCTTCCTCGCGGTGATCGAGCGGACCACCGTGCCCGAGGACATCACCCCGTACGAGGAGGACGCGCGACCGGCCGCGGTGCGCGCGAACCGAAAGGTGAACCGATGAGCGTCCAGCTCGGCATGCCCGGGGTCCGCGACGAGCAGCCGGCCGTGGCGGCACGGCGCCGCCCGACCAGGCAGGTCATGGTCGGCGACGTGCCGGTCGGCGGCGACGCCCCGGTGTCGGTGCAGTCCATGACCATCACCCCCACCGCCGATGTCAATGCCACGCTGCAGCAGATCGCCGAGCTGACCGCCGCCGGCTGCCAGATCGTCCGGGTCGCGGTGCCCTCGCAGGACGACGCGGACGCACTGCCGGAGATCGCCCGCAAGTCCAAGATCCCGGTGATCGCCGACATCCACTTTCAGCCCCGGTACGTGTTCGCCGCGATCGACGCCGGCTGCGCGGGGGTGCGGGTCAATCCCGGCAACATCAAGAAGTTCGACGACCGGGTCGGCGAGATCGCCCGCGCCGCGTCCGACGCGGGGGTCCCGATCCGGATCGGGGTCAACGCCGGCTCGCTGGACAAGCGGCTGCTGGCGAAGTACGGCAAGGTGGGCCCGGAGGCGCTGGTGGAGTCGGCCCTGTGGGAGTGCTCGCTGTTCGAGGAGCACGGCTTCCAGGACCTGAAGATCTCGGTCAAGCACCACGACCCGGTCACGATGGTGGCGGCCTACCAGCTCCTATCGGAGCGGTGCGACTATCCGCTGCACCTCGGTGTGACCGAGGCCGGGCCCGCATTCCAGGGGACGATCAAGTCGGCGGTGGCGTTCGGCGCGCTGCTGTGGCAGGGCATAGGCGACACCATCCGGGTCTCTTTGTCGGCCCCGCCCGTGGAGGAGGTCAAGGTCGGGATCGGCATCCTGGAGTCGCTCGGGCTGCGCAAGCGCCGCCTCGAAGTGGTCTCCTGCCCCGCCTGCGGCCGTGCCCAGGTCGACGTCTACAGCCTGGCCGAACGGGTCACCGCCGCGTTCGAGGGGTTCCCGGTGCCGCTGCGGGTCGCGGTCATGGGCTGTGTGGTGAACGGTCCCGGTGAGGCCCGCGAGGCCGACGTGGGCGTCTCGGCCGGCAACGGCAAGGGCCAGATCTTCGTGAAGGGCGAGGTCATCAAGACCGTCCCGGAGTCGCGGATCGTCGAGACGCTGGTCGAAGAGGCCATGCGGATCGCCGAGGAGATGGGCACCGAGGTGGCCGCCGAGGACGGCGAAGACGGCTCAGCGGAACGGGGCAAGGTCGATGTCGTCACGGCCTGACACAGGGCCCTGAGCACTGCGCAACCACTCGTCGAGCGCGACGAAGTCCGCATCGGTGAGGCCCTGCCGGGGATCGACCCGATGCAGCAGGGCCCTTCCACGATGGTGTGCGGACACCCAGGCCCGATCGACGTCAGTGATCTCATCATCGACCCAGATGAATGAGCGGCCCGCCGCCCAGCCGACGACGGCGCGGGTCTTCCAGTGCAGTCCGGCGCGTTCGTCCCGCTCGTCCTGGTCGGACGGCTCCGGCCAGGCCACCACTGCCAACGCCGGCAGGCCGATCCGCGGGGCGATGCTCTCGTTCGCGTCCGCCATCCAGGTCGTGGCCCAGACCAGCTCGCAGGGTAGCGACGCCAATCGGGGCCCGTGCCGTGGATCGATCCTGGCCAGAAGCGGATTCCCGTCGGCACCCATTGGTTCGGCACACGTCTGGTACGTCGGATACCGCTCCGGCGCCGCGCCGAACGGAATGAGCGGTCCGTCGACGTCGAGGAAGAGCAGTGGGCGTTGATCGGAGCCGGTCACGACCGCACAATAGCGGGCCCTCCCTGACACCGCCCGGCTCGAAGGTGAGGCCGGTGTTGGGTCGGGCCGCAGAAAGCCCACCGGGAGCGACCTCCGCCCGGCTCTGCGGCTCGACCTCGGCGGCCGAGTGCCGCCGACGGACTCAGAGCTTGTACAGCTTGTGGTACGGCTCCAGGATTCGCTCTGTCCGCGGGCCGAAGTCGACCAGGACAGCGGTCCCTTCTTCGACAGCGATGACACGGCCGAGGCCGTACTTGTCATGGGTCACCCGGTCGTCCAGGGCGAACACCTTGACCGGTGGCGCGACGGTCGGGACGTTGAAGGGACTGCCAGGCAGCTGACGGCGGGTCGTAGCGCGAGATCGATTCATCGCTACCAGTATGCGCCCTCCGGACCGAATACCTGCCCACTCCAGGCGAACCAGGTGCATTCGAGCATCGGTCCGCGGGTGCAGGTGCGGTCGTGCCGACGGCCCTGGGCTGTTTCCCGCCCGCCCAGCCGGTCCTGGGAAGCCCACACCCACCGGCTGGACATTTCGTGCCGGCGGACGGTGCGGGCCCGGTTCAGCACGACATGGTCTCACTCAGCCATGGCCGGTGGCACCCGATGAGACGAGGACCACGACACCGGCGACGATCAGTCCCATGCCGGCCACGGAGGTGAGGTTGAGGTGCTCGCCGTACAGCATGGCGGCCAGGGCGGCGACTCCCGCGGTGCCGACGCCGGACCAGATCGCGTACACGGTCCCGACATTGAGTGTGCGCAACGCCAGCGCCATCATCGTGAAGGCGATCACATATCCCGCGACGGCGGTCAGCACCGGTAGCGGCCGGAACGCCCCTGCGGTACCGCGCAGCGCCAGCGTCGCGACGACCTCGGCGACGATGGCGCCGACGAGCATGAGCCAGGCCATGGGTCAGTTCCTTTCGATGAGGTCGCTGAGTACCACGTAGACCCGTTCATGCAGACCTGGGGCCGGCGGCGCCAGGTCTATGAGCCTGGCCAGCCACCAGCCGTCGGCGGCGAGGCGGACGGCGGTGGCCAGTGCCGGGTCGATGCCGTCGTCCTCCAGCCGTCGCTGCCATTCGCGGTAGACCTCGCGCAGCGGCGTGAGGGCCTCGGGCTCGACCAGCGCCGCGGCGAACAGTGCGGCGGTCGTCCGATCGGCGGCGAGGCCTGCCGCCGTGGGCTGCTCCTCGACCGTGGCGGCCAGATACACGCGCGTGGCGGCGCCGGGCTCGTCACCGGCCTGGGTGAGCGCTGTGTCGAACTGGGTCACCAGCCGGTCGACCATGCCGGCGACCAGCGCCTGTTTCGTCGGGAAGTGATAGAAGAGACCGCCCTTGCTGACCCGCGCCTGACTCGCGACCGCTTCGAGGGTGAGCGCTTGAGCGCCGTCGCGGAGCAGCACCTCGGTCGCGGCGTCCAGCAGCCGGTTTCGCGTATCCGCCACGGGCCTACTGTACCGGCTGACCGGTACAGCAGCGTGGTCGAGTCAGCCGCGTGTACGCGACAGGTCCCGCCAGTTCCACATGGCGTCGGGATTGTCCTGCCACGCCTGCCGGCACATCGGGTCTTCCTGCTGCATGTTGGGGTTCAGGTGGTCGTTCCCCCAGCGCAGCCGGCAGCCGATCGAACCGTCATGTCGTTCGGAGGGATCGATAGTGTTCTGCCGGTCGCTCACGAACTCTGGTTCCCGACTCCGGTGAGGGCAAGGTGTTGCTCGATGAACGAGAGCCGTAGCAGGGGGCTGGCCGAGATCAGATCGAAGCTGGACCTGCTCAGGCAGGTGGAGGCGAAGCACGGCTTCGGGGTCACCATCGACGGACCGAGGGAGCTGGAACCCATCCCAGCACTTCCCGACGGGGTCACCGATGTGTTCGGCGTGTTCCATCGGCTGGCCGGAAACTACTTCAGCTTCCGGCAACCGGACGAGATGGCGAGCCGGAGCGCGTGGGCCGAGCGGCGGATCGATCCGTACTGCCCTCTGGGCAATCCCCTCGTCATCGGTCACGAGCGCTATGAGATGCCCCCCGATCTCCGCGACGACATCGAGGGCGGCAACGGGATCTATCTGGACGTCGAGAATGGAGACGTCTACTACTGCGACGGAGACGACTACGCCTTCGCCTACGAGCACCCCGACGTCGAGCTGGTCGAGACCACGGAACTGTCATCCGACGTCGTCACGTTCTTCAACTTCCATGTCCTCGGCGCGGGCTATCCGGAACTCGTCGAAGCCGTGCTCGGCAGGCACGCCGTTACACGTCGTGACCGGAAGGGGCGGCACCGGGACAACTGGATGCGGCTCCTCGTCGAGAGCGGCCTGGCGTCGGACGCGGCGACTCCCAGAGGCCGTCTCACTTCGTGAAACGCCGGATCATCAGGTGCCGGCCGGTTGTTGAGGACATTGGCGACCACCGGTACGGCTTCTGAGTCAGTCGCCTGTTCGACGCATTCCGTACGCCATCACGTCGGCTGAAGAACTCCGCTCCGCCCTAGCGTCGCGCCCGGCGGCAGTCACGGCCACGGCAGATGGAGAATTCGATGACCGAAGAGCATTCGAGTGAGAGCCTGACACCGAGCAGGCGGGGTCTACTGCGCGGCGGCACCGTGCTGGCCGCCGCGGGCGCGGCCGTCGTCGCGGGCGGGGGCACCGCGTCGGCGACCCTCGGCCGGGTGTCCTCCCAGTCCCACCGCGGCCCCAAGGACTGCAGCCCCGACTATGGGCCGCTCTACCCGGTGAAGGACGAGACGACGGGTCTGCCGCTGCTCGAGCTGCCGCGCGGGTTCCGGTACGTGTCGTACGGCTGGACCGGCGACCAGATGACCGACGGCCGCCCGACCCCGGGCGCCCACGACGGGATGGCCGCCTTCACCCGCAAGGACGGCAAACTGACGATCGTCCGCAATCACGAGCAGGGCGGTCTCACCGGCGCGTTCGTCACCCCGGCGTACGACCCCCAGGCCAACGGCGGCACCACCACGCTGGTCTTCGACCCCGACAAGGGTGAGTTCCTGGAGTCCTGGGCCAGCCTCAGCGGCACCATCCGCAACTGCGCGGGCGGCCCGACCCCGTGGGGAACCTGGCTGTCCTGCGAGGAGACCACGAACATCAACGGCGACTTCCGGCATGGATACGTCTTCGAGGTGCCCACGTCCGGACGCAGCGACGCGGTGCCGCTGAAGGCGATGGGCCGGTTCTCGCACGAGGCCGTGGCCGTCGACCCCCGCACCGGCTACATCTATCTGACCGAGGACACCGGCCGGGCCGGCTTCTACCGGTTCAAGCCCAAGAAGAAGGACCGCCTCGCCGAGGGCGGCGAGCTCGAGCAGCTGGTGGTCCGGGGCACCAAGACGTACGACACGACCAAGGACGACACCGGCAGGCAGTACCGCGTCGCCTGGATCAAGGTCGACAACCCCGACCCCGGCCCGGGTGAGCAGGCCGTCGCCGAGCAGGGCTTCGCCAAGGGCGCCACCATCTTCGCCCGGCTGGAGGGCGCCTGGGAGCACGAGGGGCTCATCTACATCGTCTCCACCAACGGCGGCCCGGTCGGGCAGGGGCAGATCTTCGAGTACGACCCGCGCGAGGAGCGCATGAGGCTGCTCTTCGCCTCGCCGGACCGGGATCTGCTGAACGCGCCCGACAACATCTGTGTCAGCCCCCGTGGCGGGATCGTCCTCTGCGAGGACGGTGACGGGTCGGAGTTCCTGCACGGCCTCACCCGGGACGGAGAGATCTTCCGGTTCGCCGAGAACACGGCGATCATCCCGGCCGGCGGGGTGCCGGGCAAGCCGAAGGTTCCCGCAGGCTCCTACGTCTCCTCGGAGTGGTGCGGCGCGACGTTCGAGCCACGCAAGGGACGCTGGCTGTTCGCCAACATCCAGTCGCCCGGCATCACCTTGGCGATCACCGGCCCCTGGGACAAGGGCTCGCTCTGATCGCTTTGATCTAGATCCAGGCCTTCACGGGTCCGTGCCGGCTCTTGTGCCGGCACGGACCCGTTTCGCTTTTCGCGTGGGCACCACCAAGTGATCGTCTCGGCCGGCGGCGCGTCCAGCGCCGCGGTCACCCGCTTGGCCAGGCGCGAAACCGCCTGAGCCGAAGTGATCGCGAAGATTTCGGTGATCCGGTGAACCTTCCGCCGTCCTGGTCCCGTACTGCCTGCCGACCGGGTCACGAAGAGCGGACCCCCCGCCCGGCCGCACCGGCCGCGAAACCCGGGAAGCGGAAGGAACGATCATGGGAAGCAGACGAGGAGCCGTTCTCGCGGCGGCCGCGGTGGCTGCGGCCGGAACGTTGCTCGCCGCGTGCGGCGGATATGGGGCCGGCGGCAGTGGCTACGACAATGCCTCCGCTCAGGACGGCGCCAAGAAGCAGGAGGTGGCCGCCGCACCACAGAACACGGCGCTGGCCGTGACCGCGAGCAGTCGCCTCGGCGACATCGTGGTCGACGGTGAGGGCCGCACGCTCTACCGCTTCGACGACGACACCGCGTCCCCGTCGGCGTCCAACTGCGAGGACGCCTGCGCCACGGCGTGGCCGCCGGTCCTCGTCGGCGAGAAGATCGCGGTGCGGAAGGGGCTCAACTCCTCGCTGGTCGGCAAGGTCAAGCGCACCGACGGCAACTTCCAGGTGACACTGGGCGGCTGGCCGCTGTATCGCTTCGCCAAGGACACCGAGCCCGGCGACACCAAGGGACAAGGCGTCAACGGCACCTGGTTCGTGAGTTCGCCGACGGGCAAGAAGGCCGCGGCGGCACCCAAGGCCACGAAGGCGCCCACCAAGCCCCGCTGGACCGGCAAGAACACGATCAAGGTCGCCGACAATGCCGAGCTCGGCAAGATCGTGGTGAACGCGGCGGGCCGCACCCTCTACCGCTTCGACGAGGACACGGCGTCACCGTCCAAGTCGAACTGCCTCGGCGCCTGCGCCAAGGCCTGGCCGCCGGTGAAGTTCACCGCGTCGCTGAAGCTCCAGGGCGTCAACCGCAAGCTGGTCGGCAACATCATGCGCAAGGACGGCATCTGCCAGCTGACGATCGGCGGATGGCCCATCTACACGTTCGCCAAGGACACCAAGCCCGGTGACATCAAGGGGCAGGGCGTCAAGGGCACCTGGTTCGTCAGCACGCCGACCGGCAAGAAGGCTCAGGCGCCGGCCCAGCAGGAGGACACGGGCGGCGACTACGGCTACTGAGCCGCCACCCGGCTCGCCGTCACCGATCGCGGGCGGCGGGGCGGGCGTGGACGCCCCCGCCGCCCGCTCGCCCCGCCGCTCGCCCCACCGCCCCACCCCTCCCCGCTCCCCGCTCGCCGTTCACCGCTCACTGACGAGAGGCCGAGAGACGGAGCGACCTCCTCCTACTCCTCGGGACCATGCCCCGCTTTCCATCACCACGTGACCCCTC
>NZ_JABVEC010000019.1 GCF_014323705.1 Actinomadura alba
CGGCCAGCAGTCGGCTTTCGCGAGGCCCACGCTGGTCACGGATCCGGCCGAGCAGGTCGCTCAGCTCGTCGCGGATGGCCCGGGTGATCGCGGCGGCCTCTGCGCGCTCGGTTTCGCCGTTGGTCTGGCCTGGTGTTCGGGAATCTGTTCGTCGTGTGTTGCCGACGTGGCCGGTGGCTCGCCGCCGGGATGCGTCGGCCTCAACCGCGAGGCCGGCTTTTTCCACGGCAACTTCGCTGTCGGCCTCCCAGGAGGTGGCCGCCGGGGTGCCGGTGCCTCTGGGCCCAGGCTCCTCGGGTGTGCGATCAGATGGAGGCAGGCCCTGTACGGGCTCGGCCGCTGTGGGGAACAGGTCCTGGGGTCGTTTGCCGCGCAGCAGTTCCAACAACACATCAGCGCGGATGGCGTCCATGGGCCGGTCGTCCCCATCGGCCTTGATCGCGCTCGCCAGCGCGTTGACGTAGTTGTAGGCGGCGTCGGCGTCCTCGGCGGGCAGATCGCGGGCGGTCAGATCCGCAGTGCCGTCGAGGTTGTCGTACAACTCCACCCGGCGGCCCTTCTCGGCTGCCTTACGGCGCCGCTCGTAGGCATCCGGGTCGGCGTCAATGATCGCTTTACGGACCCGTACCGCCAGTTGCCGGGCGGTCAGCCGCGGCGCATCGGGTAGCACGAGGGCCTCGACTTCGCGGGCGATATCGTGGCTGACCCCGAGGATGCCGTCACAGATCACCCGCGCCTTGGTGGCGGTGATGCGACCCTCTACGAGGGCCCGGCCGGTTTCCAGCAGCGGCCCTTCGAGCATGGTCGCCAGTCCCAGCTGAATCGCGGCGGCGGTGCCCGACAGCGTCAACGCCGCGGAGACCTCATCGCACAGCGCCCGGCTCATCTCGACCGTCCATGCCCCGTACCGGTCGGCTTGGGCTTGACGGCGCCGGTCCAGCTCAGCGATGGCCGAGAGCTCCAGCGACTCAGCCCACGAAGTCAACCGCCGGGCCGCCCGCATCGCCTCGATCAACGCGTGCTCATCCAGCCGGCCCAGCGGCAGATCAGCGAGCTCAGCGGCCAGTCGCGGGCCAGGAAGCATCGCCGATATGCCCGGCAACTCCTCGACTCGGCCCTCAGACATCCGGCGACACCTCCCTCCGGCGTGTTCCTCCACAGGAACGGACGACCACACCTTCGAACATATTATCGAACCAATGACTGAAACGTAACCGTGATAGACGAAAAAAATGCCGCTCTCATCGCGTCATGGAGTCGCGTTCTTGAATGCAGAAAAGGCGTGAATCGGGCATATGTATATTCGCCTATAGCCAGTCGGGTGATCCCCAGGGCGGATCGCTGCTGTCACATGAGCCGCCACGCTTGGGGCAGGACCCTGAACGACCAATGGCCGGACGGTAGCCGTGGCAAACCATCGTTATGCCTGACCCGGCCGTACGCTCCTACCTGGGTCGTGATCTCGCAGGTGGCGCACGGCGGCTTCTCATGGCTGAAGTCGGCCGCGCATGCCGGTCGGGAGGCCTAGTCGGCTCCCACGGTTTGCGTACGGGGATGGAGGTGAGCGGAGGGTGTGGAATTCGAACCCACGAGACCGGTCACCCGGCCTAGCGGTTTCAAGAGCGCTGGGGGTCACTCGCGTCCGGGCTCGGTGACCTCAGTACATGTCCAGATCTGCCAGGCCAGGCAAGGGCTCATCCCGTGTATATCCCGCAAGCGTCTCCAGGCCGGGTGGCCGCCTGCACGCAGCTTCGCGTGGGTCGCTTCCCGAAGCCGGTCCAAACGGTTTGAGGCTGTGACGAGGTTCGTCGCCGGGATCATCAGGTGCGGTCTAGCGCCTTGATCACCAGATCAAACTCGTTCGGGAGAACCGCGATCTGGACAGCTCCTTCCGACGAATCACACTCGACGATCTTGGATGTGGGGTTGATAGACCATGCCTCCCCCCATGATTTAAATGATGGGGAGCGCACCCCAACCCTTCGCAGATCAGCAGGAAGTGATAGCGGCACTCCCCGTCCTGAGCGGGGCTCCCAGGTCAACGATTCCGAACCAACCACAAGCTGGCCACGTGTCCATCCGGACTCTTGAGACGGCCTCCTGAGAAGACAGGGAACCTTGACCGACATTCCTTCAGCGGACATGCGCGCACGCCGCCGTTGACCCCTGCGAACAAGCCACCCCGTGGGGCCAGCCACAAGCGCAGCAACTGCGAGGAAAAGCAGCTCGTCGATCACATCAGAATTAGAACAGACAGCACGTCGGCTCCGCCATGAGGACTGGCGTGCACACGGCGGGCGGGATGACCAGGCTTCCGCCTCAACCACTGACTACCTTGTGGCGCGCGGGCTCCTCGGCCATCCCGGAGTCGGAGGCCCCCTGCCGGAGGCTATTCGGGTGCCGATGGCCGAGCGGCCTTGTTTGTCTTACCTCTCGGTTAGGTTCGCTCGGGCGAGCGGTGATCGTGTCTGGGAGGCGTTTGCTTTGGGTGGGTCTTGTTGGGACTGCGTGGTGCCGTATCACGAGGATCCTTCAGTGGCGCTGAGGGTGGCGCGTGAGAAGACGTTCCGTGAAGGTGACTACTACTGGCCGTATGACGGTCGTTGGGGCCTTCCCGAGCGTCCTCGGCCTGACTCTGAGGATGAGCTCTGGGAAGACGAGGTCGTCCAGGAGGACTTGACTCACTCGGTCCTGGACATGTTCGGTGCCTCGCAGGTCGGTCAGGAGCAGGAGATTCTGGATGCCGCCCCGCTGAGTCCAGAGATCATGCGCGAGGTGTTCGGGTCTGAGCGGCCTACCCGGGCGGACTACGACCGTGCATCCAATGCGATGTGGGACGTCCTCCGCAACGGCTACGGCAAATACGTGGTCCTGTACCGCGACGATGCCCCCGATGAGATCGCGTTTATTGGCGTCACTGGTGACTGATCACGCGGCGGCGCGGACCCGGTGACCCACGGTCAGAGTCGAGCGGATGGCCGAGACCCTCCGCTACGAGCCGTGCTCACCGACGTGCGCGAACTGGCTGCGGTACGGCATCCAACCGAAGAACGCCCGGCCAGGGCTGACCCCTGGCTACTGCAAGGGCAAAGCACACCGGCGGGAGCATCTCGGCTACGGCGGGCGGCGGGTCCTGGTGTCCCGCAAGTGAGTGCATCGATGGCGGCGAACAGACCTCGAACCTACGGATAGACAATCCTCTGGCGGACTGATGTCGCCAACTGTGAAGGGGTCCCGCTCATCCCGGGCCCCCTTCCGGCTTTCCGGGCTGAGCTGGGGAAACGCGCTCGGTTTCATCCCGCGTATCCCGCGATCACTGGCGGCGCTCGGCGGCTTCTCGGGGCAGCCAGTTGCGCATGCCGATCATGAGGCCTGGTCGGCTTCCCCAAGCATGACCTGCGGAGATCGAGGTGAGCGGAGGGTGTGGGATTCGAACCCACGAGACCGGTCACCCGGCCTAGCGGTTTTCAAGACCGCCGCCATCGTCCACTAGGCGAACCCTCCCGATGGTGCCCCAACCCTACCGCCCAATCGATCTGGGGGGCGACGCGATATCGCCTACCCCGGCCAGTGGCCCCGGTGGCGGGCGAGGCTCAGCGCATGCGGGCGAAGCCGTCGCCGATCGTGGCGGCCAGCACGAGGTAGGCGTCCTGTGTCGCGGGGGCGAGCTGGTCCAGCTCGACCTCGGCGCCCTCCTCCAGATGCGGGTCGTACGGGATGCGCACGACCGCCCGGCAACGGCTCTCGAAATGCTGCTGCAGCCGGTCCAGGTCGACCGTGCTCTTGCTGCGCGAGCGCACCATGGAGAGCACGACCACGCCCCCTCTGACCAGGTCGCCGTGTTCGTGCGCCTCCAGCCAGTCGAGCGTCGCGCTCGCCGACCGGGCACCGTCGACCGAGGGAGAACTGACCAGGACCAACTGGTCGGCGAGGTCGAGCACGCCGGCCATGGCCGAGTGCAGCAGGCCCGTACCGCAGTCGGTGAGGCAGATCGAGTAGTAGTGCTCGAGCACCCGCGTGACCGAGCGGTAGTCCTCCTCGCTGAAGGCCTCGGACACCGCGGGGTCCCGGTCCGAGGCGAGCACCTCGAGCCTCGACGAGGCCTGGGAGGTGAAGGCCCGCACGTCGGCGTAACGCTGGATCTGCTCCCGCTCGTTGAGCAGGTCGCGTACGGTCGCCGCCGTCTCGAGCCGTACCTTGTCCGAGAGCGTGCCGCGGTCGGGGTTGGCGTCCACCGCGATGACCCGGTCACCGCGCAGCGAGGCCAGGCTCGCTCCGAGCCCCACCGTGGTCGTCGTCTTGCCGACGCCGCCCTTGAGGCTCATCACCGCGACCCGGTGGTGGCCGCCCGCCACGGGCGTACGGGCGCGGGCCAGCAGCTCACGCCGCCGCAGTTCACCGGGTGCCTCGCCCGGGTGGATCGCGCCGGCCGTGGCCTTGTAGACCGCCCGCCGCCAGCCGCCCGCCGGTGCGCTGCGGCGATTGCGGAGCAGCGTGTCGGCGCTCAGGCTGTCGGCGGTCTGCGGTCCGGCCGCGGCGGGCTGCTGGGGCACCCCGGGGATGGCCGGGGACCCCGGCGGCTGCTGCATGGGCGCGTATGGGGAGGGTGCCGCCTGACCCTGCTGCGGCAGGTACGGACCCGCCGCCTGGCCCTCGCCGTGCTGGACCGGCCCGTACGGCCCGGCCGATCCCGGCTGCTCGCCCTGCTGATGCGGCGCGTACGGGTTACCCGGCTGCTCGCCTTGCTGATGCTGCGCGTAGGGAATGGCCGGCTGCTCGCCCTGCTGATGCGGCGCGTACGGGTTACCTGGCTGCTCACCCTGCTGATGCGGCGCGTACGGCAGAGCGGCCCCCGGCCCCTCGGCCTGCTGCGGCGGGTACGCGGCGAGTGAGGCCGACGGGTCGCCCTGCTGGGGCTGCGCGTACGACTGCCCTCCCCAGGGATAGGGCTGCTGGTGCTGTTCGGGCAGGTACTGCGTACTCTGCTCCGGCGCGTACTCGGGCAGCGGCTCGAGCGGCGGCGGAGGCTGGCTGCCGGCCGGCGGTGCACCCGGGTAGAAGCTCCCCGACGGGTACGGCGACGGGTGCGGGCCCCCGTAGGCCGGTGCGGGCGTCGGGTAACCCGGCGGCGGCATCGGGGTGTGCTGCTGGGGCGGAGGCCCACCCGGCACCTGTCCCGGGTCCCCCTGCGGTGACGAGGAACCGTACGGCTCGGGCTGCCCGGAGTACGGGGGCGGCGGATCGCTCAGCCACGGATTGACCGGGAAAGTGATGTCATTCCCGTTCTGCGGCTCATCGAAAGACGGGGGCTCCTCGGCGCGGGGAGCCGGAGCGTGGGCGCCCTCGCCGGTACCGGACGGCGGCTCGGGCGCCGGCTCGCCGGATGACGATTCCTGGTTCGCCGATTCTTTGTTCGCCGACTCGTTGGTCATCGCGTCCAGTGAAGCGAGCCGTTCCTCCAGGGAACGGCCATCATGCTCGTTCTTCGCCACCGGTTCCCCCTCGATGCCAGGCGTCGCGCACTAGTCAAGAAAAGGCAACTGAAGCCTAAGGCACTGCGCGACCGACCCCATACCTTCTGCTGTCTCCCAGCGTCCCAGGTGACCTACTAACGTGATCGGCATGCGCGCAATCGTTATCAACGAGCCCGGCGGCCCCGACGTCCTGCGGTGGGTCGAAGTCGACGATCCCGTCCCCGGTCCCGATGAGGTGCTGCTCGACGTCGTGGCCAGCGCCGTCAACCGCGCCGATGTCATGCAACGCCAGGGGCACTACCCGCCGCCTCCCGGCGCCTCCCCCTACCCCGGGCTGGAGGCCTCCGGGCGCATCGCCGCCGTGGGCGACGCCGTCACCGGCTGGAAGGTCGGCGACGAGGTCTGTGCCCTGCTGAGCGGTGGCGGATACGCCCAGCGGGTGGCGGTTCCGGCCGGTCAGCTGCTGCCCGTACCGCGTGGCATGAGCGTGGCCGACGCGGCGGCGCTGCCCGAGGTCGCCTGCACCGTGTGGTCCAACGTCTTCATGCTCGGTCGACTGCGCAAGGGCGAGACGTTCCTCGTGCACGGCGGGGGCAGCGGGATCGGAACGATGGCGATCCAGCTCGCCCACGCCCACGGAGCACGTGTCCTGTGCACCGTGGGGAGTGCGGAGAAGGCGGCGAGGTGCCGCGAACTGGGCGCCGACGTCGCGATCAACTATCGCGAGGAGGACTTCGTCGAGGTGGCGAAGCCCGTCGACGTCATCCTCGACAACATGGGGGCGAAGTACCTGCCGCGCAACGTCAAGACCCTGGGGGCGGGCGGCCGGCTGATCGTGATCGGGCTGCAGGGCGGCACCCGCGGTGAGCTCGACCTCGGCGCGCTGCTGCGTAAGCGGGCGTCCGTGCACGCGACCAGCCTGCGGGCTCGGCCGCTCGAGGAGAAGGCCGCTATCGTGGCGGCCGTCCGGGAACATGTCTGGCCGCTGATCGAGTCAGGTGACGTACGGGCGATCATCGACCGCCGGTTGCCGATGTCGGAGGCCGGCCAGGCTCACCAGATCCTGGAGAGCAGTGGTCACGTGGGCAAAATCCTGCTGGAAGACTGAGGGACTATGAACCACCCGTTGAACAACGACTCCGAGAAGGACCCGCAGGTCGTCGTGGTCGGCCCGAACGGCATGGGCGTCGAGGGCGACGACGAGCGTCAGATCACCGACATGGTGGAGCAGCCCGCCAAGGTCATGCGCATCGGAAGCATGATCCGGCAGTTGCTCGACGAGGTCCGGGCAGCCCCCCTGGACGAGGCCAGCCGGGTACGGCTGAAGGACATCCACGCATCGTCGATCAAGGAGCTCGAGGACGGGCTGGCTCCAGAGCTGATCAGCGAGCTCGAGCGGCTGTCGCTGCCGTTCACCGAGGACGTCGTACCGAGCGAGTCGGAGCTGCGGATCGCCCAGGCCCAGCTGGTCGGCTGGCTCGAGGGACTCTTCCACGGCATCCAGACCACGCTGTTCGCCCAGCAGATGGCCGCCCGGGCGCAGCTCGAGCAGATGCGCCGCGCGCTGCCCGCCGGAATGCTCCCCCCTGGTGCCGAGCCAGAACAGGAGCACCACCGCAGCTCCGGCCCCTACCTGTAGGCGACCGGCCGGCGCATGTGTTGATACGGCGGCGTGGCCGGGGTGTTGGGCGCTGGTCCTCGATCAGGGGAACAGTCGCTCGATGACCTCGGCCACGCCGTCGTCGTCATTGGCGCCGGTCCGCCCGGTCACCGCTCGCAGAACGTGGGGGTGGGCGTTGGCGACCGCGTACGAGGTGCCGGCCCAGGTCAGCATCGGCAGGTCGTTCGGCATGTCGCCGAAGGCCACCACCTCGGACGCGGCGATCCCGTGCTCGGCGCAGAACTCCGCCAGCGCGCTCGCCTTGGTGACGCCCTGCGCGCTCATCTCCAGCAGCCCTCGCCCGGACGAATGGGTCACCGTAACGAGATGACCCACCGCCTTCTCGGCCCGTTCCGCCAGCCGGTCGGGGTCCCCGCTGCGGTGGTACGCCAGCAGCTTGGTGCCCGGGCCGTCGAGCAGGCCCTCGTCGTCGACCCGACGCCCGCCGATCGCCTCGGCGTCCCACCGGCCCAGGTCATAATCCGACTCGCACACGAACTCGGACTCGTGCTCGACGGCGAACCTGAACTCCGGAACCGCCGCACGCAGCCGTTCCACGACGGTGGCGAGGACCTCCGGTTCGATCACCCGGGCCCGGACAGTGCTCTCGGTGTGGAGGTCGTGGACGACGGCGCCATTGGCGCAGATGGCGATGCCCCGATGGCCGACGACGGTGGCGATATCGCGCATCCAGCGCGGCGGCCGCCCGGTGACCAGCACGAGCATCCGCCCGGCGCGCTCGACACGGGCGAGGGCGGCGACCGTGCGAGCGGACACCGAACCGTCCGTACGAACTATCGTCCCGTCGAGATCGGTGGCGATGAGGCGCGGCATGAGATCAGACATATTGCTCCATAGTCTGCCTCGAACCGCCACCCCCTCGGACCACCCTCCCCCGGTTGCTGCGCGTATGCGTAGGTGCGTACGGCAAATGCGCTCGGAAGGAGAACCCGCCGGGCGGGCGGGGTGATCAGCGGACGGGCTCGATGACCTCGCGGCCGAGATACCGCTGCAGGGCCTTCGGGACCCGTACCGAGCCGTCGGCCTGCTGGTGGTTCTCCAGGATGGCGACGATCCAGCGGGTGGTGGCCAGGGTGCCGTTCAGCGTGGCGACCGGCTGCGACCGGCCGCCCTCGTCGCGGAAGCGCACGGCGAGCCGGCGGGCCTGGAAGTCGGTGCAGTTCGACGTCGAGGTCAGCTCACGGTAGGCGTTCTGCGTCGGAACCCAGGCCTCACAGTCGTACTTCCTGGCGGCGCTGGAGCCGAGATCGCCCGCGGCCACATCGATCACGCGGTAGGGCAGCTCGACCTTGGCGAGCATCTCCTTCTCCCACGCCAGCAGCCGCAGGTGCTCCTCGTGCGCGTCGGCCGGGTCGCAGTAGGAGAACATCTCGACCTTGTCGAACTGGTGCACCCGGATGATGCCGCGGGTGTCCTTGCCGTACGAGCCGGCCTCGCGGCGGAAGCACGAGGACCAGCCGACATAGCGCCTCGGCAGCCGGTCGATGATCTCGTTCATGTGGTAGGCGGCGAGCGGGACCTCGGACGTGCCGACGAGGTAGAGCTCGTCCTGCGGCAGCTGGTAGACCTCGGCCGAGTGCGCGCCCAGGAACCCGGTGCCCTCCATGGCCTCGGGCTTGACCAGCACCGGCGGGTACATCGCGGTGAAGCCGCTGTCGATCGCCTGCTCCATCGCCAGGTTCAGGAGGGCGAGCTGGAGCTGCGCGCCGATGCCGGTGAGGTAGTAGAACCTCGCACCCGAGACCTTCGCGCCGCGCTCGGTGTCGATCGCGCCGAGCATCTCACCGAGTTCGAGGTGATCGCGCGGCTCGAAGTCGAAGGTCCTCGGCTCACCGACGTGCTCGAGCACCACGAAGTCCTGCTCACCACCGGGAGGTGTGCCCTCTTCGATGATGTTGGGGACGGTGCGGAGCGTGGCGGTGAGCTCCTCCTGGAGCCGGCCGGCCTCAGACTCGGACTCCTTGACCTGCTGGGCGAGGTCCCTGGCCCGGGCCAGCAATTGCTCTCGCTCGTCGCCCTTGGCCTTGGAGACCGACTTACCGATGCTCTTCTGTTCGGATCGCAGCTGCTCGAACCGGGTCAGCGCCGCGCGGCGGCGTTCGTCCAGTTCCAGCAGCCGGTCGACGACGGCCTCGTCCTCGCCGCGGGCGCGCTGCGAGGCGCGCAGCCGCTCGGGGTCCTCTCGAAGAGCTCGCAGGTCAATCACGGCAACGAGGCTACCGGTCCGCACCCCGTGGCCGCGCGTTGATTAGGCCCGGCAAGCGAAGATCCACAGCAGCGGACCGCGCTCGCCGGGCACCGCCTCAGCGGACGTCGACGTAGTCCGCGGCGCTGGAGCCGGGCATGTATGTGGTGTTGCCCTTGTACCTGGCCATCCAGGTGCCGTCACGGCTCGCCTTGAAGCCCCTCCGAACCCTGCCGTACCGGTCGGTGCGGGCCGTGGCCATGTACGTCCAGGTCCTCGCCCCACGCGGCTGGAGGTACAGAAAGACCGTCTGGCCGCTCAAGGCCTCCCAGGAACCCCACGGCCCTCGTGACGACCAGACGAAATGCTTGAGAGTGCCGCTCACCGTGAGCGTCGCGCCCTTGCGCACCGGCTCCGGTGCCGCGTTGAACAACGAGATCGTCGTCTTCTGCCGCACGTCCACATGGTCACTCCCGCTGCTCGAGAGCAGGTCACCCGTGGGCCAGGGCAGGTCTCTGGTGAGGCCGTTGTAGACCATGCGCCAGTACCCATCACGTCCGGCCCTGATGGACGTGGAAAAGAACCCATCCTGGTTCGTGGTTCCGCCGATGTCCGGGACCCACTTCTTGCCGTCGGCGGAGAACTCGAACGTGACATGGCCTCCGCTCACGTACGCCGTCGGACCGGCCGCAGGGGCGAGCCGGACGACCCGGCCCTTCAGGGTGAGGCTCGTGCCCTTCGCCACCGGCTCGGGTCCGGCGTCGAATCCGGTGATGGCGGTGCGGTAGTTCGCGACGAACCTGCCCGTGCGTATGTTCGTCTCGGTATATCCGGGGTGCGTCGGCACCGGGAGCGTGTTGAACTGCGCGAACCAATTGCCGCTTCCCGTCACCGGCGCGGAGAGCTGGAAGACACCGTCCGGACCGGTGCGGACCTCGCCGAGGTCGTCGCGGGTATCGGTGGCATCGCTCTCGAACCAGATCCGAACAGGCTTGTCCGGTAGGCCCGCCCACTGTCCCGTCGCGCTCTCCCGTTCGAGCATTCCTTTGACCAGCGCCTTCCCTCCCATGATCGCGGGATTCGGCGTGGCGTCGACCGTGAGCCTGGTGTTCAGGGTCTGATATTTGACGTTGACGCTGCTAGGAGACGCCTCGCCGTACACCGAGTCGCCTGGATAGCGCACCGTGAGCCCCCAGGCGCCGCCCAGATCCGCCTTCCCGGCGAACCTGCCGTCGGCGTCCGTGACGAATTCCCGCTGCGGCGTACCGGCGAACACCGGCTCGCCGGAGAGCCCGCGTTCGATCCCGTCGGCCGCCGTGTACAGGAGGCGCCCGGTCACGGTCACCTCGTCGTTCTCGACGTCGACCACCGTGGGCGTCACGGTGAGGCCGATGAACCGGGTGGCCAGCCGTTTGCGGATCACCCCCACGTCCGACTTGTCAGTACGAACCCCATCGGCGTCCCAGGCGCTGACATCGATCGTGTAATCGCCGACCTCGGGAAGGTCGATCGGCTGGATCGTCGCGTTGTAGATGTTCGAAGCCGGGCGCGGCCCGGTGATCACGAAGTCGCCGAAGGTGGCGATCACCTCATCCTCGCCGACCTTGCGGATACGGGCCTCGACTCTTTCGATCCGCTGTTCCGATGCGATGATCACTCTGAGCTGCAGCTCGCCGAAGATGCTCGTGGCAGTGGCCGAGCGAATCTCGGTGGCGGCCGCAACCGCGGGTCGCACTGAGCCAAGACCCAAGATCGACACGATGACGGTCACCAGGACGATAGGGATGTTGCGCCGGAACCGCATCGGCGAGGGCGGGGACGCGCCTGCGGGGACCCCAAAGATCAACTTAGGAAGCACGCACCTGGGACGTCCATGTCACCTGGGCGGTTTACCTGGTATGCGGAACGGAAGACGTCAGTTCGATGAACGAACGGAAGGTCATCGAGGCGGAATGAAAAAAGCGTCTCGGACCGCCCCACGTCGGGGCGGCCCGAGACGCCGTCGTTCAAGTGGGCCAACTCAGCGGACGTCGACGTAGTCACTGCCGCTCTTGACCGACAAGAACTTCGAGTCGCCCGGGTACGCGACGTACCAGTAGCCGTCCCGGTCGGCCTTGAAGGGCAGGTTCCACTTTCCGTCCGACGCGCTCCCGGTGTTCCGCATGAGCTTGTAGGTCGTCGTGCCTTTCGCCCGGAAGTAGATGCGGATGAGCCCACCGCTCAACGGGCGCCAGGCGCCGTCGTAGCGCTGAAGGGTGCCGCGGACGGTCAGCGTCCGCCCCTTCTTCACGGGCTCCGGCCCGGCGTCGAACGACAGCAGGCGCGCCGTCTGCCGCACCGTCAGCCACTCGGTCGTGGCGGTGGCCTGCGTGTAGGGCCCTTGGGCGTCTTCAAAGTCGTCGACCCTGAACGCACCCGACGGGCCGGGGGTCGCGACCGTCACCTGGTAACGGCCGTCGGCACCGGAGCGGGTGCTGGTGATCAATTGCGCGGACTGGGTGTCTCGGGGCACCCAGAAGGCCCGCACGGGCTGGTTCGACAGCGTCGCCCAAGAGCCGTCCGGCAGCTTGCGCTCCACCAGTCCCGACAGGGTGACCTTGTCTCCCACCACGGCGGGCCGTGGCGTGAAGGCGAGCGAGATGCGGGACTCGACCGGCGTTGAGTAGACCCGGACATTGTCTGTGAGCGAGTAGTAGTAGCCCGAATCTTTGGGCGGGCTGTAGTCGGCGAACAACGGACGCGAGTAGCCGTAGGCGAAAGTCCCGGTGAACCGGCCGTCCGCGTCGGTCGTCGCCTGGGCGAGGATCGGCTTGGGAAGCGTATTGACGTTCTCTCGGAGCGCCACGACAGCGCCCGCGAGCGCCTGGTCGGTGCCGTCCGCGCCCCGCTGGACGAGACGTCCGGCGAACGCCCGCGGATGGTCGATGTCGGAGATCAACGGTGTGATCGAGAACTCCGCGAATCGGGTGGGGATCGGCGCGGGCGCGGCCGAGGCCGGCGCACCCAGGCCGACGACCACGACCGCCAGGCTGAGCACCGTCACAAGGGTCCGACGCACGCGAGCGTCCTGCCGACGGAAAAAGGAATTCACTCGATGACCCTAATTCTGTTGGTTTTCGGTGACATAGGCCTAAGGGCCTAATTACCAGACCCATTTCGACTTGTGAGGGCCGTGCCGCACGGGCCGTCGGGTACGGCCGGCGCGAATGGCATGACCCCCATCGAGACCTCCTCGAGGAACTCCAGCGGCCAGCGACGGCTCAGCGGACGTCGACGTAGTCGCCGGCGCTGGAGCCGGGCAGGTAGCTCGTGCCGCCCTTGTACTTGGCCATCCAGGTCCCGTCCCGGCTCGCCTTGAAGCCCTTGCGGAACTTCCCGTACCGATCGGTCTTGGCCACCGCCATGTACGTCCAGGTACTCGACCCACGCGGCTGGAAGTACAAGTACACCCACTGACCGCTCCACGAACCCCACGACGACACGTACCGCTTCAACGTGCCGCCCACCGTGATCGTCGCGCCCTTGCGCACCGGCTCCGGCGCCGCGTTGAACGACGAGATCGTCGTCCGGTACTTCACCGTCGCGTACACAGAGGCGCTGACGAAACCGAGGTCACGGTCCCCGTAGTCGGGCAGATAGTTCAGCCGCCAGTAGCCGGAGGACCCGGCGGTCGCCCGCAGCGACACCTGCCCCTTGGCGCCGGACCGGCCCTCTGCCGCCACCGACCAGTTCTTGCGGTCCCTGGAGAAGTGCAGTTCGACTCTGCCGTTCGCCAGCGGAACCTCGGCTCCAGTGGTGTCTTGGATGGTCAGGAGACCGCTCCCGGTGATCTGCGCGCCTTTGCCGACCGGGTTCGGAGATATCTTGAACCCCCTGATGGACGTACGGTGGTGGGAGTAGATCACCTCCCCGAGGCCCTGGCTGCTAGGCAGATAAGGGCCGAAGACCCACCTGCTGTCCCACGTCAGGTACTCCGGCCGGAAATACACCATCCACTGGGTGGCCTGCGGCACGAGGACCGGCTGCGAGTAGCTCCCGTCCGATCCCGTCCGCGCCGTCTCGACGGGGCCGTGGTACCCCGTTTGGGAGTCGTAGGTGTAGATGTCGACGTCCTGATTCGAAACGCCGGTCCACTGGCCCTCGGCGGTCTTGCGTTCGAGCCGACCTGTGACCTGCACGGTGTCGCCGATGATCTCCGGCCGCGAGGACAAGCTCATGGACACCCGGGTCTCCTGGCGGAGAACCTTGAGACGGCTCCGCGGGGACTCAGCCGGCCGGTACAGCCGGGCTCCGTGATAGGCCGCAGAGGCGTCGCTGTCGACCATGTTCGTGCGATGGTCGGGCCTGACGTACAGGCGGACGGGGCTAGAGAACCTTCCGTCCGGGTCGGTCGTCGTGTAGTCGGCGCAGGCGCTATTGAGGGCCAGGCAGAGCCGTGCGTCCGGTATCCCGTGTTCGTTCCCGTCCCTGTCCTCGAAGACCAACCGCCCCGCGTACGTCACGGTGTCGTGGTCGATGTCCACGGTGGACGGGGAGAAGGTGAACTCGCTGAACCGCGTCTCACCAAGCCTGTCGATGATGCCGGCCGCTTTCCTGGTGACCGTCGCACCGGAGGCGTCCGTGGCATCGACATCGACGTGGATGACA
Source organism: Actinomadura alba (assembly GCF_014323705.1). Classification (GTDB taxonomy): domain Bacteria; phylum Actinomycetota; class Actinomycetes; order Streptosporangiales; family Streptosporangiaceae; genus Actinomadura_C; species Actinomadura_C alba. Next base: position 13,988 of record NZ_JABVEC010000019.1, read on the forward strand.
CCCATCTCCAGCGTCACGGGCTGGGCGGTGCGCCAGACACCGTCCGTGACGGTTCCGCTGACCAGTTCGAAATCCTCGGCTGTCGTGAACGGGTCCGCGGTGTCACCCAACCGCAGCCTTGCGGTGATCTTGGTGATGTCGCTGTCCGAGGCCGCGCGCACCTCGATCTGGGTGCTCCAGCCCGATGTGGTGGCGGCCGCGGACCGCACCGTCAGCGACCCGGCCAAGGCGGGGCGGGGAATGCTCACCAGCAGGGCGGCGAGCGCGATCCCCAGGACGAGGGCGATCAATCGTCGCCAGGGGACCGCATCTATGAACTTTGTCGGCACGCAGGGCAGACGCCTGAAAGATCATCAAGGTTTACCCGTCGGCACAAACCGCTACAACATCGTGCCGTCCATGACCTCATGGCCCAATTCGGTTGCTGCCCGACCGCCGTTGATCAAGTCCGGCGAGCGAAGACCCACATCAGCGGACCCGCTCGCCGGGCACCACGTCAGCGAACGTCGACGTAGTCGCCGGCGCTGGAGCCGGGCAGGTAGCTCGTGCCGCCCTTGTACTTGGCCATCCAACTGCCGTCCCGGCTCGCCTTGAAGCCCTTGCGGAACTTCCCGTACCGATCGGTCTTGGCCACCGCCATGTACGTCCAGGCACTCGAACCGCGCGGCTGGAAGTACAAGTACACCCACTGACCGCTCCACGAACCCCACGACGAGACATAACGCTTCAACGTCCCGCCCACCGTGATCGTCGCACCCTTGCGCACCGGCTCAGGCGCCGCATTGAACGACGAGATCGCCGTCCGGTACTTCACATCGACGTAGTCGGTTCCGCTGACGGACGGCAGGTCGTCCCCCACCTGGTCAGTGGAGGACCCGAAGTAACGAACCCGCCAGTGCCCATCACGTTCCGCTGTAACGGGCGTGGAGAAGTAGCCGTCCTGGTTCGTCCGCCCGGATTTGACCCTGCTCCAGGATTTGCCGTCGGCGGAGAAGTCCACGTCGAAGTACCCGCCCTTGACGTACTGCGAACCGGCCGCGGCGACAGGCCGGACGATCCGGCCCTTCACGGTGACATTCGCCCCTTTGCCAACCGGCTCTGGCCCAGCGTCGAACGAGGAGATCGCCGTCCCGGTCTTCACCGTGATCATGTCCGAGTAGACCCTCGACTGCTGCAGTGCCCACGATCCCCCGGACTCGGCACTCAACATTCCGGATGCTGGAATCATCACCGCGGCAGTGAAGCGTCCCTGCGCGTCCGTCTTGACGGACGGGAGCCAGTTCCATGTGTTGTCCGGATAGTGGAAGGCGATCGACACGGTCTCGCCCGGAAGCCGCACCCACACGCCGTTACGCTGCCTTTCCAGCAGGCCGGTCACGGTGGTCTTCACGCCCTTGGCAACGGATGCCGGAACGGAGAGCGACAGACGGGTCGGTTGCGTGACATGCTCGATGTCGACGTCCGGTGACTCGACCGAGCGATGGGTCGGGTCTCCGTCATACGCCGCCGCAACGTCGAGACCGTTGACGCGACCCGTCATCGTGAAGCTACCGTCGGCGGCCGTGGTGGTCTCGGCCGGAATCCGCAAGCCATGAACCTGGACACCCGCCATCGGCCGCTCATCCTTACCCGGAGTGCCGGACAGAAGCCGTCCCTTCAACGTGACGTCCTGCATGTCGTAATCGATCGACTTCGGGTTCACCGAGAAGTCGGCGAACCACGTACGGATGCGAGTGTCATACTTTCCGGCGTTGATCCTGGTGACGTGCTCGCCGTCCACATTCCAGGCTTCTATGTCCGTCTCATACTGGCCGAGGTCCAACGACAGGGCGCTGTCACTTGACCAGTAGTGATACTGCCCATTCACCTGGATGGACTTGAAGTCCTCGCGCGTGGCGACCACTTCTTGAGTACCCGCGATGCGGTATCGCGCCACGACCTTCTGGATGTCGCGCTCGGATTGGAGCATCACCAAGGGGCGCTGGGACGTGTCGACCACGGCATAGGTGATCCGCAACAAGGTCTCACCGCTCGCGGGCAGTGGAATGCACATGGCGAGTAGGAGGACTACAACGAATGCGAGGGTCCGGCGCACCGGAGCTCGGCGTACCCCACTGTTGATCAACTTCGGATGCACACACGTGGAGACGCCCACCCGGCCGCAGTGGTTTACCGCGTGCCGCGAGTAAATACCCGGAACGGTCAGGCGTGGCCGGCTCTGATGGCTCGGAGCCAGGCGGAGGCCTCGGTGAAGTCGTCGTCGTGGGTGCCGCGGCGGATCTCGGGCCGGGCACGGTCGGCGGCCGCGTACGAGCCCAGGAAGCGGAGGTCGGCGCACACCCTGCGCAGGCCCATCAGGGCCTCGCCGACCCGGGCGTCGGCGACGTGGCCCTCGAAGTCCATCCAGAAGAGGTACGACCCGAGGCCCGCGCCGGTCGGCCGGGACTGGATCAGCGTCAGGTTGATACCCCGCATGGAGAACTCGGTCAGGATCTCCAGCAGCGCGCCCGGATGGTCCTCACCGATGAACGCGACCACGGTCGTACGGTCGGCACCGGACGGCTCGGGCGCCACGCACGGGCGCCGCAGGACGACGAAGCGGGTGACCGCGTCCGCGACGTCATGGATCTCGTCGGCCAGCACGGACAGGCCGTAGCGGGCGGCGGCGAAGCCCCCCGCCAGCGCCGCGTCGTACAGGCCGTCGGCCACGTGCTGGGCGGCCTCGGCGTTGGAGGTGGCGGCCCGCCACTCGGCGTCCGGCACATGCTCCGCCAGCCAGCGCCGGCACTGCGGCTGGGCGTGCGGGTGGCTGGCCACCGTCTTGATCGACGAGAAGGTCGCGCCCGGCCGTACGAGCAGCGCGAACTCAACGGGAAGGTGGATCTCGCCGACGATCTGCAGCGGCTCGCCGGTGGCGAGTTCGTCGAGCGTCGTCGGCACCGAACCCTCTACCGAGTTCTCCAGCGCCACGACGGCCGCGTCGGCGTCGCCGCGCCGTACCGCATCGAGCGCCGCGGGCACCGTGGCGAACGGAAGCTGCTCGGCACCGGCCGCGTCGGCGAGCGTGTGCAGCGCCGCTTCGGTGAAGGTACCGGCGGGGCCCAGGTAGGCATAGCGCATGGTAGAAGAGGTTACGTGCCCTCCGTCACGCATGTGTCGTGGACGGGGTACCCGAGCCGAAGTCGGGGAGCGGATCGGTCATTCGTACCACCGGGCCCTTGCCGAGGCGGGCGGCCCGCAGGGCTTGATCCTCCTCGGGCGACAGCGGCTCGATGCCACGCCCGTCCCTGACGACCTTGGCGTAGGTCCGGGTCTCCGAACGCCCGTTGATCGAGGTGACCACCACGCCGTCCCCGGCGGCGTTGATCACCGCGAGCGAGAAGGACAGCCGGCCGGACATCTCTTTCAGCGCGTCGTAGTGCACGATGGCGAGATCTCGCAGGGCCTGGTTGTCGACGACGCCGCCGGCGACCTGCAGCTGGCGACGAAGCACGTCGGCGCACTCCTCGACGACCAGGTTCACCCGGTTGTGCGCGGCCAGGGCGATGGAGAGCCCGGTCGCTCCGGCCACCAAGCCGGCGATCGCGACAGTGACAAGAATCACCTGGCGAGAGTATCCACCCCAACCGTCCCAGGCGAGGACTCGCGGTGCCGGTTTACCAAATCCAGCCTTCTCACCAGCCAATATCCGAGCACCAGCACAAGCGAGACGGCCATCAAACCGTACGAATTCTGGATCATCCGCCCGGCGAAGCGGACGGGCGCCGAATGATCGGCACCGATCAGCTTCGTTCCCCACCACGGCAGCGGCAGAACATAGAAGAGCCAGACGCCGGCGGCCGCCAGACACCGCCGTGGGTGGCGCCCGTCGCCGGCGAGCGCGCCGAGCACCAGGATGATCCACACCAGGTGGTGGATCCAGCCGACCGGAGACAGCAGCACAGACAGCAGCCCGACGATCGCGATACCCGCCATCTCGGCGCTGCGGGCGTCCGGCCCGTCCAGCCGGGTGGCCAGCAGTGAGGCCCTGCGAGCCTGCCGGAAACCGAGATAACCGACGGTGACGAGGCATGCGGCCCACAACAGTGACGTGAGCGTCCCAGGCCAGTACAGCCGGAGCAGCATGCCGTTGATCGACTGATTCGTGGTGCCGTTGTTGGCCCCGACCCGGTCGTTGTCGAGCAGTGCGCCGAACCAGAAGTCGACGGAGTCTCCGGGCAGGAGGGCGAAGGCGCACAAGGTCGCCACCACCGCCGTCGTGACGGCATTGATCGACGCCTGCCGCCGCCCGCTGATCAGCAGATAGATGAGGAAGACCCCGGGCACCAGCTTGATCGCGGTGGCCAGCCCGATCAGCATGCCACGCGGCCAGCGCGGCGACTCCGTGACACAGTCGGCGACGCAGAGCACGACGAGGAACAGCCCGACCTGGCCGAACCGGATCTGATCGCTCACCGACATGAGATGAGCGGTCGCCCCGAACAGGGCGCCGGTGGCGACGGGGGCCCACCTTCCGGCTCGGCGGATGAGATCGCGGAAGGCGTAACAGATCGTGATCGCCAGGGCCGCGTACACCAGGATCACCCACACCCACTGCACGACCGGCCACGAGATCACCGCCAACGGCGCGGCGAGCAGGGCGGCGAACGGCGGATAAGTGAACGGCAGCAGCTGCGGGGGCTGGGTGAGCACGTCGTAGACCGGAGCGCCCCTCAGCACCGCCTGGCCACCGGAACGATAGACGTCGAGGTCGACGAGTCGCTGGTCCGGTGGGTTGGTCATCCAGTGCAGGAGGATCGGCGCGACCGCCGCCACGGCCACCGCGATCCCCGCGATCACGATCGCGATGTCGGCGGCGGCCGGGCGTCCCCAGCGCACGGTCTTCCGTTCAGGCATACGTCCATCCTGGCCCAAGACGCCCACTAACCTGAGATCGACCTTGACGATGGAGGTATTCAGGTGTCACTACGGGGGGCGACGGCCGCCGCATGTTGTGCGGTGGCGCTCCTGGCCTTTCTGGTGCTCCTGACGCCTCCGCCCGCCGCGAGAGCGGGTACGGCCGGCACCGGAGCGGCCGCGGCCGCTCCGGTCTCGGGGAGGTCCGCACAGGCCGCGCCGGGCACCACCAAGCCCGGATCCGGGCGCGTGGTGATCATCGGGATTCCCAGCCTGCTGTGGAACGACGTGAGCGAGACCGGCACCCCCGCCCTGTGGCGGCTGACCGGCACCGGGTCCGCCGCCGCGCTCAGCGTCCGGGCGACCACCAGCATCACCTGCCCGGTCGACGGCTGGCTCACCGTCTCGGCCGGGCAGCGTGCGCGGCTCGCCCACGGCAACTGTGCCCTGCCGCCGGCCCCGGCCGTACAGGGAGAGAACGCCCAGGCCGCCGGCTGGCCGGACATCCGCAGCGACAACGCGGGCACCTCCTACAAGGCCCGGGTGGGCCTGCTCGGTGACGCCGTACGGCAGCCGGGCGCGGGACAGCCCGGTGCAGGACAGCCCGGTGCAGGACAGGCGAGGGCCGGCGCGCGACCGTGCACGATGGCGGTCGGTCCGGGTGCCGTGTACGGGGCCGCCGACGGCAACGGCGCGGTGGACGTCTACGCTCCCTCGATCGACCGGGTCCCCTCGGGCGGGTGGGGCCGGTGCGCGCTGACCGTGGTGGAGATCGACGACGTCTTCCGCGCCTATATCAACGCCGGTGTCGACCTGCGCGGCGCGCAGGTGCCGCTCAGCGGCAAAGACCGCAGGGCCGCGGCGGCCGTCGCCGACCGGCGGGTCGGCCAGGTGCTCGCCGCACTCCCGCCGGACACCACCGTGCTGGTCGCCGGGCTGTCGGACACGGTGCTGGCGCACCTACACGTCGCCCTGGCGGCCGGCCCGGGCGGTGAGGGGACGAGCTTCGGATCGGCCGCGGGATCACACCCCGATGACGCGCCGGGCGGCCCGGGCTACCTGACCGCCAACTCGACCCGGCGGACCGGGCTGGTGACACTCACCGACGTGACGGCGACGGCGTTGCGGGCGCTCGGGATCTCCCAGCCGAACCAGGCGATCGGTTCCGCATGGCGCGTGGAGGCCTCCGCCGACTCGGCCGCCGCCAAGGTGCACAACCTGAACGACGAGGACGTCGCCGCGCAGGTGGTCAGCCGGATGCAGGCGGCCTTCTTCATCGTGCTGTTCGGCGGGCAGTTGCTGGTCTACCTGCTCGCCTCGATGGCGCTGCGCCGCCGCTGGGGCGGAACGGACTCACGACGGCGCATCCTGCGTACCATCCGCGTCGTGTCGCTGATCGGCGCGGCCGCCCCGGTGGCGACCTTCCTGGCCAATGTCGTGCCCTGGTGGCGCAACCCCCATCCGCTGGCGGGGCTGCTGGTCAGCGCGACCGTCGCCCTGGCCGTGGTGATCGGGCTGGCGCTGGGCGGGCCATGGCGACGGTCGGTCATCACGCCAGGCCTGATCATCGCCGGGGTCACCGCGCTGGTGCTCGGCCTCGACGTGGTGACGGGCTCGCGCCTGGAGCTCAACGCCTTCATGGGCTACAACGCGATCGTCGCCGGCCGCTTCTACGGCTTCGGCAATCCGGCCTTCGCGCTCTTCGCCACGGCGGCGATCCTGTCGGCGGCCTGGCTGGCCGAGTGGCCCCTGCGCGCCCAGCGGAAGAAGATCGCGGTGGCGGTGGTCGTGGCGGTGGGCATCGCCGCGATGGCGATCGATGGCTGGCCGGCGTGGGGCAGCGACTTCGGCGGCGTGCTCGCGATCGTGCCCGCGGTCGCAGTGCTCACGCTGATGGTCGCGGGCAAGCGGGTCTCGGCGTTCAGGCTGGGGCTGTTCTGCATGGCCGGAGCGGTCGTGGTCCTGTTGATCTCCTACGTCGACGCGCGGCGACCGGCCGGCGACCAGTCACACCTCGGCCGGTTCTGGGAACAGCTCATGGCCGGTGAAGCGTGGGACGTGATCATGCGCAAGGCCGGGGCGATGCTGCACAGCCTCGGCTACTGGCCGTACACGGTGATCGCGATCGCCGCGCTCAGCTTCCTGTACTTCGTGCTGGCCCGGCCGCTCGACTGGCGGGCGGCGCTGCTCGGCCAGGCGTACAGCCACTCCCTCACGCTGCGGCCGGCGCTGCTCTCGGCACTGACCGTGGCGATCATCGGGATGCTGATGAACGACTCCGGGGTGGTGGTGCCCGCCCTGGTGTTCAGCCTCGCGATCCCGCTCGTACTGGCGGCTTCGATCCGGGCACTGGAACTGGACGGGCGGAACGGCGAGCCCACACCACCAGAAGGACCAGCACGGCGGTCAGCGTCCACGGGACGATCACCGGCCGCACCACGGTGAACAGCCAGGACAGACCGGCCGGCAGATCGATCAGGTCGGGGGCCCGGGCGGGCAGGTAGGCCAGGCTGAGCGCCACGGTGCGGGCCAGCAGCAGCCGGTCGAACCGCGACCACGGCAGCAGCGCCAGCACCGCCCAGCCCAGCCCGTCGTACCAGGGCAGCGCGTAGGGTGCGGCGAACAGCCAGGCGAGCACCAGCGCGGCCGCGACCCGCCGGTGCTCCTGCCCCGGCTCGACGGGCAGCGCCCGAGCCAGCAGGACGACCAGCCCGGCCAGCAGGAGCAACGCCCCGGCCTGGACGACCGGGCGATTGGTCCCCTTGCCGAGCGCCACGTCCACCAGATGCCATGGCGTGGCCAGTGACACCGAGTTGGACGCCCTCCTGACCTGGTCGAACGCCTGCCACCCGACGATGCAGTAGGCCACCGCCACGACCGTCGCCGCCGCGCCGAACAGGGCCGCCGCCGGGAGCAACGGCCGGAACGACCGCTGTGATCGCGCCTGCTGCCAGGGACGCCCGCGCAGGAGCGCCCAGGCGGGCCCACCGCCGACGAGGGCGGCCGGGAGCTTGAGCGCGACGCCGGCGCCCACGAGCGCGCCGGTGGCGAGTAGCCGCCCGGCCGGCGGCACCACCCCGCCTCGGTCGATGGGGCGGGGCTCGGTCGATCGTCCGCCGGGCCCGGCACCCGTGAACACCGCGATGGCGGCGACTGCCACGGCGATGGCCAGGGTGTCGTTGTGCGCTCCGGACACCAGGTGGAAGAGCATCAACGGGTTGAGCGTCCAGAACAGCACCGATCGGACCGGGTCGCCGTACCGGTAGAGGATCAGACCGACGAGGGCGAATGCCAGCGCGCCGGTGACCGACAGGCCGAAGACCGTCAGCCGCACCGACTCGCCGCCGAACCATGAGGCGATGGCCTGCTGACCGGTGGCGATCGGCCCGTACACCGACGGAGTGGAGCGCCACTCCTGTACGGCGCGCGCCACCGGGTCGTCGGGCAGGTCGGCGGCGCCGGTGGTGTACGGATCATGACCGGTCACGACCATCCGGCCGTACGCGGCGTAGTTGAGGTGATCGGCGGAGCCGACGGGCGGCAGGAGGGCGAACGCGGCCGTCGCGAGGAGCCCCGCCAGCAGGAGCGGTCTCGGCGCCGGGCGCCAGCCCCGGCCCGCCGCGTACAGGCAGAGGCCCAGGCCGAGCCCGGCGAGCAGCACCCCGCCCGCGACCAGGCCGATCACGAGGTACGGCGAGGGATGCGCGGTCAGCGAGAACGGCGGGCCGTGACCGGGCAGGGTCGGCTGCACCGCCGACGGCCCGAGCACGGCCGTGACGAGGAAGCATCCGGTGCTCAGGCCGATGGCGCAGAGCCCGGCGAAGCCGATCCCGCGTGAGGTCACTTGAAGCCGCGTAGCCGGTCGAGCCGGCCGGTGATCGCCGGCTCTCTGACGGCCAGCGCGCGCGCGACGTCGCGGAACTGCCTGGCCCGGTGGATCTGTGCCTTCCAGTCGGTGCCGGTGGCCCGGTGCGCCAGCGGCACCTCGACCTCGGTCACCCGGAAGCTCCGGTGCAGCAGATCGATCGTCAGCGCCGTCTCGACCCCGAAGCCCGGGGCGAGCGGGAGCGCCGCGGCGAACGCCGCCCTGGTCAGGCAGCGCTGCCCGTTGAGCGGCTGCGTCGCCTGCCAGCCGGTCGCCCGCCTGATGCCGTCGCGCGACAGCCGCACCACGAAGCCATGGCCACCGAGCTTGACGATCGAGGAGAACACCGCGATGGTCATGTCCGCCTCGCCGCGCCGAACCGGCTCGATCAAGGGTGCGGCGTCGCGGGCGGTCTCGGCGAGGTCGGCGTCGAGGAACAGCAGATGCCGCGGCATCTCGCGGCCGTCGTCGAGAAGGCGCACGGCCTCGGCACCGGTCTCCATCGCGGCGCCCTTGCCCCGGTTACGGCTGTGCCGTACGACCTTGGCACCGGCATCCTCGGCCACTCGGGCCGTCCCGTCGGCCGAGCCGTCGTCGACGACCACGACAAGATCGACGCCGGGCAGTTCGAGGGCTGCCTTCACCGTCGCGGCGACACGGTCACGCTCGTCCTTGGCCGCGATGATGACGGCCACGTCAGCCTGCATAAAGGCGATGGTAGTGCCGCCGGGCCCTACCGGCGGGTCACCGACGCCAGAACACCGGCATCAGGTCGCATCGAGCGCCGGCACCGCGTCGTGCACGGAGAAGACGGTGTCGAGCCCGGTCACCTGCAGGATGCGCCGTACGGCGGGGCGTGGGGCGGCCAACTCGAGCGTGCCGCCCTGCTCCTTGAGCCGCTTCATGGCCGACAACAGCACGTTCATGCCGGTCGAGTCGCAGAATTCGATCCCACTCAGGTCGACCACGACGCGGTCGACGCGTTCGCGCAGCAGCGAGGCCAGTACGGTCTGCAGTCGCGGTGCGGTGTAAAGGTCGAGTTCGCCGCTCGCGGTGACGACGGCGTGACCTCCCTGAGACGTACTTGAGACATTTAGCTCCACCTGCCGCACACTATCGGGCCGCGGGTCCAGGAGCCAGAGAGTTCACACACTCAGATCCCATTCACCGACGGTCTTTACCAGATACGTCACGATCTGGGCTGTGTTCTGCGACGACGAAGTATGGAATTCGGTCCTCGACCCGTGCCCGAGTACGGGAGGCTAGGGCCGTGCAACAGAGGCTTGACGACTCGGGGAGTGTCACGCAGGGCCTCGGCCGTCCACCGAGGATCCCGGCCGTACGCTGCCCCGATGCGGGACCGCTGATGGCTGCTTGTCCGAATTCGGAGTGGCGAATGGCGGAATTTCTGGAGCTCAAGCCATGACCACCGACCGGGCCACCGACAGATTCGCCGATCCCCGGCAGGGGAGGCTCCGGGAGCGTCTCGAGACGATCAGGAGCCGCTCGGAGAAGTCGAACTCCTGGCGTTCGTCGACGCAGTTCCTGTCCCGATTGATCAATCGGGAGGGGTTCGTCCCGGTGAAGACCAAGCTGTCGCGTGAGGACATCGCGTTCCTGGCCGGCGCCCGCGACGACGTCATCGCGCTGGCCGAGCTGGGGATCCGCCTGCTCGAGATGCACCAGCCCCGCGACGCGGGCGGCATCTCCAGCGACCCGGACAACCCGATCCGCCGGTGCAGGGCCTGCATGTGGCGGTGGCCCTGCCCGACCTACCGCGCCATCGACGAGGCCGTAGACCGCTGAAGCGCGGGTGAAGCCGTAGACCCGCTGAGCCGCCGGTCAAAAGCGAACTCCCGCGAGATCACGACCGTGGAGGTCGGTGTGATCTCGCAGGAGTCCGCGGATCGCCGGCCGCGGCCGGCGTGGACATTGGCCGTTACTTGCCGAGACGGCGGCCGAGTTCGGCGTTCCTACCCGTCACGCCGAACGTGGCCGCCGTGAGCATGACCGAGCCGGTGATCGGGCCGGTCGGCGGGCGAACCCCTTGCGTCCCGCCCTTCAGCCAGATGACCACACCCGCGTTACTGTCCTCGTTGGGAGCTCCGGCCGACACGTCCCCGTAACCGTCCTGGTTGTTGTCCAGCACGGTGACCTGGTAACCGAAGTGGTCCCCGGTCTCAGCATCGCCCGGCACACCCTCGCTGTTCTGCGAGACGTCCTCGGCACCCGCGGTCCCGAGACCGGTCGGCCCTCCGAACAGCACGTAGGCACGCCCCCCGTCGACGACCGTCCCGACCTCGTCGTTGGCGATCCCGACGGCCAGATCGCTCTTGCCGTCGTTGTTCACATCGCCTGCGGCGATGGATGCGCCGAACGCGTCTCCGGCCGCCGCCGTACCTGGCACGCCCGGGGTGTCCCGATGAATCGAGGTCTTCGCGTCCGGGGACACGCCTGATGCCGAGCCCTTGTACGCGGTGACCTGACCGCCCTTCACCGCATCCGACGGCTGTCCCACGACGACGTCGCCGAAACCATCCTTCTCGAAGTCGCCGATGGCGATCGAATTCACCTCGGTGAGGTCGCCGGTGCCCGCGGTGCCGTCGAACCCACCGTCGGCCGTTCCCGGGTAGACGGAGAAGCCACGCCGCTCGGAAGGCTCGGGCCAGTCGGCGTCGTACCACGCGTAGGCCACATCGCCGATGCCGTCCCCGGTCACGTCCCCTGTCGCCAGCCACGAGGAGGTCACGTCCTCGACCGACCTCGTCGACATTCCCTTCTTGCGGGGCACGACGACGGATTCGCCGCGCTTCGGCGCCGGCTTCCCGGCCGCCCGCGCGCCCTCAGCCGGGATGAAGTAGAACCAGGTGAAGGTCGACTGGCCGGGGATCGTGAGGAAGAGCTTCACCGGGGCACCCGGCTCGATCATTCCCGTGGTCAGGTTCTCGCCCCAGCGGTTGTTCGCGGCGGGCATCTCGTCGTCGATGTTCTGCACGACGTCGGTGACGAGCCCGTCGGGCGTGCCCCAGAAGATCGTGATCAGACCACCGTTCGCCCCTGCGGTCGTGTCCTCGTCAGGCGTGCCGACCACCAGGTCGGCGTAGCCGTCCGAGTCGAAGTCGGCGGACGCCAGCGAGTAGCCGAAGTGGTCGCTCGTCTCGGCGGTACCGGGAACCCCAGCGCTGTTCTGGCTGATGACCTGCTTCCTGCCGGTGGGCCCGTTGGCGGTACCGTAGACCACGCTCACGAAACCGGCGGACGCATAAGTGCCGACTTTGCCATACGGACTGCCGATGGCGAGGTCCTGGTAACCGTCACCGTTGAAGTCGTAGGCCTTGGCCGGCGCCGCCGCCGAAGCCGACGGGGCCAACCCCGCCAGGCCGAGCCCCCCGAGGGCGGTCACTGCGGCAATGGCCGCAGTGCGTACGAAAAGCCGAGATTTCACGATGAAGCCTCCCGTCGATGCGCGCCGTCAATGCCGCGCAGTATCAGGAAGACGCCCCGGCAATACATCTGGTTTACCGATACATGGAACAATTGTCAGTTGTGTTACCAGAAACCCGCCGTCAGCTGGCACTTCACCGGTTTTTGTCCTGAGTCGGTCAAGAGGCGTCGCCATCGCCGGTCAATGGCGATCCGCGCTCGCGAACTCGGCCATCGCCGTCCGCGAACGACACCGACGCCACCGAACCCGGATCGCATCACGCCCTGTGACGCCACGGTGTGCCGCACGTCCCTCAGCCGCCGAAGGGCAGGCGGACGTCGAAACGGCAGCCGGGCGAAGAATTCGTCACACCGATATCGCCCGCGTGGGCCTCGACGATGCCGCGCGCGATGGCCAGGCCGAGTCCCGCGCCGCCGCCCGGGGTGCGCGCGGCCTCTCCGCGGAAGGCCACATCGAAGACCCGGGGCAGATCCTCTTCGGGGATGCCGCCACAGGCGTCGATGACCGTCACGCAGACCTTGCCGTCCCGCAACTCGCCGAGCACCTCGATCGTCCCGTCCCACGGCGTGTGCCGGATCGCGTTGACGACGAGGTTGCGCAGGGCCCGGCCCAGCTCGGAGGCGTCCGCCTCCACCGGTACCCCCGGCTGCGCCGTTCCGCGCAGGCGAACCCCCTTGGCCTCGGCGAGCGCCTCAGTGCCCGCGATGGTCTCGGCGACCAGATCATCCAGCCCGATCCGGTCCCGGGACAGCCGCAGCGCCCCCGCGTGGATGCGCGACAGCTCGAAGAGGTCGTCGACCATCTCGGTGAGCCGATCCACCTCGGCTCTGATCCGGCCGTGGTAGCGGCCCACGGTGCCGGCGTCGACCACCACCTCGTCTTCGAGCGCCTCGGCCATGGCGCGCAGGCCGGCCAGCGGTGTGCGCAGGTCGTGGCTGACCCAGGCGACCAGCTCACGTCTGCTGGACTCCAGCGCCTTCTCCCTGCGGTGAGAGGCGTCGAGCCGTTCATAGGCGGCCGCCAGCTCACGCGCCAACTCGGCGAGCTCGGCGGGCAGCCGGGTCGGCGGGACTCGGAAGGGTTCGGCCCGTACGGCCTGGACGAGCGCACGGTTGGCCGCGATCAGCCGGCGGCCGAGCAGGAACGACACCCCCATGCTGACGAGTCCTGCGGCCAGCACGACGGTCAGGGCGACGTTGCGGTCATGCTCGGAGATCATCATGAGGACGGTGATGGCGACGATGCCCGCAGCGGAGCTCACCACGGTGGCCGTGGCGACGACGGCGAGCTGGGCCGCCACCGAGCGGCTTCGCAGGACGTACAGGGCGGCGAGCCCGATGGTGGCGACGAGCAGCGCGGCTCCGGCGGCGTACGCGGCCACCAGGATGAGGTCGCGCAGCGGGATCATGCGTGCCCGCCGGCGGTCTCGTACCGGTAGCCGACGCCCCACACGGTGACGATCCGGCGGGGTGAGGTCGGGTCCTCCTCGATCTTCTCCCGGAGCCGCCGCACGTGCACCGTCACGGTGGAGGAGTCACCGAACGACCATCCCCAGACCTGGCTGAGCAGGTCGCCTCGGGTGAACGCCCGCCGTGGATGCTGCATCAGATACGCGAGCAGGTCGAACTCCCGGGCGGTGAGGTGCAGCTCTTCACCCCTCAGCGTGGCCTCGTGCGCGCCGACGTTCACCACGAGATCCCCATCGCGTACGAGGCCCGCGCCGACCGGCCCGAACATGCCGCGGGCGCGCCGCAGCACCGATCTGACCCGCAGGGCCAGCTCGCGCGGGCTGAACGGCTTGGTCACGTAGTCGTCCGCGCCGGTCTCCAGACCGACGAGCCGGTCGGTCTCCTCGCCCAGCGCGGTCAGCATCACGACCGGAACGGGTGAACTCTCCCGGAGCCGGCGGCAGACCTCGAGGCCGCCCATCCCCGGCAGCATCAGATCCAGCACCACCAGGTCGGGCGGATTCCGCAGGGCCCGGCGGAGGGCCTCGGCACCGTCGGCCACGCACTCCACCTCGTGCCCGTCGCGGAGCAGGTAACGAGCGACCACGTCGGCGACGGTCGGGTCGTCGTCGACGACGAGGATGCGCCCGGCCTCCTCGGCGGTCACCGAGACCGCCTCATGCGCATCGCCCGGGTACGCGGGACGGCCGGCGAGGAAACAGCACGTGGGGTCACGAACCCCACCATAAGGACGCCCCGCACGTTCACGCGGACGACGTCATCACTCTGTAAGGCCGTAGGGTCGCCCAGCCGGGCCGGCAACTCGCGGATGATCCCCTCAGTGCTACGGCGGCGCCCACGACTCAAGCCTGGCCGGCCTGTTGGCCGATATCGGCCTTAGTGATGGTGTAGCGGTACTTGTCGCGGCGTACCGTGGGGGTATGACTCGGACGGTCTTGACGGTACTGGGTGTCCTGCTCGCGATCTGGTTGGTCATCACCGTGATCGGCGCGCTCATCGCCACCCTGAAGTTCTTCCTGTACATCGGTTTCGTGGTCCTCGTCATCATGGCCGTGGTGGCGGTCATCGGACGGTTTGCCAAAAGCGACAGTTAGCTCCTTGTCGCCTCATCGTCGGTTCGCGCATGATGCCTGGAACGTTGCCGACGAGAGGGCCAGTCGTGTCACTTCTGACGGATGTGCTGCGTGACCGTGCGCGTGAGACCCCGGATCGGATCGCGTTCATCAGTGCGGATGAGCGGGTCACCTACGCCGAGTTCGACAGCCGCGTCGACCGGGCCGCGAACGCGCTCAGGGCGGCCGGCGTCGACCGTGGCGACCGCGTGGCGATTCTGGACAAGAACTCCATCGAGTACGTCGAGCAGCTGTTCGCCGCCGCGCGGCTCGGTGCCGTCCAGGTGCCGGTCAACTACCGGCTGAGCGCCGACGAGGTCGCCTACGTCGTCAACGACGCCCAGGCACGGGTCTTCCTCGCCGGACGCGAGTTCGTACCCTTGCTCGACGCGATCGCGGACCGGCTGGAGCACACCGAGCACCTCGTCGTCATCAGCGGAGACGAGCACGCCTACCAGGACTATGCCGGTTGGGTCGGCGCCTACGAGACCGCGCCGGTCCACGTCGAACTCGACTCCACCGACGTCTTCGCCCAGCTCTACTCCTCGGGCACCACGGGCCTGCCGAAGGGCGTCATGCTGACGCACGACAACTTCGTCGGAGCGCTGCGGCCGTCGAACCGGACCTGGGCGCCGGAACCGTCCTCGGTGCTCATGGTGGCGATGCCCGGGTACCACATCGCGGGCTGCATCCTGAGCATCAGCGTCATCTACGACGGCATCACCGGCGTCATCGTGCGCGACCCGGACCCCGGCCTGATCCTCGACGCCATCGCAGAGCACCGTGTCACCCACACGTTCCTCGTGCCGGTGCTGCTGCTGTTCATGCCGCAGATGCCGCAGGCGCAGACCGCGGACCTGTCGAGCCTGCGCGTGATGCTGTACGGCGCCTCACCGATCAGCGATGACGTCCTGCGCGGCGCCATGCGACTGCTGCCCCACACCGATTTCATGCAGGTGTACGGCCTGACCGAGACGACCGGGGCCATCACCATTCTGCCGCCCGCCGACCATGCCCCGGACGGCCCGAACCCGCACCGGCTGCGCAGTGCCGGCATCCCGACCCCCGAGACCGAGCTGAAGATAGTCGACCCGGCCACCGGCGACGAGATGCCGACCGGCCAGGTCGGCGAGATCCTGTCGCGCACCGCGCAGAACATGCACGGCTACTGGCGGCTGCCCGAGGCGAGCGCCCAGACCGTACTGCCGGGCGGCTGGCTGCGCACGGGCGACGCCGGGTACCTCGACGAGGACGGTTACCTCTACATCCACGACCGGGTGAAGGACATGATCATCTCGGGCGGGGAGAACGTCTATCCGGCCGAGGTCGAGAACGTCCTGATGAGTCACCCGCTGGTCGCCGACTGCGCCATCATCGGGGTGCCCGACCCGAAGTGGGGCGAGACCCCCAAGGCGTTCGTGGTCCTGTCCGGCGAGGTCACGGACCAGGAACTCATCGACCACTGCCGCGAACGTCTCGCGCACTTCAAGTGCCCCACCTCGATCGAGCGCAGCGACGCCATTCCCCGCAACCCGACCGGCAAGGTGCTCAAGCGTGAGCTCCGCGCCCCGTACTGGGCCGACCAGGACCGCGCCGTCCACTGATCCCCCGCCCGCGAACCCCGCGGGTTCCTTCGTTGAGTCGTGGCGTGTCGGGGCGTCTCACCGGCGTGATGCCCCGACACGCCACGACTCAACTACGCGCGGCCGTCAGTCGAGGAGAGCGGTGACCGTGCCGGCGCCGACCGTACGGCCGCCCTCGCGGATCGCGAAGCCGAGCCCCTCGGTCATGGCGACCGGCTTGCCCAGCTCGACCGTCATCTCGACGGAGTCGCCGGGCAGCGCCATACCGCCCTCACCGAGGTCCACCTCACCGACCACGTCGGTCGTACGGAAGTGGAACTGCGGCCGATAGTTGGTGAGGAACGGCCTGCTCCGGCCGCCCTCGTCCGCGGTCAGCACCCGTACCGCCGCCCGGAACCTCAGGTGCGGCCGGATCGAGCCGGGCGCGCCGACCACCTGACCGCGGCGGACCTGGTCCCGCTTGATCCCGCGGAGCAGCAGAGCCGTGTTGTCGCCCGCCTCGGCGTGGTCCATCGTCTGCCCGAACGTCTCGAGCCCGGTCGCGACGGACGACAGCGTCTCACCGAGACCGACGATCTCGACGTGGTCGCCGAGGCGGATCGCGCCCTGGGCCACCACTCCGGTCACGACGGTGCCGCGGCCCGTGATCGTCAGCACGTTCTCGATCGGCATCTGGAACGGCCGGTCGAGAATCCGCGCCGGGATCGGCACGTACGCGTCGATCGCATCGAGCAGCTCCCCGATCCTGGCCGTCCAGTACGCGTCGCCCTCGAGGGCGCGCAGACCCGAGACCCGGACGATCGGGATCTCCTCACCGGGGAACCCGTACTCGGTCAGCAGGTCACGGACCTCCAGCTCGACCAGGTCGAGCAGCTCGACGTCCTCGACCGCGTCCGCCTTGTTGAGCGCCACCACGATGTGGCGCACGCCCACCTGGCGGGCGAGCACCACGTGCTCACGCGTCTGCGGCATGGCGCCGTCCTGAGCCGACACGACGAGCACGGCGCCGTCGAGCTGAGCCGCGCCGGTGATCATGTTCTTGACGTAGTCGGCGTGGCCCGGCATGTCGACGTGGGCGTAGTGCCTCGTGGCGGTCTCGTAGTGGACGTGCGCGATGTTGATCGTGATGCCGCGGTCGCGCTCCTCGGGGGCTCGGTCGATCCCCTCGAACGGAATCGAACGGGCCAGCCCGCGGTCGGCGAGCACCTTCGTGATCGCCGCGGTGAGCGTGGTCTTGCCGTGATCGACGTGACCCATCGTGCCGATGTTCAGGTGCGGCTTACTGCGCTCGTACAGCTGCTTGGCCATGAGAGTCGTCCTCACTTCTGTGTCGAACAGGGGGTGAGAACCGGGCAGGCGCAGGCCTGCCGCACTGACCACCCTCCTCCGCGGGTTCTCTTGCGAAGTCGGGACGGAGGAGGGTCAGCTTCGCGCGCCGTCAGCGTGTGCCGCGACCGATGCGTCGGCGAGCGGCGACAGGGTGACGGGCGACCGGAACGCCGCGGACGCGTGGGCGGCCGGCACCGCGCCGTGCAGGGCGAACCCTGCCGGGGTGCTGGTGACGGCCGCGAAGAACATGCGTCAGACCGTACGGCCGCCCATCCCGGAAGTCGACTGGTTTTCTGCGACCCTGAAGTGGATCAATTCGCGGCGGTCACATGAACCGGGTGCGCAAGTCTGGTGATCTCCGCGTGGTACATACGGCGCTACGCTGCACAATGTGCCCCATAACTACCGCGTGGACAGTGAGGTCGGGCGGCTTCGAGCCGTCATCCTGCATCGCCCGGGTGCGGAGCTGAAACGCCTCACTCCCCGCAACAACGACAAGCTCCTGTTCGACGGCATCCCGTGGGTGGGCCGGGCCCAGGAGGAACACGACGCCTTCGCCGAGGCGCTGCGGAGCCACGGCGTCGACGTGCTCTACGTCACCGAACTGCTCCAGGAGGCGCTGGAGTACCAGTCGGCCCGGGAGGAGGCGATCGCCGGCGTCCTCACCGACGCCCGCCTCGGTGACCGGCTGCGGGGGGTGGTCGCGTCATATCTCGGGGACCTCGACACCGAGACGCTCGCCCATGCGCTGATCGCCGGGATCGCGCACGAGGAGCTCAAGTCCGGCCATGGCCTGGTGTACGAGCTGATGGGCCGGCACGACTTCATCATCGATCCGCTACCGAACCTGCTGTTCACCCGGGACTCCAGCGCCTGGATCGGCGACCGGGTGGCGGTGACGAGCCTGGCCATGCCCGCCCGTGAGCGCGAGACGGCGCTGACCCGCCTGATCTATGCTCACCACCCGCGCTTCGCCGGGGTGCGCACACTGTACGAACCTGATCTCGAGCACGTCGAGGGCGGCGACATCCTGTTGCTGGCCCCGGGCGTGATCGCCGTGGGCACCGGCGAGCGCACCACGCCCGCGGGCGTGGAACGGCTGGCGCGCCGGGTCTTCGACGCGGGCCTGGCGCACACCGTGCTGGCCGTCCCGATCGCCCAGGAGCGGGCGACGATGCACCTCGACACGATCTGCACCATGGTCGACGTCGACACGGTCGTGATGTATCCGGCGATCGCCCACTCGCTGACCGCCAACACGGTGACCACGCTGGACGGAGATCTGCGGATCACGCCGGCCCAGCCGTTCCTGCGGGCCGCCGCGGCCGCGATGGGCGTCGACCGGCTCAAGGTGATCGACACGGGGCTCGACCCGGTGACCGCCGAACGCGAGCAGTGGGACGACGGCAACAACACCCTGGCCGTGGCGCCGCGGCTTGCGGTCGCGTACGAGCGGAACATCGAGACCAACGCCCAGCTCGAGGCCGCGGGCGTCGAGGTGATCCGGATCAAGGGAAGCGAACTCGGCAGCGGCCGAGGCGGTCCGCGCTGTATGTCCTGCCCGATCGAGCGGGCCCCCCTGCTGGGGTCGTAGCGCGGGGCCGGGGGGTGAGAAGGCGGTTGGAACGCTCAGGTGCTGCCGACGGGGGCGCGGCAGCACCCGAGCTGGGAAGACCCTAGCGGGTGCGATCCAGGAGGTTCATGGCGGGTACGCCCGATATGCCGGGCTGGCCCGTTGTCGCAGGCTGCGGGGTGTCCGTACCGATCCGCCCGTTGGTGGCGGACGGCTGAGTGGAGCGCAGGAGGGCCCACACCGTGGTGGTGCCGTCCTCGTAGCGCACGCCCCAGCACTCGGCGAGGCTCTCGACGATGCCCAGCCCGCGCCCTCCGAGCGAGGAGAGCGTCGGGTGGTTACGCCGGGGCTCGGTCATGGCTCCACCGTCGCTCACCGCGACCTCGATCGTGTCTCCGGCGCTGACCCAGGCGAGCTTGACGTGCCCGGAGGGCAACGGCCGAGCATGCCGCAGAGCGTTGCTGAGCAGCTCACTCGTGATGACGTTGATGTCATCGATGACCGATTGAAGGACCCCCGAGGCGATCAGCTCAGAACTGAGGCATTGCCGGGCGATCGCAACGCTGGATGGCGCGTGTGGCAGCAGTACGACGCTCGACGCCCTCACCTCCCCGCGGCCTCCTGAGCGCGAACACTCACCATCGCATCACCGGTACGACCGAAATGCCCCGTACGAGGTAGCCGGAAACCCGCCGCAAAGCATTGGCTATCGATACAACGAGTGACTAACTCAACAGACACGCTCACAGACCCCCTCAGAGCCCTTGAAGCATCTTGAAGTGTCTTGAAGCGGACAGCAGGCGCGTGCTGCACCAAGTTCGGTAAAAGACCTATCCACTCAACGCGGGATTACTCCTCCTGCGAGAGTCTCGTCCGTCACGGTGCGTGCAAGACCTGCTCATCGGCGGGTTTCAGCACAAGGCGCATGCACGTTCCGCCGCACGTGCGGGAATGGGCCGAGATATTGCCCTGCTGTGCCTGGGCCAGTCGTTTCACGATGTAGAGGCCGAGCCCGATCCCGCCGAACCGCCGGCGGTCGCCGGCCTCACCCTGAACGAACCGCTCGAAGATCCGCTCGTGGTCACCGGGCGCGATGCCGACGCCCTCGTCCTCCACCGTCACCACGATGTCCGCATCGTCGAGCGTCGCCCGCACGTGGACGGTGCCACCGTCCGGCGAGTACTTGAACGCGTTCTCGAGCAGCTGCCCGATGATGATGTCGGTCGCCAGCGCATCGCCGCTGATCTCCGGCAGGTCCGGGGACACGTCGAGCTCGACCGTGTGCCGGTCCGACAGCGAGCGGAACCCCGCGACGGCCCCGTGCAGCAGCCTGCCGAGATCGAACCGTTCGATGGTCACCTTGAGCTCACCGGCACCCGCCCGCGAGCCGAGCAGCAGGTTCTCCACCAGCCGGGCGAGCGAATGCGCGCGTTCGGCGATCGTCCCGACCGCCTGCCGGCGATCCTCGTCGGTGAGCTTGTCCCACCGGTTCACCAGCGTGCTCGCGAACCCCTGGACGACCGTGATGGGCGTACGGAGCTCATGGCTGGTCGTGGCCAGGAACAGGTCCTTGGCCTCCTCGAGGGCCTTGGCGTCGGAGACGTCACGGAAGTCGACCACCAGCTCGTCGGTCTCCTCGATCTCGGCGCACAGCACGTTGAGCCAGGTGCCGCCGGTCAGCCGGTGGGTGACCATCTCACCGGGCAGCGGCTGCGGGAACGGCAGGTGCTGCCCGATCGCCACGTCCGGCGGCACACCGGTGATGGCGTGCGCGGCCGGGTTCCACTGCCGTACGAAACCCTCGCGGTCGAGTACGGCGATGCCGTCGGCGCTGGAGTCGATGACCGCGCGCTCGTGCGCGCGCTGCCGGACCACCTCGGCGTAGGCGACGGCGTTGCCGACGGCCACCCCCGCGTGCCCCGCGAGGAGTTCGAGCACCTCCAGCTCGCTGTGGCCGACCTTCTGGCCGGAGAACAGCGCGTACAACGCACCGTACGGCGCCTGCTGCAGATAGGAGAGGCTCAGCGCGATCGTGTGGAGCCCGGGCAGCTCCGACCAGATCAGCTCGCCCAGCCGGCGGTGGCCGGTCGCGAGCATCACTGTCTTGCCGGTGCGGATCAGCTCGCCGACCAGGCTCGGGTGCAGGTCCGCGATGGAACCCACCAGGTGGTCGGGCAGGCCGCGCATGCTGACCAGCCTGAGCTTGTCCCCGTCGATCCGGACGAACCCGCCAGCGTCGGCGCCGGTGAGCTCGATCAGCGCGCCGGTGATCCGGTCGAGCACGGTGGGCAGATCGAGCTCGGCGTTGAGGTCGGCGATCACATCGTTGAGGCGGCGGACGAGGCGGGCCCGCTCGGTGGCGTGATGCTGGACGGCCTCGTCCTCTTCGACCGGGTGGAAGACGCTCACCCAGCCGATCAGCTCGTTGCCTGCGTCGCGCAGGACGCTTGTGTCGATACGTACATCGATCAGGTGCCCGTCCCGGTGGAACCGGCGGGTCGCGATCGAGATCTGCCCGCCCTCGCGGATCCGCTCCAGCACGGCGTTGTGCTCGGCCTTGAGCTCGTCGGGGACGATCGGCGGGACCTTGCCGAGCACGTCACCGGCGCTCCAGCCGAACATCCGCTCCGCCGCCGGATTCCACACCGTCACGGCGAAATCGGGGTCGACGGCAACGATGGCATCGGCCGCGCACTCGATGACCGCGCGGACGATCGGATCGTGGACGTCCCCTTGCACGTTTGTCATGGTGCCACCGGAAGCCGGGGGGCGGCGCCCGAAGTGAGGTGGAAAACTTTCCACGTCTCCCCGGCCGATTCCGGAGGATCACCACTGATCAGCGTGATCTCACGGAGTTCTCCCGGTGTCAGCGGCGAGCGGTGACCCGGCCGATGAGGTAGGTCGCCAGCGCCGCCGCCGCGAACGAGAGCAGTGACGCGCTCATCCAGGACTCCGGGGTGAACCCGAGCAGGCCCTGCACATCGGCCCAGAACCCGCGCCACCATCCGACACTGCCCGGGTTGATCAACTGGTACACGGCGAAGCCGATCGCCCAGGCGGCGATCATCCCCCAGCGCGAGGGCGCGGTGCGCGAGACGTTCCAGGCACGGCCCCGCCGCGACACGAAGAAGTCGACCGCCAGCACGCCGAGCATGGGGACGAACACCGAACCGATGAGCGACAGGAAGCTCGCGTAGTCGCCGATCTGCACCATCAGCGCGAGCACGGTGATCAGCACGCCGAGCCCGATCGACAGCACGCGGCGGTCGGCCCTCGGCGCCAGGTTCTGGAGCGAGACGGCGGTGGAGTAGACGTTCGCGAACGACTGGTCCGCCTCCCGGAGCACGAAGATCCCGAAGAACACCGCGCCGAGCGCCACGTGCAGGAACGGGTCGAAGACCCTGGAGGGGTCGCCGGCGACCAGGGCCAGCGCGATGAGCCCCAGGATGTAGGCGACGATCTGGGTGACCGAATAGCCGATGGCCGCGGCCCCGAAGGCACCGCGCGCCGTACGGGCGTGCCGCGTGTAGTCCGCGGCCATCGGGACCCAGGAGATCGAGACGGCCAGCGCGGCGTCGGCACCCAGCCAGAACTGACCCCAGCCGCCCTCGGTGAGGTCCGGCAGCGGTTCGCGCAGCAACTGGACGTAGAAGTAGCCGAGCGAGATCGCGACCGCGATGGTGACGTAGCGGCGGAGCATCCGGACCGAGCCGAGCGGCCAGATGGTCAGCACGGTGGTGAGCAGGCCGGCGGCGACGACGTAGGTCCACCGCGGGATGTCGTCGTACAGCGCCCGCGCGGCGTCGGCGATCACGACCAGTTCGAAGGTGCCCCACCCGATCAACTGGGCGATGTTGAGCACCGTCGGGACGTACGACAGCCGGGCACCGAACAGCCCGCGCAGCATCACCATCGCCGGTTGGCCGGTGCGGGCCCCGGGCACCGCGGACAGGCCGAGCATCAGGCCGCCGATCACCGTACCGACGATCATCGCGGTGATGCCGGCGGTGATCGCCAGCTGGGGGACACCGTTCTCGTCCGGGGCCAGCACGGTGTAGGCCCCGGAGAAGGCGAACAGGCTTACCCCGAGGTTGGCCCAGAACGCCCCCTGGTCCCAGAAGCTCAGGACTTTCGGCGCGGGTTCCTCAAGGGTGAAAGGGACCTCATCGCCACGGTACGGCGGCTCGGCCGGACGCTCGCTGCTCTGGCCCTTGTGGACGGCGGCGCTCAACGCACTCTCCCTACGCCGGCATTATCCGGACAGGTTCATGCGGTCGGCGACGCTTCAAGTCGCCCTCTCAGCCCGGTTCCGCCCGAGCTCCCGCGGTGTTCAATTAGACGGGCAAATAGTACAGGTCCGTCAGCCCGGCCCGCCATGCCCGAGGGCTTCGGCGTCGGGCGCCGTCAGCCCGTGCGGCGGGTCGGGCGGTTCGGCCGCTCAGATCACGTAGGGCTCCATGCTGGTCTCGCTGACCATCGGGCGCCCGGCCTCGGCCCAGCGCTTCATGCCGCCATCGACGTTGGCGGCCTGCCAGCCGGCGTTGTTCAGGGCGACCGTGACCTGCGCCGACCTCGCACCGGACCGGCAGATCACGTACACGTCCTGATCGCGTGGGATCTCACCGGCCCGATCGCTGAGTTCGCGCATCCGGATGTGCACCGCCCCCGGCGCGTGGCCCGCCTGCCATTCGTCCGGCTCCCGGACGTCCAGCAGATAAGCGCCCTCCGGTACGGCCGTGGCGTCGACCACCGGAATGTTCTCCCCGAGATTCATCACGATCCCATGGAACCCCGAGCACCCCGTCCACGTCGAATCTCGCATGCGGTATCGGAGGCTCTTTTTCACAGCGCCTGGCCTCGCAGTGATCGTAGCTCTGACGAGTTGCGGCTCAGAACAGGCCGAAGGCAGTCCGAGCCGGACGCCCTCCGGGGCGATCGCGAGCCCCAGTCCGGCACAGCCCACGACCGATCTCACCATCCAGGTGACGGCGCCCAAGGCGTCGGCCGACGCGCCCACGCGAAAGTGGACGCTCACCTGTGATCCAGCGCAGGGCACCCACCCCGACCCCACGGCCGCGTGCGCGGCACTGGGCAAGGCGCCCGACCCGTTCACGCCCGTATCCAAGGAGCAGGTCTGCACAATGATCTTCGGCGGGCCCGAGGAGGCGACCGTCACAGGAACCTGGAAGGGCAAGCGGGTCGCCGCGAAGTTCAACCGCAAGAACGGCTGCGAGGTGTCCCGCTGGAACGGCCTCGCCCCGGTCTTCGGCAAGCCCGCCCAGACCGGCTGACCTCCACACGTCGATCAGGGTGATCGGGTGCCCGTGTGCGCACGGGCACCCGATCATCGCGCTTCGGGGCGCGAGATCAAGCGCGAGATCATTTGAGCAGCCGCGAGAGCCGGCGGTCGGCGAGGGGCTTTCCGCCGGTCTGGCAGGCAGGGCAGTACTGGAGGGCCGAATCGGCGAACGACACCTCCCTGATGGTGTCGCCGCAGACCGGGCACTTCTCACCGGCCCGCCCGTGCACGCGCAATCCGAGTTTCTTCTCCGCCTTCAGGTCCCCGGCGGCGAGCCCGCTGGAGCGATCGATCGCGTCCTTCAGCGTCGCTACGATCGAACCGTGCAGTGCCGCGACCTCCTCTTCGGTGAGGGTCGCGGCGACCTTGAAGGGGGACATCTTCGCGACGTGCAGCACCTCGTCGGAGTAGGCGTTGCCGATGCCCGCGATGATCCGCTGATCCCGGAGCAGCCCCTTGATCTGGGTACGCCGGCCGCCCACGATCTCCTGCAACGTCGCGACCGTGAAGCCGTCCGACAGCGGATCCGGGCCGAGGGCCGAGATGCCGGGCACGTCCGCCGGATCACGGACGACGTACACGGCGAGGCCCTTCTTGGTCCCCGCCTCGGTGAGGTCGAATCCGGAGCCGTCATCGAGGTGGACGCGCAGGGCGAGCGGCCCCTTGCCCGGCCGCACCGGCTTGGCCGGTATCTCCTCCTTCCACCGCAGCCAGCCCGCGCGGGCCAGATGTATGACGAGATGGATCCCGTCGACGTCGAGATCGAGGAACTTGCCGTGCCGGCCGACCGCGGTCACGGCGAGCCCGCCCAGTGCGGTCACGGGAGGGTCGTAGGTCTTCAGCGCGGAGATGGCCAGAACGTCGATCCGCGCGATCACGCGGCCGACCGCGCGCTCCCGGAGGAACGCCGCGAGCGCCTCGACCTCGGGTAGCTCAGGCATTCCTCAAGTATGAGCGACCTGCGCAAGCGGGCAAGCCACCTCGTCCACAGGCCTGTGGACGGCTGTGGAAAAGCCTGTGCGCAACTCTGGATTCGCTTGATTCTTCAGGGGCTCCGAGCTCCGTACCACAACAGATGCGGGCAAACCGCCGAGCCACGGCGGTTCCGGCCTCACCAACACCTGTGGATAACTCTGCGTAACGTCACCGCTTTGCGCGCGACCCATCATCGGCCCGGACCCCACCACCGACCGGGCCCCACGCCGGAGTCGGACCTCAGGCCGGCACGTCCCAGAAGGCGATCTCATGGCGCATGCCCTCGAGGAAGAGCACCTCGGCCCGCGCCGGATCGGGTGCCGCCTCATCGATCATCTGCGCGCAGCGCCGGGCCAGCGCCGCGAAGGCCGGGTCGGCGTAGGTGTCGACCCACCGCCGGAGGCGGGGCTCTTCAGGCGGGTTCTCGGCCAGGATCGCGCCCAGCGTCGAATAGCCCCACATGCAGGGGTAGAGCGCAGCCAGCCCCTCGCCGTACAAGTCCGCGGCGTCGAGGAGAAAGGCCGTGTACGCGGCGCACTCCGGGCCCTTGCGTGCTCCCTCGAGATCCGCGCCGAACTCGGCGGCCAGCGAACGGTGCAGCGACAGCTCGTCATGGAAGGTCGAGTAAGCGAGATCGACGAGGTCGCCCAGATGCTCGGCCGGCGCCTGCCACGCGAGCCGCGAGAACACCCGTACGTAGTCCAGCAGGAACAGATAATCCTGCTCCAGCCAGGACCGGAAGACCGGCTCGTCCAGGTCGCCTCTCGCGATGCCGGCCACCGTGGGGTGCTCCAGCTGCTCCTCGACCAGCGGCCGGCCGAGTTCCTCCAACCGCGCTGACAGACTCGTCGACGAACTCATAGCGCGAAGTGTCCCATCAGCCGCTCGAACACGGAGCGCCCCACCACGGTCACGGCGAGGGAACGCGGTCCGGCGAGCCGGCGGGGTGACGCGACTCACTTTCGCCGCCGGGATCAATCGGGTAGTCAGGGGTCATGACGGACGCGAACCTGACCATGGCCGAAGCGTTTCTCCTGCTGTCGCTGCGCGAAGAGGACGGCAAACCCCTGATCGGGTCCACCGAGACCACCACCGCCGTGGCCGGTGCGCTGCTCACCGACCTGGTCATCTCCGGCCGCGTCAGCGTCGACGACGGCCACGTCAAGTGCGTGAACCCCGCACCGACCGGTGACCCCGAACTCGATGCGGCCCTCCAGCGCATCGCCGAGGAGAAGAAGGAACGCAAGGTCAAGTGGTGGGTGTCGAAGCTGCGGTCGGACAAGCTGCGGAGAAGACTCCTGACCCGGCTGGCCGAACGCGGTGTGCTGCGGGAGGAGCACGGCCGCGTGCTCGCCGTCTTCCCGACCACGCGCTATCCGGAGCAGGATCCGGTTCCGGAGCAGAAGATACGGGCCGGCCTGCGCTCCGCCATCGACGGCGCCCGGCCCGACGCGCACACCGCCTGCCTGTTCGCCCTGATCCACGCCTGCAAACTCGACCGCAAGGTGTTTCCCGACGTCGCCAAGTCGCTGTTCGCACAGCGTGCGAGCGAGATGGCCGAGGGCGAGTGGGCGGGCGAGGCCGTACGCAAGGTGATCG
Organism: Actinomadura alba; assembly: GCF_014323705.1. Taxonomy (GTDB): domain Bacteria; phylum Actinomycetota; class Actinomycetes; order Streptosporangiales; family Streptosporangiaceae; genus Actinomadura_C; species Actinomadura_C alba. Next base: position 41,133 of record NZ_JABVEC010000019.1, read on the forward strand.
CTGAGGTCCAGGCGGCGACGACCGCGGTGATCGTCGCCGCGACCACCGCGACGACCGTGTCGGCCGCCGGCGGCTCCTGACCCCCCGCCCCGGTGGATGGCGGGCGCGGTCTGCGGCAACGTGAAGACCGCCGGCACCACCGTCCACATCATCGACACGGTGCTCATGCCCGAACAGGGCCCACGGCGCGGACTTCTCCCATCGGACCAGGTCAGACGCCGCCGCACCGTAGACTGCACAGAACAAGCAATCGGGCCCCGGTGCTTGCCGCACCGGGGCCCGCTACGTCACTGTGGGGGGCAGTATTTTGTCGCCGTCCCCGAGTGGGCGAGGAGGGATTTGAACCCTCACGTCCTTGCGGACACACGGACCTGAACCGTGCGCGTCTGCCGTTCCGCCACCCGCCCTGGGCGCGTGGAAAGGTTAGCACGGGTAGGACACCGGGCTGGAACGTGCATGCTTCCTGCGAACCTCCGCACGGATACGATCGTCTAGCAGTGGGGAAGGGAGGTGCCCGTGGGTGTCCTACAGCGCTTCGAGCGACGGCTCGAGGGCATGGTCGAGGGTGCCTTTGCGCGAGCCTTCAAATCGGAACTACAGCCGGTTGAGGTCGCGAGCGCCGTACAGCGGGAGATGGACGAGCGGGCCGCGATCGTGGCCCAGGGTCGCACGCTCGTGCCGAACGACTTCGTGGTCGAGATCTCGCCTACGGACGGACAGCGGCTGGCGGTCTACGCCGACAGCCTCAGCCAGGAGCTCGCCAATCTGGCGCGGGAGTACGCGAAAGAGCAGGGGTACTCCTTCGTCGGCCCGGTGCGGGTGCGGTTCGAGAACGCCGGCGATCTGGCCACCGGGATGTTCCGCATCCGGTCCGGCGTGATCCGCGGCTCGACCGTCGAGGGCGGCGAGATCCGGCAACCGAGGAGTGATCTGCCGCCCGGCCGGCCGGGCGTCTTCGGCGGCCGGCCACGGCTCCTCGTGACCACGGCCGGTGAGGGCGGCGGCGACGGCGTGCAGCGGTCGTACGACATCACCACTCCGGTGACGCTCCTCGGCCGAGGAACAGACTGCGATCTACGCCTGGTCGACCCGGGAGTATCACGGCATCACGCCGAGATCCGCGTTGAGGGTCCCGAAATAGTCCTTGTGGACCTAGGGTCGACAAACGGTTCATTCATGAACGGGCAGCAGATTCGGCGCGTCTCACTCGTCGACGGCTCTCGGATCACGATGGGCCGCACGACCCTTGTGTTCCGCCGCGATAGGGAGTAGCCCCGACTCCGATGACCGCACTGACCCTGACTCTCATCAAGCTGGCATTCCTCGCGGTGCTGTGGCTTTTCGTCATCGCCACTGTCGGCGTGATCCGGGCCGACCTGTTCGGCTCGAAGGCCGCCACGAGATCGGCATCGCGGCCGGCCAGGCAACCGAAACCGCCCAGGCAGCAGAGGGCACCCGCCCGGCCCAGCAGACAGAGCGGGCCCAGCAAGCTCGTTGTGACTCAGGGCGCCCTGCAGGGCACCACCTTCGACCTCGGAGAGGCTCCTATCACCATCGGCCGAGCCAATGACTCCACACTCGTGGTCACCGACGACTACGCTTCGAGCCGACATGCCCGGATTTTCGCGCAGGACGGCCAGTGGATCGTGGAAGATCTCGGTTCGACCAATGGGACCTATCTCGGACGCTCGAGAGTGACCCGGCCCGCACCGGTGCCTCTCGGCGTCCCAATCCGTATCGGCAAAACCGTCCTTGAGCTGCGCAAATGAACATAGGAATTCGTTACGCCGCCCGGTCCGACGTCGGCATGCTGCGCGAGGGCAACGAAGATTCCGCCTACGCGGGCACCCGGCTGCTCGCGGTCGCCGACGGCATGGGGGGCCATGTCGGAGGCGAGATCGCCAGTGCCGCTGCCATAAACGCCCTGCGCAAGCTCGACACCGACGTCCCCGCCGCCGAACTGCTCGCGGCGCTGGAACACGCCGTCAAGCAGGCCAACGAGAACCTGCACCGCATCGTCGAGGGCGACCCGACGCTGCAGGGCATGGGAACGACGCTCACGGCGATGTTGTGGGCCGGCAGCCAGATCGCGCTCGTCCACATCGGCGACTCCCGCGCCTACCTGCTCCGCAACGGCGAGCTCTTCCAGATCACGCACGACCACACTCTCGTGCAGTCCCTGGTCGACGAGGGCCGGATCAGCATCGACGAGGCGGCCGTGCATCCGCAGCGCTCTCTGCTGCTGCGGGCCCTCGACGGTCGTGGCGAGGTCGAGCCCGACCTGTCGCTGCGCGAGGCCAAGGTCGGCGACCGCTATCTGCTGTGCTCCGACGGCCTCTCCGGCGTGGTCAGCGCCGAGACCATCCACCAGGTGCTCACCGGCGTCGCCGATCCCGAGCAGGCCGTACGCCAGCTCATCGACCTGGCCAACCGGGGCGGCGGGCCCGACAACATCACGTGTGTCGTGGCCGACGTGGCCGACCTGAGCCAGCAGCCACCGGCCGTACGGCCGGTGGTGGCGGGTGCGGCGGCCAACGCGGCCGGGGGTCCGCCAGGACCGGCGGGCGGTGGCGGACCGGCTCCGGCCATGGTCGAGGACACCCCCGCGCAGCGCGCCAGGCAGCTCGGTGACACCATGCCGCAACCGCCGATCGCGGTCGACGAGATGCCGCCACCGGCACCCGCGCCGGCCATGGCCGGCGCCGCCGACTCGCTGCGCAGGCCGCCGCAGGCGACGAGGAAGCGGCGGAGCTGGACCTGGCTGGTCGTCGCCGTCGCCGTCTTCGCACTGCTGGTCGTGGGAGGCGGCTTCGCCGGTCTGCAGTACCTGCGCAGCGTCTACTACGTGAGCGCGGACAAGGGCGTGGTCACGATCTACCAGGGCTCCCCTGATGGAGTCCTGGGCCTCGACGTGTCCAAGAAGGCCAAGGAGCAGCCGTCACCACCGGTTCCGATCGGCGACCTTCCCGCCGACCGGGGCAAGGAGGTGACCGACACGATCCAGGTCGACGGAGGCCTGAACGCGGCGAAGAAGACCGTCAGCGAGCTCCGCGCCGCGCTGTGCCGCTACACGGTCGCGGTCGACGGCGCCGACGTGCGGATCTTCCAGGGCCGCGGGCAGGTGGAGAAGGGCTGCAGCGGCGCCTCGATCTCCGGAACCCCGGTCCTCAAGTTCAACGACCTGCCCGACTCCGACAAGGAGGACGTCCGCAAGGGCATCGCCAGCGAGAGCCGTGAGGGCGCGCAAGCCACCCTGGCCGAGCTGATCGCCAAGCGCGACACCTGCCGCGACACGCCCAACGCCCTGCGCGACTGCCCGAAGTAGACATCATGAGCTCACCGTCCGAACCGGCCCCCCAGACACCGCGCACAGGCGCCTCGCTGACCCTGCTCGTCTTCGCGATGGTGGTCACGCTCGCCGCCTTCGCACAGGTGGGGCTGGCCCGGGACGGCGGCCTGCCGAAGGGCCTGTTCTTCTATTCCGTCGCGCTTCCGGTGCTGGCGGGCACCGCCTATTACGTCGTCGCCAGGTTCACCCCGTACGCCGACCCGGTGCTGCTACCGCTCGCGGTACTGCTCAACGGGATCGGGCTGGCGATGATCTACCGTCTCGACCTGGACACGAGCCGCACCAAGATCGCCGCCGTCGCGGCAGGCCAGAAGCTCGCCGAGGACGAGGCCAAGGCGCTCACGCAGCTGCAGTGGACGTTCATCGGCATAGCGCTCTTCGTCATCGCCATGATCATGATGCGCGACACCAAGGGCGACCAGCGCTTCACGCTCACACCCAAGACGCTGCAGCGCTCCACCTACACGCTCGGCGCCCTCGCCATCCTGCTGCTGATCCTGCCGATCGTGCCGGGCATCGGCGGCGAGGTGAACGGCGCCCGGGTCTGGGTCTTCATCGGCCCGTTCTCGGTCCAGCCGGGCGAGTTCGCCAAGCTGCTGCTCGTCGTGTTCTTCGCCGGTTACCTGGTGAACAAGCGGCAGGCGTTGTCGCTGGTCGGCAAGAAGATCGGCTTTCTCTCCCTGCCGCGCGCCCGCGACCTCATGCCGATCCTGGTGATCTGGCTGATCACTCTCGGCGTGCTGTTCGTCCAGAAGGACCTCGGCACCGCGCTCCTGTACTTCGGGCTGTTCGTGTCGATGCTCTACATCGCCACCCAGCGGATCTCCTGGGTGTTCATCGGCACCGGGCTGCTGGCCCTCGGCATATTCGTGGCCACGCTGATCCCGTTCCTCGGTCACGTGAACCAGCGCATCGACATCTGGCAGAACCCCAAGCCGTACTTCGATGGCGGCTGCCTGCTCGACAGCGGCAAGGTGGTGTCGGTGGCCCCCGACACTCTGAAGCCGGGCGAGAACGGCTTCGGCAAGTGCCTCCAGTTGGGCGGCGAGTACGCCGACAGCGCCCAGTTGCTGAAGGGCATCTACGCGCTCGGCGAGGGCGGCGTGCTCGGCACCGGGCTGGGCCAGGGCGAGCCCTGGCGCACACCGCTGTCGTTCAGCGACTTCATCTTCGACTCGCTCGGCGAGGAGCTCGGCCTCACCGGTCTCATGGCACTGCTCGTCTGCTACGCGTTGATCGTGCAACGCGGCATGAAGACCGCTCTCGCCGCGCGCGATCCCTTCCTCAAGCTGTTCGCCGGCGGCGTCTCGTTCGTCCTCGCCCTCCAGGTATTCGTGATCGTCGGGGGGGTCACCCGGCTGATCCCGTTGACCGGGCTCACGACGCCGTTCCTGTCCCAGGGCGGTTCGTCGCTGATGGCGAACTGGATCTTGATCGCGCTACTGATCCGGATGAGTCACGACGCGCGCAAGCCGCCCCCCCAAGCCATCCAGGACGAGGGCATGACGCAGGTCGTGATGACACGATGAGCAAACCCGCGAACCGGCGAGGGAGCGCCGCTCCCGGCGCGCACTGTCGCATCGCCCCGCTGACCGGGCGCACGATGCAGGGAGCGGAACCATGGATCTAGACAAGCCACTGAGGCGCGTGTCGATCTTCGCGCTCCTGCTGATCCTCGCCTTGATGATCAACGTGAACTACATCCAGGGCAGTGAGGCCGAGAACCTGCGGAACGACAAGCTCAACTCCCGGCAGTACGCCGATGTCTTCAACCGCGACCGCGGCTCGATCATCGCCGGCTCCGAGACGCTCGCGTCGTCCAAGGAGAGCGGGAAGAGCAACCCGAAGTACCAGCGGGACTACAAAGAGGGCCTGATCTTCTCGCCCGTCACCGGGTTCTTCTCCTCGAACGGGGGCCAGTCCGGCCTCGAGGTGGCCTACAGCTCGCTGCTCGACGGCCAGGACAAGCGGCTGACCGCCAAGCGCTGGTTCGACTCCTTCATCGGCAAGCCCACCAAGGGCGCCAACGTGGTGACCACGATCGACCCCCGGGCGCAGCGCGCCGCCTACAACGCCCTGAAGGGCACCACCGACCGCCGCGCGGCCGCGGTCGTCATGGACATCAAGACCGGCGCCCTCAAGGTGGTCGCCTCCTACCCCTCGTTCGACCCGGAGCGGATCGCGCCACAGACCGGGGAGAAGGGCTCCAAAGAGCTCCAGCGCCTCGACAAGGCCGACTTCAAACCGCTGGTCAACAAGGCGCTCAACGAGACCTTCCCGCCCGGTTCGTCGTTCAAGACCGTGGTCGCGGCGATCGAGATGACGGAGAAGGGGCTCAACCTCAACAGCACCGTCCGGACCGATCCCCTGATCCTGCCCGAGACCGGGCGGCGGCTGCCGAACTCGCACGAGGGCGGGGCGTGCAAGCAGACCGCACCACTGATCAGTGCCTTCGCCGAGTCGTGCAACACGACGTTCGGCCGGATGGCGCTGGACATGAAGGCGGCCACCCTGAACTCGGGCGCGGCGAAGTTCGGCTTCGGCAAGAAGATCCCGGTCGAGCCGGACCTGCTCAGCGCCGAGAGCGACGTCCCGACCAAGGAGCCGACCGGCCAGCCGCTCGGCGGCGACAACCTCGGCCGCAGCGGCATCGGGCAGGCGAACGTGCGGGCCACTCCGCTGCAGATGGCGATGGTCGCGGCCGCGGTGGCGAACAAGGGCAAGATCATGAAGCCCTACCTCGTGGACAAGGTGCGGGCGGACGACCAGTCGGAGCTCTACAGCGCGAACCCCCAGGAGTTCGCCCAGGCCATGAGCAGTGGCGTCGCCGACGATCTCAAGCAGATGATGCTGGCCGTGGTGACCACCGGCACCGCCACGAACCTGCAGGGCCGGAACATCGCCGGCAAGACCGGCACCGCCGAGACCGGCATCGGCAGCCTCAACAGCCGGTGGTTCGTCGGCTACAGCCCGGTCGAGAGCCCCCGCTACGCGTTCGCCGTCGTCACCGAGGGCCCCGGGTCGGCCGCCACCAACGCGGGCAACCTCGCCGCGACGATCATGTCGGCGGTGCGGCGTTGAGCGAGCCGATACGGCGCCCCGCCGACGAGCGGGGGGCACCATGACCGAGCAGCTCCTGCTCAACGACCGGTACCAGCTGGACGAACTGCTGGCCACCGGCGGAATGGGCCAGGTGTGGAGTGCGACCGACCAGCTTCTCGCCCGCTCGGTCGCGGTGAAGCTGCTGCGCCCCGAGTACGTGTCCGATGAGGCGGCCCGCAGCCGGTTCCAGGCCGAGGCGAGGTTCGCCGCGTCGCTGCACCACAGCGGCATCGCACAGGTGTACGACTACGGCCAGCAGGACGATCTCATCTTCCTGGTCATGGAGCTGGTCCCCGGCGAGCCGCTCTCCAAGATCATCGCACGTACGGGCGGGCTCGACCCGGAGGCCACCCTCGATCTTGTCGCACAGGCCGCCCGCGCCCTGCAGGTGGCGCACTCCGCGGGGATCATCCACCGTGACGTCAAGCCCGGGAACCTGATGGTGACCGGCGACGGCACGATCAAGGTCACCGACTTCGGCATCGCCCGTGCTGCGGCGGTCAGCACGCTGACCCAGACCGGCATGGTCATGGGCACGGCGCATTACGTGTCGCCGGAACAGGCCTCAGGTCAGGCGATCACGCCCTCCACCGACCTGTACTCGCTCGGTGTGGTGGCGTTCGAATGCCTCACCGGCCGGCCGCCCTTCGACGCCGACACGCCGGTCGCGATCGCCCTTCAGCACGTGCGGGACTTCCCGCCCGCGCTGCCCCTCGACATTCCGGCACCGGTGCGTGAGCTCGTCCGGCAGTTGCTGGCCAAGAAGCCCGCCGACCGCCCGACCAGCGCCCAGGAGCTGGCCGACCAGGCGTACGTCATCCGCGAGTCGCTGGCCACGGGCCTCGACCCGGCCGAACTTGACGATGCCACGAGGTCGGATACCCTCACCGTCGAGCCGGACGAAGCCGAGGGGCCGGATCTCCCCGGCAGCGGGAGCACCACCGATGGACAGCTCACCACCGCACAAGAGGTCACCGGGGGCGCCGACACCGACCAGGTCGACGCCGTACAGCACCGGTCCCCGTTGCTGCTGGCCGCAGTGGCCCTGGGTATCGTGCTGCTGGGCGTGATCCTCATCACGTCCCCGTGGCAGGAGCGGCAGGGCGCCGGCCTCAACGGCAACGACAGCGACGTCCCGGCCTCGACCGGGCCGGTCATGCAAGGCGATCTGACCGATCCGAACCCGGTCGGTTCGAGGCCTTCGCCCGAGGCCACCCCGTCTCCGCAGACCGCAGGGACGAACGTGCCGACGTGGAGCCCGTCCCCCACCCTGAGCGCCACGCCACGACCGACCAGATCCCAGACAACCAGCCCCAACCCGACACCGCCCGATCCGGAACCGAGCGCTGAGCCGTCGATTCCGGACCCAGATCCGACAAGCAGTGGCGGATCGCCACTAGGTTCATAGCAATGCTGTAGACGACAAGGGAATGTGCGAGACATGACTCAGCCTCGGCTACTCGGTGGCCGCTACGAGCTCGATGGTGTCATCGGGCGCGGTGGCATGGCCGAGGTCTACCGTGCCCGAGACCTCCGGCTGGACCGTGTCGTGGCGGTCAAGACGCTCCGCTCGGACATGGCCAGGGACCCCACGTCCCAGGCGAGGTTCCGGCGTGAGGCACAGTCGGCCGCGTCGCTCAACCACCCGTCGGTGATCGCCGTGTACGACACCGGCGAGGACATGCTGGGCGATCTGCCGGTCCCGTACATCGTCATGGAGTACGTCGAGGGCCACACGCTGCGCGACCTGCTCCAGCAGAGCCGCCGGCTCCGGCCGGAGCGGGCGATGGAGATCGTCGACGGCATTCTGCGGGCGCTGGACTACAGCCACCGCGGTGGCATCATCCACCGGGACATCAAGCCGGCGAACGTGATGATGACCCGTGACCACGAGGTCAAGGTCATGGACTTCGGCATCGCCCGTGCCATGGACGACTCCGCCGCGACGATGACCCAGACGGCTCAGGTCATCGGCACCGCCCAGTACCTGTCACCGGAGCAGGCCCGCGGTGAACGCGTCGATGCCCGCAGCGACGTCTACTCGACGGGCTGTGTGCTGTACGAGCTGTTGACCGGGCGGCCCCCGTTCCAGGGCGACTCCCCCGTGTCGATCGCGTACCAGCACGTACGGGAGGAGCCGATCCCGCCGTCGCAGCTCGACCCGCAGATCCCGCCGTGGGCTGACGCGATCGTTCTCAGGGCGATGGCCAAGAGCGCGGACGATCGCTATCAGAGCACCTCCGAGATGCGCGCCGACATCCAGCGGGCCCTGCAGGGCCAGCCGGTCTCCGCGGCCGCCACGATGGCGATGAGCGGCACGCAGGTCATGGGCGCCGCGCCGCCGGCCCGCACGCAGATGCAGCGAGCCACCAACACCGGGTACGACCTGCCTCCCGTCCGCTACGACCAGGAGGACGAGCGTTACGGGGGCAACGGGGGCAACGGCAAGAAGGTCGCGATCTGGATGCTCGTGGCGGTGCTGTTCCTCGGCGGGGCGGCTCTGATCGGCGTCCTGATGACCAATGGCAACAACTCCGGCTCCGAGACACAGCAGGTCGCGGTGCCCCAGGTCGTCGGACTCGACCGGGGCGAGGCGGTGAAGGCCCTCGAAACCGCCGGGCTCCAGGCCGACACCAAGGAGGTCTTCGACGACTCCACGCCCAGCGGGAAGGTCATCAGCGCCGACCCTGCAGAGGGTAAGAAGGTCGATGCGGACTCGACGGTGACGCTGACCGTCTCCAAGGGCAAAGAGGTCAAGGAAGTCGAGGTCCCCGACGTCGAGGGGCAACCCGCGCAGGCGGCCAAGGCCGAGCTCACCGCGGCCGGCTTCGAGGTCGTGACACGGACACAGGCGTCCACGTCGGTGCAGCGGGGCATGGTGATCAGGACGACCCCCTCGGGCGGCAGCAAGGCCGAGGAGAAGTCCAGGGTCGTCATGTACGTCTCCACCGGCCCGCAGGAGACGACGGTGCCGAACCTCGTGGGTCTGCAGAAGAACGACGCGCTCAGGCAGCTCAAGAACGCCAAGCTGCGGGCCGAGGTCAGGGAGGCCCCGCCTGAGGGCGACGTGCCCGAGGGAACCGTCTTCCGGCAGAGCCTGCCGGAGGGCCAGAAGGTCCCGCCTAACACGACCGTGATCATCTTCGTCGCGAAGGCCCAGGAGCAAGAGCCGCCTCCGGACCCGGGCCCGACCATCACCTTCCCGGGCCAATGACGTGAAGGAGGGCTTCCGCCACTCGGGGGCAATGGCGGAAGCCCTCCTAGGTGAGTCGTATCAGCGGGCCGCGGTGTTACAGAGTCTGCCGAGCCAGTTTCCGAAGAGCCGGTGGCCGCCCTCGCTGAGCACCGACTCGGGATGGAACTGAACGCCCTCGATCGGCCGCCGGCGATGCCGGAGGGCCATGATGGTCCCGTCCTCGGTACGGGCCGTGATCTCCAGTTCGCCGGGAACGGTCGCCGGCTCCACGGCCAGCGAGTGGTACCGGGTGGCCGGGAACGGGTCCGCCAGCCCTGCCAGTACCCCCTCGCCGCCGTGGTGGATCAGGCTGGTGTAGCCGTGGAGCAGGGCGGGCGCGCGCGACACGACGGCCCCGTACGCCACCGCGATCACCTGATGGCCGAGACAGACGCCGAGCAACGGCCGCCCGCTCTGCTCGGCGGCGCGCACCAGGTCGACGCAGACACCGGCTTCGGACGGATGCCCCGGACCGGGGCTGAGCAGCACTCCGTCCACATCCCGTGCGTCGGCGAGAGTGACGTCGGAGCGGTCAAGCACCACGCAGTCGGCACCCAGTTCCAGCAGGTACTGGACGATGTTGTAGACGAAGCTGTCGTGGTTGTCCACGACGAGGACCCGTGGCCTCCGCCCGGCCGCCACCGCGCCACTCGCCGTGTTCATGGGCGCGGGCTCGCGGGGGTGGAGGTGTGGTGGTCGATGACGCCGCGGTCGAACTGGACCTTGGGCTCGACCCAGGGGAACACCAGGTACCAGAGCAGCCCAGCGATGATCATGGCCAGGGCCACGGCGGTCGCGGCCCTCGCCGGGGCCGTGCCGGGCAGATGGCGCCAGATCCACGCGTACATCAGGCACCCCCGGCCGGCGTGCCGGGCTTCGCTCGCGGCAGCCGCTGCGCCAGCTCGCCAAAGATGATCAGCCGCTTGGCGGCGGAGAACTTCGGGTGGCACGTGGTGAGCGTGATGAGCCGCTTGTCGGCCGCCCGCTTGGGATGGAAGGGTACGGCCGCGGTCACGCTGACCTCTCGGGGAGAGACGATCTTCTGGTCGGTCACCTTGTAGACGAACTGCCCCTCGCGGGTGTCCACCAGGATCCGGTCACCGTCGCGGAGCTCGTCGACCCGGTTGAACGGGGCGGAGTAGGTGGTCCGGTGGCCGGAGACGACGAAGTTCCCCTTCTCGCCGGGCATCGCCGTCCCCGGGTAGTGGCCCGGTCCCTTGCGGAGGTCGCCGAGGTCGACGCCCTCGACCACGACGTAACGGAACCTGTCGCCGAACCGGGGGATGCGCAACAGGGCCATGCCGCTGCCCAGCTTCACCTTCTCGGTGGTGACCTTGGGCCGATCCCAGTCCTGAGCGAGCTGCCTGCTCAGCTGGTCTTGTTGATCCTGGGTGTAACGGCCGGTGCCCCACAGTTCGTAGGTGACGAAGAACAGGAGGACGATCCCTGCGGTGATGCAGAGCTCGCCGACACCACGGATGAGCGCCCGCATTAGTCCATACCCCCGCAGCTACGTCCCGTCGCTCTCGCCGGCGGCCGGCACGGTCGCGTGTTCCATCGTCACGTTGCCCGTGTAGGCGGGGAGGGTGACGCGATCGAGGGTCTTCACTCCGTATCCGAGGCCATACTCGGTGACATATTCCTTGTAGGTCGCGATGTCCGGGGAGGCGTCGAGCGCGGCCCTCAACCGGCCCGGATCACCCACAGCGGTGATCCGGAAAGGCGGAGAGTAGACGACGCCTTGCAGAATCAGCGTATTGCCAACACACCTGACGGCGCTGGTCGAGATCAGGCGTTGGTCCATTATTTGCATGCCCTCGGCACCGCCCGCCCACAGGGCGTTCACCACCGCCTGGACGTCCTGCTGATGAACCACCAGGTCATCGGGGTTGGGCTTGACACCGCCGCGCTTTCCACCGGACCGTTGCGGCGCGTCGTCGAGCGTCACCCGCAGGCCACGGCCCTTGACGGGGGTGAATCCGGAGATTCCCGCCAATCCGTCGGCTCGTACTTGTGCCTGCTTCACCCGCTCGTCGCGCCGGCCGGTCTGCCGTGAGATGGTGTCGACATCACGGTTGAGTCGCTGGTACTCAGCGCGTTCCCGCTGGTTGCGACGCTGCTCGGCCGTGATCAACTGGGTGAGCCTGGTGCGGCCCGCATCGCGGAGATCAGTGCCTCGTGCCGTGTTCGCACTCGCCGCGAACAACGCGCCCGCGGTAAGTGTGAGGATGGGAATGATGCTTCTCCACGTCTGACGCCGTACGCTGCTCACCAGCGACTACGCTATCCGACAAACCACCCATGAGTGGGCCGGCGCGCTGCCGACGCCCGCCCGAGGAGACCGATCCACAGTGGCCAAGTCCAAAGTGCGCAAGAAGGCCGTCTACACGCCACCGCAGAAGTCGCAGAAGGTCCAGGTCAGCCCGCGCTGGCTGGCACCTACGATGATCACGCTATGGCTGGCCGGACTGGCCTGGATCGCGACCTTCTACGTCACGGCGAGCACCGACACCAACATTCCCGTGATGAGCGATCTCGGCAACTGGAACCTCGGCATCGGATTCGCCGCGATCATTGTGGGGCTGGGGCTCGCCACTAAGTGGCGGTAACGGGTACCCACGTTCGCCGGTGATCAATCCACGAATTTCGTCCACAGCCTGTGGATAACCTGGATGTGATCCCCAGGTTATCCACAGGTCCGCCCACCGCCGTGATCTCACGGACCTCCGGCGAACCCCTGAGAGAGTACGGCTAGACGCCGCTCAGCTGTGTGGTGAGCTGGCCGACGCGGATGGCGATCAGTACCAGGAACACGGCGGCGACCACCACGGTCGCGCCGAGCTGGACGAGCTGCTGCCGGTTTCTCGGCGCATAGGCGTACGCGTACGCCAGCAGCGCGCCCGTCACCAGTCCACCGACGTGTCCCTGCCAGCTGATGCTGGGGAACGTGAAGGTGATCAGCAGGTTGAGGCCGATCACCACGGCGATGCCCCGGGCGTCGACCCGCATCCGCCTGGAGACCACGAAGATCGCGGCGAACAGCCCGAAGACCGCACCCGAGGCACCGGCCGTGTTGGTGTTCAGCGGCGCGAACAGCAGGGCACAGACCGAACCGCCGAGCGCGCTCAGCAGGTAGAGCGCCCCGAACCGCAGCCGCCCGAGCCACTGCTCGAGCGGCTGCCCCACCATGTACAGGGCCCACATGTTGAACAGCAGGTGCACCGGCCCGTAATGGAGGAACGCCGAGGTCACGAGCCGCTCGTACTGACCGTCCGCGACGGCCGGCGGCCACAGCCCGTAGCGCCCCTCGACATTGGTCCCGGCGTACTGAAGGAAGAACGCGACGACGTTGACGGCGATGAGCGTGTACGTCACCACGGGCGTCGTCGAGACCCGGCCGCCGAAGACCGTGCGCGGTGCCCGGACGGTCCTGTTGCCTTCCTTCACACACTCCACGCACTGATGGCCGACCGCCGCTTCGCGCATGCACTCGGGACAGATCGGGCGATCACAGCGCGTGCACCGGACGTACGTCTCCCGCTCGGAATGGCGGTAACACGTCGGCTTGTCCGCCTCCGCCCCGGAAGGGGGCTGCGGGTCAGTGTTCATTGCCTCGTCTCCGGCTCTGCGCTGTGGTTGCTTCCCTACCTCTATTACGACTGGCGGCGGTCGATCGTCACCGATTCGATGGCGATGTCGTTGACCGGCCGGTCCGACCGGCCCGTCCGCGCGGTCGCGATCTTGTCGACCACGTCGGTGCCCTCGATGACCTCACCGAAGATGGTGTGCCGGTTGTCGAGGTGCTTGGTGGCCACGACGGTGATGAAGAACTGCGAGCCGTTGGTGTTCGGGCCGGCGTTGGCCATGGCGAGCAGGTACGGCCGGTCGAATCGCAGGCCCGACTGGAACTCGTCGGCGAAATCGTACCCGGGCCCGCCGGTGCCCGTTCCGAGCGGGTCACCGCCCTGGATCATGAAGCCGTCGATCACCCGGTGGAAGATCGTGCCGTTGTAGAGCGGCGCGTTCGACTTCTGCTCGGTGCGCGGGTCGAGCCATTCCCTCGTGCCCTCGGCGAGACTGACGAAGTTGTCGACGGTCTGCGGAGCGTGCTCGGGGAACAGCCGGATGACGATCGGACCCAGCGTCGTGCGCAGCGTGGCGACCAGCACCTCCGAGCCTCCCGGTCCCCCGAATCCTCGATTGGTTTGTTCAGCCACGGAAGACTGCCTCCTCTTTGTCGCGGACAAGTCGCGCCTGGAAACAGCGCGTGACCGCATACTCCCACGCCAGAGGTTTACCTTGCGCGCTCAGGGAAGGCTGAGGGTCAGGACCCCGCAGATCCGGGAGGTTAGCGTGTCCTTCAAGGAAAGATACCGCCCGTCGACACGGGTCAAGATCGACCGTGAGCAGTTGCAGCGGATGCAGGAGCTGAGCAAGGAAGGTGCCCATCGGGCCAGGGAACGCATCGGTCCCACCACGCAGGTCGCGCGTGAGATCGCCACGGAGCGGATGCTCGACGCCAGAGAGTGGAGCGCACCGCGTCTGGTGCGGGCCGCACACTACGTCGAGACCGAACTGGGCCCACGGGTGGGCACGCTGCTGACCAAGGCGGCCGACAAGGTCGAGCCGCCGAGACGTCAGCGGCAGAAGCGCAACACCGCGATGATCACGTTGGCGGCCGCCGGTGCCATCGGCGCGGTCGGCGCGATGGTGAGCCGTCGCATTCCCACGAACTCTCCGAAGCACTCAGAGGACGTGCTGCAGCCGTCCCCGACGTCAGCGGATGGGCAGGCTCGCATTCCTTGATCAACTCTCGCTGAACAGCGACGCACACAGGAGGACCCGGCGGTCGGACCGCCGGGTCCTCCTTGTCGTCCCCTCTTGCCGCCGGGACGGTTCCCCCGCCGGCCCGTGTCCTGCGCGGCCGCCTCGGTGCGCCGGTCCGGGGCGAGACGGCCCCGGTCATCCGCCGTCTAGGTGGCCTGTACCGTGTGCGCCATGCCGATCAGGGACAAGGTCGCCGCATCGATCCGCCGCAAGGTCACCGTCGCCGTACACCGTGGATGGGAGTGGCTGGCGCGTCATGGCGAGATCACTCCGAGCACGCCCGGCCGGCTCCGGTTCGCCAGGCTGGGCGACGGCGCCTGTATCGGCTTCCCCGTGGGCACGATCTACGGCGAGCGATGGATCTCCGTCGGAGACCATACGCTCATCGGGCCGCACGTCACGCTGTCGGCGGGTTTCGGACCCGGGCTCGACCTCGGGCCGAATCTGATCGTCCGAATCGGCGACAGCTGTTCCCTGGGCCGCGGCAACCAGATCATCGGCCACCGGTCCATCGAGATCGGCGACAACGTCTTCACCGGCCCGAACGTCTACATCACCGATCAGAACCACAGCTACGGCGATCTCGACACGCCCATCGGCCGGCAGTGGCCGGAGAACAACCCGGTGCTGATCGGCGACGGTTGCTGGCTGGGCACCGGCGCGATCATCCTGCCCGGCACCCGCCTCGGCCGGAACGTCGCGGTGGCGGGCGGCGCCGTCGTCCGCGGGGAGTTTCCCGATCACTGCGTCGTCGCCGGCGTGCCCGCCAAGATCGTGCGGCGGTACGACCCCGAAGAGGGCTGGCAGCCGCCACTGCGCGGTGGTGCCCGGCTGGCCTCGGCGGACGAGCTCGCGGCGCTGACGGTCGAAGAGCTCGAGGGCCTGCAACTGCTCCAGGAGCGGCTCCGCGAAGAGGCCGGCTGAACCGCCGTCACCCCCAGCGTGATCATGCAGTTAAGGCGCGACGCTCATGCCACATTCCGCGAAGGCGCGAACAATTGCATGATCACGGCGGGGTGAGGCGGGGTGAGGCAACATGATCACGGCGGGGCGTCAGCCCTGGTGGGAGGGGCGCGGCCGGCGGCGGTCCGCGCCACCGGTGGGCCGCTGCTCCTGGCCGCGCTGGCCATGGCCCGTACGCGGCTTGTACGAGTGGCGGTCGCCGCCCTCGCCCGAGCCGTCGCCGGACCAGCCGCCGCGCCGCTCGCCGCCTCGGCCCCGGCCGCCGAAACGGTCGCCGCCGCCCCAGCCCTGGCCCCGGTTGCCGCGGCGCTCACCGGGCCGGCCGCGGCCCGAACGGCCGGCGGAGGTGCGGATGATCGGCTCGGTGATCGGCTCGCCGCTCGGCGGGCGCGCCCCCGTGAGCCGGACCAGCTTGTCGTCGCCGGCCATCACCTTCGTACGGGTCGGGTCGATGCCGGCCCGCCGCGTCATGGCCGCCGTCGCGCGTACCTGGTGCGGCAGCACGAGGGTGACGACGGTGCCGCTCTCGCCCGCTCTGGCCGTACGGCCGGCGCGGTGCATGTAGTCCTTGTGGTC
Source organism: Actinomadura alba (assembly GCF_014323705.1). Lineage (GTDB taxonomy): Bacteria > Actinomycetota > Actinomycetes > Streptosporangiales > Streptosporangiaceae > Actinomadura_C > Actinomadura_C alba. Next base: position 57,185 of record NZ_JABVEC010000019.1, read on the forward strand.
GGCGGGCGGGTCGATGTGCACGACGAGGCTGACGTCGTCCACGTGAATGCCGCGGGCCGCGACGTCGGTCGCGACGAGCACGCTGATGCTGCCCTCGCGGAACTCGGCGAGGGTGCGCGTGCGCAGGTTCTGGCTCTTGCCGCCGTGCAGGGCCCCGGCCCGCACGCCCACCTGCGCGAGCTGCTTGGCCAGCCGGTCGACACCGTGCTTGGTGCGGGCGAACAGGATCGTGCGGCCCTCACGGTTGGCGATCTCGGCGGTGATCGTGTTCTTGTCCCTGGGGGCCACGAGGAGCAGGTGGTGGTCCATGGTGTCGACCGACTCGTCGACGGGGCCGATCGCGTGGGTCACCGGGTCGTTGAGATAGCGCCGCACCAGGACGTCGACGTCCTTGTCCAGGGTGGCGGAGAACAGCAGCCGCTGACCGTCCGGGCGCACCTGGTCGAGGATGTCGGTGACGTCGGGCAGGAAACCCATGTCGGCCATGTGGTCGGCCTCGTCGAGAACCGTGACGGCGATGTCGCCGAGATCACAGGCGCCCTGCCTGAGCAGGTCCTTGAGCCGGCCCGGGGTGGCGACGAGCACCTCGACCCCGCGGCGCAGCGCGTCGATCTGACGGGGCATCGACGTCTGGCCGATGACGGTCTTGAAGCGCAGGCCGACGCTGCGCCCGAGCGGCTCCAGGTTGGTCTGGACCTGCATCGCGAGCTCGCGGGTGGGGACCAGGATGAGGGCGCGTGGACGCTTGGGAGCCGCCTTCTGCCCGGCGATCAGGGCGAGCAGCGGGAGTCCGAAGGCCAGCGTCTTGCCCGAGCCCGTCTTGCCGCGTCCGAGCACGTCTCGCCCGGCCAGCACGTCGGGGATGCAGGCCTCCTGGATCGGGAACGGTGACTCGATTCCCTGGCGGGAGAGGGCGGAGACGAGGGGGGCAGGCAGGCCGAGCTGGGCGAACGTGGGCGTGTCTGACACGTAGAACCTTCCGAGAGGGGGCACGTCTCGGGAGGCACCACATTCGATCGGTGGGCTGCAAGGACGAGCCGGGCGCGCTCAGCGCCGCAAAGGGTGATTGCCTCAGTCTAACGGTGGGGGTGTGCCTCCTTATGCCCGGAGGGCCGAAAAAGATCTTTCGAGTCGCGCCGGGCCGGCGTCCCGCGGCGGGCGCCGGAAGAGGGACCGCCGAGCCTCGGCACGGTTCGAAACACACCATGCCGTCGGAAGGTGGACATTCCCTGCCCGGTATGGTCAGGCTTGTCGCAAACGACGACATCAACAGGTCCATGAACCCGCTGTGAGCCCGCCTCAGGGGCGGTCCGCGTACGACCCTGGGAGAGCATCCGTGACCGACCACGACGAGAGCCGGCGGCCGACCCCGCGGCACACACCCGACCTCGAGGTCCTGGACGAGATCCAGCGGCGGGTGGGGTGGCTCGCCACGCGGATCGTGGACGCCGCCAACCACGACCGCGACACCGGTGACGGGGTGAAGGTCGGCGGGCACCAGGCGTCGAGCGCATCGCTCGTGACGGCCATGACGGCCCTGTGGTTCGCGCATCTGAACGCGGCCGACCGGGTCGCGGTCAAGCCGCACGCGTCACCGGTCTTCCACGCCATCCAGTACCTGCTGGGCAATCTCGATCGCTCCTACCTGCCGCGGCTGCGGGCACGCGGCGGCCTGCAGTCCTACCCGTCGCGCACCAAGGACCCCGACGAGGTCGACTTCTCCACCGGATCGGTCGGGCTCGGCGTGGCCGCTCCTCTCTTCGCGGCGGTGACGCGCCGCTACGTCGACGCGCACTTCGGCGAGCGGCCCGCCTCGCGCTTCGTCGCCATCCTCGGGGACGCCGAGCTCGATGAGGGCAACATCTGGGAGGCGGTCGCCGATCCGGCCACCGCCGGTCTCGGCAACGTGATGTGGCTCGTGGACTTCAACCGCCAGTCGCTCGACCGGGTCGTACCCGGTGTGCGCATCGACCAGTGGCGCGGCCAGTTCGAGGCGGCCGGCTGGCACGTGGTCGAGGTGAAGTACGGCCGGCGGCTGCGGGAGGCCTGCGATCGCCCGGGCGGCGAGCACCTGCGGGCCTGGATCGACGCCATGCCCAACGAGCAGTACCAGTCGCTGTTCGGCCCGCTCGGCGACGACCTGCGCAAGCGGTTCCTCGACGGGGCACCGGCGGCGGTACAGGAGATCGTCGCCGGGATCCCGGACGCCGAGCTGGCCCCACTGGTGACCGACCTCGGCGGGCACGACCTCGGCGCCATGCTCGACGCGTACGCTCAATGCGACGCGGTGACCGACCGCCCCAGCGTCGTGTTCGCCTACACGGTCAAGGGATGGGGACTGCCGATCGCGGGCAACCCGCGCAATCACTCGGCTCTGCTGTCCACCGAGCAGATCGACACGCTGCGGGCCGAGCGCGGGCTGGACCGCGACACCGAGTGGGACCGGTTCGACCCGGCGTCACCCGCCGGGATCTTGGTCGGCTCGCGGCGCGAGGCGATGGCCCGCGCACCTCGCGAGCAGGCGCTGCCGATCAAGGTGCCCGAGAGCACCGACGTGCGCACCAGCAGGCCCATTTCGACCCAGGAGGTCTTCGGCCGGGTGCTGGTCGACCTGGCCCGCGACGAACGCGTCGCGCCGTACCTCGTGACCACCGCGCCCGACGTGGCGACCTCGACCAACCTGGCCGGGTTCATCAACAAGACCGGCGTGTTCGCCCCCACGCAGCGCCGGTCCTGGAACGAGGACGGGATGCTCCGCTGGGCCGAGGGTCCCTCGGGTCAGCACATCGAACTGGGCATCTCCGAGATGAACCTGTTCCTGCTGCTCGGCCAGCTCGGCCTGTCCTGGGATCTGTCCGCCCAGCCGCTGCTGCCGGTCGGCACGGTGTACGACCCGTTCGTGCTGCGCGGGCTCGACGCGTTCCTCTACGGCACCTACTCCGGGTCGCGGTTCATCGTGGCGGGTACCCCGTCGGGTGTCACCCTGGCCCCGGAGGGCGGCGCGCACCAGTCGACCATCACCGCCTCGGTCGGCCTGGAACTGCCCGGCGTGACCTTCATCGAGCCCGCCTACGCCACACCGCTCGACTGGCTGCTGTGCGACGCGCTCGGGCACATCGCCGCGGGTCCGAGCTCGACCACCACGGCGACCCCCGCCGAGGACGGCGCGTACTACTTCCGGCTCACCACCCGTCCGGTCGACCAGGCGCCCTTCGAGGCCGCGCGCGCCCGGATCGGCGACGCGGTACTGCGCCGTCAGGTGCTCGCCGGCGCCTACCGGCTGTACGACGCCCATCACGCCCACCCCGAGCTCCGTGCCGCCGGAGCCCCCGTGGTGCATCTCGCGGCGTCCGGCGCCGTGCTGCCCGAGGTGCTCGCCGCCGCCGAGGAGCTCGCCGACGAGGGCATCGCGGCCCACGTGGCCGACGTGACCTCGCTGGACCGGATCTACACCGCCTGGCAGCGCACCCTGCGCCAGGGCGTACGGACCGCCGCCGCGCCGAGTGTCCCGGGCGCGCTGCGCACGGTGTTCGGCGATCGCGCGCCCGTGGTGACGGTGCACGACGCGGCGTCGCACGCCATGGCGTGGCTCGGTTCGGCGCTCGGCACTCCGTGCGTGCCACTGGGCGTCGACGAGTTCGGGCAGTCCGGCACGGTGCGGGAACTCTACGAGCTGCACGACCTGTTGCCCGGCAGCATCGTCAACGCAGCGCTCGCCGCACTGTCACTGTCGTGAGGCACGATGCGGCGGGTGAGGGATCAGCCGCGGATCGACAGCCGATCGAGCAGGTCGAGAGCGGCCTGCCGTACCGGCTCGGGTTTGACCCCGCCGAGCACGCTACGCGCCTCGGCGAGGCTGCGGGTGGTCGCGCAGGTGACGGCCACGGAGCCGGCCGCGGCCTGCTGTACTGATCCGGCGGGCGCGCCATCGGCGATCTCGCGTGCGCTCGCTGCGAGATCCAGATTGTCGCTCGTGCCTGAGGCGGTCAATGGAGCTCCTTGCTCTAGCGGCTTGCCACCATTGTCCGCTGTATCCGGCCGCCAAGTCGCGCCGGGGCGGAACCTTGACCAACGCGCGGGTTTGCCCGGGAGCGACCGGCCGTGTCGATGACCCGCCGCCCGCTCCGACCTCCCCGATGAAGGGCATCCGCACAGGGTGCCATCACCGTGCGCGAAGGAGTTCCGATGCCGAAGATGTTCTCGTTCATGATGACGTCCCTCGACGGCTACCACGCGGGCCCGAACGGCGAGATCGACTGACACAACGTCGACGCCGAGTTCGGTGAGTTCGCCGAACGGCAGCTCGACGAGATCGGCACCCTGGTGTTCGGCCGGGTCACCTACGAGGGAATGGCGTCGTACTGGCCGACGCCCGAGGCGAAGAGCGGCGACCCGGTCGTGGCCGCGGCGATGAACGAGCTCCCCAAGGTGGTCGTGTCCCGGACGCTCGAGCGGGCCGAGTGGTCCGGTACACGGTTGATCAAGGATGACGTGGCCGGCGAGATCGCCCGGCTCAAGGAGCAGCCCGGCAAGGACATCGCGATCTTAGCTCCGAGCTCACGGTGAGCCTTCTGGAGATGGGCCTCGTCGACGAGCTCCGGGTCATCGTCGCTCCGGTCCTCCTCGGCGCGGGACGGTCGCTGTTCGCCGGAAGCCGGGTCGACCTGACGCTGACCGGCACCGTGCGGTACGACTCGGGGAACGTCCTGCTCTATTACCGGCCCACCGCGCGGTCGTAGGGGGCACCGTCGGCGGCCGGGGCCGGCAGGGCCCCCACGTCGTGGGTGTAGAGCCAGGCGGTGGCGCGCTCGTAGACGCGCGGGATCACGATCGGCATGATGAGCCGCTGCATCCGGCGGCCGACCGCACCGGTCGTCTTGGTCGCGCGATTACCGCCGTCCGCCTTGGTCATCTTGGCGACGCGCGTGCGGCGTGACCGGTCGTAGCCGGCGAGCGCGGCCGGGATCGAATCGGCCGTGGCCAGTTCCCTCGCGAGCGCCACGGTGTCCTCGAGCGCCATCGACGCGCCCTGGCCCGAGCCCACCGGGTGCGCGGCGTCGCCGATGAGCACGGTGCGGTCGTCGTGCCAGGTCGGGACCTCGGCCAGTGCGTGCATGAGGGTCGGGCGGTGCAACCGGGTCGTCGCCCGCAGGACGGCTCGGGGCGCCTCCTCGAAGCGGTAGAGCCTGCCGAGCCGGGCCGGCCACTCGGCGTCGGTGAGCCCGTCGGGCTCCGGGCGCCGGGGGCTGTTGACCTGTGCCGACCACCACACCGTGCCGTCGGGGGCGGGCAGGTAGAGGAAGGCGCCGTTCCGGGCGAAGACCATGTTGAAGACGCCGGGCTCGATGTCGACGCCTTCGGCCTCGACGCCCTCCGCCACCCCGGACACGCTGTAGAGCCCGCCATAGGCAGGCGTGGGGGCGGACGGGTCGAGGATCGACCGGGTGGCCGACCAGATGCCGTCGGCGCCGACGAGCAGGTCGGCGCTCGCGGTGCGCCCGCCGGCGAACTCGGCGTGCACGCCGTCGGTGCCGTTGACGGCGGCCACCAGGCGTTCGCCCGTGACGACCCGGGCACCGGCGCGCCGTGCCTCGTCGCGCAGTGCCCCCACCAGGCGGCCGCGCATCAGCGTGACGCTGCGCAGGGGGTCGGCGGACACGCGCCCGCGGGGGACGTCGCCCAGCAACGCGCCGGTACCCGACCACATGCGTTGCCGGGCGACCTCGAATCCCGCACGCCGGACCTCGTCCAGGCAGCCGAGGGCGTCCAGTGCCCGCAGCCCGTTGGCGGCCAGGCTCAGGAACGAGCCGACCTGCCCGGCGGGCGGGTCGTACGCCTCGTACACGGTGACCTCGGCACCGATCCGCCGCAGCGCGATCGCTCCGGCCGCTCCCGCCACGCCTCCGCCGACCACGATCACCCTCACGAGTCCTCCCGAACTCTGATTCACCGAATCTCTATTCGGTGAATTCTGGTTCAGTATGGGTACTGTCGTGGCACCGCGTCAACAGGAGGACCGAGGGTGGGCGTACGAAGAGCGCGGGCGGCCGAGACCGAGGTCGCCCTCAAGCAGGCGGCGCGGCGGCTGTTCGTCGAACGCGGCTACCTGAACACCAAGATCACTGACATCACGCGGGAGGCGGGGCGCGCCACCGGCTCGTTCTACGACCACTTCACGAGCAAGGAGGACCTGCTACAGGCCCTGCTGCGCGACATGGACACGCAGGCCGACGCCGAGATCGGAGAGGAACATCCCCGTGACCACGACCTCACCGACCCCGGTCAGCTCCGCGCCCATGTCGCCGTCGCATGGACCGTCCTGCGCGACCACCTGCCGGTGGTGGTGGCCGTACTGCAGTCGACCATGGCCGAGCAGCACGGCTCGGGCCGCGCCTGGCGGAACCTCACCGCCGAGACGGCCGTCCTGCGCGACCACCTGGAGTACCTGCGAGAGCGCGGTCACGCCCTGCCCGGCGATCCGGCACTGGTCGCGGCCGCGATCGGTGCGATGATCTCGATGCTCGGCTACTCGTTCCTCACCTCGGGCGAGCACGTCCCGGAGCTGAGCGACGACGAGATCATCGACACGCTCAGCGCTCTGCTGCTGCACGGCCTCGCCGGTCAGGTGTCCCCAGAGTCGTGAGCGGGGGCGGTCGTCGTTCAACCTGCACCGTGGCCGGCCGACGCCGTCGTCAGGCCGGCGGACCGGCGGGGGCGGAGACCGACTCCAGATAGCCGGCCACCTCGTCCTGCCGGAAGTACCGGGCCCAGCCGAGCGGGGTCTCCGAGAACCGCGGGTCGCGCACGCTCAGGTCGGCCCCACGCTCGACGAGCAGCCGTACGACCTCCAGCTCGCCCGCGCCGGCCGCGGAGTGGATCGCGGGGACGCCGTCGGCCGGGTCCACCTCGAACCCCGCGTCGGCCAGCAGGCGTACGACCCGCCAACTCCCCGCGGCCGCGGCCTGGCCGAGCATCGCCGGATGGGCATCGCGCAGGCCCGGATCGGCCGCGAGCAGCGACTTCACCTCCTGGAGATCGTCGCCCAGGCACGCGGCCACGAAGGGCTCGCGCGGCCGGGTCGCCTGGTAGAGGTCGCGGAGCACGCCGACCTCGGCGCCGTGATGAATGAGCTCGTCGACCTCGTGCAGGATGAAGGCCGCGCGGGTGTGCTCGGCGTAGGCGCCCGCAATAGGGCCCATGGGCTCGGGCAGCGCGGCCTCGTCGGCCGCGTCCACGTGACCGCGGAACAGCGCGTACGCCTGGTCGAGCCGTTCGAGCGCCTCCGCCGCCGTGCCCGGCGCACCCTCGCGGCCGGGCGCCGCCGCGGGTGTGACGCCGAGCCACGTGGCGTTGCGCTCGCCGCTCAACAGGTCGATGAGATGCGACAGCCGCCACGCGATCGTGGTCAGCGGCGCCGGCTCGGGCGGCAGCGGTGAGCCGTCGGCCCGCCAAGTGCCGTCGCCGGCGGCGCGGACCGTCCAGCAGTAGGGCGCCGGCTCCCAGAGGTACTCCTCGTCGGTCAATCCTTCGACGCGGGTGCGCAGTCGCTGCCAGGCGGTGTCGGAGAGATCGAGGAGCTCGCTCTTGAGTCTCATGGCGAAACCGTACGATCGAGCGCGGACAGGGACGGTCCTCTTTCGGGTTCCTGTTCAGGCGACCTACCCGACCTACGCGACGGACGGCCAGAAGTCCGGTGCTCATCCGGCGACGGCCGTCGGGGAGCCCTTCGCACAGCTGAGGTCCGTGGCGGGAAGGGCACCGTCGCGGAGGTAGGCGTTGACGGAGTCGTTGACGCACGCGTTCCCGTACCGGGGGTACACGGCGTGGATGCGGGCACCGCGCAGAGTGAGCAGCCGCGATCCGGTCATCAGGCGGCGCAGGGCCAGGCCGTGCCGGTAAACCGTGCGGGTGTCACCGGTCGCAGCGATGATCAGTGCCGGGACGTCGTTGCGCACCCGGGTCGGTTCCTCTCGTGGCGGCTCCGGCCAGAAGGCGCAGGGGCTGATGTTGTTCAGCAGGGGTCCGGTGACCGGCTGTCGCGAGCGAGCGGCTTCGATCTTCGTCCAGTACGACTCCGGGTCGCGGTGCACCGCCCGGTCACCACAGAGGATGGCCGCCTGTGAACTGCCGGACCGCGAGTCCGCGCCGGTCAGCAGTGACTCCAGCGCGGCCCTGAGCCCGTCGGTGGGCTCGGCCGGCCGGCCCGCGGCGGCGTCCCTGAGCACACGCACGTTGGCGGCGAGGTTCGCGGCGGCCTCGTCACGGTCGTCGTCCAAAGCGGCGAACAACAGGAAGGGGACCATGTGCTCGTCCACCCGGAGGTCGGCACCGACGCGGAGCGGGCGCCTCGCCGCGACCCGGATGATCCGCTCCACGGTGGCGAGCACGGCGCGCCGCGTGGCGCCCAGACCGTACTCGCCGTCGCGCCGCGCGGCCCAGGCGGCCCAGTCGCGCAAGGCGGCCTCGTTGGCCGGGGCGGCGTCGGCCAGCATGTCCTCGGCCCCGTACCGGCGCGGATCGACGGCACTGTCGAGCACGAACCGGTCGGTGCGCCGAGGGAACATCTGGGTGTAGACCGCGCCCAGATAGGTGCCGTACGAGGCCCCGTAGTACGAGATCCGCCGCTCCCCGAGTGCCGCGCGGATGACGTCCATGTCCCGCACGATGTTCCGGGTGGTCATGTGCGGCAGCAGGTCGGGGTGGCGCCGCGCGCACCTGTCGGCGAGATCGCGTTCGAAGGCGGCCATCCGGTCGAATCCCGCGCGGTCCAGCCCGGCCGAGCGGGTCCAGACGCCGGTCGGCCAGCCGCAGTCCACCGCCGTGCTGCGCCCGCTCGATCTCGGGTCCATCCCGATCAGGTCGAACCGTGGCCCCACGTCGCCCATGAGCGAACGGACGTACGGCGGCAGATCCATCGACCCGCCGCCGGGGCCGCCGCCGTTGAGCAGCATGGTCCCGATCCGGTGCGCGCCGTCGGCGGCCTTGAGCCGGGACATCGCCACCGTGATGGTGCGGCCGCCCGGATCGGAATAGTCGAGCGGCACCGTCACCTCGCCGCACTGTGCCCCGGCCCGGTCGAGCTCCTCGCCGAGCCCGTCTTCCGGCCCCTGCCGGCATGCCTTCCACGCGATGCGCTGCCGGTGGAACCGGGTCGCTTCCGGACCGGCCTCGGCGGCAGGGCCGATGGCGGGCCGGGTCTCGCCCGGCGAGGCGGCGGACGGGCGGGTCGTGGTGACACCGGCGGTGGCCAGTGCCGCGGCGGCCAGCCCGGCGGCCAGCGCCCTGTTCCGGATGGATCTCGTTCGGTTCATGTCGCCTCTCGGTCGTTGCGTCTTGGGTCGTTGCGTCTTGCGTGATCCGGCCGCGCTTCCCCGGTGGTGTTCCGGCCTCCCGCGCGGGCGAAGGGCCCGGCGATCAGCGCCCGCCGCACAGGGCGGCCTGGACGGCGTCGAGCATGGTCCGGTGGGCTTCCGCCGAGTCGATGTTCTGGTTGAGGACGAGCTGCACCCGCCTGCCGTCGGCGGTGATCCCGCCTGCCGTGTCGTATCCGGGCACGGTGCCGCCGTGGCCCCAGTACCGGCCGCCGCATCTCAGCGGGGTGGAGAACAGGCCGAGGCCGTAACGGGCGCCCGGCCAGGTCCGCTCCGGATCGGCGGGCACCGTGCGGACCATCTGCGCGAGCCGGACCGGTGGCAGCAGCCGGCCGCCGAGCAGCGCGGCGAAGAACCGGTTCTCGTCGGCGAGCGTGGACACCAGCGCGCCCCCGGCACCGCCGTACGACATGTCGAACTCGGTGACGTCGGTCCGGCGGGTGTCGCCGCCCGCCTCCGTCACCAGCGTGTAGCCACGCGGATGGGGGCCGCGGATGCGGGTGGAGCCGCCGGGCCAGTAGGTGCCGCGCAGGCCCAGCGGCCGGATGATCCGGCGGGTGACCTCCTCGGTCACCCCGTGTCCGGTGACCTTTTCGATGAGCATCCCGGCGATGACGTAGTTGGTCGTCGAGTAGTTCCACGCGGAGCCCGGGCGCGGCAGGGCGAGTGCCACCGCGACCTGCTCGCGCGGCTCGAAGCGGCGGAACCGGAACGTGTCGAGCCGGGTCCAGTCGAGCGCGGAGACGTGATCGGGCAGGCCGCTGGTGTGCCGCAGAAGCCCCCGGACAGTGATCGCCCGGCCGTCGTGACCGTTTCCCCGGATCAGGCCGGGGAGGTAACGCTCCACCGGAGCGTCGAGCTCGACCAGCCCCTCGGCGGCGAGCTGAAGCACCACGGTCGCCGTGAAGGTCTTGGTGGTGCTGCCGATCCGCACCCGCTGCCCGGCGGACATCGGGCGGCCGGTTCGCACATCGGCCACTCCGCTCGCCGAGGTCCAGCGACCACATCCCGGCCCGGCCACCTCCACGGCCGCGCCGGCCAGCCCGTACGTCCCGGTCAGGGTGTCCAGGGCCCGCTGGACCGCCCGGCGGTCACCACAACCGTGCGCCGGTCGCCCGCCGACCGGCCGGGTGCTCTCCCCGGTGACGGCGGCGCCGGTGACGGTGGTCGTGGCGGCACCGGCCGGGGTGACGGCGATCGCGGCGGCGGTGACGGTGGTCGCGGCGGCCAGTGCCAGAACCGACCCGGCTCTCGGCACGGTCCGCCTGCCCGTTCGCCGTCCACGCCGCGTCATGGGCGCCTCACCTGATCTCTCCATGCCGAAAAGGAGATCGCGGCGGAGCGGTCGCGGTCACTGGCGGCAGATCCCGTCTCGGTACTAGTGCCAGCACTAGTGCCGAGGCGGTGCGGGCTCCGGTAGCTTCGTCACCGTGGCATCCGTGCCCAGCACACCGTGGCGGGCGATGGCGGGCAGTCCGCTCCGGTTCCTCGGCTCCGAATGGCCGTGGCGCTCACTGGCCTACCTGCTCAGCGGGTCGATGCTGGGTTCGGCGTGCATGGTGGCGGTGGCCGCCCTCGCGTTGTTCGGCATCGCGCTCGCCCTCATGGTCGTCGGTCTCGCGCTGCTGGCGGGCCTGGCCGTGATCGGTGTTCCGGTCGCCACCGTGGAACGGTCCCGGTTGCGGCTCATCGATCCGGTCCCCGTGACGGGAGCACATCGCACGCCGGCCGGCCCGGGACCGCTCGGCTGGATGCGCACCAGGCTGAGCGAACCGGCGACCTGGCGCGAGCTGGCCTACACGCTGCTGCTGTCGGCCGGCCTGTGGCCGATCGACCTACTCGTCGCGGGCGGCGTTCTGGTGCTGATCGGCGGGCTGCTCTTCGCGGCCGGTGCCGCGCTGATCAATCCGGAGACCGAGGCGACGCTGCTGGTGTTCTCGGCGACCGGCCCGCGGGCGACGGCCGTCGCGCTGCTCCTGGCGTCGCTGGTCGCCGTCGCCGGCGCCTACCTGGTGACGTTCGTCGCGGCGGGGCACGCGGTGATCGCACGGACGCTGCTCGGCTCTCGCGAGGAGGAGCTCGGCGCGCAGGTCGCCGAGGTCTCCCGGTCACGCGAGCGGCTGGTGAACGCGTTCGCCGCCGAGCGCCGCCGGATCGAGCGTGACCTGCACGACGGCGCACAGCAGCGGCTCGTCTCGCTCACGATGAAGCTGGGGATCGTCCGGGTGGAGCTGCGCGACGCCGGCGACGACCTCGCGGCCCTGCTGGCCGGCGCGCACGAGGACGCCAAGCGCGCGCTCGTCGAGCTGCGCGAGATCGTCAACGGGGTCCATCCGCAGCTCCTCACCGATCGCGGCCTGCCGCCCGCTCTCACCGAGCTGGCCCGCCGGTCGGCGGTGCCGGCCGAGGTCGAGGTTCGCCTGCCCGGACGGCTGCCCGACGACGTCGAGCACGCCGCCTATTTCGCGGTCAGTGAGGCGCTCACCAATGTCGTCAAGCACTCGCACGCCGCCCATGTACGGATCAGCGGCCGGCTGAGCGACGACGTCGTCCTCACCCTCGAGGTCGAGGACGACGGTGTCGGCGGAGCGGCCGTGCGCGCCGGCGGAGGGCTGGAGGGCCTCGCCGACCGGTTGGCCGTCGTGAACGGGACGCTGACGGTGTCGAGCCCGCGCGGCGGGCCGACCGTCGTCGGCCTCGCCATCCCCTGCGCCCCGGGCGCGGATGGTCCGTACGGCATGACGACCGGGGCGGCATGACTGTCCACGGCCGGGCCGTGCTCCGCCCGGTACCGGTGCCCGGAGGCGCCCGTGCCCGGCGGTGCCGTTCATCGTGAGCCGCGCAGGTAGGCGAGGATCGCCATGACCCGGCGGTTGTGGTCCTCACTCGGCGGCAGATCCAGCTTGGCCAGCAGGTTGGCGATGTGCTTGCTCACCGCGGCCTCGGTGACCACGAGCTCCCGGGCGATCGCGGCGTTGGACCGGCCCTCGGCCATGAGCGCGAGCACCTCGCGTTCCCTTGCGGTCAGGCGCCGGAGCGGATCCGCCCGATCTCGCAGCAGCTGACGGACCACCTCGGGATCGATGACCGTGGCACCGCCGGCCACCTGCCGCAACGCCCCGAGGAACTCGGCGACGTCCCCGATCCGATCCTTGAGGAGGTAGCCGACGCCGGCGGCGCCGTCCGGCTCGAGCAACTCGGCGGCATAGGTCCGCTCCACGTACTGGCTGAGCGCCAGCACGGCGAGGCGGGGGTGCCTCGACCGCAGTGTCACCGCCGCCCGCAGTCCCTCGTCGGTGAAGCTCGGCGGCATCCTGACATCGGTGATCACCAGATCCGGCTCGTGCTCCTCGACGGCCGCCATCAGCGCTTCGGCGTCGCCCACCGCCGCCACGACGCGATGGCCGAACCGTTCGAGCAGCCCGGCCAGCCCCTCCCGCAGCAGCACACCGTCCTCGGCGAGCACGACCCGCACAGAGTCCTCCGCACGCACCCGATCTCCCTGCTGAGCCGTCGAACCGGCCGCCGTCACGTGGCGCGGCCACCGAGCCGGTACCGGCCGCAGACCGATCATCTTCGCGGAAGCGTCCGTACTGACCGCACCCGATCATCCTCGCGGAAGCGTTCCGTGTCCGGGAGCAGTCCAGGCCGTCTCCTGATCGTTCAGCCGCCGCGCAGCAGGTCGGCGATGGTGCCGATCCCGTCCTGGATCGCGTCGGCGGTCAGGTTGCCGTACCCCAGGACGAGCCGCGCGGGCTCCGGCTCGGCCGGATGCCGGTCGACGCGGTAAGAGCCCATCCCGTACAACCCGACGGACCGGCGGCGGGCCTCCTCGACGACCGCGCGTTCGTCCGTACCGACGGGAAGCAGGGCGACGGTGTGGAAGCCCGCGGCCAGACCGCGCAGCTCGACCGCCGGCGCGTGCCGCCGGAGCGCTTCGACCAGGGCCGTACGCCGCGCGGCGTAACGCAGGCGCATATGGCGCAGGTGGCGGTCGTAGCGGCCGGACCGCAGCAGGTCGGCGAGCGCGAGCTGATCGATGATCGGTGAACCGCGGTCGGCGAACTCCTTGTGATGGGCGACGGCGGCCGAGAGGCGGGGCGGGCAGAGGATCCAGCCGAGCCGAAGGCCCGGTGCCAGTGACTTGCTGACCGAGCCGATGAGCGCCACCCGGTCGGGTGCGAGTCCATGGAGGGCGCCGACCGGCTCGCGGTCGTACCTGAACTCGGCGTCGTAGTCGTCCTCGACGACCGTCGCGTCGTGCGCGACGGACCAGGCGATGAGAGCCTGCCGCCGGTCGGGCGCCAGCACCACGCCCGTCGGCGACTGGTGCGCGGGCGTGAGAACCACGGCTCGCGCACCGGTCGCCGCCAGCGCGCCGACATCGATGCCGCGCTCGTCGACGGGCACGGCCACGATGTCGAGGCCCAGCGCCGCGGCGATGGCGCGCTGGTCGGGGTCACCGGGGTCCTCCACGGCCACCGTGCGCACACCCTCGGCGGCCAGCGCCCGCAGGACGAGTTCCAGGCCCTGCGCGTAGCCCGCGCAGATGATCGTGTGGGCGTCGTCCGCGGCGGCGGCGCGGACCCGCCGGAGATACGCCGCCAGCACCTCACGCAGCGCCGCGTCACCGTACGGGTCGCCGTACCCGAGCAGCTCGACGGGCACGTCGCGGCAGGCCCGGCGCAGGGCACGGCTCCAGTCCTCGCGGGGAAAGCTCGACAGATCGGGCCGGCCCGGCCGGAAGTCGACCCGGACGACCGTGGTGGCCTCGGGCCGCGACGGCCCGGCCGTCGCCGCCTGCGCGGCGCCCGCCACCCGGGTGGCCGCTCCGGGGCGTGCGACGAGGTAGCCCTCCGCCTGCAGCTGCGCGTAGCACTCGGTCACGAGACCACGGGAGATGCCGAGGTCCCGGGCGAGGCTGCGTGAGGAGGGGAGCCGTTCGCCGGTGCCCGGCCGGCCGGCCCGGATGGCGGCGCGCAGCGCGTTCTCGAGCTGGTCGCGGAGCGGTTCTGGACGATCCCGATCGATGTGGAGCAACAGCTCCGGACCTGAACCGGTCCACTGTATCGACACAAAACTGGACCTTACCGCTGAACCGGTTCCGCCCTACGGTCTGATCATGGAGCACGAGAGAAACCTCGACCGGACCGCTTCGGCGGCCCGCGTCGGCGTTCGCCCCACGACCGATGGTGGTCGCCGGCCGATCCTGAGCCGTCCGATGATCCTGCTGTTGCTCGCCTCGATCGGCTCACTCGGGAGTTTCTACCTGCTGCTGCCGGTCGTCCCCCTGCTGACCGCCAATGGCGGGGCCGGCGGCGTGGGCGCCGGGCTCGCCACCGGGGCCCTGATGCTCGGGACCGTGCTGACGGAGTTCGCGGTGCCCCGCCTCATGGGCAGGTACGGATACCGCGCGGTCATCGCGCTCGGCCTCTTCCTGCTCGGGGCGCCCGCCCTCTTGCTCATCGCATCGCTCTCCTTGCCCTCGGTGCTGGCCGTCTGCCTGCTGCGCGGCGCGGGGCTCGGGATCGTGGTGGTGGCCGGTGCGGCCCTGATCGCCGAACTCGTGCCGGCCGAACGCCGCAGCGAGGGGCTGGGACTGTACGGCGTGGCGGTCGGCGTCCCGTCCATCGCGTGCCTGCCGCTGGGCCTGTGGGTGCATGCTGAATTCGGCCACCGGCCCGTTCTCGTCGCCGCGGCCGCGTTGTCGCTGCTCGCGCTCGCCGCCGTACCGGGCCTGCCCGGCCGGTCCGGACCGGCCGGGTACCCTGGCGGCGTCCTCGGCGCCCTGCGCATCGACGGGCTGGCCGGGCCGGCGTTCGTGTTCGCCGCGGTCACGCTGGCCGCCGGTGTACTGCTGACCTTCCTCCCGCTGGCGGTGTCGGACGGGTCAGGGCGGCTGGCGGCGGTGGCGCTGCTCGCGCAGTCGTGCGCGACTCCGCTCGCCCGCTGGCTCGCGGGCTGGTACGCCGACCGGCATGGCTCCACCCGGCTGCTGGTGCCCGCCGTGGTCTCCGCGGCGCTCGGCACGGCGGCACTGGTCCGGGTGGACAGCCCGGTAGCGGTGATCGCGGGCATGGGGTTGTTCGGGATCGGGTTCGGCGTGGCCCAGAACGTGACCTTGGCCGTCATGTTCGAGCGGGTTCGCGAGGCCGACTTCGGCCGGGTGAGCGCGCTGTGGAACCTCGCCTACGACGCCGGGATGGGCGTCGGCGCGGTCGGCTTCGGGCTGCTGGCCGGGCCGGTCGGCTACCCGGCCGGGTTCGCCCTCGTCGCCCTTGTACTGTGCGCCGCTCTCCTCCCCGCATGGCGGGACCAGCGGAGAGCAGCACGCGCGCTCGTCACGCCCTGAGGAAAGCCCGGCCTCACTACCGACCGACCCCCTCGCTCATGACCGGTCGGCTGCGCCGCGCTACCGTCGAGACGGTTGTCAGCAGCGGGAGGACACATGACGCGGGTCGACGTGGCGGTGGTGGGTCTGGGACTGGCCGGATCGGCCGCCGTGTGGGCGCTGTCCCGCCGCGGCCGTACCGTCGCCGCCTTCGAGGCCTTCCAACCGGGTCACCGCAGGGGCAGCTCGCACGGCAGGTCCCGTATCTTCCGCCGCGCCTATCCCGACGCGCTCTACGTCGAGCTCACCGGCCGGGCGGGCAGGCTGTGGAACCGGCTGGAGGAGGAGAGCGGGGAAAGCCTGCTGGACCGCATCGGCGGGGTGGACCACGGCGCGAACGGGGAACCCGAGCTGATGGCCGGGCTGCTCGCCGACGCCGGCGTGCCGTTCGAGCTGATCCCGCCGGATGCCGCCGCCCACCGCTGGCCGGGGATGGCCTTCGAGGGACCGGTGCTCTTCCATCCCGAGGCCGGAGTCGTCGACCCCGAGAGGGCGATGGCCGCCATGACCCGGCTGGCCGCCTCCGCGGGCGCGGACCTCTCGTACGGCACCCGCGTGGACGCGCTGGAACCGTACGACGACGGCGTTCGCGTGCGCACCGCCCGGGGGACATGGGACGCGCGTACGGTCGTGGTGGCGGCCGGGGCATGGACCGAACACCTGCTGGCCGGTCTGGTGGAACTGCCTCAGCTCACCGTCTCGCAGCAGCAGGCGTTCTTCTTCGCCCCGCGCGAACCCGGCGCCTGGCCGACCTTCATCCGCGAAGACGAAGGCGCGGTGTACGGCCTGCCCGAGGGTCCCCTGGTCAAGGTCGCCGAGCACGGCGGCGGCGGGGTGACGACGGCCGAGGAGCGCGACGGGATCGTGGATCCGGCCGCGCGCGAGCGGGTGACGTCGTTCGTACGCCGATGGCTGCCCGGCCTCGACCCGGCTCCGAGAGACGAGCTGACCTGCCTCTACACGTCGACGCCGAACGAGGACTTCATCCTCGACCGGCACGGCCCGATCGTCGTCTGCTCGCCGTGCTCAGGACACGGCGCCAAGTTCACCCCGCTCATCGGCGAGGCCGCCGCCGACCTCGCCGACGGCCTGCCGCCGATCGACGAACGCTTCACCCTCGCCGCGCACCGGAGGCCAGAGAGCTGATCCCCGCTCGGGCCGCCGGCATCATCACTGGTTGATCACGGCCGGGTCCGTGACCCGGCCCAGGCGGCGGAGCCGTACGGCGGCCACCGTCATGAGGATCGCGCTGGGCAACAGGAACAGTCCGATCGACGCGGCACCGGCCAGCACGAACAGCCAGAGCAACGTGGTCGCCGCCGCAGCGGCCCAGCGCCGTACCGCGCCTGTCATCAGGAGCGGAAGCGCGCAGACCACCACCGGGACCGACACCACCATCGCGACCGCCCAGCCCTCCTGCTGGACCAGGTTGCGGCGCTCCGTACGGACGGTCGTCACCGTAACCGGGCCGGGCTCGGCGGAGGCCGAACTCGCCGGCACCGGACCGCTTTGCGAACTGCCGCCGGCACTCTCGCTCAACGGCAGGAACAGCAGCGCCAGAGCCACGGCGGCCGACACGAGCACCGCCGCGACCAGCCACCGGGTCCCCGGCTCGTACGGCATTCGCCCGGTCGCCTCTCCGTGCATGGTCCCTCACACCCTTCAGGCCATCACCACGGAACAGGATTAACGTAAGTGCGCACATCGGCGTTTGTCACCCGTGACCACTGGACCCCGACCACCGACGTACGCAGCATCACCCGTGCGTGGTCGCGTCTGCGGTCTCCGTCCGTCTGTAGGAGTTGATCAGTCGGGCGAGGTGTCGGCCGGCGATCCTGAGCGGCTCGTCGCTTCTGGATACCTGCGCGGCGAGTTCCGCGCCCTCGAGAGTGTTGATCACGGTGTGCGCGAGCTCGAGGACGTCGTCCTGGTCGATGTCGCTCTGGCGGAGCTTGTCCGCGACGATGCCTCGCCAGTGTTCGAAGGCCTCGGCGACGGCCTGCTGGATGTCGGGGGCGCGCCCGGCGGTCTCGAGGGCGGTGGCCGTGATCGGGCAGCCGTCGAACCAGTCGGAGCCGCGCAGGTGCACGCCGAGCGTGCCGGTGCAGGCAATGATCGCCTCGGCCGGGTCGTCCTCGCCGGCCAGCGCTTCGTGCAGGATGTCGGCGAACTCCCGGTCGGCATGGCGGACCGCCTCAGTCGCCAGCTCTTGCTTGCCGCCAGGGAAGAAGTGGTAGACGGAGCTGAGCGCGACGTCGGCTTCCCGGGAGATCTGCTTGATTCCGGTTCCCTCATAGCCCTGCCGCTGCATCAGTCGTGAGGTCGTCCGGACGATCCGCTCTCGGGTGCCGACGGCGGCGTGCGGACGGGCCGGTGGAGCGGCGTGCCGAGTCATGTCCTTCATCTCACCACAGTACTGGTTGGAGCGTTCGTTCCAACGCGTGCTAATCTCTGGGTAGAACGTTCGTTCCAGACGCGTGCCTGGTCTGGTCGCGGCGTTCAGCCCAGTAGGGGAATCACACGGCCGCCGGGACCCGTTCCGGAGCGTTCGCCGACCACCAAGGCGGCGGGCGGCCTCGGCTTTGGCCACGTGTTCGCAATGACAGTCGAGGAGCAAGAGCATGAGACAAAAGCGCGTCACCGCCAACGGGATCGACTTCGCATATCTGGAGGAGGGCGAGGGGCCGCTGGCGTTGTTGCTGCACGGTTTCCCGGAGGCCCCGAGCATGTACCGGCACCTGATGCCCGTTCTCGCCGAGGCGGGTTACCGGGCCGTCGCCCCGTCCATGCGGGGTTTCGCCCCGACCCAGGTCCCGCCGGACGGCAGCATGCGTGTCGCCGACCTGATCGCCGACGCCAACAGCCTGCACGAGGTGTTGGGCGGCGACGCGAACGCGGTGATCGTCGGGCACGACTGGGGCGGCTTCGCCACCTGGGGTGCCGCGGCCCACGCACCTGAACGCTGGTCGAAGGTCGTGGTGGCCGACGTCCCGCCGGTGCGGTTCTACGAGCGCAAGGCCACAGATCCCGTACAGATCCACAAGAACAGCCACTTCTACTTCTTCCAGATGGGCATAGCGGATCAGATCGTGCCCGTGAACGACTTCGCCTATCTCGACTGGCTCTGGCAGCACTGGAGCGGGTCCGTCCCGGGCTTCGACTCCACTCCGGACCGACAGGCGGGGAAGGACAGCCTGCGGGCGCCGGCCAACCTGCATTCGGGCCTCGGGCTCTACCGCGACAACTTCCACCCCGCGACGTTCGGAACCGACCAGTGGGAGATGGGAGCCGTACTGGCCTCGCTTCCCACACAGCCGACCCTCTACCTGCACGGCAGCGAAGACCCCGTGGTCGACGAGGCGATCCTCGCCGACATCGTTGACGCGCTGCCCGCGGGCTCGGACGGCGTCCTCCTGGAAGGCGTGGGCCACTTCCCGTTCGTGGAGAAGCCCGCCGAGGTCAACGAGCGGATCCTCAAGTTCCTGGCGGCGTGAACACCACGACCTTGACGAGGCCTCGGCGGCGCGCCCGGTAAGACGGATGTCCCAGTCGACCCGGCGCGGTCGGCACGTCGTCGAGCCCGGTCGTGGCAGGGGGCGGGATGCATTCGCGTCCCGCCCCCTGCCGCGTCTCGCCTGCACAGCGACGCGCATTCCCACGGCATGTGGTGACCACCCACTTGCGCCGTGCCCGCACAGCGTCACCCACTTGCACGCCACCGACGAGAGGCACCATGAGATCGCGGACAACCTCAGCGCGACGGCGTACACCGAGCCAAGATGTCGGGCAAGAAGCAATCGGGCAACCTCCGGCGGGGGCACTCCGGCTCCGGGAAGCCCAGGGCACGCCCGTACCGGTTGTCTGTGGTGAAGGCGGAAGCCTTATCTTCCCGCCCAGTCAAGTTCGGGGGCCATCGCGGACGTCTCTGGGCAGTCCGTTCAATTCATACAGCGCACGCCCATGGAAACCGTCGAATTTGTAGGTCACACCCGGCCTTCCCACTCCGGCGGGATGCACCGCACGAAGGCGTCCTCACGTCCCTGGAGCGCGTCCTGGATGGCCACCTCGTACCCAGGCCGGGCGTAAGCGATCGCACGCGAACGCCACTGCCGCAGCAGGGTCTGTACCTGCTTGAACCGTGCGAGGTCGTGGGCGGCGTCCAATGCGTCGTCGTATTCGGCTCGAAACTCCTCCCGATGCGACGGCGGGAGCGCGTCGAAGATCGCGGCCCGGATCGTCGCCGGGGTCGTGTGGCCTGGCAGGCCCTGCGGGCTGGGCCGTCATGCGGCCAAATCTAACCCTGCCAGTAGACGAGTACCTTGGATTCGCGCCCGCACGGATCGCCGTACGGATGGCTGGGCAGAGCCGGGGACGCCCAGCCGTGCACCATTGTGTGATTCTGGGATTCTGGGATTCTTCCGGTATGACCGATGGCTGCCCTTTCTGTGAGATCGGCGCTGGGAACGCGGACCAGGATCTGATCGTGCTTCGGACCGAACGGGTCTTCGTCGTGCCCTCCTTGAAGCAGCGGCTCTCGAGTCCTGGTCAGGTCATCGTCTGCCCCATCGAGCATGTGACCGCCTTGCACGCGGTGGACGCATCCGTGCTGGCGGAGGTGTTCGGCGTGGTGACTCGCCTCACCAGTGCCGCTCCGATGGCCTTCGGCGCCTTGGGGACGACCGTGCTGAACAACAACGATGCGCCCGATCAGGTGTTGCGGCACCTTCACGTTCATGTCATCCCACGCTGGGCTGGAGACGGCTTCGTGATTCCGAATCCGGACGATACCCCCGCACCCCGAGAACTCAGGGCCCGGCTTGCCGCACAACTCCAGCGTGCCTTGACGTGAGCAACCGTCATGACGCGTGGTGGCTGACCGGGTGACTGTCGGTGGAGCAGGGCAGCGAGCGGCGATGTCGTAACGCGCGGAGGTCTGATGGCCATTGACACTTGACGGGCGGGGCTTGATCGGCCATCTCGGAGCCTGAGTGCCCCGCCGGAGGCATGTTCGAACCTCGACCACGTGAGGCCCGGAAGCGGGGCGGCGGCGAGTCCCTGTGACCACGGATCTGATTGAGTTCTTGCATGGTGTTGGGAGCCAGCGGGATGCTCGCCTGGTGGCTAAGAAGCGCACCAAGAAGAAACGCAAGAAGACGAAGCTGAACGAGCCACTCCGCATAGCGTGCAACGGGTGTTCCGGCTCGGGCGGGCGCATGGATCACATGGGGCTTGGCAGCGGCGGCCTGTACTCCTCTCCCGAGCACCCCCGAGTCTGGGTGCCGTGCGCACGGTGCAAAGGACGCGTATCTGTGATGGCGCGCAAGAGTGAGGCGGCGGCGCGGACCCGACGGCGACGGCCAGAGTGACGCCGGCCAGCGCGATGGGCGCGGCGCGCCGCCGTTCTTGATCTCAAACAGCTGAATTCAGCAGTACATGGCAACACTACTGACCGATCGCCTGGAGCCCACCCCACAGGTCGTTCAGCTTTCCTTGGGGATCTGCTCCAGGATTGCCGCGAGGTCATCGCCGGTCGCTTCTGTGTACTGCTGCTGAACCGAGAACGGAATGCGCCCACTTGGCCGCACCTTGATTCCATTCTCAGCAGCCCAAGCCCGGAGCCTTGCAATATGTTCACGAATAGCGATGCCGCGGGCGTATTCAGCATCGCTTTCCCATTCTTCTTGCTCGTAGGGATCGGACATGAGATGGACTATATCGAGGCCAAGCCAGGTCAGCCATGTCGACGAGACCTCGGCCACGACCGTGACGTGAACGTCTTCGCCTTCGGCCACGAGCTGTTGGGCCAGGTGGTGAACGATGGTGGACTTCCCGGCCCCGCTCGGTCCGTCGATCGTGATGAACACGCCGCGCGGGTGATCAGAAAAGGGTCGCAGTTTCATCCTCGCCGTTCCTTGTGGGTTGGTCGCGCAGCTCTTCCAGGCTGAGCGGGCGGGTGTCGGGCAGCGTGGCCAGCCGTACGAAGAGGCGGGCGGTGACCATGGCGTCGTAGGTGGAGCGGTGAGGCGTGAGGGCATCCGGCAAACCCTCAGCCAGCTTGAACACCTCGACCAACGCGCCGAGCTTGTAGCTGTCCTGATCAGACAGGAGACGACGGGCGAGCTTGAGCGTGTCGAACACTTCGGGCGTGGTCCAGTCACCGAGCTTGCGCCGAAGAACACCAAGGTCAACGTGCGCGTTGTGGGCGACGATGGCGTCCGCAGCCAACGCGCTCAGCACCTCGTCCTCGATGTCGGCGAACACAGGCGCGTCGGCCACGTCCTTGTTGGTCAAGCCGTGGATGCGAGTGGCGAAGTGCTTGATGGGTTGATCGGGCCGAACCAGCCAGCTCGCCGGCTGTCCGATGATGCCGCCGACAATGGGCACCGCGGCCAACTCGACCAAGTCGGGCGGCTGGTGTCCGTTGCCTTCGACGTCCACCACCGCGTACCGAAGGCTCGTCCATTCAGTCACCTAACGTGCCGTCCTTCCATCCGATGTCGGCCCGACCATGCCGCCGCTCACGGTGCGGATGACGCACGTCGTGAACCTGGAAGCCGAGCGCGTGTTGCAGGTAGTACCGCGGCTGTTCCGTCTCCAGCCCGGACACCACGGTCGCGTGCTCGGTGATGTCCGCGACCACCAGACCACGAGCCTCGTGCAAGTTGGCGGCGACCTTCCGTACCCGGTCGGCGGACGGTACACGGTGAGCGCTGGCGCACAGCTCAAGCTGGCTCAGCGGGCAGATGTCACACAATTCACGGATGCCGTAGTGGCCGTTGTAGTCGGGCAGACCATGGGCGTATGCCACGCCACACGAGGTCTTGCGGAACAACGGCGCGGATGATGAGAAGGCCGCGAGGATGCGCTGCTCCAAGGTCTCCGGCACGATCTTCTGCCGTGCCGTCTCCTCGTAAGGCTCGGGCAAACCGTTGGCCCGGTAGTACTCCGCGATCTGGTCGCGGCCGCGTTCGGGATGGACCCCGAAGGTGTCATGATCTATCTCGCTGACCGTATCGATGCAGGTCGCCTGCCCGACGAACGGAGACGCTGAGGTGCGGCATCTGACCCCGTCCTTCGCCCATGCAGCATTGCGCCGAGGCAAGGAGATCGAGCAGTTCCTCGGCGGGTTCGACCAAGGCAAGGAACACATCATCCGATGGGCCGCGCTCAGCCCCGCCAAGGGTCAGATCATTCTCTATCTGAGCGAGGTCGTAGACGTGGGCACCGACACCTTCTGGGACGTGTCGGAGTTCCCGCCGCTCAACCCGGACGAGGAGACCTGGGGAAAGATCACCGGCACCGCTGCCAGCCCGGAGGAAGCACTCGACCTTGCCGAACACCGGCTCGGCGCCGCCCCCGACCGCTGGGTCAATCAGGGAGTCGTCGGCTCCGAATACGGCGACTACCGTGCCACCCGCAACCACGGCCCGTCCTAGGAGTTCACGAGTAGGTCTCGCCTGGGACTATGGGGCTGAAAGATGATCGCTTCCCGGGGACGGGACGATCGTTAGAGGCGCTGTCAGTCGTCGGCAGCGACGATCAGAGCCAAGCTGTGGGTATCGCGGTCAATCAACGCCAGTTCGTGGAACTCACCGTGCACGCCGCCCCAGTCGTGCAGCGAGTCTTCGCCAAGCACCTTGAGGCGGTATCGGCTTGTGGCGGCCCGCACAAGCGCATGAACGTCTCGCTCCAAGGTCAGCTCCAACGTCTGGGGCAACTCGCCGTACTGACTGACCCAGACGTGCAAGATGTTCAGCGCGGTCGCCTCATCGAGTGGTTCATATGCATTGACGGTGATGCGATCCAGCCAGTAGGGGCCATGTCGCATTCCAGTCGGGTCAACCCCGCCCCCGGCGTAGTCATCCCGGAACTGGTCATGCCTGATCAAGGCGCCCAAAAGCTGCGCATCGCTCCAGATGGTTGAGGGAAGGCAGAACTGCTTGAGATCGACCCAGCGGTAGGCGTGATCCGGCGAGAGCCCGAAGAAGTCCCGGAAGTTGATGAAAACCTGGTCTCGATAGTCGAGGTCGTGTTCCACGATTCCAACCGTAGAGATCTCCGGTCTGCCCGCTGGGGCGCGGAGTGTATGGAGCGCTCCGGACGTGAGTACGCGGACACCTCCGCGCACCTGCCCTGCTAGGTCATCCCTTCTGCCGTCGTCCCACCCTCCCAGGAGCGGGCCAGGCCCCAGGGGCGAAGGTGGAACGCCCCACTGGACGGACCTTCGCCCCTGGGCCCTGCTCTGGTCGGCTTGTCCTGGGCGATGGCAGGCGCGGTGACCAGGCTCCCACCTCAACCCCTGACAGACCTTGTGGCGGCGGGCTTGATCGGCCATCCCGGAGCCGGAGCCTCCGCCGGAGGCGCTTGAAGAGCGTCTGTCGCCCTGCGACGATGTCGGCATGTCAGCGACAAGAAAGGACCATGCCGCGTAGGCGGCCCGGTCGACTTCGCGCTGAGGTTCTCCCTCGGCCGCACACAGGCAGCAGCACTGTGCAACGTGCCTCTACGATCCCTGGACTCTCGCCATGGGGCCGCACTCAGCTCGCCCAAATAGAACATCGCCGTTTCTGGCCTGGGGCTACAGTCCATGCCCTTGTCCTATGGGAAGAGTTCGTTCGCCATCCGTATCACCGCGTCTGGGAACCTTTGTACGAGCAGTTTGATCCCGCGTGGGACCAGGCCGATTTCTGCTGCGGCCAGACACCCCGGTGCTTTGCGTCCCCGACAGAGGCCCGCCGGCTACTCGGCGCCGCTCTGTGTGGCCTGCCCAAGCGTGATGCGCGACGGTTTCTAAAGCACCTGGAGGCCATCGAGCGTGACTGGTGAAGCGGCGGCGCGGACCCCGTGACCACGGCCAGACCGGAGCGGACACGAACGGCAGCCAGTGCGGCGGGCGGCCGCCCGGTCCGGCGCGTAGGGACCGGCGCCCACGCCGCACGCCCGGAGCGGCGGTGCCGGGCGGCCGGGGCGGCGGCGCGACGCGCCGCCGCTCTTGATCTAAAACGGCGGAATTCGTCAGCGCATGGGGGTCATCCGAGTGACTCGGGCCGGTTGCGTCGTAGGGCGTCGCGTGCCGCTATCAGAAGCTCGTGGAACTGGGCGGTGAGTGGTTCTGTGGGGAAGCGCTCGCCGAGGATGTCGGCGAGGTCTTCGCCGCGTGCGGCGAGGTCGTAGTTCTGGCGGTCGTAGTCGAAGGCGGACAGGCCTTCTTGTACGGCTGCGTCGAGGTCTCCCCGGCGGGCGTGGATCATTCCGAGGTTGATGCGGGCGTCGGCGGTGCGCATGGGTGCGTCGCTGGCGCCGTCGTCTCGGCTGTGGCGGGTGATGATTTCGCGGGCGTGTTCTTCGGCGCGGTCGTTGTCGTCCAGCCAGGTGTAGATGGTGGAGGCGTAGAAGATCCATTTGCTGTGGTCGAACACGAAGTGGTGTTCGGGGCGCGACGGCGTGGCGAGCCGGCCCAGGATGGTGGCGCCTCGTTCCAGCGCTTGGCGGGCTTCTTGTTGGTGGCTGGGGCCAAGCCTGGCGTATCCCTGGGCTTCTTTGAGCGTGAGTTGCACCGTGGCGCTGGTCGAGCCTGCGAGGTCCTGGCCTCGTTGGGCGGCGTGGATGACTTCTTCGTAGCGTCCTTCGACGAGGGCGAACCATGAGGACATCTCGTAGGCCCATCCCATGAGTTCGCCGTGGCCGGTTTGCTTGCCCATTTGGTAGGCGGCTTGGCGGGCGGCTTCGGCTTGTTCGCGCTGCCCGAGGTCGTAGTGCAGGCACCCGAGGAGAGCGGCGAGCCATCCGGCCTGAACGAGGAGTTCACGGTGCTGGTGAAGGGTGAGCCGACCCTTCAGCAGATCGAGGACGTACTTGAGTCGTCGTTTCGTGCGGTCGCGAAGTAGGGCGGCGTCCGCGCTGGGGTAGGCGCGGCACAGGAGGTCCACGGCCTCTTCAATGGCTTCCAAGGTTCCGGGTCCGACGTCGGAGATCTCTGCCATGCGGGCAAGTTCCATGGTGTCGAACAGTTCCGCCTCGGCCTTCATGGCGTCTGCGGGGACCACACGACCCATGAGTAGCCGTTGCCGCTCTTTCTGCTTGCTCTTGGGGACGAACCCCAATTCTTCGACGGTGCGGCCGGTCAGTTCTTCGAGAGCTTTTCGGTACGGGGGGTGCGGCCAAAGGACCTCGCCGCGTTCCCAGCGTCGGATGCGTTCCTCGTCGCAGGCCAGACCTTCGCGCAGCGCTGTGGTCGTACGGCACAGGGCATCGGCCATCTCGGCGCGGGTGAAGGAATGCGCCTCGCGCCATGAGGTGAGCTGGACGTTGGGGATCGTGTCCGGCATCGGCTGGCCTCGTCGCGAAAAGGGGGGGCGAAAAGGGGGCTGGTTAGCGGTGCTGACGGAGCGTGACGACTGGTTGTCTTTCTACCAGGCAACACCGTACGTCATCTGATCCTGACGACCCGGCGCCACAGGAGGCATGAGCGTGACACCCCGTCTCGGAGCACCTGACACAAGCGACGTCCCCCCGCGCTTGTCGTGCGGGGGGCGGCGCTGGAAGTTCCATCACGCCCGCCGCTGGGTCTTCGGCTGACCGCTCGCTTGCCCACCGGTGAAGAGGCTGACCTGCTCAAGATCAAGCGGTCTGAGCCGGTGATCGCCATCGTGGCGACCGTGCACGATGCCTCCGACGCTGGCTTGTTTGCGGCTGAGGTAGTCATGCCGGGATCACTGCATGAGCTGGAAGACGTCTACAGCGTCGCTAAACTAGTCACCCTCTAAAGTCGGGTGGCCCAGAGGTGAGACCCTCCGGGCCACCCGACCTGCAGATTCGAAGTTGTACAGCCCTAGTCGCGCGTCGCGTCGACGCCGCGCACGCTCTTGTAGACCCCGTACAAGGTCTCCAAGCCTCCAATGACCATCAGGAACACGCCGCCCTTGGACGGCGTGAAGCCGAAGATTTCCTCATCTGTTCCGAACAGCCAAAGCGCCAGCCCCGCCACGAAGGTGATCGAACCAGTGACGAGCGTGTTACGGGCAGAGGCCATGAGCAATCCTTTTCGAGGAGGAACAGGCGCACCAAATCTTCGAAAGACCTTAGCCAGGCCCTGCCCGCGCGGTTGAGGAAATCGGGCTACATCCTTCGGTTGACACCGCCCCGCTCCCCCTCATGATCCGAACCCCGAACGGGCCCTAGCCGCAACGCGAAAGATGTGACTTAGCTCATATCCTGCGCTCGCACGAAAGCGCAAGACGGGGTCTTGAACGACGAAAGCCCAGGGCGGGAATCGCTTCCTGACCTGGGCTTTCGGGTGGGTGGAGCCTAGGGGATTCGAACCCTGACACCCGGCTTGCAGATCACCGTGATCAAGCCCGGCCAGCGCTCCGACCTGGGCGATCCATGATCCACGAGTGACCGCTGTTGACCGCTAATCACCCTGCCTAATTGCACGCTAATTGCACGACAGTCGAGCGTCTGACATGGGGCTACTCGTGATCACGAGACTTCCACACACTCCCGCGCCGGCGCTGACCGATCCGGAGTGTTCGTCCGCGCGAAGGGGTTCCCGCCTGTCGACATGCTCACACCCTGCATGCCACGATCATCCAGTCAGAATCCATTGAGGTTCGTCGGCGCCTGGTTGGTCGGTGGAGCGCGTCGGCGTGCTCGCTCGGTCGCGAGCACAGTCGGCTCCGCTTTGCGTGGTGTCGTGTCTGTGCTTCGGGACCGAGATCGTCCCGAAAGGACAAAACATGGCCACCGACCAGTTCGGACTCGCCGACGGCGACTACATTCCCGACCCCGAACAGGACACCGCGCTCCTCGTCGACGCCTTCTTCGGCCACATCGCCGCAGCACTGCGTGAGCACGCGCTTCCCGAGAACCTCCTCGCCGCTATGCGGGCGCGGCATGAGGAATTGGAGACCGCGAACGCACACATGATCGTGGACGAGCCCGCACGCTACAACCTTCGCATCACCCTCGCGTTGGTGGCGGCGTACGAGTCGCTGCTGCCGCGGCTGGGACGTGAGGTCGCCATCAGCACGGCACGGGCCGCGTTGCTCGAACCGCTCGGCGACGCAGTTCACGCGAGCACCCGGGCGATGCTGGACGCCGCGCCAGACCCGTTCACCGCCATGGTCGCCATCTCGAAATCCCGCGAGAAATACGCCTTCGGCGAGGGATTCACATTCCGGCGCCCCGCCGACGACGATCAGCGTTACCGGGTGGACGTCCACCGCTGCTTCTACCACGACGTGCTCGTGGCGAACTCCGCCCCAGAACTGACACCGGCCATGTGCGCGTTCGACGGGAACTGGATCGAGGCGATCGACCCAGACAAAGACGGCTTCCGGTTCGAGCGCGCCACCACCATAGGCCTGGGCGGTACCCACTGCCCGTTCCACTTCACCCGAACCGGTGCGCGGGAAGCCGACGCCGGCTGAGCTTACACGTCACCGTGGGCGGGAATGGCTGCGCTCGTAGCCATTCCCGCCCACATGAACGCCCTCATCCATGATCGGGATGAGGGCGTTTCGGCTGGTGGAGCCTAGGGGATTCCAACCCCTGACACCCGGCTTGCAAATCTCCGTGATCACCGCCGGTCACCCGTCTGACCAGGGCGATCGATGATCCGCAAGTGACCGCTATTGCCCCCTGGTCACTGGGGCTAATGGCACGCTAATGGCACGGCGGCCGAGGGCGGGGCACGGCGCTGGGCGCTACCGTTCCTGGCTGAGCAACCTCATCCTTATCAGTTCGTTCCACCCCAAGGTGATCAAGGCCTGGTGCGCTGATGTCCTGTGGCTAACGGTCGTCGAGGTGCGCTGGTGTTCGCCTGTGTTGCCGTCACCGTTGCCGTCAGGGCGCAGGGCTCTGGCAGGGTTCGCCATCGGCGGACGGATCGCGAGTGTCGGCGTGGGTTGGGGTCTTACTGGCCGCTTCGTCCAGCCAAATCAAGACCACCACTGACCCACCGAAGGCCACTGCAGACCACCCCGAAGGCAACAGCACGGTAGGAATCAACATAATGAGGAAGAGAAGGATTCTGAGCCAGAACGGCAGCCGTGGCATCCAGACCTGCGGCAACAGCCAGCAGAAAACCCATCCCAGGCTCCAGGCGAAAAAGAGCATGAGCCAGAAAGGCGGCTCTGGCGTCCAGTTCTGGGGCACTAGCCAGACAAGAATCACTCCGATGACGGAGAGATGAAGGAGCACGACCCGGCGAGACAGCTGTCGTCCAAAGAGACGTTGAAGAACGTCAGTGACCCTCATGCGCCCGGCTTGACGCTGGGCCTGGTTCTCCCCGCTCATGCTCGCCATTATGGCTGTCGATTCCGCGCAAGAACACCCACCCTCGCGGACGCACGCTCTCTGCCGGCCTGGTCATCCCGTCTGCCGTCGTCCCACCCTTCGGGGAGCGGGCCAGGGCCAGGGTGTGAAGGTGGAGCGGCCCACTGGACGAACGACCTTCGCGCCCTGGCCCTGGTCTGCTCGGCTGTGCCTGGGACGGCGGTAGGCGGGAAGACCAGGCTTCCACCTCAACCCCTGACAGACCTTGCGGCGGCTGGCTTGATCGGCCATCCCGGAGCCGGAGCCCCCGCCGGAGGCATGTAAGAACCGCAACTCAATGCAAAGCGGGGCTGCCGTCCAATGCCGTAGGCACCCGTAGGGGCGAGTGTGCGAGTTGGCCGGCGGCCCTGCGGCCGATGAACGATGGCGGCGGCGCGGACCCGGTGACTGCGGTGAGAGTGGGCGCGGTCGGCGCGGTTGCGCGGTGGGCGGCCGTCCGGTCCGGCGCGTAGGGACCGGCGCCCACGCCGCACGCCCGTAGCGGCGGTGCCGGGCGGCCGGGGCGGCGGCGCGACGCGCCGCCGCTCTTGATCGGTACGTCGAATCCGACCGGCGGCCCTGGTCTTCACGGGCGCGAATGGTGGGGTCCTCCGGCGGGGCAACTTCCGGCGCGCATCGCGGTGGGCCGAGGTGGTGGCGGCAATCGGTGTACCAGGCCTGCACTTCCACGACCTTCGCCACACCGGCAACACGATCGCCGCGCAGAGCGGGGCAAGTCTGCGGGATCTGATGGACCGCATGGGCCACGACTCCGTACGCGCGGCAATGATCTACCAGCACGGCACCTCTGAGGCGGGCAAGGCCATCGCGGACTCGCTGAACGATCGGATCGCGGCGGCTGTCGGGCCGGACGAGGACGACCAGGACGAGGATGACGACGGCGCGTCTGGCGTGCTGGTCCCGGTGGCCTAATGGCACGTTAATGGCACGAACGCCCTCATCCATGATCGGGATGAGGGCGTTTCGGCTGGTGGAGCCTAGGGGATTCGAACCCCTGACACCCGGCTTGCAAAGCCGGTGCTCTGCCAACTGAGCTAAGGCCCCTCGAATCGGCGAGACAAGCCTACCGGTGCTCCGCGGCTACCACGTCCGGTTGCCGGCGGCCCTCGCCGAGCACGATCGCGGGCAGGTCGGCGATGCTGTCGATGACATGGGTCGCTCCGGCGTTCAGCAGCTGCTCCCGGTCGTGGGCGCCGCTGAGCACGCCGGCCACGATGGATGCCCCCGCGCGCCGTCCGCAGAGCATGTCGCTCTCGGTGTCCCCGCAGACGGCGATGTGCCGTACGTCGTCGACCTGCAGGCGCAGTGCGGCGGACAGCACCAGGTCGGGCGCGGGGCGGCCCCGGCCCACGTCGGCCGGGCACAGGGCCAGGTCGACGCGGTGCCACCAGCCGAGCGTGTCGAGCACCCGGCCGAGGGTGGCCCGGCTGAAGCCGGTCAGCAGGCACACTCGCACCCCAGCACCGACGAGTTTGTCGATGGCGCCCTCGGCACCGGGAACGGGGGCGAGGCCCATGCGATCGATCAGCGAGTCGTAGGACCGTTCGAATGACAGGTTGACCGCTTGGGCGCGGGCCTCGTCCTCGGGGAACAGTTTGCGAAAGATCTCGATCTTCGGTTGGCCGCGTGATCGCCGTGCGCCGGCCATCGCCCGGTCGTACGCGGTGGTGCCGGCGACGATGCCGAGTGTGCCGAGCGCCTCGACGAATGCCATCTCGACCAGTTTGCCGCCGTCCACGGTGGTCCCCGCGAGATCAAGGCAGGCGAGTGTGATCCGCGCTGTTTCGTTCACGCCGGACCCCCCGCTCCTAGCCGGTGCCGAGACCCCCGCAACCCGTTCCTGCTCCCCCGTGCTGTACGGGATGTCAGTTGTCGGAGGATGTGGCCTCGGTCCAGAGGTCCAGCTCAGCACGGTCCTGCTGCAGTCGGCGCCATACAGCGAAGCCGCCGACGGCAACGACGACGAGAACAAGCAGCTTCTTCACGATTGGAACCCTTCACTTCGACTATGAAGTCAGTACCTGAGAACTTACGTGGTACTTGCCTCCCCCAGGCTCCTCGCAGCCTAGCAATCGCCACACGCGACCCCGCACCTCTTACCCCGTTTGGAGGCGGCTTGCCGTACTGGGCAACGCGGGAGGAAAGAGACGGCCTCGATCTCAGCCGTTTCGGCACGTCGGCGTGCCGCGACGCATTATGAGGGGCAGGACTTCCAGAGGGATTCCAGATGGGCTCGCAGGACGACTTCGGCCAGTGGGAGCGCGAGTTCGACGAGTCCGAGGTGGCCTCAAGTCGTCGCACCCGGCTGTTGGTGGCCCTGACCGTGCCGATCGGCTGCGCGCTGCTGTTCTTCATCGGCCAGGCCCCACTGGCCATCGCCGGGCTCGTGGTCGCGGGGCTCATCATGGCCCTGTGGCGAGCCGGCATGTGACGGGCACGGGCGACCGCCAATCGATCAAGGATCGAAGCAACCAGGAGTGCCCCGATCCTTGATCGTCAGTCGATGCGGTCAGCCGGGCCGGAGGCCCGGGCCGGTCACCTCTTCGTCGAGGCGTGTCGCAGACGCGTCAGCGTGCCTGACCCAGGTCGCGAAGCGCGTCGTCGAGGCCGTCCCGCAGTGCCGTGTGCGAGCGGTGCGCGGTGCGTGGTGCCCGGGTCTCGCCCATCAACCGGACGGCGAGTTCGCGCGGGTCCGTGAGGACACCGCCGCCGAGGTAGTCGGTGTCGTGAAGCCGCGTGCGCACGCCCTGCTCGCCGGACGCGTATCCGCCGGTCCGCCAGCCGGTCTCCTCGTCCCAGACCAGGGCGTGGAGTTCGTGCGGCGATCCGCTCGCCGGCGTGTACAGGATCGTCGCGTCTCGCGGACCCATCGGGTCGAGCCAGCTGCGCTCCACGTGGAGATCGTGCTCCACGAGGGACTGCACAGAGCATGTGATGTAGTCCCGAAGCAGATCCACCCACGGGTCCGGATGCGGCATTGGGATGTTGCTTTCGTTCACTACGCTGTCCCTTCTGCGCTTGGTGCGATTATGCACGAACGACGTTGATCATCCGTTTTGTCGACACCGAACGGGCTGACTTTCGGACAGCGGATTACGGGCGCACACCAACAGAGCTGATCAGCCTCGTCCGTACAGAGCTGGGCGAATGCCTGAAACAGCGCCGGGTTTTACACCTCTATGTAACTCTGGGGTTAGATGTTGCTATCGCCTCCTGTGGTCCGGTGAGAATCCGCCGAACGGGAATGGTCAAGGCCGGCAGCAGCCGCATGCAGACGGCGGCGACGCCGATTAGCAGAGCGGGGAACGCGAAGGCGACCCCGGCGAACCTGATGCTGGTGGCGCTCGCGAGCAGGGCGTCGAGCACGGACGCGATGGGTCTGCTCCCCGCGAAGGCGATCGCCCATACGGCCATCACCTGGCCCGCGTGGAAGGGCCCGGCTCGCTGGAGCAGCATGGTCTGTGTCGCGGCGCCGGCGAGCAGCGCGGCGACGCCGCCCCCCACTCCTGCGGCGATGCTCAGCCACAGCCACGGTGCCGACGAGAAGACCACCATCGCGATGCCCAGCCCGCCGACGTACCACCCCGCGCTCTCGAGCGAGATGTTCCTCGTCGGTACGAATGCCCCCAGCACGTTTCCGAGTCCGAGCGCGGCGATGAAACAGCCGGCCCAGCCGGGAGCGTGACCGAATTCCTCGGCGGCGAGCGCGGGGCCGAGCACGTTGGGCGGGTCGGTGGCCACGGTGGCGAAGGACACCATGACCAGCAGCAGGAGGATCTTACGGTCGCGCAGCGCCAGCCGGAACCCGTCCATCAGGCGCGAGGGCCGCTGCGGACGCTCGACCACGCCGGGCCGAACCATCCACAACACCATCGCCAGAATGACGAACGACACCGCGTTCAGCACGAACGCCCAGGTGAAGCCGATGAACACCACGACGGCAACGCCGATCACCGGGGCCACGGCACGGCCGAGGTTGTAGGACACCGTGTTCATGGCCATGGCGGCCTTGGTGTCCTCCTCCGGTACGAGCGTGGGGATGATGGCGTTGAACATCGGCAGGCTGAACGTGTACGAGAGGCCGATCAACAGCGCGCCGACGATCAGCATCCGCTGGTCGAGCCATCCGGCGGCGTGGAAGATCGCGAGCCCGAGGGCGACGAGCGCCGAACCGGACTGGGTCCAGATCAGGAGCCGCCTGCGGTCCTTGGCGCGGTCGGCGAGCATGCCCGCCCA
Source organism: Actinomadura alba (assembly GCF_014323705.1). Classification (GTDB taxonomy): domain Bacteria; phylum Actinomycetota; class Actinomycetes; order Streptosporangiales; family Streptosporangiaceae; genus Actinomadura_C; species Actinomadura_C alba. The sequence goes on from NZ_JABVEC010000019.1 coordinate 90,521, forward strand.
CGGTCCGAGCACCAGCACGCTGGAGAACTGTGCGCAGGTGACGATGCCGACGGCCATGACCGAACCGGTGAGCTTGTAGGCCAGGAGCATCTGGGCGGTGTTCTGCAGCCAGGTGCCGAAGTTCGAGAAGACGGTGCCGATGAAGTACCGGCGGAAGTCGGAATGGCGAAGGGCCCGCCAGGAGGACGATCTGGCAGGGCGGTGCTCTGCCGCCTTGCGGGTGACGTCGGTGTCGCCCACTGCGGCATGAGCAGGATCGAGTGTCGTCTGCATGGCTCCGTGGATGGGGTACGGTCTCCGGCGCCGCGAGACGGAATCTGCGATGGGGCGCCGGGATGGTGATGTCGGTCGTGGTCGGTGAACTCAGGGGATGCGGTTCCACCCCGGTGCTCCGTTGCTCGGGGCGGCCGCCCGCGGCGGCCTATCCGGTCCCCTGCGTGGGATTGACGACCTCGTCCGGTACCTCGCCCACGTTGATCGTGAACCTGTTGCGGTCGGCGGGGAACACGCTCACCGTGAGCCGGAACGGCTTACCGTCCGAGTCGTACGCCGTCCGGCGGGTCTCCAAGACCGCGACGCTGCCGTCGTCGGGCAGCATGAAGAAGTTGGTCTCCGTGTCGTTCGGGGGCCGCACGCGGATCATGTCGCGGTAGCCGACCTGCTTGATGCCGAGGGTCTCTCTCAGATAGGCGACCGTGCCCGGCTCGATCGAGATCGCCTGGATGAGCTGCAGGCCGCCCCGCTCCACCAGGCTCATCGGATAGAACGACGTCTGCAGGGAGTACGGCCGGTCGTCGATGAAGCGCTGCTGGTGCCGGCTCACCAGAGAGGTGCCGACCTCGACGCCGAGTTCCTGTGCCTTCTCGTCGTCGGCCTGCTGGATCTCGACCCGCGGGACGGTGGTCACCGGGGCCATGAGCTGCAGCGTCGCCTCGCGGGTGAACGCCACACCCTCGCCGCCACCGAGCCCGGTCTCCTGATCAGCGGACAGTGTGGTGATGAAGGGCTTGATCTGCTCGTTGACGAATGTGCCGCGTCCGGGCTGCGTGGACACCAGGCCGCGGGCGGTCAGCCACTTCACGGCGTCGCGGATCGTGTTGCGTGATGCCTTGTACTCCTCTTCGAGCCTGGGCTCGGGGGGCAGTTGGGTGCCGGCGGGCCACTCTTCCGACTTGATCCTGCGGTGCAGATCAGCGGCGATCTGGCGGTACTTCGGATCAGGCATGCCGTTGGCTCCTCTCAAACATACCAACCACCTGCATGGCTCGCACGAGCTGTATCACATGACTCAGTCTGCCAGGACGTACAGTCAGGATCCCCTGCATCATGGGGTTTACCCCATAGCTATGAAGGTAATACCTCCATACGAGACCAGTGGTTGGTATGACGGGGATGGCAGGTGACATGGGCCTAAGGCTAGCCCTTCCAATCCGTTAACGCATCGGAACTCCTCAGAAAGGCCCGATCTGGTCCCGACCGTAGAAGCACGGCCGCCCTCACAAAGGCGCGGCCACCGTCCTGGGGGAGGGTGAGCCATGACAGCCCACAGGCTGCAGACCGAGATCCCCGCACCGCGCGGGGTGCCGGTGAGCGAGAGGCAGGCAGGCCCACATGTCACCTATCAACCCCACCGGCTGAGCAGCACCCGCGCCGGCAGAGCGGTCACGGGCACCCGGCCGGCGCCCGAGCCCGCACCGGCGCACCACGGCCACGATCACGCGGTGCACTGCACTCTCTTCGCGGTCGACATCGTGTCCTTCACGGACCGGCGCCGCGACGACGAAGTGCAGCGGTACGTGCGGAAGGCGATGTACGGGGCGATCCGGAACGCCTTCGACCAGGCCGGAGTGGGCTGGCAGGAATGGTTCCGGCAGGACCGCGGCGACGGCGTGCTCGTGGTGGTGCCGTCCGTGGTGCCCGCCATGTTGTTCCTCGACCCGCTCATCGACCTGGTACGGGCCGAACTGCGCTTCCACAACAAGATGTCCAGCGATGCCGCGCAGATCAGGCTCCGCGTCGCCCTGCACGCCGGAAGCGTCCTCTTCGACGGGCACGGCGTCGTCGGGCACTCGCTGACCCGGCTCTTCACCCTGCTCGACGCCCCGGCGTTCAAGGCCGAGTTCCGCGAGACGGCCGCCGAGGTCGGGCTGGTGACCTCCGAACACCTCTACGACGACGTGATCCGGCACACCTCCGGCCTGGTCGACCCGGCGGACTACCGCCCCATCGAGGTGGCGGAGGACGGATTCGTCACCCGTGGCTACATGCACATTCCGCCCGGCCCGGCCGGTCGCGCACCGAGCCTTCTGCACCAGATGCGATCCGCTCACGCCGCCCACGCGACCGCCCACACCACCGCCGCCGCCAACGGGACCGCCCCCGGGGCCGGGCACGGCGCGGACGACGTCCCGGCTGTACGAGATGTACGGGACGTACGGGACGTACGCGAAGCGCGCGGCCGGGACTCGCGCGACGGCCGGGATCCGTGGGTGGCGCCCGAGCCCCGGCGGGCGGCACAGTGACCGGCGCGATGAACGCGGTACCGGCCACCGCACTCGACCCGGCACCCGGCCTCGCACCCGATCCGGCACCCGGCCTCCCTCTCGACCCGGCACCCGGCCGCGCTCTCACCGCCGCGCGCGGCCGGAAATGGGGCGGCGTGGCGACGGGAGCGATGGGTAACCTCGACCTATGAGAATCGGGATCATCGGAGCGACCGGACAGGTCGGCGGGGTCATGCGGCAGATCCTCGCCGATCGCGAGTTCCCCGCCGACGAGCTGCGGCTGTTCGCCTCGGCCCGCTCGGCAGGCCGGACGTTTCCGTGGCGGGGTACCGAGGTGACCGTCGAAGACGCGGCCACCGCCGACTACTCCGGGCTGGACATCGCGCTCTTCTCCGCCGGGAAGGGCACCGCCAAGGAGCTGGCTCCGCGCGTCGCCGCCGCGGGCGCGGTGGTCATCGACAACTCGTCGGCCTGGCGGATGGACCCGGACGTGCCGCTGGTGGTCTCGGAGGTCAACCCTGAGGCGGCGGACCGGCGACCCAAGGGGATCATCGCCAACCCGAACTGCACGACGATGGCGGCCATGCCGGTGCTGCGGCCGCTGCACGACGAGGCCGGGCTGGTGAGCCTGGTCGTCGCGACCTATCAGGCGGTGTCCGGCAGCGGACTGGCCGGCGTCGCCGAGCTCGACGAGCAGACGCGCAAGGTCGTCGAGGACGCGAGCGCGCTGACCTTCGGCGGGGCGGCCGTGTCGTTCCCCGCGCCGAGCGTCTACAGCCGCCCGATCGCGTTCAACGTGCTTCCGCTGGCCGGCTCCGTCGTCGATGACGGGAGCGACGAGACCGACGAGGAACAGAAGCTGCGCAACGAGAGCCGCAAGATCCTCGGGATACCCGGGCTCAAGGTCTCGGGCACCTGCGTGCGAGTCCCCGTCTTCACCGGCCACTCCCTGCAGATCAACGCGCGGTTCGCCCGGCCGATCAGCCCGCGCCGCGCGCACGAGATCCTCGGCACCGCACCCGGCGTCGTACTCTCCGACGTGCCGACCCCGCTGCAGGCGGCCGGGCAGGACCCCACGTACGTCGGCCGGATCCGCGCCGACGAGACCGTCGAGCACGGGCTCGCGCTGTTCTGCTCCAGCGACAACCTCCGCAAGGGCGCGGCGCTCAACGCCGTACAGATCGCGGAGCTGATCGCGGCGCGCTGACGGGTCATCAAGTGCGTCGGCGAAACCGCACCTGACCCGCCCCGGCACCTCTCTGACGACGGCCGGACCGGCCCATGATCCGCGGACCGCGCCATGGCGGCGCGGCGCATGCCTGCCGCAAGCCTATTGACGCCCGGCATCACCTGACTGATGATCAGTTCTCCGCCGTAGGTCCGTCTCCGGCAGGCGCCGGGGCGAAGGGAGTGCCCGTGGCTCGTCCCCGCCGTCTGATAGCGCTCGTGACCGCCAGCGGGCTGGTGCTGACCGGTCTGGGAGCCGGCAGCGCCCAGGCCGCCACCGCCCGAGGCAAGGACCCCCGCATCACCAAGATCATCAACGGGATGACCCTCGAGGAGAAGGTCGGCCAGCTGTTCGTCACCTACGCCTACGGCGACCGGGCCGACACCACCGAGCCGGGTGACGTCGCGCTCAACCGCCGGTTCTACGGGGTCGACAACGCCGCGCAGCTCATCGACAAGTACCGGCTCGGCGGCATCATCTACTTCGCCTGGTCGAACAACACCAAGAACCCCCAGCAGATCGCCGGGCTGTCCAACGGCCTCCAGCGGGCGGCGATGCGCCAGCGCGCGAAGATCCCGCTGCTCGTCTCGACCGACCAGGAGGGCGGCAGCGTCGTCGCCCGGATCCTCGCCCCGGCCACGCAGCTGCCCGGCAACATGGCGCTCGGCGCCGGCCGCGACGTCGGCGACTCCTACCGGGCCGCGCAGGTGAGCGGCACCGAGTTGGGCGCCATGGGCGTCAACCAGGACTTCGCGCCGGTCGCCGACGTCAACGTCGACCCGGCCAATCCCGTCATCGGGGTCAGGTCCTTCAGCGCCGACCCGCAGGTGGCGGCCAAGCTGACCGGGGCGGCCGTACGCGGCTACCAGAACGCCGGCGTCAGCTCGACCGCCAAGCACTTCCCCGGCCACGGCGACACCGCGACCGACAGCCACACGGGCGTACCGAAGATCGACCACACCCGGGAGGAGTGGGAGCGGCTCGACATGCCGCCGTTCCAGTCCGCGATCAAGAGCGGGATCGATTCGATCATGACGGCGCACATCATCGTGCCCTCGCTCGACCCCGCTGAGGACCCCGCGACCCTCTCCCGGCCGATCCTGACCGGCATCCTGCGCGAGCGGCTGAAGTACGACGGCGTGGTCATCACCGACGCCCTGGGCATGCAGGGCGTCCGGGACAAGTACGGCGACGAGCGCGTGCCCGTACTCGCCCTCAAGGCCGGGGTCGACCAGCTGCTCAAGTCGCCGGACGGCGCCTTCGACCTGCAGTACAACGCCGTGCTCAACGCCGTGCGCAGCGGTGAGCTGACCGAGAAGCGCATCGAGGAGTCGGTCTACCGGATCCTGCGGCTCAAGCTGAAGCGCGGCCTGTTCGCCGATCCCTACGTCGACGAGACCAAGGTGCCCGAGGTGGTCGGCAACCCGCAGCACCTCGCCACCGCCCAGCGCATCACCGACGGCACCACCACGCTGATCAAGAACGACGCCGGGCTGCTCCCGCTGCCCAAGGACTCCCGCAAGGTGCTCGTCACCGGCTGGGGCGTCGCCACCACCCAGGGCCTCGCCGACGCGATCGCCAAGCGCGGCCCGCAGACCAGCGTGTACGAGACCGGCATCAGCCCCTCGCAGGCGACGATCGGCCAGGCGGTCGCGCGCGCCGGCGCGAACGACCTCACCGTCGTGGTCACCAACCGGGCCTGGGACATCGCCGAGAGCAAGCCGGGCGAACCGCACAACGGGCCGGGGCAGATGAACCTGACCAAGGCCCTCGTCGCCACCGGCAAGCCGGTCATCGTGATCGCCGCCCGCGACCCGTACGACATCGCCTACTTCACCGAGGCGTCGACCTTCCTCGCCACGTTCTCCTACACCGGGCACGCGCTGGAGTCGGTCACCCGCGTGCTGTACGGCGAGAACAGGCCGCAGGGCCGGCTGCCGGTCCGCATCCCGGTGGCCGGCGCGCCCGACCAGACGCTCTACCCGTACGGCCACGGCCTCGGCCTGCGCTGATCGCATCGCCGGCCCACCGCCCCGCGGACCGATGCCCCATGGCACGGCCCGCGGGGCGCCGCATAGGCTGCCCCTCTCAGAGCGCGATGCGGCACGGACGAGACGAAGCACGGGTGAGAGGGGCAACAAGCGATCATGGGCGATGAGCTACGGGAGACTCTCCGGCAGGTACTGCCGGGCGTCCGGGCCGACCTGGAAGCATTGATCCGGATCCCCTCGGTCAGCGCCGATCCGGCGGCCGCGGCTCAGGTGCGCCGGTCGGCCGAGGCGACGGCCGCGCTGTTCCGCGCGACCGGGGCACCGGAGGTCGAGATCCTCGACGAAATCGAGGGCGGTCAGCCCGCGGTGCTCGCCCGCTATCCCGCGCCGCCCGGCCGGCCGACCGTGCTGCTGTACGCGCACCACGACGTGCAGCCGACCGGCCGTCCGGCCGAGTGGACCAGCCCGCCGTTCGAGCCGGCCGAGCGCGACGGGCGGCTCTTCGGCCGCGGGTCGGCCGACGACAAGGCGGGGATCGCGGCGCACCTGGCGGCGCTGCGGGCCTTCGACGGGCGGCCGCCGGTCGGCGTGACGGTCTTCGTCGAGGGCGAGGAGGAGATCGGCTCCCCCACGCTCGGCGCGTTCATCGAGCGCTACCGGGACAAGCTCGCGGCCGACGTCATCGTGCTCGCCGACGGCGCGAACTTCACAGTGGGCACGCCCGCTCTCACCACGGTCCTGCGCGGCATGATCGAGTGCGTCGTCGAGGTACGGGCACTGGAGCACGGTGTGCACTCCGGCCTCTACGGCGGCGCCGTCCCCGACGCGCTGACCGCGCTGTGCCGGCTGCTGGCGACGCTGCACGACGACGAGGGCGACGTCGCCATCGACGGGCTCGTCACCGCCGAGCCGCCGGAGCTCGACTACCCCGAGCAGCGGTTCCGCGCCGAGGCGGCCATGCTCGACGGCGTACGGCTCATCGGCACCGGCACCGTGGCGGAACGGATCTGGGCCAAGCCGTCGGCATCGGTGCTGGCGCTCGACACCACCCGGGTGGCCGACGCGTCCAACACCCTCATCCCGGTGGCCACCGCCAAGATCGGCGTACGGATCGCACCGGGCCAGGACGCGGAGCAGGCGCTGGAGGCGCTGGAGCGGCACGTGCGCGAGCACGCGCCCTGGGGCGTCCAGGTCGACGTACGGGACGGCGAGGCGGCCCGGCCGGTCGCCATCGACGCCGACGGCCCGGCGTTCGACGCGGCGCGCGCCGCGTTCCGCGAGTCCTACGACAACGAGTCCGTGGACATCGGCATCGGCGGCACCATCCCGTTCATCGCTGAGTTCGCCGACGCGTTCCCGGACGCGGCCATCCTGGTCACGAGCGCCGGCGGAGATCCGGACAGCCGCGCGCACGGCCCGGACGAGAGCGTCGACCTCGGTGACTTCGAGAGCGCCTGCCTGGCCGAGACCCTCCTGCTGGCCAAGCTCGCAGGTCTGCCCCGCTGATCACCGGCCGGGCGTGGGGGTGGCGGACGGCGTGGGCCGGCTCGGCACGAGCAGGTCGAGATCGGCCCGGGTCACCCGGGCGGCGTCGGCGAGGCGGTCCCGGTCGACACCGGTGACGGCCAGCATCTCCAGAGCCTTGGTGAGCATCGTCGGGCGTTCGAGGGGACGCTCCGGGCCGGGCTCACGGCGCCGCCAGCCGCGGGTGCTCATGGCGCTCATCGCGTTGCGGTACGTCACCTCTTTCATCACCCGGAGGGTGCGGGCGCGGTAGAGCAGCGCCGCCATGCTGACCCCCCACTCGGTCTTGAGCTCGGCGAGGCGCGCCCAGTCGGCCGTCGCCGGGAGGGCGTCCGCGATGTCCTGCTCGGGCATCAGGAACTCGGCGGCGAACCGGTTGGCCTGGTCCTCGACGACCCGGCTGCCCGGCTCGGCGTCGGCGTGCATCACGAGATGACCGAGCTCGTGGGCCCCGTCGAACCGGTTGCGCCAGTAGTCGCCCTTCGCCGGGTTGAACATCACGAGCGGGCGGGGGTAGGCGGTGACGCTGAAGGCGTCGACCCGCTCGGTGGTGGGCGGCAACACGATCGCGACGATGCCGGCCGACTCGAGCAGCCGTACGACACTGCGCACGGGCCCGGGCCCCCCGACCAGGAGCTCGCGGGCCCGGCGGGCGGCCTCGACCGGCCCCGGGCCGGCGATCTCGTCCGGCGTGACCGGCCACTCCGGCACCATCACCGCCGGGAACTCCACGAACCCCTCGATCGCCGCGACGATGTCGGCGACGATCCGGCCGTAGGCGAGGGCCTGGTCGCGCTCGATCTGGGTGGTCGAGCGCAGTGAGCGGAAGTGCGCGTGCCCGGCGTCGAGCACCGAACCGTGGCCGGCCTGGAAGAACTCCACTGGTACCCCGAGCGACATCGCCAGCCGCGACAGGACCCGCTCCGACGGCCGGTGCACCCCGGACTCGTAATGACCGATCGCGGTCGGGGTGGTGTCGACCGCCGCGGCGAGCTGGTTCTTACGCAGGCCGCGCAGGCGCCGGGCCAGGGTCAGGCGTTCGGCCTCGAACAGCAGGCGCGCCTCGGCCAGCCTGCGGCCACCGGGCCGCCGGGCGGGCGGGCCGCCGCCCGGATCGTTCATCGAGCGGGTTCAGAGCTCGTCGTGCCTGTCGCGGTCCGGCCGGTCGCGGCCCGGAGCCGCAGAGGCACGTCGAGCTCGTCCTCGCTCCAGATCGGCATCGTCGGCTCGACGCGCGCCGGGCGCGGATCGGCGCCGAGCGCCTCGCGGGTCAGGGCGCGCCGCCACCACCACGGCGAACCGCCGTCGGCGTTGAAGCGCGGCCGGCCGAGGAAGAGCTCGAGTTCGAGGGGCTCCTCGCTGGCGCTGTGCGCGAGTACGAGTGTGATCGGCGCGGACGTCTCACCGGGCACCACCGGCACGTCATGGCCGCCGAGGTCGAGAGCGAGCTGTGGGTCGTCGGCGTAGTCCTGCTTGGACACGGCCTGCTTGGTCGGGCTGGCCTGGTCCCACCGGATGCCGTCGACGGAGCCGAAGTCATAGCGCTTGAGCAGGACGCGGTACGACCCGTACCGCCAGCCGGGCGAACCGTTGAGGTTGGCGCGCGCGACCGCGCCGAGGAGCGGGTCGTCGGTATCGGCCGGGCCGAAGGCGCCGAGCCGGAACACGCGGTCGAGCTGGGACTCGAGCACGTCGAACGAGGTGTAGCCGAAGGACCGGTCCTTGAAGCCCGCCGACCGGCTCAGCCGGGTGAACACGATCCTGGTCGCGGCCTCGTGGGCGTCACGCAGGGCGTGCAGGAAGCCCGGACCCACGAGAACATCCCACGCCTCTTGCCCCTCATGCATGTGCGGGACTCTAGCCGATCTCAGTAATCGACGCGTGAGAATCAAGTTCACCGGCGCGCCGGGCAGCGCTGCGCGGATGTTCCGTTCGTACCACCCGAACCGGATGTGACGGATCGGCGGAACACGTACGTTGAGACACTCGCGCACCAGACCTGGAGCCCCCATGACCGAAGCCCCCCGTTCCCCGCGCTCCGCCCGGCCGACCGTCGTGGTCGTCGGCGGCGGCTACGGCGGCATCAGCGTCGCCAAGTCGCTCGACGACGTCGCCGACGTCATCCTGGTCGAGCCCAAAGACGCCTTCGTGCACAACGTGGCCGCGCTGCGCGCGCTCGTCGAACCGGACTGGCTGTCGCGCATCTTCCTGCCGTACGACCGCTTGCTGGCCCACGGCCGGGTCGTACGGGACCGCGCCGTCATGGTCGGCGCCGGGCGGGTCGTGCTGGCATCGGGCGATGAGCTGGCCGCGGACTACATCGTGCTCGCCACCGGCTCGAGGTATCCGTTCCCGGCAAAGACCGAGCTCGACAGCGCGGACCAGACCCTGGAGCGGTACCAGTTGATCCACAAGGCGCTCGCCAACGCCGGCAGGGTGCTGCTGCTCGGCGCCGGGCCGGTGGGCCTGGAACTGGCCGGCGAGATCCTCGCGGTGTGGCCGGACAAGCACGTCACCATCGCGAACGGCTCGAGCGACATCCTGCCCGGCGGTTACAACCCCGATCTGAGGTCCGATCTGCGCCGCCAGCTCACCGACCTCGGCGTCGAGTTCGTGCTCGGCAGCCCCCTGCGCGGCACACCTCCGACGGCCCCCGGCGTGCTGGAGACCTTCAGCCTCACGACTGAGGCGGGCCGGAACCTCACGGCGGACGTGTGGTTCCGCTGCCACGGGATCAGCCCCGTCACCGACTACCTCGACGAGGAGCTCGCCGACGCGCTCACGTCCGGCGGGTACCTCGAAGTGACCTCCGACCTGCGCGTGTTCGACCAGGACACGGTGTTCGCCATCGGCGACATCGCCGCGATCGACGGCAACATGGCCGCGCTGGCCGGCGTCCAGGCCGAGATCGCCGCCGCCAACATCCGTACGCTCATCGAGGGTGACGGCGTGCTCACGGAGTACGAGCCGGCGATGCCCGGCATCATCGTGCCGCTCGGTCCGAACGGCGGCGCCGGGCAGTTCGCCGGTCAGCCCGGGATCGTCCCGCCCGAGGTGGTCTCGCAGGTGAAGGGCCAGATCATGTTCGTGGACCGCTACGCCGGGCTGCTCGGTGTCACGGTCCCCGGCGGCCCGGCGTACGGCGGATAGCGCGCGACCGGCGACCGGCGACCGTACCGTGCCCGGGTCAGCCCTCGATGAGCACCGGGGCCAGCCGGCGCAGGTGCTCCAGCACCTGCCGGCTGTCGTCTGCCAGCGGCTGAACGCACACGTGGTCGGCCCCGGCCGCGTAGTGCTCCCGGACACGGGCGGCGACCGTCTCCTCGTCGCCCCACACCACGATGGCGTCGACGACCGCGTCACTGCCGCCGGCGGCGAGGTCCTCCTCGTCCCAGCCGAGCTCACGCAGGTTGTTCAGATAGTTCGGCAGCGACAGGTAGAACGCCATGTAGCGACGCGCGATCTCACGTGCCCGCCCCGGGTCGGTCTCGAGCACGAGGGCCTGTTCGGGAGCCAGCACCGGCTTGTCCCCGAGGATGTCGCGGGCGCGGGAGGTGTGCAGGGGAGTGACGAAATACGTGTGCGCGCCCTCGGTGCGCTCGGCCGACAGCTCCAGCATCCTCGTCCGCAGCGCGGCGAGCATGCGCGGCGGCTGCTCGGGCAACGGGCCTGCGAACTCGGTGGCGTCCATGGCGTCGAGGTAGTTCCGCATCGCCTCGAGCGGATTGCGGTAGTCGTGGCCCCTCGGCTGCACGAGGGGAGCGTGGCTGACGCCCAGGCCGAACAGGAAGCGACCGTCGAACGCCTCGGCCAGGGTGTTCGCGCCGTTCGCCGCCGCGATCGCGTCGCGGGCCCAGATGTTGGCGATGCCGGTGGCCACCGTCAGCCGCCGGGTGCCCTGCAGCAGGATCGCGGAGTGGGTCAGCGCCTCTTTGCTGCTGGGGGCCTCACCGATCCAGAGTGTTCCGTAGCCCAGGCTCTCGATCTCGGCCGCGGCCTCCTGTTCGAAGGCGGCCGGCTCCGCGCCCAGCGTCGCGCTCCACACCCCGACCCGGGTCATCCGCCGCTTCAGTGCCGGGATATCGAAGATCCTCTCGGCCATCGCCGCCCACCCTTCAGTCACCGAACGTGCACAGATGATGACTCTAAGCGTTCGAGGTGATGGCGAGATCGCCGGGGGGGTACCGGCGGTGGCCGTCGAGCGGAATCGGGAGTGACGAAACGGGCACGGAGCGCCCGCGGCCACCGTACGAAACCATATGCTGACGGGATATGTCAGCACCAAGCGATTTCAGCCCGATCTTTCAGGCGTTCGCCGCCGACTGCACCGCAGCCGCCATTCAGCAGCAGGACCTCATCAACGAGTTCCTCGGCACGCACCACCGGAACCTCGACCTCAGCGCTCGCACGCTGACGGGCAACGGACTGGTCCTCGGCGGCGTGACGGGCCTGGGCAGTTTCTCGCACCTGAGCCAGACCTGGCTGTGGATGTGGGACAACCCCGCCTTCGACTGGGAGCATCCGGCGGTCGCGCCTGTGCGCATGATCTACCAGTTCGGTGAACGACAGGACATTCCCGAGTTGACCACGGGACATCTCGATCTGTCCGGCTTCGCCAACCCCCACGGCGCCGCAACGACCCTGGCCATCGCGTCGGCGTACGTCCTCGGCGGCCAGGGGATCTGGTCATGCCGGATCAACGAGGGCAAGGGTTCGACGTACGTCCACATCGACGACCCGCAGGTGCCGGTCGCGCAGTTCGAACCCGCCATCGCGCCGGACCTGCTGATGCGGGCGGCCCAGGTCTGGCCGAGCGAGCAGCGCGCCGTCGTGCGCGGCATGTTCCGGCATTTCAACATCCCGAGCAGGGAGGCGCCGGACCGGATCGCCGGACGGCATCCCGGCGGCGCAGTGCTGACCGCCAACTTCGATCCGGCCGGCAATATCACAGCGGTGTCCGGGGACAGCGCCGCCCGGCCGCGGGCCTGACGGCCGGCGGCCCCACCCCGACCGCCGACCGTCCCTGACCGGCGGCCCGCCCCGACCGCCGACCGGTCCTGACCGGCGGCCCGTCCTGGCCGCCGGCCCGTGCGAATGCCGGCCGACCCGTACGGACGTCGGCCGGCCCGCCGATCAGACCTGACCGGCCTTCTCCAGCGCGGAGCAGCAGGTGTCGACGATCAAGCGCGCGACCACGTAGGGGTCGCAGTTGGCGTTGGGGCGCCGGTCCTCGATGTAGCCCTTCCTGTCCGCCTCGACCTGCCACGGGATGCGCACCGAGGCACCGCGGTCGGACACTCCGTAGCTGAACTTGCTCCACGGGGCGGTCTCGTGCAGCCCGGTGAGCCGGTGCTCGATGTCGGCGCCGTAGCCCTTGACGTGCTCCTGCGCTTGCTCGCCGAGCGCCTCACAGGCGGTGATGATCGGCTCGTAGCCCTCACGCATCGCCTTGGTGGAGAAGTTGGTGTGCGCTCCGGCGCCGTTCCAGTCGCCCTTCACCGGCTTGGGGTCCAGCGTCGCGCCGACGCCGAAGTCCTCCGCGATGCGGTAGAGCAGCCAGCGCGCGACCCACAGGTGGTCGGCGACCTCCAGCGGCCCGGCCGGGCCGACCTGGAACTCCCACTGACCGGGCATGACCTCGGCGTTGATGCCGGAGATCGCCAGACCCGCGGTGAGGCAGGCGTCGAGATGCGCCTCGACGATCTCGCGTCCGAAGACCTCGTCGTTGCCCACGCCGCAGTAGTAGAAGCCCTGCGGAGCCGGGAAGCCGCCGGCCGGGAAGCCGAGCGGGCGGCCCTCCTCGAAGAAGGTGTACTCCTGCTCGATGCCGAACCACGAGTCCTGCGCGGCGAACCGCTCGGCGACGGGGCTGAGCATCGCCCGGGTGTTGGACGGGTGCGGCTCCATCTCGGTGGTCAGCACTTCGCACAGCACGAGCCGGTCATCGCCGCCCCGTACCGGGTCGGGACACGAGAAGACCGGCTTGAGCACACAGTCCGAGGCGCCCCCCGGAGCCTGATTCGTGCTGGAACCGTCGAAACCCCACAGCGGAAGCTCCGCGCCGTCCGGAAGAATCTTGGTCTTCGACCGGAGCCGCGCGGTGGGCTCGGTGCCGTCGATCCAGATGTACTCGGCCTTGTAGGACAACGTCGGTCCCCTCGTCGCAGGTAGATGGGAGGTTTCGGACATTGCGAGGTTGACAATCGGGCATTTCGGACCTGTTGCCGTTATGTGAACGCGATGTAAACCGCCGCGTGAGACGCACCACATCCGCAGGTGACACCCCCCACGCGACCATTAACCAGGGCGAAACGTCCCACTCCTCAGGCATCCTGGAGCCCATGGATCCTGAACTGACGCTGATGGCCGTTCACGCCCACCCCGACGATGAAGTACTGGGAACCGGTGGGCTGTTCGCCCGCTGCACGGACGAAGGGATCCGCACCGTACTCGTCACATGCACCAACGGCGAACAGGGCGACGGCCCGGGCGGGGTCAAGCCGGGCGCGCCCGGGCACGACGAGGCCCAGGTGAGCGCCCTGCGTCTCGACGAGCTCCGCGAATCCGTCGCCCATCTGGGCATCACCGACCTCGAACTTCTCGGCTACCACGACTCCGGCATGGCCGGATGGGCGGGCAACGAGAGCCCGGACGCCTTCTGGAACGTCCCGTTCGACCAGGCCGTCTCGCGACTCGCCGCGCTCATGGAGCGCTACCGGCCCCAGGTCGTCGTCACGTACGACGAGAACGGCAACTACGGTCACCCTGATCACATCCAGGCCCACCGGATCGCCGTCGCCGCGGCCGAGGCCACCGGGATCCCGCGCAAGCTCTACCACACGGCCGTCCCACGCCGGGCGATGCGTGAGCTGTTCGAGTACCTGCAGAGCATCGGCGCCGATCTCGGCGACATCTCCGAGCTGCCCGAGGATTTCGGCACCCCGGACGAATTGATCACCACGGTCGTGGACGTGTCCGCCTACACCGAGCGCAAGCGCAAGGCGCTGGAGGCGCACGCCAGCCAGGGAGACAACATCTTCTTCCTGCGGATGCCCGACGAGGCCCTGCGCCGCGCGTTCGGTCGCGAGGCCTTCGTCCGCGCCTTCAGCCATGTCCCGGTTCCGGATCACGAGGACGACGTCTTCGCCGGCCTCCGCTGACCGGCCCCGGAGCGGCCGGTGCACCGGCCGGAACGGCGGGAGGACGGACCGGCGGACGGACGGGAGGACGGACCGGCGGGCGGGCGGCCGGAAAACCGGGTCGCGGGACGGTGGCGGGCCTGCCTACCGTTCAGCCATGGCACTTCTCCTTTCGGTGAACATCGGCAGGCCGCGCTCGAACCCCTGGAAGCGCGTCGGCACGACCGGCATCGACAAGCGCCCGGTCGAGGGCCCGGTGGCGGTGAGCGCGCCGGGTCCGAAGGGCACCGGCGCGGTGGGCCTCGCGGGCGACCGGGTCCATGACGTCAAGCACCACGGCGGCGACGACCAGGCCGTCTACGCCTACGCCCGCGAAGATCTGGACGCCTGGGCGGCCGAGCTCGGGCGGGACCTGCCGGACGGCGTCTTCGGCGAGAACCTGACCACGTCGGGCCTCGACGTGAACGGCGCGTTGATCGGCGAACGCTGGCGCGTCGGCGCACAGGTGGTCCTCGAGGTGGCGGACCCGCGCATCCCGTGCGGAACCTTCCAGGGCTGGATGGAAGAGACCGGATGGATCAAGCGGTTCACCCGGCGCGCTGTGCCGGGCGCCTATCTGCGGGTCATCGAACCCGGCGACATCCAGGCCGGTGACGAGATCACGGTGACCGGCCGCCCGAACCACGACGTCACCGTCTCGCTCGTGTTCCGGGCGCTCACCCTCGAACCCGAACTGCTGCCCAGGCTGCCGGCGGCCGACGCCCTGACCGAAGAGGTGAAGCAGATCGTCCGCAAGCGCGCGACCTGATCACTGCCGCTGCCGCCGGCCGGGGCCCGTTCGCCCGGCCGGGGCCGTCTCCCGGGAGGGGCCCGTTCGCCCCGGCAGGGGCTCGCCCGCGGGCAGAGCCACCGCCGCGTTCAGCGCGGGGTGCGCAGTCCCGAGATCACCATGTGGATGAGCAGCTCATAGCTCTCGTCGAGCTTCTCGGGGAGGCCGAAGCCCCCGGCGGCCTCCAGGACCGCGAAGCCGTGCGCTGCCGAGCGCAGGCTCCGGGCGGCGTGGATCGCCTCGCCGCCCTCCAGCCCGTACGCCCGCAGCGCGGCGAGCATGATGTCGACCAGCCGCTGCCCGGCCTCGATCCGCCGCCGCCCGGATTCGACCACGCCGGGGTCGGCCTCCTGCATCATGGCCGAATAGCGGCCGGGATGATCCACGACGTAGGAGCGGTAGGCCTTCATCAGGGCACGCAGCGCGTCGTCGCCGGACCGGCCGAGCACGGCCTCGCCGGCCCGGTCGGAGATCTCGTCCATGATCCGTATCGACACCAGCGCCCGCAGCTCGGTCAGGTTGCGCACGTGCTTGTAGAGCGAGGGAGTCGCCACGCCCGCGCGGCCCGCCACCGCGGCGAGGGTCAGTGCCCCGGCACCGCCCTCGTCGACGAGGTCGAGGGCTACGTCGACGACGGCGTCGGGCGACAGCCCGGCTCTAGGCAACGGCGTTCTCCTCGAGAAAGGGCAGGGCGGCGTCGGCGACCTGGCCGGGGAACTGGGCGTGCGGGTAGTGGCCCCCGCCCTCGATCATCGCGATCGTACCGACCCCGGCGGGCATGGCCGCTGCGATGGCCTCGGCCTCGGCACGCGGGTCGGGGAAGTCGGGGTCGAGCGTGCCCATGACCACCAGGGCCGGGCACCGGACGCCGGGGAGCCGGGCCTCCGCGTCGGCTGCGGACGACATCCCCATCGCGGCGGCGGCCGCCATCCGGCCCGGCTCGCGCAGATTGGCCTTGAGCGCCCGTACGTAGTCGTCGAAGTCGGCGGGCCGCACCCCCGGGTAGGCGAGGCGAAGGTAACGGCCCCAGAGGGCGGTGTTGCGCAGGAGCAGAGCACCGGCGATCAGCGTCATTCCCCGGACGAACCGCAGCGTGAGGTCGCGCGGCTTGAGCTTGGCCTTGCGGGTGCCGGGGTCGACCATGACGATGGCGCTGACCAGGGCCGGCTCCGCGGCCGCCGCGATCACCGCGGAACCGCCGCTGAACGAGGCGCCGATGATGACCGCCGGGCCGCCCAGGTGGCGGATCAGTGCGAGCAGGTCGCCCGCGGTGTCGGCACGGGAGTGGGAGCTCCAGCCGGTGCTCGACTCGCCGTGGCCGCGAAGATCAACCGTGGCGACCCGGTGGCCGGCCTCGACGAGCTTCGGCGCGAGGAAGCGGAACGCCC
This sequence comes from Actinomadura alba, assembly GCF_014323705.1. Lineage (GTDB taxonomy): Bacteria > Actinomycetota > Actinomycetes > Streptosporangiales > Streptosporangiaceae > Actinomadura_C > Actinomadura_C alba. The sequence continues at coordinate 107,124 of NZ_JABVEC010000019.1, forward strand.
CGCGAACGTCCGCCAGCCCCGGTGCCAGCACGACCAGCGACCCTTCGCCGGTGACGTCGTAGGCGATCCGACCGCCCTCGATGTCCAGGAACTCGGTCATCGCAACCTCCATAGCCGCAAAGTTCAGCCTGATAGCTGAAAAGCTAATGGAGTTAGCCGACCTCCGTCAAGGGGCGATGAGGTCCCGAGGTCAGCCGTCGAAGCTCGCGAAGTACGAGGCCGCCATGTCCTCGTCCGCGTGGCCCTGCGCCGCCGCCCGGCGGAAGCGCTCGGCCCCCGCGGCGGCCACGTCCATCCGGACGCCCGCCCGCTCGCCCGCGGCGACGATCAGACGGGCGTCCTTCTCGGCCGTGCCCGTCGCGAAGCTCGGGGTGAGGTCGCCGCCGAGGATCGCGGCCGCCTTCACCCGCAGATAGCCGTTGTCCAGCGGCCCGCCGGCGATGATGCCCAGGAAGTCCTGCGGATCCACGTCTAGGCCCTTGGCGAGCGCCAGCGCCTCGGCGGTGCCGTTCGTGATCGCGAGCACCCAGCTGTTGGCGACGAGCTTGAGGCGGGTCGCGCCGCCGGTCGCGCCGTCGTCACCGGCCCAGATCGTACGGCTGCCGACCGCGTCGAAGACGGGGGCGAGAGCGGCACGCGCCTCGTCCGGGCCGGCGGCGAGCACCAGCAACTGCCCGTTCTCCGCGGGCTGCCGGGTGCCGAGCACGGGCGCGTCGACGAAGATCAGCCCATGATCACGGGCGAGGCCCGCGAGTTCCGGCAGGGCGTCGAGGCCGACGGTGGAGCACTGCGCCCACACGGCGCCCCGGCGCAGCGCGGGGGCCGCCCGCCGCATCACCTCATCGACCGAGGGGCCGTCGTGCAGCATCGTCAGCACGACGTCGGCACCGTCCACGGCCTCCGCCGGCGTGTCCGCGACCCGCGCTCCGTCGTCCGCGATCGGCTCGGCCTTGTCCTTGGTGCGGTTCCAGACTCGGACGTCGTGACCTGCCCGGGCGAGGTTGCGTGCCATCGCCGCGCCCATGATGCCGGTACCGAGGACCGCCACCGAGATCTTGTCGGTCATGAACGGATCTCTCCCTGCTGCGTCGGGGACTTTCACAGTGAAGCACCAGCTGACCGAGGCCGTTCCGCCGCCCCGCCGGGCCACGCCCCCGTGGACCTTGACATGATCATCCGATGTCGCACCTCGGACTCGTGACCATCGTCGTGCGCGACTACGACGAGGCCATCTCGTTCTACGTCGGCGCCCTCGACTTCGAACTGCGCGAGGACACCCGGCTGGACGAGCGCAAGCGCTGGGTCGTCGTCGCCCCGCGCGGTGCGCGCGAGACCGGGGTGCTGCTCGCCCGGGCGGCGAACGCCCGCCAGAAGGCTCGGGTGGGCGAGCAGACCGGCGGCCGGGTCGGCCTGTTCCTCTACACCGAGGACTTCGACTACGACTACACGCGCATGACGGCGAGGGGGGTCACGTTCCTGGAGGCCCCGCGTGAGGAGCGCTACGGAAAGGTCGCCGTGTTCGAGGATCTGTACGGCAACCGCTGGGACCTCATCCAGCCCTATCACGACGTCGTACGGAGCTGAGCCGGGGCAGAGCCCGTCGGCCCGCCCCAGCCGATGGATCAGACGCTGACGATCATCTTGCCGGTGTTGCCCCCGCGCAACATCGTCAGGAAGGCGTCGACGATGTCGGTGATCCCGTCGACGACGGTCTGGTCCACGACCACCCGCCCGCTCCGCAGGTGCGGCGCGAGGAACTCCTCGAGTTCGGGTTGCAGGTGCCGGTGGTCGCGAACGAGGAAGCCCTCCAGGCGCAACTGTTTGCCGACGACGTCGAACAGATTGCGAGGCGCGGCCGGGGCCGTCACGGCGTTGTACTGCGCCACCGCACCGCACCAGGCGATCCGGCCATGGTCGCGCATCGCGGTGATCGCCGCCTCCAGATGGTCGCCGCCGACGTTGTCGAAGTACACGTCGAGCCCGTCGGGAGCCTCGGCGGTGAGCCGGGCGGCCAGGTCACCGGCGGTGTAGTCGACGGCCGCGTCGAAGCCCAGGGTGTTGACCAGATGCTCGGCCTTGGCCGCCGACCCGGTGCTGCCGATCACCCGGCGGGCCCCGAGCAGGCGGGCGATCTGGCCGGCCGCGCTGCCGACCCCTCCCGCGGCGGCCGAGATGAACACCGTCTCGTCCGGCCGCAGCCGTGCGATCTTTGTGAGCCCGACGTACGCGGACAGGCCGGTACCGCCGAGCACGCCGAGGTACGCCGTGATCGGGACGCCCGGCGGCTCGGGAAGGACGCGGGCCTCGTCCGGCGTGATGATCGCGTGGCTGCGCCAGCCCTGCCGGTGGAAGACCAGGTCTCCCGCCGTCAGGCCGGAGGCCCGGGAGTCGACCACGCGGCCGATCGAGCGGCCCTCCATGGGGACGCCGAGTTCACGGTCGTCCATCGCCTCCCGCATGTAGGGATCAACCGAGAGGTACATGTTCTCCACCAGGGCCTCGCCCGCCCCCGGTGTGGGGGTGGGGACCTCGGTGTAGGCGAACTGGTCGGCGGTCGGCCAGCCATGGGGCCGAGCGATTTGATGCACGATGACGGACATGACCTGATCCAACCCGACGTCCGTCGTGCTCCGCCCACCGGCCCTTAGAGATCCGCGCCGATCCTCCCGGCGAGTTCAGGGGCGAGGGGATAGACGAGTTCGCGGGGCAGCAGTTCCTTGGCCTTGGCGGTGGCACCTTCGTGGGCCAGCCCATGGATCTTGCGAACGAGCGGGGTGAGGTCCTCGATGCCGGTGATCCAGTCGTCGGCGTACCGGTCGATGACGTGGCGGCTGAGCCCGACCTGAATGCTCCGGGCCTCAAGCGACCCCCCGCGCAGCATCCGTTCCGGGTCCCACTGCACGCGCACCCGAGCCCGCGCGAACGCGGCCCGCCACTCCTCGGTGCCGCGGTAGACCCGCCGGTCGGCGTGCGTGAGAACGGCCTGCGAGAGCGCCTCCTCCCAGCCCTCGCGAGTGATGCGGACCGCCAGGATCATCTCCTGTCCCGGCTTGCGGGCCCAGTTGCTGCGCTCCATCAGCCAGAGGAACGACGGCTTGATCCAGGTCATCCGGGCCCGGGAGAAGGGCGGAACGAACCGCCCGTGCTCGAGCGCCGGCCGGGCGATCTCAGGTCGGTAGGCCTGATAGACCACGATGGACTCCCGGTCGTAGTCGGCCCTGATCTCGTGCGTCCGCATGGGCGTCACGATGTCGGCCCCGAGCGGCCGGATCAACCGGATTTTCCCGCCCCCGGTCACCGGCTCGCTCGCGGTCGACCGCCGGCCCCCGGCCCCCGGCCGGGACTCATCTCCGGCGGCCGACCGCGAGAGGGGTCATGCCCTCGGAACCACCAGGCAGATGACCCTGCGGTCGCCGAGCCGCCAGCTGGCCTCCGTGGGGCGGATGTACTGGATCCCGGACTGCTTGTCGGCCTGCTCACCCGACTTCTCGTACCGCTTGACGCAGGTGTCGCCGGCCTTGTCGTCGGCCACCTTCTCACCGGGCCACGAGCCCTGGGTGAGCTGGAAGATCGCGAAGACCTTGCCGCTGCCCGGCTGACCGCACGGCTGCGCCCGGACGTCGGAGACCTCCGCCGCGTTGATCTGCGCCACGCAGTCGCCGACCTTGAGCTTGTCCGGCGCCGCCTGCGCCGGCTTGGTGATCTGCCCCTGCGCGTCCCGCTCCGGCTCCGGCGACGAGGCCGCCATGGCGCCGATGACGCCGAGGCCGACCGCCCACGCGGCCGACAGCGTCAGCCCCGCGATGACCAGGCCCTTGCCCTTCTGTCCCCGCCGTGCGGTGCGTGAGAGCGCGAGAACGCCGATCACCAGGTTCATCGGGATCGTGATCACCAGAAAGCCCGCGATCCCGAGAACGAGCGACGCGACGGCCATCCCGCTAGTGGTGCGAGCAGGTGGCCCCCCGGCCGGTCCGGTGGGAGCCGGACCGGGTGCCGTGGGTGCGGCGTAGCCGCTGGAATCGTTGATCGACATAGTGGAACTGCACCTTCCTATCGTCACCGGCGGTTCGGCTTGAGGGCCTCCGGTCCCGCCGGCGTTCAGCCGTTTCAGGTCTCTCCGCGCCGGGCATGCGGAGGCTCAGCGAACTCGGCCAGGTGATCGCCTTGGGACGAGCACCCTGACCGCTACCGCCCGGCGCCGGTGGAAAGCCTCACTTCCCCGCCTGCCGGATCGCTGCCGTGTCCGTGCCGCTGAGTGCGATTCGGCTGCCGCAGTGACGTCAGCCCTGCTCACATGGGCTCGGGAGCCGCGCAACCGTTCCCCGGGGTCACGTCGAAATGGGCGGCAGAGGCGGCATCGGACGAAGTCGCCCACGCTCGTCCACAGCCTGTGGACAACATGTTTTCGCCCGAGATTGATGATCTTGGCGGCCTAGTCGAGGCGATCCCGAAGAGCGCGGTGGGCAAGATCCTGCGCCGTGCCCTCCGCGATCCGCTCTGGGCCGGCGTCGATCGCGGCCGATGAGCCGGCTCCTGAGCACTCCCACTCGTACGCGGCGTTCCAGCAGGTCAGCTGGCTCTCCGGCAGGAGCCCGCGTTTCCTAATATTTCGCGCGGGTTCCCCCACGCCGCGAATTCCGGGCATGTACGGGGGGAATCATCGTCAGTGCACGAGGCAATCGCCGTGCCCGAGAGAGGGGAGCGTTCCCGACCTCGGCCGAGCACACTGCGGCACCCTTCACACAGAGGAACCGACGTGAGCGCCAACGCACGGACGACCACGACCACGACACCGAAGCGTGCGGAGAGCGCCTCGGCGTCACCCATCGCGACGAAGGCCGTCCTGGCCTTCGGGGGCGCCGTCACGGCCCTCGCCATCGCCGCCTGTGGCGGGGCGGAGGGCGCGCCTCCGGCACGCAATGTCGCCGCCGGCGCTCCGCAGGTCACCGCATCGGTGCCTACGGGAACGGCGGCCAAGCTCCCCGTGACCGAGGCCTTACGCAAGCAACTCGCCGACGCCTACTTCGCCAGCCAGAAGCACGCCTTCCCAAAGGGACGCCGCGAGAGGGTCATCGGCCCGACCAACATCAGTTACGGCATCGTCTGGGGCTTCGACAGGGTGCCCAAGACCTACTACGCGGTCGGCAGCACGGGCTTCACCAACTACAACATCAGCCGCCAGGGCGGCCCCCATGTCTGGCGCAAAGAAGGCGACGCCGACTGGACCTACCTGGGCGACACGGGACTCACGCCCTGCACCAAGGTTCCCCGCGAGCTCTACACCCTCTGGGGCTTCGATGCGAAATACGGCAGCTACAGCCAGTGCTCTCGGAGGTCATGAGATCGCGCCGGCCGTGGTGGCGGGCACGATGCGGTAGTCGCGCTGGAAGACCAGATTGTGCAGGTCGGCGGCCGCGATGCTCCTGAGCGTCGGCAGTTCGGCCGCGGCATCGCGCTGGTCGAACACGTTGAGGGGCCAGTTGCCGACGGTGCCGCCGCACAGGTGCGGGTGGTGGAAGGCATGGCCGTAGAACGCCTTGATGGTCACCGGGTCGATCCGGGCGTCCCGCTGCTGCGCCCAGGTCACGGTCCACGCCACCTCGAGCCCTCCGTCCGGTCCGCGTACGACCCCGGTGCCCTCCACGGTTCCGGTGTCGAGCAGCAGGGTGCGGTTCAGCTCGGCGAGGGCCTGCCGCACGTACGGGTCGAGGTACCCGACGGCCCTGGCGAACACGGCCTCCTTGCCCTGCAGTGTGGTCTCACCGCCGTGGATCCCGTCGCGCAGATCGGCGAAGTGCCGGACCAGGGCCCGCAGGTGCGGCGGAGCGGGCGCTGATGACTGCGGCCCGGCGTGGAGGGGGTCTATGACACAGAAGCGATTCCCCTCGGTGTCGGCCAGCACCACGAAGTCCGGGTCCTCGGGGTAGAGGTCCCAGTCGACCCGTTCGGCGCCGATGGACACCAACCGGTCCACCTCGGCCGCCTGATCAACCGCGTCGGCGGCGTTCAGATCGATGTGGACGCGTGGATGATCCTGCGCGGGGGTCTCGCTGAGATCGAGGGCCAGCGCTGGACCGACGCCGTCACCGGGCACGAGAACGGCCCAGTCGTCGCGCACCGCCCCGCGAGGAACGTATCCGAGCGCCCGGCTCCAGAACTCCACCGCGCGCCGCACGTCCGCCGCCCCCAGCACGATCGTCTCGAGGTTCAGCATGCCTCGATCCTCTCAGGCGCGGCGGTCCGCGGCCCAACGCTCCGACCGGCCCGGGGTGGTCGGACGCCGAGGTGGGCGGGTATCGACCTGTCATGGGGGCGTGGGGCAAGAGAGATGACATGGTGGTCCACCGGGCCGAGCCGTACAACGCCGAGCCGGCGCTCTGGGCGCTGGCCGACCGGCCGCTCACCCCGCTCGACGCCTTCTACTGCCGTAACCACGGGCCCGTTCCCGACGTCGATCCTGAGTCGTGGCGCCTGACGGTCGACGGGCTGGTGGAGCGCTCGCTGACGCTGTCACTGGACGATCTGCGGGCCGGCTTCGCCGAGCACAGCCTGGTCGCGACCCTGCAGTGCGCGGGCAACCGCCGGGCCGGGTTCATGGCGGTCCGCGACATTCCCGGCGAGGACCCATGGGGCCCCGGCGCCACCTCGACCGCCCGCTGGAGCGGTGCTCTGCTGGCCGATGTCCTCGCCCGCGCCGGGCAGCGCCCGGAGGCCGCGCACATCGCGTTCGCCGCCCCCGACGTCTCCGAGTTGGCCGACCCGCCGCAGTCCTACGGGAGCTCCATCCCGGCCGGAACGGCCATGACGGGACAGGTGCTCCTGGCCTGGGCCATGAACGACCGGCCGCTGCCCCGGGTGCACGGCGCTCCGGTGCGCGTGGTCGTCCCCGGCTGGATCGGCGCTCGCAGCGTCAAATGGCTCGAACGGGTCACCGCGCGGCGAGAGCCGTCCGACAACTACTTCCAGGCCACCGCCTACCGTGTCCTGCCGCCCCAGACCGATCCCGCACTGGCCGGTGAGGGCATCTCGCTCGGTCCTGTCCTGCTCAACACCGCCATCCTGCGGCCGGCCGACGGCGCGCGGCTGACGCCGGGGCCCGTGCAGGTCGCCGGTTACGCCTTCGCCGGAGAGGAGCGCACGGTCGCGCGCGTCGACGTGTCCCTCGACGACGGGAGCAGCTGGACCCAGGCCGAGCTCGGCGAGCAGGCCGGCCCGTGGGTCTGGCGGCTCTGGCGTACGACCGTGGAACTGGGCGAGGGCGACATCATCATCACGGCGCGCGCGTGGGACAGCGCCGGTGCCACCCAGCCGGAATCCGCCCGCCACCTGTGGAATCCGAAGGGCTACGCCAACAACTCGTGGTGCCGGGTCCGCGTCACCTGCCGCTCCTGACCCTCAGTCCGCCTGAGCCGTGTTCGCCCCCATGCCCGGATGGCACCCGTCTTCTGATGTCGTCGTGGTCGGTTCAGCCGAGCATGCTGCCGATCGGGCGGCGGTACAGGAGGATTGCCAACGACGAAGGGAGCACAATGCACCTACCCCCTCAAACCCCCCGGCCCCCGCAAACCCCCCAGTCCCCGCAATCCGACGAGCGGCCGTCCCCCGCAGGTCCTGCGCTGGCCGATCCCGGCATCCGGTTCGCCGCGCGACTGCTCGACACGCTCTTCACCTTCGGCTGCACCATCGTCATCGGCGTGCTGATCACGGGGATCTTCAGCGCCGTCAACGGGGGCGACCTGGATCAGGTGGGAGCCGAGTTCGGCATTCCGATGCTGGTCATGATCATCGGAACACCTTTCGTCTACGAGTGGGTGCAGGTCGCCAAGTGGGGCGGGACGGCGGGCAAGCGGATCACCGGACTCCGGGTGGTCCGGGCGACCGATGGCGGCCCGGTGCCGGCGGGGCGTGCCGCCGTTCGGGCGCTGTGCTACTCACCCGGGATCTACTACGCGCCGAATCTCATTCCCGTCCTGGCGCAGTTGAACGTCCTGTGGATGCTCTGGGACAAGCCGCTGAAGCAGTGCTGGCACGACAAGGCCGCGAAGACCATCGTCGTCGTCACCAAGTAGGCCGCGTCAGCCGGTCACCGCGCGCAGCGTGCCGGGTCGGAGCCCGGTGATCCGGTCCAGGGCCGCCGACGTGGCCTGGTCGGCGGGAAGGTAGACGATCAGGCGCCGTTCGTCGGCGTCGGGTAGGCCGAGCCCGAGCGTCTCGTAGGCCAGCCGCAGTTCGCCGGCGTCCGGATGCACCAGCCGTTCGACGCCGGTGCGCGGGGGCAGGCCGGACAGCACCCTCTTCAGCCGGTCGGTGAATGGTGCGCCGGCGATCACGGTGAGTTCGTCCGAGAGCACGGCGACGTGCGGGTCGGCGCGGTAGGCCTCGCTCTTGAGCGTGGCGACCTGATCGTCGGCGACGCGCTCCCAGTCCGGGTAGGCGGCCCGCGCCCGGGGGTCGGTGAACATGAAGCGGATGAGATTGGGCGGCTCGCCGTCCAGGAGGCCGAGGGGCCGGGCGAGCCGCTCGTAGCCACTCGTGAAGGCCAGCACGTCGCTCAGCCGGTTGAGCAGGATGGCCGGAGCCGGTTCGAGCCGGTCGAGCAGTGCCCGCACGGTGGGACGCACTGACCTGGCCGGCGGCACGGCGCCCGGGCAGAGGAGGTTCTGACCGGCCGCCTTGCTGAGCCGGCGCAGGTGCAGGCGTTCGTCGGGGGACAGCCGCAGCGCGTCGGCGAGCGCCCCGAGGACCTGGACGGACGGGTGCCGATCGCGGCCCTGCTCGAGCCGCGCGAGGTACTCGACGCTGACCCCGGCGAGCGTGGCCAGCTCGGCCCGGCGCAGGCCGGGCGTACGACGACGGTCGCCGGTGGGAAGGCCCACGTCGGCCGGTGTGACGGCTTCGCGACGGCCACGAAGGAACAGGCCCAGCTCGTTGTCGCTCACGATCAAAGCGTACGTGCGCTCGAACTCGTCCGCGCCGAGATCGTTCTCTCGCGGACCGGACCCCCCGTCACCCGGGGCGTGAGACTCCCATCACATCGGCGCGCAGAGTGCTGACGATCATGCAAGATTCGTTCCATGAACGCCGACGGCACCGACCGCCCCGGGACCGCGCCCATCCGCGGCCTCGACACGGGCCGGCCGCACTCCGCGCGAGTATGGAACTACTGGCTCGGAGGCAAGGACCACTACCGCGCCGACCGGCTCCTCGGGGACAAGGTCGCGAAGCTGGTGCCCGGCATCGTCGACTCGGCGCGCGCCGACCGGGCGTTCCTCAACCGCTCGGTGCGCTACCTCGGCGGGAAGCCGGGCATCCGTCAGTACCTCGACATCGGTACCGGGCTGCCCACCATGGACAACACTCATGAGGTCGCCCAGCGCGTCGCCCCCGAGTCACGGATCGTCTACGTCGACAACGATCCGATGGTCCTGGCCCACGCCCGTGCCCTGCTCAGGAGCACTCCCGAGGGTGCCACCGACTATCTCGACGCCGATCTGCGCGATCCCGAGAAGATCCTCGAGATGGCGGCGAAGACCCTGGACCTCAGCCGGCCAGTGGCGCTCATGCTGCTCGCCGTCACTCATCTCATCACCGACGACGAAGAGGCCTACGGGATCGTACGGCGGCTCATGGAAGCCTTGCCGTCCGGTAGCCATCTGGTCCTGGCGCACGCCTGCACCGACGCCGAGCCCACGCGAACCGCGGTCAGCGCCTACAACGACAGCGGCATCCCCACCAAGATCAAAGCCCGCGACCAGAGCGGGATCGCCCGGTTCTTCGATGGGCTGGAGCTGGTCGAACCCGGCGTCGTGTCGTGCCCGAAATGGCGGCCTGATCCGAGCATCTGGGCGGTGCCCGGCGACGTCATGACCTTCTGCGGAGTCGCGCGAAAGCTTTAGATCTCCACGTCCTCGGCGAATACCGTGACCGACGGCCGATGAATCAAGGAAGAATACGATCATGGCGCATATCGATCTCGGTGTGGACGAGCAGACGAATCCCGGCATCACCGGCCTGCTGAAATTCAGGCCCGAGACCGCCAAGCCGCTCAACGAGCTGGCGGAGGTGCTGCTGCGCGCGCCGAATTCGCTGAGCCCGGGCGAGCGTGAACTGATCGCCGCATATGTCTCCGGGCTGAACGAGTGCGACTTCTGCTACGCCTCGCATTCGGCCACGGCCAACGCGCAACTCGACTCGGACGCGACGCTGGTCGACCAGGTTGTCGGCGATCTCGATTCCGCGCCAGTCTCGGCGAAACTGCGCGCGCTGCTGCGCATCGCCGGTGCCGTACGCGAGGACGGGCGCAAGGTCACGACCGAACTCGTCGCCGCGGCCCGCGCCGAAGGGGCCACCGACGTCGAGATCCACGACACCGTGCTCATCGCGGCGGCCTTCTCCATGTACAACCGGTACGTCGACGGCCTCGGCACGCTGGTCCCCGGCGGCCAGGACATGTACGCGCAGGCGGCCAGGCGCATCGTCGAGTTCGGCTACGCACGCTGATCTCGCGTCCGGCCGCCTCGCGACCCACAGCGCTCCGCATCGAGCAATCGGTGACGCCGGTGACCGGCGAGCACATCAGTGCCCGCCCGGTCACCGGCGCGTCGGGTCCACCGGGCAGCCCTCCGGTCAGCGAGGTCTCACCGGAGGCGCGCTGTCGGCGACGCTGACCCTGAGCAGCGCCGACGAGGTGAGAACGCTGCCCACCGGCGCCTTGGCCCTGGCGGCATCGATGACCACCGACCGCTCGCCGAGGTACTGGTAGGTCTTCGGATCGAAGATGTACTCCTCCCGGATGCCCAGTTCCCTGACGACCAGGGCCGCCGCGACGCCCTTGCGGCCCGCCGCGTCCGTCGACACCGGTACCGACACGACCCCCGGAATGGTGGCCGCCGCGCGGAACAGCGCCGCCCGCTGCGCGGCGGGCAGGTACGCCTCCCTGAGCATGCCGGCGACCCGGCTCCAGGCTTCGGTGTACGGGTTGGTGCTGTGCTCGAGCCGGGTGAACAGGTGCCTGCGCATCCCTGCCGTATCGGCCGGCAGCCGGCTGAGGTAGGCGTAGTCCGTGCGCAGGAATCCGGCTCGCTGGTCGAAGTCGGCGAGCTTCTCCGGGCCGGTCCTGGCCGGCGGCTGCTTCGCCTCGGGAGGCAGCGGCCAGCCGGGGTACGGCTTCGACGGCAGAGTCTCACCGGCGATGAACCCGTCGACCGACGTACCGGCCACCGGATACCAGACCGTGCGCTTTCCGCGGGCCAGGTAACGCGAATGCCCACTGGCGGTGTTCGACTCGACGGGGTTCATCGTCCGGGATTCGTACACGAGGTACTGGCCGGGTCTCGGGTGCAGTTCCGGATGCCGGGCGGCGTTGTCGGAGGCGTGGACGAGCACGCTGACCGCCGCCACCGGCTGCGACGCGATCGGCGGAACCGGACGTACGACCTTTCGCTCCGTTCCGGCCACCACTATGCCCGTGGCCACCGCAAGGGCGAGCCCGCCGGCGATGAGGAGGCGCGGCCGGAGGCCGATCCGGGGCCGTGCCCATCGGCCCGTCCGGCGAGCCGGGTGCGACCGGGCCGGACCGGCGATCTCCTCTAGCAGCCGCCGTTCCTCGGCGCGCAGGTCGGCGAGCTCCGGCAGGGGGATCTCCGAGCGCAGCCGGTCGAGCTGAGTGATCTCATCCACGAGCAGGTTCCTCACTGAGAGACGACGTCGGATCGACCCCGCCGAGTTCTTTACGCATCTTGCTTCGGGCCCGGTTGATTCGAGAGCGCACCGTTCCGACGCGGATGCCCAGTGCCTGCGCGGCCTCCGCGTAACCGAGGCCGCCCCAGGTCACGAGCAGCAGCACGTCGCGATGACCGGCGGGCAACCGCGCCAGTGCGTCGGCCAGCCGCTGCCGTACGGCCTCGGCGCTCATTCGCTCGTCACTGCGGTCGGTGAACGGCCTGGTCACCGGGTCGGCGCCCGTACGGGCGAGAACACGGAGTTGCCGCACCTCGGTCCGCTTGTGCCGGCCGATCAGGTTCGTCGCGATGCCGTACAGCCACGGGCGAGCGTCGGGGCGCGCGGTGTCGTAGCGCTCGCGCTGCCGGAACGCCGCGAGGAAGGTCTCGGCCGCGACGTCCTCGGCCGCGTCGATCCCGAGCCTGCGGATGACGTACCGCTTGATCTCCGGCGCGTGCCGACGGAAGACCTCGGCGAACGCCTCGGGTTCTCGCCAGGACCGCTCGATGACGGAGGCGTCGTCGGCCTCGGTCGGGGCCCGGCTCGTTTCGCTCATTCTCGGCCTCTCGGCTTCTGGTCAGGACACCCCCTCTTGCCCACTCGCGAGCATGCGGTTCCCACGAGAGCCGTACGAAATCACGCCGCGCCGTCGCCGGTGACCGGCCGCCGCGCGTGAGCGGGCTCACTGCCGCCGACCTCATAGATCACCACAACGCGGTTATAACGTGACAAAGGTCGAGGGATATCCACACCTTTGGAGCCGTGTGACCGAGCTGAGCCACCACCGCAGGCTGCTCGTACTCATGATCTGCTGCATCAGCCTGTTCGTCGTCGGGCTGGACAACACGATCGTCAACCTGGCCCTGCCGTCGATCCGGCGGGACTTCGACGCGTCCGTGTCCGGCCTGCAGTGGACGATCGACGCCTACACGCTCGTGGTGGCCGGCCTGCTGATGCTCTCCGGCTCGACCGCGGACCGGATCGGCCGGCGCCGCGTCTTCCAGACCGGCCTGGTGCTGTTCGGCCTGGGTTCACTGCTGTGCAGCCTGGCCCAGAGCACCGAGCTGCTGATCGTCTTCCGCATGGTGCAGGCGATCGGCGGGTCGATGCTGAACCCGGTGGCGCTGTCGATCATTACCAACACCTTCACGGCGCCGAAGGAGCGGGCCCGCGCCATCGGGATCTGGGGCGGTGTCATCGGCCTGAGCATGGCACTGGGCCCGGTGGTCGGCGGGGCACTCGTCCACTCGATCGGCTGGCGGTCGATCTTCTGGATCAACGTTCCCATCTGTGTCGCCGCGGTCGGCCTGGCCGCGGTGTACGTGCCGGAGTCGCGCGCGGCGCGGGCGCGCAGGATCGACCCGGTCGGCCAGCTGCTGGTGATCCTCCTGCTGGGCGGCCTGACGTACGCGATCATCGAGGGCCCGCACACGGGGTGGGGCTCGGCGCCGATCGCCGGATGCTTCGCCCTCGCGGCCGCCGCCCTGGCCGCCATCGCGGTGTACGAGCGGCGCCGCGCCGAACCGCTGATCGATCTGCGGTTCTTCGCGAGCGTGCCGTTCTCGGGAGCGGTGCTGATCGCGTTGATCGGGTTCTCGGCGCTCGCCGGCTTCCTGTTCCTGAACTCGATCTACCTTCAGGAGGTCCGGGGCCTGTCGCCGCTGGACGCCGGTCTGCTGACCCTGCCGATGGCGTTGGTGACCGGTGTGTGCGCTCCGTTGTCGGGGCGGATCGTCGGTGCCCGCGGTGCGCGGTTGCCGCTCCTGGCCGCCGGCACGGGACTCACGGTCAGCGCTCTGCTCCTCACGAGGCTGACCGCCGACACCCCGATCGGTCTGCTGGTCGTCGCGTACGTGGTCTTCGGCATCGGCTTCGGGATGCTCAACGCCCCGATCACCAACACCGCGATCTCGGGCATGCCCCGGTCGCAGGCCGGGGTCGCGGCGGCCACCGCTTCGACCAGCCGCCAGGTCGGCGCCGCGCTCGGCGTCGCCGTCCTCGGATCGGTGGTCACCTCGGGCGTGACCGGCCCGCTCGCGACGGGTTTCGCGCCCGCCAGCCATCCGGCCTGGTGGATCATGAGCGGCTGCGGTGTCGTCGTGTTCGCCCTCGGCCTCCTCACCACCGGCCGGCGGGCGAGGCGCACCGCCGACCGGGTCACCGAGCAGTTCTCCGCCGGGCAGCCGAAGGTCCAGATGAGCGCCTGAGTGCCGGCGTGGTGCACTCAGGCGCGGCCAGGGTGCCGGCGGAGACGGGTTCCCCGCCGGCAACGCCCCCGATGGCGTCTCACCAACTCGTACAGTGTGAAGCGCGGGGACGAAGCCGTCCTTGCCCATCCGCGCCGACACGTTGCCCATCCGCGCAACCTCCGGCGGCCCGCACCACGGCGTGGTGTCCGATTCCAGCCACGGCGGCACCCCGCAACAGAGCAGGGAGCACTAGTGCAGGTGCTGATCAATACCGACGATGTCCCGGCCGGCGAGCGGTTCGGCCTCTTCCGGGACGCCTTCCTGCATGAGCTGACCCCGGCCGAGGTCAGGTGCGACCGGCCGACCGGCTTCTCCGGCCGGGTGGCCAGCGCCGACCTCGGCCTGGTGACGTTGTTGACCATGTCCACGCGCAACGCGGGCCCCGGTGAGCTGGTCCGCGACCCCAAGCTGATCCGAAGATCCGACCCGGAGGGCTACCGGCTGACGTTCAACCAGCGCGGGTCGAGTGTCCTGACCCACAACGGCCACCGTTCCACGCTCCTTCCGGGGGACTTCACGCTGATCGACACCTCACGCCCCTACGAGTGGTCCGCCTCGGGCACCAACGACTCGCTCGTCGTGCGGTTCCCCCGGGAGTTGCTGCGACTGCCCGGTGCCGCCGTCCACCGGCTCATCGGAGCCCCGCTCTGCGGCCGGACCGGGATCGGCGCGCTGCTGTCGGCCGCCATCACCAGGGCGACCCGCGACTTCGACGGCTACCGCCCCGGCGACGTGCTGAGGGCATCGACCACTCTGCTGAACCTGCTGGGCGGTGTGCTCGCCCACGAACTCGACACGCACACCGCCCTTCCGCCGGAGTCGCACCGGGAGGTTCTCTTCCAGCGGATTCAACGATTCATCCAGCACCGGCTCGACGATCCGACCCTGTCGCCGAAGACCATCGCCGCCGCCCACCACATCGCTCCGCGCACGCTGCACCTGCTCTTCCAGGATCACGACGACACGGTGGCCGGATACATCCGTGGCCGGCGGCTGGAACACTGCCGACGTGACCTGGGCGATTTCACGCTCCGCGAGCGGCCGATCCATGCCATCGCGGCCCGGTGGGGGTTCACCAGCGCGGCCCACTTCAGCCGGACCTTCCGCACCGCATACGGGCTCACCCCGCAGGCGTACCGGCAGCACTCACTGGGCCGCCCCATGCGATGACACGGCCACCGTGCCGATCCCGCAGCGGTCCTCTTCCTGCTGCTCGCCGTCCCGGCCGTCGCCGGCGTCATGGCGCCCGGTGCGAGGAGCGGGGATCTTGGCGGCCTCGATGGTCAGCCAGTCCGCGGCCTTCTCCACCCGCTCGTCGACCGTGTAGATGCCCAGCCGGGCCCGCTCGTCGTGCGGCAACCAGTCGATGGCCAGGCGACGGGCCATCCAGTCGATGACGGACCGGACACGAGGGATCTCGGGGTCGTCGGTGCGGCCGCTCGGCGCGAAGTGCAGGTCGACGCCGTGCGAGACGAGGTCGGCGAGTGGCACACCGTGCCGCAGGCCGAGCGAGAGGGCGGCCGCGTAGACGTCCATCATCCCGGAGCCGGTGCTGCCCTGCTTGCCCCACTGGATGAACACCTCACCGAGGGTGTCGTCGTCACGGCCGTTGGCGGTCAGCCGGAAGCGTTCGCCGCCGATGGTGACGGAGGTGGTGTGGCCGCTGCGCCGCCGGGACATGTGCCGCTGGATCGCCGTCTCCGCCATCTTCGCCTCCATATCGCCCACAATCTGTGGGGATCGTTCGATATCTCGGGTACAACATGTGGTGTCTGCGACAGCGTATTGACCGGCAGTGACATTCTCGCGTCGCGGCACGCCGGGGCCGGCCGGACCGGCCGGACTCGCTCCGGCGAGGAGGAAGCAGCACTGCTTTGAGCGCGGTAGAGGTCAGGTCCTCTGATCGGTCAGGTTCGGCAGATGGTGGCGGGCGCGCTCGATGAGGGCGCGGCCGGCGCGGTCACTTCGATCGGGCCTGCCGTTCGATGAGCGCGGTGACGGTCTCGTGGAGGCCGGCGGGCGGGCGGCCGAGCAGCCGTTCCAGGTCACCTCCCGTACGGGTGAGGGCGCCCGAGCGCACGAGCGGGAACAGCGCGCCGAGCCAGCCGGCCTCGGCGTCGGTGACCTCCCGGTGCGCCACGGGCTTGCCGAGGACGCCGGACAGGGTCTCGGCCAGCTCGGCGTAGGTCCAGAGCGGCCCGTACAGGTCATAGGTCGCGTTCTCGTGGCCATCGCCGGTGAGCGCTGCGCTCGCCGCGAGCGCCAGATCGCGCAGCCGCGCGGTGCTGAGCCGCTGCCCCTCGGTGGCCGAGGTGACCTCGCCCGTCCGGCTCGCCTGCGCCAGCGCCGTACCGAGGAACGCCTCGGAGTAGAGGGCGTTGCGCAGCACGGTCCGGGTCAGCCCGGACTTCTCGAGCGCCTGCTCGGTGGCGGAGTGATCGGCCCCGAAGTCCAGCCCGTCTCCGGCGCCGATGCCGCTGGTGTAGACGAGGCGCCGCACGCCCGCCCTGGCGGCGGCGTCGATCACGGCCCGGTGCTGTACGACACGTACGCCGGGGGTCAGGTCGGGGCTCGACACGAGGAGCAGCGTCCGCACCCCGGCGAGCGCCCCGTCGAGGGAACCGGCGTCGCCGTAGTCGCCGTGCCGTACCTCGAGCCCGCGCTCGGTCAGGTCGGCGGCCTTGCCGGGCGTACGCGCGATCGCGATCAGGTCCTCAGGGCCGACCCGGGTGAGCAGGTCCTCGATGACGATGCGCCCCAGGTTCCCGGTGGCGCCGGTGACCGCGATCTCTGCCACGAATGACCCTCCCATGCACACAGGTGATGAGCACCCCCAGAGGGTGCCGCCGAACCTGCGCAGGTTAGTCGGCGCTCGACCTCGAACGCCACGCGTTCGCGCCGCCCGCGAGGAAACGCCAAGGAACCCGGGCCGCCCGATCGTTTTGACAGCCGGCGCGAAGCCGCGGTTAGAGTCGTCCGCCACGTCGGCTCAGCTGCGGAAACGATCCCCTACACACTGCCCGAAACACCCAAATGATCATCTATTCCGGACACATCACGCACTGGCGCGATGATCGCACCAGAGGTATAGATCAAGGCATGGGATCAGCGCTGCGCTACGCCTCGTTGCTGGCGGTCGTCCAGGTCGTCACAGCGATCCTCGTCTCGGGTCCCGTGGCCGCGACGTCCATGGAGAGGGCCGATGGCCTGACACTGACCGTGGTGTCGTCACGCCCGCAGGTCGTCTCCGGCAATGACGCGCTGGTACGGGTGCGGATCCCCGGCGGCGTGTCCGCGGAGAACGTACGGGTGACGCGCGACGGAACGGACGTGACCACGAGTTTCCGTGGCGTCGACCGCGGCCGCGCGCTGGAGGGCGTGGTCGAGGGCATGCGGCTCGGGCGCAATGTCCTCACCGCGACGGCGCGCGGCGTCCCGTCGGGTCGACTCGTACTCGACAACCACCCGTTGACCGGACCGGTGTTCGCCGGGCCGCACGAGCGACCGTTCATCTGCGACACGGCGGCGTTCACCACGGTGACCGGCAGCACGCTCGGCGCGCCGACCGACGCCGACTGCTCGGTCGGCACGCGCGTCGACCACGTCTACCGCACCACGGCCGGGCGCTTCACGCCGCTCCCCGCCGCGGAGACCCGGCCGGCCGATCTCGCCTGGACGACGACGAGCACCGGACGGCGGGTGCCGTACATCGTGCGGGTCGAGACCGGGACCATCAACCGGGCGATCTACGAGATGTCGATGCTGCACGAGCCCGGCACCCCGCGGCCGGATCCGTGGCAACGCTCCGCCGGATGGAACGGCCGGCTGATCTACACCTTCGGCGGCGGCTGCCCCGGCGGTTGGTACGTGCAGGGCCGGGGCACCGGCGGCGTGATGGACGACGTGATGCTCCGCCAGGGATACGCCGTGGCGTCGTCATCGCTCAACGTGTTCGGCAACAACTGCAACGACCTGCTCGCCGCCGAGACGATGAGCATGGTGAAAGAGCGCTTCGTCGAGGCGTACGGTCGGCCCGCGTTCACGATCGGCTGGGGTTGCTCGGGCGGCTCGTACCAGACGCACCAGATCGGCGACAACTATCCGGGCCTGCTCGACGGCATCGTCTCCGGGTGCAGCTTTCCGGACGTCGGGTTCAGCACGGTGAACACGATCAGCGACGCGCGCCTGCTCGACCACTACTTCCGCGAGGTCGCGCCCGGCGCACTCGGCAAGGAGCAACAGCAGGCCGTCTCCGGTTTCGGGAGATGGGAGAGCATCGCCGACCTCGCGGAACGCGGCGGCCGGATCGACCCGCGGATCTTCTGCCCCGCCCGGTTGCCGGCGGCCCTGCGCTACCACCCCGAGACCAATCCGGCGGGCGCCCGGTGCGACGTGTACGACCACACCGTGAACGTGTACGGCCGGGACCCACGGACCGGATTCGCCCTGCGGCCGCTGGACAACACCGGGATCCAGTACGGCCTGCAGGCCCTGCGGGACAAGGCGATCAGCGTCGACCGGTTCCTCGACCTCAATGAGAAGATCGGTGGCTTCGACGCCGACGCGAACCACGTCGGTGAGCGCACGACGGCCGACCTGGCGGCGACCCGGGCGGCCTACCGGAGCGGGCGGCTGCTCAACGGCGGCGCCGGTCTCGCGCGCATGCCGATGATCGACTATCGGGCGTACACCGACGACCTTCCGGCCGGCGACATCCACATGCGGTTCCATTCGTTCGCGACCCGCGAGCGGCTGGAGAAGGCGAACGGCACGTACGCCAACCAGGTCATGCTCGTCGAGGACGACCGGCACGGCGGGTTCTCGCTGACCAGCCCCGTCCTCGCGCACGCACTGACGCAGATGGACCAGTGGCTCACCGCGCTCGCCGCGGACGGCCGGCCGGGAAGCCCGATCGCCAAGGTCGTCCGCACCAAGCCGGGCGACCTCACCGACGCGTGCTGGACGCGGGACGCGCAGCCACGGAAGGTGGCAGAGCCGCAGGTCCCCGGCAACGGCACGACCACCTGCGACACGCTGTACCCCGTGTGGACCTCACCGCGGCTGGTCGCCGGCGGTCCGATGGCGAACGACATCGTGAAGTGCCGGCTCCGCCCGGTCGAACCGGCGGAGTACGGGGTGCCACTGACGACCGAGCAGGCCGGGCGGTTGCGGGGGATCTTCCCCGGCGGCGTCTGCGACTGGTCGGCGCCGGGGATCGAACAGCAGGGCCTCGCCGGCACATGGCAGTCGTTCGGCCGGTGAGCCCCTTCGACCGCAGCGAGACGATCAAGGATCGGAGCACCCTGGGCTGCCCCGATCCTTGATCGAAAGCCCCTTGGGCCTCAGCCGGTGACCGCGCGGAGGACGGCGGCGGTGTCGGCGAGGTCGGGCAGTACGACGTCGGCCCCGGCCGCCTCCAGTGCGGCGGCGCTGTCGGCGCCCGTCGCGACGGCCACGGCCCTGGCGCCGACCGCACGGGCGGT
Organism: Actinomadura alba; assembly: GCF_014323705.1. Lineage (GTDB taxonomy): Bacteria > Actinomycetota > Actinomycetes > Streptosporangiales > Streptosporangiaceae > Actinomadura_C > Actinomadura_C alba. Next base: position 126,577 of record NZ_JABVEC010000019.1, read on the forward strand.
GGCGACGTCGCGCGGGGTGTCACCGACGATGACGGTGTCGGCGCCGCCGTACCGCCGGCCGAGATGGCGCTCGGTCCGGTCGAAGGCGTGCGCCGGCAGGTCGGTGCGTTCGAAGGCGTCACCACCGAACGCGCCGAGACGGAGGTCGACATGGCCGTCGAGGCCGAAGACGGTCAGCTTCCAGAGCGCGAGGTCGTACAGGTTCCCGGTGAGGACCGACTGGCGCACGCCCGGGACGGCTCCCACGGCGGCCAGCGCCTCGGCCGCGCCCGGCAGGACCTGCCCGCCGGCGGCCAGGTCGGCGCCACGGTCCCGCGTCTCCGCGACGATCAGTTCGGTGAAGGCGTCGAGCAGTCCGCCGCCCGGATCCAGGCCGTGCGCCCGCAACGCCTCGGTGGCGGCCGCCAGTTCGGTACGGCCGTCGAACCGCCACGGCCGTTCGAGCGGACGGCCCGTCGCCTTGCGGAACGCCGTGGCATAGGCCTGATGCGCGACAGTGCCGCAATCGATCAACGTGTGATCGATGTCCCAGAGCACTAGCAGCGGCATGGGTATGGTCATGGTCATCCTCCATCGAATCCAGCACGGGCGTCACGCGCCCATACGGCCAGCCCGGTCGCCATGAAGGCGGCGCCGGCCAACGACACCGCACGCCATCCGCCGAGCCGGTAGGCCGCCGTTCCGGCGGCGGAGCCGACGACGCCGCCCAGGGTGTAGCAGGTCATGTAGACCGAGGCGATCCGCGCTCTGCCGCCTTCGACCAGGCGATAGACCACGCTCAGGTTCAGCAGGTGGGTACCGCTGATCGCCACGTCCATCAGCACGAGCCCGGCGACGAGCCACGCGAGCCGCTCGCCTCCCGCCCACATCGCCCCGAACGATGCCAGGCCGAGACCATCGGCCAGCTGACGCTGGCGGACTTCATCACCGGTCACGCCTACGACCGGCACGTCCGCGCATGCCGGTTGCGCTACCGGCGCCGCCGCGACCTCCTGCTCACCCGCCTCCGGCCGGACCTCTCACCGTCCGGCTTCTCCATCGGTGGCATCGCCGCCGGACTCCACGCGCTCATCGGCCTGCCCGCCGGTGGCCCCACCGAGCGCGACGTGCTGCGCGCTGCGGCCGCTCACGACCTCGCCCTGGGATATCTGGGCGACCGCTGGCACGAGCCGGGAGACCACCCGCAGGGCATCATCGTCGGCTACGGCACACCGTACGAACACGCCTACCCGGCCGCGCTGGACGCCCTCGCGAACGTCCTGCGCACCGTGCACCATCACGGTTGAGCCGCGCCGCAAGGCACTGTCGAGACTCACGGGCGCTGTCCGGGCCGGTCGACAGAATCGGCCGAGGGTGTACGAGCTTCAGGCGACCACTGGGTGGAGCCGATGCGGCATCTCCCACCCGTCGGCAAGCCTCGACGGGTGCACGTTCCGCCCGCCACCGAAGAACTCGCAGAACTTCATGATCAGTGGGTCCCAGCCGAGCGGGTCCACGTAGTGCGTACCCGGGATGACCAGTTCCTCGTCGACGTGGGCGCGTAGAACCTCAACCTCGAAGGCCGTGGCATGCGAGGAGGTACCGCCGAACGGGTGCGCCGAGACGACCCTGCACTCCAGCTGGACCGGGCACTCCGCCACCCGGGGCGGCGCGACGAGCTCCGACGCCTGTTCGGTCAGCCGCGCGAGCGCGAACTTGTCCGGCTCATGCCGGTAACCCTGCTTCACCTTGTGATCGGGAACGGTCGGCTTCCCCGTGGTGAGCGCGAGCCGGTCGACGGCATCCACCATCGAGGAAGAGGGCAGGTTCAGTACGCACTCCCGCTCGCGCAGCAGGTTGGCCGTCGTCTGGCCGCTGTTCCCGAGACCGAGCATGCACGACTGGCCCAACCACCAGGCGGAGGACATCGGGGCGAGGTTCGCGGTGCCGTCCTCGTTACGTGAGCTGATCAGCACCACCGGAGTCCCGAAGTACAGCACCTTGAGCCCGGGTACGACGTGCATTCTTTCGCCCTTCGCGCGACAGGAGATGGAGAGACCCGCCATGACACGCCCCCGACTCTGCGCTAATCAGGACCAGGACGCTGGCGGCGATCAGACATCGCACTCAGGCCCTGCCCGCCGGCCCAAGAGGGCGGGAGCTCGTTGAGTCGTGGCGTGTCGGGGCATCATGCCGCGTGAAGACCCCGACACGCCACGACTCAACAGAAGGTCGGCGGTCTTGTAGCGTCGCGACCATGCAGACCGTGACCGCCAACGGGCTCCAGTTCCGTTTCCTGTCAGCGGGGGCCTCCGACGGCCCGCTCGCGCTGTGCTTGCACGGGTTTCCCGATTCCGCGCACACCTGGCGGCACTTGCTGCCCGAACTCGCCCGCGCGGGGTTCCGCGCCGTGGCCCCGTTCATGCGCGGGTACGCGCCGACGCAGGTACCCGGCGACGGCGCGTACCAGACCGGCGCGCTCGCCGCCGACGCCAACGCGCTGCACGAGGCCCTGGACGGCGGCCCGGACGCCGTGCTGATCGGCCATGACTGGGGGGCCGCCACGGCCTACGGGGCCTCGGCGCTCGCCCCCGGGCGATGGCGCCGGGTGGTCGCGCTGGCGGTACCGCCGGTGAACTCCATGGCCGCCGCCTTCTTCGACTACGAGCAGCTCAAACGGTCCTTCTACATCTTCCTCTTCCAGACGCCGCTGGCCGAGATGGCGCTGAACCGGTCGTTCGTCGAGGGACTGTGGCGGGACTGGTCGCCGGGGTACGAGGCGGCCGAGGACGTCGCGCACGCGATGGACTGCCTGCGCTCACCGGAGCACGCGACCGCCGCGATCGGCTACTACCGCGCGATGCTCGACGGGTCCCGGCACGTCGAGGCCTACGCGACCGAGCAGGCCGCCATGACCCGCGTCGGGGAACGGCCGGTGCTGTACCTGCACGGCGCCGACGACGGCTGCCTCGGTGCCGCCGCCGTCCAGGACGCCGAGCGGTACCTGCCGGCGGGCTCGCGCGTCGAGGTCGTCCCTGGAGCCGGCCATTTCCTGCAGCTCGAACGGCCGGTCGAGGTGAACTCCCGGATCCTCGGCTGGGTCACCGGCTGAGCCCACCGAGTGCCACCGAGTGCCACCGACGCTAGGGCCGCTCGACCGGAGTGCCGGACGGCAGCCCGTACGCGCGGCGCGCGAGGTCCTCCGGGCTCGGTGAACGGCGTGGCCGGTACCGGCCGCCACCAGCGCGAGCACGGCCGGCCACAGGGCCCTTCTCATCCGCAGCCTCCGCCCGGGTCGATGCCCATCGCACCACATGACGTGTGTCGCCGATCACAGAGAATAAGGGGCCACTGCGAGGGACCGCGTCCTTTGACAGGATGACGTAGAACCCCGTTCTAGTGGCAGGTGGTCGCGGTGCTCAACGTCGATGACATCAATCTGACGGACTGGGAGTTCTGGGGGCGTCCGCTCACCGAGCGGCACGACGCCTTCCGGGCCTTGCGAGAGCGGCCCGGCCTGTCCTTCTTCGAGGAGCCGGACATCGTCGTCGTGCCGCAGGGGCCCGGCTACTACGCCCTGGTCAACCACGCCGACGTGGTGGAGGCCTCCCGGCGGCCGGCCGACTTCTGCTCAGGGCAGGGCGCGATCAACATCCCGAACATGCCGGCCGACATGAACGAGTACTTCGGCTCGATGATCAGCATGGACGATCCGCGGCACGCGCACATCCGCCGCATCGTCTCCCGCGCGTTCTCGCCCCGGATGATCCAGCGGTTCGAGGACCAGGTCGAGAGCGTGGCAGCGCAGATCGTCGCCGAGGTGAAGGCCGGTGGGACCGGGGACTTCATCGCCGACGTGGCCGCCCGCCTGCCCCTGAAGATCATCTCGGACATGATGGGGATCTCCCGGGAGCACTACCAGACGGTGCTCGACCAGACGAACGTCATCCTCGCCGGCAACGACCCCGAGTTCGTCCCCACGGACGACTACGAGCAGATCGCCGTCGGGCTGCTCACGGCGGGCCAGACGCTCAAGGACCTGGTCGAGGACCTTGGCCGGTACCGGCGCGAGCACCCGACCGACGACCTGACCTCGGCGCTCGTCAACGCCAACATCGACGGGGAGTCGCTGACCGACCAGGAGCTCGGCTCGTTCTTCATCCTGCTCGTGGTGGCCGGCAACGAGACCACCCGCAACGCCATCGCGCACGGGCTGAATCTGCTGACCCACCATCCCGACCAGCGCGCGCTGCTCACCGAGGGCTTCGAGGCGCGGATCCCCGGCGCGGTCGAGGAGATCGTGCGCTACTCCTCCCCGGTGATCTGGATGCGCCGTACGGCCACGCGCGACACGACGTTGAACGAACACGACATCAAGGCCGGCGACAAGCTGATCCTCTACTACTGGTCGGCCAACCGCGACGAGAAGGTGTTCACCGACCCCGGGCGCTTCGACATCACCCGCTCGCCGAACCCGCACATCGGCTTCGGCGGCCCGGGCCCGCACTTCTGCCTCGGCGCCCATCTCGCCCGCCGCGAGATCACCGTGATGTTTCGCGAGCTGTTCAGGCAGGTACCGGAGATCCGCGCCGACGGGGAGCCGGATCGCCTGCTGTCCCACTTCATCAACGGCATCAAGCACCTGCCCTACGCGATCTCCTGAACCGGCCGACCGGCCGACCGCGACCGAACCGGCCGGCCGGCCGGCGAGCCGGACGCGACCGGCGGGGTCAGCGCCGCCGCCGATCGCGCGTGGTCGTCACCTGGCCGGCGGTTCCCAGTCGTGACGCAGCGGCATGCCCGCCGCCCCGTCGGCCGCCAGCTTCACTCCCAGCACCTGGTGCAGCTGGATCCAGTTGCGCTCGAAGCCGACCCGGCAGCCGGCCATGTAGAGCCGCCACACCCGCGCGGTGCCCTCACCGACCTCAGCGACCGCCTCGGACCAGTGCTCGTCGAGGTTGCGGCACCAGCCGGCCAGGGTGAGGGCGTAGTGCTCGCGGAGGTTCTCCTCGTGCCGCACCTCGAACCCGGCGTCGTTCATCCGCGAGATGAGGTATCCGGGCCCTTCGAGTTCCCCGTCCGGGAACACGTACCGGTTGATGAAGCCCTGCTGACGCATTGACGGCTCGGAGTCATCCGGCCGGGTGATGGCGTGGTTGAGCAGCCGCCCGCCCGGCCGCAGCCTGCCGTACAGGAACGAGAAGTACGCGGGCAGGTTCGCCTTGCCGATGTGCTCGGTCAGCCCGATCGAGCTGACCGCGTCGAACCCCTCCTCGGTCACATCGCGGTAGTCGAGGTGGCGTACCTCGGCGAGCTCGGACAGGCCCGCCTCGGCGATGGCCTTCTGGGCCCACTCGGCCTGCTGCTTGGACAGCGTCACGCCGAGGGCGCGCACGCCGTACTCGCGCGCGGCGTGCATCACCATGCCGCCCCAGCCACAGCCGACGTCGAGTAGCCGCATGCCCGGCTTCAGCGCCAGCTTCCGGGCCACGAGGTCGAACTTGTGGAACTGCGCCTCCTCGAGCGTGGCGTCGGGCCGCGGGTAACACGCGCACGTGTACGCCATCGACGGCCCGAGCACCCACTCGTAGAAGGTGTTGGAGACGTCGTAGTGGTGCGAGATCGCCTCGGCGTCCCGCCGCTTGGAGTGCCGGAGCATCGGCAGCCGGCCGGTGCGCACCTCCTGGCGCGGCGGATCCAGCCGTTTCATCGCGGCCGCCCGTAGCAACGGGTCGTCGAGCACGCCGCGCAGCACCCGCAGGCGGTCGCGCAGGGTGAGGTCACCGAAGACCTGCGACATCCGCCACAACGCGTCGTACATGTCGCCGTGCACGTCGAGATGGCCGGTGACGTAGGCGCGGGCCAGACCGAGGGCACCCGGTGAGTGCAGCAGGTAGGAGACCGCATACGGCGAGCGGACGTCGATCCGCACATCCGACCCCTGTGCCCCCGACCTGCTGCCGTCGTAGGCCACGATCTCCACTGGTGCCTCTGGCCCCACGATCCGCTCGAAGACCTTCGCCAGCGTCATGACATCCCTCCTTGATCAACGCCCCCGCACACACTTCTCATAGAGGTCGAGCAGCCTTCCGCCGGGATCGTACGCACCCTTGAGCCGCCGGTAAGTCTCCCCGTCGTAATGCCGCCAGAACTCCTCACGTGAGTAAAAGGCAGTCGAGTAGAGCGATTTATGCCCGGCAAGCTGTGTGACTTTGCGCTCGATCAGCCGGTTGTGGTGCTCGGGTATCCGGCCGGGGGGCAATGGCACCGTGCCCCAGAACCCCACGTTCACGTACGGCCTGCCGGGTTCCAGCGGGTACAGCGGCCAGGACTCGCGGGCGGCCAAGGGGCACAGCCACACCGGGCTCATCCCAACCTCACGGTGGAAGAACTCCAGGAACTCGGGCAGCCGCTCGACCGGCACCTCGATGTCCTGGATCACGTCTTCGCGCGGCGGCCTGCCCCGCCACCGGTCCAGGCGAGCGGACGCCTGCCACCGCCGGTCGAGGGCCACGAGCCGCCGGTAGACGTCCGAGCGCTTGGCCTGATCCGGCCAGACCTTCCGTACGAGCGGATGCTGCACCCCGAGCGCGCCCGAGCACCAGAACCAGTCGGTGTCCCAGCGCCACAGGTAGTCCCGGATGGTCAGGAAGTCGACCGACCGCTGCTGTATCGACCGGTAGTAGATCCCCTGACCGGTGTAGTCCGAGGTGTACGGCGCGGTCTCGGCGAAGGTGCCGATCGTGATGTAGAGATCGGTCGGCGCGAACACGGTGCCGTCGACGAAGTCCACCGGCTCGCCGTCGTACTGCCCGCTCTCGCTGATCTCCCTGAGCGCCTCGGCGCACTTCACCGCGTCGTCGAACGGCAGGTGCCGCAGCCGGACGTACGGCTTGACCGGCGCCAGCTCGATACGGAGCCGCACCGCGTAGCCGAGCGTGCCGTACGAGTTGGGAAACCCGCGGAACAGGTCGGCGTGCTCCCCGTCACGGGTGGCGGTGACCACGCGACCGTCGCCGGTGAGCACGTCGAGTTCGACAACGGACTCGTGCGGCAGGCCGGCCCGGAAGGACGACGACTCGATGCCGAGCCCGGTGACCGCACCGCCCAGAGTGATCGTCTTCAGCTGCGGCACGACCGAGGGCATCAGCCCGTGCGGCAGGGTCGCGTCGACCAGATCCTCGTAGGTGGTCATGCCCTGCACATCGGCGGTCCTGCGCTCGGGGTCGACGCTCAGCACCCGGTCGATCCCGCTGACGTCGAGGCCGGGCGCGTTGGACGGCTCACGGAACCTGAAGAGGTTCGACGTACGCTTGGCCAGCCGCACCGGCACACCCGGCGGAATCGCCTCATAGGACCGCTGTAGCGCCGCGACCGCCCGCTCATGTCCGCTCGAGGTCACCAGCTGCGTCATTCCCCGCCCTCCGATCAATGCCCCACCCGATCGTCCCACTTATCATCCAGAGAGACCTCGGGTCCGGATCGCCGATTTTCATGCGCGCGAAGGGGCAATGCGATGGGCAAGCTGTACGAACGGCTCGATGAGCGGCTGCGTGGCTTCATCGCCGACCAGTCCATGTTCTTCGTCGCCACCGCGCCCCTGTCCGGCGGACATGTCAATGTGTCGCCCAAAGGCTACTCCGACACCTTCGCGGTGCTCGACGAGCATACGGTCGGTTATCTGGAGCTGTACGGCAGCGGCACCGAGACGGTCGCGCACCTGCGGGAGAACGGCCGCATCACCATCATGTTCTGCTCGTTCGGCCGGACGCCCAAGATCCTGCGGCTGTACGGCACGGGGCGGGCCATCCGGCCGGACGCCCCGGAGTGGGAGGGCCTCGCGCGGCACTTCGGCGTCCGCCATGTCGGCGTCCGCTCGATCATCGTGGTCCACGTCCACCGCATCGCGGACTCGTGCGGCTACTCCGTGCCGTACATGGAGTTCGCCGGCGAGCGGCCCATGCTCGACGAGCAGCATGCCCGGCGCAGCGCCGACCAGTGGCCCGCCCGCGTGGCGGGCAACCGGGCCAGCATCGACGGCCTGCCGGCTCTCGAACTGGACCATCCGGCACCGGTCTCCGACGGGACGGCATCGGCCTCGGACGGGACGGCACCGGCCTCGGACGGGACGGCACCGGCCTCCGAGGGGACGGCGCCGGAGATCAGCGGATGATGCGGAGAGTCCAGGGGTAGCGGAACGGCTTGCCGGACACCGCGACGACGGCCGCCACCACGCACACGATCCAGGCCACGGCATAGACGATGCCGCCGAGACCGAACGTCACGATCGTGAGGAGCAGCAGCGTTAGCTGGAAGTTGAGCGCCTCGGCCGCGTGGCGGCGCACGTACTCCGACCGCTTTCCGCTCAGCAGCAACAGCACCAGCGGCCCGACGAACGTGGTGAGACCGCCCGCCGCGTGGGCCGCGGCCGCCAGCATCCGGTCCTCACCGGTCGGCTCGGGTCCGGTCCACACGTCGGGGCGGTGGGCCGGCGCCACCGGCGGCACCAGATCACGGGTGATCGCGGCCAGCTCGGCGCGGGTCTTCGCCGTCATGGCGAGGTGCACCCGCAGATCGAACTCGCCGTGATCGAGGCGGCCTTCGGCGTAGGCCTGCTTCAGGTGTTCGATGACCGGCTCGCGTTCTGCGTTCGAGGCCCGCATCTCGCCGGCGCTCGGCGCCATGTACGTTTTGTTCACCCCTTCATGGTCAGCCGGGTGCCATCGCGGCACCATCGGGGAAGACCCTGAGCGACCCCTGAGACGCCCCTGGCACCCGTGCCCTCAGCGCCGGGGGTACCTGCGCCCCGGCACTAGCGGCCTGCCGCCGTAGAGCTCGGAGACGGTCACGAACACGTATCCCTTCCGGTCCAGGGCCTCGATGATGCCCGGCACCGCGGCCACCGTCGTCTCGTGGATGTCGTGCAGCAGGATGATCGCGCCCCGGCGGGTCTCCTTCACGACGCGTCGCTCGACGACGTCGGGATCGCGGTCCTGCCAGTCGAACGGGTCGACGGCCCACATGATCTGGGCGAGGTGGTTGCGGCGGGCGACCGCGGCGACCTGGGCGTCGGTGGCTCCGTACGGAGGCCGGAACAGCACGGGCGTCCTGCCGGTCACACGCCGGACGGCCTGTTGCGTACGGTCCATCTCGCTGCCGGCGCCCGCCCTGGACATCTGGTGGAGATCGGCATGGGTGTACGAGTGGTTGCCGATCTCGTGTCCCTCGGCGAACTCGCGGCGGAGCAGCCCCGGATACGCCGCGACCTGCGAGCCGAGCACGAAGAACGTCGCCCGCACGCCTTTGTCCCTGAGGATGTCCAGCAGCCGCGCGGTGCCGGGCACCGGGCCGTCGTCGAAGGTCAGCGCGACGCACCGGTGAACGCGGCAGTCGGCCTTGGCCCGGGCCGCCGGAATGGGCGGCAGGTGATGCTGCCCCAGTGAGGGCACCGGCCCATGGTGCGCCGGAGACGAAGGCCCGGCCCCTTCCGCGACCGCGCCGGCCGAACCGGAGCCGGGCAGGCCCGCTGCGGACGGACCGGTACCCGGGGAATGTGAAGCAGCGGTGCTCGCCGGTGCCTTACCCGAGGACGCCGGGTGGGGCGACGCCGGGTGCGGCGACGCGGGGCCGGACGAGCCCGTGGCCGCGCTGGCGGGTGGGCCCGGCGCCGGCGCCGGCGGCGCCGGCGCGAGGGCGCTGAGGGCGGCCGAGCAGACCAGGGCCATCACGAGTGCCACCCACCATCTGACCAGGACCTTCGTCTTCAGCCCTGTCTCCCCCGCCACGCGCACTCCCGACTCGGTGATCATCCTTGGTGACCGACAGTTTATGCGTGATCACGCAGCGAGCTCCGGTAAAAGCTCCGAGTGTCGGGAACCCCGATGGCCGACATGGCGTTATCGTCTTACCGACATACCTGACACCGGGCGAATCCGGTGCACCACCGGACGACAGGACGTGCGGATGAGGTTCCGGGACCGATTCGGGCTACGCAAGAACCGCGGCCCGAAGGTCACAAGGTTCGATCGCGAGGCGACCGACGCCGACATCGAGGCTTTGATCGAGTTCGCCCGCAGCCGCCGCGGAGTCGAGTTCTTCGTCGAGCCCGAGACCTTCGCCACCGACACCACCGCCGTCGCCGTGGCCGACGACGGCGAATGGACACGACGCCGGGTGGGATCCCCGTCGGTGATCGCCAAGGTGGCCCGGAATCTCGGCCTGCCCATCTACGACGTCAACCTGGTCGGCTATCCCCCGCGAATGCGCGCCTGGAACGAGCGCAACCGCGACCGCCGGATCGACCCCGGCTCGCCCGGCGCCGCCGTCAGCTGAGCCCTCCCGGCGAAGCCGCGCGCGCTCGTTGACTTGCGGCGTGTCGTTGGTCATCGAGCAGACGGACCAACGACACGCCGCAGATCAACGTCGGCCGGACACCCGAGTGGCCCGTCATGCGGGTGACGCCGGCCGTCCGTGCGGACGATCTCGCTCTGCCGGACGCGACGTCGCCGCCTACCACGCCGAGTGGCGGGCGGCCGGCCTACGCCGACCTGAACCGCTACGCCTGAGAAGGACGACCACGTCCGTGCTGAGAGTGCTCAGCCGGCCTCCCGTTCGGTGTCCGGGCCGGCGCTCTCGCCGTACGCCTCGGCGAGCTCGGCGGGCGTCATCCGCAGCCGCGCCTCCGAAGGCGGGAAACCCGCACTGATCAGATCGCGCAGCAGGTGCGCCATCGAGTACTCGGGGTCGGCGTCGAGGGCCCGCTCCAGCGCCACGTTCGCGAGCCCGCCGTCTCCACGGGAGAAGGCGGAATAGGCGAGCAGGCACGCGGGCGCCGCCGCGTAGCCCCGCTCGACCCGGCGCAGCACTTCCCGCCAGAACTCGATGTGGTGATCGAGCCGGTCCATGTCGACCCGCACCCAGGCCTCGTCGCGCACCCTCAGATGAGTGAGCATCACCCCCAGCCACGCGACCTCGTCGTCGGTCGGCACCGTACCGCCCGCGTCGACGCGGCACATCAGGTCGCGCACGAACACCAGACCGTCGCCGACGATCCGGCTCTGGACGACGGCGGGGTCGAGTGCCTCCTCCACCCAGCCGAAGAGCCGCCCCTCGGCGCGCCGGGTGGCAAGGCGCATCGACTCGCGAGACATCCCGCCGATGGGCGCGACGGTGCGGGCCAGTTCGGCGCGGCCGGAGAGCGCGACCTGTCCGTCCAGGGTCGCCTGCGCGGCCACGGCGGTCGTCGTGATGTCGAACCGGGTGCCCTCGGCCGGGCAGCACGCCGGGTCGTGGCAGAGATAGGACCAGAAACGGTCACCCTCCACGCGGAGCACCTCACGAACGAGCACGCCGGACTCCGCCAGCGCGGGGACCGTCGCGTCGATCAGCGGGGTCACCCGGGCCGCCGGGCCGTAGCCGACGAGCAGGGCCAGTGGGAAGCCGTTACGGGCCATGGCCTCGGCGATGCGCTCAGCGATCGCCTCGGCCGCCACCTCCTCGGGATCGTCTCCAACCGGCCAGAGGCCGGGCGGAGGTAAGTCCACCCGCATCGCGCACGTGCCGTGCGGGCCGCCCGAGCCGACGGCCACGAGACTGCTCTGCGGGTGGAATCCGAGCAGGTAGGGGACGGCGGAGATGAGGTCGTTCGGGGTCCGGATCACCATGGGCGACCGGTCGTCACCCCGCGTGTCGTTGGTCATGGCACGGAGCCTGACACCCAACGCGACGGCACCGACGGCCGAATCGAATTCTGTGGATAGAACCCGCGGCGTCAGGGTCAAGGTGTCTGAGTCAAGGTGTCAGGGTCAGCGTGTGCTCGGCCTCCCGGCGGATCGTGTCCGGTCGTGACCGCATCGGGATTGTCGCGCCCCGGGCCCAGAGCGGCGCCTGATCCCAGTAGTGGTCGGCGAACGCGTGACCGGAGGCGCCGGTGAGGTTGATCCACCGTGACCGGTCCAGGTCGCCCAGGTCGACGACCATGCGCATCGACGGCACCGCGGTGACCTCGTAGCCATCCTGTACGTCCCACCCGGTGGCGTTCACGATCGAAGCACCCCCGGCCAGCTTCATCGGCCCCCGGTTGAAGAGCCGTTCGATCGGCGCGATGCCCGACGTACCGAAGCTCTCGTTGGTCAGGGTGAGGGTGTGCAGGTCGCCCCACTTCCATTCCGCCGGGTCGCCGCCGAGCCGGTCGCGCAGCTCACGGTCGGCGTCCTTCAGCGCCCCGCGCAGCATATCATCGCGGGTCTCCTTCACCCCGGCCGTGCGCACGTCGTCCCACCACGGGTCAGCGGGCCGGTCCAGCAGCCCTCGCAGTACCTCGAACCACCGGTCGCCCCCGTCCGGGCGGGCCCCCTCGGGCAGCTCGTCGTTGAAGGTCCGCAGCAGCAGGTGCCGGTAGGCCGCGTTGTAGAACGCCGCCGCAGCGGAGTCCTCGCCCTGGTCGAAGTTCCATCCGCGCAGCAGCCCCACCGCGTCGCCGGAGCCCACCCGCGCCAGGTGCGGCACCAGGGCCGGCGCGAACCCGTTGCGCCCGTCCAGCTGGATCCGCCCCATCGTGGCCACGTCCATCTTCGGCGTCCCGGCGACCAGTTGCTCGATCCGTGCGGCGCGATATCCGTACGACCAGTCCTTGGTCAGCAGGTGCCGGTAGCCCGGCGCGGCGGCGGCGTTGTTCGCGGTGACGATGTAGCCCCGCTCGGGGTCGTGCACGGAGGGCAGCTCGTCGAAGGGGATGAAGCTCTCCCACTCCTGGTCCCCGGTCCAGCCCTGCGCGGGCCACCGCCCGTCGCCCTTCGCGCGGATCGGGATGCGCCCGGGCGCCTGGTAGCCGATGCCGCCGTCCACGTCGGCGTAGACGAGGTTCTGCGCCGGTACCTCGAACGACTTCGCCGCGGTGCGGAACTCGGCCCAGTTCCGCGCGGTGTTCAGCAGCACGATGGCGTCGGCCGTACGGCCGGGGTCGAGGGCGGTCCACCTCAGCGCGACCGCCGAGCCGCGCCCCGCCGTGCGCGCGTCCTCCAGCACATCGGACAGCAGCGGACCGTGCCGGGTGGCCCGCACGGTGATCGTCACGGGTTTCCCGCCGGCGACCTCGATCCGCTCGGTCCTGGTCGTCAGCGGCTCTCGCTTGCCCTTGTACTCGTACGTCCCGCCGCTCACCCGCTCCAGGTACAGGTCGCTGACGTCGGGGGCCAGGTTGGTGAAACCCCAGGCGATGCGGTCGTTGTGCCCGATCACGATGCCGGGCACGCCGGAGAAGCCGAACCCGGTGACGTCGAGAGGGCAGGCGGGGGACGACTGCCGGCAGTGCAGGCCCACCTGGTACCAGAGCGAGGGCATGTGCGGGGCGAGGTGCGGATCGTTGGCGAGCAGCGGCCGCCCGGTGGTGGTGCGGCTGCCCGCGACCACCCACGAGTTCGATCCGATGCCGGGTGCCCCGTTGCCCATCATGGCCGGCATCGCCTTGATCGCCCGCGACACCCGTTCCAGTGAGCCGGCCGTGGCGGGCTGGGCATCGGTGCCGGCCGGCCGGCCTCCCGCAGACCGCTCGTCGCCCTTTCGCTCACCGCCCGGCCGCGGATCCGGCACGATCACGGGGTTCCGCTCGTACGGGTAGTCGGGGAAGAGCTGGTCCACGCGGTCGGCGGGCACCTTGGTCGCCGCGATGCCGCGGCCGAGCTCGTCCTCGATGTTGGAGCGCAGGTCCCAGGCCATCGCCTTGAGCCAGGCCAGCGAGTCCACGGGCGTCCAGGGCTCGGGCCGGTAGCCGGAGTTGCGCAGGCCGAGGACGGCGTACTCCAGGCTCTGCGTGGAGGTGTTCGGGTGCTGCGACAGCCAGGCGTTGACACCGGCCGCGTAGGCCTCGAGGTACCGCCGGGTGTCCGGCCTGAGCAGCGCGAGCTCCTGCTCGGCCACCCGCCGCCAGCCGAGGGTCCGTACGACCTTGTCGGTGTCGAGCGTGGAGTCGCCGAACAGCTCCGACAGCCGGCCCGCCGTGACGTGCCGCCGGAAGTCCATCTCCCAGAACCTGTCCTGCGCGTGCACATAGCCCTGAGCCCGCAGCAGGTCATCGGCGGTGTCGGCGTAGATCTGCGGTACCCCCCACCGGTCGCGGTGGACCGTGACGGTCTTGCCGAGACCCTTGAGGGTCACCCGCCCGTCCATCTCCGGGAAGGAGCGCTGGATCGTCCACCGCACGTACAGCGCGAGGATCAGTGCGATCGTCAGCAGCAGGATCAAGATCCGCACCGCCCAGCGGGCGGGCCGCGGGAGTCGTGCGAGCGGCGCGAACCTGACCATCGGACACCCCTTCGTGTCGGCCCCGGGACATGCCCGATCAGACGTTGTCGAAGAGTAAAGCATCCACTGCAGGAGCTTCCGGACATGTAGCTCACACTGGAGCCATGGAGATCGTTGAAGCGACAGGACTCTGGGAGCCGGAACCCGGCTGGCTGAACACCGCGAGCTACGGACTGCCGCCTCGACCGGCCTGGTCGGCACTGCAGCAGGCCCTGGACGAGTGGCGGCGCGGCGCGGTCTCGTGGGATGGCTGGGACGCCTCGGTCGGCCGGTCGCGCGCCGCCTTCGCCCGCCTCGTCGGCGTCGGGGCGGACGACGTCGCGATCGGCGCCAACGTCTCCGGGCTGCTGTCGGTGGTCGCGGCGGGACTGCCGGACGGCGCCCGGGTCGTGGTGCCCGAGATCGAGTTCACCTCGAACCTGTTCCCCTGGCTCGTGCACGCCGACCGGGGCGTGGAGATCGTCACGGTGCCGCTGGACGAGCTGGCGGGCGCGATCGACGAGCGCGTCGATCTGGTCGCGTTCAGCGTCGTGCAGTCGGCGACCGGCGAGCTCTCCCCCGCCGACGACGTCATCGCGGCGGCTCGCGCGCACGGCGCGCTGGTCGTGGCCGATGCGACGCAGGCGTGCGGGTGGCTGCCGGTCGACGCGAGCCGGTACGACGTGCTCGCGTGCGCGGCGTACAAGTGGCTGATGGCACCGCGCGGCGCCGCCTTCTGCTACGTCGCGCCCGCGCTGCGCGACCGGCTGCGGCCACTGCAGGCCGGCTGGTACGCGGGCGAGGTCCACGCCTATTACGGCCCGCCGCTGCGGCTGGCCGAGTCGGCGCGACGGCTCGACACCTCCCCCGCCTGGTTCTCGTACGTCGGGGCGGCGCCCGCGCTGGAACTGCTGAACGACATCGGCGTCGACCGCGTCCACGAGCACGACGTCGCCCTGGCCGACCGCTTCCGCGCGGGCCTCGGCCTGCCGCCGGGCGACAGCGCCATCGTCAGCGTCGACCTGCCCGGCGCCGAGCGGCGGCTGGCCGCGGCGGGCGTACGGGCGGCCGTACGGGACGGGCGGCTCCGCGCGTCGTTCCACGTCTACACGACCGAGGCCGACGTCGACGAGGCGCTGAACGCCCTGTCCGACGCGCGCTGAGACGCGCCGCGGCGCTTCGACCCGGCCGGCGTCAGGCGGTCACGCCCCCACGGAACCATCGATTCGTTCGCGGAGCAGGTCGGCGTGACCGAGGTGCCGGGCGTACTCGGCGATGAGGTGCACCATGATCCGGCGAAGCGAGATCGGCTCGCCGGTCCGCCTCCTGATCCCCGTATCGTCCAGGGATGCTGCGGCCACGATCTGCCTGGACCGCTCGCACTCGGCCCGCCAGACGCCGAAGGCCTCGTCGACGTCGCCGTCCAGGGTGTCGAAGTCCTGATCGGGGTCGTCGTCGGAGTAGTAGAGCATCGGCAGGTCCTCGCCGGCGAACTGCTGGCGGAACCACCACCGCTCGACCCCGGCCAGGTGCCGCACCAGACCGTGGAGCGACAGCGAGGACGGCGGCACGGAGCACTCGGACAGCCGCTCCCGCGGTATGCCGGCGCACTTCAGCTCGAAGGTCGCCCGGTGCCAGTCCAGGACCGAACTCAGGATCTCGCGCTCGTCGCCGACATCCGGTGGGGTGATGCGGGTGTCGTCACTCCACGTCGCCGAATAGTGCTTGGGATTGGGAACGGATGCGCCGGTCATCGCTGCCCTCCTGCTGGGGAATGGTCCGAGTCTGCCAGGAGGTACCGACGATCCGGCGGGCCGCCGGATCGTCCGGACGGTCAGCGCGGAACGTCGAGGGTGTCGATGTTGGAGATCTTCCACGCACCGCCGTGACGCACCGCGTCGACGGCGAGCATGGCTCCGGCGTAGGAGGTCTGATCGCCGGTCGTGCGCGTGTTCCGCTGGTCGGCGAAGATCAGCACCCGGGCGCGATCGGCCTGCAGCATCGACACTCCGCTGTCGGTCACCGTGGTCGTCAGCACCGGCTTGTCCGCGGCGGCCTGCTTGCGCACCGGCCCGAACATCTCCTCGTACTGCCCGACCGCCTTTCCGGTGAGGAGCCGCTTCGCGGCCTGGTCAGTCTTCGCGACGTCGGCGTAGTCGTAGGAGAAGAGCGTGTTCACCGCACTGGTGATCTGGCCCTTCGCCTCGCTTGTGCGGGCGTTGTCGGTCAGCGCCGTGTTGCGGGCCGCGGCGCCGCTCCGCAGCCCGTGCGCCTCCATGCCCGACCACACGGCGAGGCCGCCCAGGGCCACGGTCAGCACGCCGAGGGCCAGCGGCAGCAGTGATCTCCACGACCGGCCGTTCCTGGCGGGTGCCACCGGCGCGCCGCGCTCCTTGCCACCGGGGCTCTCAGCCGCGGCGGCGGACGTGGTGTCGCGGGCCGGCCGGACCGCGGTCCGAGCGCCGTCGGCGCCGTCAGCACCGTCAACACCGGCAGCGCCGTCAGCGCCATCCGGGCGCGGCCGCGTCGACCGGTCCGCCGGCGGCTCGGCGGCCGCATGACGCCGCCTGTGGCGGGACAACTGCCGGGGCGAAGGCATGGGTGGCTCCCTTTCGGCTCAGGATCGCGGAGTCGACCCGGGGTTCGGGGCGGTGTCTCCGATGGGCGCCTGCCCCAGGGCGGTGAGCTTCCAGCCTGAGGAGGTCCGGGTCAGCTGCCCCAGCAGGCGGCTCTGCTTGGTGGTGGGCGTGCCCGTCGGCGGGGTGACCGTGATCTGTACGGCGACGATGACGCCGGCCTTCCCCGCGCGGTCGTCCAGCTCGGTGACCGCCCCTTCCAGGATCCGGGCGGTGCTGATCGTCTTGGCCTGCCGTACCTGCTGCTCGAACTGCTCCCTGCCCTGCGTGATCTGCTGGTGGAGCTCACCGGCGGACGAGTCCAGCCAGATGTTCAGGCCACGGTCCACATCGCGGTGGTCCAGCGTGTTGAGGTTCTGTACGGCCTGCTCACCGGCGCGCAGCACCTCGTCACGGCTCTGGGAGTAGCGCAGCGAGTCGTCGTGCGCCGCGCGATAGTACGACCAGCCGAACCAGCCCGCGCAGCTCGCCGCGATGACGGCCGGCACGAGCGCGGCGGCGAGCAGTGGATCGGAACCGCCGGGGGCACGCCACCGCCGGTTCCGGAGGGGCCACCGCACACCGCGGCCGGAGCGGCCGGCACCGGGTCCCTCCGGCGCCGCGTCGTCCACGTCTGACGCCGGGACCGCCGCGTCCTCTGCGACCCCGTCCTCTGCGACCTGATCCTCAACGACCTGATCCTCAACGACCTGATCCTCAACGACCTCGTCCTCAACGATCTCGGGCTCGGCGCTCGTCCGGGCGGCTGCCATGTGCCTCACCTCATACGTACGAAGAACGGGAAACTAACTGGATCGGATGTCGACGATGCGCCAGTGGCCGTCCTGGAGCCGCGCGGTCACCGACAGCTGGGCCGCCGCGACACTGGCGCCGTTCCCGCCACCACGCGTGATCCGCTGGTCCATGAACACCAGGAGCCGCGCGGTGCCGCCGGATAGACGCGTGACGCCGACCCGCGCCACACTGGTCGTCACCGTCAGACGCTGGGCCGGCGCCTGCCGCTTCACCTGCGAGAACAGTGCGCTGTACTGGCGGTAGGCGTTGCCGGCGAGAAGGTCCCGAGCGGCCCGCTCGGTCGCCGCCGTGTTCTCGTGGGAATAGGTGAAGATCTTGGTCAGCGCGTCGCTGACGTCGCCGCCGACCCGCGCCGTCGCGTCGGTGTCGACCAGCGCCCGGTTCGCGGCCGAAGGGCTGCCGCGCAACTGCTCGGCCCGGACCATCCCCGCCCCGCCGAGGAGCGTGAGGGCGAGGGCGATCACCAGCGGCCCTCGCACCTGACGCAGCGGCCCTCGCACCTGACGCAGCCGGCCGGCGGGCCGGCGCCGGCCCGGCCGCGCGGGCACGGGGTTCGGGTCGCCTCCGACCGGCGCCTTCTCCGCTGTGGGCCCGGCGGCTCCGGCCATGGCGTCCGCCTCCGGGGACCGGTCCGTGGCGGTGGCGGTGCCCGCCGGGTGGTCCTCGGTCCGCGCGCCGGCGCCCACCGGTGTCGTCCGCTCCGTGCCCATGGTCAGGCCCCCCTGACCGGGACCGCCGTGAGCGATCGGAGCTTCCAGCCCGTGGAGGTATGGAGCAGCCCGGCTTCGTAGCGCCTGCGTTCGGTACTGGGCTTGCCGTTCCGCGGAGTCACCTTGATCTGTACCGACGCGATGATCTGAGCGGTCCCTGCCCGGGTGTCCAGGGCCGTGACGGCGGCGTCGGTGACGGTGCCCTCGGCACTCGTCCGGGAGCTCTGCAGCCGACGTCTGCTCTCGCCGCTGGTGCGGCGCAGCTCGTCGTGCAACAGGCCGGTGGAGGCGTCGAGCCACCGCCGCAGCCCCTCGTCGATCCGGCCGCCGTCCATGCTGTTCAGTTCCATGACCCGCCGGCGCCCGTCCGCCAGCGCCTCGTCGCGCGCCTGCGCGTAGTCCAGGGCGTCCCGGTCGATCCGCAGGTACGACCAGCCGGACCAGGCGGCGAACCCCACGGCCACCAGCACCAGCGCCCAGGCCCGGCGCCGCGGGCGGCGGGCCCGGGCGCGACGCGTCGTCTCCGGTTCGGTCATTCCCTCTCCGATCCCGTGTCGGTTCCGCGCGGCAGCCCGAGCAGCCCACCCATGTCGTACGGCCCAGGGGGCAGCGCCGGCAGGCCGAGCGCACCCGGCAGCGGCGAGCCGGCCGTCGCCGTCAGGCTCAGCGATCCCGGCCTCGCCGGGGCCGGTACCCGGCCGCCTCGGGGCGCGTTCGCGGAGCCCCGTACGTTCACGCCGCTGCTGGGCGGCAGCGTGCAGCGGGCCGAGGTGTTCAGCGGCGGGGCGGGCGACAGGTCGAGGCCGTTGCGGTAGGTGGTGCCGCGGTATCCGGCGGTGCAGGGCAGCGGGTTGAAGAAGGTCAACGCCATCCCGAACCTGGCGCCCTTGGAGTTGATCGCCGTCGAGCCCGCCGCCGCCACCGCGGGCAGCCGGACCAGCAGCTCCTCCAGCCCGTTCTGCCGGGTGAGGGCCACGTCCGAGGTGGTCAGCAGATTCGCCAGCATCACGCTGAGCCCGGGGTCGGTGTCCCGGAGCAGCCCGGTGACCTGCTGCGCGGCCTGCGGGCCCGTCTCGATGAGCCTGCGCAGATCTCCGTCGGACTCCCTGAGCTGGCGGGCCAGCAGCCTCGCGTCCCGGCCGAACGAGACGAGGGCGTCGGACATCTCCGTCTGCGTCCGCAGCACCGTCTGGCCGTCGACGATGAGCCGGGTGGTCTCCGGCGCGGCGTCCGACGCGGCCCGGGTGAGGTCGCCGCCGGTGTCCAGCAGCACCTGGAGGTTGGCGCCCTGCCCCTGGAAGGCCTGACCGAGTTCGTCCACCACCGTACGGAGCGAGTCGAGGGGCACGGAGGCGGCGAGGGCGTCGACGCTGGTCAGCAGATGCGTCACGGGGGCCGGCGTCTGGGTGACGTGCCGCGGGATGAGCGCGCCGTCCGCCAGGAACGGACCGCTGCCCGTGGACGGGCGCAGATCGACGTACTGCTCGCCGACCGCGGACAGGTTGGCGACCACCGCCTGGACGGCGGTCGGGATCCGCGGCGCGGAGTCGTCGATGTTCAGGCGGGCCTGGACCCCGTCCCCGGTGAGGTCGAGCGCGCCGACCCGGCCGACGGACACCCCGCGATAGGTGACGTCGGCACCCGGGTACAACCCGCCGGTCTCGCCGAGATCGAGCTTGACGACGTAGTAGCCGCGCATCCCGAAGTAGCGCCCGAGGTCGGCGTAGTTGGCGCCGATGTAGGCGATCACGACGACGCCGAGGACGAGGAAGGCGAGATTCTTCAGCTTCGTACCGAGGGTCAGCATCAGTGCCCGCCTCCCGGCCGAGGCGACCTGTCCGGGGACGGCGATGTCCCGGCCGGCGGTGTCGTGCCCCCGCCGACCGGTGGCAGCGGCAGCGCGGGCCGCCGCCCCCTCGCCCCGGCGGACCCGAGGTCCGGGACCAGCGGCGGGATGACGACCGTGCCCGGAGGCGCCGTGATGGACAGATAGACGTTGAGGTAGTCGCCCTTGACGGCGTCCAGCACCGCGTCGGTGAACGGGTAGGTGAGCAGGACCTGGAGCGACTGCGGCAGCGTCCGCCCGGCGTCGGCCAGCCGCCGCAGGATCGGCGCCAGCGCCTTGAGGTCGGCGACCATGTCCTCCTTGCTCTTGTCGATCGTGTCGACCGCCACGTCGGACAGGCTGTTCAGCGACCGGAGCATCGTGACGAGGGCGCCCCGCTGCTGTTCGAGCACCGCCAATCCGGGGCTGAGATCGTCGAGCGCCGTGTCGATCTGCCGTTCATGGGCGTTGAGGGTGGCCGAGAGCCGGTTGAGTCCGTCGAGCGCGTCGGTGATGTCCTTCTTGTGGGTGTCCAGGTTCGACACCAGCGTGTCGACCCGCGACAGCATCGAGCGGACCTGCGGCTCGTTGCCGGTCAGCGCGTTGTTGAGCTCGACGGTGATGGTCCGCATCTGGCCGATGCCGCCACCGTTCAACAACAGCGACAGCGCCCCGAGGACCTCCTCGACCTCGGGGTTGCGGTTCGTACGTGACATCGGGATCACCGCGCCCTCGGTCAGCCGGCCCGCGGACGAGCCCGTGGCCGGTGCCGCGAGCTGGACGTACTTCTCACCGAGCAGGCTGGACTGCTCCAGCTGCGCGACCGCGTTGGCGGGCAGCCGCACGTCGCCGTTGACCAGCATCGTGACGTTGGCGGACCACCCCTGCCGCGGCAGCGAGATCCGGGTGACCCGGCCGACCGCCACGTCGTTGACCTTGACCGCCGCCTGCGGCACGAGGTTCAGCACGTTGGCGAACTGCGCCGTCACCCGGTAGGGGTGGTCGCCCACGTCGGCGCCGCCCGGCAACGGCAGGTCCTGGATGCCGGTGAACCCGCCGGAGCCGCAGCCGGCGGTCACCACCGCGGCGCCCAGCGCGACGGCCGGCACGGTGATCCTCGTCAGCGGACCGCGCGTCATCGCCATCACCGGTCCCCCGCCCGGTCGCCCCGGGGCGACCCGTGTACGGAACCCACCGGCGGCAACGGCAGCGGTGGCCGGGATCCGAGCTCGGACGGCGAGATCGGCTCCTCCGGCCCCATGCTCAGCTCGTTGAGGTCACCGCGCCCGTCCAGGGTCTGGTTGACCGGGTCGTAGGCGTTCAGCACGTTCCCGGCGGCGAGCGGCGCGACGTCGAGCGCCTCGGCCAGCGACGCCCGCCGGTCGACCAGAACCTGGGTGATCGACGCGAGCTTGTCCACGTTGGCCTTGATCAGGCTCCGGTTGCCCTGGATGAACCGCTGTACCTCGGCGAGGGCCGAGGACAGTTCCCTCAGCGCCGCGCCGAGGTCGCGCCGGTCGTCGGCGAGGAATCCGGTGACCTGGGCGAGCTGCCGCTCGGCCTGCCGTACCCGGCCGTCGTTGTTCTTCAGCATGGTCGTGAACTTCTGCAGGTTCCGGACCGTGGCGAACAGGTCGTCGCTCGAACCCGACAGCGTCCGGGTCGCCGAGCCGAACTGACGGATCATGTCGCCCAGTGCCCTGCCGTTGCCGTCCAGGTTGGCCGCGCCGGTCTTGAGCACCTCCGACAGCGCGCCGCCGGAGTTGACGCCGCCCGGGCCGAGCGCGGTGGCCAGCCTGCTGATGCTGGCGTAGAGCTGGTCGAGCTCCACCGGGGTGGCGGTGCGGCCGACCGGGATCACCGCGCCGTCGGCTATCCGCGGGCCGCCGGTATAGGGCGGAGCGAGCTGGATGTAGCGGTCGGCGACGACGCTCGGCGCCACCACGACGGCGCCCGCGGTGGCGGGCACGGCGACCCCGCGGTCCAGGGCCATGGTGACCTTGACCTGCCGGCCCTCCGGCCGTACGGAGTCGATCCTGCCGACCTTGACGCCGAGGACCCGCAGGTCCGAACCGGCGTACACGCCGACGGCCACCTCGAAGTACGCGGTGATCCGCTTGCTGCCGGCGTCGCGGAGCGTCCGCCACAGCAACGTGGTCGCGAGGACGAGGGCGACCGTGACGGCGATCGCGACGAGCCGTCTGCCGGGCCTGGCCGTGGGCATCAGCCGCCTCCGGGCTTCGGCGGCACGCATCCGGGGTCCGGAGCGGTGCCGGGTGGAAGGTAGGACGGCGGCACGAGACCGCAGAGGTAGGTGTCGAACCACCGGCCGTTGCCGAGCGTGTTGCCGACGAGCCGGTAGTACGGCCCGGCCAGCGCGAGGGCCCGGTCAAGGTTCTTCTGGTTGCGATGCAGCACCGTGGTGACCTGGTTGAGCGCGCGCAGGGTGGGCCCGAGCTGCGCGTTGTTGTCCGCCACCAGGCCCGAGAGCTCGCTGGCGAGCGCCCGCGTCCCGGTGAGGAGCGAACCGATCGCGTTCCGGCGCCGCCGCAGTTCCGCCAGCAGCAGGTTGCCGTCTCTCAGCAACGCCTCGAACCGGCCGCTCTGCCCGGACAGGCTCGCGGTGACCTGCTCGGTGTTGGCCAGCAGCCGGGCGAGCTCGGCGTCGCGCGAGGAGATGGTCCTCGACAACGCGGACAGGCCGTCGAGGGCCTTGCGGACGTCCGGCGGGGTGTCGCGGAACGTGCTCGAGATCGTCTGGAGGCTCCGTGCGAGCTGCTCGGTGTCGAGCTCCCCGACGGTGCGCGCCAGCCCGTTGAACGCGGCGGTGACGTCGTAGGGCGACGTCGTGCGGCCGACCGGGATGCGGCGTGCGGGGTTCTGCCGGGCGCCGCCGAGCGGATCGACGGCGAGGTACTTCTCACCGAGCAACGTCTTGATCGCGATCGCGGCGGTGCTCGCGTCGCCGATCCAGGTGTCCTTCACCCGGAAGGACACCTTGACGTGGGCACCGTCCAGCGCGACCTCGGTGACCTTGCCGACCTTGACCCCGGCGACCCGTACCTCGTTGCCGGAGTCCAGCCCGGCCGCCTCGGTGAAGTCGGCGGTGTAGGTCGTGCCGCCGCCGATGACGGGCAGGTCGTCGGAGAAGTACGCGAGCAGCGCGATGACTGTGAGCAGGGCGATGCCGGCGAGGCCGACCGCGACGGGGTCGCGTTCCCTGATCGGCGTCATCGCTCGCACCTCGACTCTGTGACGGGAATGCCCGTGGGCGGTGAGCTTCCGTCGGACGTTCCGACCCCGGTGACCTTCGCCTCGCACAGATAGAAGTTGAGCCATGACCCGTACGAGGCCAGGCGCGTGATGGTCTGCATCTTGGTCGGCAGCCTCCGCAGGAACGTGTCGACCGTCGGGGAGTCGTTCGCCAGGTTGCGCGAGAGCCGGCCGAGCTCGGCGATGTCCTGCTTCAGCGGCGCCCGGCCGGCCTGCAGCAGGCCGGCGGTGCTGTTCGTCAGGTCGGACATCGCGCTGATCGCCTCGCCGATGGGCCTGCGATCGGCGGCGAGCCCGGAGACCAGCCGCTGGAGCGTGGTGATCAGGGTCGCGAGCCGGTCGTCGCGGGAGTTGACGGTGTCGAGCACCGAGTTCAGGTTCCGGACGACCTGGCCGATCACCTGGTCCTTGGTCGCCAGCGTGCTCGTCAGCGACCCCACGCTGGTGATCAGGCTGTCGACCGTGGTGCCCTCGCCCTGCAGCACCTGGATGATCCCGCCGGCCAGCTGGTTGACGTCCTTGGGCGAGAGTGCCTCGAACAGCGGCTGGAACCCGTTGAACAGCTGGGTCAGGTTCAGCGCGGGCGTGGTGCGCTCGAGCGGGATCGTGGCACCGGGCCGCAGGTCCTCGTCCACCGGTCCGACGCCCTGGGCGAGCTCGATGTAGCGCTGCCCGACCAGGTTGAGATATTTGATCGTCGCGGTCGCGGACGCCGGCAGCCGGCGATCCGCCTGAACCGAGAACCGCACCAGGGCGACCCGGCGGTCCACGACACTGATCCTGTCGACCTGGCCGACGCGTACGCCCGCCACGCGCACGCCGTCGCCGCGGTTCAGCCCGGTCACGTCGGTGAACCGGGCGTAGTAGCCGACCGTCCGGCCCACTCCGGTGTTGGCGATGCTGATGGCGAGGACCGCGGTGGCCAGTACCGTCACGACCACGAAGATGATCGACTTGGTGAGCGGCCCGGCGAGGCTCTTGCGCTTCATCGCAGCCTCACCCCCGCGCCGCGGTAGATCGGGCCGACCAGCACGCTGCTCCAGTCCGGCAGGGACAGCGGCGGCGTCGCGAGCGCCGGGGCGACCAACTCGTTGACGAGCCGGTTCTCCTCCGGCGAGTTCGGCAGGCCGAGCCCGCGGCCGCGGTCGGTGGTCGGCGCGGCCCCGCCACCGCTCCCGGCCACGGGCACGGCTCCGGGCATGGCGGCCCCGGACGCGGAGCCGCCACCGGTTCCGCCGTACGGGACGGAGGGGCAGCTCGGGCCGCTGTCGGCCTGGTAGACCGGCCGGTCCCGGCCCGGGATGTACCTGCCCCGCGACGGCACGACCTCGACGGTGACGTGCAGTCCCGGTTCGCGGGTGCCCTTGCCGAGCGCCTTGTCCATCGCGGGCACGAAGTCGGTCAGCGTCTGCAGGGTGCAGGGGAACGAGGGTGCGTACTTCGCCAGCAGCCGGAGGGTCGGCCGACTGTCGGCGGACAGCCGGATGAGGTTGCCGCGGTTCTCCCGCAGGAACGTGTCGAGGTCCTGGGCCGTGCCGCCCACGGTGCCGTACAGCGCGCTCAGCTCGGCCCGCTGTTCCACGACGGTCCTGCTGGTGACGGTGAAGTCGTTCATCGCCTGCAGGATGTCCGGCGCGGCCTCGGCGTAGGCGTGGGTGACCCGTACCAGCTCCTTGATGTCGCGGTTCAGCGCCGGCAGCTGCGGGTTCATCCGCCGCAGGTAGGAGTCGATCTCGACCAGCGTCTGGCCGAGCCGGGTGCCCCGGCCCTGCAACGCCTGGGCCACGGCGGTGAGCGTGGCGGACAGCTTCTGCGGCTGTACGGCGGTGAGCAGCGGCAGGACGTTGCGCAGCACCTGCTCCAGCTCGATGGCGTTCTGGGAGCGGTCCTGCTCGATGACGCTGCCGTCGGACAGCCGCCCCGGCACCGGCCGCGCCGGCGGGATGAGTGCCACGAACCGCTGCCCGAACAGCGTGGTCGGCAGCATCTGAGCGGACACGTTGGCCGGGATCCTGCGCACCATGCCGGGCTGGATCGCCAGTCTCAGCCGCGCGCCACCGCCGTCGGCCGAGATCCGCCGCACCTCTCCGACCACCACGCCGCGCATCTTCACCTCGGCGTGCGGGTGCATCTCGTTGCCGACGCTGCCGGTACGCAGGGTCACCATCGCCACCGGCGTGAACCGCTTGTCGTAGGCGGCGACGGAAAGCCACATCAGCAGGGCGAGCACCAGCAGGAAGGCCACCCCGCTCAGCCTGCGCAGGAGCTTGTGCCGCCCTAGGTCCGGATTCATGGCCTGGTCACCACTCCCCGCCCGTCCCCTCTCGCGCCGCCGGCCGCGTTCATCCGGTCACCTTCACCGTCGTCGTCGCACCCCAGATGGCCAGGCTGAGGAAGAAGTCCGTGACGCTGATCAGAACGATCGCGGTACGCACCGCGCGGCCGACGGCGACGCCGACGCCGGCCGGACCGCCCACGGCCCGGTAGCCGTAGTAGCAGTGCGCGAGGATCACCATCACACTGAAGATCAGCACCTTCCCGAACGACCACAGCACGTCGACCGGGGTGAGGAACAGGTTGAAGTAGTGGTCGTAGGTGCCCGTCGACTGCCCGTTGAACAGCACCGTGATCAGGCGCGAGGCCAGGTAGGAGCTGAGCAGGCCCATGGCGTACAGCGGGACGATGGCGACGACACCGGCCACGATGCGGGTCGTGACCAGGTAGGGCAGGCTGGGCACGCCCATGCCCTCCAGCGCGTCGATCTCCTCGGAGATCCGCATGGCGCCCAGCTGCGCGGTGAACCCGGCGCCCACGGTCGCCGACAGCGCCAGGCCGGCGACCAGCGGGGCGATCTCTCGCGTGTTGAAGTACGCCGAGACGAATCCGGTCAGCGCCGAGGCTCCGATCTGGTTCAGCGCGGCGTACCCCTGCAGCCCGACCACCGTGCCGGTGAACAGCGTCATGGCGATCATGACGCCGACGGTGCCGCCGATCACTCCGAGCCCGCCGCTGCCCCAGCCGACCTCGGCCAGCAGGCGCTGGATCTCCTTGAGATAGCGCCGGATCGCCCTCGGGGTCCACAGCACGGCGCGCAGGTAGAACAGCAGCTGGTCGCCGAGCCGGTCCAGCCAGGACAGCCGCCGGTCAAGGCTCGCGGCGGCGCGTTCGCGCGTGATCAGGCTCATCGGCTCACGATCCCTTCGCCGGGACGATCTGCAGGTAGATCGCCGTGAGGACGAGGTTCACGAAGAACAGCAGCAGGAATGTGATCACCACGGACTGGTTCACCGCGTCCCCGACGCCCTTCGGGCCCTTGCCCGGGTTCAGCCCGCGGTAGGCGGCGACCACCCCGGCGATGAAACCGAAGATGAGCGCCTTCAGCTCGCTGATGTAGAGGTCGGGTAGTTGCGCGAGCGCGGAGAAGCTGGCCAGATAGGCGCCCGGGGTGCCGCCCTGCATGATCACATTGAAGAAGTAGCCGCCGAGCACGCCGACGACCGAGACCAGACCGTTGAGCAGGACCGCGACCAGCATCGCGGCGAGCACCCTCGGCACGATCAGCCGCTGGACGGGCGAGACGCCCATCACCTCCATCGCGTCCATCTCCTCCCGGATGGTGCGCGACCCGATGTCCGCGCAGATGGCCGAGCCGCCCGCCCCGGAGATCAGCAGCGCGACGATGAGCGGGCTGGCCTGCTGGATGACCGCCAGCACGCTCGCTCCGCCGGTGAACGACTGCGCGCCGAGCTGCTTGGTGAGCGAGCCGACCTGCAGGGCGATCACCGCGCCGAACGGGATGGACACCAGAGCGGTCGGCAGGATCGTCACGCTGGCGATGAACCAGAACTGCTCGACGAACTCGCGTTTCTGGAAGGGACGCTTGAACGTCAGCCGGACGACGCTCGCGGCGAGCGCGAACAGCCGCCCGGTCTGGCGCAGCGCGCCGACGCCGGGGAACGTGCTCTCCCGAACGCTCACGACCGGCCTCCCTCGCCGGACGACCGCCGGCGCGGCAGCGGCGGAAGTTCCGGGTCGGCCCCGGGGCCTTCGGGGGCGTAGGCTCCGAGGCCGACCGCTGTGGGGCCGGCTCCGGAGCCGGCGCGCACGGGCCCGGCCTCGGTGAAGCCGGCGAGGATGGCCTGCCGGGCGGGCGGCGGGAGCCCGGGCAGGATGCTCCGTACCCGTTCCCGGCGGCGCTGTACGGCCGCGCGGGGCGGCAGCCCCGGCGTGGGTTCGAGCTGCGGCGCGATCGACCGAACGGCCTCACCCTCGGCCTCGCCGCCGGTCCGCTCGAGCTCCTGGAGCTGCTCGAGCGCCATCGTCGCAGCGTCCTTCTCTTCGGACATGCCGATCGGGCCGGCCCGGCTGCCGCTCAGGAACTGCGCGACCACCGGTTCCTCGCTGGTGAGCAGGACCTCTCGTGGACCGAACGTGACCAGATTGCGGCGGAACAGCATGCCGATGTTGTCGGGCACGGTCGCGGCGATGTCGATGTTGTGGGTGACGATCAGCATGGTGGCGTCGATCTGCGCGTTGAGATCGATGAGCAGTTGGGAGATATAGGCGGTGCGCACCGGGTCCAGGCCGGAGTCCGGCTCGTCGCACAGGATGATCTGCGGGTCGAGCACGAGGGCCCGGGCCAGGCCGGCGCGCTTGCGCATCCCGCCGGAGATCTCACCGGGCAGCTTGGTCTCCGCCCCGGCCAGGCCGACCATCTCCAGCTTCTCCAGCACGATGCGGCCGATCTCGGACTCTTTTTTCTTGGTGTGCTCGCGCAACGGGAAGGCGATGTTGTCGAACAGGCTCATCGAGCCGAACAGCGCGCCATCCTGGAACATCAGGCCGAACAGCTTGCGGGTCTCGTACAGCCGGCGCTCCGAGGCGTGCACCATGTCGACGCCGTTGACCATCACCCGGCCGCGCTCGGGCTTGAGTAGTCCGATGAGCGACTTGAGGAAGACCGTCTTGCCGGTGCCCGAGGGACCGAGCATGACGCTGACCTCGCCGGCCGGGAGGGTGAGCGACACGTCCTCCCACACCGTCTGCCGGCCGAACGACATGGACAGCCCCTCGACGGCCACTTCGATGCCCATCACACCGCCTTCTTCCTACGTCTCCATCTCCGCCTGCTTAGGACGTCACCGCCGCGTGCCAGAGGGTCGACAGTTCCTTGCCCTGATTGGGGGCGACGCTGCTCGGGGTGTTGAAGCCGGCGAGTGAGGTCGTCGCGTTGTTCAGCACCAGGCTGTTGTTGCCTGACGGCGACGGCAGGCCCGTCTTGAGGTTGATCGCCGGGTTGAGCAGGCCGAGCGCGCCGCAGCCGGTGGCGCCGGGAGCGGCGAAGGTGCTGTCGCCCTGGGACGCGCCGCTGAGCGTGATCCGCTGCAGGACGCCGTTCGCCGGGTTGGGGGTGCCGTTCGCGTCGAACCGTTCGAAGCTGCTGGCCGGGGCCGTCAGGTTTGCCGGCTTCAGCACGATCGGAGTGGCGTCAGAGCCGATATAGCAGGTCGAGCCGAGCAGCGGGTTCCGCAGGTGGATCTTGACCGGCAGCGACAGGATCGGCTGTCCGGCGCCGAGCCCGGCGGCGACGCTGAAGCCTGACGGCGCACCGGCCGGCTCGACCGTCGCCGTGACGTTGTTCAGGCTGTTGTCGGTCGCCTGCCGGCAGATGGCGGAGACCAGCGGCACGTCGCTCGGGCACATCAGGCCGAGCAGGCCACCGGGGATCCGTGCCGGGTCGGCGACGATGCCGCCGCCGGACGGCGCGATCAGCGACTGCGCTCCTGGCTCGGAGAGCACCCCCAGCTGCAGGTCGCTGGCCCCTGTCGCCGCGCTGGTGTTGCCGAGCTTGATGGAGCCGCTCGGTGAGTGCGAGGCCAGGCAGAGCGCCACCGACGTCGCACCGTCCGCGGCCAGCATGGCCGGGTCGTCGACCGGGCAGCGCGTGAACGGCGCCCAGTGACCGGCGAGCGTCGCCGCCGACGCCGAGCCGTTCGGAACGACCACGGCAAGCGTCGCGAGCACCCCGACCGCCGCCATACGCACTTTGTTCTTGGTGGAACTCATTGCGTGTCACTCCTTTTCTGCCATCAGGTCTCTGCCGTCGAAGTCCTTGCCAACGAATGTCAACGTTGAGGCTCCGGCCGTGGCGCCGGGCATTGCCCGACGCCGTCAGCCGGGTTTCCGTTTTCGTCCAGCACGCACAGCTTTCCCTGAATGAGCTTCATGAAGTTGCCGGGACCGGAGACCGACGCGGTGAAGAGGGGATCGAGATCCTCACCCACGCCGCAGCCGGAGAACGGCGGGATCGTGGCCGTGCCGGTCAGCGGCCCACCGGTGTTGAGGTCGTATTCCGGAGGGTTTCCGAAGAGCGTGACCGCCATCGGCGTTACGGACTCGCAGTTCGGCCCCACATCGAGCGGCACGCCGTTGACCCGAACATCGCGAATACGAATAGACAGCTTGGACGTCAGAATGGTCACTACCTTTCTATCCCCGACATCCGGGACACTCTCGCTAACGTCGATGTCGATGACGGTTCCAGGCGCCTGCGTCAGCTCCATTGTCGCAGTGGTCGGCATGATGCCGAAGGTCAAGAATGTCGCCTTCGCAGGCGGCAACTGAGGCTTTCCGGGCGACAACGGATCATTTACACCATAGGCAAGACTCCCTGAACTTAGGATGTGAGTTTCGCTCGAAATACCTGGGGGGGTGCAGGGGGAAAATTTGACCACGAACGTATGAAGAAGTTTCAGTTGCGCATGGCCGGTGGTCTGCCCATTCTCACGGCCGATCAGCGCCGCACCATTGAGTTTGTTGACATTCGAAAACCCGGCCAGGAAGCCGTCCGCACTCCTCGGGGGGAGGTCGATCTTGAATTCACACGAGGGGTCGTCGGCTGCCGCCCGTTGCCGCGCGGTACGGGGAGCGGCCACCCCCGTACCGGTACCGGGCGACGACGGAGCGGAGTTCGCCGGTGCGCCCACCGGAACAGCCGCCAAGACCATGTTCGAGCCGAGTTGGAGCGTGCAGTCGAGGGGAAGCGTGTCCGGGCTTGTCGCGGTGCCGTCCGGGCTTGTCGCGGTGCCGTCCGCCTTGCGCGGCGTGAGCACCAGCCTGAGCGGGCCCGCGATGAAGGCCGCGGCGCCGCTCGCCGTGACCGTGGCCGGAGGCACCGCGCCGGACGCGGTGAGCGACAGCCCGCCGGACCCGGGGATCGGCGTCGACGGTGCGGTCAGGCCAGGCCAGGCGACGTTGGTGGAGGTGCCGCTCTGCGCCACGGTGATGGTCAGCCGTGCCGACGCCGCGACCGAGGCGGCTCCCAGCCTGGTGAGGTCGGCGAGGGCGGCGGACGGCAGGGTCGCCGTCAGCTTCACGTCGCTGGGCTGGATGGGCCGGCCGACCGTGCCTGCCGCGGGAAAGGCGCCGACGATCCGGGCGGTGATCTGCTGGGTGCCGGAGGGGAACGGGCACGAGTAGGTCAGGGTGGAGTCCACGGGCTGGTCACTGGCCGCCGACTCCGGGCCCGAGATCAGGCTCATCGCGATCACAACCGCCCCGGCGGCGGCGATCCGCGCCCAAATGCGAGGCGTCCAGCGTCTGCTGTTCATCCACGGCCACCCGTCGCGCGATCCGACCAGGAAAGAACCGGTTCCACGGCCGAGCTCAGCGGCCCCGGCAGCGGACCGACCTTTTTCCACCCGATGGTCACCCCGACCGAACCGGTGGCAGGCGCCTTCGCGACCGCAGCGAAAAGACGACGACTGAGCATCGGAAGACCTCCTCGAAGAGCCGGCGGCCCCGATGGCCGGAATGACGAAAACCCTGCGCCGACAAATCCGAAATCGACAGACTCGCCGCTTTGGGGTTGCTATTGGCGGGTACGTTACTTGCGGATTACCCCCACGGCAAGTAGTCGTGTCCGAAATGCAATCTATACCGGCATTCAATGCAATCTATATCGGCATTTTTATCAAAGGGTGATAAGTTTTACTCCGGCGTTTTATCCGCTGTTGCGCAAAGCCCGGCCAGGGCGAACCCCCGGCCGGGCTCTCAGCCGCTAGAGCTCGGTGTCAGTCGTCACGGGCTGCTGATCACCGGGCCGGAGGTGCTGCCACTGGTGGTGACTTTGTAGGAGCCCTGGAAGGTGGTCGAGTTACCGGGGTTGATCAGGCCCGCGCAGCCAGAGCCGCTGGCAGTTCCGATCCTCAGGCTGGTCGGGCGGGCGGTGTCAGCCGAGATTCTGAGCGTGGAGGTCGAGTTGGTGTACGTCACGGTGTTGACGCCGACGTTTCCCGTCACTGTCGCGTTGCAGGTCCCGAACAGGTTCGAGAGGGTGAGGCTGGCATTGATCCCAGCGATCGTCCCTGTCGTCACGCCACCGACCGGTGGCGAGCCGTTGAGGTTGAGGCTGCCCGAGGTCAGAGTCGCACTCCCCGTGCTGCCCCCTGTTCCGGTGCAGTTGGTGAAGGTGCCGTTTCCCTGAGCGCCGGCCAGGGTGGCGATAGGGACACCGGACAGGCCGGTGCCGTTGGGCGCGTTGCCCGGCACGCTCGAGTTCGTGCAGGTGAAGCTGGCGCCGGTGGTCACGTTCACGAACTGAATGTTCGTCGTGTTCGTGGAGCTGAAAACCCCGCCGTTCGTGACGGTGTAGGTGGCCGCGAAGGCCGGCGTGGCGCCGATCGCGACCGTCGCGGCGGCGGCACCCGCGATGAGGGTGGCGGTGGCGAATTTACGCATAGGTTTCTTCCTTCGTGATCGCTGTGGCCGGTGCCTCGTGGCAAAGCATGGCCGAGGGGTGGAAGTGAGGTGGGATGGTTTTCGAAGCAATGGTTTCTCGGAAGGACAGGCGTTCAGGAACCCTGTTCTCAGGGCGGCGATCAGCGGATTCCCAAAGGCAGACCCTTTCTACGCAGCGCTCATCCGCCTATACTGATGAGCAACGACTTCCCCACGATAAGTGGACGAGCCACCGGTTTCTCCGATCGATTCATCACACGGGACACGAGGGCCGTATGATCACGATCGGACGATGAGGAGATAGAATCAACCGTGGTGCGATCTTGCTATTCGTGATCCTTACTTGCGAGTACGTTACGTGCCCGAAACATGACAATCAACACTCTGGCAACAGATTTGTGGAATATTTCGTGATCATCAGATTTCTTATCACGGATATAACACAAGCGCGGCCCGGTTTTGTGCGCCGGTGAGTACTTTGCCGCTCCGGCCGAGGTCGACAGCCCGCCAGGCATCCCGAATATCGCTCTTTGTGTCCGTACGATCGAGCTGAATGAAAGCGATCTTCTGCGCCAAAGCCCGGCCGGCGCCAGGACACTGTCGAGCCGAGCCAAGCCACGATCGTGGAATAAATGCGCCAGCCGGAAACCGTGTCGGTTGCACTGCCGCGGGCGGGCCTCCCCGCCATCCGACCCGCAGAACACAGGGGAAACCGCCGCGCGCTTCCTTGGCACCCCGTATGCCACTCTTTGTTTCCTTATGAGTGCGCGGTGTGAAGTCACTCTGTTGTGCTCGCGGGTCGGCCGCCGCCGGGTTACCTTCAGTGTGATCCGAATCATGCCTTGGGCTGGAGGTCCGTTGCCGGCCCTCGCACTCGAGGGAGTGGTCCGTGGTCCACGTGCGCGATCGCCGACCGTGCCGGCTGGACTGCCGCGGGCGGGCCTCCCCCGCCGCCCGACCCGCGGGATACAGGGCTCCGCGGCGGCGGGGACGGAGGTAGTTCGATGACGAAGACCCTCGAATCCGGTGGCCTTGACGAATCTCCGGGCGTGCTCCCCCCTCAGCTCGCCGCCGTCCTGCGGCCGGAGCTGCCCAGCCTCAGCAGCGAAATCATCACCGAGATCCGCCGCAGCATCCCCGAATACGCCCGCCCGCTCGACGGACCATACGGCCAGGCGCTGCGGAGCGGCGTGGAACAGGCCCTCACCACATTCGTCGACCAGATCGCCGTGCCCTCCGCGCCACACGACCGGCGCGACGACACGTGCCGCAGGCTGGGGCAGCTCGAGGCGCTCGAAGGCAGGACGATGGACAACCTGCAGGCCGCGTACCGGATCGGCGCCCATGTCGCCTGGCGCCGGGCCATGAAGGTCGGCATGCGCAACACCCTCTCCTCATCGATCATGACGCGGCTGGCCGACGCGCTGTTCATCTACATCGATGAGCTCGCCTCACTGTCTCTGGAGGGCTATCTGGAGGCGAAGGCGCAATCGGCCGAGGAGGTGGAGGAGAGGCGCCGACGACTCCTGCACGTCATCCTGGAAGGCCCGGACGTACCCCGCCGGGCGATCAGTGACCTGGCGGAACTCGCCGATTGGCCGGTGCCCGACGAGGTGACCCTGGTCGCCGTACAGACCGGCGCCCAGTGCACGGGCACATCGCTGGATCGCGATGTGCTCACCGACCTCTGCTGCGTCGAACCGCATCTGCTGGTCCCCGGCCCGTTGGGGCCCGACCAGCGCGCGGCCCTGGAAACCGTGCTGGCCGGAAACCGGGCGGCTGTCGGACTCACCGTGCCGCTGACCGACGCGGCCGAGTCGCTGCGCTGGGCCCGCCAAGCCCTCGCGCTCAACAGGGCCGGGACCATCGGCAACGGCCACGTGACGTGGTGTGAAGACCACCTGGTAACACTGTGGCTACTGTCAGATGCCGCATTGCTCCACCAACTCGCCCGGCGGCAATTCGCCCCCATGCACGACCTCACCCCGCGGCAGCGCGACAGGCTCACGCAGACGCTCGGGGCGTGGCTGGAGACCAGGGGCACCGCGGCGGAGATCGCCGACGTTCTCGACATCCACCCGCAGACGGTGCGCTACCGGATCCGGCAGCTCGACCGGATCCTCGGCGACCAACTCAAGGACCCCGACGCGCGGTTCGCCTTAGAACTCGTGCTGCGTGCGACGCGGCTCAGGGCGGGATCGACACCGTAAGCCACCCGCCCTCCACACCACCCTCCGATATGCGCGTCACATCCCGGTGGAACCATCGATTCGTTCGCGAATCAGATCGGCGTGACCGAAGTGCCGAGCTTACTCGGCGATGAGATGCACCATGATCCGGCGCTGACATCCGCGTCACCTCGGCGCTTGCGGTCCGAAGAGCCCGCACGGACGGTAACGTGGATGGCCGTGCCTGCCCCTGTCGCTCCAGCCCCACGCCTCACCGACTCCGATGCCGAGATCCCTGACGTGGCCACCCTGCTGGCCGCCGCCGTCCAGGCCATCGGGGGCGCGGAGCGACCCGGGCAGGTCACCATGGCCGAGGCCGTCGAACACGCCATCGAGTCCGGTGAACACCTCGCCGCGCAGGCGGGCACCGGCACCGGCAAGTCGCTGGCCTATCTGATCCCCGCCATCCGGCACGCCGTCGCCGCCGACACCACCGTCGTGGTGTCCACCGCGACGATCGCGCTGCAGCAGCAGCTCGTGGACCGGGACCTGCCCCGCCTGGCCGAGGCCCTCGAACCGCTGCTCGGGAAGACACTGAACTTCGCCATCCTCAAGGGCCGCCGCAATTACCTGTGCCTGCACCGCGTGCAGACCGGCGCGCCCGAGGACCCCGAGGAGGGCCTGTTCGACCCGCAGGCGCTGTCCGGCCTCGGCCGCCAGATCAAGCGGCTGCACGACTGGGCCGACGAGACGCGGACCGGCGACCGCGACGAGCTGGTCCCCGGCGTCGGTGAGCAGGCCTGGCGCCAGGTCGCCGTCACCGCCAAGGAATGCCTCGGCGCCCAGCGCTGCCCGCACGGCACCACCTGCTTCGCCGAGATGGCCCGCGCCGAGGCGGGCGACGCCCACATCGTCGTCACCAACCACGCCCTCCTCGCCATCGACGCGCTGGAGGAGTTCCACGTCCTGCCCGAACACGACGTGGTGGTCATCGACGAGGCGCACGAACTGGTGGACAAGGTCACCTCGGTCGACACCGACGACCTGAGCGGCGCCGCCGTCGAGACCGCCGCGCGCAGGTGCGGCCGGCTGATCGAGGAGGGCCTCGCCGACCGCCTCCAGGAGGCCGCGGAGAGCCTCAAGCTGCTGCTCAACGAACAGCCGGCCGGCCGGATGGACATGCTCTCGGCTCCGCTGGGCGAGACCCTCGCCGTCCTGCGCGACGCCGCGCACGCCTGCGTGAGCGCGCTCGGCCCCGAGCCCAAGGACGGCGACCCCGGCGACCTGGCCGCCCGGCGGGCCGCCCGGTCGTCGGTCGAGGACGTGCACGACACGGCCGTACGGCTGCTCGGCGCGTTCGAGGCCGAGCTCGCCAAGCGCTGGGACGTGGTGTGGCTGGAGCAGCACTTCGAGGGCAAGCGGCCGCCCACGCTGCACGTCGCGCCGATCGGGGTGGGCGGGCTGTTGCGCGCGAGTCTCTTCGAGACCCGGACGGCGATCCTGACCTCGGCGACGCTCACCCTCGGCGGATCCTTCGAGCCGCTGGCCCGCCAGTGGGGCCTTCCGCCGCTCGGGTCATCCGCCACCGGAGCCGTCGCCGAGGCGTCCACGGTGCAACCCGAGCCGGAACCGGAGCGTACGCCCGCGAGCGAGCCGGCGGCCGACGGCGGGTCCGCGGGCGGCGGAGAGGGCACCGGTGCGGACGCCGCGCAGAAGCCGGGCAAGGAGCGGGCCAAGGAGCTCCGCTGGTCGGGAATCGACGTGGGTTCGCCGTTCGACCATCCGCGGGCCGGCATCCTCTATGTCGCCAAGCACCTGCCCCAGCCGGGCCGGGACGGTCTGCCCGAGGTCTGTCTCAACGAGATCGCGGAGCTGATCGGCGCGGCGGGCGGCCGTACCCTCGGGCTGTTCTCCTCGATGCGCGCCGCCCGCCAGGCGGCCGAGGAGCTGAAGGAGCGGCTCGACCATCCACTGCTGTGCCAGGGCGAGGATTCGACCTCGCTGCTGGTCAAACGGTTCGCCGAGGACGAGCGGACCTGCCTGTTCGGCACGCTGTCGCTCTGGCAGGGGGTCGATGTACCCGGACCCTCGCTCCAGCTCGTCATCGTCGACCGGGTCCCGTTCCCCCGGCCCGACGACCCGCTGTCGTCGGCTCGGCAGCGGGCCGTGGCGGCGCACGGCGGCAACGGCTTCATGGCGGTCGCCGCGACTCATGCGGCTCTGCTGCTCGCGCAGGGCGCGGGGCGTTTGCTGCGCTCGATGGACGACCGGGGCGTGGTGGCGATCCTGGACCCGAGACTGGTCACCGCCCGATACGGCGGCTTCCTGAAGTCTTCGCTGCCGCCCTTCTGGACCACCACGGACCCCGAGGTCGTACGCGCCGCGCTCCGCCGTATCGACGCGGACTGACCACGCACCGAGGTGGACGGAACCATGCCGTCCGCACGATGGGAGTACCGAAGGACGGTGCGCCCTCAGGCGGGGAAGGCGGCGAGGAACTCGCCGATGCGGCCGATCGCCTCTTCGAGGTCGTCGGCGCGCTGCAGGGTGACGACGCGGAAGTGGTCGGCCCACGGCCAGTTGAACCCGGAGCCCTGCACGACCAGCAGCTTCTGCTGTTCGAGCAGATCGAGGGCGAACCGCACGTCGTCCTTGATCGGATACATCTCCGGGTCCAGACGCGGGAAGACGTACAGCGCGCCCTGAGGCTTCACGCAGCTCACCCCGGGCAGGTCGTTGAGCAGTTTTGCGGCCCGATCGCGCTGCTCGCCGAGCCGGCCGGTGGGCAGCACCAGGTCCTTGATGCTCTGCCGGCCGCCGAGTGCCGCCTGGATCGCGTGCTGGCCCGGCACGTTGGGGCACAGCCGCATGTTGGCGAGGATCTCGAGCCCCTCGATGTAGGACCCGGCGTGGTCCTTCGGGCCGGACACGGCCATCCACCCGGACCGGAACCCGCACACGCGGTAGGCCTTCGAGAGCCCGCTGAAGGTCAGGCACAGCACGTCCGGCGCGAGCGAGGCCATGTTGATGTGCTTCACGCCGTCGTACAGCACCCGGTCGTAGATCTCGTCGGCGAAGAGCAGCAGGTTGTGCTCCCTGGCCAGCTCGGCGAGGCCCGCCAGGACCTCACGTGAGTAGACGGCGCCGGTCGGGTTGTTCGGATTGATGATCACCAGCGCTTTCGTACGGTCGGTGATCTTGGCGGCGATGTCTGCGAGGTCGGGGTTCCAGTCCTGTGCCTCGTCGCACACGTAATGCACCGGCGTGCCACCGCACAGGGACACCGAGGCCGTCCACAGCGGGTAGTCGGGTGCCGGGATCAGCACCTCGTCACCGTTGTTGAGCAGCGCCTGCAGGGACATGACGATCAGCTCGGACACCCCGTTGCCGAGGTAGACGTCCTCGACGTCGATACCGGCGACGCCCACCTGCTCATAGTGCTGTACGACGGCTCGGCGGGCGGCCAGGATGCCCTTGGAATCGCTGTAGCCGTGGGCCTCCGGCAGATTCCTGATGACGTCCTGGAGGATCTCCTCCGGCGCCTCGAACCCGAACGGCGCCGGGTTGCCGATGTGCAGCTTGAGGATCCGGTGCCCCTCCATCTCGAGCTGCTTGGCCCGCTTCAGCACCGGGCCCCTGATGTCGTAACAGACGTTCGCGAGCTTGTCCGACTGGATGACCTGCATGAAGGCAACCATAGCCGCGCGCGGCCACAGGCTTCTCTCGGTTATCACCAGGGGCGACTAAATAGACGATTGATCCAATAGTGTGACGCCCGCAACATACAAGCAGGCTTGATTGCATGTTTGTACGGCTTTACCGTCGAGCCATGCCACTGAGCAGCCGCCGGCGCCACAGGGACGACGGCACCGGCCGTACGCAGGAGGAGCGCAGGGCGCGCACCCGGGCGCGCCTTCTCGACGCCACGGTCGACTGCCTGGTCGAGCTGGGCTGGTCGGGCACCTCGACCACCGAGGTCGCCGGCCGCGCCGGTGTGTCGCGCGGAGCGCAGCAGCACCACTACCCCACGAAGATGGGCCTGGTCGCCGCGGCGATGGAACATCTGCTGGAGCGGCAGCGGCTGGCCTACGAGCAGGCGTACGCGATCCTGCCGCCGGAGCGGCGCAACGTCGAAGGCGCCCTCGACCTGCTCTGGAACGTCTTCCGGCAGCCACCGGCGCTCGCGCTGCTGGAGCTCTCGGTGGCCGCCCGCACCGACGACGAGCTGAAGCCGCTCTGTGTCGACATCAACGAGCGCGTCCTGCAGGTCATCCTTGAGACCTTCGGCCGGCTGTTCCCGGGCACCACGCTGCCCGAGGACTTCGCCGACACGATGGTGCGCGCCGTCTTCGCGATGTTCGTCGGGCTCTCCCTGCAGAACTCCCTCGACGGTGACGTCCACGGCCACCAGGCCGCCGTGCTCGCGCACATCAAGAGCGTCGCCCGAGTCCTCGTCCCGAACCCCCCGGCCGCCCCAGGTGAAGGGAGCCTCCGATGACCCGACCGACCATCGCCCTGAGCGAGGAGACGCGCGAGAAGGTGAGCGACCGCGCGTCGTATGTCAGCGTGATCGACCGGCTGTCCAAGGCCTCTGTCGACAAGCACTGGGACGCCTACGCCGACGTCCCGTGGGACGACCCCGACTGCCAGGTCGACCCGAAGGACCCGCGCTGGATCCTGCCCCCGATCGACCGGCTCGGCGCCACCGAGTGGTACCGGTCCCAGCCCGTCGAGATGCAAGCCGAGATCGGTCTCTGGCGCACGGCCACCGCGATGAAGATCGGGCTGCAGTTCGAGAACCTGCTCCAGCGCGGGTTGCTGACCTACGCCTACAAGCTGCGCAACGGCTCCCCCGAGTACCGCTACGCCATGCATGAGCTGGTCGAAGAGGGACATCACTCCATGATGTTCCAGGAGTTCGTCAACCGGAGCGGACTGCCGATCCGCGGTATGCCCAAGTCACTGGACCTCCTCGCGCGGATCGTCCCGTGGGTGCCGCGCCTGTCCACGGAGATGTTCTTCATCTTCGTCCTGGGCGGCGAGGACCCGATCGACTACGTGCAGCGCAAGATGCTGAAGAACGGGCACACGATGCATCCGCTCGCCGAGACCATCGTGCGCATCCACATCGCCGAGGAGGCGCGCCACATCTCCTTCGCCCGGCACTACCTCAAGCACCGGGTACCGAAGATGATCCGGATCCGCCGCTGGACGCTCGGCCTGCTCACCCCCGGAGTCCTCGGCATCATGGCGCGGATCATGCTGTCGCCGCCCGGCCCGATGGTGCGCCACTACGGCATCCCCAAGGACGTCGTCCGCGAGGCCTACCAGGGCCCGCTGGCCAAGGCCGAGATCCGCGACTGCGTGGGCAAACTCCGCGAGCTCGCCGTCGAACTCGGGCTCGTCGGCCCCGTGAGCCGGCGGCTCTGGCGGGCCAACGGCATCTGGGACGAGCCCCGTGCCGCCCGTACGGCCGGCGGTAAGACCGCACGTCCCGACGGGCGGGAGGCGCGATGAGCGTGGTGGTCGTCACCGGCGGCGCGTCCGGCATCGGGCGCGCCCTGGCGGCCGCGCTCGTGGCCCGCGGCGACACGGTGGCGATCTCGGACCTCGATGGCGACCGCGTGGCCGAGGTGGCCGAGGCCCTCACAGAGCACGGCCCGGGCAAGGCGTACGCGGCGGTTCTGGACGTGGCCGACGCCGAAGCCGTCGCCGATCACTACCAGTCGGTCAAGGCCGACCACGGGCGGCTCGACCTGGTCTTCAACAACGCGGGGATCGCGGTCGGCGGGCTTGCGGAGGAGCTCACGCTCGACCACTGGAACAGGGCCCTCGACGTCAACCTGCGCGGTGTGGTGCACGGCGTGCACGCCGCCTACCCGATCATGCTCGAACAGGGGTACGGGCACATCGCCAACACCGCGTCACTCGCCGGCCTGGTGCCCATGCCGATGGGCATCCCGTACACCGCGTCGAAGTTCGCCGTCGTCGGCCTCAGCCTCGCCCTGCGCGCCGAGGCCGCCGGCCGCGGGGTGAAGGTCAGCGTGATCTGCCCGGGCTTCGTGGACACGCCGCTGCTGACCACCGGCAACCCGGGGCTGCCTCAGACGGAGATGAGCAAGAACATCCGGACCTTCGCCAAGCAGGCCCAGCCGCGCCTCTACTCGGCCGAGGCACTCGCGAAGGACGTCCTTCACGGCATCAGGCGCAACAAGGCGCTCATCGTGGCGCCCGCCTCCGGCCGTGCGGCCTGGCGCGCCGCGCGGCTGTCCCCCGGCGGTGCCGTACGCGCCGCGCGGATCGCCGTCGCCCGCTACCGCCGCCAGGTGGAGTGAACCCGCCCGACGGTCATTCCACCTGTTTGCGCTCCTGGACCGGGTAGTGCAGATCGAACGCGGGCCGCTCCGACCGGATCCGTGGCATCGAGAGGAAGTTGTGGCGTGGCGGGGGGCAGGACGTCGCCCACTCCAGCGAGTTCCCGTAACCCCAGGGGTCGTCCACGGCGATTCTCGGGGCGTGCCGCGTGGTGATGTACACGTTGTACAGGAAGAACAGTGTCGAGAAGGCGAGCAGCCCTGCCCCCGCGCTCGAGATCGCGTTCTCAGCCCAGAACTCCTTCGGATAGTCCGCGTACCGGCGCGGCATGCCCCTCGCGCCGACGAAGTGATGGATGAGGAACGTCATGTGGAAGCCGACGAACAACGTCCAGAAGTGGATCTTCCCGAGCCGCTCGTCCAGCATCTGACCGGTCATCTTCGGCCACCAGAAGTAGAAGCCCGCGAACATGGCGAACGTGATGGTGCCGAAGAGGACATAATGGAAATGGCCGACGACGAAGTAGGTGTCGGTGACGTGGAAGTCCAGCGGCGGTGACGCCAGAATGACTCCGGTCAGGCCACCGAAGAGGAACGTCACCAGAAACCCGATCGAGAACAGCATCGGGGTCTCAAAGCTCAACTGCCCCCGCCACATGCTTCCCACCCAGTTGAAGAACTTCACCCCCGTCGGCACCGCGATCAGATAGGTCATGAAGGCGAAGAAGGGCAGCAGGACCCGGCCGGTGGCGAACATGTGGTGCGCCCACACCGCCATGGAGAGGCCGGCGATGGCGATGGTGGCGGCCACCATCCCGACATAGCCGAACAATGGTTTGCGGCTGAACACCGGGATTATCTCGGTGACGATGCCGAAGAAGGGCAGCGCGACGATGTACACCTCGGGATGGCCGAAGAACCAGAACAGGTGCTGCCAGGTCAGCGCCCCGCCCGCCCAGGCCTGGAAGACCTGCGCGCCCAGTTTACGGTCGGCCGCCAGGACCAGCAGTTCCGCCGCCAGCACCGGAAAGGCCATGAGCACGAGAAGGCTGGTCAGCAGCGTGTTCCAGCAGAAGATCGGCATGCGGAACATCGTCATGCCCGGAGCGCGCATGCAGATGATGGTGGTGACGAAGTTGACGCTGCCGAGGATCGTACCCGCACCCGACAGCACCAGGCCCATCACCCACATATCACTGCCGATGTCCGGGCTCCGTTCCTTGCTGTTGAGCGGCGCGTAGG
Organism: Actinomadura alba; assembly: GCF_014323705.1. Classification (GTDB taxonomy): domain Bacteria; phylum Actinomycetota; class Actinomycetes; order Streptosporangiales; family Streptosporangiaceae; genus Actinomadura_C; species Actinomadura_C alba. The sequence continues at coordinate 168,538 of NZ_JABVEC010000019.1, forward strand.
CGGTCCAGCCGAATTCAGCCGCTCCGTTCGGGGTGAAGAAGGATGCCAGGACGATGACGGCGCCGAACAGGAAGAGCCAGTAGCTCAGCATGTTCAGTCGCGGAAAGGCGACATCCGGAGAGCCGATCTGGACAGGCATGACGACATTGGCGAACCCGGTGAAGAGCGGGGTCGCGAACAACAACAGCATCACGGTGCCGTGGATGGTGAACAACTCGTTGTAGTTCTCGGCGCTCATGAGTTGCAGCCCCGGAGCAGCCAGCTCGGCCCGCATCAGGACGGCCATCAGACCTGCGAGGAGGAACATTGTGAATGACGTGATGAGGTACAGGTATCCGATCACCTTGTGGTCGGTGGACGTCAGCCACGACACGATGAGCGAGCCGCGTGGACGCTGCCGCGGCGGTGCCTCTGGCAGCGGGCGGCCGAGCAGGACCATGGCGGACTCCAGCGGCTAGACGGTCCTTTTCACTATTCGCGGAGCCCGACGCGCGCCGCAAGGCGACCTCTTCCTGCGAATGCCCAAGTCATCGCATAGAAGTGCGCCGCCGGGATCTACACCTCCGGTGCCCGGCAACGCCGCACAGTGCCGGCCGCCCGTTGAGCGCCGGGGCACCGCCGCCGACCAGCGGGGCTACCGTGGAGGGGTGGAACGCATCCTCGTGAGCGCCTGCCTGCTCGGCCGGCCAGTGCGATACGACGGCACGGCGAAACGCAGCGATGACGAGATCCTTGCGAACTGGCGAGCGGAGGGCCGGCTGCTGTCCTGCTGTCCCGAGGTGTCCGGTGGGCTGCCCGTCCCTCGGCCGCCCGCCGAAATCTCGAGCGCCCCCGGTCCGGGGAGCGCCGGGCCGCTGCCCGCCGACGACGGCTCGGTGACCGGCGGTGCTGCGGTGCTCGATGGAACCGCGCAGGTGCGCACCGCTGGCGGGATCGACGTCACCGCCGCTTTCGTACGGGGTGCCGAGCAGGCCCTGGAGGTCGCGCAGCGGTACGCGGTACGGATGGCGGTGCTCAAGGAGGGCAGCCCGTCCTGCGGGAGCGGACGGATCTACGACGGCAGCTTCACCGGCATCCCAGTACCGGGCGGCGGTGTCACTACGGCCCTTCTCCAGCGCAACGGCATCCGGGTCTTCGGCGAAGACCAGCTCGAAGCGGCGGCCGCCTTCCTCGACGAACTCGAGTCGCCGCACTGACCGGCCGGACCGCCCGAGGCGGAAACGCACCCA
>NZ_JABVEC010000002.1 GCF_014323705.1 Actinomadura alba
GACGCCACCCGGAGCCGCCGTTTGTCGGTGGTCGCGGGATATTCGCGGGATGGAATCGCGGACGTTTCCGCAGGTCGCCCCCTGAAACGGCGACGGGCCCGGGACGGAACCCGGAGCCCTCGTACCGTACCCGTGCGTGCCAACTCGTCGAGCGCCTCGTCGATGCGCCGGTTCACCGTGGTGTCCTGGCCGTTGACGCACTTGGCGTAGACCCGCAGGAGGACAGCGATGCTGTGGCCGGCGAGCCGACCGCGTACTGAAGGCGTGGGCGGAAGTACTTAAGCACGACAGATTCCCCGTCGTTCCCGCCTCCGTAATTTGGTGGTCACAAGAGAGCACGACCACTGAGGAAGAGACATGAGTGACATGAACGAGTTGGTCCAGCGCTACCTCGGCGCGTGGAGCGAGACCGACGCCACCGTGCGGCAGGCCGTTCTGGCGGAGGTCTTCGCCGAGGACGCGGTGTACATCGACCCACTGGTCTCCGTTCAGGGCAGGGACGGGCTCGACGCCACCATCGCGGCGGTTCAGGGGCAGTTCGGCGGGCTGGTCTTCAGCCTCGGCGGCGGCGTGGACGCCCACCATGACATCGCGCGGTTCACCTGGCACCTGGGGCCTGAGGGCGGCGAGCCGGTCGTCATCGGCTTCGACGTCGCGGTGATCGGTGACGACGGCCGGATCAGCCAGGTGCTCGGCTTTCTCGACAAGGTGCCGGCCGGAGTCTGAACACCTCGGGCCGGACCGCTGGGCCGGTCCGCCCCGGTCGTCCATGAAACCAAGGAGGAACCATAACCGCCTATGTGATCGCGCATCTTCGTGACCCGGAGGAGCTCCACCCGGAGGTGCTGGAGTACATGGAGAGGATCCAGGCGACGCTGGACCCGTTCTCCGGCCGCTTCATCGTCCACGGGGGAGCGGTGGATGTCCGCGAGGGCCGGTGGCCCGGGAGCGTCGTCATGCTCGAGTTCCCGTCGGGGGAGAACGCGCGGGGCTGGTACGAGTCGGCCGCCTACCAGGCGATCCTGCCGCTGCGAGCGGACCATCTGGAGGGCGAGGTGATCCTCGTCGAAGGTGTCGGATCCGACCATGATTCGGCCGCGATGGCCGCCGAGCTCAGGAAGGGGCTCTGATGTTCTTCACCGCCCAGGACGGAATGCGTCTCGACTCCGAGGATTACCGTAAGGGCGCGCCCATCAGAAAGTAGGACTCACCCAGCAGCCGACCAGGTCGACCGCGAAACGGCGAAGGGCCCCAGGTCGGAAGCCGGGGCCCTCGTACCGTACCCGTGTCTACTCGTCGAGCGCCTCATGCCGGCTCGACGCTGACGGCTACCGACCCCTGCGCATGGCCCCGGCGGCGGACACCGGCCCGGGCGGGCCGGTCGCCCTACCCAGAACCGAGGCATTGCCCCGCCGCAGCACCGCAGCACGCCCGCCACGTCCGGAAGGTCGACCACCGTGCTCGGCCCGGACGGCCGCCCCGCACGGGGTGACCGGCCTGCTCATCGGCCGCACTGACCACGGTCTGGATCCCGGTACGGGTCGCCGGTCAGCCGCGTGTGTCGAGCGGGACGTGCAGCGAGAGGTGCGAGGACAGGGCGCGGAGGAAGTCCGGGGCGTCGAAGACCGCGCCCGCGGAGGCGACGCCGGTGGTCCTGGTCCGGCCGGTGAGGATGCGGTCGACGGCCTCCACCGCGAGTGGCGCGCTGATGGCGTAGATGTCCTGACCGGCGGCGACCACGCGGCGTTCCGTGCCGCCGGAGCGGACGAGGACGTCGACGACGAAGGTCTGCGCGGAGCGGCCGCGCTCGTCGACGGCGGTCGGTGCCGAGGCGTCAGGAGCGGACAGGTCCGCGGCCGCCTTGGCGGTCATGTAGGTGCGCACCTCCGGGACGGCCAGGTGGCTGGGAACAGTGACGACGTCGGCCATGCTGAACTCTCCGATGACGCTCTGGGGGCCGAGCGGAGGCGGGAAAGGCCACTCCAGGGTCGGCAGAGCGTCGTCGTGGTACTCCAGCCGTCCGCCGGTGTAGCGGACACGGCGGCCACCCCGTCGCTGCCCCGAGACCGCGCCCGCAGCGAGCGTTCCGGCGGTGGGGTGCCAACTGCTCAGGCCGTAGGCGATGTGCGCCTCGTCCGCCGCCGTCCAGTCGCCCATCGCGGTGGTGACCAACAGGTCGCCGAGGCCGCCGTAGAAGGCCATCGCCGGGACCACCACGGTGCCCGCGGCGCGGGCGCGCTCCGCGAAGTGCGCGAACGTGTCAAGGTTCGCCTCGATCTCGGCCGCCACGTCGACGTACGGGATGCCGGCGCGCAGCGCCGCCTCGACCAGCGGAGCGGCGGTCGTGGCGAAGGGCCCGGCGCAGTTGATCACGGCGGCCGCGCCGTTCAGCGCGCGGTCGAGCGAGGCTGGATCGTCGACCGACGCCTGCCGCGCCTCGAGCCCCGGTTGGGCCTGCGCCAGCGCCAGCAGCTTGTCCTGATCGCGGCCGAGGAGCAGCGGGACGTATCCGCGCTCGCGCAACTCCGCGACCACGAACCGCCCGGTGTGCCCGTAGGCGCCGAATACCGCCACGTTCCGACCCGATCCCATGCCTGCTCCCCCGTGCTCGAAGTGATCCACTGCGGAAATCCTGTCCTCGTTGGCCCGTCGGTGCCAGTGTCCGGAACGACACGACCCGTACAATTCCCGACATGAGCTCCTTCCCGCGCTCCGTCGCGGTCGCCGCTACCGACGGGATGCTGCACTTCGAGTTGGCTCTGGCCTACGAGGTCTTCGGCTCCGCCCCGGCCGTCCTGCCAGTCCCCTGGTACGACGTCAGGGTGTGCGGCACGCACGCGGTCCGGGTCGGCCGGTTCCTGCTGGAGCCCGACTGCGGGCTCGACCGGCTGGCGCACGCCGAAACCGTGATCGTCCCCGCCTTGGCGGACGTCGACGAGGCCCCGCCGGCCGACCTGGTCGAGGCGGTGCGCGCGGCCCACGAGTCAGGCGCGCGGGTGGTCTCCCTGTGCACGGGCGTGTTCGTGCTCGCCGCCGCCGGCCTGCTGGACGGGCTGCGCGCGACCACGCACTGGGCCCACACCGAGCAACTGGCCGCGCGCCATCCCCGGGTGAAGGTCGACCCGGACGTGCTCTACGTCGACAACGGCAGCGTGCTCACGTCTGCGGGCAAGGCCGCAGCGATGGACCTGTGCCTGCATCTGGTCCGCCGCGACCACGGCTCGGCGATCGCCAACGTGGTCGCCCGCCGCCTGGTCGTGCCGCCCCACCGGGCCGGTGGCCAGGCCCAGTTCGTCACCACACCGGTGCCCGCCCAGGACGGCCATCCCCTGGCTGAGCTGCTCCCCTGGGTGATGCGGCGGCTGGACCAGCCGCTCACCGTGGAGGACCTGGCCCGCCAGGCGGACATGAGCTCGCGCCACCTGTCCCGCCACTTCCGCTCGGTAACCGGCACCACCCCGCTGCAGTGGCTGCTGACGCAGCGGATCCGCCGCGCGCAGGAGCTGCTGGAGACCACGAACGACAGCGTCGACACCATCGCCTCGGCCGCGGGCATGGGCACGGCGACGACACTGCGCCGCCACTTCCACCGCACGATCGGCGTACCGCCGGACGCCTACCGCCGGACGTTCCGGGCGTGAGCAAGGGCGACCCGGAACTGGCCCGCGTTGAGGTCGCGCCGTTCCTCAAGGCCGCCGAGAACGCCTTCCCTCGCTGGGTGCGAGCCCAGACCTACATCCGCAACACGGTGGTCTTCGCCGGCTCCGCCATCGCCCTGGTCGCAGTCTCCTTCTGACAACCCCTCCTGATGACCAGGGCCTTCGCAGCGATGCCGTCGCCGCGAAGGCCCTGGTCACGTGGCGGTCTCGATCCGATCGTTCCTGGCATCATCGCCGCGCTGCGCCCGTGATATGCGCGGTCCTCGTCGTAGCCGGATCCCCGGTGAACGAGCCGGGCGACGACGTGGCGTTGCACGGCATTGAACGGAGCCCTGCGCAGGTCAGCGGAGGAGCAAGCCGGGAGTCCGTGGCGCACTGTAAATCCGCCGGCTCAGCGCCAGCCTGCCCGGCTCGGGCTTGGCGCACCCACAACCGCAGCGTCTCCCGGTTGACGCCCAGTCACATCGTCGTCCAGGGGAGTGTCAGTACTGCGAGAACCCCGACTGCCCCAAGACGACGTTCGTCAAGCAAGGTCGCGGGGCTGACGGTCCGCTACCAGCGGCGCACTTCCGCGCCTACGGACGCCAGGCGACGGGCGCTGCAGCGGAATGCCGTCGTGTGGCGAAACAGGTGACCAGACCGGTCAGGAATCGAGAAGCGCACGTCACGGAGCCGCGCATAGCCTCATCGCCATGATTTCCATCAAATCCGTCACCCTTGAGGCGGCCGACCCCACGGCCGCCAACCGCTTTTACACGACCGCTTTCGGGTTGGGCACTCAGGTGCGCCTGCGGGCCTCGGAGGCACCGACGACCGGCTTCCGCGGGTTCACGATGTCGCTCACGGTGTCCCAGCCCGCCACCGTCAAGGGCCTCATCGACGCCGCCCTCGACGCCGGCGCCTCGCTCCTGAAGCCGGTCGCGAAGTCGTTCTGGGGCTACGGCGGGGTCGTACGAGCCCCGGACGGGACGATCTGGAAGGTCGCGACCTCGGCGAAGAAGGACACCGGCCCGGCCACCCGGCAGATCGACGAGATCGTGCTCCTGCTGGGAGTCGCGGACGTGGCCGCGAGCAAGCGGTTCTACGTTGACCGCGGCCTCGCCGTGGCGAAGAGCTTCGGCCGTAAGTATGTCGAGTTCGCCACTCCGTCGAGTCCCGTCAAGCTGGCGCTCTACGGGCGCCGGGCCCTTGCCAAGGACGCCGGCGTCTCTCCCGACGGCACCGGATCGCACCGGCTCATGATTGGCAGCGATGTCGGGCCCTTCACCGACCCGGACGGGTTCGCGTGGGAGACCGCATCGGAGACCGCATCGCTTTGAGCCGGGTGGCGCGGCACAACCACACCACAGCCTGACGCGCTCGCACCGGCTTCAGCCGACTGCGGGCCCGGCCACGACACCGGGCTCGGCACCGCAGCGGCTACCTCGGCAGGTAACCCGGCTGCTCGCGGACATCGATAAGCGGACATCGATAAAAGGAGTTCTCTCATGTGTCACCCCTCGTGGGGCCGTGCACTCACCGCGGCGCAGCGCCAGAGCGACCTCGCACGGCTGCGCCGCGTCCGCGACCGGATCGACCGGGAGTACGCGCGGCCGCTGGATGTCGAGGCGCTCGCTCGCGGAGTGCACATGTCGGCCGGGCACCTCAGCCGCCAGTTCCGGCTTGCCTACGGCGAGTCGCCGTACGCCTATCTGATGACACGGCGCATTGAACGTGCGATGGCGCTGCTGCGTCGTGGCGACCTCAGTGTCACCGAGGTGTGTTTCGCGGTCGGCTGCTCGTCGCTGGGTACCTTCAGCACGCGCTTCACCGAGCTGGTCGGTGTGCCGCCCAGCGCCTACCGGCGCCAGACCACGGGCGCTGCGGCGGGGATTCCATCGTGTGTGGCGAAACAGGTGACCAGGCCGATCAGGGGTCGAGAAGCGCGAGTCGCGGAGCCGCAACTAGCCTGATTGTCATGGGCATCACCATCCACACGAGCGTCCTCCCGCACGACGACCCGGACGCCTCCCTGGCCTTCTACCGCGACATTCTCGGCTTCGAGGTCCGGGGCGACGTCGGAAGCGGCAAGATGCGCTGGATCACGGTCGGCCCCGCCGACCAGCCCGGCACGTCCATCCTCTTGGCGCCGCCGGCCGCCGACCCTGGGATCACCGACGACGAGCGCCGCACCATCGCCGAGATGATGGCCAAGGGCACCTACGGCTGGATTCTGCTGGCCACCGCCGACCTCAACGGCACCTTCGACAAGGTGCAGGCCGGCGGAGCCGAGGTCGTCCAGGAGCCGACCGAGCAGCCTTACGGGGTTCGCGACTGCGCCTTCCGCGACCCTGCGGGCAACATGATCCGCATCCAGGAGCTGCGCTGAGCCGTCCGGTAATCGCAGACTCGACTCACAGCTGGGACGCGCGGTTCCCGCTGATGGTCGAGGCCTTCGAAGGGAACAAGGCCGAGACGACCACCGTAGAAGCCGGAACCAACCCCAGGAGGGAGGAGGGTTGCGATGACCGCACAACCGCTGGAATACCGGACGGGCAGCGTGCCCATGCCGGACAAGAGTCTGCGTGCCATCCGGGCCGCCCTCGTTGTGCCGCAGGACCGTGAGGCGTTCGATGCCGGGCTTAAGGCCGTGCTGGACGAGGTCCGGGTGAGTTTGGATCTCGGCGTGCTGAACGATTTCGTGCACCGCTGGTGGATCACGGCCTGTGACTCGGTGAAAGATCCCGAGGGGCGCCGTCAGATGCATGCCCTCGCCGAACAGATCCGCTCTGGGGAGACGGTCCCCCGGGGACGGTCATGGCGGGATATCCTCGCCGAGCGCGAGGTCTACCTGATCCGCGTGGCGTGGCTCTGATCCATCATCCGGGACCCTGAGAACAGGCGCGGTCGGTCACGATGCCGCCTCGCGGTCCGATGAACAGGCGGCCATTGGGGCCGGCGGCGCTGGAACGCTGGGCACCGACTCCGAGATCCGGCGCGTGTGCGCGGCCGTGTTACGAGGCTGGGAGCTGCTGGTCTACGTACGACAAGCTGCTGCACTCGGGCCTGCACGCCGAAGACGCCCGAGACTTGGTGACCACTTCGGCGCCCTGGAAGGTGCCGAAATGGTCGCCCAGGTCCACCGCCGCGAAGAGCCTCTGTGGGCGGCGGTCGGTAGCTGGCGCTCGTACGAAACGACTCCGTCCGTGGCCTAGCTGGAGATGTCCTTTCCGAGGAACTGGAGAACGCGCGCGTTGTACTCGGCGGGCTTCTCGGCCGGTACGAGATGACCGGCGCCTTCGATGAAGGCCGCTTCAGAGCCCTTGGAAAGCGAGGCTCCGATCGCGGCAAGGTCGGCCTCATCCAAGACGACGCTCATGTCCTCGGTGCCATGGAGGTACAACGTCGGCTGGGTGGGAAGCTCGCCCCAGAGCGCGGCATGCTCGCTGTTCCATGCCGGCGTCCCCATGTGCTTCGGGCCGAAGTTCATCCGGTAGAGGTCGAGTGCCGCCCGTAGCCTGGCGGGTTCGCCGATGGCCTTCTTGGTCGCCTCAAAATCCTCGGTGACGTCGTAGGCGGGTGCGCTCCACTTCTCCTGCAGAACCTGACGCAGGTAGGCCATGTCGTCGGCGGCCACGATCTGCTCGGCCATGTCCATCTGGAAGAACCAGAAGTGGTTCAACCTTTCGATTCCCTTATAGGTGCTGGCGTAGCCGCCGAAGAACTCCAGTGGCGGAACGTCGCTGACCACCACCTTCGACCATCGTTGTGGTGCCACGTTCGCCGCGGCCCAGGTGGTGGCGGCGCCCCAGTCGTGACCGATGATGACCGCGTCGCCGTCGCCGCCCAGTACCTCGTGCAGGCTGTTGGCGTCGGCGACGAGATCGGCGAGGAGCATGCTGCCGTCCGCGGGGAGTGCGGACGGCGCGAACCCTCGAATGTTCGGAGCAACAGCCCGGTATCCGGCTGCGGCGAGCGCCGGCATCAGATGCCGGTAGGTCGCCTCGCCGGACTCAGGGAAGCCGTGCAGCAGCAGCGCCAGCGGCCCATCGCCCTCCTCGACGTAGGCGAGGTCTATGCCGTTGGCAACAACGTGCCCGTGTTTCATTGTGCGATCTCCTTGCAGGTCAGGCCGTTTGAGGTGGGCCCATGGATTCAGGCCCCGGCCGAAGCACCTCCGATGCTGCCCCCTTGCTTAATACTCCACAAGTACCTACTATTTTCTCAGGTACTGACCTATTGGTAAGTATGGGGGATCGATGAAGAAGCTGGGCTACACGTGCGGGCTCGACGCCGCCATCGACGTCGTGGGAGGCAAATGGAAAGCGCTGATCCTGTGGGAGCTCCACGACGAACCCCGGCGATTCGGAGAGCTGCGGCGATCGGTGGTGGGCATCAGCGAGAAGATGCTGATCCAGCAGCTCCGGGAGATGGAGCACTGCGGCCTGGTGCACCGTGAGGTCTACTACGAGGTTCCACCCAAGGTGGAGTACTCACTTACCGAGTTCGGCCAGTCGCTCAACACGGCCCTCCTCCCTCTCGGCGACTGGGGCGAGAAGCACATGAGGACCATCGAGGCCATCCCCCGTCCCTAAATGATCGATTCCAAGGGATTGCCTGCGCGTATGGGACGAGGGAGTCCAACGCCGGTGTGTGATGACAGGAGGACACCAGCAGCTCGGCCGTGACGGCCGTGCGTCACAGCGGCCCCGTCACCTTCAACTTGTCGCGCCGGCTGACCGGAATCCGGCCCGTCTGGCGCAGAGGGTTAGCGGCAGCGCCAGGCGACGTCGTGGTGGCCGTTGCCCATGGCCATATCAGCTGGCGTAAGCCCGTTCAATGTTCGGGCCGCTGGATCCGCACCCGCGTCCAGCAGCAAACGGGCTGAGCGCATGTCGCCGTACGCTGCCGCGAAATGCAAAGCGGTCCAGCCATGGGAGTTCAACGGTTGCCGCACATCGGCGCCCAACTCCACCAAGACAGGCAACATTGTGCGAAGATCGCCGCCAGCGACCAGGCAGTACAGCAACGGCCTACGGCCGCCGGTCGTCCCGTCAAGGCGCCCCCCGTACTCGACCAAAACCCGTAGAGCACCGCTGCTACAGCGGGACACTGCAGTCTCCATGAACGGGATGTCATCATCGTCGACCCCGTTCGGATCAGCACCACCGGCAAGGAGCCTGCGCACGGTGTCGGCATCGTCGTCGTACACCGCCCACCCCAGTACTTCAGCGACCTCATCCACAACAGGAGTGTCTACACCCGCAGCCGCGACCCGTGGGTCACGCGCCCTCCGACAGATGGAATCGAGCCTGGCCACGCAGGCGGCAGCGCCCGGCAGAGCGGCATACCGTTGGCGTAGCCCTTGTTGCATCAGCCCGTGAGGTGCGGATGAGCCTGGAATCACCCCGATCCCGGTACCAGCAGGTCGCAGACGACCTGCGGGATGGGATCAAGCGCGGCGACTACCCGCCCGACCTCCCTCGCCATTCCGTCAGCGTCGGCGGCGCGGTGATCCGAGAGGACGGACGTGTACTGGCGATCAAGCGCCGTGACAACGGGGCGTGGGTCCAACCGGGCGGTGTCGTCGAGCTCGATGAGGATCCTCGCGACGCCGTCCGGCACGAGCTCCAGGGGGGGTGACCTTGCGATGGGATGTCTCGCGTGAACCCGGTTTCCCGCACCCATGGGAAGCAGGCTCTCAACTCCTCTACCGTGTGGTGCACACCCAGGTGATCCAGCGGCCGCCGCCTGCGTTGGATATGGCGTTCTTCTGAGCTGCGGTCCGTGTGGCACCACGACCGCCCCAGTACTTGTTGGTGCGGGAGTTGTATGCGATGGCGCCGCAGCTGTTGACGAATACCGTGAGAACCTTGCAGCTGGAGCGGGCGCACTCATTCAATGCTCGCCGTCTGGCTGCGGCCGCAGTGCTGTAGTCCCAGGCTTTGCCGAGCCTGCCATCGCGTGCCACGGCAATGGCTCCGTAGTGTTGCGGTGGCGGTGAGTACGTGTCGGGCGGAGAATACGGCGTGTAGCTGGGTGCCGGCGGCGGGCTGTAGCTGGGCGGCGTTGGGATGTCCGACACCGTGGGCCCCGCGGCCGCCGACTTGCCCCCCGAGGCGCCGACGAACGCCCACCCTACGACGGCGCCGCCGCCGATCAGCAGCACGAAGACCACGACGATGATGACGATGATGACCGTCGCGTTGTTATTGTTCGGCCGCTGCGGGCCGGGCGGTCCCCATCCCGGCTGCCCGGGCGGCATCGGTGGTCCGGGTGGGCCGGGCGGAGGCCCGTACGCGGGCGGCTGGCCGCCGTACGGCGGTTGCGGGGGTTGCACAGTTGACCCACCTCCCCCAGATACGTCAATGTCCGGAAGATCGTAGCGGTTGCACCATCACTAAGAAGCAGAACTAGGACGTCATTTCCGGTAGATCGGTTCCGGGCCTGTGGGCCCGAAACCTCAGTCAGATCCAGGTCACATCGGTCACTGTGATGATCTCAGCGGCGTCGTCGAAGGCATAGGTGACGAGGTCGCTGCCGCCGAACACGGCTCGCCGGACTTGTGGGCCACTGGTCGGGAAGGTGCGAAGGGGATCTTCCGGCTGCTCTGACACGCTGCTCATCGTGGCCACGAGCGCGTCCAACGCCTCGCCCCGGCACCGGGTGAGATCCAGGGCGCGAGCGCGTTGACCAGTGCGACCGTGCGATCGCCGGGTTGAGCGGCATATCGCCGGGTTGAGGGGCATTTGCCCAATGTTCGACTGCGCGCCCTTCCAAGGCAAACCGCGATCTCTAGGTTCCTTTTGCTGTTAGCAAAGCTAAGGGAGACCGACATGGACAGGAGCCCCGCAGTCCGGGGTCGCGGGATCAAAAAATCCTTCGGTGATGTGGTCGCACTCGACGGCGTCGACCTCGACGTGGCGAGCGGGCAGGTCCACGGCCTGATCGGCCCGAACGGCGCGGGCAAGACGACGCTCCTCGGCCTGCTGTTGGGCCTGGCGGTCGCGGACAGCGGCCGTCTCGAGATCCTGGGTACGACGGTCGGGCGGACGCTCGCCGTCCCCGACGGCGTCGCGGGCTTCGTGGACGGGCCCGGGCTCTATCCGTCGCTCACCGCGCGGCAGAACCTCTCGGCCCTGGCATCACTGCGCGGGTACGACACCGGTCGCACCGCGAGTGTCGACGACGCACTGGAGCAGGTCGGGCTCACTGACGTCGCCGACGACCGCATCCGGGGATTCTCGCTCGGCATGCGCCAGCGGCTTGGGCTGGCCGCCGCGCTGCTCACCACACCGCGACTGCTCGTGCTCGATGAGCCGTCCAACGGTCTGGACCCTGCCGGCAAGCGCCACGTGCACCGCGTCATCACCAGGCTCGCCGCGGACGGGACCGCGGTGGTCCTCTCCAGCCACCGGATGGACGACCTCGCCGCGCTGTGCTCCGAGGTCACCGTCCTCGCCACCGGGCGGGTCGTCTTCTCCGGACCGGTGAGCAAGCTCGCCGCCGAGAGCGGCGAGCTCGACTACCGGCTGCGTACCTCTGACCCGGCAGCCGCCCACCAGGTGGCGCTGGACACGCCAGGGCTCCGCGTCACGCCCGGTCGCGACCGCGTCGAGCAGCCGGACACCGACGCACTTGTGGTCCGCGGGCCGGTGCCGGCCCTCGACGAGCTGGTGGTTCGGCTGGTGCGGGCCGACGTGGCGGTGCGAGAGCTGGCGCCTGTGGTGGCGCCGCTCGAGGCCGCGTTCCTGGCCCTGACCGGGGCCGGGCAGACCGACGAGGAGGATCTGTGATGACCGCGACCGTCGCACCACCCCAGGCCGGGGTCCGGCCGGCGCCGGTGCTGCGTGGCTACCGGTTCGAGCTGGTCAAACAGCTCTCCCAGTGGCGGATCCGCCTGCTGCTGCTCGCCTGTTGGATCGCTCCAGCGGCCGCCGTGGCCGTGGTGAGCCTGCAGAGTACGCTGCCCACCGACACGGTCTTCGGCCGCTCGATGCACGCGACCGGCTGGGCGGGGTCGCTGGTCGTGCTGGGCTTCTCCTGCAGCTGGGTGCTCCCGCTGCTGACGGCGCTGGTCGCCGGCGACGTCTTCGCGGCCGAGGACCGGCTGGGCACCTGGCGCCATCTCCTCGTGGCGGTCCGCTCGCCGAGGCGGATCTTCGTGGCGAAGGGCCTCGCCAGCCTCACCGTGCTCCTGCTGCTGGTGGCCGGGCTGGCCGGATCGAGCATCGCCGGCGGCCTGGCCGCGGTCGGCAACCGACCGCTCGTCGGCCTGGACGGCCATCTCCTCGCCCCGGCGGACGCGGGCGGCGCCGTCCTGCTCGCGTGGGCCTGCGTGCTGGCGGCGACGCTCGCGTTCGCCGCGGTCGGCCTCCTCGGCTCGGTGGCCCTGGGCCGCTCCCCGATGGGGCTGCTGATGCCCGCGGTCCTCGCCTTCGTGCTGCAGCTCGCGCAGCTGCTCCCGCTGCCGGTGGCCGTGCGGCTGGCCCTGCCGAGCCACGCCTTCCTCGCCTGGCGCGGGCTCTTCACCAGCCCGGCGCAGGCGGGCCCCCTCCTCATCGGCCTCGCGGTGAGCCTGGTGTGGGCGGTCATCGCCACCGCGTTGGCCTATCGCCTGTTCCTGCGCCGCGACTTCACCGACCTGACATACGACGGGTCTGGTCGGCGTGTCCTCGTGGCGGGGGCGCTACCGCTGGCCGGTCTGGTCGCCCTCACCGCGGTGGTGGTCACCGGCGCGACCTCGGCTGAGGGCTCCGGGATCGAGCGGGCCAAGCTGCAGGACTCGCTCGCCACGTCGTTCGCCCACCTCTACCGGCTGCAGACGTGGGAGCTCCATCGCCCCGACGTCACCGAGGCCCAGCTACAGGCCACCGCGTCCTGCGACAAGGGCGGCTCCCGGGTCCTCGACCAGGGACCGGGCAACGACTGGCGGTGTGTCGTGTCCTGGCACCTCCCCGGCACGACCGCCGTGGGCAACGCCATCTACCAGCTCGACGTCACCGCAGACGGGCGGTACGTCGCCGACGGAGACGGACCGAAGGAGGTGAACGGCTACTTCCAGGTGCGCACCCCGACTGGGGACGCGCCCAACCCCCTGTGGCAGTTCGACGGGAACGTCGACCTGCTCGCAAGCACGAAGGATTGAATGATGCAAGTCACGCGCCAGCGCGTCGCGAAGGTCCATCTCGGGCTCTTCGGTCGACTCACCGGCCGCCGGGTCCGCATGGTGGCGGCCGGCACCGCAGCTCTCGCCATCGCCAGCGGGGGCATCGCCTACGCCTCCACCGAGGTGTTCGGCACCAACCAGGTCGGCTCCACCTACGAGGACGGTCTGCAGCTCGCCAGCGACCAGATCATCAAGCCGATCGGTGACCGCCTGCTCGTCGACAACGGCAAACTGCTCGCCTCGACGGTCAGCCCGGACGGCCGCTTCCTCGCAGCGCTCACCAACGACCGGTCGATCGCTTTGACCATCGTCGACCTGAAGAACTACAAGGTGCTGCAGCAGGCCGGGACCGCCTCGACCGCCGGTGTGTTGCGCATCTCCAACAACAACGTCGGGCAGGAGGGGCCGGCCTACTCTCCGGACGGCAAGACCCTGTGGATGCCGCAGATCGACGGCTTCAACCGCTTCCCGGTGAACGCCGACGGCACCCTCAGCGCACCGACCTTCATCACCATCGCCGCGCAGGGCTCGAAGAGGGCGCTGCCGGCCCAGGCGGTCTTCTCCGCTGACGGCAAGACCGTGTACGCCGCCGTCAACGGCCAGAACCGCGTCGTGGCGATGGACGCCGCGACCGGCGCGATCCAGCAGAACTGGACCGTGGGCACCGCGCCGCGTGGTCTGGCGCTGGTCGGCAACAAGCTCTACGTCAGCAACGAGGGCGGCCGCCCGGCCAAGCCCGGCGAGACGACGATGAACTCCTACGGCACCCAGGTGCCGGCCAACCCGGTCACGGGTGCGACGACCACTGGCACCGTGAGCGTGATCAACATTGCCGACCCGGCCGCTTCGGTCGCCTCTATCGATGTCGGTCTGCACCCGACCGCGATGCACGCCGCCCGTGGCGCGCTCTTCGTCACCGACACCTTCGACGACCAGGTCTCGGTCATCGACACTTCCAAGGACAAGGTCGTTCAGACGATCGCCACCCGGCCGTGGCCGCAGGCCACGGTCGGCTACGCCCCGAACGGTGTGACCCTGACCGAGGACGGCCACCTGCTGGTCACCCTCGGCCGGGCGAACGCGGTCGCCGTCTACCGCTACACCAAGCCGCAGGAGCCGGTCAGCTACGTCGGCCTGCTCCCGATGGACTACTACCCGGAGGAGGTGACCACCGTCGGCGACGACGTGGTCGTCACCAACCTCCGCGGCATCGGCGAGCGCGGCCCGACACGCACGATCGACAAGGGGACCGGCACCACGCCGGCCACGGGCCACAACACCCACGACTCGACCGGCTCGCTGCTTCGGTTCAAGCTGCCGGCCGACAAGGTGATCGCCAAGTCCACGGCCACGGTCTTCGCGCAGAACGGCTGGGGCAACAACGACGTCAAGCAGGCCGAGGGCAACTCCGCGCACGCCGTGCCGGTCCCGAAGCGCCTCGGTGACCCGTCGACCATCAAGCACGTCTTCCTGCTGGTCAAGGAGAACCGCACCTACGACCAGCTGTTCGGCGACGACCCGCGCGGCAACGGCGACCCGTCGCTGGCGCAGTTCGGTGAGAGGGTCACCCCGAACCAGCACGCTCTCGCGCGTCAGTTCGGTCTCTACGACAACACCTACTCCACCGGCACCAACTCCGCCGAGGGCCACAACTGGCTGATGCAGGCCGACAACCCGGAGTACACCGAGTCCAGCGCGGGCTTGTACCAGCGCAGCTATGACACCGAGGACGACGCGCTGGGCCACCAGCGCTCCGGCTTCCTGTGGACCGGTGCCCAGGCCGCCGGCAAGACCGCTCGCAACTTCGGTGAGTTCACCCAGTTCTTGACCAAGCCGGCCGGCTCGTCGTGGCAGAAGTTCTACTGCGACACCCGGAACATGGAGGCGACCGGTCAGGACACCACCATGAAGACGGACACCCAGTCGCCGATCCCGTCGCTCAACGACATCACGGTGCACGAATACCCGAAGTACGACGTCAACATCCCGGACATCTACCGGCACGAGATCTGGAAGCGTGACTTCAAGGCCAACGGGCCGGCCAACCTCAACATGTTCTGGCTCTCCAGCGACCACACCGGTGGGGCGCCGAACTCGATCGCCCAGGTCGCCGACAACGACCTGGCCGTCGGCAAGATCGTCGACACCATCTCGCACAGCAAGTACTGGAAGGACTCCGCGATCTTCGTGATCGAGGACGAC
Organism: Actinomadura alba; assembly: GCF_014323705.1. GTDB lineage: Bacteria > Actinomycetota > Actinomycetes > Streptosporangiales > Streptosporangiaceae > Actinomadura_C > Actinomadura_C alba. The sequence continues at coordinate 15,010 of NZ_JABVEC010000002.1, forward strand.
ACCCAGAACGGCGTCGACCACGTCGACGGCGCGCGCGGCCCGGTGCAGATCATCAGCCCCTGGGCCCAGCGCGGCACCGTGGACAGCAACTACTACACGCAGATCACCATGATCCGCACCATCGAGCAGATCCTCGGGATCCAGCCGATGAACCAGAAGGACAGCGCGGCCACCCCGATGAGCCGGGCCTTCACCAACAAGCCCGACTACACGCCGTTCAAGGCGGTGCCCAACAAGGTCCCGCTCACCGACGGCCTGGCCACCCCGCCCGCCTGCGGCAACGACACCCCGGCCGGCGCCTCGGCGGCGCAGACCGCGGCGTCGAAGGTGCCCGCTGACAAGCAGGACATCGCCAATGCCTGGGCCGCCTGGCAGAAGAACCAGCGCATGAGCGGGCCGAACGCGGTCGCGGACTACGCCCCACCCGTGCTCATGGACCACTTCACCTGGTACCAGGCGCACAACTGGAACACGCCCTACCCGGGTGAGAGCAAGATCTTCACCCCGGCCGAGGTGCCCGGTGGCTACCTGCCGGCGCGGGAGACCGACGGCTGACCTCCGCACAACTCACACGACGGCTCGCCGGGGATCCCGGCGGGCCGTCCGCCGATCAGCGACTTGTTCCACTGCTCGCCGCCGACCACCTGCGGATCACACCCCCCGGAGCGTCTGCCTCACTCTCGGCCCGCTCACGCTCAACGCGCCCGAAGGCCGCTGGGTGTGGGACGACGGAGGTTACCTGCATTTTCTGATCGATGAGGACGCACTGCGGGCCGGTGACGTCTTCCAGGCACGGGTCGAGCTGTCCACCGAACACCACTGAGCCATCACGTCGTTCATCAAAGCGAACGTGCTGTCACAGCGTCTGACCTGGGCTTTTGTGGTTGTGGCTCGCGATGTCCTCCCCCTCAGGGGGGAGGGCTCGGTCGCAAGATTCGTGTTGGCTGGTGACATGGTTTCCACCGCTTCCGCTGCTTCCGCAACCGATCGTCCCCAAGCTCCTGCGCGGCCCGGCATCGGCGTCACCGTGATAGGACGTCTGGCGGCCCTGTCCTGCATCGGGTTCGCGGTCGTCAACGTCGTCTTCGAGATGACCGACCGCTTCGCCGACGGCCCCTACGCCGAGTACGCCTCTGGGATCGCCGTGATGAACTGGCTTGTCGTCGGGCTGAAGGCGATGGGGGCGGCCGTGGCACTGTTGTCGGTCGCCGAGCGCCCGAGGTTCGTTCCGCCGGCGCGTCTGGGCGTGTTGTTGTGGGGAGCGTTTGCGATGCTCGGCGTGTACGCCCTGGGCAGCGTGGTGCAAGCGGTCGGCATGGCCGCGGGCCTGACGGGAACGGCCGACCAGATCGACGTGGCCGGAGTCGGTTACGTGCTCTTTTTCCTGTTGCTTGCAGCCGGTTACGGTGTCCTGGCGATCTCTTACTCGCGGCGCTTCGGGCTCCGGAAAGGCGTCGCCCTCCTCGGCGTGCTCGGCGCACCCGTGGTCCTAGGCCTGATCCTGCTGGCCGTACCGACGCTGCTGGCCGCCCTCGGCCTCATGCCTGCGCTCTGACTCTCCGTCGCCGACCAGGGACCGGAGAGCGTCACCTCAGGCGCTTAAGGTCCACGTGCTCCAGCTCGGTGATGATGCGGTCGGCGCGGCTGTGCAGCCGCTGGGCCTCGCGCGGCTCGATGTGGGCCAGGAGCTGGAGCGCCATCACGCGGAAGCGAAGCAGGCCGGCATCGCCGGCCTGCTCGGCGGCGGCACGGGCGTGGTGGATCGCGCGGTCGCGGTCGCCGAGCTTCCAGTGGCAGTACGCCAGCCCGTGATCGCGCCGGAACAGCGCAAAGGCAACGGGGCTGCGGACGTTGATGGATCGATACAGCCGTGCCGCCGGCAACAGGCGCGGCTGCGGCCCGGCGTGGATCAGGTGATACGCGCGCTGATCGGCCCAGCGCGCGTGATAGCAGTCCCGCTCGCCGCCGGGTGGCAGCCGCGCGATCTGCGCCTGCGCCCGCGCGAGTGCCTCGTCGGCGTGGACCGCCTGACCGGCGTCCGTCTCCAGCCGGGCCTCAAGCAGTGCGGACTCGACCTGCGCGGCCACGGCCACGTGCGTCGTGTCGGCGGCATGCACCAACCGCAGCCGGGCATCTTGGGGGTTGCGTCGGCGCAGCGCGACCGAGGCCAGGCCGAGGTGGATCCAGCATGCGGTGGGCGACTCGGCGATCGGCGGCCGGTCCCACAGCCACAGCTGTGCCTCGCGCAGCGACAGCGGCAGGTCCGCGAAGCGGCCGTGGTACTGCCCCATCCAGCGCGCGGTGTCTTCGAGCGGTTGCGGCACGCCGAAGTAGCGCAGCAGCCAGCGCCCGTACTGCCCGCCGGACGCGTTGCCCCGGCTCTTGAGGCGGCGCAGCCCGCGTTCGATCGTTCCCGGATCAACCGGCAGCCCCACCCACGGCCCGGCGCGCCGCATGAGCGTGTGGGTCAGCGCGGTCCACCCGCCGTGCTCGCCGGTCAGGTGTTCGAGGTAGCGCTGCCAGGTGCAGCCCATCGGGGAGGTGTCGCTCACTGCCATGTCCGCAATCGTGTCCTACCGTGCTCCCGGTCCCGATCCCTACCGTGCGCTGCATGACGACCTTCACCGCCGTGACCTACAACGTTCTAGCCCAGTCCTTCGCCCACCCCGATCGCTACCCCCTCTGCCCTCCCGAGGCCCTCAGCCCGGCCCGCCGCCACGCCCTGCTGCTCACCCGCGTCGAGGAACTCGACGCCGACCTGCTGTGCCTGCAGGAGCTTGAGCCCGCGATGTACGACGGCCTGCGCGCTCGCCTGGAAACCACCCACGGTGCGGCTTACGTGCAGCGCGGCCGGCGCCCCGACGGCGTGGCCGTCTTCGCCCGGCGTTCCCTCTTCGGCGGGCTCGAACACCATGAACTGCACTACGAGGCACAGCGTCGCGGTGACGACGACCTGGCGCTGATCGTCCGGCTCACCCTCGATGACCGGCCACTCCATGTCGCTTGCACCCACCTGGCGTGGCAACCCGAGTCGACGCCGCGCGCCGAGCACGTCGGCCACCGTCAGATGCTCGAACTCCTCGCGCACCGCGATGCCACGGCCCCGGACGCCACCTGGATCTTCGCCGGCGACTTCAACGCCATATCTCAGAGCATCGTGGTCGCGGCTGCGCTGGAGCGGGGGATGGACGAGAGCTGCCGCAGCCAGCGGCCGTGGGACACCTGTGCCATCAACGGCCGACCGCGCAAGCTCGACTACCTGCTGTTCTCCACGGGACGACTCGAGCCGCGCCCCGGTACTCTGCCCAAGCTCTTCCGCGACACCGCGCTGCCGTCCCCGACCGAACCCTCGGACCACCTGCCGCTGCGCGTCGACTTCTCACCGATCCCGTAACCGGCTGGTCCTGTCGGCGCAGCCACTTGCAGGCCACCCGACATCGAGCGCCCGCCTCATGGTGGTGGCACTTGCGGAGGACCGCGCCGAGCAGATCCATCTGCGCGTCGATCGCGCGCCTCGGCTCCGGCCGGCCCATGGCGCCACTCTGTCGCGGCTTCCGGGTCTTTCTCGCGGGGGCGTGGCCTTGATGTGGAGGTGATGGCGCGGTATGGCTGGGACATGACTGTGGTGATCACCGGGGCGACCGGGAACGTGGGCGGCAATGTGGTAGCCGGGCTGCTGGAGCGCGGGGTGCCGGTGCGGGTGACCAGCCGGGATCCGGGTGGAGCGGTGTTCCCGGCGGGTGTGGAGGTGGCGCCGGCGGATCTGACCGAGCCGGAGAGCCTTCGGGCGGCGCTGGTGGGAGCGGATCGGGTGTTCCTGTACCCGCGCATGCAGGACCCGGACGCGCTGGTCGCGGTGCTGTCGGAGGCGGGGGTCGAGCACGTGGTGCTGCTGTCGTCGTCCGCGGCGGCGGCCGAGGGCGTGGAGGACGACTTCAACGGAGGCAACCTCCTCAGGAGGATCGAGAGGCCTCTCGCCGCGTCCGGGCTGACGTACACGTTCCTGCGCCCGGACACGTTCGCCGGCAACGCCTCGGCCTGGCGGCACACCATCAGGGCCAGCGGCACCGTCCCGCTGCCCTACCCGGACTCGGTGCAGGTGCCGATCCACGAGAAGGACATCGCCGATGTCGCCGTGGTGGCGCTGACCACCGACCGGCTGAACAACGCCGCGCCGGTGCTCACCGGGCCGGAGCGGATCACCCTGCGCGAGCAGGTGGCGGCCATCGGCGCCGCGATCGAGCGCGAGTTGACCGTGGTGGAGCAGACCGAGGCGGAGGCCCGGGAGTTCTTCGGGCGGTTCATGGCGCCGCGGTTCTTCGACGCCATCCTCGGTGCCTGGCGGGCGTCGGTCGGCGCGACGCCCGAGATCTCGCCGGAGGTGGAGAAGATCACCGGCCATCCCGGCCGCACGTTCGCCCGGTGGGCCGTCGACCACGCCGACCGGTACCGGTAGCCGGCGGGGCGGGGCGGTCAGCGTGATCTCGGGTGGGCTGCTTTCCGCATAGGAGTTCCGCAGGGCGCCGGCTCAGGGAGGAGGCCGCCCGGACCACGCCTCGGGGCGGGAAAGTAGAAGCCGGTTGCGGTTGATACCTATGTGACCGCCATCCGCGCCATGGAAAGGCACCACATGACAGGGGACCCCCCGCCCCGCCCGGCCGAGCGTTTCGACGAGGTCTTCGACGTCTACTTCGCCGAGATCCACCGGTACGCGGCCAAGCGGCTCGGCCCGGACGCCGCCGCCGACGTCGCGGCGCAGACGTTTCTGGAGGCGTTCCGGCAACGCCGGCGCTACGACCCGGAACGTGCGCACGTGCGCACCTGGCTGTACGGCATCGCGACCAAGGTGGTCGGCAGGCACAAGCGGGCCGAGACGCGCGCGCTGCGGACACGCGCCCGCCTCGGCCCGGGCCGCAGCAGCGAGGAGCACACCGAACGGGTCGATTCGCGGGTCAGCGCCGAGGGCCTGCGAGGCGAGCTCGCCGGGGCGATCGCGGCGCTGCCGCGCGGGCAACGCGACGTGCTGCTGCTCGTGGCCCTGGCCGACCTCAGCCACGACGAGGTCGCGGCGGCGCTGGGGATCTCCTATGGCACGGTCGGCTCCCGGCTGAACCGCGCCCGAACCACGCTGCGCAAGGCGCTGGGCGGGACCAATCCGATGCTCACTTTGGAGGAACAACATGGATGAGGTGCGGATGGTCCGGGACCGCTACCCCGAGCCCGCCCCGCCCACCGCCCAGGAGATCGCCCGGGCGAAGGCACTGCTGAACGAGGCGCCGCGCCGTTCACTGCCCCGGCTGCGGTGGGGCCTGGGCGGCGTGGTCGCGGCGGGCGCGGCCGCGACCCTGGCGTTCACACTCGTCGGGGGGAATACGTCCGGCGGGGGGAACCCCGCGCCGCTCCGCACGGTGAACCTGGACGCCAAGGGGGCGATCCTCGCGGCGGCGGAGAAGGCGGAACAACAGCCGATCGGCAAGTACTGGTACGTCGACCACCTCGACGGCCAGTCCTACATCATGCGTCCGAAGACCGGTACCTACGCGATCACCGGTGCGACCAGCGAGTCGTTCAGTTGGTACGGCGCGAAGCCCGGCATGGGCGAGGCGTACTACGGCCGCGACCTCCCGGCCCACCCGCTGACCGCGCGGGATGCCGCACTGTGGCGCAAGGCCGGCTCCCCGTCGAGCTTCCGCGTCTGGTCGGGCGACAAGTACCTCACCTTCACCACCAAGGCGACGAAGTGGAGCGCGAACGGCCCGGAGCGCGGCACCGACCCCCGCGGCGGCGGGGACTTCATGGGGAAGTCGGCCAAGGAGCTGCAGAACCTGCCGACCTCCCCGGACGAGCTCGCCAAGATGTTCTTGAGCGAGACGGAGATGAAGAGGGCGATGGGCCACCTGCCGAATCCGCGGGCCGAACTGGAACAACGCTTCCGGCAGGCGGAGCCCTACTCCGACATCATGAGGGTGGCGTCGCTCCTGGGGCGTGCTCCGGTCCCGCCGAAGGTGCGGGCGGGCCTGATGCGGGCGCTGGCCTCCCAGCCGGGCATCCACGCGATCGGCCGCGGCACCGACCCGCTGGACCGCCAGGGCGTCGCGCTGGCCTCCGACGACCGCGCCACGACGGTCACCGGCGAGTTCGGTGGGCCAAAGGTCGATCAAGGGACCTACCGCTCCCGCGCAGTAGTCATCTTCGATGAGCGCACCGGCGCGCTGCTGTCCCGCCAGGAGGAGCTGACCAAGCCCGGCGGCCGGTACGCGGAGATGAAGCCGGGCTTCATCATCGAATACCAGGCCGTCCGCTCGACGAACTGGACCGACACCAAGCCGACCCCCCCGGCCGAACTGCCGTTCGACTGACCCTTCGCCCGGTCCATCAGCCGGGTCTCGATACCGTCCAGGACGGCCTGCGGACCGAAGGTGAAACGGTCGTCCAGCGCCTCGTCGCCCTCGTTCGCCCAAACCTCGCGGGCGTGGGCGGCGAGGTGCGGCCGTTCAGGGGCCAGGCGCTCCAGGTAGGACTCCCTCGGCCGCGGTCACAGGGTGGTTGCGGGTCGCGCGGCGTGATCGCGAATAAGTGAGCCCCTGGTAGATCGAGATCTGCTTCGCGCGGGACCCGCCCGCAACCCCTTGACCTCGAGTGCGCTTGATGTTCCAGAGTGATTTTCATGAGCACAACGGACACCAATGCGCAAACACGCGAGGCCGAGATCGACGCGATCAAGCAGCTGGTCGCCACGGTCGAACACGCCCAGAACAACGAGCTCCCCGACGAGTTCCTCCGCCTGTTCCGGACCGACGCGATCTGGACGACGGGCGGCGGCAAACGCCTCTTCGGCCTCGACGAGATCTCGACATTCACCCACCAGGTGCTCCCCGGTGGGATGCAGGGCCTGACGATCACGTTCGAGCTGGAACACGTGCTGTTCATCCGCCCCGACGTCGCTGCCGTCAAGCTGCGCCAGGTGTACCAAACACCCGACGGGCCGGACGTGGGCTCTCCGCTGTGGGTCATGGCGAAGGAAGACGGGCAGTGGCTCCTGACCGCCTGCCAGAACATCGGCGTGCCCGACGACGAGCTGGGGGCGAGCGTGGAAAGCAGGCCCATCTTCGGCTCCGGAAGGTGAAGCCGGTACTCACCCGTCGACAACTGATGGCGTCAGCCATATCTGCGAGGCCTGGCTGATGGGATGATCTGCTGACCGCTCACGAGCTGAAAGCCACTGCCATGCCCCACGTCCCCGCTGACCCAACGGTCCTTCACCCGTTTCCCGACCAGCCGCGGGTGGTGTTGTTGAAGCCGCTGGTGACCTCCGAACTCATCGAGGTCGGGGAGTACTCCTACTACGACGACCCTGACGAGCCGACCGCTTTCGAGACCCGGAACGTGCTCTACCACTACGGGCCGGAGAAGCTGATAATCGGGAAGTTCTGCGCGTTGGGCACTGGGGTCAGGTTCATCATGAACGGCGCCAACCACCGCATGGACGGCCCGTCCACCTTCCCCTTCCCCATCATGGGCGGATCCTGGGCCGAACACTTCGACCTGATCACCGGCCTACCCGGCCGAGGCGACACCATCGTCGGCAACGACGTCTGGTTCGGCTACAACACCATGGTGATGCCCGGCGTACACATAGGACACGGCGCGATCATCGCCTCGGGCGCCGTGGTCGTCGACGACGTCCCCGACTACGGCATCGTCGGCGGCAACCCGGCCGAACTCATCCGCACCCGCTACAACGACGACGAGATCGCCCGCCTCCTGGCGCTGGCATGGTGGGACTGGCCCGCCGAGCACATCACCGAACATCTGCGGGTCATCATGTCCGGCACCATCGACGACCTCGAAAAGCTCATGCCCCGAGCCTGACCCACCTCAGTCGTCACCGACCGCCAGCGTGCTGGTCCGTACGGGCTCCGGATCGACCGGCGCCTGAAGCGGCGAGCCCGCGGCCGCGCCGGATAAATATGTGGCGCTCACGCGACCGCTCTCATACGCTCTTTTCAGCGCGATGGAGCAGCTCGGTCAGCTCGCAGGGCTCATAATCCTGAGGTCGCAGGTTCAAATCCTGCTCGCGCCACGAATGCACCTCCCGGTGCGACGCCAGGGTTAGGTCGTTCCAGGAATACGACGCCATTGGGCTTGTGCCCGTGGGAGGCCTCACGGCTGTGTGTGCTGACGCCGACTATGAGCAGAGTGCCGGTCGGTAGAGCGCTCTCGGGCTTCCTGCCCGACCATGAGGGTCGACCACGCGGCAAACGGCGACCGACTCAGGGCGGATCGTGAGTAGGAGGCGGTACGTCGCCAGAGGAGTACCAGGGGGCTACCGAATCTGGGACAACAGGGGGCGTCGCTGGTGGGGCGACCACTACGAGGTCTGCCCTGATGATCTTCTCGGCGAACTGAACGGTGCGAAGGACCACGAGAAGATCACCGCCTTGCTCAAGCGTTACCGGGCACAAAAGCGATAGCCATCCGACCTCGGCCGCACCCAGCATGGGTCGTACGGCCGGCGGGCAGGGATCAAGCAACCTGCATCGGAATCATCGGCAGTGCTCAGGTGGCAGCCCACGCGCCACCGGAGGTGGTCGAGACGGTGCGCCGCCACGTTCAGTTCGTTGACGGCCGGGTCGCCATCTTTGATGACCACCTGCGGTACGGCGCGCGTTGCAACCGGGACGAGGCATCGCGGCGCTCGCCGTGATCGTGGCCGGAGTGGGGCTCCTCGCGTTCGGTGGCCAGAAGCAGCACGTGGAGGACGCGCATTGGGAGCGTTCAGCGGTTCAGACGGCCACCGTGGTCGGTCACAACGAGGCCGACTACCGCATCCGGGTGCTGATGGCGGGCGGTGCCGAGCGTGAGTTCGATGTCCCGTTCCCCTCGGAGTACCGGATCGAGGAGTCCGTGGACGTGAGGGTCGACGGCAGTTGGGCACGCCTCGCCTGGTACCCCTACGACGCGCTGTGGTGGTACGCGGGCGGGCTGCTGGTCACCATGCTCGGAGTCACCGTTGCCGTATGCCACCTGTGGTGGCGGCGGGAGTTGCGGAATTGGAAAGGGATCCAGTGCCCTCATTCGCGGTGACGGTGATGTTCGTCGGGGCCGCGGCCCATGTCTTCCCACTCGGCAAAGGGCCGGGCCGTCGGCTGCTGAGGTTCTCAGCGATCAGACTCTGGTCTCCGCCTGAGCACGGGTCCGCCGATCTCCTTTCGCCGGACGGGCCGCCAAAGGGGTACCCGGACGACGAGGACCTGGGTCCCCAGGTGGTGGACGGGATCCTTTACGGTCGGCCGTGCGAAGGCGCGGCCATCACGTTGCGGATCGGCGACGTCTGGCTCATCTCCGATTTCGGGGTCGGGAGCCCGACCGGCGCCGGCTCGAGTCGCCTTCCATTGGTCGTCTGAGCCCGAACCACCAGGCTCGGGCGGCCCGCCGGGTGTCGCAAATCGCTCGCGCGATGGGATGGGCGGCGGGGACCCTGAGTTCCAGCCGAACCGCTGCGGGCCGCCCTCGCCGCGACGGACCGGCGTACCCGCCGTGCCGCCCACCTGACGGGGCTCGCGGCCGGCCGTCTCGACATGGCTCAGATGCTGCACGCCGCCCGGCACGATGGCGAACTGCCGACCCGCGTACGGTGCGCTGAGGCGGCGGTGAAGACCGCGATGGAGAGATCTCGCCGTGGGAGCGGATGTCGCCGGGTGATGTCGAGACCGGGCCTTCTGCTCCGACCTCTGATGCAGGGCGCCCGCACAGGGCACCTCTACATGGGGCCGAGCCGTCGGCGCGGAGAGGATGAGTCATGGGACAGCCAGTGGTGCACTTCGAGATCATCGGGACCGATCCGGCGAAACTTCGCGGCTACTACGGCGACCTGTTCGGGTGGGAGTTCGCCACGGGCGACGCGGCCACCGAAGCGGTGTCCGAGCCGGGCGACTACGGGTTCGTGCACGGAGGCACGGACGGCGACGTGACCGGGATCCCCGGCGGCGTCGGCGGTGGCGAGGGGTACGAGCGCCGCGTCCTGTTCTATGTGGGCGTTCCCGACGTCGAGGCCGCGCTCCGGAAGGCCGAGAGCCTCGGCGGAACCCGCCGGATGGGCCCCGAGCGGGCTCCCGGGGACGATCTCGTGGTCGGGCACTTCACCGACCCGGAGGGCAACCTGATCGGCGTCGCCGGTACCGCGTAGCCAACGGTGTCGTAGCCCGGGACGTGAACCATAGGAGGCGGAGATGAAGTACCTGTTCTTGATCTACAGCAACCCGGAGAGCTGGGAGCACCCGATATTCCAGCGGGATCCGCGGTTCCTCGCCCTGTCGCAGGATGAGCGTGACGAGCTGCTCAGGGATGACGAGGCTCTGTACAAAGAGTTCACCGAATCCGGAGAGCTGGTCGGCGGCGTTGCCCTGGGCGACCCGATGGACAGCAAGACCGTACGGGTGCGCGACGGTGTTCCGGCGACCACGGACGGGCCCTACATCGAGACCAAGGAACAGCTGGCGGGTTACTTCGTGTTCGACTGCGACAGCCCGGAACGGGCGGCCGAGATCGCGGCGCGATTCCCCGATGCCCGGTTCGGAGCCGTGGAAGTGCGCCCGATCATGGACATGTCCGGTCAGGAGATGTGAGCGCCGGCGGCGACCGACGCCTCCGCTCGCCGGGCGGAGGCCGGCCGGTATCCGCTCGCCGACTTCGGCTGATCATGCGGCTTAGAGCGCCGTTAGGAGCAGGTGTACGGCCAGAGCGGTGATCACCGTGCTGGAGGCCATGGCGGTGACGAGCCGCCCGCGGCTGCCGGTCAAGGCCCGGCCGAGCAACGCGCCACCGCCGGCCAGCAGCAGTTGCCAGCTGGCGGACGCCGCGAAGGCGGCGAGGACGAACACAGCCTGTTCCAGGTGGTCCGGAGCCGCCGTGGCCTGGCTGCCGAGCACGAGCGCGGCGAAGTAGATCACGGTGGTGGGGTTCATCATCGTGATCCCCAGCAACCCCAGGTACGCCCGTGCGGGACTGACCGGTGTCTCGTCGGTACGAGTGGACGTCTGGTGCCCGCGGTGCTGCCTGATCGCCACGATCGCCCCCCGGACGGCCAGCGCGATGAGGACCAGGGCTGAGCACCAGCGCAACGGGAGCATGATCGGCTGGATCACGGGAGTGAGCGCGGAGCCCCCCAACGCGGCGATCAGCGCGTACAGCCCGTCGGCGGTGGCGACGCCGAGCGCGGCGAAGGCACCGATCTTCAGAGACGTTCGAGCTGTGAGTGCCACCAGGTACGTCGCGACCGCTCCGACCGGCATGGCGATGCCATATCCGGCGAGGAGTCCCGCGACCAGGGCGGCGATCACGACCTGGAGAGAGTCGGCCTCCATGGTCGGCCGGGCTGCTGCTGGACCCGCACCGGTCGAACGGCGTCGGCCAGCGGCAGGAAGGCGATGGTCGTGGTCATGGGCAGAGCCTGTGTGCCGCGAGGTCGTCTGGGCAACTCATTTTCGAGCTCGCGCGAACGACTAAATCGCGGTACTAAAGGGCATTGCGGTGCCGGCGCCTCCAGTACGCGATGGTGAGCGTTCCCAGCAGCGGCCCCCACAGCAGCAGCGGCGCGTAGGCCACGACGGCCAGCACGCCCTGCCAGTCGTCGAAGTTGAGCGGGAAGTTCGCGGCGAGAGGTTCGCCTTGGATGGTGTGCCCGAGTGCGGCGTTGACCGCTGCGAGGGTGCACATCAACGTCAGTACGGCGGCGCCGGCGGCGGCCGGGACGACGGCCGCGAGCACCGGTACCCTCCGCCCGCGCAGCCCCGGGATCCAGCGTGGGAACACCTCTCCCCACGTGGCGATCAGTCCCACGGCAGCGAACGCCAGCAGTTCGGAGCCGACCGACAGCAGCACCACGTACAGCTCCATCGGCAGCCATGCCGGAAGCCGTCCGGCTCCCGGCTCACCGTGGACCACGATCGGCGCGTGGAAGGTGACCACCGCGACCCGCCAGATGCCGGCCGGCAGCACGGTGAACGGGATGGCGAAGGCGGCGATCCGCGCCCACCGGGGAACCTCGGCGGCGGGGGCGTGCGCGGCCGTCCAGGCGGCGCGTACCCGCCCGCTCGTGGCTGGTGCTTCGGTGAGGGTTGACATGCGCGATCCTCCGGTCCGGCGACGGCGGGCATCGCTTGCCCGCCCCGTTGCGAAGATCGCAGCCGCCCGGGGTCGTCCTCATCGCCCGCCGGACGGAACCGCGTCCCCCGCACGGGGGGCTTCGCGGCGTCTGGACACCGAGAGTCGGTCTCAGGCCTTCCTACCGCCGTGGTTCCGCCGGAGGTTCGATCTGGTCGGCCACGCACACCAGGGCACGTGGCTTCGGTGACCTGTCAGTGGTCATCGTCGGCTGTGGGAGCCGTTCTCCTTCTGCCGGCTGTTCGCGGCATGCTTGCCGCGTGAGCCGGAGCCACCGCTCTTGCGGGCTCGCAGCATTTCGAAGGCGATGGGCAGCACGGAGATGAGGACGATGGCGATCAGGATCATCTCGATGTGACCCTTGACGAACTCGATCTGACCGAGGAAGTAACCGAGCAGGGTCACCCCGGCGCCCCACAGGGTGCCGCCGATGACGTTGTAGATGACGAAGGTCTTGTAGTGCATGTGGCTCACCCCGGCGATGATCGGGGTGAACGTGCGAACGATCGGAACGAAGCGCGCCAGCACGATCGAACGGGGCCCGTACTTCTCGAAGAACTCATGGGCCTTCTCGACGTTCTCCTGCTTGAAGAACCTCGAGTTGGGACGGCGGAACAGGGCGGGGCCGACCTTGCGGCCGAACATGTACCCGACCTGGTCGCCAGCGATCGCGGCGATGACGATCAGCACGCACACCAGCCACAACGGCTGGGTGAGGTACTCCCCGCCCGCGACCAGCAGCCCGGTGGTGAACAGGAGCGAGTCGCCGGGCAGGAAGAATCCGATGAGCAGCCCCGACTCGGCGAAGACGATCACCAGAATGCCGATCAGGCCGAAGGTGGAGATCAGGTAGTTCGGGTCGAGCCACTGAGGGCCGAGGGCGAGGGTCGTCACTGGCAGGTGCTCCTGGGTCGGGGGCGAGACTGCGGCAGGCCGGTCGACGGCCGCTACGCGATGGCTCCGGCGTCTGAGGACCAGTATCCCGTAGACGTGCCAAGGGCGGACACGCCGTGAATAAAAGATCAGAACTCGTGCGGCCGCAGGGGCCGTCGGCCCCGTTCCCAACGGTCTCCGCCGATGCGCGTGGCTGCGGCGACATGCCCTGCGGTGAGGCGATGAAGTGACCGTCGCCGTCCTGGCGCTGACCACCGCGGCGATCACCCGTGCGGTCGTGGCCCGGCCCGTGATCGCGACGGACGACGACTCGCTGGCCGCCGATGACGCGCTGCGTGCGGACGAAGCCCATAAGCTGCTCCTGCCGCTGCCCATCGCACCTGCGATGATCTTCATGGTGGGCTCCACGGCCAGTCCGGCACTGACCTGGGTCTTCCTTGGATACTCGGTGGCATTCGCGATCGCCTATGGCGTCGTCGGCAGTGCCCGGACGCAGACCCGGACGGGCTCGGAGGAACCGGCAGGATGAGCAGCATCGTCGTCGTCGACACCACATCTCCCGTTCCGCCCTACGAGCAGGTCCGCTCGCAGCTCGCGGAACAGATCAACGACGGCAGGCTGCCCGTCGGCACCAAGCTGCCCACGGTGCGGAAGTTCGCCGCCGACCTCGGGATAGCGCCGAACACCGTCGCGCGGGCCTACCGGGAGCTCGAGGCCGCGAAGCTCCTCGAGACCCGCGGCCGCGGGGGCACGTTCGTCGGGGCCCAGGGCGACCGCAGCCGGACCCGAGCGGCGGAGGCGGCGGCCGAGTACGTCCGCGCCGTCGACGGCCTCGGCATCGCCCGGAAGGAAGCACTCGACATCGTCCGTGCGGCACTGGAAGGTTGACCGCCACGCCGCCGAGGGGGCGGCCGGTCGCCCGGCAGGATGGGCTCGTGGAGATCATCTACGCGACGCGGGCGGCGCCCGGGCTGGGGAACGAGGACTACGTCGTCGCGGGTCCGGACTGGGTGCTGGTGCTCGACGGCGCCACCGCCGCGCCCGGCGTGGACAGCGGCTGCGTGCACACGGTCGGCTGGCTCGTGCGCAATCTCGCGGGGGCCCTCGCTCAGGGGCTGACGACCGAGCCCGACGCCGATCTGCGGGAGCTGGCCGCTACCGCGATCAAGAAGACCTGCGAGGCCCATGGCGGCGGCTGCGACCTGGCGAACCCCGACAGCCCCTCGGCGACGCTCACGATCCTGCGGTGCGGTGCCGCCGAGGTCGACTGGCTGGTGCTCGCCGACTCACCGCTGGTGCTCGACGTGGACGGGCGGATCGAGGTCGTCGCCGACGACCGGGTCGCCCGCCTGCCGAGCTACACCCTTGAGGCCGTACGGGCGGCGCGCAATGACCCGAACGGCTTCTGGGTCGCCGGGAACAGCCCGGAGGCGGCGTACGAGGCGGTCACGGGCGCGCTGCCCGTGGCGAGGGTACGGCGCGCCGGTCTCTTCACCGACGGAGCGTCCCGCCTCGTCGAACTGTTCGGCCGGCTGGACTGGCGCGGCCTTCTCGATGAGCTGGAAGGCCTCGGCCCGGTCGAGCTGATCAGACGTACGCGAGCGGCCGAGCGGGCCGAGATCGAGGCGGGCCGGCGCTGGAAGCGCGGCAAGCCGCACGATGACGCGACTGCGGCCCTGGTGACCTTCGCGCACGGCCCTGCCGCCCCTCTCCACCTGTCGTGATCATGCAGTGCGGCCGGGCGCGAATTCGATTTCGCGCGTGGCCCGGCTCCGTGTATGGTTGCCTCGCGCGCACGTCGCAAGCCCCTTTAGCTCAGTCGGCAGAGCGTCTCCATGGTAAGGAGAAGGTCTACGGTTCGATTCCGTAAAGGGGCTCCGTTCATTCAGAGGCCGTACCCCCGCCGGGGTGACGGCCTCTTTCCGTTCGCGGCCCCGGCCGGCGATCCCAGACCGAGCCTGACCCGGCTCGGACAGAGCCGGACACAACATGAACCTTTCCCCGCCGCCGTGCGTACCTCCTGATGTCGCCCCCAAGGGCGACGCGGAGAGGTAACAGGTCCGGACGCCCGCGGGTCGGCCCCGCTGACACCGCCCGCGGGCTCCGGACCCTCACTGCTCGTCAAGATCAACGTCGACCTGGCGCCTCGGCCGGCGCAGCGGTTCGACGTCCAGGCCATCCCCACCCTCATGGTGATCCACCGCGGAAAGATGATCACTCCGGCCCCCGGGGCCGAGGCGTCGGCCGAGGACGTCTCCGGGTGCGGTATTCTTGCCTGTCGATGGCAATAGCCGTCGATCGCGTGACCGCCCCATGGCATGGGGTGGCTGCGTGGGGAGCCTTCTAGGCGCTGCCGAGGCTGTGAACCGCGAACTGGTCGGCACGAAGCCGGGAATTCCCGGTCGCGCCGGGAAGGATGCCAAGGCGGAGTAGCTCAGTCAGGCAGAGCAAGCGGCTCATAATCGCTGTGTCGCCGGTTCAAGTCCGGCCTCCGCTACCACCTCGTCGTTCCACCCCCGGTGGGCCGGCAAGGTTGTCCATGTCCCTAGCCCAGAAAGGCACTCCATCGTGGCTGCCACTGACGTCCGGCCGAAGATCACGCTGGCCTGCCAGGAGTGCAAGCACCGCAACTACATCACGCGGAAGAACCGGCGCAATGACCCGGACCGCTTGGAGCTCAAGAAGTACTGCCCGAACTGCCGTACTCACCGAGCCCACCGGGAAACCCGCTAAAGCTTGCTTTGACGCATCCAGCCCGTACTCGCGCACACCTGCGAGGACGGGCTGAACGTCGTTCTGTTACGGTCGCGCGCAGAAGCCTTTGGAGTAGGGACGGACTGCATGGCACTCAACCGTGATTTCATCGGGCGTACCTTCCCCCCGAGCGAGCCCTACGAGGTCAGCCGGGTCAAGATCCGGGAGTTCGCGAACGCCATCGGCGACTCGAACCCGGTCTACCGCGACCCCGAGGCCGCGAAGGCCGAGGGCCATCCCGACGTGATCGCCCCGCCGACCTTCCCCATCGTGATCTCTCTCGGCGGCTCGGCGCTGGCCGACCCCGAGCTCGGCCTGAACTACGCGATGGTGGTGCACGGCCAGCAGAGCTTCGCCTACACGCGTCCGGTGCACGCGGGGGACGTCCTCGTCTGCGAGGCGACCATCACCGACATCCGGTCGGCCGGCCGCAACGAGCGGATGGATGTCACGACGGAGATCAAGACCGTCGAGGGCGAGCTGGTCTGCACCGCGCACAACACGCTCGTCGAGCGCCCGGCCTAAGGAGATCCGTCGATGACCGCCAAGGTGAACTACGACGACGTCGAGGTCGGCACCGAGATCCCCGCGCAGACCTATCCGGTCTCCCGGCTCAACCTGGTGATGTACGCGGGCGCCTCCGGTGACTTCAACCCGATCCACTGGAACGAGCGGTTCGCGAAGTCGGTGGGCCTGCCCGACGTGATCGCGCACGGGATGTTCACGATGGCCGAGGCCGGCCGCTACGTCACGGACTGGCTCGGCGACCCCGGTGCCGTCATCGACTACGGCGTGCGGTTCTCCTCGCCGATCGTGGTGAGTGACGAGGAGGGTGCGACGCTCGTGGTCAGCGGCAAGGTCGAGGAGAAGCTCGACGACAACCGGGTCGTCGTGGCGCTCACCGCCCGTTCGGCCGGGCAGAAGGTGCTCACCCGCGCCAGGGCCACCGTCCGCCTCGCCTGATGTCGCTCGAGTCGGTGACCGCGCATGCTCGCTGAACAGGTGGACCTGGCCGGCTACACCACCCTGCGGCTGGGCGGGCCCGCGCGGCGGTTCGTCGAGGCGGCCACGCAGGAGGAGCTGATCGCGGCCGTCCGCGCGGCGGATCAGAGCGGTGAGCCGCTGCTGGTCTTCGGCGGCGGCAGCAACCTCGTGGTCGCCGACGACGGTTTCACCGGTACGGCGGTGCACGTCGCCACCCGCGGCGTCGAGGTCCTCCCGGAGGGCCGGGTGCGCGTCCAGGCGGGCGAGGAGTGGGAGCCCTTCGTCGCCCGCTGTGTCGAGGAGGGCCTGTCCGGCGTCGAGTGCCTGTCCGGCATCCCGGGCCGCGTCGGCGCCACCCCGATCCAGAACGTCGGGGCGTACGGCCAGGATGTCAGCGAGACCATCACCGAGGTACGCGTGTACGACCGCGCCACCGGTGAGACGGCCGTGTTCGACGCCGCCGCATGCGGGTTCGTCTACCGCGGCAGCGTGTTCAAGGGCTCCGACCGCCATGTCGTCCTGGACGTGACGTTCGCGCTCGAGCGGGCCAAGGAGTCCCGGCCGATCCGCTACGCCGAGCTGGCCGGGCGGCTCGGGGTGGCGGTCGGCAGCCGGGTGCCCCTGCGCGAGGCGCGCGACGCCGTACTGGAGCTGCGCCGCGGCAAGGGCATGGTGCTCGACCCGGCCGACCCCGACACCCGCAGCGCCGGATCGTTCTTCACCAACCCGATCCTCGACGCCACCGGGCTCGCGGACCTGGAACGGCGGGTCGCCGAGCGGCTCGGGCCGGGCGTCGCCTTCCCCCGCTATCCCGAGACGGGCGGCCGCACGAAGACCTCCGCCGCCTGGCTGATCGACCGTGCCGGGTTCGCCAAGGGCCACACCCGCGGGCCCGTGCGGATCTCCACCAAGCACACCCTGGCGCTCACCAACCCCGACGGCGGCCGCACCGAGGACCTCCTGGCCCTCGCCCGCGAGGTCCGTGACGGCGTCCGCGCGGCGTTCGGCGTGGAACTGGTCAATGAGCCCGTCCTCGTCGGCGTGACCCTCTAGCTGGTAGGTTGGCCCGCGTCGAAGGGGAGTAGTCCCAATCGCGTGGTCGACATACTGGCGGATCCCGTGTTCCGCCCGGCCCCGCGGGCCCGTGTCCAGGGCGGACGAGACCTTCGGCCCGGTAGTCATGCCGGGCCGAGGTCGCGATCCCAGCCCCTCCGCCCGGTGACGGAGCGGAAGGGACACAGTGTCGGCTTTCTTTCTCAGCCTTGTCGTGATCTTCGTGGCCGAGCTCGGCGACAAGAGCCAGCTCATGGCGATGACCTTCGCCACCCGGTTCCGCGCCTGGTCGGTGCTCATCGGCATCACCGTGGCCACGGCGATCGTCCATCTCGCCAGCGTCGTCCTCGGCGCGGTCCTCGGCGCGGCGATGCCCACCGGCCCGATCTCGATCCTCGCCGGTCTGGCGTTCTTCGGCTTCGCGGCCTGGACCCTGCACGGCGACGAGCTCACCGAGGGGGAGCGGAGCAAGGCCGCCAGGGCCACCGGATCGGCGATCCTCGCCGTCGGCGTGGCCTTCTTCCTCGCCGAGCTCGGCGACAAGACGATGCTCGCCACGGTGACCCTCGCAGCCGATCACAGTGGTCTGATCGGTCTCACCGGCGTCTGGGCGGGATCGACGGTCGGCATGGTCCTCGCGGACGCGCTCGCCATCGTCGTGGGCCGGGTGCTCGGGAAGCGGCTGCCCGAGCGGGTGATCCGGATCGGTGCGGCCGTGTCGTTCGCCGTGTTCGGCTTGCTGCTGGTCGCCGAGGGCATCAGGACGGTGTGGGGCTGAGCCCCTCGGGCCCCTCGGGCCGGTCGGTCGCGAGCCAGTCGTCGATCCCGTCCAGCAGCTCCTTGCGCACGTCGACCGGTGCGGCCGATCCCCGGACCGAGTGGCGGGCGAGTTCGGCCAGCTCGGCGTCGGAGAAGCCGTAGACCTCCCTGGCCAGTTCGTACTGCCGGGCCAGCCGGGAACCGAACAGCAGGGGGTCGTCGGCGCCCAGCGCGATCGGCGCGCCGGCCTCGAACAGCGCCCGCACCGGCACGTCGGCGGCGGTCGGCACCACGCCCAGCCCGACGTTCGACGACGGGCACACCTCCAGCGTCACACGACGATCGACGATCTTCTCCAGGAGCCGGGGGTCCTCGACGGCGCGCACCCCGTGCCCGATCCGGTCCGCGCGGAGCGTGTCGACGCACTCCCGCACGCTGGCGGGCCCGAGGAGCTCGCCGCCGTGCGGCGTCGACAGCAGCCCGGCGCGGCTCGCGATCCGGAAGGCGCCCTCGAAGTCGTACGCGCGCCCTCGCCGTTCGTCGTTGGACAGCCCGAAGCCGACCACACCGCCGCCGCCATGGCGCACGGCGAGCCGGGCCAGGGTCTTGGCGTCGAGCGGATGCTTCGTGCGGTTCGCCGCGATGATCACACCGATGCCGACGCCGGTGGCCCTCTCGGCCTCACGGGTGGCGTCGAGCACGAGCTCGACGGTGGGGGTGAGGCCGCCGAAGCGCGACGCGTAGCCGCTCGGATCGACCTGGATCTCCAGCCAGCGAGACCCCTCGGCGGCCTCGTCCTCCGCCGCCTCGAGCATCAGGCGGCGTACGTCCGCGGGCTCGCGCAGCACCGAGCGCGCGATGTCGTACAGCCGCTGGAACCGGAACCAGCCCCGTTCGTCGGTGGCCTTGAGCTCGGGTGGCCAGTCCTCCACGAGCGCGTCCGGCAGGTGCACGCCGCGCTCGGCGGCGAGCTCGACCAGTGTCGAGTGCCGCATCGATCCGGTGAAGTGCAGGTGAAGGTGCGCTTTGGGCAGGGCGATGAGCGATCTCGCCTGCGCCGGGACGGGAGGGGCTTTCATGACCTAATCCTGCCGCATCATCGCTGATGAGACGCGTGGGACCCGTGGGATCAAATTTTTTTGAAGTGACGTGCAACCGTTCGTGCGACTCGTGCGTATTTGTCGGGCGCAGAAGGGAATCCGCGAAGAGAGGCAACTCTGATGAAGATGCTTACGATCGTCTTGGCCGCGACCGCCACCGTGGGCACTGTGGCGGCCGGCGGTGCGGCGATCACGCTCGCCGGGAACGACCAGGAGGCCCCCACGGTCCCCGCCGCAGGCGCGGCCGTGCCGGCACCGAAGGTCTCCGCGCCGGCACTTCCCGTGGACGTCGACCCGGCGAAGTGCGTGCAGCTGCCCAAGGGGCAACTGCCCGACGAGCTCCAGACGCAGATCGACCTGCAGAAGCTGACGGGCGCCGACCTCAAGCAGCTGAAGGCCGCCGAACTCGAGAAGCTCAAGTCCCAGTTGCAGGTGGAGTGGCTGAAGGCCAAGCTGCCCGTCGACGCCGACCAGGCGGCGGCGCTGCCCGCGGGCGGTGCGCCGAACGCCGACCCCGCGGCCGTCAAGGCCGCCGTGGACAAGGCCGTGGCGCGGCTGACGGCTGGAGTGCCGAACTGCGGCGTGCCCGCGCTTCCCGCCAAGCCCGGTGACGTCAAGGATCTGCCGGCCGGCGTGCCCGCCACGCTGCCGACCGACGTCCCGCAGTTGCCGACGTTCTCCTGCGCCGATGTGGCGCCCGTGGTCAAGGTCGGCGGAGCCGTCGAGCAGTCGATCACCGCGCAGACCGGGCTGAAGTTCGTCTCCACGAAGACCCGCGAGATCAAGATCAAGGGCAAGAAGGTCTGCATGGTCACCCAGCGCTACACCGGCGGGCTGGGCCAGTGGATGCAGATCGAGCGGATCAAGGGTGAGGTCGGCGTCACGCAGGTGCGGCAGCAGCTGGGGCTGCCGAAGGCCGACGCCGTGACCCTGGGCCGGGACGTCTACTGGCGCTCCCCGCTGCCGGGCGTCGCCGGTTCCGGTCTCATGTGGACGGCCACGCCCGGCGTGGTCGACTACGTCAGCGGCGGCCTCGCGCTGCAGCCCCGTCTGCAGCAGATCGCCACGAAGCTTCACCAGGTGAATTAAGTTGACTCCGCGGGCGGCTTCGCGCGGTGGAGCCGCCCGCGGTCAGCACGGTCTCCAGGGGTGACGGCATCAAGGCGGGCGGTCAGTGTGAGGCGGCGAGACGATGGGTCGTTTTCCGAGTTCGTGGCGGCGCGCGGAAACGCCTTGATGCGCACCGCCGTGCTGATGTGCGGTTCCCGGCAGGACGCCGAGGACATATTGCAGACCGCACTGGAGAAGGCCTACCGGCACTGGGGGCGCCTCGATCCCGAGAGCGACCCTGAGCCGTACGTCCGGCGGATCCTGGTCAACCAGATCATCAGCCGGGCCCGCCGGTGGAAGGTGCTGCGGGAGATACACGTCGCCAAGACGCCCGAGGTGCCGACCTCGTCGGAGACGCACTCGCTCGAACTGCGCGGGACGCTCATGGAAGAGCTACGGCGGCTCGGACCACGGCAACGGGCGGTACTCGTCCTGCGCTATTGGGAGGATTTGTCGGAGATGGAGACGGCGCAGGTGCTCGGCTGCTCGGTCGGCACTGTAAAGAGCCAGGCGTCCAGGGGTCTCGCCAGACTCCGGGAACGTCTCGGCACGAACCTGGCCCTGCTGGGGAGGTGAGCGATGGATCTCGAGAATGAACTAAAGCAGGCCATGGCTGAGCACGTGGCCGAGGCGTCGGCTCCGACGTCACTTGTCGCCGACGTCCATCGTCGGCACCGGCGCAGGGCCAGGCGCGTCCGCACGACGATCGGCGTGGCCGCCGTCGCCGTCGTCACGGTCTCGGCACTGCCCGCCGCCCAGTTCTTCGACATCGGCACCGCCGAACCCGTGGGGGCGCCCACCACCACGACCGGCCCCCGGGCGAGCTCCATGCCACCCGGATCGCCGGTGCCGCTCGCCCCGGTCTCACCCGACCCGCGGACCGGCTCGGGCACCCCACGGGCGGGGGAGACGGCGAAACCGCCCGTCACCCGGCCGTCCCGTGGCGGGGGAGGGCCCGGCGTCGTCAGCCCGATAGTCGACTGGCTGACCTACCTGCCGTCGGGGCTCCGGCCGGCCGGGTCATGCGGCGACGAGCGCGACGGTTCTCGGCGGACGACGATCTGCCGGTGGACCGGAACGGCCGGCACGGTGGAGGTCCGGCTCGTGCGCGACTCCGGGCCGACCGAGATCGAGGATCTCTTCGCCGTCCCGTCGGTACCGCGGCCCGCCGAGGTGCGCGGCCG
Organism: Actinomadura alba; assembly: GCF_014323705.1. Taxonomy (GTDB): domain Bacteria; phylum Actinomycetota; class Actinomycetes; order Streptosporangiales; family Streptosporangiaceae; genus Actinomadura_C; species Actinomadura_C alba. The sequence continues at coordinate 37,013 of NZ_JABVEC010000002.1, forward strand.
GCGGGCGCTCGTCGTGGAGCGGATGCTCACCGGCGGTGCCGGCAGCCTGGTCCTCTGGATGGAGCGACCCGGCGCCGGGGTGTCCGTGAGCGTCAGCCCCGGCCTGCGGACCCAGCTCATGCGGATCGCCGAAGGCGCCCGCATACCTTCCTGAGGGGCCACGTACCTTCCGGAGAGGGGAAATAGGGGGAACGGGGCCGCCCGCCCACGGGTGCACGTGAACGGGCGGCCTCGCTGCACATGCCCTCGCGGGCCGCTCTCGTCCGTCGTCAGCTCGCCTCGGACAGCAGCTTGGCCACCCGGCTGACCCCCTCGGCGAGATCCTCGTCACCGAGGGCGTACGACAGCCTGAAATAACCTGGCGTCCCGAACGCCTCACCGGGCACCAACGCCACCTCGGCCTCCTCGAGTACGAGTTCGGCCAGTTCGACGGAGGTCTGCGGCCGGCGTCCCCGGATCTGCCTGCCCAGCAGCTCCTTGACCGACGGATACACGTAGAACGCGCCCTGCGGCTCCGGGCAGAGCACTCCGGGGATCTCGTTGAGCATCCGGACGATGGTCTGGCGGCGCCGGTCGAACGCGGCGCGCATCTCCTCGACCGCCGACAGGTCGCCGCTCACCGCCGTCAGCGCCGCGGCCTGCGCGACGTTGCACACGTTCGAGGTGGCGTGCGACTGCAGGTTCTGCGCCGCCTTGACGACGTCCGACGGGCCGATCAGCCAGCCCACCCGCCAGCCGGTCATCGCGTAGGTCTTGGCCACCCCGTTCAGCACGACGGTACGGTCGGCCATCTCGGGCACCACGACCGGCAGGGAATGGAAGCTCGCGTCCCCGTACACCAGGTGCTCGTAGATCTCGTCGGTGACGACCCACAGACCGTGCTCGGCGGCCCAGCGGCCGATCGCCTCGACCTGGTCGCGGGTGTACACGCCGCCGGTCGGGTTGGACGGCGAGCACAGCAGCAGCACCTTCGTACGGCCGGTGCGGGCCGCCTCGAGCTGCTCGACCGAGACCAGGTAGCCACTGGTCTCGTCGGTCATCACCTCGACGGGCACTCCTCCGGCCAGCTTGATCGACTCGGGATAGGTGGTCCAGTACGGGGCGGGCAGCAGCACCTCGTCGCCCGGGTCGAGCAGCGCCGCGAACGCCTCGTACACGGCCTGCTTGCCGCCGTTGGTGACGAGGACCTGGGAGGACTCGACCCGGAACCCGGAGTCGCGCTCCGTCTTCTCCGCGATCGCCGTGCGCAGCTCGGGGAGCCCGCCCGCGGGTGTGTACTTGTGGAATCGGGGCACCCGGCAGGCGGTCACGGCCGCCTCGACGATGTAGTCGGGTGTCGGGAAGTCGGGCTCGCCCGCGCCGAACCCGATCACCGGTCGCCCGGCCGCCTTGAGCGCCTTGGCCTTGGCGTCCACGGCCAGCGTGGCGGACTCGGAAATGGCGGCGATGCGTTCGGAGATTCGACTCATGTCTCTATGCTCCCAGACGTTCTACCTCGGCTTCAGCCGGTTATCGAGGGCGGCGGGCCGGTGTCGGCGGTCGTCTGGTTCGACGCCGGGGCGGTTGGGCAACTACACTGCTCCATCTAGTGGTGGGTGGTCGGCATGCGACCGTGTCGCGCGCGGGTCCCCCCCCACGGCTCGGCCGAGGGGCACCGAGGCCGGGGAGCGAAGGGCAGTAGCTCAATTGGCCAGAGTCCCGGTCTCCAAAACCGGTGGTTGGGGGTTCGAGTCCCTCCTGCCCTGCGGAGTGCGAGCGCGCGCACGTGGTCACGCCTAGAGTGGGCATGTACACGACCACGAAGTGGTTGAGACGTCCAATGGAGTGAACGGCGGCACAGATGGCGACTGAGATCCGCGGCGAGTCCGCGACCGAGGACAAGGGCAAGCCCGCTCGCAACAAGCGGACCACGCCTGCCCTGTTCGTACGCCAGGTGGCCGCTGAGCTGCGGAAGGTCATATGGCCGACCCGCAAGGAGCTGATCACCTACACGGCGATCTCCCTGGTCTTCGTTCTGATCATGGTTGCGATCGTCTCGGCCCTGGACTGGGCGTTGCAGAAGGGGATCTTCTCGATCTTCAGCTGAACCACGGCCGGTCCGGCCGCACAACACCAATTCGTACGAGAGAAAGAGTCATTGTGTCCGAGTCCCCACAGCGCCACGACGAGGCCCTCGACGAGGCCCAGTCGGCGGAGGCGGCTGCGCTCGAGCCGGAGGAGACGTCCGCCGAGCTCGCCGCCGATGACGAGGCGGGGGCGGGCCCGGACGAGGGCGCCGACGAGGAGCAGGTCTCGGGCGATGCCGAGCCCGAGATCGAGATCGACCCGCTCATGGAGTTCAAGACCCAGCTCCGGCTCCAGCCGGGCGACTGGTACGTCGTGCACTCCTACGCGGGTTACGAGAACCGGGTGAAGACCAACATCGAGACCCGCACCCAGTCGCTCAACATGGAGGACTACATCTTCCAGGTCGAGGTGCCCCAGCACGAGGTCACCGAGATCAAGGGCGGCAAGCGGCAGAAGGTCAACGAGAAGGTCCTGCCGGGCTACATCCTCGTCCGCATGGAGCTCACCGACGAGTCCTGGGCCGCCGTGCGGAACACCCCCGGCGTCACCGGATTCGTGGGGCTGTCCAGCAAGCCGTCGGCGCTGAGCATCCAGGAGGTCGCGAACCTCCTGGCTCCGGAGCCCGAAGAGCAGACCAAGGCGAAAGAGGCCGCCAAGGTCGCCGCGACCGTCGACTTCGAGGTCGGCGAGTCGGTCACGGTCATGGACGGTCCCTTCGCCACGCTGCCCGCCACGGTCAACGAGATCAACGCCGACACCCAGAAGCTCAAGGTGCTCGTCTCGATCTTCGGCCGCGAGACCCCGGTCGAGCTTTCGTTCAACCAGGTCTCGAAGATCTAGCACATAGCCTTTACCGTCCCCGCGCAGGCGGGGTCAAAGGGTCCCAACATCCGGGCTCACGTTCCGGCCATGGGTGTTGCCCGCGCGTGCGGGAGTCGGGACCGAAACGCGAACAGGAACGAGGGGAAGGCGTCATGCCTCCGAAGAAGAAGAAGATCAATGCCGTCGTCAAGGTCCAGCTGCAGGCCGGCCAGGCGACGCCCGCGCCGCCCGTCGGTACCGCTCTCGGCCCGCACGGCGTCAACATCATGGACTTCTGCAAGCAGTACAACGCTGCCACGGAGGCCCAGCGAGGCAACGTCATCCCCGTAGAGATCACCATCTACGAGGACCGCTCGTTCGCCTTCGTCACCAAGACCCCGCCGGCCGCGCAGCTCATCCTCAAGGCCGCCGGTGTCGAGAAGGGCAGCGGCGAGCCGCACAAGACCAAGGTCGGCTCGGTCACCGCGGACCAGGTCCGCGAGATCGCCCAGACCAAGATGCCCGACCTCAACGCCACGACCCTCGCCGCCGCCGAGAAGATCGTCGCCGGCACCGCCCGCTCCATGGGCATCGAGGTCAAGTAACAGTCCCGCGAAGCGCGCCGCGCTGTCTGGACTGAGGAGCGAGCGAGTGCGAGGTACGAGCGCTCGGGAGCGACGAGGGAAGACAGCGCGTCATGCGCGCTGAGCCGCGCGAGCGAAGGCGAGCGCAATTCAACAGAGTGGGAGGGCCATGCGCGGCCCCCACCACGAACTCCCTGAGGAGCTGAGATGAAGCGCAGCAAGAACTACCGCAACGCGACCGACAGGATCGACCGGGACCGGCTCTACAGCCCTCTCGAGGCCGTGAAGCTGTCCAAGGAGAACTCGGCGACGAAGTTCAACTCGACGGTCGAGGTCGCCCTGCGGCTCGGCGTCGACCCTCGTAAGGCCGACCAGATGGTGCGCGGCACGGTCAACCTGCCGCACGGCACCGGTAAGACTGCCCGGGTGCTGGTCTTCGCCGGTGGCGCCAAGGCCGACGAGGCTCGCGAGGCCGGTGCCGACCTCGTGGGCGCCGACGACCTCATCGAGCGCATCCAGGGCGGTTTCCTGGACTTCGACGCGGTCGTCGCGACGCCGGACATGATGGGCAAGGTCGGCCGGCTCGGCCGGGTGCTCGGCCCGCGCGGTCTCATGCCGAACCCCAAGACCGGCACCGTGACGATGAACGTGAGCAAGGCCGTGGCCGACATCAAGGGCGGCAAGATTGAATTCCGGGTCGACCGGCACGGCAACCTGCACTTCATCATCGGGAAGACCTCGTTCGACGACCGTCAGCTGGTGGAGAACTACGCGGCGGCGATCGACGAGATCCATCGGCTGAAGCCGTCGGCGGCCAAGGGCCGTTACGTCAAGAAGGCCACGATGACGACCACGATGGGCCCGGGCATCCCGGTCGACCCCAACGCGGTCCGCAACCTCACCGCGGAGCTCGACGAGGCCGCAGCGGGCTGAGAACCCGCGTAGTTTCATCCCGAAAGGGCGTCCCTGACGATGGGGCGCCCTTTCGGCGTTGTGATTCATCCACCTTGAGGGGTATCGATTCGCGACGCATTGGTACCACCGGGGGATTTCCCTCAGCCCGGACCGAAGCAGACTGTTGTCAGCAAGGTCGGCCACGATGGAACGGCAGCCGGCATCGGCAAGAGGAAGGAACGGATACATGAGGCGTCGATTCGTGGCAGGGGCCGCGGCGAGCACCGCTCTCCTGCTCTCCCTCACCGGGTGCATGGGTGACGACGGCGAGCGGACGAACACCGGCGGTATGCAGCTCTCCGCCGCCCAGGCCGTGGCCGAGACCTCTCAGAAGACCGCACGGGCCGACTCTTTCAAGGCCGATCTCACCGTCAACGGCGGTTCCGCGCAGGGACAGACCGACATCAATCTCACCGGCCAGTTCAGGGTCCGGCCGGACCTCTCGTTCACCGCCCTCCTCAACAAGGCCGTCCTCTCCGGACGGTCCGTGCCGGGCGTCGTCGGCAGCCAGGGCGTCTTCGTCGACGACACGCTGTACGTCAGGTCCCAGCGGCTGTCGCAGCTGATGGGCGGAAAGCCCTGGCTCAAGATCGACGTGGCCACGGCCGGACGGCTCACCGGAACGGACGTCAACGGTCTCCTCGACGAGGTACGGAAGGTCGACCCGGCCGCGCAGGCCAAGATGCTCACCGCCTCGAAGGACGTCCGTACCGTCGGCGACGAGACCGTCGACGGGGTGAAGACGACGCACTACGCCGGCACGGTCACCGTCGGCGAGGCGCTGAAGCAACTCGACTCCGAGGCCCGCGCGAGGCTGCAGCGCGTCTATCCGCAGAACGCGGACGAGAAGGTCGCCTTCGACCTGTGGACGGACGGCGACCGGCTGCCGCGCAAGCTCGTCACCAAGTGGACCGGGTCCACTGGTGGTGAGAACGGCACGCTGACGATCCTCTACCGCGACTACGGCAAGGCCGCCAAGCCCACCGCGCCCCCGGCCGGTGACGTGCAGGAATTCGACCTCGGCCGGCTGCTCGGCGGTCAGCCGAACTAACGCAGAGCGATCCGACGACAACACGAAAGGCACCCTGATCAGGGTGCCTTTCATTGTTATTGGGCATCCGCGAGTGTTGCATCGAATGTCAGTACGAGTCAGATATGGTAGAAAATCTGCGCATTGCGAGAAAGCAGACAATGAGGAAGGAATCCTTCGTATGATTCGTCGATCCGTCGCCGGCACCGCCGTCAGTGTCGCGCTCGCCCTCTCCGTGACCGGGTGTCTCGGTGAGGACTCCGGCGGCAACGCGGGCGCGGGGAAGGCGGTCAGCCTGTCCGCCGCTCAGGCGCTCATCAAGACCTCTCAGAAGACCGGGGAGATCACCTCGTTCAAGGCCGACCTGGCCATGGAGTCGAGCGGCACCGGCGATGACAACATGAAGGCGACGGGCACGATGCAGTACCGCCTCAAGCCGACCCTCGCCTTCAACATGACCTTCGATCAGATGACCGTGGGCGGCGAGTCCATGGCGGGCATGCAGACGATGCTCCTCGGCGAGGCGATGTACATGAAGATCCCCATGCTCGCCGAGGTCGGTGGTGGCAAGCCCTGGATGAAGCTTCCGCTCGACGCGATCAGCAAGGCGTCCGGGATGAACGTCGATGAGCTTCTCCAGCAGTCCCAGCAGATGGACCCGGTGCAGGCCACGAAGCAGCTGACCGCCTCCAAGGACGTGCGCGAGGTGGGCAAGGAGACCGTCAACGGCGTCGAGACGACCCACTTCACCGGTTCCTACAAGGTCTCCGAGGCGACCGCCAAGCTGGACCCGCAGAAGCGGGCGGCCACCGAGAAGGCCGCTCGGGAGGCGGGCATGGACAGCATGCTGTTCGACCTGTGGGTCGATGGACAGCAGTTGCCGCAGAAGATGGTGATGAAGGCGGGCCCGGGCGCCAAGACCCCGGTCACCATCACCGTCGTCTACCGGGACTACGGGCAGCCGGTGACCATCACCGCGCCGCCCGCGTCCGAGGTCGGCGACTTCGGCGACCTCCTCAAGGGGATGCCGAGCCCCGGCACCGCCTGAGGCCCGTCCATTCGCCGGAACCGCGCCCCACGGTCACCACCGTGGGGCGCGGTTTTGCGGTCCGGGTGAATGGCACGTACTCTGTGCAGTGCCGAAGACCGCCGGTCGTCATCCGCAAGGATGATCGAAGGTCCCGCGACAGCGGGCGGCCCGCGCAGGTGAGACGAGAGCCGTTCCGCACGATGATGGCCGTGCGTACGCGCCCCGTGTGCACCTGCACCGGGGCGTTTTTGCGTACGGGGCCGCAGCCGGACCCTGGTCGACGGCGGGGTGCACGATCACGTACGGGTGGGGACGCTCGCCGCGAACCGCCTGTGATCGTACGGCTCTACTCATGTTTGTTGGGAAGGAGGCCCATGGCGAGGGCGGAAAAGGCGGCTGCGGTTGCCGAGCTCACGACCGAGTTCGAGAGCTCCAACGGCGCCGTGCTGACCGAGTACCGCGGGCTTACCGTGGCGCAGCTCAGCGAACTGCGCCGCAACCTCGGTGACAATGCGAAGTTCGCCGTGGTGAAGAACACGCTGACCAAGATCGCCGCGCGCGACGCCGGGGTGGAGGGCCAGCTCGCCGAGCTGCTCCAGGGCCCGTCGGCGATCGCGTTCGTCAAGGGCGACGTGGTCGAGGCCGCCAAGGGCCTGCGTGACTTCGCCAAGGCCAACCCGCTGCTGGTGATCAAGGGTGGTGTCGTCGATGGAAAGGCGATGTCCCCCGAGCAGATCACCAAGCTCGCCGATCTCGAGTCTCGTGAGGTGCTCCTCGCGAAGCTGGCCGGTGCGATGAAGGCGTCCATGGCCAACGCGGCCGCCACCTTCAACGCCCTGCCGACGCAGATGGCCCAGCTCGCCGAGGCGCTGCGGGCCAAGCGCGAAGAGGCCGGAGAGACGAGCGAGGCGCCGGCCGACGCAGCCCCCGTGGCTGCCGAGGCGCCCGCTGAGGCGGCAGAGTCCACCGAGGACTGAGACCCGCGGTCGTAAGACTTAGCAACCAAGCACCACCGGAGGAACACACACCATGGCGAAGCTCAGCACCGACGAGCTGCTCGACACGTTCAAGGAGATGACCCTCCTCGAGCTGTCCGAGTTCGTGAAGCAGTTCGAGGAAGTCTTCGACGTCAAGGCCGCCGCCCCCGTGGCGGTCGCCGGCCCGGCGGGCCCTGTGGGCCCCGCGGCCGAGGCCCCCGAGGAGAAGGACGAGTTCGACGTCATCCTCGAGGGTGCCGGCGACAAGAAGATCCAGGTCATCAAGGAGGTCCGCGCGCTCACCAGCCTCGGCCTCAAGGAGGCCAAGGACCTCGTCGACAGCGCGCCCAAGGCGCTGCTGGAGAAGGTCAACAAGGAAGCGGCCGACAAGGCCAAGGAGGCCCTGGAGAAGGCCGGCGCGACGGTCACCGTCAAGTAAGCCACTCCACGCACAGAGGCGGTCATCCCCACCGGGGGTGGCCGCCTTTTGCGTTCCGCGGGACTCGCCGCCGTTCCACGGGAGCCTTCGCGATCAAGGCCTTGTCCTCGCGGCTGTTGGATGACTAGTCTAATGCCCGACTTCAGTAACGATCCGCTCACGTTGGGTCGTATCGTACGGGATCCTGGGTCGAACCCCCTTCCATTTGCGGGAATCCTGGCTACGGTGGTCTGCACCAGGATCTGCTACTCGCCAGTAGCAGAAAGTAGTCACCAACGCGCGGCGACCCGGCGCCGGGTGGTCGGCTCCGGACAATCGAATGAGTTCGCCTATTGATCCGGAATCCCCCCGGCTGGACGAAAGGTGACGAGTGGGCGTCGAGATCAGGGTCGAAGGACTCACCAAGGCCTTCGGTCGTCAGACCATCTGGGCGGACGTGTCGCTGACGCTGCCGGCGGGAGAGATCTCCGTGCTCCTCGGGCCGTCGGGCACCGGCAAGTCGGTGTTCCTGAAGACGCTCGTCGGCCTGCTCAAACCCGAGAGCGGCCACATCTGGATCGGTGACCGCGACCTCCCGCGGCTGTCCGAGCACCTGCTGTACGAGACCCGCAAGCTCTTTGGGGTGCTGTTCCAGGACGGCGCGCTGTTCGGCTCCATGAACCTCTACGACAACATCGCCTTCCCGCTCCGCGAGCACACGAAGAAGAGCGAGAGCGAGGTCCGGCGCATCGTCATGGAGAAGATCGACATGGTCGGTCTGGTCGGCGCCGAGGGCAAGTTGCCCGGTGAGATCTCCGGTGGCATGCGCAAGCGCGCGGGACTCGCCCGGGCCCTCGTCCTCGACCCCGAGATCATCCTGTTCGACGAGCCCGACTCGGGCCTCGACCCCGTGCGCACCGCCTACCTGAACCAACTGATCGTGGACCTCAACGCCCAGATCGGCGCGACGTTCCTGATCGTCACGCACGACATCAACACCGCCCGCACGGTCCCCGACAACATCGGCCTGCTGTTCCGGCGCGAGCTGATCATGTTCGGGCCGCGCGAGATGCTGTTGTCGAGTGAGGAGCCGGTCGTCCGGCAGTTCCTCAACGCCCGCAGGCACGGCCCGATCGGCATGTCGGAGGAGAAGGACGTCTCCGAGCTCGAGGCCGAGGCCAAGCTGGGCCACGACCCCGGACAGCTTCCGCCGATCCCGCCGCAACTGATGCCGACGGACGGCGGGGTCCGGCGATCCCAGTCGCCACCCGGATCATGGCTCAAGGCGCACGGCGTACAGCCCCCGCCGGGCTCGTTCATCGACGACCTCGGCCGCGACTGGGTCCAGGAGTGGCCGCGCCACGTCGCTTCCAGAACACCCGTAGCGGGTGCGCAGCCGTCCATGGGAGGGCCTGGCCGATGACCCGCCGCCCACGGCGCGAGAGGCGGAAGGACCCCAGGGACGGCGGCGTCGCCACCGGGTTCGGTTCCGTCACCGACGGTGTCGCGAACCTCACGGTCAAGGAGCCCGGCCGGTTCTTCGCCCTCGTGCTCGACACGTTCCGGGCCACGTTCAAGTGGCCGTTCCAGTGGCGGGAGTTCATCCAGCAGGCGTGGTTCATCGTCAGTGTGACGGTCGTGCCCACGGCGCTGGTCGCCATCCCCTTCGGCGCGATCCTGTCACTGCAGATCGGCGGCCTGATCCGGCAGCTCGGAGCGCAGTCCTTCACCGGCGCCACGGCGGTCGTGGCGATCGTCCGCGAGGCCAGCCCCCTCGTCACCGCGCTGCTCATCGCCGGGGCGGCCGGCTCGGCCATGTGCGCCGACCTCGGGGCCCGCAAGATCCGTGAGGAGATCGACGCGATGGAGGTGCTCGGGATCAACCCGTTGCACCGCCTCGTCGTGCCGCGCATGTTCGCCTGCGCGTTCGTCGGGCTCTTCCTCAACGGCCTGGTCTCGGTCGTCGGCATCGGCGGCGGCTACGTCTTCAACGTCATGCTCCAGGGTGGCACGCCCGGGGCCTACCTCGCCTCCTTCAACGCCGCGGCGCAGCTGCCCGACCTGATCCAGGCGGAGATCAAGGCGTTCGTCTTCGGGATCACCGCCGCACTGGTGGCGGCCTATAAGGGCTTGGGCGCCAAGGGCGGACCCAAGGGCGTGGGCGACGCGGTGAACCAGACCGTGGTGATCACCTTCATGCTGCTGTTCCTGGAGAACTTCTTGATCAGCGCTCTCTACTTCCAGTTCGTCCCGCAGAAGGGGATGTGAATGACCACCCCTGGGAAAGTGGGGCGGGCCGCGTCCAGGGCCGTGGGCCGGCCGCTCGAGGAGCTTGAGGACCTCGGCCACCAGCTCTCGTTCTACGCGCGGGCGCTCGCGTGGAGCCTGCGCGCGATCCGCCGCTACCGCACCGAGATCCTGCGGCTCCTCGCCGAGGTGAGCCTGGGCACCGGCGGCCTCGCGGTCATCGGCGGCAGCGTGGCCATCGTCGGCTTCATGACCTTCTTCACCGGTACCGAGGTCGGCCTGCAGGGCTACAACGCCCTGAACCAGCTGGGAACGGCGGCCTTCACCGGCTTCGTCTCCTCGTACTTCAACACGCGCGAGCTCGCCCCGGTCGTGTCCGCGCTGGCGCTCTCGGCGACCGTCGGCTGCGGCTTCACCGCGCAGCTCGGCGCCATGCGGATCAGCGATGAGATCGACGCGCTCGAGGTGATGGCGGTGCCGTCGGTGCCGTTCCTGGTCACCACGCGGCTGATCGCCGGGATGCTGGCGGTCATCCCGCTGTACGTCATCGGGCTGCTCGCCTCCTACTTCGCCACCCGGCTGATGGTGACGATCTTCTTCGATCAGTCCAGTGGCACCTATGACCACTACTTCAACCTGTTCCTACCGCCGTACGACATCCTCTGGTCGTTCGGCAAAGTGATCATATTCGCCGTGCTGATCATGCTGATCCACTGCTACTACGGCTTCCACGCCAGCGGCGGCCCGGCGGGGGTCGGTCTCGCCGTCGGCCGCGCGGTGCGCACCAGCATCGTGGTCGTCAACATCGCCGACCTGATGCTGGGCATGGCGATCTGGGGGACCACCACGACCGTACGGATCGCGGGGTGACGCGGCGATGAGCAGAGCCGGCGCCCCAACCGAAGGGCCGCTGTCCCAGCCGGTCCGGTACCGCCTGTACGGCATCGCGTTCGTCCTCGTCGTGGTGCTGCTGCTGGCGTTGACCGGCGCGTTCTTCAACAAGGCGTTCACCCCGGTCGTCCGGGTGAAGGTGAGCAGCGACCGGGCCGGCCTGCAGCTGCTGCCCCGCTCCGACGTCAAGGTGCGCGGCCTGATCGTCGGCGAGGTGCGCGGTACCCGCGCGACCGCGAACGGTGCCCAGATCGATCTGGCCCTCGACCCGGACAAGGCGCCGCTCATCCCGGGCAACGTCACGGCCCGCATGCTGCCGAAGACCCTGTTCGGCGAGAAGTACGTCGATCTGGTGATGCCGGCGCAGCGCGACGCGGCCATCCGCGAGGGCACGGTGATCGCGCAGGACCGGACCACGGCGACGATCGAGGTCGGCCAGGTCCTCGATCACCTGCTGCCCCTGCTTCAGGCGGTCAAGCCGGAGAAGCTCAACGCGACCCTCAACGCCCTGGCCACGGCGCTGCAAGGCCGTGGCGACCAGCTCGGCCGCAATCTTGAACAGGCCGACTCGCTGCTCAGGAAGATCAATCCGAAGCTCGGGACGCTGGTGTACGACCTGCGCGCGCTGTCGGACGTCTCTGACGTCTACGACGCGGCCGCACCGGACCTGTTGCGGACGTTGCGCAACCTCAATGTCACGGGATCGACGATCGTGGAGAAGAAGGCGGCCATCGAGGCACTGATCCCCGCCGTGACCGACGTGTCCGCCAAGGGCACCCGGTTCGTCCAGGACAACGGCAACAAGATCGTGGGAGTGAACATCGCCAACCGGCAGGCGCTGGAGCTGGTGGCGAGGTATTCGCCGTCGTTCCCCTGCGTTCTCGCCGGGCTGATCAAGATCAAGCCTCGGGTCGAGGACGCGGTCGGCGGGAAGTCCCCGGTCATCAACCTCACCGTCGAGATCGTGAAGCCGCGGCCGGCGTTCAAGAATCCGCTCGACCTGCCGGAGTACCGCGACTATCGCAATCCACGCTGCTACGGCCTGCCCAATCCGAAGGTGCCCTTTCCGGACTACATCGGCCTGGACGGCACCGAGGACGACGTGTGGTGGAAGGCCGGGCCGAGCGGGCTGCCCGCGCAGGGACCTCTCGGCCGGGCGGCGTCGGGCGTGCTCGTCAGCCCCGGTGCCGAGATGACCGAGCGGGAGGCCGTCAAGAACGTCATCGCGCCGGTACTGAGGACCCCGGCCGGCGAGGTCTCCGACCTGGCCGCGCTGATGTTCGGGCCGCTCGCCGAGGGATCGGTGGTGACGGTCGGTTGAGAACCTCCACTGCTGCGATCAAGCTGCTGGTCTTCGTGGTCGTGACGTCGCTGGCCACGGCCGTCCTAGCGATCTTGATCTCCAACATGCGGTTCGTCGAGAACCGGAAGTACCAGGCGATCTTCACCGACGTGGCCGGACTGCTCAGGGGCGACGACGTGCGCGTCGCCGGTGTACGCGTCGGACAGGTCGAGAAGATCGAGCTGTACCAGGGCAGGCAGGCCCGGGTCACCTTCTCGGTGGCCAAGGGCGGCACCTTCGCGGCCGGGCTGCCGCGGTCGGTGCTGGTCCAGGTGCGCTATCGCAACCTGGTCGGGCAGCGGTACGTCGCCCTTTCCGAGGGCCCCGGGACCGTGGGCGACTATATGCCCGCCGGGGGCACGATCCCGGTGACGCAGACCCAGCCGGCCCTCGACCTCACCGTGCTGTTCAACGGCTTCCGGCCACTGTTCCGCGCACTCGAGCCCGAGGACGTCAACAAGCTCTCACTGCAGATCGTCCAGACGCTGCAGGGGGAGGGCGGAACGGTCAACAGCCTGCTGGCGCACGTGGCGTCGCTGACCAACACGCTCGCCGACCGCGACCAGGTCATCGGGCGTGTGATCGACAATCTCAACAAGGTGCTGGGCACGCTCGACCAGCGGTCCACGCAGCTGAACCAGCTCATCACCCAGCTGCAGAGCTTCGTCACCGGGGTGTCCGGCGACCGCAAGGCGATCTTCGACTCGCTCGGGTCGATCAACCAGCTCACCGGCGCGACGTCCGATCTGCTGAAGGACGCCCGGCCGTCGCTCAAGACCGACATCGCGGAGCTGAACGACCTCGTCGAGACGCTCGGTGACAACGGCAAGACCCTCGACACGGCCCTGCGCCGCACACCGGACCGGCTGAACCAGCTCAACCGCGCCTCCTCGTACGGCTCCTGGTTCAACTTCTACCTGTGCGGCTTCGACGCCCGGATCGTGCTCCCCGGCGGGCCGGCGGTGCAGACACCCGCGATGGTGAACGAGAACGCGAGGTGCAAGTGACGTGGTGAGGCCCTTCCGGGAACGGAACCCGGTCCCCATCGGTCTGGCCGGCCTCGGGCTCATCGCCGTGGGGCTGGTGCTCGCGCTGAACCTGCAGAACCTCCCCCTCGTCACGGGCGGCACCACATACAACGCGGCGTTCGCCGAGGCGGCCGGGCTGAAGAAGGACGAGGAGGTGCGGATCGCCGGGGTCAAGGTCGGCAAGGTCACCGACCTCCGGCTCGAAGACGGCCACGTGCGGGTCGACTTCCGGGTGGACGACGGCGTGCGTCTCGGCGAACTCACCCGCGCCGAGATCAAGATCAAGACGGTGCTCGGGGCGCACTACGTGGCGCTCGACCCGCGCGGCACCGGCCGGCAGAATCCGCGGCGGCAGATCCCGGTGTCCCGTACGGCGACGCCGTTCGAGATCGTGCCGGCGATCAGTGAGCTGAGCGACGTGGCCGGCGACATCGACACCGCGCAACTGGCCCGGTCGTTCGATGTGTTGTCGGACACCTTCAAGAACTCACCCGAAGAGATCAGGGGTTCGTTGCGCGGCCTCCAGCGGCTGTCGCGGACCATCTCCTCACGTGACGACCAGTTGCACGAGCTTGTGGGGCGGTCCAAGAACGTCACCAAGGTCCTCGCCGACCGCAACGCCGAGCTGGTCAAGCTGGTCGAGGACGGCGACCGGATCCTGCGGGCGGTGCAGGCCAGGCGCGCGGTGATCCATCAGCTGCTGGTGAACACCGTGACGCTCACGCAGCAGGTCAACGCGCTGATCTCGGAGAACGACGCCGAGATCGGCCCGATGCTGGCCAACCTCCAGCGGGTGAACAAGATCCTGCTGAAGAACCAGGACAACCTCGACCGGACCATCCGGCTGCTCGCGCCGTACGGCCGCCAGTTCACGGACGCCACGGGCAGCGGACGCTGGTTCGACAGCTACATCCAGAACCTGATGCCCGTACCGGCGTCGGTCGCGAACCCGCCCGCCGGCGGTTCCGGCAGGCAGCGGACGTCCGAGGGCCGGCCGCCGTCCACCGGCAACCCGTTGCCGTTCCTCCCTTGACCGCCGCGAGCAGGAAGGTGCACGTGAAGCCCGCAATCATTCTCCGCCTCGGCGCCCTGATCATCGCGGTGGCGCTGGTCGCCGGCGCCGTCGCGGCGCTGTGGCCGGGAACCGAGCAGCGGCGCCTGACGGCGTACTTCACCGGCACGGTCGGGCTCTATCCGGGGGCCGACGTACGGATCCTCGGCATTCAGGTCGGGCGGGTCACCAGCGTCACGCCGGTGGGCCGGTCGGTCCGGGTGGAACTGGTCTACGACGCCCGCCAGAGGGTCCCGGCGAACGCCGAGGCGGTCATCGTCAACCAGTCCCTGGTGGCCGACCGCTACGTTCAGCTCACCCCCGTCTACCGGAGCGGCCCGGTGCTCGCCGACCAGGCCTCGCTCCCGCTCACCCGCACCCGCGTGCCGGTCGAGGTCGACCAGATCTCCGGCAATCTGAGCGACCTGAGCAAGGCGCTCGGCCCGGACGGCGCCAACGCCAACGGCTCCCTGTCCCGGCTCCTCCAGGTCGGCGCGAACACGCTGGACGGCCAGGGCACCGACATCCGGCAGACGATCAGGGACACCTCCCGGATGCTCAGCACGCTCAGCGAGGACCGCGGCGACGTCGCCGAGACCATCGAGAACCTCCGCGTGCTCACCGGGGCGATGGCCCAGAACGACCAGCAGATCAAGCGGTTCACCCAGGACCTGTCCAGCGTGTCGGCGCAGTTGTCGGGGGAGCGCGAGGAACTGAGCGCGGCCCTGCGCGCCCTCGGCCCGACGCTGCGCAACGTGACGAGGTTCGTGAAGGGGAACCGGACCCAGCTCGCCGCCAACGTACGGCAACTGGCGCAGATCACCTCGGTGCTGGTGAAGGAGAAGGGCGCGCTCGCGGAGTTCCTCACCACCGCCCCCACGGGCCTGAGCAACCTCGCCAAGGCCTACGACCCGATCAGCGGCACGCTCGGTACCCGCGCGGACCTGCGGCAGTTCCACGACATCGCGCAGTGGATCTGTTCTCTGGCGTTCTCGCTCGGCACGCCCGCGAAACAGTGCGAGTCGCTGCTCGGCCCGCTCAATCCGGCGGGCAAGGCGCTGACGTCGCTGTCGCTCGACCTGTCCTGGATCACGGCGATCACCACTCACTACGATCCCGTTCCGCCGCCGCCCGACGCCTACGGCCCCGGCGACCGCCGGGGGGGCGGCGGTGGCCAAGGTGCCCGCACGACGACGGCGGATCGGCGAAGCGGGCCGCCCCCGTCCCAAGGGCTGTCCGCGCTGCTGCCCGGAGGTGGCCCGTGAGGCGCCTGATGGCGATGATCGCCGCGGCGGTGGCACTCGCGATACTGCCGGCCTGCTCGTTCCACGGGGCCGAGTCGCTGCCCCTGCCCGGCGGGCCCGACCTGGGCGAAGAGCCGTACGAGGTCGAGATCGATTTCGCGAATGTGCTCGATCTGGTGCCGCAGTCGGTGGTGAAGGTCAACGACGTGTCGGTCGGGAAGATCACCGACATCAGGCTCGACGGCTGGCACGCCAGGGTCACCTGCAAGATCCGCAAGGACGTCGTGCTGCCGGACAACGCGATCGCCTCCGTCGCCCAGACCAGCCTGCTGGGGGAGAAGTACGTCGAGCTGTCGCCCCCGTCCGGTGAGGCGGCGCAGGGACGCCTCGGCGCGGGCGATGTGATCCCGCTGGCCCGTACCTCGCGCGGCACCGAGATCGAAGAGGTCCTGTCCGCGCTGTCGCTGCTGCTCAACGGCGGCGGCCTCGAGCAGATCTCCACCATCACGAACGAGCTCAACGCCGCCATGCAGGGCCGTACGGACACCATCAAGGACGTGCTCCAGCGGGTCAACACCTTCGTCGGGACGCTGGATCGGCACCGCGGTGCCATCACCCAGGCACTCGACAGCCTCGACCGGCTCAGCGGCAAGCTCGCGGCGCAGAGGAGGACGATCGCCGACACCGTCGACCGCACCGGTCCGGCGATCAAGGTGCTGGACCAGAACCGCGCCGACCTCACCAAGATGCTCGTGAGCCTCGACAAGCTCAGCAAGGTCACGACCCGGGTGGTGAACCAGTCGAAGGCCGACCTGCTGGCGAACCTGCGGGCCCTCCAGCCGATCCTGCAGAACCTCAACAAGGCCGGCAACGACCTGCCGAACAGCCTGGAGATGATGTTGACGTTCCCGTTCCCGCCATCGGTCGCCAACGCCCTGCGCGGTGACTACGCGAACATCCACATCACGCTCGACCTGGACCTCAAGAGCCTCACCCACAACCTGCTCGGCGGCACAGCGCTCGAGGGCCTGACCGAGCAGGGCGACCAGGTGCGCTCGATGATCAGGCCGCCCAGCCTCACGCTGCCGCAGACGCCGCCCGGAGTTCTGGAGCCGAGCCCCGGCGCTCCGGGCGTCCCCGGCCTCCCGGGGGTTCCAGGCGTCCCCGCCCCCGGCGGGTCGAGCACGCCCACGCCGCGGCCGTCCTCCACGGCCGATCCGGGGCTCTTCGATCTGATCATGGGAGGGCTCAGTTGATCATCAAACGCGGCGTGAAGATCCAGTTGCTGGTCTTCGCGGTGATCACGGTTCTCGGGGTCGGCTACACCTGCGTGCGCTACATCGGGATCGGCGGCGGGGTCCTCAACCGGTCCTACGCGGCCTATGTCGACCTGACCGACTCGGGCGGCATCTTCACGGGCGCCGAGGTGACCTACCGTGGCGTGCCCGTGGGCCGGGTCGGGCCCATCGAGCTGACCGGCGACGGCATCCGGGTGAAGGTCACGCTCGAGCGCGGGCGGCGGATCCCGCGCGACAGCGACGCCGTGGTGGCCAACCGGTCGGCCGTCGGCGAGCAGTACATCGACTTCCAGCCGCGCAGCGACGGCGGACCCTACCTGGACACCGGCGACCCGTACACGATCCCGCGCGAGCGCACCAGGCTGCCGGTGTCGACCACCGCGCTCCTGAACGACGTCGACCGTCTGGTGACCTCCGTGAACCCGCGGGACCTCGGCCTCATCGTGGACGAGCTCGACAAGGCGTTCTCGGGCTCCGCGGCGGATCTGCAGGCGATCCTGGACTCCAGCGACCGGCTGCTCAAGACCGCCGAGGAGAATTACCCGGCCACCGCGGAGCTCCTGGACAACAGCAAGGTGGTCCTGGACACCCAGCGGTCGCAGGGCACGAACATCCGCAGCCTGGCCCGGAACCTGAGCGATCTCACAGACCAGATGCGCCGCGACGATCCGAGCCTGCGCTCGGCGATCGACAACACCGTGCCCGCCACGCGGCAGGCCGACGCCCTGATCGACGACCTGGCGCCCACCCTGCCGGTGCTGCTGGCGAACATGACCACGACCGGGCAGGTGCTCACCTCCCGGATCGACGGGCTCCGGCACCTGTTCATCCTCTACCCGATGGCCCTGGCCGGCTCGTTCACCGTGACCCCCGGAGACGGGACCGAGCACTTCGGCTTCGTCATGAACGTCGACTCCCCACCGCCCTGTACCAAGGGCTACGAGAAGACCCAGATCCGGTATCCGCGGAAGACCGAGCAGATCCCCGCCGAGACCAAGGTCGGCTGCACCCTGCCGAAGAATTCCCAGCAGGTCGTCAGAGGCGCCCGTAACGCCCCGGCGCCGCGCCCCTACCCGCAGGTGCCGCCAGGGGCCACCGAGGGCGCGGGCGAGCCTCCTGGGGGCGCTCAGGGCGGCTCTGCCTCGCAGGCCGCCGGTGAGCGGCCGGACGGCGGCGAAGGGCGGGGGGACCAGCCGGCCGCCGCGGCGGCCCCGCCCGCTTCGACCGGCTCGGTGCAATTGGCCGGATACGATCCTGCGACCGGAGCCGTCTACGGTCCCGACGGCAGACGGTACGAGATGAGCTCGGCCGGTGGTCAGCAACGTCTGTTGGGAGACGCCTCATGGAAGTGGCTGTTGCTCGGGCCGCTGGCGCCGTGAAGGGCGCGTCCACGGACCCGGCGTCCACGGACCCGGCGTCCGGCGGGCCGCTGGCCGGCCGAGCGGGGCGGCTCGCCGCGGTTGTGCTGGCCATCGCCGTGATCGCGCTGGCGGTGACGGCGAGCTGGCTCGGCCTGTCGGTATGGCGTGAACGCGCCGCCGCCGACCGCGCGGCCGGCGCCGAACAGGCGGCCCGCCAGACCGCGGTCAACATGGTGAGCATCGACTACCGCAACGTCCGGCAGGGCGTCGACCGGGTGATCAGCGGCATGACCGGTGACATCAAGGACCAGTGGGCCACCCAGGCCAAGACCATCGTCGACACCGCCACCAAGAACCAGTCCACCTCCACCGTCCAGGCGGTGCGGGCAGGGGTCGTGTCGGCCGACGGCGACTCCGCCGAGGTGATCGTCGCGGTGACGGCCGTCACCAGCAGTCCGAAGGTCAAGCAGGCGGCCCCTCGCTACTACCGCTTCTCGATGGACCTCGAGCGGGTCGACGGCCGCTGGCTCGTCTCCAGGTTGGGACTGGTTCCATGACCACGCTGATCAAACGCAGGCGCACGGCCTCCGGCAAGACCGAAGAGGCCGGCGGGTCCGATGCCGAGGAGCGCGCCGGCGGCGACGCCGCGGACGGCCGGAACGAGTCGAAGGGCCGGCGGTGGACCGGTCCCCGCGCGCGCCCCGGCACCCAGATCCTCGCCGTGCTCGCGCTCGTGGCGGCCGTCCTCACCGCCGCGGTGGTGAGCCTGGGCCTCGAGCGGGCCCGGCTGCGGTCGACCGACGAGGCGTCGCGCCAGGCGGTGCACGCGGCGTCCCAGGCCGCGCGCGACCTCTCCTCGTACGACTACCGCACGCTGGAATCCGACTTCAGGACGGCGACCGGCCAGACCACGGGGAAGCTGCGCAACGAGTACGCCGCGCTGGCGCAGCAGATCAGGGCCACGGCGGTCCAGCAGCAGGCGATCTCGCAGACCACCGTGATCAAAGCTGGGGCCGAGAGCGCCACGACCCGCCAGGTGACGGTGCTCGTCTTCGCCAACCGGAACGCGACCACGACCGCCAGCCCCAACCGCCTGCCGGAGTCGCTGCGCATCCGCATGACCATGGTCAAGGTCGGCGACCGATGGCTGGCCTCCGACCTCCAGGTGCTCTAGTTCTCTTTGCCTCGCTCCGCTCGGCGCCTCGCGGGCCTTGAAGATGGCGGCTTCCCTCGTCGCGTGCTCGCTCGTTCCTCGCTCCGCGCGCTCCTCAGTCCAGCCGCCATCGGCCCGCTCGGGGCTCCGCGCCGCCTCCTCAGTCCAGCCGCCATCGGCCCGCTCGGGCTCACTCTCGGCCCCTCAGTCCAGCCGTCGCAGCCGCGCCGCTCGCGGGGGACTGATCGTTCCGTGGCATGGTGGGGCGGGGTCTCCTAAACTATGGGTTTCCTCACTGCTGGTCAGAGCTCGAAAACTCCCTGTCTGCTCTTGACTCGGAGGCGATGAGGAGCGATGCTGCGAGGCAACTGTGATGCATACTGCGGCGGTAGAGTTGCTAGCAGTGTGGCAATCGGCTACACTGCCCCTTTGCGCTGCCCTCTGACTATCCACGTTTGAGATCCGCTGGGATCACCTCTGCGTCTCACTCATGGACCGTCTGGCGTGCGCGCCGTTCAGTACCGCCGCGAGCCCTCGGAAGGACCACTCTTGGCAGCCTCGCGCAACGCCTCGAACACCGCAACCGGTCCGAACCGCGTCTCCTTCGCGCGCATCAAGGAGCCGCTCGAAGTCCCGGACCTCCTCGCGTTGCAGACCGAGTCTTTTGACTGGCTGCTCGGCAACGAGAGGTGGAAGTCTCGGGTCGAGGCGGCCCAGAAGGCCGGTCGCAAGGATGTCCCGGCCCAGTCGGGCCTCGAGGAGATCTTTGAGGAGATCAGTCCCATCGAGGACTTCTCCGGAACCATGTCCCTGTCGTTCCGTGATCATCGGTTCGAGCCGCCCAAGTACTCCGTCGAGGAGTGCAAGGACAAGGACATGACCTACTCCGCCCCCATGTTCGTCACGGCGGAGTTCATCAACAACTCGACTGGAGAGATCAAGAGCCAGACGGTGTTCATGGGCGATTTCCCGCTCATGACGCCCAAGGGCACTTTCATCATCAACGGCACCGAGCGCGTCGTCGTCTCGCAGCTGGTCCGTTCGCCCGGCGTCTACTTCGACCGGCAGCTGGACAAGACGTCCGACAAGGACATCTACGGCTGCAAGGTCATCCCGAGCCGGGGCGCGTGGCTTGAGTTCGAGATCGACAAGCGTGACAACGTCGGCGTCCGTATCGACCGCAAGCGCAAGCAGGGCGTGACCGTCCTGCTCAAGGCGCTCGGCTGGGACGAGGCGCGCATTCTCGAACGGTTCGGTGCCTACGAGTCGATCCGCATCACCCTGGAGAAGGACCACACGACCGGCCAGGACGACGCGCTGCTCGACATCTACCGCAAGCTGCGCCCGGGCGAGCCTCCGACGAAGGAGTCCGCTCAGACGCTGCTCGAGAACCTCTACTTCAACCCCAAGCGGTACGACCTCGCCAAGGTCGGCCGATACAAGGTCAACAAGAAGCTCGGCCTGTCCCTCGGGATGCGCCAGGGCACGCTGACCGAAGCGGACATCGTCGCCACGATCGAGTACCTCGTCCGGCTGCACGCCGGCGAGGAGGAGGCCACCCTCGGGGAGGTCCCCGTCCCGGTCGAGACCGACGACATCGACCACTTCGGCAACCGCCGTCTCCGTACGGTGGGCGAGCTGATCCAGAACCAGGTCCGGCTGGGCCTGGCCCGGATGGAGCGGGTCGTCCGCGAGCGGATGACCACGCAGGACGTCGAGGCGATCACGCCGCAGACTCTGATCAACATCCGGCCGGTCGTCGCCTCCATCAAGGAGTTCTTCGGCACCAGCCAGCTGTCCCAGTTCATGGACCAGACCAACCCCCTCGCGGGCCTGACGCACAAGCGCCGGCTCTCCGCGCTGGGCCCGGGTGGTCTGTCCCGTGAGCGGGCGGGGTTCGAGGTCCGTGACGTTCACCCGTCGCACTACGGCCGCATGTGCCCGATCGAGACGCCGGAAGGCCCGAACATCGGCCTGATCGGCTCGCTCAGCTCCTACGGCCGGGTCAACCCGTTCGGCTTCGTCGAGACGCCCTACCGCAAGGTCGTCGGCGGTGTGGTCACCGACCAGATCGACTATCTCACCGCCGACGAGGAGGACCGGTTCGTCAAGGCGCAGGCCAACTCGCCGCTGAACGCCGACGGCAGCTTCGCCGAGGACCGCGTCCTGGTGCGCACCAAGGGCGGTGAGATCGAGTACATCTCACCGGCCGACGTGCACTACATGGACGTCTCGCCGCGGCAGATGGTGTCGGTCGCGACCGCGATGATCCCGTTCCTCGAGCACGACGACGCCAACCGCGCGCTCATGGGCTCGAACATGCAGCGGCAGTCCGTGCCGCTGCTGAAGAGCGAGGCCCCACTGGTCGGCACCGGCATGGAGTACCGTGCCGCGACCGACGCGGGCGACGTCATCACGGCCGACAAGGCCGGCGTGGTCGAGGAGGTCTCCGCCGACTACGTCACCGTGATGAACGACGACGCCACCCGCACGACCTACCGCGTGGCCAAGTTCAAGCGCTCCAACCAGGGCACGTGCTTCAACCAGAAGCCGATCGTGGCCGAGGGGCAGCGCATCGAGGTCGGCCAGGTCATCGCCGACGGGCCGTGCACCGACCAGGGCGAGATGGCGCTGGGCAAGAACCTGCTCGTGGCGTTCATGCCGTGGGAGGGCCACAACTACGAAGACGCGATCATCCTCAGCCAGCGGCTGGTGCAGGACGACGTCCTCTCCTCGATCCACATCGAGGAGCACGAGGTCGACGCCCGCGACACCAAGCTGGGCCCCGAGGAGATCACCCGGGACATCCCGAACGTCTCCGAAGAGGTCCTCGCCGACCTTGACGAGCGCGGCATCATCCGGATCGGCGCCGAGGTCGTACCCGGCGACATCCTGGTCGGCAAGGTCACGCCCAAGGGTGAGACCGAGCTGACCCCGGAGGAGCGGCTGCTCCGCGCGATCTTCGGTGAGAAGGCGCGTGAGGTCAGGGACACCTCGCTGAAGGTGCCCCACGGTGAGATGGGCAAGGTCATCGGTGTCCGCGTGTTCTCCCGCGACGAGGGCGACGAGCTCCCGCCGGGCGTGAACGAGCTGGTCCGCGTCTACGTGGCCCAGAAGCGCAAGATCACCGACGGTGACAAGCTCGCCGGCCGACACGGCAACAAGGGCGTCATCTCCAAGGTGCTGCCGGTCGAGGACATGCCGTTCCTCGATGACGGCACCCCGGTCGACATCGTCCTCAACCCGCTCGGTGTTCCCGGTCGAATGAACGTCGGCCAGGTTCTCGAGACCCACCTCGGCTGGGTCGCCAGCCGTGGCTGGAAGGTCGATGGCGACGACGCCGAGTGGAAGCGCCAGCTCAAGGCGATCGGTGCCGACGAGGCTCCGGCCTGGACCAACGCGGCCACGCCGGTCTTCGACGGTGCCCGCGAGGAGGAGATCACCGGGCTGATCGAGAGCACCCTGCCCAACCGGGACGGCCAGCGCATGGTCGGGCCGGGCGGCAAGGCCAAGCTCTTCGACGGCCGCACCGGAGAGCCGTTCAAGGACCCGATCTCGGTCGGTTACATCTACATCCTCAAGCTGCTCCACCTGGTCGACGACAAGATCCACGCTCGTTCGACCGGTCCCTACTCCATGATCACTCAGCAGCCGCTCGGCGGTAAGGCGCAGTTCGGCGGTCAGCGCTTCGGTGAGATGGAGGTCTGGGCACTGGAGGCGTACGGCGCCGCCTACGCCCTGCAGGAGCTGCTGACCATTAAATCCGACGACGTCCTGGGCCGGGTCAAGGTCTACGAGGCGATCGTCAAGGGCGAGAACATCCCCGAGCCGGGCATTCCGGAGTCCTTCAAGGTGCTGATCAAGGAAATGCAGTCGCTGTGCCTCAACGTAGAGGTGCTGTCCAGCGACGGCATGTCCATCGAGATGCGTGACACCGACGAGGACGTCTTCCGCGCAGCGGAGGAGCTCGGCATCGACCTGTCCCGGCGTGAGCCGAGCAGTGTCGAAGAGGTCTGATTCTCAAACGACAACAGGGGACTGAACACAACGTGCTCGATGTCAACTTCTTCGACGAGCTGCGGATCGGTCTGGCCACGGCCGACGATATCCGTCAGTGGTCGCATGGTGAGGTCAAGAAGCCTGAGACGATCAACTACCGGACCCTGAAGCCGGAAAAGGACGGGCTCTTCTGCGAGAAGATCTTCGGTCCGACCAGGGACTGGGAGTGCTACTGCGGCAAGTACAAGCGTGTCCGGTTCAAGGGCATCATATGTGAGCGCTGTGGCGTCGAGGTGACTCGCGCCAAGGTGCGGCGTGAGCGGATGGGCCACATCGAACTGGCCGCGCCCGTGACGCACATCTGGTACTTCAAGGGCGTGCCCAGCCGGCTGGGCTACCTTCTCGACCTCGCCCCGAAGGATCTCGAAAAGATCATTTACTTCGCGGCGTACATGATCACGCTTGTCGACGCCGAGAAGCGTGATCGCGACCTGCCGACGCTCGAGGCGCACATCTCGGTCGAGCGCCAGCAGATCGAGCAGCGGCGGGACGCCGAGATCGAGTCCCGGCAGCAGAAGCTCGAGCGTGACCTCGGCGAGCTCGAGGCGGCCGGTGCCAAGGCCGACCAGCGGCGCAAGGTGCGTGAGAGCGCCGAGCGCGAGATGAAGCAGATCCGCGACCGCGCGCAGCGTGAGATCGACCGCCTCGAAGAGGTGTGGAACCGCTTCAAGAACCTCAAGGTCCAGGACCTCGAGGGCGACGAGATGCTCTACCGCGAGATGCGGGACCGCTTCGGCAAGTACTTCGAGGGCGGCATGGGCGCTCGCGCCATCCAGGCCCGCCTGGAGAACTTCGACCTCGACGCCGAGGCCGAGCGGCTCCGCGAGATCATCCGTACCGGCAAGGGCCAGAAGAAGGCCCGCGCACTCAAGCGGCTCAAGGTCGTCTCGGCGTTCCTGAATACCCGCAACTCGCCGCTCGGCATGGTGCTCGACTGCATCCCGGTCATCCCGCCGGACCTGCGCCCGATGGTGCAGCTCGACGGTGGCCGGTTCGCCACGAGCGACCTCAACGACCTGTACCGACGGGTCATCAACCGGAACAACCGGTTGAAGAGGCTGCTCGACCTCGGCGCGCCCGAGATCATCGTCAACAACGAGAAGCGGATGCTGCAGGAGGCCGTCGACGCGCTGTTCGACAACGGCCGCCGCGGCCGCCCGGTCACAGGGCCGGGCAACCGCCCGCTCAAGTCGCTGTCCGACATGCTCAAGGGCAAGCAGGGCCGATTCCGGCAGAACCTGCTCGGCAAGCGAGTCGACTACTCCGGCCGTTCGGTCATCGTCGTCGGCCCACAGCTGAAGCTGCACCAGTGCGGTCTGCCCAAGCAGATGGCCCTGGAGCTGTTCAAGCCGTTCGTCATGAAGCGGCTGGTCGACCTCAACCACGCGCAGAACATCAAGAGCGCCAAGCGCATGGTCGAGCGGGCCCGTCCCGTCGTCTGGGACGTGCTCGAAGAGGTCATCACCGAGCACCCGGTGCTGCTGAACCGGGCGCCGACCCTGCACCGCCTCGGCATCCAGGCCTTCGAGCCGCAGCTGGTCGAGGGCAAGGCCATCCAGATCCACCCGCTCGTCTGCACCGCGTTCAACGCGGACTTCGACGGTGACCAGATGGCCGTGCACCTGCCGCTGTCGGCCGAGGCACAGGCCGAGGCGCGCATCCTGATGCTGTCGACCAACAACATCCTGAAGCCGTCGGACGGCAAGCCCGTCACCATGCCCACCCAGGACATGGTCATCGGCCTCTACTGGCTGACGTCGGAGAAGGACGACGCCAAGGGTGAGGGCCGGTCGTTCACCGCGATCCCCGAGGCCATCATGGCCTACGACCGGGGCGAGCTCGACCTGCAGGCCAAGGTCCAGATCCGGCTCAAGGACGTCCCGCCGCCGCGCGGCTGGCAGGCGCCCGAGGGCTACGAGGCGGGTCAGCCGTACCGACTCGAAACCACCCTCGGCCGGGCTCTGTTCAACGAGACGCTGCCCGGCGACTACCCGTTCGTGAACTACGAGGTGGGCAAGAAGCAGCTCTCGGCGATCGTCAACGAGCTGGCCGAGACCTATCCCAAGGTCGCGGTGGCCAACGCGCTCGACGCGCTGAAGGACCGCGGTTTCCACTGGGCCACCCGGTCCGGTGTCACGATCGCGATCGCCGACGTCATCGCGCCGCCGAACAAGGCCGAGATCCTGTCGGCCTACGAGCGCCGCGCCGACAAGGTGCAACGGGAGTACGACCGCGGTCTGATCACCGACGACGAGCGCCGGCAGGAGCTCATCGAGATCTGGACCCACGCCACGGCCGACGTCATGGAGGACATGACCAAGGCGTTCCCGAAGAACAACCCGGTGTGGATGATGGTCAACTCGGGTGCACGTGGTAACCCGCTGCAGGTCCGGCAGATCGCCGGTATGCGTGGTCTGGTGTCCAACCCCAAGGGTGAGACCATCCCGCGGCCGATCAAGTCGTCGTTCCGCGAGGGACTGTCGGTGGTCGAGTACTTCATCTCGACCCACGGTGCCCGTAAGGGTCTGGCCGACACCGCGCTCCGTACGGCCGACTCGGGTTACCTGACCCGGCGTCTGGTCGACGTGGCACAGGACGTCATCGTCCGCGAGGAGGACTGCGGCACCGACCGGACCATCCCGTTCCGGGTGGCCGACCGGGGCCCCGGCGGCGAGCTGGTGAAGCCGGCCACGTCGGAGAACAGCCTCGTCGGCCGGACCATCGCCGAGGACGTCGAACTCGACGGTTCGGTCCTGTTCACGGCCGATACGGACCTGTCCGACATGGTGATCACGCGGTTGGTCGAGGCGGGGATCGAAGAGGTCCGGACCCGCAGCGCCCTCGTCTGTGAGGCCAAGATCGGTGTCTGCGCGGCCTGCTACGGCCGCTCGCTGGCGACCGGCAAGCGCGTGGACGTCGGTGAGGCCGTCGGTATCATCGCCGCCCAGTCGATCGGTGAGCCCGGTACCCAGCTGACCATGCGTACCTTCCACACCGGTGGTGTGGCGGGTGCGGACATCACGCACGGTCTGCCGCGTGTCCAGGAGCTGTTCGAGGCGCGCATCCCCAAGGGTGTCGCCCCGATCAGCGAGGTCGCCGGCCGGGTCAAGATGGAGGAGACCGAGAAGACCCGGAAGGTCGTCATCATTCCCGATGACGGAGCCGAGGAGATCGCCTACCCGGTGCCGATGCGTTCGCGGCTGCGGGTCAAGGAGGGCGACCACGTCGACGTCGGTGAGCAGCTCATCGACGGCTCGATCAACCCGCACGAGGTGCTGCGCATCCTCGGCCCGCGGGCGGTCCAGCTCCACCTGGTCCACGAGGTCCAGGAGGTCTACCGCTCGCAGGGTGTGTCGATCCACGACAAGCACATCGAGATCATCGTCCGCCAGATGCTCAAGCGGGTGAACATCCTCGAGGCCGGGGACACCGACCTGCTGCCGGGCGACCTGGTCGAGCGGCCGATCTTCGAGCGGACCAACCGCGCGGTCGTCGCCGAGGGCGGCACGCCCGCGGCCGGCCGGCCGGTCCTCATGGGCATCACCAAGGCGTCGCTGGCGACTGAGTCGTGGCTGTCGGCGGCCTCCTTCCAGGAGACCACCCGGGTGCTCACCGAGGCGGCCATGCACTCCAAGAGCGACTCGCTGCTGGGCCTCAAGGAGAACGTCATCATCGGAAAGCTCATCCCGGCGGGTACCGGCATGCCGCAGTACCGCAACATCCGGGTCGAGCCCACCGAGGAGGCGAAGGCGGCGGTCTACTCCGTCGGCTCCTACGACGACGGTGCCGAGTACGCCTTCGGGCAGGGCTCCGGCGAGGCCGTGCCGCTCGAGGAGTACGACTTCGGGCAGTACAACAGGTAATGAAGCACCAGAGATGGGGCCGCTTCCCGTCGGAAGCGGCCCCATCCTCATATCACGGCCGTCCATCACAGAGCGTGGTGATTTGCGGAGGCACCGGCGATCGCGGGAAGGTGGTCGCGATGGAGCTCAGCCGGGGACGCGCCGACATGATGGGCACAGAAATAGTCCGAAGGCCGCCTTACGCGCCGTGCGTCTTCGGATGGAACCGTAAGGACTCGGGCGTCGCACGCGCCCGGGGGGACGGCGCTGAAGGAGCCCGACGATGAGCGAGCAGGACGGCACGCCCGGACCGCAGTGGCCGCTGCCCGACGACCAACGACCGCCCCAGGGCGGGCGCACCGACGAGACCGACGAGACCCCCGAGGTCTCGAAGGAGGGCCGCGACACCGGGCCGTCGCCGATGCGCCCGATCGGCGATCGCACGGTCGTGTTCGGCGCTCCCTCTCGCGGCACGTCACAACCGAGCACCGGCACCGAGCCGCCCGGGACCACCGGCCCGTCTCAGCCGACGCCGCCGCAGGAGCCCCCGGCCACGCCCGCCTACGGCCAGCCGCCCCAGCCCTCCTACGGGCAGCAGCCGGAACCGGGACAGCCCTCCTACGGGGACCGGCCGGCGGCCGGGTCCTACGGCTCGCCGTCCTACGGCCAGCCGCCCGAGGCCGCACCGGCCGCGCCGCAGCCCTATGAGCCCCCGGCAGCGCCCTCGTACGGGCAGCCGCCCGTCGACCAGCCCGTCTACGGGCAGCAGCCGCCCTACGGGCAGCCGGCGTACGGCCAGCAGCAGGAACAGCCGCAGCAGCCGCAACAGCCCTACGGCCAGCAGGAGCAGCAGCCGTACGGTCAGCAGTCCTATGGGCAGGAGCCCTATGGCCGGCAGCCGTACGCGCCGCAGGAGCAGCAGCCCTACGGCGGGCAGCCGTACGGGCAGGCACCCGGCCAGGAGAGCGGCTATCCCCAGCAACCGGTCTACGGCGGGCAGGACGAGCAGTCCGGCTACCCGCGGCAGCCAGGTTCGTTCGGCCAGGGCGAGCAGGCCCCTGAGGCCCCGGGCCGCCCGGAGCAGCCCTACGGGCAGGCCGGCGCCTACGGCCAGGGCTCGTACGGGCAGCCCCAGCAGGACCAGCAGCCCGCGTACGGTGAGCCGGAGTCGCCGTACGCGCGGCCCGCTCCGCCGGAGACCCCCGCTTCGGACGCCTCCGCCGAACGCACGATGATCGTCCCGGCTCCTGGGACCGGCTCCACCGAACCGCCCGCCGAGCAGCCACCGGCGGGCGACCAGGGCCCGGCCTACCGGTTGCCGTCGGACGTCCCGCTGGTGTCGGCGCCGGGCGGTGGTACGCCCGGGGAGGACACCGACCGGACCGTGACCGTTCCGCCGGCGGATCAGGGCTTCGGCCCCGGCGGCGGTCAGGGATCGGGCTTCGGGGCGCCGGGCCGGGACGAGGATGTCCAGCCCACGCAGGCCTTCCGGGCCGCCGAGGAGTCGCCCGCCTTCCCCGAGAGCGGACAGGGGCACTCGGACCAGGGCGGGCAGCAATGGTCATCGCCGTCCACCGATCCGGGACAGCAGCCGTACGGCGGGCAGCAGGGCTACCAGCAGCCCTATGGCCAGCCGGGCTACGGCCAGCAGCAGGGCGGCGGCTACCAGCAGCCCTACGGTCAGCAGCCGCAGCAGGGTTACCAGCAGCCCTACGGCCAGCCCGAGGGTCAGCCGGCGTACGGCCAGCCGACGTACGGCCAGCCTGAGGGGCAGCCTGGTTACGGCCAGCCCGAGGGACAGCAGGGCTATGGCCAGCACGCGGCCTACGGTCAGCCGCAGGGTCAGCACGGTCAGCAGGGTCAGCAGGGCTACGGGCAGCACGCGGCCTACGGTCAACCGCAGGGCCGGCACGGCACCGAGGCGGCCTACCCGGGTTACGGCAACGTCTCCGGGTACTCCGAGGGCGGAGAGAAGTCGCGGAGCAAGCTGTTGATCGGGATCGGTGTCGGCCTGGTGGTCGTCATCGCGATCGTGGTGATCGTCGCGTTCGTCCTCTGACGCGGGCGGACGGGTCCTTCCCAGAGCGACGGGCCTCGGGCAGAATGCCGACGGGAACAACCGTCGGCATTCTGTCGTTCCGCACAGGAGAAGACAGGGGCGGTTGTAGGCTGCCCTCCGACGGGATCGACCGCTCGCTTTGACCTTTGGTACGTGGGTGGGTAGTCTTTCCCTTCGTGCCCGCGGCAAAGCGGGCCGTCATGCGTGTGTGCTGGCTCTGCCGTGCGCCGCATTCAACTCCCCGGCTCGGTTCGGCCTTCGCGGGCCGGATGGATTGCGGCGGGCGCGACACGCCCGACCGCGGGGGTCGGAGAGGTCGGGAAACCGGCAGGTCACAGCCTCGCAAGGGGCTGCGATTGAAGGTTGCACGCGAGTGCGATCGCCCAGAGAAGACTTACCGGCTCGGTACGAGGGAAGACGGAGACGCGGTGCCCACGATCCAGCAGCTGGTCCGAAAGGGCCGCCAGGACAAGGTGACCAAGAACAAGACGCCCGCGCTTAAGGGGAGCCCCCAGCGCCGGGGTGTCTGCACGCGCGTCTACACGACGACGCCCAAGAAGCCGAACTCCGCGCTTCGTAAGGTCGCCCGTGTTCGGCTGTCGAGCGGAATCGAGGTCACGGCCTACATCCCGGGCGTCGGCCACAACCTGCAGGAGCACTCGATCGTGCTCGTGCGAGGTGGTCGTGTGAAGGACCTCCCGGGTGTCAGGTACAAGATCATCCGCGGAACCCTGGACACCCAGGGTGTGCGGAACCGCAAGCAGGCGCGCAGCCGCTACGGCGCGAAGAAGGAGAAGAGCTGATGCCCCGCAAGGGACCTGCCGCCAAGCGTCAGTTGATCGCTGACCCGGTGTACAACTCGCCGCTGGTCACCGCGCTGATCAACAAGGTGCTGCT
This sequence comes from Actinomadura alba, assembly GCF_014323705.1. Taxonomy (GTDB): domain Bacteria; phylum Actinomycetota; class Actinomycetes; order Streptosporangiales; family Streptosporangiaceae; genus Actinomadura_C; species Actinomadura_C alba. The sequence goes on from NZ_JABVEC010000002.1 coordinate 67,346, forward strand.
GGACGGCAAGCGCTCGATCGCGCAGAGCATCGTGTACAACGCGCTCGAGGGCGCCCGCGAGAAGACCGGCAACGACCCGGTCGTCACGCTGAAGCGCGCGCTCGACAACGTGAAGCCCACCCTCGAGGTCCGCAGCCGGCGAGTCGGCGGCGCGACCTACCAGGTGCCGGTGGAGGTGCGCCCTGCGCGCAGCACCACCCTCGCCCTGCGGTGGCTCATCGTCTACTCCCGGCAGCGCCGCGAGAAGACGATGACCGAGCGGCTGATGAACGAGCTGCTCGACGCGAGCAACGGCCTCGGCGCGAGCGTGAAGAAGCGCGAGGACACCCACAAGATGGCGGACTCGAACAAGGCCTTCGCCCACTACCGCTGGTAATCCAGCCCACAGACGTACGAGAAGACGCGAGGACGCGAGCACAGTGGCTACTCAGACCGGTGTAGACCTGGCCAAGGTCCGCAACATCGGGATCATGGCCCACATCGACGCGGGCAAGACGACGACGACTGAGCGCATCCTGTTCTACACAGGCATGAGCTACAAGATCGGCGAGGTCCACGACGGCGCGGCCACCACCGACTGGATGGAGCAGGAGCAGGAGCGGGGAATCACCATCACCTCCGCCGCTGTGACCTGCAAGTGGGAGGTCGACAAGACCGACCACACCATCAACATCATCGACACCCCCGGGCACGTCGACTTCACCGTCGAGGTGGAGCGGTCGCTGCGGGTGCTCGACGGTGCCGTCGCCGTGTTCGACGGCGTGGCCGGCGTTGAGCCTCAGTCCGAGACGGTGTGGCGTCAGGCCGACCGCTACGGCGTCCCGCGGATCTGCTTCATCAACAAGCTCGACCGGGTCGGCGCGGAGTTCCACCGCTGCGTCGACATGATCGTGTCACGGCTCAACGCGACGCCCCTGGTGCTGCAGTTGCCGATCGGCGCCGAGGCGGACTTCAAGGGCGTCATCGACCTGGTGTCGATGAAGGCGCTCGTGTGGAGCCCCGAGGCCAAGATGGGCGAGATGTACGACACCGTCGACATCCCGGACACCCACGCCGAGGCGGCCCGCGAGTGGCACGACCGGCTCGTCGAGACGCTGGCCGAGGGCGACGACGGGATCATGGAGCTGTACCTCGAGGGCAACGAGCCCACGGCGGACCAGCTGATCGCCGGGATCCGTCGCGCGACCATCGCCGGCAACCTGACTCCGGTGCTGTGCGGAACGGCCTTCAAGAACAAGGGCGTTCAGCCACTGCTGGACGCGATCGTCCGCTACCTGCCCTCGCCGATCGACGTTCCCTCCGTCGAGGGACACGACGTGAAGAGCGAGGACAAGGTCATCGCTCGCAAGCCGAGCGAGGACGAGCCGTTCTCCGCGCTCGCCTTCAAGATCATGAGCGACCCGCATCTGGGCAAGCTGACCTACATCCGGGTCTACTCGGGTGTGCTCGAGGCCGGCACGCAGGTCCTGAACAGCGTGAAGGGCCGCAAGGAGCGGATCGGCAAGATCTACCGGATGCACGCGAACAAGCGTGAGGAGATCGGCCATGTGGGCGCCGGCGACATCGTCGCGGTGATGGGCCTGAAGTCCACCACCACGGGCGAGACGCTGAGCGACCCGGCCAATCCGGTGATCCTCGAGTCCATGACCTTCCCGGCCCCGGTCATCAACGTGGCCATCGAGCCGAAGACCAAGGTCGACCAGCAGAAGCTGGGCACCGCGATCCAGCGGCTGGCCGAGGAGGACCCGTCCTTCCAGGTCCGCACGGACGAGGAGACGGGTCAGACCATCATCTCGGGGATGGGCGAGCTCCACCTGGAGATCCTGGTCGACCGGATGAAGCGGGAGTTCAAGGTCGAGGCCAATGTCGGCCGCCCGCAGGTCGCCTACCGCGAGACCATCCGCCGCAAGGTCGAGAAGGTCGATTACACGCACAAGAAGCAGACCGGTGGTGCCGGCCAGTTCGGCCGGGTCATCATCGACCTGGAGCCGCTGGGCGGCGGTAGTGACGGCTACGAGTTCGAGAACAAGGTCACCGGTGGTCGCATCCCGCGGGAGTACATCCCGTCCGTGGACGCGGGCTGCCAGGAGGCCGCGGAGTTCGGCGTACTCGCGGGCTACCCGCTGGTGGGCATCAAGGTCACCTTGCGTGACGGTGCCTACCACGACGTGGACTCCTCGGAGATGGCGTTCAAGGTCGCCGGTTCCATGGCGTTCAAGGAGGCGGCCCGCAAGGCCGACCCCACGCTGCTGGAGCCGATGATGGCGGTCGAGGTCACCACTCCCGAGGACAACATGGGTGACGTGATCGGCGACCTGAACAGCCGGCGTGGCCAGATCCAGGCGATGGACGAGTCCCACGGGGCCCGCGTCGTCAAGGCCATCGTCCCCCTCTCCGAGATGTTCGGCTACGTGGGCGACCTGCGCAGCAAGACCCAAGGCCGAGCGGTATTCACCATGCAGTTCGACTCCTACGCCGAGGTTCCGGGGAACGTCGCGCAGGAGATCATCGCGAAGGCGCGGGGCGAATAAACGCTGCCGCCCGGTATTGCCAGCCAGTTTCAACAAACGTAGACGGACGTCGAAAGGCGTCAGATTCACAAGGAGACACCAGTGGCCAAGGCCAAGTTCGAGCGGACGAAGCCGCACGTAAACATCGGCACCATTGGGCACATCGACCATGGTAAGACCACCCTTACCGCGGCGATTACCAAGGTGCTCCACGACAAGTTCCCGGACCTGAATCCCTTCACGCCGTTCGACGAGATCGACAAGGCGCCGGAGGAGCGGGAGCGGGGCATCACGATCTCCATCGCGCACGTCGAGTACCAGACCGAGGCGCGGCACTACGCGCACGTCGACTGCCCGGGTCACGCGGACTACATCAAGAACATGATCACGGGTGCCGCGCAGATGGACGGCGCGATCCTGGTCGTGGCCGCCACCGACGGCCCGATGCCGCAGACCAAGGAGCACGTGCTGCTCGCCCGCCAGGTCGGCGTGCCGTACATCGTCGTGGCCCTCAACAAGGCCGACATGGTCGACGACGAGGAGATCCTGGAGCTCGTGGAGCTCGAGGTCCGTGAGCTTCTCAGCGACTACGAGTTCCCGGGCGACGACGTTCCGGTCGTGCGCGTCTCGGCGCTCAAGGCGCTCGAGGGCGACGCCGAGTGGGGCGAGAAGATCGTCGAGCTCATGACCGCCGTGGACGAGAACGTCCCCGAGCCGGTGCGTGAGACCGACAAGCCGTTCCTCATGCCGATCGAGGACGTCTTCTCGATCACCGGTCGTGGCACGGTCGTCACCGGCCGGATCGAGCGCGGTGTCGTGAACGTCAACGAGACCGTCGACATCATCGGCATCCAGGAGCAGGCCACCACGACCACCGTCACCGGTGTCGAGATGTTCCGCAAGCTGCTCGACCAGGGTCAGGCGGGCGACAACGTCGGCCTGCTCCTGCGTGGCATCAAGCGCGAGGACGTCGAGCGCGGTCAGTGTGTCATCAAGCCGGGCACCAACACCCCGCACACCGAGTTCGAGGCGCAGGTCTACATCCTGTCCAAGGACGAGGGTGGCCGGCACACGCCGTTCTTCAACAACTACCGTCCGCAGTTCTACTTCCGGACCACGGACGTGACCGGCGTCGTCAACCTGCCCGAGGGCACCGAGATGGTCATGCCGGGCGACAACACCGAGATGAAGGTGGACCTCATCCAGCCGATCGCGATGGAGGAAGGTCTCAAGTTCGCGATCCGTGAGGGTGGCCGCACCGTCGGTGCCGGCCGCGTCGTCAAGATTCTCAAGTAAGACCCCACGCGGGCGGCGGCCCCGGTTCGTCAATGACCGGGCCGCCGCACCACGACAGCGAAGCAACCAGCGGCACTAGAAGCAAAGGACACCGAGGCCACCATGGCGGGACAGAAGATCCGCATCCGGCTCAAGGCCTACGACCATGAGGTCATCGACACCTCGGCGCGAAAGATCGTCGAGACGGTGACGCGCACGGGCGCCAAGGTCGCGGGCCCGGTGCCGCTGCCGACCGAGAAGAACGTGTACTGCGTCATCCGCTCGCCGCACAAGTACAAGGACTCGCGCGAGCACTTCGAGATGCGCACGCACAAGCGGCTGATCGACATCATCGATCCGACACCCAAGACGGTCGACTCGCTCATGCGGCTCGACCTTCCGGCCGGTGTCGACATCGAGATCAAGCTCTAGAGGACGCACCCAGATGAGTAAGCAGAGAAAGGGCGTCCTGGGCGAGAAGCTCGGCATGACCCAGGTCTTCGACGATGAGGGCCGGATGGTGCCGGTAACCGTCGTCCAGGCCGGGCCGTGCGTTGTCACCCGGGTACGCACGCCCGACACCGACGGCTATTCAGCCGTCCAGCTCGGCTACGGCCAGATCGACCCGCGCAAGGTGAACAAGCCGCGCACGGGTCTGTTCGACAAGGCCGGCGTCACGCCGCGCCGTTACGTCGTCGAGCTGCGTACCGACAACGCCACCGAGTACGAACTCGGCCAGGAGATCACCGTTGCCGTCTTCGAGGCCGGCCAGAAGATCGACGTCACGGGCACGAGCAAGGGCAAGGGCACTGCCGGTGTCATGAAGCGCCACGGGTTCAAGGGACTCGGCGCCTCGCACGGCACGCAGCGCAAGCACCGCTCACCCGGTTCGATCGGCGGCTGCGCGACACCCGGTCGCGTCTTCAAGGGTCTGCGCATGGCGGGGCGGCACGGCAACGCGCGCACCACCGTGCAGAACCTGACGGTGCACGCCGTGGACGCGGACAAGGGTCTGCTGCTCATCAAGGGCGCGGTCCCCGGCCCGAACGGCGGCGTGCTGCTGGTCCGCAACGCTGTGAAGGGAGCGGGCGCATGAGTGAGCAGCAGTCCAAGGCGACACGAGCCGACGTCGAGCTGGCGCCCGAGATCTTCGATGCGAAGGTCAACGTGCCGCTGATCCACCAGGTGGTCGTGGCGCAGCTCGCCGCGGCCCGGCAGGGCACGGCCTCGACCAAGACCCGGGGCGAAGTCTCCGGCGGTGGCCGCAAGCCGTACCGGCAGAAGGGCACCGGCCGGGCCCGTCAGGGCTCGACCCGCGCGCCGCAGTTCGCCGGCGGTGGCGTCGTGCACGGCCCGCAGCCGCGCTCGTACGCGCAGAAGACGCCCAAGAAGATGAAGGCCGCCGCGCTGCGCGGCGCCCTGTCCGACCGGGCCCGGCACGGCCGGGTGCACGTGGTCGGCCCGCTGGTCGACGGCGACACGCCGAAGACCAAGGCCGCTCTGACCGCGCTGCGCGAGATCACCGAGTCGCGCAACATCCTGCTGGTGCTGGACGGCACGGACGAGGTGACCTGGGCGAGCCTGCGCAACGAGCAGAGCGTCCACCTCCTCGTGGCCGGTCAGCTCAACACCTACGACGTGCTCTGCAGCGACGACGTGGTGTTCACCGAGAAGGGTTACGACGAGTTCGTGACCCGGGCGATCAAGACGATGAAGAGGGAGGGGGCGGACAAGTGAGCAAGATCGATGACCCCCGCGACGTCCTGATCGCGCCCGTCGTCTCGGAGAAGAGCTACGGGCTGCTGGACGAGAACAAGTACACGTTCCTCGTGCAGCCGGACGCCAACAAGACCCAGATCAAGCAGGCGGTCGAGGCGGTGTTCCAGGTCAAGGTCGCGAGCGTGAACACGATCAACCGGCAGGGCAAGCGCAAGCGCACCCGCCACGGCTTCGGTAAGCGCAAGGACACCAAGCGCGCCATCGTCAGCCTGGCCGAGGGCGAGCGGATCGACATCTTCGGAGGTCCGGCAGCATGATCGGGCTCCACTGCGGCTCGCCGCTCGACGCCCCGGCCGCTGCCGGAGGCCCCGAAGCGATGAGCACAGTGGCGGTCCGGTCGCCTGAGGCCGGCCTCGAAGCAGACAAGGGATGAACGAATAAGATGGGCATCCGTAAGTACAAGCCGACGACTCCGGGTCGTCGCGGCTCCAGCGTGGCCGACTTCGTCGAGATCACGCGCCGCGAGCCCGAGAAGTCGCTGCTGCGTCCGCTCCCCAAGAAGGGCGGCCGTAACAACCACGGCCGCATCACCACGCGGCACCAGGGCGGCGGCCACAAGCGCGCCTACCGCGTCATCGACTTCCGGCGCGCCGACAAGGACGGCGTACCGGCCAAGGTGGCGCACATCGAGTACGACCCCAACCGCACCGCGCGGATCGCGCTGCTGCACTACGCCGATGGGGAGAAGCGCTACATCCTCTGCCCCCAGGGCCTGAAGCAGGGCGACCGGGTGGAGAACGGCGCGGGTTCGGACATCAAGCCGGGCAACTGCCTGCCGCTGCGCAACATCCCGACCGGTACGGTCGTGCACGCGATCGAGCTGCGGCCGGGCGGCGGCGCCAAGATCGCCCGCTCCGCGGGCGCCGGCGTCCAGCTGCTGGCCAAGGAGGGCACCTACGCCACGCTGCGGATGCCCTCCGGCGAGATGCGGATGGTGGACGTACGTTGCCGGGCCACGGTCGGTGAGGTCGGCAACGCCGAGCAGTCGAACATCAACTGGGGCAAGGCCGGCCGTTCCCGTTGGAAGGGCAAGCGCCCGACCGTCCGTGGTGTGGCCATGAACCCGATCGACCACCCGCACGGTGGTGGTGAGGGCAAGACCTCCGGTGGTCGGCACCCGTCCAGCCCGTGGGGCCAGCCGGAGGGACGCACCCGCCGGGCGAACAAGCCCAGCGACCGGCTCATCGTCCGTCGTCGCAGCAAGAAGAAGCGGTAGGAGTCGCTGTCATGCCACGTAGCCTCAAGAAGGGCCCGTTCGTGGACGACCACCTGATGAAGAAGGTGGACGTGCAGAACGAGAAGGGCACCAAGAACGTCATCAAGACGTGGTCGCGGCGCTCCATGATCGTGCCGGAGATGATCGGTCACACGATCGCCGTGCACGACGGCCGCAAGCACGTCCCGGTGTTCATCACCGATGCCATGGTCGGTCACAAGCTCGGCGAGTTCTCGCCGACGCGGACCTACCGCGGCCATGTCCGTGACGACCGCCGCAGCCGGCGTTGAGTCTGAGTTAGAGAGAGGGAACAGCGATGGAAGCCAGGGCCCAGGCGCGGTTCATCCGCGTCACGCCCAGGAAGGCCCGCCGCGTGGTGGACCTCATCCGCGGCCTGCCGGCCGCGGAGGCTCAGGCGGTGCTGCGGTTCGCCCCCCAGGCTGCTAGTGAGCCGGTGGGCAAGGTGCTGGCGAGCGCCATCGCCAACGCCGAGCACAACAACAAACTCGACGCCGACACCCTCGTGGTGAGCCGGGCCTGGGTCGACGAAGGACCGACGCTCAAGCGGTTCCGGCCGCGCGCGCAGGGCCGGGCCTACCGGGTGAACAAGCGCACGAGCCACATCACCGTGATCGTCGAGTCGCGGCCCGAAAGCGCCGCCACGGCGCCCCGCGGGGGTACCGCCAACAAGACGAGGAGGACCCGATAGTGGGACAGAAAGTCAACCCGCACGGGTTCCGGCTGGGCATCACCACCGACTTCAAGAGCCGGTGGTACGCGGACAAGCTCTACAAGGACTACGTCAAGGAAGACGTCGCGATCCGGCGGATGCTCCAGAAGGGCATGGACCGTGCGGGCATCTCCAAGGTCGAGATCGAGCGCACCCGTGACCGTGTCCGCGTCGACATCCACACCGCCCGGCCGGGCATCGTCATCGGCCGCCGCGGCGCGGAGGCCGACCGGATCCGTGGCGACCTTGAGAAGCTGACCGGCAAGCAGGTCCAGCTGAACATCCTCGAGGTGAAGAACCCCGAGATCGACGCGCAGCTCGTCGCGCAGGGCGTGGCCGAGCAGCTGTCCAGCCGGGTGGCGTTCCGCCGGGCGATGCGCAAGGCGATTCAGAGCGCCATGAAGAGCGGTGCCAAGGGCATCAAGGTCCAGTGCGGCGGCCGCCTCGGCGGCGCCGAGATGTCGCGGTCGGAGTTCTACCGCGAGGGCCAGGTGCCGCTGCACACGCTGCGCGCCGACATCGACTACGGCTTCTACGAGGCCCGTACGACGTTCGGCCGGATCGGCGTGAAGGTCTGGATCTACAAGGGCGAGGCGCCGCAGACGCGCGCCGAGCGTGAGGCCAAGGCGGCGGCGCAGCGCGCCGGTGCCGGTGCCGGCGACCGGCGTGGTGGCCGCGGCGGCGACCGCCCGCAGCGTCGCGGCGGCGGCGGCGGTGGCGGTGGCGGCGGTGGACGTCGTGGTGAGCGTGGCGACCGCGGTGGCGCCGCCAAGCAGAGTTCAGAGCAGCAGGCCACCGGGGCGGCCGAGCAGGCCGCGCCCGCCACGCCGGCTGCGACAGGTGAGGGGAGCTGACCGACCAATGCTGATCCCTCGCAAGGTCAAGCACCGTAAGCAGCACCACCCGCGGCGTCGTGGCATGGCCAAGGGCGGTACGAAGGTGACCTTCGGCGAGTTCGGCATCCAGGCTGTCGAGGGGTCCTACGTGACCAACCGGCAGATCGAGGCCGCGCGTATCGCCATGACCCGGCACATCCGCCGTGGCGGAAAGGTCTGGATCAACATCTTTCCGGACCGTCCGCTCACCAAGAAGCCGGCCGAGACCCGGATGGGTTCCGGTAAGGGCTCGCCCGAGTGGTGGATCGCCAACGTGAAGCCCGGCCGGGTGATGTTCGAGCTGGCCGGAGTACCCGAGCCCCTGGCTCGCGAGGCACTGCGTCGCGCGATGCACAAGCTCCCCATGAAGTGCAAGTTCGTCAAGCGAGAGGTGGGTGAGTCCTGATGGCCAAGGGTCTTACCGCCGAAGAGCTGCGGACCGAGCCCGGGGACGAGCTGGTGTCCAAGCTGAAGGAGGCCAAGGAGGAGCTGTTCAACCTCCGCTTCCAGGCGGCCACCGGTCAGTTGGAGAGCCACGGGCGGCTGCGTGCGGTGAAGCGCGAGATCGCCCGCATCTACACCGTGATGCGGGAGCGGGAGCTCGGGATCGTCACGGTCGCCGAAGAGCCCGTGGAGGACGAGAAGAATGACTGAGCAGACGACAGAGGTCCGCGGTAACCGCAAGGTCCGCGAGGGCATCGTGGTCAGCGACAAGATGGACAAGACCGTCGTCGTCGCCGTCGAGGACCGCGTGAAGCACGCTCTGTACGGCAAGATCATCCGCCGTACGACGAGATATAAGGCACACGACGAGGCCAACGCGTGCGGCGTCGGCGATCGGGTCCGCCTCATGGAGACCCGCCCGCTGTCGGCCACCAAGCGGTGGCGCGTCACCGAGATCCTCGAGAAGGCCAAGTAACTGGACCTGCGGGAGGGCGGTCCGCGTAAGCGCCCACGCCTTCCCGCACTCCCCCCTCGACGGGGGCAGAGATCTCCGTACAGGGGTAGAACCGCCAGGCTCGCAAGAGAACCGGCGTGACACACAGGAGTTAGACGTGATCCAGCAGGAGTCGCGACTCAAGGTCGCCGACAACACGGGTGCGAAGGAGATTCTCTGCATCCGCGTACTCGGCGGCTCGGGTCGGCGCTACGCGGGAATCGGCGACATCATCGTCGCGACCGTGAAGGACGCCCTTCCCGGCGCCGGCGTGAAGAAGGGTGACGTCGTCAAGGCCGTCGTCGTGCGCACCCGCAAGGAGCGCCGCCGTGCCGACGGCTCCTACATCCGCTTTGACGAGAACGCGGCTGTGCTCATCAGGGACGGCGGGGACCCGCGCGGCACGCGCATCTTCGGTCCGGTGGGCCGGGAGCTTCGCGAGAAGAAATTCATGCGAATCATCTCCCTCGCGCCGGAGGTGCTGTGATGAAGATGAAGTTGAAGATCAAGAAGGGCGACGAGGTCGTCGTCATCGCCGGTAAGGACAAGGGCGCGAAGGGGAAGGTCATCTCGGTCGACCCCGAAACGCAGCGCGTCATCGTCGAGGGCGTCAACCTCATGAAGAAGAACACCAAGGTGGACCACCAGGGTGCGCGGGGCGCCAAGCAGGGCGGCGTCATCACCAAGGAGGCGCCGCTCCACGTCAGCAACGTGATGCTGGTCGAGGGCGACAAGCGCACCCGGGTCGGCTATCGGGTGAACGAGGACGGCACGAAGGTTCGCGTCTCGCGCCGTAGCGGCAAGGAAATCTGATGACCGATACCAGTGTTGAGACGACCGGGACCCGGGCGGTGCCCAGGCTCAAGCAGCGCTACCGCGAAGAGGTCGCGAAGGCGATGCAGGAGCAGTTCGGCTACGCCAACGTCATGCAGACACCCGTGCTGACCAAGATCGTGGTCAACATGGGTGTCGGCGAGGCGGCCCGCGACGCCAAACTGATCGAGGGTGCCGTCCGCGACCTCACCGTGATCACCGGTCAGAAGCCGGCCGTGAACCGGGCGAAGAAGTCGATCGCCCAGTTCAAGCTGCGCGAGGGCATGCCGATCGGCGCCCACGTGACGCTGCGCGGCGACCGGATGTGGGAGTTCCTCGACCGGCTGCTGTCGCTCGCGCTCCCGCGGATCCGTGACTTCCGTGGTCTGTCGCCGAAGCAGTTCGACGGCCGCGGCAACTACACGTTCGGGCTGACCGAGCAGGTGATGTTCCACGAGGTCGATCCCGACAAGACGGATCGGCAGCGTGGCATGGACATCACGGTGGTCAACACCGCGACGACCGATGACGAGGGCCGGGCGCTCCTGAAGCTCCTGGGCTTCCCGTTCAAGGAAGCCTGAGCTTCCCGACGCAGTCGCCGCTCGCGGTGGCTGAGGATCGCAACTAGGAGAACTGATGGCGAAGAAGTCGCTGATCGCCAAGGCGGGGCGTAAGCCCAAGTTCGGCGTGCGCACCTACACTCGGTGCTCGCGCTGCGGTCGCCCGCGTGCCGTCTTCCGCAAGTTCGGCCTGTGCCGGATCTGCTTCCGGGAGATGGCGCACCGCGGCGAACTGCCCGGCATCACGAAGTCGAGCTGGTGACCGGCGGGGGGCGTTCCCCCCGCACGGCCCCGGAACGCGGGGCCGGGTCGACGGCCAGGGTAAGAAATGACCAACGCGCCGCCACGGCGGCGCCGGCCACGTCGAAGGTCCGCCACGTGCGGAAACCGCGGCGAGGGAGCAGTAGACCATGACGATGACCGACCCGATCGCGGACATGCTGACCCGTCTGCGTAACGCGAACTCGGCCTACCACGACATCGTGGGAATGCCGTATTCGAAGATCAAGGCGCACATCGCCGAGATCCTTCAGCAGGAGGGTTACATCTCCGGCTGGCATGTTGAGGATGCCGAGGTCGGCAAGAAGCTCGTGATCGACCTGAAGTTCGGCCCGACCCGGGAGCGTTCGATCGCCGGGATCAAGCGGGTGTCGAAGCCTGGTCTGCGGGTTTATGCGAAGAAGGACAACCTGCCGAAGGTCCTGGGCGGTCTCGGCGTCGCGATCATCTCGACGTCGTCCGGCCTGATGACCGACAAGCAGGCCGGCAAGCGTGGTGTGGGCGGGGAAGTCCTCGCCTACGTCTGGTGAGGGGAGGGTCCAGGACATGTCACGAATCGGACGTCTGCCCATCTCCGTTCCCGGTGGTGTCGAGGTCAAGATCGACGGGCGCTCGGTCGCGGTGAAGGGGCCGAAGGGCGAGCTTTCGCTCACGGTCGCCGAGCCGATCGAGGTGAAGCTCGAGGACGGCACCGTCACGGTCATCCGGCCGAACGACGAGAACACCGTGCGAGCGCTGCACGGCCTCAGCCGGTCGTTGATCAACAACATGATCGTCGGAGTGACCCAGGGTTACATCAAGACCCTGGAGATCGTCGGTGTCGGTTACCGGGTCCAGGCGAAGGGAAATAACCTGGAGTTCTCCCTCGGCTACAGCCACCCGGTCACGGTCGAGGCTCCCGAGGGCATCAGCTTCAAGGTCGAAAGGCCGACGATCTTCTCGGTCGAGGGCATCGACAAGCAGAAGGTCGGCGAGGTCGCGGCCAATATTCGCAAGCTGCGCAAGCCGGACCCGTACAAGGGCAAGGGCGTGCGCTACCAAGGCGAACAGATCCGCCGCAAGGTCGGAAAGGCTGGGAAGTAGTCATGGCTGGCAGCAAGACCCTGGTCCGGAAGGGCACGAGTGCACGCGCTGCGTCTCGTTCGCGCCGGCACCTGCGGGTCCGCAAGAAGGTCGTCGGCACCGCCGCGCGGCCACGGCTGGTCGTGACCCGATCGACCCGCCACGTGTTCGCGCAGATCATCGACGACACCGTCGGCCGTACGCTCGTGTCGGCGTCGACGCTGGAGGCCGGCCTGCGGTCCGACGACGGCGACAAGACCGCCAAGTCGCGCAAGGTCGGCGAGCTCCTGGCGCAACGCGCCAAGGACGCCGGCGTGACCGCGGTGGTCTTCGACCGTGCGGGCAACAAGTACCACGGCCGCATCGCCGCCCTTGCGGACGGCGCGCGGGAGAGCGGGCTGGAGTTCTGATGGCTCTGGTCCAGGGAACGGGCCGTACGGCCTGCAAATCGATCGAGAGGAGCCACTGATGGCAGCTCCCAGGCGTGGAGGCGGCCAGGGCGGCGACCGTCGCGACCGTCGCGACGACCGCCGCGGTGGCGCCGACAAGGGAACGTCGTACACCGAGCGCGTCGTGGCGATCAACCGTGTCGCCAAGGTCGTCAAGGGTGGCCGGCGCTTCAGCTTCACCGCTCTGGTCGTCGTCGGTGACGGCAACGGCACCGTCGGCGTCGGCTACGGCAAGGCCAAGGAGGTGCCCGCGGCGATCGCCAAGGGCGTCGAAGAGGCCAAGAAGCACTTCTTCAAGGTGCCGCGCATCCAGGGCACCATCCCGCACACCAGCCAGGGCGAGGAGGCGGCGGGCGTGGTCCTGCTCAAGCCGGCCAGCCCCGGTACCGGTGTCATCGCGGGTGGCCCGGTGCGCGCCGTCCTCGAGTGCGCGGGCATCCACGACGTCCTGTCGAAGTCGCTGGGCTCATCCAACGCCATCAACATCGTGCACGCGACGGTGGCGGCGCTGAAGCAGCTCAACCGGCCCGAGGAGATCGCGGCCAAGCGCGGCCTGGCGATCGAGGACGTCGCGCCGGCGGCCATGCTGCGCGCCCGCGCGGCCGGCTCCGAGCCTCGGGCGGAGGTCTCGGCATGACCCAGCTGAAGATCACCCAGGTCAAGTCGGAGATCGGCGGCAAGCAGAACCAGCGTGAGACGCTGCGCACCCTCGGCCTCAGGCGGATCGGCCAGAGCGTCGTCCGCGAGGACAGGCCAGAGGTGCTCGGCATGATCCGGACGGTCGACCACCTGGTCGCCGTCGAGGAGGTCGACTGAGATGAGCGACAGCTCTCCTCTCAAGGTGCACCACCTGCGCCCGGCGCCCGGGGCCAACCGGCCCAAGACGCGCAAGGGCCGTGGTGAGGCGTCGAAGGGCAAGACGGCGGGACGCGGGACCAAGGGCACGAAGGCCCGCGGCACCGTGCCGGTCGGTTTCGAAGGCGGCCAGATGCCGCTGATCCGGCGGATTCCGAAGCTCAAGGGCTTCAAGAACCCGTTCCGGGTCGAGTACCAGGTCGTCAACCTGAGCCGCTTGGCCGAGCTCTACCCTGAGGGTGGCGAGGCCACGGCCGAGGACCTGGCGGCCAAGGGCGCGGTTCGCCGCGGCCGGCCGGTCAAGATTCTCGGTTCGGGCGACATCTCCGTCGCGGTACAGGTGAAGGTGCACGCCTTCTCCGCGTCCGCCAAGGAGAAGATCGTCGCCGCCGGTGGTTCCGCCGACGTACTGTGAACCACGGTGGCGCCCACGGGGGGACCCTTCCCCCCGTGGGTGCTGTTAGAGTTCGACGGGCGGCGACCATCTCGGCCACCGCCTCAAATCGTCTACCCTGGCCCCTCAGATGTACCCGGTCGGGATTCGCGCAGGAGGAATGGTGCTGACCGCGTTCACTCGGGCATTCCGTACGCCTGACCTGCGCAAGAAAATACTGTTCACGTTGTTCATCATCGTGGTGTTCCGGCTGGGTTCCCAGCTGCCGACACCCGGTGTGAACATCGAGGCGGTAAAGACCCTAACGGATCAGGCCAAAGAGGGTGGGTCAGGACAGGTCTTCCAGCTTGTCGACCTCTTCAGCGGCGGCGCGCTGCTGAAACTCTCGGTCTTCGCGCTCGGCATCATGCCGTACATCACCGCCAGCATCATCCTGCAGCTGCTCACCGTGGTCATCCCACGGCTCGAGACGCTGAAGAAGGAAGGCCAGGCGGGCACCACCAAGATCACGCAGTACACGCGTTATCTGACCATCGGCCTGGCGATCCTGCAGGCGACGGGCATCGTGGCGATGGCCCGCACCGGGCAGCTGTACCAGACGTCCGGTGGCCAGGACGTGCTCTACAGCAACGACCTCTTCACGATCATCACCATGGTGGTCGTGATGACCGCGGGCACCTCCGTGATCATGTGGCTCGGTGAGCTCATCACCGACCGCGGCATCGGCAATGGAATGTCGATCCTCATTTTCACGCAGGTTGTCGCGATCTTCCCCGCCCAGTTCTACGGCATCCTCAAGGCCAAGGGCGGCTTCGTCTTCGTCATCGTGCTGGCCGTCGGCCTCGCCATCATGGCGGCCGTGGTCTTCGTCGAGCAGGCGCAGCGTCGCATCCCGGTGCAGTACGCCAAGCGGATGGTCGGCCGCCGCATGTACGGCGGTACCTCGACCTACATCCCGCTCAAGGTCAACCAGGCCGGCATCATCCCGGTGATCTTCGCTTCGTCGCTGACCTACCTGCCACAGCTCGCGTCGACCCTCTGGCGGGACAACAAGTTCCTCAACCAGACGCTCGCGCCCTACCTGACGCAGAGCAACCCCTGGCACATGGCGGCGTTCTTCGGTCTGATCGTCTTCTTCACGTACTTCTACGTGGCGATCACGTTCAACCCCACCGAGATCGCCGACAACATGAAGAAGTATGGTGGGTTCATTCCGGGTATCCGTCCGGGACGGCCGACCGCCGAGTACCTCGACTATGTGCTGACCCGGATCACCACGCCGGGTGCGCTGTACCTCGGCATCGTCGCGTTGATCCCGATGGTGGCCTTCTCTCTGTTGAACACGACGCAGGAGTTCGCGTTCGGCGGGACGAGCATCCTCATCATCGTCGGCGTCGGGCTGGATACCGTGAAGCAGATCGAGAGCCAACTCCAGCAGCGCAATTACGAGGGCTTCCTTCGGTAGTGCGAATCGTGCTCGTGGGTCCCCCCGGAGCGGGCAAGGGGACGCAGGCCCAGTTCATCGCATCTCACCTGTCCATCCCGAAGATTTCGACAGGTGACATCTTCCGTGCCAACGTGAGCGGCGGCACGGAGCTCGGACAGCAGGCCAAGGCGTACATGGATCGTGGTGACCTCGTGCCCGACGAGGTCACCATCGCGATGGTGCGCGACCGGCTGGCCGAGGATGACGCCAGAGAGGGCTTCCTCCTGGACGGGTTCCCCCGCAACGTGCCGCAAGCCGAGACGCTCAAGAAGATCCTCTCGGAGTGGGACGCCAAGCTTGATCTGGTCCTCGAACTGGTCGTCGACGAGGACGAGGTCGTCCGGCGGCTGTCCGGCCGCCGTACCTGCAGCCAGTGCGGGCACATCTGGCACGTCATGTTCGACGACAAGCGCGACGACATCTGCGACGACTGCGGCGGGCAGCTGTTCCAGCGCGACGACGACAAGGAAGAGACCATCCGGCACCGGCTGGAGGTCTACCAGGAACAGACCGCGCCGCTCGTGGCGTTCTATGCAGATGAGGGCATGCTGGTGGGCATCGACGCCACCGGACCGGTCGAGGAGGTCACCGAGCGCGCACTCGCTGCGCTCCGCCCCCTCGCCAAGTAGATCCTCAGGTGACCCGGGAGCGGAGTGTGTGGAAGAGGCGTAGGCCGGCGATTCAGATCAAGAGCACTGACCAGATCGAGCTCATGCGGGCCGCCGGACTGGTCGTGGGACGGACGCTGGAGCGGCTGAAAGAGGCCGTGAAGCCCGGGATGACCACCGCCGACCTCGATGGCATCGCCGAGGAATCGATCCGCTCAGAGGGCGCCACACCGTCGTTCAAGGGCTATCAGGGCTTTCCCGCGACGATCTGCACCTCGGTCAACGAAGAGATCGTGCACGGCATCCCCAGCGCCGCCAAGGTGCTGAAGGACGGCGACATCATCTCGATCGACTGCGGGGCCATCGTCGAGGGCTGGCATGGCGACTCCGCACTGACGGTGGCGGTCGGTGAGATCACCGCCGAGCGGCAGCGGCTGATGGACGTGTGCGAGGAGTCGCTGTGGCACGGCCTCGCGGCCGGCCGGGCCGGTGCCCGGCTCAGTGACATCGGCCATGCGATCGAGACCTACATCCGCGCCCAGGGACCCTACGGCATCGTCGAGGGCTACACCGGGCACGGCATCGGCACCGAGATGCACATGGACCCGGTGGTCCCCAACCACGGGTCGCCCGGCCGGGGGCCGGAGCTGGTGCCCGGAATGTGCTTCGCGGTCGAGCCGATGGTCAATCTCGGCTCCCGGCACACCTGGGAGCTCGAGGACGGCTGGACGGTGGTGGCCCAGGACGGGCGGCCTTCCGCGCACTTCGAGCACACGTTCGCGGTGACCGGGGACGGCCCGTGGGTGCTGACGGCCCTGGACGGCGGGCGTGACCGCATCGCGGAACTCCACGGCGAAGACGCGCGTCCTACCGGGTGAGGGGTGCCGATGCGCCACGGGTGCCCAAGTTGTGCGAGTTCCGATCGCGTGGAGGGATGACGGATGCCGCCGAATCCAGAGATACGGGCGTCCGACGCCGATCGTGACAGGGTCGCCGCGGCACTTCGTGAGCACTGCGCGGAGGGCCGGATCACCATGGACGAGCTGCACGAGCGGCTCGAGACCGTCTACGCCGCGAAGACCGTGGGCGCGTTGCAGGACGTGACGGCCGACCTTCCCGAGACCGATCTCTACGAGCTTCCGGTGCCCGCCACCCGCAAGGCCACCATGGCACCGGCACACCGCCAGTCCGGCGCGCTCGACCGCCCGGCCGCGCGGAACCCCCTGGCCGTCTACGCGGCGGTCAACCTGGTCACGTTCACGATCTGGCTGATCTCCTGCGTCGCCAGTGGCAGCGTGCTGTTCCCCTGGTGGATCTTCGTCGCCGGCCCCTGGGGCGTGGCCATCCTCGCCGGGATCCTCTCCGGCTCCAGAGGCCGCAGGAGCTGACGGGGCCCGGCCCGCAGCCGGTGGGCGGGCAAGGGATCGCCCGGGGCCGCAGGGCGATCCCGGGGCCTTGAGAGACACCTTCTAGGCGCTCTCGCGCACGGCGACCGCCAGCGCCGACACGACCGTACGAGGTTCCGGGGCCACCTGCGGGACGATCTCGCGCAGCGCGAGCCAGCCGTTGATCGCCCGCGAGGTCGGGCCGGCCTCCCTGATCTGCGGGTCGTCGATCCCGTACCACGCGGCGACCTGGGACCAGCGCCACAGCCGGTGGCGCGGGGTCGTGGTCTCGGAGGTGGGGAAGTTGCCGGGGCCGCGCGCTCCCTTGACCGACAGCCGCACCGACTCGATCGTGCGGCCGACGCGCTCGGCGATGTCGCGCATCGACAGCAGCGGGTCCGCCTCGACCCGAAGCGCCCGCAGACCCGGCGCGCTGGCCTCGATGTGGCCGATGACCTCCATGACCGCCGCCGCCAGCGACCCCGCCTCCCATGAGCATCCGGCCTGGCCGGGGTGCTCGGCCTGCTCGGGCCCTCGCACGAAGCCGACCGTGACGTTCCCCTGGGTACGATGGAACAGCGGATCCAGCTCTTGCTCGAACAGCGGTCGGCTGAGGATCAGCTCGAAGTCGTAGCCCGGCATGCCGATCCTCCTCGTGCGTACACCCCTGTTGGAAACCCGCAACCAGCGTACGACCCGGCGAACCGCCGCCGCGCCCGCCACGACGGCGGTGGCATATCACCCCGCCGGATGTGCGACAATTTCACATTCACCGACCGGGTGACGTACACTCTTTTGTCGGTCCACTTTCGATGCCCTGTGTGCGCGCTTCCGCGCGGCCCGAGGGGGTGTGAGGTGGCGGGTTCGCCCGCCGCGAGGACCGATCCCAGATGAGCCGACCAGCGAAACGCGGAGGATATGGCCAAGAAAGAAGGGGCCATTGAGATCGAAGGCGTCGTCGTCGAGTCGCTCCCGAACGCGATGTTCCGGGTGCAGCTGGACAACGGGCACAAGGTCCTCGCCCACATCAGCGGCAAGATGCGGATGCACTACATCCGGATCCTGCCGGACGACCGCGTCGTCGTGGAGCTGAGCCCCTACGATCTCACGCGTGGCCGGATCGTCTACCGCTACAAGTAAACCTACTGGGGTTGCCTTCTCCATCTCCCGGCGAGACGGAGACGACCCTGTGTATGCGGGGAGTTTCCCCGTACGTGAGGAGACTCCAGTGAAGGTCAAGCCGAGTGTCAAGAAGATCTGCCAGAAGTGCCGGGTGATCCGTCGCCACGGCCGAGTCATGGTCATCTGCTCGGACCCACGGCACAAGCAGCGTCAGGGCTAGCGCCCTGCCGGGCCGGTGGCCCGGCACGACGCGAAAGGTCCGTACCGGACCGCCGTACAAATGAAGACACGCTTCGCAGCTCTCGCGCGGCCGCGCCGTACGTTCCAGCCGGACCCCCGGCCGGAGCCGTACGGCACAGTTGTGAGAGAGGGACCCCCGGTCGGAGGCCGGGGCCCGCGCCCGGGCAGGGGCGGGGTGGCGATGCGTCAGACCTCCGCGACATGAAGGGAACTGCCCGACGATGGCACGCCTCGTTGGTGTCGACCTCCCGCGCGACAAGCGCCTAGAGGTCGCTCTCACTTACATCTATGGCGTCGGCCGCACGCGCGCGCTGGAGACCCTGAAGGAAACCGGTATCAGCGGTGACCTGCGGGTTCACCAGCTCGGCGATGACGAGCTGGTGCAGCTGCGCGACTGGATCGAGACGAACTACAAGGTCGAGGGTGACCTCCGCCGAGAGGTTCAGGCCGATATCCGACGCAAGATCGAGATCGGTTGCTACCAGGGCATCCGGCACCGCCGTGGTCTTCCCGTGCACGGTCAGCGCACGCAGACCAACGCCCGTACCCGCAAGGGCAAGAAGAAGACCGTGGCCGGCAAGAAGAAGGTCGGCAAGAAGTAGCCCTCCGGGGCCCGCCTGTCGCGGCCCTCGCAGGGACCGATGACCTCAGGAGTAAAGAGAGCAGATGCCTCCTAAGAGCCGAGTCGGCGCCAAGAAGGTGCGCCGCAAGGAAAAGAAGAACGTCGCTCACGGGCACGCCCACATCAAGAGCACGTTCAACAACACGATCGTCACGATCACAGACCCGATGGGGAACGTGATCTCCTGGGCCTCCTCAGGCCACGTGGGCTTCAAGGGCTCGCGTAAGTCGACGCCGTTCGCCGCCCAGCAGGCGGCGGAGTCCTGTGCCCGCCGCGCCATGGAGCACGGCATGCGCAAGGTGGACGTCTTCGTCAAGGGCCCGGGCTCGGGCCGCGAGACCGCCATCCGGTCGCTGCAGGCGACCGGCCTCGAGGTGGGCTCGATTCAGGACGTCACGCCTGTGCCGCACAACGGTTGCCGGCCGCCGAAGCGCCGCCGGGTCTGAGAGGTTACGGAGAAATGGCTCGATACACCGGCGCCGACTGCAAGCTGTGCCGTCGCGAGAAGATGAAGCTGTTCCTCAAGGGCAGCAAGTGCGAAGGGCCCAAGTGCCCGATCGAGATCCGGCCCTACCCGCCGGGTGAGCACGGCCGCGGTCGCCCCAAGGAGACCGAGTACCTCGTGCAGCTGCGGGAGAAGCAGAAGGCCCGCCGCATCTACGGGGTGCTGGAGAAGCAGTTCAGCAACTACTACAAAGAGGCCAACCGCCGTCAGGGCCGTACGGGTGAGAACCTGCTCAGCCTGCTCGAGCGGCGCCTCGACAACGTGGTCTACCGCGCGGGCTTCGCCAAGAGCCGCGACATGGCCCGCCAGCTGATCCGCCACGGCCACTTCCTGGTCAACGGCAAGAAGGTCGACATCCCCTCGTTCCTGGTGAACGAGCGGGACATCGTCGAGGTCCGGCCGAAGTCGATCGAGGACACCCCGTTCGCGGTGGCCCGCGCCGAGGTCGGCGAGCGTCCGGTCCCGGCCTGGCTCGAGGTCGTCGGCGAGAAGATGCACATCCTGGTGCACGCGCTTCCGGTCCGGCAGCAGATCGACTCGCCGGTGCAGGAACAGCTCATCGTCGAGTACTACTCGAAGTAGTGGCTTTCCCGGACGGTGGCCTTGCCACCGTCCGGGACCAGCGCAGATCCCAACGGCGGCGTAACGTCGGAGGGAAGAAGACACGCGGCAGTCAAATAGCGGGCGCCGCGGGAAGGAACAGCCATGCTCATCGCTCAGCGTCCCACTCTCACCGAAGAGCAGGTCGACGAGTTCCGGTCGCGGTTCACCATCGAGCCGCTCGAGCCGGGCTTCGGTTACACGATCGGCAACTCGCTGCGTCGTACGCTGCTCTCCTCGATCCCCGGTGCGGCCGTCACCAGCATCCGGATCGAAGGTGTCCTGCACGAGTTCTCCACCGTCCCGGGGGTCAAGGAGGACGTCACCGACGTCATCCTGAACCTCAAGGAGCTCGTCGTCTCCTCCGAGCACGACGAGCCGGTCGTGATGTACCTGCGCAAGCAGGGCCCCGGTGTGGTCACCGCGGCCGACATCGCGCCGCCGGCGGGTGTCGAGGTGCACAATCCCGACCTCCACATCGCCACGCTGAACAACAAGGCGAAGCTGGAGATGGAGCTCACCGTCGAGCGTGGCCGGGGCTACGTGTCCGCCGCTCAGAACAAGCAGCCGGGCCAGGAGATCGGCCGGGTTCCGATCGACTCGATCTACTCGCCCGTGATGAAGGTCACCTACAAGGTCGAGGCGACCCGAGTCGAGCAGCGCACCGACTTCGACCGGCTGATCCTGGACGTCGAGACCAAGGCGGCGATGCTGCCGCGCGACGCGGTCGCGAGCGCCGGGAAGACGCTGGTCGAGCTCTTCGGCCTGGCCCGTGAGCTCAACGTCGAGGCCGAGGGCATCGACATGGGCCCGTCGCCGACGGACGCCGCCCTCGCGGCGGACCTGGCGCTGCCCATCGAGGAGCTCAACCTCACGGTCCGGTCGTACAACTGCCTCAAGCGTGAGGGCATCCACTCCGTCGGAGAGCTGGTCGCCCGCAGCGAGCAGGACCTGCTGGACATCAGGAACTTCGGTGCCAAGTCCATCGAAGAGGTCAAGCAGAAGCTGATCGAGATGGGGCTGTCGCTCAAGGACTCCCCGCCCGGGTTCGACCCGAGCGCGGCGGCGGACAACTACGGCGACGACGACCAGAGCTACGCCGAGACCGAGCAGTACTAAGAAATCAGCTATCGGCGGCGCCACTTCCGGCGCCGCCGGACTGACATCGGTACCTGATACGGCCGATGCAGGTGGAACAGGAGAACCAAGCCATGCCGAAGCCCACCAAGGGTGCACGTCTCGGTGGAAGCCCCGCGCACGAGCGGCTCATTCTGGCGAACCTCGCCACGTCGCTGTTCGAGCACGGCCGCATCAAGACGACCGAGACCAAGGCGCGGCGGCTGCGCCCGCTGGCGGAGAAGCTGATCACCAAGGCGCGGCGCGGCGATATCGCGGCCCGGCGGCAGGTGCTGACGGTGATCCGGGACAAGAACGTCGTCCACACGCTCTTCGCTGAGATCGGCCCGCGGTTCGAGAACCGCGACGGCGGTTACACCCGGATCACGAAGGTCGGTCCGCGCAAGGGTGACAACGCGCCGATGGCCGTGATCGAGCTCGTTGAGGAGTCGGCCACCGGCGCTCCGGCGCAGGCGGTCCGGACCGCCCCGGTGCCGACCGCCAAGGCCGCTCCGGCGACCGAGACCGAGGCCAAGGCCGACGACGAGGCCGAGGTCGAGGAGAAGACGGCACCGGCGGCCGAGGAGACCGAGGCCGACACGGCCAAGGGTGACAAGGCCGAGGGCGACAAGTAACGCTCTTCGCCCGACGCGACCGAGCCCGCCGCCCTGATACGGGACGGCGGGCTCGATCTTTGAAAGACTTCTCCCATGGTCAGGACTCGGGGAGCAATCGTTTTCAGGGGAGTGGTGGCGCGGCATATGCCCGGCGATCATCATCATCCAACGGGTGAGAGGTACCGGTGTCGGAGAAGCGAGCCCCGACCGATATGACCGCTCTGGTAAGACTCCGGCTCGATATCGGGTACGACGGGTCGGAGTTCGCGGGCTGGGCTCGTCAGCCCGGTCAAAGAACCGTCCAGGGCGTCATCGAGGACGCGCTCGCCAGACTGCTCCGGCTCGATCCGCCTCCGGTGCTCACCGTGGCGGGGCGTACCGACGCCGGAGTGCACGCACGCGGCCAGGTCGCCCATGTCGTCGTGCCCTCAGCCCCGTACACCCAGATCAACGGCACCATGCCGCGCCGGCTGGCGGGGCTGCTTCCGCCCGACGTGCGGGTCTGGCGGGTCACCGCGGCCCCCGAGGGCTTCGACGCGAGGTTCTCCGCGCTGTCCCGGCGTTACGTCTACCGGGTGAGCGACGATCCCGTCGGTGTCGAGCCGCTGCGCCGCCACGACATGGTGTGGCATCCGCGCCCGCTCAATCTGGACCGCATGAACGCCGCGGCGGCGCTGCTGGTCGGTGAGCACGACTTCGCCGCCTTCTGCCGCCGCCGCGAGGGCGCGACCACGATCCGGCGGCTGCTGCGGTACGAGTGGGCTCGCGAGCACGAGCACGAGCGCGTCGCGGTCGCGACGGTGGAGGCCGACGCCTTCTGCCACTCGATGGTGCGGGCCCTCGTGGGAGCGCTGCTGGTGGTCGGTGACGGCCGCCGGGACGTTGAGTGGCCGGCCGAGGTCCTGGCCGCACGGATCCGCGATTCCGCCGTCAACGTGGCCCCGGCGCATGGGCTGTCGCTCGAGGAGATCCGCTATCCGGGCGACGAGGCACTGGCCCGGCGGGCCCAGGAGACCCGGCGGGTACGGACGCTCAACGCCTCGGCCGCCAACGCCTCGGCCGCCAACGGCACGGGGGCGGGCGGGACGGGGGCGGGCGGCACCGCTGCCGGTGGCACTGCGTCTTGTGGCACCGGGGCCGAGGCGTCCACGGTCCCGCCGCCCGGCGAGGCGTCGGCGGCCGCCTGCCAGGGGGGTACGGCCGGGCTGTAGTGCCAGGAGCGTGGCCCGGCTATCCGGCGCGCCTCTCGATCGGCCGCACGGCGTAGGCGATGAACTGGCGGGTCAGGCTCCTCAGTGCCTGATCCGCCGCGTTCGGCCGGGTGCCGTCCACGTACTGCGCGTAGGAGTAGATGATGTAGCGCCCTCGTACGGTGCTGGACGCGTAGCCGCCGGCCTGGTCGATCTTCGTCGCGACCTTGCCGCGCATGCCGCGGAACCACTCGTACCGGCTGGGGTCACCGGCCTTGTTCGCGGTCAGCGCCGCGGCGCGGGTGGGCATGACCGCGACGCCCGTGGTGACGGCGTACTTCTTGCCGTTGACGTACGTCGCGCGCACCACGCTGCGGCATTTGCCGCGCTCCAGTGCCGCGGCCATCGCCCCGCGTGCCGCCAGGCCGCACTGGTGGTTGACCGAGATCTTGTCCTGCTTGTACGTGCGGCCGCCCAGGCTGATCGTGCTGGAGGGGAAGACCTCGGTGAACGCGAGCGGCCGCCGGTCGGTCCGCTCGCTGTCGATGCTCGTGACCGCCGTCCGGCCGGGTCGCGGGGTCGCTGTACTGGGCTGCGCCAGCGGCGCGGCGACCGACTGCCGGGGCGCCGGCGTGGACGGGGCGGCGCGCTCGGCCGGACCGCTCGCCGCCTTGACCCCGATGAAGGCCAGTGAGATCAGGAGGACGGCCGCGGCCCCGCCGCCGACCACGAGCAGTCTGCGGCGACCGCCTCGGCCCGGTGCCGGCGGCCCGCCCATCGGCGATGGCGCCCCGCCGTCCGGCGGACGGGCCGGGGCCGTCATGGCGCCGAGAGCCTCCGAGGGCGCGCCCTGAGGGGCCGTGGGCGGCATGGTGGCCGTGGCGGTTTCTCCGCCGGCCGGGTACGGACCCGCGGCGCGCAGGCGGGCGGCGAAGTCGGCCCGGGAGGCGGCCGCCGATGCGGTCATGTCGAAAGCGGGTGCCGCCTCGGACGGCGGGCTCATCCCCGTGGACGTGGGCACGTTCGACGGCGGCCCACCGAACGCCCCACCCGGCACGGCCGCCGGCTCGGCCTGCTCGATGATCGGGATGCCGTCGGGGTCGGTGTCGAGGAAGTCCGGAGACCCGGTCTCTTTCGGCCGGCGCTGAGGCTGGGCGGTGGGCAGCGCGCCGCGGGTGTCGAAGGCCGCGATCCCGGGCCCGGCCACGAGCATGTCCGGAGAGGACGGCATGACCTGCGGCGCCGACGATTCGGGCGTGCGCCAGGCCGGTGCGGCCTCGTCGGCATGCTGAACGTCGTCGGTGTCCGCGGCCGAGTATGTCCCGTCGGTCTCGTCGGCCACGGGTGCCGTCTCCCACCACGGGGCCTTGGGCCCGTCCAGGTGGTCCACGGTGCGGGCCCGCGGTGACGCGGGCTCGTCGAGTGGCTCGGGAATGGGCTGCGGGAGGCCGGCGTTACCGAAGCTCGGCGGGGCGGCGGGCACCTGGGGCTGCGGCGCCGCCCCGCTCTCTGCTTGCGGCGCCTCGACGGGCTCAGGCGTCTCTTCACGACCAGACATAGGCAATCAGCGTATTCGTAGTGGTTACTTTTGGAGGGGTTTGCCCACGTTTCCCCGGTAGTTCAGGGCTTCGAACAGGCCGCTGCCGAGCATCACGTCCTGGCCGAACTTGGAGATCGCGCGGTGCTGGCTGGAGGGGATGTCCTTGCCGCTCGGTTGCTGCACCCAGGTCATCAGGAGGTAGTGGCCCTTGGACTGGAAGGTCCCGAGCGCGCTGCCCTTGCCGATCGTCCTGGTGATGCCCGGGCCGGGGACCGGCCGGACCCAGGCGTCCTTGGCGCTCCAGACGCGCGTCGCCGCTCTGGCGGCGGTGGCGTTGCGCAGGTTGGCCACGCCGACGGTGCCGATGAGCCTGCCGTCGGCGGAGGCGAACGTGGCGCGCATCACCTGGTTGCAGGATCCGCGCCGGAGCGCCGTCACCAGCCTGGTGCCGTTCACCGTTCTGGCGCAGTCACGGTCCGCGCGCCGGGCCGTCATGGTGTACCGGTTCGCCCCCACCTTGAAGGTGCGGCGCCGGAAGATCTCGGCCAGCGTCAGCGCCCTGGCGTCGGTGGTCCGGCTGTTGCCGAGGCCGCCGATCGGGCGCGTGGGGGTGGCACTGACCGACGGAGCGGTCGGCGACTGCGGAGTGGCCGGCGCCTTCGCCGACTGCGCGGCGGGATTGTTCTCGAGCGCGTTCGAGATGCCGATGCCGCCGCCGATGAGCACGATGCCGGCCAGGACCGCGGCACCGGCGATCAGCGGCAGGTTGCCCTTGCGGCCCGGCGGTGTGGGACCGCGGTGGCCGGGCTCGCTGCGCCGGGAGCGCCCATCGTGGCTCCGGGCGGGCCGATCATCGCCCGGGCCGCCCGGCCCATAGGGGCCCGGCCCGTAGGGACCGGAGTCGTAGGGCCCCGGGTTCTGAGGCCCCGAGTCGTGCGGCGCCGAGTCATGAGGCGGCGAGTCATGAGGCCCCGGTTCGTAGGGGCGCGGTTCGTAGGGGCCCGGCTGGTAAGGCCTCGTCTCGTGTTCGCGCCCGCGCTCGTACGGGTCGGCGGGGCCATGGGCGTCGTCGGGCCTGGGGGTGAACGGGCCGTCGTCCGGTGGGGGGTCGAGGGGACTCCGGCCGTGGGGAGCGGTGCCGGATCGCGGTCGTCCGGGGCTGTACGGCGATTGCGGCGACTGCTCTGGTGGCCAGCCGCCGGGTTGGCCTTGATTACCCGGGTAATTCATAGAAAGGGACCCTATCGGTGGATTTGTGGGGATTAGACGTCGTCAACCGGTGCTCGCCATGAGGGCTCTGAGCCACGATGGCATGGCCCGGGCGTGCCGCGCCCGGTGTCCGAGGACGGGCCCTACTCCCAGCCGAAGTCCTGCGTCCACCACGGGCCGCCGGGGGCGAAATGAGCCCCGACGCCGATCGCGCGCAGGTCGCAGTTGAGGATGTTGGCGCGGTGCCCGGGGCTCTTCATCCAGCCGGCCATGACGGCGGCGGGGGTCGAATAGCCCTTCGCGATGTTCTCCGCTCCCGGGCTCAGGTAGCCCGCCGCCTTGATCCGGTCCACGAAGGTGGAGCCGTCCGGCGCGTCGTGCGAGAAGTAGTCGCGCGCCGCCATGTCCGCCGAGTGCCGCCGGGCGGCGGTGCGCAGGCGGGCGTCCACTTTCAGCGGGCCGCATCCGGCCTTGGCCCGCTCGCGGTTGGTCAGTTGGGCGACGGTCTCCTCGACGCCGCCACCGGCACTCACCACCGTCCGCCGGGTCGGCGACGCTGAGGGCGCGGACGACCGGCGGGCCGGCTCGGGGGGCCGGTGGATCCGCTTGAGGGGAGGGGTCGGCTCGGTGGTCTGGAACGAGGTGGGCGGAGCGGCCGGGGCGGCGGGCGCCTCGCCGTCGGCGGCGGTCGGGGCCGTCGTCCCGGTGGGACGCTCCTGGAAGACGAGTTGCGTTTCCGGTTCGGTGAGAAGCAGTCGGTCCGCGGTGAATCCGGCACTCAGCGCCAGGGCGGCTAGGGCCAGTGCGGACACTGCCGTGCGGTTCCTGGACAGGGGGCCCTCCCGGGGGTAAAGCTGACCGCACCGCACTCTATACCTACATATACGGATGAAGGCCTGGTGATCAAATATGATTCGCCGGCCTTGATCGGCCCCGGAGTGGTCGAGACACCGCTCCGCATAAGGCATACTTGAGGGTGGCTGGAAGCCCGTCACCAACGACTTGCTTTGACCCATGCCCGTCCGGCTGGGTATCCTGCTCGTTCGTTGTCTGTGTCGGTGTGCCTCCGAGGCCCCGGCCACCCCAGGCCGTCAGGTCGGACGAGTTCCGAGCGGCGCGACCAGGATTCCGCTGAGAAGTCGACAAGAAACGAAGGCTTACGACCGTGCGCACGTACACCCCTAAGCCCGCTGACGTGCAGCGTCAGTGGCACGTCATCGACGCGACCGATGTCGTGCTGGGTCGCCTCGCCAGCCAGGTCGCCACCCTGCTTCGGGGAAAGCACAAGCCGATCTACGCGCCGCATCTCGACACGGGTGACTTCGTCATCATCGTGAACGCGGACAAGGTGGCGCTCTCCGGCAACAAGCGCGAACAGAAGCGCGCCTACCGGCACTCGGGCTACCCCGGCGGTCTCCGCTCGATCAGCTACGGCGACCTGCTGGACAAGCACCCCGAGCGCGCGGTCGAAAAGGCCATCAAGGGCATGCTCCCCAAGAACTCGCTCGGCCGGAAGATGTTCGGCAAGGTCAAGGTCTATGCCGGCCCCGAGCACCCGCACAAGGCGCAGCAGCCGGTGCCGTTCGAGATCACCCAGGTCGAGCAGTAGTCCGAGGATCGGTGGCGGCCGCCGCGGCGGCCCAGGACCGCAACGGGCCAACCCAAAAGGAACTTAGGAGAATCGTGGCCGAGTCCACCGGTATCGAGACGCCCGTCGACGGCGTAGAAGCAGACGCCTTCGGCGAAGAGGCACTCTCGGAGTACACCAGCGAGACCCCGCAGAGCGAGGCCGACGAGCCCGCGCCCGCGGTGGCGGTCGGCCCCGCCGGTGCCACCGGCCGCCGCAAGGAGGCCATCGCGCGCGTCCGGATCATCCCCGGCTCCGGCAACTGGACGATCAACGGTCGCACCCTCGATCAGTACTTCCCGAACAAGGTGCACCAGCAGATCGTCAACGAGCCGTTCGTGACGCTGGGCGCCGAGGGACAGTTCGACGTCATCGCCCGTGTGCACGGCGGTGGGGTGACCGGCCAGGCCGGTGCGCTGCGACTGGGCATCGCCCGGTCCCTGCAGCTCGCCGAGCCCGATCACCGGCCCGCGCTCAAGAAGGCCGGGTTCCTCACCCGTGACCCGCGGGCCAAGGAACGCAAGAAGGCCGGCCTCAAGAAGGCCCGTAAGGCTCCGCAGTACAGCAAGCGCTGACTTGTCCGTATCGGGCCGCCCGCTGACGCGTGGCGGCCCGACGCGTTTTCCTGCGCCTGGGAGTTGATGGTGGGTCGTCTTTTCGGAACCGACGGTGTCCGCGGTGTCGCCAACCGGGATCTCACGGCACGGCTGGCGATGGATCTGTCCGTCGCCGCCGCCAGGGTGCTCGGTGAGGCCGGTGCGTTCAAGGATCACCGCCCGGTGGCCGTCCTGGGCCGGGATCCGCGCGCCTCGGGGGAGTTCCTCGAGGCCGCGGTCGCCGCGGGCCTGGCCAGTGCCGGTGTCGACGTTCTGCGGCTCGGTGTCCTGCCGACCCCGGCCGTGGCCTACCTGACGCACGATCTGAACGCCGATCTCGGCGTCATGCTGTCGGCCTCGCACAACCCCGCTCCCGACAACGGCATCAAGTTCTTCGACCGCAGCGGCTTCAAGCTCGCCGACGAGATCGAGGACGCCATCGAGGCGCACCTGGGGGACCCGTGGGACCCCCCGACCGGGGCCGACGTCGGCCGGATCCGTGACGCCGAGGGCGCCGCGGAGCGGTACATCGAGCACCTGCTGTCCACCCTGAGCGGCTCGCTCGAAGGGCTCCGCGTGGTGGTCGACTGCGCGAACGGCGCCGCGACGACCGTGGCGCCGGAGGTGCTGCGCCGCGCCGGCGCCGAGGTCGTGACGATCGGGGCAGCTCCCGACGGGCTCAACATCAACTCCGGCTGTGGCTCGACCCACCTCGAGGCGCTGCGGGCCGCGGTCATCGAGCACGGCGCGCACGCCGGCATCGCCCATGACGGCGACGCCGACCGCTGCCTGGCCGTCACCGCGTCGGGCGAGACGGTCGACGGCGACCAGATCATGGCGATCCTCGGACTCGAGCTGCGCGACGCCGGGCTGCTGCCGGGCGACACGGTCGTGGCGACGGTGATGTCCAATCTCGGCTTCAAGCTGGCCATGCGCGACGCCGGGATCAAGGTCGTCGAGACGGCGGTCGGCGACCGTTATGTCCTCGAGGCGATGAAGGACGGCGGCTTCGCCTTCGGCGGTGAGCAGTCCGGCCATGTGATCATGTTGCGGCACGGGACGACCGGCGACGGCGTGCTGACCGGGATGCACCTGCTCGCGGCGATGGTCCGCAGAGGCCGGCCGCTGGACGAGCTGGCAAAGATCATGACCCGGCTGCCGCAGGTGCTCGTCAACGTGCGCGGTGTCGACAAGACCCGCCTCGGGGCCTCGGCGGAGCTCGCCGATGCGGTCTCGGCCGCCGAGGCCGAACTCGGCGAGACCGGGCGGGTGCTGATCCGGCCGAGCGGCACCGAGCCGATGGTGCGGGTCATGGTTGAGGCGGCCTCCGAGGACCAGGCCCAGGCCATCGCCGACCGCCTCGCCGGCACGGTCCGGCACGCCCTCTGAGTCAGCCCGCCATTCAACTCAGCAGCGGGAGAGGAAGTCCTCGAGGGCGGTGTGATCGGCTTGGGTCACCGGCAGGTCGTACTCCGCCGCCACCGCGACGAACTTGATCGCATAGGTGCACTGGTAGGACTTCTGCGGTTTCCACTCACCGGGACCGGAGTCGCTCTTCTGCTGGTTGGGCCGGCCCCACACCGCGAGCAGGTTGCCGGTGTCGTTGGCGAACTTCTCCCGCTTGGCGGCGTCCCAGCCGTCGGCGCCCATCCGCCAGGCGAGCCCCAGCGGATAGATGTGGTCGATCTGCACCTCGGTGGCCCGGGACTTGCTGAAGCTGATGTCCTTGCCGGTGTAGGGGTCGTCGAGCCGTCCGGCGACCACCACGCAGCGACCGCGCTTCTCGACGCCGTCCAGGTCGCGGGCGAGCACGTCGTTGCGCTGGTCGCAGCCGTTGCGGTCGGTGTCCTTCCAGCGCTGGCCGAATCGGTCGCGTTCGTAGCCGCTCATGTCACCGGCCCCGGTCACGCGCAGGTCGTCGAGCCGTTTCTGCGCCTGAGTCGCGCTCCGGCCACCGGGTGTCCGAGGAGCGGCGGAGCCGCCTTCCGGGCTCGTCACATCGACGCTGCATCCGGCCAGCAGCACGACGATCGCCCCGGCCGCCACACCGGCTCGGTGACGCCGCCTTCCTTTACGGCACCCGCTTTGTAGTTCCATGACCGCAATGTCGCACACAACCGATCTGTGTGCTCGTGCCGAGGGAAGGGCTCGGATACGGCACCATGGCTCCGTGCTGCATTTGCGTGTGATCGTGCCTGACGGCCGGACCGACACGGTCTGCGAGATGCTGGCGCGGCATCCGGGGGCCACCAACGTGGTCGTGCTGCCGGGTGCGGCCCGTGAGCCCAAGGGTGACGTGGTCATGGCCGACGTCGCCCGTGAGGCCGCCAACGAGATTCTCGAGGAGCTCCGGCGGCTCGGCATCGACCACGATGGTTCCATCGCGATGGAGCGCGTGGACCTTTCGCTGTCCCACGCCGCCGAGACCGCCGAGCGCGAGGCGCCCGGACACGGCAGCGACGCCGTCGTCTGGGAGGAGCTCGACCGGCAGACGGCCGAGGACAGTCGGCTGACCTGGTCGTTCGTTGCCTTCCTCGCGCTGTCCACACAGCTCGCGGCCATCGCAGCGCTCATCGACTCGCCGATTCTGATCGTCGGCGCGATGGTGCTCGGCCCCGAGTTCGGCACCGTCGCCGCCATCTCGTACGGGATGATCTTCCGCGACGTCCGGCGCATCGCCACCGCCGCGCGCACGCTCGCCATCGGGTTCCTCATCGCCATCGCGATCACGACCGTGTGCGCCCTCGTCAGCAGGTGGATCGGCGTGATCGAACTCAGCGAGCTGCCCAAGGAGCGTCCGCTCACCGGCTTCGTCTACAAGCCCGACCGATGGTCGTTCATCGTCGCGATCCTGGCCGGCGCGGCGGGGGTCCTGTCGCTCACCGCCGACAAGTCGTCGGCGCTCGTGGGCGCGTTCATCTCGGTCACCACGGTGCCCGCGGCCGGCAACATCGCCGTCGGGGTGGCGCTGCGGCACTGGAACGAGGTCGGCGGTTCGGCCCTGCAACTCGCGGTCAACGTGGGCGGCATGATCATCGCGGGGGTGGTCACCCTGCTGGTGCAGAAGACGTTGTGGGATCTGGTCCGGAAGAGGGGCGTACGTACACCCGCAGGATGAGGACCGGAGCGTCCTCCCTCCACTAGGTTCGAGGCATGCCGATCATCGCTACCCAGGGCCTGACGATGAGGTTCCCGGGGGTCACCGCCCTCGAAGACCTCACCGTCGCGGTCGACTCCGGGGTCGTGGGACTCGTCGGCGCGAACGGCGCGGGCAAGTCGACGCTGATCAAGATCCTGCTCGGGCTGATGCCCCCGACGAGCGGGCACGCGGCCGTACTGGATCTCGACATCCATCGCCAGGGTGAGCGGATCCGGGAACGGGTCGGCTTCATGCCCGAGTACGAGTGTCTCCCGCCGGACGTCTCCGCCACCGAGTTCGTCGTCCACATGGCCCGCATGTGCGGGCTGCCACCCACCGCGGCGCGGGAGCGGGCGGCCGACACGCTGCGCCACGTCGGGCTGTACGAGGAGCGTTACCGCCCCATCGGCGGCTACTCGACCGGGATGCGGCAGCGCGTCAAACTGGCCCAGGCGCTCGTGCACGACCCGCAGCTGGTCTTCCTGGACGAGCCGACCAACGGTCTCGACCCGGCCGGGCGCGACGAGATGCTGGCACTCATCCGGCGCATCGGCACCGAGTTCGGCATCAGCGTCCTCGTCACGTCGCACCTGCTCGGCGAGCTCGAGCGGGTCTGCGACCACATAGTGATCATCGACGGCGGGAAGCTGCTCCGATCTCAGGCCGTCGCGGCGTTCACGGAGGTCAGCGGGACGCTGGTGGTCGAGGTGGACGAGGGGCGCGACCAGCTGAGCGGCAAGCTGGCCGGTTCGGGGCTCGCCGTGCGTCCCGAGGGCCGTTTCCTGCTGATCGAGATCGCCGACGAGTCGACCTTCGACCTCGTCCGTGACGGTGTCGCCGAACTCGGGCTCCGCCTGATCCGGATGGAACAGCATCGCCACCACATCGAAGAGGTCTTCGCCGCCCCGGCGGGGCCGACCGGAGTCACGCCATGACCAGCCCCCTCACCCCCTCGACGATCCACGACATCGGCTATCGCCACTACGAGGGCAGGCGGCTCGGCCGGTCGTACGTCATCCGATCGCTGTTCGTGCACAACCTGCGGGCCGTATACGGGCTCGGCCGGCCGGCCAGGGCCAAGGTGATGCCGTTCCTGCTGGTGGCGATCATGATGCTGCCGGCGGCGGGCAGCGTGGCGGTGCTCGCCATCACCAAGGAGCCGTCCACGCTCATCCGCTACGCCGCCTACGCCGTCCTCCTGCAGCCCATCGTGGCCATCTTCCTGGCCACCCAGGCTCCGGTGATCGCCTCGCGCGAGCTGCGGTTCCACGTGGTGCCGCTGTACTTCTCGCGGCCGGTGGGCTCGTTCGACTTCGTGCTGGCGAAGTTCGCGGCGTTCGTGACGGCGATCTTCGCGCTGCTGGCGACCCCGGTGACGCTGCTGTACGTCGGCGCGCTGGTCACCCGGCCGTCGGAGGAGACGCAAGCGCCGGCGATGCCGAGCGTCGGCGCGCAGACCACGGACTACCTCGGCGGGATGGCCGGCTGCGCGGTGTTCGCGTTCGTCCTCGCCGCCTTCGCGTTGGTGATCGCGGCGTTCACCCCGCGCCGGGGGTTCGGGGTGGCCGCGGTCATCGCGGTGTACCTGCTGAGCAGCGCCACCGTCGGGCTCGTGCAGTTCATCGCTCTGTACAACAACAACTACGATGCGGCCGGGTGGGCCGGGCTGTTCACCCCGTTCAACCTGGTCGACGGCGTGCAGGTGGGCCTGTTCGGTGCAAGCGGCTCGACGCCGCAGGGGCCGCCCGACGGGATCGGCGGGCCGGTGTTCGCGCTGGTCTGCGCCGCCGTGGTCGCGGGGGCGCTGGCGGTCCTGTACGGCCGGTTCCGGAAGGCGGGTCTGTCGTGAGCGTGCTGGAGCTGCACCAGGTGTCCCGGTGGTACGGGAACGTCGTGGCGGTCAACGGGATCTCGATGACCGTCGGGCCGGGCGTGACCGGCCTGCTCGGCCCGAACGGTGCCGGCAAGTCCACGGTGATCCACATGATGGGCGGATTCCTCGCGCCCTCGTCCGGTGGGGTGACTCTGGACGGGGCTCGGATCTGGAAGAACCCGGACGTCTACCGGCACATCGGGCTCGTGCCCGAGCGCGAGTCGGCCTACGACTTCCTGACCGGCTGGCAGTTCACGCTGGCCATGGCCAAGCTGCATAAGCTGCCCCAGCCGGGGGCGGCGGCGCAGCGGGCGCTCGCCCTGGTCGAGATGGAACCCGCCAAGGACCGGGTGATCGGCACCTACTCCAAGGGCATGAAGCAGCGGATCAAGATGGCCTCGGCGCTCGTGCACGACCCGCCGGTGCTGCTGCTCGACGAGCCCTTCAACGGCATGGACCCGCGTCAGCGCCTGCAGCTGATGGATCTGATCCGCCGGATGGCGGCCGAGGGCCGCACCGTGCTGTTCAGCTCGCACATCCTCGAGGAGGTCGAGCGGCTGGCCAGCCATATCGAGGTGATGGTCGCCGGCCGGCACGCCGCCTCCGGCGACTTCCGTGCCATCCGGAGGTTGATGACCGACCGTCCCCATGTGTTCATCGTCCGCTCCGCCGACGACCGCAGGCTGGCGTCGGCGATTATCGCCGACGGGTCCGCGCGGAGCGTCCAGCTGAGCGAGGGCGGCCTGCGGGTCGAGGCGGTCGACTTCCGCAGGTTCACGTGGCTGCTGCCCCAGCTGGCGCACAAGGAGAACGTGCGGCTGTGGGAGGTCTCGCCGGCCGACGAGTCCCTGGAGAGCGTCTTCTCGTACCTGGTGGCGTCATGAACCGGATCGGCTCCGGGAGAGGGTTGAGCGACGAATGAACGCGACCATCGCCTACATCACCTTCCGCGGAATGCTGGGCCGCAGGCGGGCACTGCTGCTGTTCATGCTGCCGGCCGTCCTGCTGCTCCTGGCCGTCGCCCTGCGGATCACCGGCAACAACGACCTGAACATCTCCACCATCGTGCTGCAGCGGTTCGCGCTCACGACTTTGCTGCCGCTGCTCGCGCTGATCGCCGGTACGGGCGTCATCGCTCCGGAGATCGACGACGGCCAGATCATGTACATCCTGACCAAGCCGATCCCGCGGCCGGTCATCCTCTTGACCAAGCTGGCCGTGGCGATCGCACTCGTGGTCGCCTTCGCGGTCGTACCGACGCTCGTGGCGGGGCTGATCCTCACCGGCGGCACCGCCGGGCTGGCCGCGGGGTTCACAGTGGGGACGCTGGTCGGCGGGGTGGCCTACTGCGCCGTGTTCGTGGTGCTGGCGGTGGCCAGCCGCAACGCGGTCACGATCGGCCTGCTGTACGCCCTCGTCTGGGAGACGCTGATCGGCAACTTCGCCCCCGGCGCCCGGTCACTGTCGATCCAGCAGTGGTCGCTGTCGGTGACCGATGCCGTCAGCTCGGCGAGCACGGTCACCTCCGAGGTGGCGTTCGGCCTCGCCGCCGTGCTGCTCGTGGTCGTCTCGGTGCTCGGCGCCACGTTGGCGGCCGTACGCCTGCGCACTCTGTCGGTCGCCAGCGCCGAGTGACACGGCGCTCCCGAGGTTCGCCGCGCTGGTCACAGCGGCTATGGTGGCCGCCATGTGCGGAATCGTTGGGTACGTGGGAGCGAAGCCCGCCATCGAGGTCGTCGTCGACGGGCTGGCCAGGCTGGAGTACCGGGGGTACGACTCCGCCGGTGTGGCGGTCCTGACCGGTGGCGCGCTGAAGACCGTGAAGCGGGCCGGCAAGCTCGCGAACCTGCGCGAGGCGCTGGCCTCCGAGGTCACGTCCGCGCCGTCCGAGGCGGTGGCAGAGGGCGGCACGCTGGGCCTCGGGCACACCCGCTGGGCCACCCACGGGCAGCCGAACGACCGCAACGCGCACCCGCACACCGACTGCTCGGCGGCGATCGCGGTCGTGCACAACGGGATCATCGAGAACTTCGCCTCACTGCGCGCGGAGCTGGAGGAACGTGGCCACGAGCTGGCCTCGGACACCGACACCGAGGTGGTCGCGCACCTGCTGGAAGAGCAGATCACGGGCTCCGGCGGGCTGACCGAGGCGATGCGCCGCGTCTGCCGCCGGCTCGAGGGCGCCTTCACCCTGGTGGCCGCGCACGCCGCCGAACCCGATGTCGTCGTGGGCGCGCGCCGCAACTCACCGCTGGTCGTGGGCCGCGGCGACGGGGAGAACTTCCTCGCCAGCGATGTCGCCGCCTTCATCGCGCACACCCGCGACGCGATCGAGCTGGGTCAGGACCAGGTCGTCGAGCTCCGCCGCGACGAGGTCACGGTGACCGGTTTCGACGGCAAGCCGGTCCCCGTGCGCGAGTACCACGTCGACTGGGACGTGTCCGCCGCCGAGAAGGGCGGCTACGACTACTTCATGCTCAAGGAGATCGCCGAGCAGCCGCGTGCGGTGGCCGACACCCTGCTCGGCCGTGTCGGCGTGGACGGCCGGCTCACCCTCGATGAGATGCGCCTGTCCGACGACGAGCTCCGCGACGTCGACAAGATCATCATTGTCGCCTGCGGAACGGCCTATCACGCCGGAATGATCGCCAAGTACGCCATCGAGCACTGGGCACAGCTGCCCTGCGAGGTCGAGCTGGCGAGCGAGTTCCGGTACCGGGACTCCATCCTGACCCGTAGCACGCTCGTCATCGCGATCTCGCAGTCCGGCGAGACGATGGACACGCTCATGGCGCTGCGGCACGCGAGAGAGCAGCGGGCCCGGGTACTCGGCATCTGCAACGTCAACGGCTCGACCATCCCGCGCGAGTGCGACGGCGTGCTCTACACCCACGCCGGCCCCGAGATCGCGGTCGCCTCGACCAAGGCGTTCCTCACGCAGCTGGTCGCCGTCTACCTCGTCGCGCTTTACCTCGCCCAGGTCCGCGGCACCAAGTGGGGCGACGAGGTGTTCGCCATGGTCCAGCTCCTCTCCTCCATGCCGGACAAGGTGGACAAGGTCCTCGAGACCATGGAGCCGGTACGGGTGCTGGCCCGTTCGCTCGCCGACGAGCGGTGCGTGCTCTTCCTCGGCCGGCACGTGGGGTATCCGGTGGCGATGGAGGGTGCGTTGAAGCTCAAGGAGCTGGCGTACATGCACGCCGAGGGATTCGCCGCGGGCGAACTGAAGCACGGGCCGATCGCCCTGATCGAGGAGGGCCTTCCGGTCGTCGTCGTGGTGCCGCCGCGCGCCCGGCGGGTCCTGCACGACAAGATCGTCTCGAACATCCAGGAGATCCGCGCCAGGGGCGCCCGGACGATCGTGATCGCCGAGGAGGGTGACGAGTCGGTGGTCCCGTACGCGGACACGCTGCTCAGGGTGCCCGCCGTCCCGACCCTGCTGCAACCGCTGGTCGCCACGGTGCCTCTGCAGGTCTTCGCCTGTGAGCTGGCCACCGCCAAGGGACACGACGTCGACCAGCCCCGCAACCTCGCGAAGTCGGTCACGGTCGAATAGCGGCCGACCGGCGGCCGAGGTCGGGTGGCGGCCGGCGGCCGAGCGCGAAAGTGGCCCCTCCCGGACATCGGGCGGGGCCACCGCGGCCGGCGCGAATATATAGAACCGGCGCTCTGCCGGTGAACATAGATCCGTATCAGGTCGGATCTCCTGTGGGCAGAGCCCGGGCAGGTCTGACGTCCACCAACTCGGAGCGGGCTGGCGGGACCGGCCAACTGTAGCCCGTGCGAAGGGGGCGATCGGTACGAGTTGGCCCGATTGACAGGTGATTTTTGCGCCGGCCCGGGCACCCCGCCGGCGAGCGGATCCGGGCGTGGCACCCTGGACGGGTGATCGTGGGTGTGGGGATCGACGTGGTGGACCTCGTCCGGTTCGAGAAGTCGCTGGAGCGTACGGCCGGGCTGCGGACCAGGCTGTTCACCGAGGCGGAGCGGGGGCTGCCGGTCAGGTCGCTGGCCGCGCGGTTCGCCGCCAAGGAGGCCCTGGCCAAGGCCCTGGGCGCGCCCAGGGGGCTGCTGTGGACCGACGCCGAGGTCCGCCGCGAAGACGACGGCCGGCCCAGCCTGCACGTCGCCGGGACGGTGGCCGCGGCGGCGCGCGCCCGCGGCGTGACCCACTGGCATATCTCCCTCAGCCACGACGCCGGCGTCGCCACGGCGGTCGTCGTCGCGGAGGCCCGAGCCGACGAGACCCCCGAGCGGAGCGAGTGATGAGACACGCGCACGAGGTCGGCAAGGTACGGGAGGCCGAGCAGGCCCTGATGGCCGCGCTGCCCGAGGGCGAGCTCATGCGGCGCGCGGCCAGGGGGCTGGCGGCCGTCTGTGCCCCGATACCGCCCCGCGCGTACGGCTCGCGGGTCGTGCTGCTCGTCGGCAGCGGCGACAACGGCGGTGACACGCTGTTCGCCGGCGCGTGGCTGGCGCGGCGCGGCGCGGGCGTCGAGGCGATCCTGGCCGGCTCGAAGACGCACGAGCAGGGCCTGCGTGCGCTACGGGCGGCCGGTGGGCGGGTGACCGCCGACGAGGCCGTCATCGACGCCGCCGATCTGGTGATCGACGGCCTGGTCGGCATCGGCGGGCACGGCGGGCTGCGGGAGCCGTACGCCCGGCTGGCCGAGCGGACGGCGGCGAGCGCCGCCGTCGTGGTGGCCTGCGACGTGCCGAGCGGTGTCGACGCGAGCACGGGCGAGGTCGAAGGCGTGGCGATCACCGCCGACGTGACCGTGACGTTCGGCACGTACAAGCCGGGCCTGTTCGTCGACCCCGGCGCCCGGTACGCCGGAGTGGTGGAACTGATCGATATCGGGCTCGGGCCGCGTCTGCCGGAACCCGACGTGGTGGCGCCGCACTCGGAGGACATCCGGCCGCCGCGGCCGTCCCCCGAGTCCGACAAGTACCGCCGTGGCGTGCTGGGCTTGATCGCCGGAAGTGAGCAGTTCACCGGTGCCGCCGTGCTCGCCGCGGGCGGGGCCGTCCGCGGCGGGGCCGGGATGGTGCGCTTCGCCTCCGTGCGCCCGGCCGTCGACCTCGTCCGGCAGCGGTGGCCCGAGACGGTCACCACGGTGCTCGAGGCCGGCGACGTGGCGGACGTGGGTTCCTTGGTGGGACGGGTGCAGGCGTGGGTGGTCGGCCCCGGGATCGGCACGGACGAGCGGGCCGAGGCCCTGGTCGCCGCCGCCCTCGGCAGTGATCTGCCGGTGCTGGTGGACGCCGACGGTCTCACGGTGCTGGCCCGGCGTCGTGATCTGCTGCGCCGTACGGCCCCGACCGTGCTCACCCCGCACGCCGGTGAACTGGCCCGCCTCATCGGGGCCGACCGCGAGGCGATCGAGGCGCGGCGGCTGGAGCATGTCCGCGAGGCCGCGGCCGAGCTCTCCGCGATCGTCCTGCTCAAGGGGTCGACCACCCTGGTCGCGCAGACCGGCCGGCCGGTGCACGTCAATCCGACCGGTACCCCGTGGCTGGCCACGGCCGGTACCGGTGACGTGCTGTCCGGGCTGACCGGCGCGTTCCTCGCGAGCGGCATGCCCCCGCTCGACGCGGCCACCGCGGGTGCGTACCTGCATGGCCTCGCCGCCCGCTTCGCCGTCGCGCCCCATGATCGGCCCGGAGAGGGCCAGGCTCCGATCAGCGCGTACGACGTCATCACCGCACTGCCCAGGGCATTTCGTACCCTGTCTGGAGACACGACGTGGGCAGGCCCCGGATAAGCAGTGATCATGGTGGGAGAATCGGCAGACTTGGCAGACGTGACGAGTCCGGCTCAGGCGAGCATCGATCTTCGTGCCATCCGCGACAACATCGCGCTCCTGCGCGACCGCGCGGGCGGCGCGGACGTGATGGCGATGGTGAAGGCGGAGGCCTACGGCCACGGCATGGAGGAGGCCGCGCTGGCCGCGCTGGCCGGCGGCGCGACCTGGCTCGGCGTCGCCAAGCTGGCCGAGGGCCTGCGGCTGCGCGCGTCGGTGCCGCAGGTGCCGATCATGGTCTGCCTCGGCGTGCCCGGCGAGCCGTACGACCGGGCGATCGGCGCGGACCTGGACCTGACGGCGGGGACGGTGTGGCTGGTCGACGAGATCGCCGCCGCGGCCCGCACGGCGGGCCGGACGGCGCGAGTGCACCTGAAGGCCGACACCGGGATGTCGAGGGGCGGGGCCGGCCCGGCCGACTGGCCGGCCGTCATCGCGGCCGCGCTGGCCGCGCAGGCCGACGGGCTCATTCGCGTCGTCGGCCTCTACTCCCACCTCGCCTGCGCCGACGAGCCGGGCGACCCGTCGATCCCGCTGCAGCTCGGCGCGTTCAAGGAGGCCGTCGAGCTGGCCGAGAACGCGGGCCTGCGGCCGGACGTGCGGCATCTGGCCAACTCGGCCGCCATCCTGACCCTGCCCGAGGCCAGGTACGACCTCGTACGGCCCGGTATCGCGGCGTACGGGCTGAGCCCGGTCCCGCGGCTCGGCGGCTTCGGGCTCAGACCGGCGATGTCGCTCACCGCCGCCGTGGCCGCCGTCAAGCGTGCCCCGGCGGGCAGCGGGGTGTCGTACGGCCACACCTACGTCACCGAGCGCGAGACCACGCTCGCACTGGTGCCGGCGGGTTACGGCGACGGGGTACCCAGGCACGGATCCAACCTGCTCGAGGTGCTGGCGGGCGGCGCGCGGCGGCGCATCGCCGGGCGCGTCTGCATGGACCAGTTCGTGATCGACATGGCCGACGACCAGATCTCGCCCGGCGACGAGGTGATCTTGTTCGGGCCCGGCGACCACGGCGAGCTGACGGCGCAGGACTGGGCGGACGCCATCGGCACGATCTCGTATGAGATCGTCACCCGCATCGGGTCCCGGGTGCCGCGGCGGTACGAGCCGCTGGATCCCGGACCGCTGGATCCCGGGCGGTGAGAGTGGAGCGCATGGACGGCCAGAACAGGCGGCGGATGAGCCGGCGGATGGGCATCGTCGGCGTCGTGGCGGGCCTCGGCGCGGCCGGCGTCGGCGTCGCGGTGGGCGCCCGGAAGATCGCGGTCGGCCGGGTGCGGCTGCGTCCGGACCCCGACGCTCACGAACCGTTCGGACGGCTGCGCGGGAAACCGGTCAAGGTGCTGGCCGACGACGGCGTTCCGTTGCACGTTGAGATCGACGGCCAGGACGACGCGCCGCTCACCGTCGTGTTCTGCCACGGCTACGCGCTGAACCAGGACGCCTGGCACTACCAGCGGCGCGATCTGCCGGGCGTCCGGACGGTCTTCTGGGACCAGCGCAGTCACGGCCGGTCCGGCCGCAGCAAGCCCACCCACGCGACCATCGACCAGACCGGCGCGGACCTCTACGCGGTGCTGCGGGCCACGGTCCGCCCGGGTGATCCCGTGGTGCTCGTCGGGCACTCGATGGGCGGCATGTCCATCATGGCGCTGGCCGACCGG
Organism: Actinomadura alba; assembly: GCF_014323705.1. Classification (GTDB taxonomy): domain Bacteria; phylum Actinomycetota; class Actinomycetes; order Streptosporangiales; family Streptosporangiaceae; genus Actinomadura_C; species Actinomadura_C alba. The sequence goes on from NZ_JABVEC010000002.1 coordinate 108,026, forward strand.
CATCCCGACCTGTTCGGGGACCAGGTCCTGGGCGTCGCATTGATCAATACCTCCGGCGGCGGGCTGTCCGAGATCACTCTCGGCCTGCCGCTCGTGGTCGCCAAGCTGGTGCGGCCGCTCACGCCCGGGCTCGTGCGCAACCTGGGCCGGCGGGCCGAGATCGTGGACCGCACCCGCCGCGTCGGCGCCGACATCGCCTTCATGCTGATCCGCCGCATGGGCTTCGCGGACAAGAACGTGAGCCCCACCGTCGTCGACTTCGTCGAGGAGATGATCCGCGCCACCCCGATCGACGTGATCGCGGAGTTCTACCCGGGCTTCATGACCCACGACCGGCTCGGGTCCCTGGCCGTGGTCGGCCGGGTGCCGGCGCTGGTGCTGGCGGGCGGCGACGACCGGCTCACCTCGGCGGCGCAGGGCCACGCGATCGCCGAAGCGATCAAGGGCGCCGAGATGATCGAGGTGCCCGAGGCGGGCCACCTGCTGCCGCTGGAGTATCCCGGCATCGTCACCCGTGCGCTGCGCCAGCTGATCGCCCGGGTCCATCCGCGATCCGAGGAGCGCTCGGCGTGAATTTGGTCATACCCACCGCCGAGGCCATGCGGGACCTCGGGCTGCGCCTCGCCGGCGTCCTACGGGCCGGCGACCTGCTGGTGCTGTCCGGCGATCTCGGGGCCGGCAAGACCACGCTGACCCAGGGCATCGGTGAGGGGCTGAAGGTACGCGGCCCGATCACCTCGCCCACTTTCGTCATCGCCAGGGTCCACCCGTCGCTGTGCGGCGGGCCGCCGCTCGTCCACGCCGACGCCTACCGGCTCGGCGGTTTCGTGGAACTCGACGATCTCGACCTCGACGCCACCGTCGAGGAATCGGTCACCGTCGTCGAGTGGGGCGAGGGCCTGGCGGAAGGGCTCGCCGACGCCCGCCTGGAGATCAACATCTCTCGTGCCGACGCGGCCTCGGAGGGGCGTGCCGTCCGCCTGCGGGGGACCGGAGACCGTTGGGTAGATCTGGGCGGTTTCCGGTAAAGCGGAAGTGTGGGTATTTTTTCGGTCAACGAGGACGATGAGGTTATAGGAATGTGACGTACTGTTCTGCGCACACATGTACCTCTCCTCCAGGAGGGAGTGCCCCGGATGAATGGAAGCCATCGGATGCCGGACGGCCGGCCCGAGCGCCGAGGCATGGCCTTCGTACTGGCCGGTGCCACAGTGGGAGTCATCGTGTGCGCCGGCCTGGCGGCGTTCGTGCTCAACCGGGTCACGTCGCGTGATCCGGAGAACGGCCTGGCCTCCCGGGACATGACCGTGCAGAGCTCCTCGGTGCCGGCGGGCGCCGACCGCCAGGCGGTCCCCGACGCCTGCGAGCTGCTCCCGGACGACCTCACCCGCGACCTCGTGCCCGAGGCCGACCGCACCCAGACCGACACGTTCGCGGCGACCGACGCGCACAACCAGTGCGTGTGGAGCCGGTTCGGCGACCAGCGGCGGCGCCAGCTGACCGTCGAGCTGAGAGCCGTCGCCGCGGCGGGCGACCAGCCGGCGAGCGAAGTGGCGAGCGCCATGCTGGCCGCCGAGCGCGCGGCCGACGAAGCGGGCAAGGGTCTGCCCTCGGGGCAGAAGGTCTCGGTCAAGCGCGGCGTCGACAAGATCGGCGACGGGGGCTACCTGACCTACAGCGTGCAGGCGACCCAGCGGCGGGGCGAGGCCGTCGTCAACGTCCGATCGGGGAACGTACTGATCACCGTGCACTACGCGGGAGGCGACAGCGCCAAGAGGCCGCTGCCGGCGGACCGGGCGATCGACGGGGCGCTGCGAGCCGCCGAGGACACCGTCAACGCCCTCGCGACCCGCTGACCGACCTGGCCCGGCCGAGGGGCGGGCCGCCGCCCCGACCGCGTGCTGGCACTAAGCTGTGACTCCGTGCTGGTCTTGGCTTTTGACACCGCCACCGCCGCGGTCACCGTCGCCTTGTACGAATGGGCCCCCGGCGAGGCGATTCGCATGCGCGCGTGCATGGAGACCGTCGACCGGCGCCGCCACGCCGAACTGCTCGCTCCGTCGATCGCCGCGGTGCTGGCCGAGGCGGGGGCGGCCTCGGCCGATCTCAGCGCCGTGGCCGTGGGCGTCGGCCCCGGCCCCTACACCGGGCTGCGGGTGGGGCTCGTCACCGCCTACGCACTCGGCGACACGCTGCGGGTCCCGGTGCACGGGGTGTGCACGCTCGACGCGATCGCCTGGGCCTCCGGGCGCGAGGAGCCGTTCGTCGTGGCGACCGACGCCCGTCGCAAGGAGGTCTACTGGGCGAGGTACGAGTCGGCACGGGTCCGGGTGACCGAGCCGGCCGTCGGCCCGCCCGCCGACGCGGCCGCGCCCGGCCTTCCCGTGATCGGCGAGGGAGCCGACCTGTATCCCGAGGTGCTGCACGTGGCGGGTGATCCAGCGCCGCTGCTGCCATCGGCCACGGCGGTCGCCGAACTCGCGGTCACCCGCCTGTCCGGCGGCGCGGGCCCGCCGCTGCTGCCGCCGGAGCCTCTCTATCTCCGCCGGCCCGACGCCCGAGAGCCCGGGCCCCGCAAGAAGGTCACCCCGGCATGATCGGTACGGGACCCGAGCCCGCCTCCATCCGGGAGATGACGCCCGACGACCTGCCGGTCGTACAGCGGCTCGAAGCGCTGCTCTACCCCGACGACGCCTGGTCCACGGAGATGTTCCGCAGCGAGCTCGCCGACCAGGCGGGGACCCGGCACTACGTCGTCGCCGTGGCTCCGCCGGAGTCCTCCCCGCCGGCCGCCGGTGCGACCGAAGAGATCGTCGGTTATGCCGGCCTCGCGGCGGCGGGCGGCCAGGGCGACGTGCAGACCATCGGGGTCAGGAGCGACCGGCGGGGGCGCGGCATCGGCGCCGCACTGCTCACCGCACTGCTCGACGAGGCCGCGCGCCGCGACTGCGAAGTGGTCTTCCTGGAGGTCCGGGCCGATAATGAAGCCGCGCGCAAGCTGTACGAACGCTTCGGATTCACCGAGATCAGCGTACGAAAGCGGTACTACCAGCCGTCGGGGGTGGACGCGATCGTGATGTGCCGTCAGAGCACTCCGCCGCGCAAGCGCACGACCGGGTTCGGGCCGGTGGGAGGCGCTGATGAGTGACGAGCCGCTGGTCCTCGGGATCGAGACCTCCTGTGACGAGACAGGGGTCGGGATCGTACGCGGGCACACGCTGCTGGGCGACGCGATCGCCTCGAGCGTCGACGAGCACGCCCGGTTCGGCGGGGTCGTGCCCGAGGTCGCCTCGCGGGCGCACCTCGAGGCGATGACCCCGACCGTGTCCCGGGCGCTGGCCAAGGCCGGGGTGGCGTTCGAGGACGTCGACGCGATCGCCGTGACGGCCGGCCCGGGGCTGGCCGGTGCCCTGCTCGTCGGGGTGGCCGCCGCGAAGGCCTACGCCCTCGCGCTCGGCAAGCCGCTCTACGGGGTCAACCACCTGGCCGCCCACGTGGCCGTCGATCAGCTCGAACACGGGCCGCTGCCGAAACCGTCGGTGGCGCTGCTGGTCTCCGGCGGGCATTCGTCGCTGTTGCTGGTACCGGACGTCGCGACGGACGTACGGACGCTCGGTTCGACCGTCGACGACGCGGCGGGCGAGGCGTTCGACAAGGTGGCCCGGGTGCTCGGCCTGGGCTTCCCCGGCGGCCCGCACATCGACCGGGCGGCGCGTTCGGGCGCCCCGGACGCCATGGCGTTCCCCCGCGGGAAGTACGACGACGGTACCTACGACTTCTCCTTCTCGGGGCTCAAGACCGCCGTGGCCCGGTGGGTCGAGGCACGCGAGCGCGCCGGCGAGCCGGTGCCCGTCGCCGATGTGGCCGCCTCGTTCCAGGAGGCCGTCGTCGACGTCCTGACCAGGAAGGCCCTGACGGTCTGCCGCGAGAACGGGGTGGCCGACCTGCTGATCGGCGGCGGGGTCGCGGCGAACTCGCGGCTGCGGGCGATGGCGCAGGAGCGCTGTGCCGCCGCCGGAGTCCGGTTGCGGGTGCCGCGCCCGGCGCTGTGCACCGACAACGGCGCCATGGTCGCGGCACTGGGCGCGGAACTGGTCGCCGCCGGGGCCTTCCCCTCGGCACTCGACGTGCCCGCCGACTCGTCTCTGCCGATCACCACCGTGACGGTCTGAGCCGGCCGATTGGCCCGCGCTCAGCGATGCGCGGGGGTGCCCAGCTGGGCCAGCAGCGCCTTGAGGTAGTCCTCGAGCAGCGGGACGTCGGCCTCGAGCACCGGTGAGCCGCCGCCCGGCAGCAGGTCGACGACACAGCGCAGGTCCCAGTAGGGGTCGTGCTCGTACCCGCCGCACACCTGGTCGAAGTCGGCGGTGAACCGGTCGGCGGCGGCGATTCCGTAGCGCAGCCCCAGATTGCACCGCATGTGCGCGATGTCGACCGCGATCGGGCCGTACGACGCCCTGTCCCAGTCGACCACGCCGGTGAGCCGCCCGGACGACCAGAGCGTGTTGTCCGGCTCGTAGTCACGGTGGATGAAGCGGGGCGCCGCCTCGGGCGGGGGCCCGCTCACGACCTCGAAGGCGCGTTCCCACAGCCATGGGCGGGTGGCGTGCCGCGGCGGAGTCTGGACGGTGAGGCGGTTGTGGGGGGTATACGGCGGCATGGTCGGGGCGCCCTCGAGCGCGTGCACCGGCAGCAGTGCCGCGGCCAGCTGGATCAGGTACTCCGGCAGGTCGCCGGACGCCGGCCTGGGCGCGTGGCCCGGGAGCCTGGTGATCAACAGGGCGGGGGCGTCGCAGTAGGCCCCGGACGGATCGGCCGCGACGAGCGACGGCGTGGGGAGCCGGCAGCCGGCGAGCAGAGCGAGCGCGGCGATCTCACGCTCTGGGGAGAACTCGAGATCGGTGAGGCTCCACTCCCGGCGCGCCCACCGGCGCAGGACGAACCGGTGGGCGGTGCCGGCCCGGCTCTCCACGAGCAGCGCGTGGTTCACGTGGGCGAGGCCGCCGACCAGCGGCCGGACCAGTTTCACCCTGCTGCCCGTGCCCAGGCACTCTTCGATCCAGCGCAATGTCGCGGCGGTCGGGGGACGGCTGGGGTCGGACGGCTGTGGATGCGGCACGACACCCATCAAAACGGGTTCCGGCCGGTATCGGGAGTGATTTTATGAAAGCCGAAGGTAACAACTTGCACGTCAGCGGCCTGATCATGACCGGGCGGGCCGTGCCCCCTGCGGCTCGGGCGGGGGCACGGCCGCGGCCTACTCCTTGCCCTCCCTGCGGGGCCGCAAAAGCGCCTCGGCGAGCGCCAGCATGGTCTCCTCGAGCGTTGTCAGCCGCTTGAGGACGTCCTCGTGGACGGCCGTCATCCGCTTGCTGACGTCGTCGTGCACCGAGTCGACCTTCCGGCCGACCTGATCCTGCACGCCGTCGAGCCGCCTGCTCACCTCGTCCTGCATGGAGTCGTTCCTCTTGGCGAACTCCTCGTGGACGCCCTCGACCCGCTTGGTGACGTCCTCGTGGATCCCGTCGACCTGCTTGGTCACGTTCTCGTGGATTCCGTAGATGCGCTTGGTGACGTCCTCGTGGATGCCGCCCACCTGCTTGGCGATCTCGTTGTGCACCGACTCGACCTGCTTGGTGACATCGGTGTGCGCCGACTCGACCCGGCGAGACACGATGTCGACCTGCGTGGTGAACTCCTCGAGCGCCGACTCCACCTTCCTCGTGACGTCGTCCTGGATGCCCTCGACGCGCTTGCGCACGTCCTCGTGCACGCTCTCGAACCGGCGGGAGAACTCGTCCATGCGCCTGGTGACGTCCCCGTACGCGGATTCGGCGATCTTGGACATCATGTCCTTGACCTCGTCCCGGTCGGGACGGGCCCGCAGCTCGTCGATGAGCGGGTCGACCGCCTCGGTGAGCCGCTTCTCCAGCGCGTCGAAGCGGTCGCCGTGGTCGGCGTAGGGCCGTTTCACCAGTTCGGTCAGCTTGCGGTGCAGCTCGCCGATCTCGAGCGCGGCGGGCAGCTGGCCGATGCGCTGGCTGACGGAGTCGAGCCGGCCCGTGACGCCTTCGAGCTTGCCGTCCAGCCCGTCGAACCGGCCCGACAGCCCCTCGAGCCGCCCGTCGATCCCGTCCAGGCTGCCGTCAACGCCGTCGAGGCGGCCGCTGACCCCCTCGACCCGGCCGCTGACGGCGTCGAGGCCCTGCTCGATCCGCTCGCCCATCTCGCCCAGCGACTGATCGACCCTGGTGGCGACGCCGGTGATGGAGTGGTCGAGCTTCTCCGTGCGGTGCCCCAGCTCGGCCAGCGACTTGTCGAGCCGGTTGAAGCGTACGGAGGCGGCCTCCATGCTGCCCTGCAGCTTGTCCAGCCGCTTGCCCATGTCCTCCATGCGCTGCGTCGCCTGCTGCGTGGCGTCGACGAGATGCTGCGCCGAGTCGATGACCGACTGCAGCCGGGACAGCCCCTCGTCGACGTTCTCGGCGACGACCCCGACGTCGGCCCACAGTGCGGGCAGCTCCGCCACGGGTTTGACCCGCTCACCGACGGCCTCGATGTGCTCGGCGAGTCCCTCCGCCCATTCCGGCGGCTTGGCGGAGAGCTCGTCGACCTGACCCCGTACGCTGTCCAGCTGGCCGGTCAGGCCGCTGAGCTCGCGCTCCCGGACCTCGCGGAGCAGCCACTCCATGCCTTCGAGCCGCTGGCGTATCTCGTCCAGCACATGACCCTGTGAGCGCTGTTCGTACACGTTGTCCTGCGCCGCACGGGCGAGCAACTCCCGCATCCGGTCAGAGACCGGCTGACCCCCCGTCTGCAGGAAGTTGTGATTCGTTTCCACCCGACGCTCCTTCGTGTGCCGACCGCGAAAAAGGCGGCGGCATTGAATCGTGAAAAGCTCACTGTAGTGCGTGAACAGAGTGCGCATAAGCGGGAGGGGAAAACGCGGTAAGATCCGCGCGGAATAGGAACGTTATCCCAGTGGGGCGATATGCCGGTCGCTGTCCAGGTGGAGGGTAATTGGTCGATTTCCCCTCGGTGTCGAGCGGATCCGGTTCATCCTCGCCGGTGCCGGCCCTCGTAGGCCTGCCTGTGGTAGCCGTTGGCCGAGGTTCCCCCCGGCGAGGGCGCCGCGTGCATCGCGTGCCCGGTGCCGCCCGCGTCGATGAGGCGGGCGAGCCCGGCCTCGGTGACGAACACTCCCCTGCAGGTGGCGCACTGCTCGACCAGGATGCCGCTCCGCCGGAAGCTCGCCATTCCAGCGTGGCACTTGGGGCAGTGCAAGGCCACCTCCGCCATCGTTGATCCCCATTCATCTGCACGTCTTGGACACCTATCCGTCTCGTGCGCCTCGGATGCGACGTTGCCGCCGTTCGGTGATCCTAGTGAGAGTGGCAGCGGTAAAGGCGGAGGATTTGCTCGGCCATGGTGCGTTGCCCGTCATGACTTGGCGTTTCCCGAGCCATCGAGATCATTGTCGAACAAACGACATCGCCATATAGAATAAGATCTTGCGGGACGGGGAAGTCCATATATGCGAGCAGACAAATGATCAATGGCCTACGTGCGCGCGGAGCCGCGAGCGGGCCGATGGTGGCTGGACTGAGGAGCGCGCGGAGCGAGGAACGAGCGAGCACGCGACGAGGGAAGCCGCCATCTTCAAGGCCCGCGAGCCGCCGAGCGAAGCGAGGCAGGGCAACAGGGAACGAGCGAGCACGCGACGAGGGAAGCCGCCATCTTCAAGGCCCGCGAGCCGCCGAGCAAGCGAGGCCATGAACAGGGCCATGGGCAGAGTTCACCGGCGGTTCGGCGGGGGCCGTGTTGACTGGCCCGGGGGCACGGCATACTGTTCCCACTGGCACTCTCGACGTGAGAGTGCCAACAGCGACGAGGCCGGGCTGGCACCCGCGACGACAGGCCGACCAGGGTCGCCTCTCTATAAACGTGCGGCTGGTCCATCCGGCCAGCCGAGGATCACAATCGAAGGGGAGGTCAGATCGTGACGACCGCCACCAAGGTTGTTCTCAAGCCGCTCGAGGACCGCATCGTGGTTCAGCCGCTTGAGGCCGAGCAGACCACCGCGTCGGGCCTGGTCATTCCAGACACCGCCAAGGAGAAGCCCCAGGAGGGCACTGTCCTTGCGGTCGGCCCGGGCCGGTGGGACGACGAGGGCAAGAAGCGCATTCCGCTCGATGTCGCGGTGGGCGACATCGTGCTCTACAGCAAGTACGGCGGCACCGAGGTGAAGTACAACAACGAGGAGTACCTCGTGCTCTCGGCTCGCGACGTACTCGCGGTCATCGAGAAGTAATCACGCCAGACGTGATGCATCCGCCCCGGTCGTCCCGTGAGGGGTGGCCGGGGCGGACGTGTGTTGTGACGGACGCGCGGTAGTGCGTCCGGGTAGATCGAGAGGACTTTCATGACGAAGATCCTGGAGTTCGAAGAGGACGCGCGCCGCGCTCTGGAGCGCGGCGTCAACGCCCTCGCGGACGCTGTGAAGGTGACGATCGGCCCGCGCGGCCGCAACGTCGTCATCGACAAGAAGTTCGGCGCGCCCACCATCACCAACGACGGTGTGACGATCGCCCGTGAGGTCGAGCTGGAGAACCCGTACGAGAACCTGGGTGCTCAGCTGGCCAAGGAGGTCGCCACCAAGACCAATGACATCGCGGGTGACGGCACCACCACCGCCACCGTGCTGGCGCAGGCGCTCGTGCGTGAGGGTCTGCGCAACGTCGCCGCCGGCGCGTCGCCGCTGTCGCTCAAGCGGGGCATCGACACGGCCGCGACGTACGTCTCCGACCAGCTGCTGAAGATCGCACGCGAGGTCGAGGAGAAGGGCGAGATCGCGCACGTCGCGACCATCTCCGCCCAGGACGGCCAGATCGGCGAGCTGATCGCCGAGGCGTTCGAGAAGGTCGGCAAGGACGGTGTCATCACCGTCGAAGAGGCCCACACCATGGGTCTGGAGCTGGAGTTCACCGAGGGCCTCCAGTTCGACAAGGGCTACCTGTCGCCGCACATGGTGACCGACGCCGAGCGCATGGAGGCGGTCCTCGAGGACGCCTACGTGCTGATCGTCGAAGGCAAGATCAGTAACGTCACCGAGTTCCTCCCACTGGCCGAGAAGGTCGCGCAGAGCAAGAAGCCGCTGCTGGTCGTGGCCGAGGACGTCGAGGGCGAGGCGCTGGCCCTGCTGGTCGCCAACAAGATCCGCGGCACCTTCCTCAGCGTCGCGGTCAAGGCCCCCGGGTTCGGCGACCGCCGCAAGGCGATGCTCGGCGACATGGCCGCCCTCACCGGTGGCCAGGTCGTCAGCGAGTCGATCGGCCTCAAGCTCGACAGCGTGGGCCTCGACGTGCTCGGCAACGCCCGGCGCATCACCGTCACCAAGGACACGACGACCATCGTCGACGGCGCCGGTGACCAGGACGACATCGCCGGCCGGATCGCCCAGATCAAGGTCGAGATCGAGAACAGCGACTCCGACTGGGACCGCGAGAAGCTGCAGGAGCGGCTGGCCAAGCTGTCCGGCGGCGTGTGCGTGCTGCGCGTCGGCGCCGCGACCGAGGTGGAGCTCAAGGAGAAGAAGCACCGCCTCGAGGACGCCATCTCCGCGACCCGCGCGGCCATCGAGGAGGGCATCGTCGCCGGTGGCGGCAGCGCTCTCGTGCACGTCGCCAAGGAGGGCTTCGACGCCCTCGGGCTGTCCGGCGACGAGGCCACCGGAGCCGAGGCGCTCCGCCGCGCTCTCGGCGAGCCGGCCCGCTGGATCGCCGAGAACGCGGGTCAGGAGGGCTACGTCGTCGTCGCCAAGGTCCGCGACCTGCCGACCGGGCACGGCTACAACGCCGCCACCGGTGAGTACGGCGACCTGGTCGCCCAGGGCGTCATCGACCCGGTGAAGGTCACGCGTTCCGCGGTGACCAACGCCGCCTCCATCGCCGGCATGCTCCTCACCACCGAGGTCCTCGTGGTGGAGAAGCCCGCCGAGGAGGAGTCCCCGGCCGGTGGCGGTCACGGTCACGGCCACGGTCACTGAGTCCGTCACCGCCCGGTCGCCCGGGCGTTCTGAGGCCCCCGCCGTCCATGGGCGGGGGCCTCGCTTTTCGTCATGCGCCCGCTTTTCGTTATCCGATCGTTGCAGTCGATCGGTCGGCCCTCCGTACATCCGGCTACTGATCCGGTACGAACCGTAGTTTTCGCACGATCAGCGGAGCACTGTGACCATTCCGTTGTAAGCAACAGTGGAGACACGCCCGACATCGCTGGGCATCATGCTCTACGTGACCGAGGGAGCGATCGCAGGGCCCACGCCACCCCGCGCCGTTGAGAGGGCGCGAGCGGTGCGCCGGGCGAGATCTGACGAAGGCGACCTCAAGGAATTGACGACCCTCGCCGTGCAGGGGGATCCGGGCGCCATCGAGCTACTGATCGGTGAGGTCCGCCCGATGATCGTCCGGTACTGCCGAGCCCGGCTCGGGCGGGTGTCCGGTCACTACCACATCGCGGACGACGTGGCTCAGGAGGTCTGCATCGCGGTCCTGTCCGCGCTGCCCCGCTACCGGGACATGGGCCGTCCGTTCGCGTCCTTCGTCTTCGGCATCGCCTCACACAAGATCGCGGATGCGCTGCGCAGCGCCATCCGGGCTGCCGTGCCCACCGAGGACCTGCCGGACGGGCCCGACGAGCGGCCGGGGCCCGAAGAGACCGTGGTGCGCTACACCGAGGCCGAACGGGCCAAGAACCTGCTGAACCGCCTGCCGGACCACCAGCGCGAGTTGGTGATGCTCAGGGTGGTGGCCGGATTGTCGGCCGAGGAGACCGGTAATGTTCTCGGCATGTCGGCCGGAGCGGTACGCGTCGCGCAGCACAGGGCTCTCACCAGGCTCCGGGCCATGGCGAACGAGGAGTCGGCTTGACCAGGCGTCATGGGCGGCCGGGCGCCATACCGCCGAACGGACCCACGGCTCCGCTGTCGATCAGCGCGATCCGCGATACCGACGCCGTCGTCGACGCCCTGGCGGCACGTGTCTTCGCCACGGCCGGCTCCCCGGGCGCCGTGGGCTCCCCGGGCGCCGCGGCACCTGACGGCGGCGATCCGGCGGTCCGGCTGCTCCAGTCGCTGATCCTCGACGTCGACCAAGTCGCGCCCGTCCCGGCCGCGAACGGAGCGCCCGCACCGTCCGCCGCACCGGTGTCCGCACCGGCGCCGCAGGGGCGGTCGCGCAGGCGCGGAGCGCGGACCGTCATGGCGCTCGGGATCTCCACCGCCGTGTTCGGCACGACCGGCGTGGCGGCCGCCAGCGGTGAGCTCGGAAGGACGTTCGAACGATCGATCGGGGTGCACCAGCCGTCCGGCCAGGCGCACAAGAGCTCTCCCGGCCAGGCCGAGGGCACGGGCCGGCCCGTGGTGCGGTTCCCCGTGCGCCCGGCCGATCCGGCCCCGTCGGGCACGTCGGGCACGTCGATACGCGGTGGACCCGAGCGCGCGTCCCGGGATGCCGGGCGCTGGCGGGTGACCGACCACTCCCCACCGCGCGCCGCAGCCGCTCCTGAGCGGAGCGGGGACCACATCACGGGCGGCGACCAATCAACGCCGGATCCCGATCAGGTCCCGGGCCGGACGCCCGGCGAGATCGCCGAAACGCCGACCGGGCCGGACCCGGGCACCACGCCCAGCCCCAGTCCTCGTCGGGACGACGACGCGACCTCGGCTCCCACCGTCGGCCCCTCCACCGTTCCGGCCGGAGCGGGCGACGGGGACCGCGCCGCCGCTGACCCGTGTGAGGGGCGCCCGCCGAAGACGAGCGCGCAGCCGGAAGCGCCCGGGTCGTGCTGAGCGGCCGACCGGTCGTGCTGAGCGGCTAGGGGGTTCCGCGGCCTTCCTCGCTGTCGATCACGCCGTCGACATAGCCGCGGGCGTAGTCCCAGCTGACGTAGTCGACCGGGTCGGGGGACAGCGCCGGCTCGTGCACGCGGGGCAGTCCCTGGTCGAGGAGATGGCGAAGGTTGCCGTGCAGCAGTTCCCAGTCGATGTAGTGGGTCTTGCCGCAGTCGTCGCAGTCGACGGTGAGACCACGAACGCCCAGGGGTTCGAGCAACGCCCGGAACACCTCGAGATCGGCCAGATCGGCCAGCACGTCCTCGCGCTCCGCGACGCTCAGTGGAGCGATCTCATCACCGGGGTCGCTGAGCCCGGCCGCCGGATCATTAGGGTCTCCGGCGAACGGATCGGGCGGGGCGTCGTCGTGCACACCCCCACGCTACTGCGCTGCACCCGGCCCAGGGCAACACCCGGCCACCCCTGGACGCGGCGGCGCCGCGATACCCGCCGCCTCGGGAGGCCGGCACGCGGCCGGCCGCGTCCCGGGGCTTCCCACGGGGCGGCGCGGTGAACCGCCTACGATGTAGGGGAGCGCCGTGACCTGGCCGGACGCCCGCGATCAGCCCGAGGAAGGTTGCCATGAACCCCGCCGCAGAGCCCGCGAAGTTCGCCATGCAGGGCCTGACCTTTGACGATGTGCTCCTCCTGCCGGCCTATTCGGACCTGCAGCCCGGCGACGCGAACACCTCCACCCGCCTCACCCGGGGGATCACCCTGCGCATTCCGCTGGTGTCGTCGGCCATGGACACCGTGACGGAGGCCAGGATGGCCATCGCGATGGCGCGGCAGGGCGGCGTCGGGGTCCTGCACCGCAACCTCGCCATCGACGAGCAGGCCCAGCAGGCGGACATGGTCAAACGGTCCGAGGCCGGCATGATCACAAATCCGGTGACCTGTTCGCCGCTCGCCACTCTCGCCGACGTCGAGGACCTCTGCCGCCGCTACCGGATCTCCGGGGTGCCCGTCGTGGACGAGCAGGGCATCCTGCTCGGCATCGTTACGAACCGCGACACCCGGTTCGAGACCGACCAGGCTCGGCCGGTACGTGAGGTCATGACCCCTATGCCGCTGGTCACCGCTCGGGTGGACGTGTCCCGTGACGAGGCGTTCCGGCTGCTGGCCGAGAACAAGATCGAGAAGCTTCCGCTGATCGACGGCCAGGACCGTCTCCGCGGATTGATCACCGTCAAGGACTTCACCAAGAGCGAGCAGTACCCCGACTCGACCAAGGACGCCGACGGCCGGCTGGTCGTCGGGGCCGCGGTCGGTGTGGGCGAGGACGGCGTCCGGCGGGCGCAGGCGCTCATCGAGGCGGGTGTCGACGTCATCGTCGTCGACACCGCGCACGGGCACTCCAAGGGGGTCGTCGACACGATCGGCAAGATCAAGGCCAACTCCCGGGTGGAGGTCGTCGGCGGCAACGTCGCGACCTACGCCGGAGCCAAGGCACTGATCGACGCGGGTGTGGACGCGATCAAGGTGGGTGTCGGGCCGGGCTCCATCTGCACGACCCGTGTCGTGTCCGGTGTCGGCGTGCCCCAGGTGACCGCGATCTACGAGGCCGCCCGTGCGGCCCGGGCCGCCGGTGTCCCGGTGATCGGCGACGGTGGGTTGCAGTACTCCGGCGACATCGCCAAGGCCATCGCGGCCGGCGCCGACACCGTGATGCTCGGCAGCCTGCTCGCCGGGGTCGAGGAGAGTCCCGGTGAACTGATCTTCGTACACGGCAAACAGTACAAGTCGTACCGGGGCATGGGCTCGCTCGGCGCCATGCGCAACCGCGAGCGCGGCCGGTCCTACTCCAAGGACCGCTACTCCCAGGCCGACGTCGACGCCGAGGAGAAGCTCATTCCCGAGGGCGTCGAGGGTCAGGTGCCCTACCGGGGCCCGCTGTCCAACGTCGCCCACCAGCTCGTCGGGGGCCTCCGGCAGGCGATGTGGTACGCCGGGACCCGTACGATCGCGGAGTTGCAGGACAGCGGAACGCTCATGCAGATCACGATGGCCGGGTTGAAGGAGAGCCATCCGCACGACGTTCAGATGGTCATCGAAGCCCCCAATTACCAGGGTAGATAGGAACCGGCAGAGTGGCTGAGGTCGAAATCGGGCGGGGTAAGAGCGGCCGGCGGGCATACGCGTTCGACGAGATCGGCATCGTGCCGTCGCGTCGCACACGCGACCCCGAGGAGGTCAGCGTCGCGTGGCAGATCGACGCCTATCGCTTCGAGATGCCCCTGGTGGTCGCGCCGATGGACAGTGTGGTCAGCCCGGCCACGGCGATCGCCGTGGGGAAGCTGGGCGGGCTCGCGGTGCTCGACCTCGAGGGCCTGTGGACCCGCTATGAGAACCCCGAGCCGCTGCTCGCCGAGATCGCGGGTCTCGACGAGGTGCGGGCGACCCGGCGGCTGCAGGAGGTCTACGGCGAGCCCATCAAGGCAGAGCTGATCGGCCGCAGGATCCAGGAGGTCCGGGACGCCGGTGTGACGGTCGCCGCCCGCCTGTCGCCGCAGCGCACGGCCCAGTACCACAAGACCGTCATCGACGCGGGCGTGGACCTCTTCGTGATCCGTGGCACCACGGTGAGCGCCGAGCACGTGTCGGGACGGGCCGAGCCGCTCAATCTCAAGCAGTTCATCTACGACCTCGACGTACCGGTGATCGTGGGCGGCTGCGCCACCTACACGGCGGCGCTGCACCTCATGCGCACGGGCGCGGCCGGCGTGCTCGTCGGCTTCGGCGGCGGGTCCGGGCACACCACCCGTACGGTCCTCGGCGTGGCGGTGCCCATGGCGACGGCGGTCGCCGACGTGGCGGCGGCCCGCCGGGACTACCTCGACGAGTCGGGCGGCCGCTATGTCCACGTGATCGCCGACGGCGCGATGACCAACAGCGGCGACATCGCCAAGGCCTTCGCCTGCGGCTCCGACGCCGTCATGATCGGCTCGCCGTTCGCCCGGTCGACCGAGGCCCCGGGCCGCGGCTACCACTGGGGCAGCGAGGCGCACCACGGTGAGGTGCCGCGCGGCGCGCGGGTGAACCTCGGCAGCATCGGCAGCATGGAGCAGATCCTGTACGGCCCCTCGCACGTCGCCGACGGTTCCATGAACCTCATCGGCGCGCTGCGCCGCGCGATGGCCACCGCCGGCTACTCGGACCTGAAGGAGTTCCAGCGGGTTCAGGTCGTGGTCGCGCCGCATTAAAGGGGTGTATGTCAGTGTCACCCTGGGGTGTGGTGCAAGTCTCGTGAGGCCACGTCCTACCGTTGGGTAGGAAGGCCCTGTGCCACCGTCGGAGGGAAACGCGATGACCGCTGGGGGAACGGCCGCCATCGGAATGGGCGATTCACGTCTGGGCCCGGCCGAGCGTGACGCCGCGTTGGACCGGATGACGACCGAGGAGTTCGACGTCATCGTGGTCGGTGGCGGGGTCGTCGGGGCGGGCGTCGCGCTCGACGCCGCCACCCGCGGCCTGTCGGTCGCGCTGGTCGAGGCGCGCGACTTCGCCTCGGGTACCTCGTCGCGCTCGTCGAAGCTCATCCACGGTGGCCTGCGGTACTTGGAGCAGTACAACTTCGACCTGGTCCGCGAGGCGCTGACCGAGCGCGGGCTGCTGCTCCAGCGGATCGCCCCGCACCTGGTGCGCCCGGTGCCGTTCCTGTTTCCGCTGACCCACCGGATGTGGGAACGCGGCTACGTCGGCGCCGGGATCGCGCTGTACGACGCGCTTTCGTTCTCCATGGGCAGCACCCGTGGCGTGCCGCGGCACCGGCATCTGCTGCGCAGGCAGGCCCTGCGGCTGGCGCCGTCGCTCCGCAAGGACGCGTTCGTCGGGGCGGTGCAGTACTGGGACGCCCAGATGGACGACGCGCGGTACGTGATGACCATGCTCCGCACGGCTGCCGCCTACGGTGCGCAGATCGCCTCGCGCACGCAGTGCACGGGCTTCCTGCGCGAGGGCGAGCGGGTCACCGGCGTACGGATCCGCGACCTCGAGTCCGGCACGCAGTCGAAGGTCAGGGGCAAGCAGGTCGTGAACGCGACCGGGGTCTGGACCGACGACATCCAGGAACTGGTCGGGGGCCGCGGGCAGATCCACGTCAAGGCGTCCAAGGGCATCCACCTGGTGGTGCCCCGCGACCGCATCCACTCCTCGACCGGGATCATCCTGCGCACCGAGAAGTCGGTGCTCTTCGTGATCCCCTGGGGCCGGCACTGGATCGTCGGTACGACCGACACCGCCTGGGACCTCGACAAGGCGCACCCTGCCGCGTCGAAGGTGGACATCGACTATGTCCTCGAGCACGTCAACGCGGTGCTCAACACCCCGCTGACCCACGACGACGTCGAGGGCGTCTACGCCGGCCTCCGGCCGCTGCTGTCCGGCGAGTCGGACGAGACCTCCAGGCTGTCCCGTGAGCACGTGGTCGCGCACCCCGTACCCGGCCTGGTGATCATCGCGGGCGGCAAGTTCACGACCTACCGGGTGATGGCGAAGGACGCCGTCGACGCGGTGGCGCACGGGCTCGACGGGCGGGTCGCTGAGTCGTGCACCGACCGCATCACGCTCGTCGGCGGTGAGGGCTACCAGGCGCTCTGGAACTTCAGGTACCGGCTGGCGCAGAAGTCCGGGGTGCATGTCGCCCGGATCGAGCACCTGCTCCACCGGTACGGCACCCTGATCGAGGACCTGCTCGACCTCATCCGCGAGCGGCCCGATCTCGGTGAGCCGCTGGCCGGCGCCGACGACTACCTGCGCGCCGAGATCGTCTACGCGGCCACGCACGAGGGCGCGCGGCACCTCAACGACGTCCTCGCGCGGCGCACCCGCATCTCCATCGAGACGTGGGACCGCGGCGTCGGGGTCGCCGAGGAGGCGGCGGAGCTGCTCGCGCCGGTGCTCGGCTGGACGAAGGACCAGAAGGACCGCGAGATCGAGTACTACCACAAGCGCGTCGAGGCCGAACGCGACTCACAGGCCCAGGACGGCGACCAGGAGGCCGACGCCCGCCGCCGCGGCGCCCCGGACATCGTCCCGACGCCCTGAGTTACCGGTTCAGCGAGCCCGGTACGCCGCGTCGAGCACCTCGCGGTCGGGCTCCGGCAGGCGGCGTACGGCCTCGCGGAACGTCACCCCGGAGATCACCGGGATCCGCTCGGCCACCCATGCCCGCACCCAGGCGGGATCGCGCTTCGAGAGCTCCCTGAGCACCCAGCCGAGGGCCTTGCGGATGAAGAACTCCCGTTCGCCGATCATCATGTCGCCGTACCGCGACAGGCGCGCCAGATCGGCGTCGCCCGTGCGGATGCCCGGCAGTAGCGCGAGCAGGGCCGTACGCCGTATCCAGAAGCACGGATCGGCCGCCCACCGGTCGAGGGCGGTGACCTGCGCTGGAGTCCGCAGGACGAGCGCTCCCGCCACCTTGTCGGCGAGCGCGTCGACGTACACCCAGCTGCGGGAGTCGCGCACGAGCCGTTCCACCACCCGCAGGTCGGCGGGTTCGAGCAGCCGGACCCGGCGGATCAGGACCTCGATCGCGGCCACCCGCAGCTCGTGCACCGGCGTACCGTCCTCGGCCGCCGTCCAGAGCGGCTCGGCCAGCGCGAGGATCCCGGCCCGATCCTGCTGTGCCCGCGCGGCCGCCACCGCGACCTTGCGTATGGCGGGCACGGGTACCCCGATGTGCGCGAGGTCGCTCTTCAGATAGCGCTTCTCCTGTACGGCCCGCACCGGATCCGCCTGAGCGCGGAGCTCTGCCTCGACGCGTTCGAGCACGACCGCGACCTGCGTGGGAGTCATGTCACGGCGGTGCCGTCGGGCCGGCCCACTTCCAGGCGAAGGGCGCCCTGGGCGGTGGCCGGCACCACCGGGTGGGCCGGGACGACCGGCGGGAGCCGCCGGTAGGCGGAGCCGAGCGGCGGGCGCGGGTCGGTCTGGCCCCGGTTCGGCCACAGCGACATCGCGCGTTCCGCCTGCGCCGTGATGGTCAGCGACGGGTTCACGCCGAGGTTCGCCGACACCGCCGAGCCGTCGACGACGTGCAGTCCGCCGTGCCCGTAGACCCGGTGGTAGGGGTCGATCACACCCTCGTCGGCCGACGCGCCGATGGCGCAGCCGCCGATGAAGTGCGCGGTCATCGGGATGTCGAAGAGATCCAGCCACGTGCCGCCGGCGATGCCGCCGGTCTCCTCGGCGAGCAGCCGGGTCGCCTCGTGTCCCTCCGGGATCCAGATCGGGTTGGGCTCGCCGTGCCCGCGGCCGGCCCGGATTCCCCAGCCGAGCAGACCCCTGCGCGGCCGGATGGTGATCGAGTTGTCCCGCACCTGCATGACCAGCGCGATGACCGTGCGCTCGGACCAGCCCCGGACGTTGACCAGCCGCAACAGTTCCCATGGACGGGTGACGGCGCGACCGAGGAACCTGACCCAGCGGGGCGCCGACCTGCCGCCGTCGGCGCTCGGGCCGTCGATCAGCACCGACCGGACCAGCGCCATGGCGTTCGACCCGCGGCCGTACCGCACCGGCTCGATGTGGGTGTCGTCGGTCGGATGGAACGACGAGGTGATCGCCAGCCCGCGCGAGTGGTCATCACCCTTGCGTCTCGACCGCTCCGCCCCGAGCAACGCCTCGGAGTTGGTCCGGGTCAACGCTCCCAGCCGGTCCGACAGCCCGGGCAGCCGGCCCTTGGCCTTCATCGTGTGCAACAGCCTCTGCGTGCCGTACGTCCCGGCGGCGAACACGACCTGCTCGGCGGTCAGCGTACGGCGACGCCGCAGCGGCGACGCCGTACGGACCACCTCCACCTCGTACCCGCCCGCCTCCAGCGGGCGAACCGAGGTGACCCGGGTCATCGGCAGCACCTCGGCGCCGGCTCGCTCGGCCAGGTAGAGGTAGTTCTCCGTCAGCATGTTCTTGGCGCCGTACCGGCATCCGGTCATGCACGCGCCGCATTCCACACAGCCGCGCCGCCGCGGCCCGGCGCCGCCGAAGTACGGATCGGGCGTCTCCTCGCCGGGACCCCGGCCGAAATGCACCCCCACCGGGGTGAGGGTAAAGGTGTCGCCCCGGCCCATCCGGCCCGCGATCCGCTCGATGGCCCGGTCGGCCGGGGTGGTGGTCGGATTCCGCACGACCCCGAGCATCCGCTTGGCCTGGTCGTAGTAGGGGGCCAGTTCGGCCCGCCAGTCGGTGATGTGCCGCCACTGAGGATCGTCGAAGAACGGCTGGAGCGGTTCGTACAGCGTGTTGGCGTAGACCAGCGACCCGCCGCCGACCCCCGCGCCCGCCAGCACCATGACCCTGCTGCCCCTGTCGCCGCGCACCAGGTGCAGCCGCTGGATGCCGGTCAGGCCGAGCCCCGGCGCCCACACGTAGCGGGACGCCCGCCAGGACGTCTTTGGCAGGTCCCGGTGGCGCTCCGCGGGCCCGCCGTCGGGGGAGTCGAACCGGCGGCCCGCCTCGATCACCCCGACCCGGTAGCCCTTCTCGGTCAGCCGCAACGCCGAGACGCTCCCACCGAATCCGGAACCGATGACGAGCACGTCGAAATCAGTGGTCACGCGATCACCTGAGGCGCATGCGCTTCGCGGTCTTGACCCAGCCGGCCACGAGCGACGAATAGCGCTCGAACGACATGCCGCCGGGCGGCGCGAGGCCCATGACGTGCTGGCTGGCGATCGTCTGCGGCTCGGTGTACTTCAGCATGCCCTCGGCGCCGTGCCTGCGGCCGACCCCGGACTGCTTCATCCCGCCCATCGGGGCGTCGTGCGAGCCGTACGCCGCGCCGTAGCCCTCGTTGACGTTCACCGTGCCGGCCTGGATCCGGGCGCCGATCCGGCGGCCGCGGGCCGCGTCACGGGTCCAGACCGAGGCGTTCAGCCCGTACGTCGTGTCGTTCGCCAGCGCGACGGCCTCGTCCTCGTGGGTGAACTTGTAGACGCTGACCACCGGGCCGAACGTCTCGCCACCGCACAGGTCCATGTCCGCCGTGACGCCGGTGAGCACGGTGGGCTCGTAGAACAGCGGCCCCAGATCGGGGCGCGCCTTGCCGCCGGTCAGGACGTTCGCGCCCTTCTCCCTGGCCTGCTCTACGTGCCGGGTGACGGTCTCGAGCTGACGCTGGTGCGTCAGTGAGCCCATGTCGGCGTCGAAGGTACGGTCGGCGCCGAGCTTCATCGCGCCCACCCGGTGGACGAACTTGCCGACGAAGTCGTCGTGCACCTTCGCGTGGACGTAGAGCCGCTCGATGGAGATGCACAGCTGGCCGGCGTTGGTGAAGCAGGCCCGGACCGCGCCCTCGGCGGCCTTGTCGAGGTCGGCGTCCTCGAGCACCAGCATCGGGTTCTTGCCGCCGAGCTCCAGCGAGCAGCCGATGAGCCGGTGCCCCGCCTTCTCGGCGATCGCCCGGCCACCGCGGGTCGAACCGGTGAACGCCACGTAGTCGGCGCCCTCGATGAGCGGGTCGCCGATCTCGGCGGGGTCGCCGACGACCACCTGCCAGAGGTCTTCGGGCAGGCCCAGCTCGTGCAGGAGATCCACCGCCCAGAGGGTGGACAGGCAGGTCTGGGTGTCTGGTTTGTGCACGACAGCGTTGCCCGCGATGAGCGCCGGGACGATGTCGGTGACGCCCAGGCTGAGGGGGTAGTTCCAGGGCGAGATCAGGCCGACGACGCCCTTGGGCCGGCGGAGCTCGTAGGCGCGGGTGAGCCCGGGGATGATGCCCTGGCGGCGGCGCGCTTTCAGCAGCCGCGACGCGCGCCTCGCGTAGTAGAGCGAGCACAGCGCGACGTCGAGTACCTCTTCGAAGGCGTGCTTGCGCGCCTTGCCGGTCTCGAGCTGCACGATGTCGAGGATCTCCGTGCGCCGGTCGACGATCGCGTCGACCAGTCTCAGGAACGGCTCGGTTCGCTCCCGCACCGGGCGGGCCGCCCACGCCGCCTGTGCCGTGCGCGCCCGCTCGTAGGCCTGCCGTACGTCGGCGGCGGCCGATGTACGGAACTCGGCGAGGGGCTCGCCGGTGAACGGTGCCGTGATGGTGGTCGTGCCTCCGCCGCTGGAGGCGATGCGCGATGCGAGCCGCTCGATCCGGTCGGTCGCCGGTGCCTGCTCCTGGACCCTCGGGGTTCCCATGGGGCGAGGGTACGACCGGTCGGCCACGATTCGCTACCAGTTGGTAACCAATCACTTGCAGTGATCCACATCTCAGGTACGCGGGCACCGGCCGTCACTGCCGGGCAACGGACCGGGAGCGGGCCGGCTCAGGAACGGTAGACGCCCCAGATCTTGCGCATGCGCTCGCCCTGACCGATCGAGAACTGGTTCATGCAGTTGTCGCGTGAGTAGTCCATGAAGTTGTGAATCGGATCGACGCCCGCGGCCGGGCAGGTGTCCCGGCCGGCGGCGGGGCAGCCGTTCGACGGTTCCCGCTCGTCGGGCGTGTCCGCCACCGTGTCGCCGGGGCTCTCGCAGCCGTTCTGGAAGGTGTGGTACAGGCCCAGCCAGTGCCCGACCTCGTGCGTCGCCGTGTAGCCCCGGTCGAAGTTGACGCTCGCCCCGCCGGGCAGGCTGCCGATGTGCACCACGACCCCGTCCATGGTCGGGTTCGCGGCGTACTGCCAGGGGAAGGTGGACCAGCCGAGCAACTGGTCGCCGAGGTTGGCGGTGTAGAGGTTCAGAGCTTCACCGCCGCCCTGGTGCAACTTCGTCTTGATCGCCCTCTCGTGCTCCTCGGGCTTGCCGTACCAGGACTGGTCGTCGGTTCGGGTGATGCCCTTGAGCGAGAAGCTGAAGCCGGTGTCGGCGCCGCCCATCTTCCCGCCGTAGGTGGAGTTCAGCACCGCGATCTGTTCGTTGATGGTCGCGTCGGGCAGGTTGCCCTTCGCGCCGAAGTGCAGGATGTGCACGTACACCGGGATCACGTGGGTCGCCGCGGAGGTGTTCATCTTGGCCTGCTTGCGCGCCAGGAGGTTGCTGAGCTGCCGTTCCACCTGCGCGACCTGGGCCGGGGTCAGCTCGGCGCGGTCGCGGCCGCCGTGGCCGTCATGGACGCCGGCGGGCGCCGGGGCGCCGCGCCCGATCCCCCGGGCGCTCCGCCGGCACACGTCCTCTCGGCCGGCGGGCGCGGACGCCGCCGGCGCGGTGCCGGTGACTACGGCGGGAACGGCCGGTGGTACGGCCGAAAGGACACCGGCCACGGCGAGCAGACCTGCGCGTTTCAAAAGAGACTCCAAAGGGAGTGGGGGTCTCCACAGGTACCAGATCATTACACAGTGCGACCGACTCGTCACTAATTTGGGAGGGTGGCGCGAAGTCGGGCGTCTCCGGAGTGGTCCGGGCCTGGTGACGACCTGCCACATGGGTAGGGGATCGATGCGTAAGCGCAGGCAGTGGCCTTTAGACTGGACGATCGCCCCGTATCTCCGAAAGGCATACTCGTTGTCCGTCGAGCAGTCCTTTGACACCGTCCTCGTCGTCGACTTCGGCGCGCAGTACGCGCAGCTGATCGCACGGCGGGTGCGCGAGTGCAGTGTGTTCAGCGAGATCGTGCCATCGACCATGCCGGTCGAGGAGATGCTCGCCAAGCGGCCGAAAGCGATCATCCTCTCCGGCGGCCCGTCCTCGGTCTACGAGCCGGGCGCGCCGGCCGCGCCCACGGGAATGTTCACCACCGGGGTGCCGACCCTGGGCATCTGTTACGGGTTCCAGGTCATGGCCCAGGCACTCGGCGGCCTGGTCGAGAACTCCGACGTGGCCGAGTACGGCGGCGCCGTCCTGCGCTACTCCGGCGAGGGATCGCTGCTGGCCGGGCTGCCGGCCGAACAGTCGGTGTGGATGTCCCACCGGGACTCCTGCTCGGCCGCTCCCGAGGGCTTCACCGTCACCGCCAGCACCGACGTCACGCCGGTCGCGGCGATGGAGGACCGGGCCCACGGGCTGTACGGCGTGCAGTTCCATCCAGAGGTCATGCACACCGACCACGGCATGGACGTCATGCGGCGGTTCCTCTACGAGGAGGCCGGCTGCCGGCCCAACTGGACCATGGTGAACATCGCCGAGGAGACGATCGACGCCGTACGGGCCCAGGTCGGCGACCGCCGGGTGATCTGCGCGCTGTCCGGCGGAGTCGACTCGGCGGTGGCCGGTGCGCTCGTCCAGCGCGCCGTCGGCGATCAGCTGACCTGCGTGTTCGTCGACCATGGGCTGCTGCGCAAGGGCGAGGCCGAGCAGGTCGAGAAGGACTTCGTCGCGGCCACCGGCGTCAACCTGCACGTGGTCGACGCCACCGATCGCTTCCTGTCCGCCCTCGAAGGCGTCACCGACCCCGAGGACAAGCGCAAGATCATTGGACGCGAGTTCATCCGGGTGTTCGAGGTGGCGGCCCGCGAGATCGTCGGCGAGTCGGCCGAGCCGGTCGAGTTCCTGGTGCAGGGCACCCTCTACCCCGACGTGGTCGAGTCCGGTGGCGGTACCGGTACGGCCAACATCAAGTCGCACCACAACGTCGGCGGGCTCCCAGATGATCTGCGGTTCCAGCTGGTCGAGCCGCTGCGGACCCTGTTCAAGGACGAGGTGCGGGCCCTGGGCGAGCAGCTCGGCCTGCCGGCCGAGATCGTCTGGCGGCATCCGTTCCCCGGCCCCGGCCTCGCCATCCGCATCATCGGCGCGGTCTCGAGGGACCGGCTCGACGTCCTGCGCGACGCCGACGCGATCGCCCGCGAGGAACTGTCGAGGGCCGGCCTCGACCGCGACGTCTGGCAGTTCCCCGTCGTGCTGCTGGCCGACGTCCGGTCGGTGGGAGTGCAGGGCGATGGGCGCACGTACGGTCATCCGGTGGTGCTGCGTCCGGTGACCAGCGAAGACGCGATGACCGCCGACTGGGCGCGGCTGCCCTTCGAGGTCCTGCAGAAGATCTCGACCCGCATTACCAACGAGGTCGCCGATGTCACCCGGGTCGTGGTGGACATCACCAGCAAGCCGCCCGGCACCATCGAATGGGAATAGCCTCTCGGGCCGTGTGAACGGATCCGCCGTCTGGCGGCTCGGCGGCCGATGGCCATAAGGTCGTACAAGGAGCTTACGGGAGGCATCAGTCATGGAGCTCGAGCACGAGTTCACCGTTCCGGTTCCGGTGGATCGGGCGTGGCCGACACTGCTGGACGTGGAGCGGGTGGCACCGTGCGTGCCAGGGGCAACGCTCGACTCGATCGACGGGGACGAGTTCAACGGCCGGCTCAAGGTGAGACTGGGCGCGATGACCATCACCTATCGGGGCACCGCGCGCATCGTCAAGGCCGACGAGTCGGCCCATGTCGTCACGATCGAGGGCACCGGCAAAGAGGCCCGCGGGTCCGGCACGGCGTCCGTCGCCGTGCGGGCCGAGCTGCGCCCCGAGACCGGCGACGAGACGGCGGGCGAGTCCACCCGGGTGACGGTCCACACCAAGCTCGACGTGACCGGCCGTCCGGCCCAGTTCGGCCGCAACATGCTGTCGGAGGTCGGCGGCAAGCTCATCGCCCGGTTCGCCAAGGCCCTCGCGGACGAACTCGCGGCATCGCCCCAGGGTGCCGCGGCCCCCCGGGATGCCGCGGCCCCCGCGCCCGAGGTCCCGGTGTCCGAGGCGCCGGTGTCCAAGGCTCAGGCGCCCGAGGCTGAGGCCGCCGCGCAGGTACCGGTGGCCCCCGCTCCGCCGGTGAGGCGCAGCGAGGAGGCGATCGACCTGCTCGAGGTGGCGGGCCCCTCGGTGGCCAAGCGCGTCGCGCCGGTCGCCGCCGGCGTCATCGCCGTACTCACCGTCTGGCGGGTGTTCCGTCGCCGGCGGGGGCGTCACCACCGCTGACCGCGCCGGGGGTACCGAGGGCCGTCGGCTCTGAACCTTTACCGCTTGATCACCACGAAAGCGGTGAGGTCATGCCCTGATGTGGGCAGATCTCTGGAAACGAGCTGCGGCCGATCTTGGATTCTCCGACGATCCGCCTGCTCTTTTCGTCCTCGACCGGTGGAGCCGCCCAGGCCAGGGACCAATGGAGATCGGCATGTCCCATGGGATGGGCCGCGGCTCCCGGCGCAACCTCGGGCTGCTCGGGTTGGTCGCCGCCGGATACGCGCTGGCGCAGCTCGTCCTCGGCATGCACCGCGTGTTCCTCGGCTGGGATGAGATCCTCTACGTCACGCAGTTCTCCCGTGACGTACCGCCGGGCTTCATGGACGCGCCCCGCGCCTGGGGCGTCCCGCTCATCGTGGCCCCGGTGGCCGCCATGGACGCCTCCACGGCGCTGGTGCGCGGCTATGTGATCGCGTTGTCGAGCCTCGGTGTCTTCTTCGCGTTCTGGTCGTGGCTGCGGCTGCGCGACACCGGGACGGTACCGCTCGCGGCACTCCTGCTGTGCACGTTGTGGGTGTCGGTCTTCTACGGCAACGCGGCCATGCCCAACATGTTCACCGCGTTGTGCGCCGTCGCGGCGGTCGCGCTCTTCGTCCGGGCGGGCCGGGCCGCCGAGGGTGCGGAGGCGAGATCCCGGCCGCCCGTGCGGGTGCTCGCCGGGCTGATGGCGGTGTTCGGCGTCATGTCCGCGGTGCGGCCCGTCGACACCGTGTGGATCGCCCTCCCGTTGCTCCTCACGGCATTTCCGCGTCGTCACGGGCGGATGCCCGTGCTTGGCGCGATCATCGCCGGGAGCGCGATCGGCTGGATCCCGTGGATCATCGAGGCCCAAGTGCGCTTCGGGGGTCTGCTGCCGAGGATCGCGCAGATCGCTCGGTGGAACGGCGACGGGCTGCACGTGCAGGTCGTACGCCATCTGCAGAGTTTCGGCACCGGCACGCTCCTCTGCACGTCGGCCGACGGCACCTGCGGCCGGGTCACCCTCGGCGCCGGGCTGGTCTGGCTCGTGCTGACGGCTTTCGCGGTGGTCGGGCTGCTGGCGTTGCGCGGCTCCGCGGGGCGGCCCGCGGCCCTGATCGCCGTCACGGTGGCGCTGGCCAACGCCGTTCCGTACTTCTTCTTCACCCATCTCGCCAACCCGCGCTTTCTGCTGCCCACCTACGCGCTCCTGGCGCTGCCGGCGGCGGAGGGCCTGCGATGGCTGTCGCGACGGCGGCGCCCGGGCGGCCCGGCCGCCGCGGCGGGGATCGTGACGTCGGTGGCGGTCACCCAGCTCACGATGGCTCATGGCGTGGCCCTCGAGTTGCGCGAGACGCGCCGCGAGGGGATCCAGCAGGCCCACGCGATCACCCGGCTGCCGGTTCGGCGGCCGTGTGTCATCTACGGCACCAACGCGGCGCAGATCGCCTACCTCACGCAGTGCCGCTACTGGCGGCGCTATGTCCACGGGGTGCCGCGCCGAGCCGCCACCCGTGAGATCGAGCCGATCCTCGACCGGATGCGGGCGCGTGGCCTCCACGTCGTGGTGGTCACCCGGAGCAGGAGAAGCCGTGACTTCCCGGCCGGCTGGCGGCACGTGCGCCTGCGTCCCGACCGCGGCTGGCACGCCCATCTTCCGCCCCCGTGACCGCGGTGGGAATCCGGCGATCGGCCCCGGCGATCCTCGCGGGCGCGGCACTGCCCGAACGCGTACGGTAACGCGTAGTCACATTCGGTGGCCATCGGGGGGTGGGTGGCGAAGTGGACGCGGTCGCGATCGAGCGTGCCGCCGGCTGCGAGGACCGGCACTGGTGGCACCGCGAGCGTCGTGCGGTCATCGCGCGGGAACTGCGCAGGTTGGGCGAACCGGGCCGGGCAATCGACATCGGCGCGGGCGGCGGCGGGAACACTCGTGTGCTGCTCGACCACGGCTGGCAGGCGGTCGCCGTCGACTGCTGCGAGGCCGCCGTCGAGATCGCCCGGCGGCGGGGCCTGGAGGCGTACCGCTCGGATCCGCGATTTCTTCCCGTGGCCACGGCGGAGTACGACTTCGTCCTGGCGTTGAACGTTCTGGAGCATGCCGAGGACGATCAGGCCGTGGCCGACGAGATCGCCCGGGTGCTGCGGCCGGACGGCCGGGCCCTCATCGCGGTCCCGGCCGATCCCGCGCTGTGGTCGACCCACGACCTCTCACTCGGCCGGGTCCGCCGCTACACGAGGGAGGCGCTGGCGGACGTGGTCCACGGAGCCGGTCTGCTGGTCGAGCGGATGTGGAGCTGGAACGTACTGCTCCGCCCGGTGGTGAGCCGCCGGCGGCGGGACTCGGTCGGCTGTGACCTCGGCACGCCGTCCCCCGTGCTCAACGGCGCGCTGAGCGCCGTCATCAGGTTGGAGCGCTACCTGCCGGTGGCGTCGTTTCCGGGCGTCACGCTGATGGCCGGAGTCCGTCGTCCGCGCGGCGGCGGGCACGTCACCGGCCGCCGACCACGGTGAGCGGGCGTCGCTGCGACGCCGCCTCCCTCGACGCGGCGAGCTCGTCGAGGACGCGCTGGCAGTCCCTCGTCTGCAGCAGGAGCTTGTAGATGATCACAAGTTCGAGGATCAGGAGCGGGGCGCCGGCACCGATCGTCACCGCGAAGATGGCACCGCCGCCGGCCACGGCGGCGACCAGGGGCGCGATGATGAACGCCGCCATCTGGAACTCGATACCGCTGATCAGGTGGGTGCGCACCCGGTGCCGCAGCATGAACACCCGGACCCCGCGGTACCAGGGGAAACGTGAGTTGAATTCGCGGTGCAGGTCGACCACCCGCTCCTCGGCCGGGGCGGGCTCCTCCAGATCCGGGTCCGGTTCGGGCCGCTGCCTGAGGGTGTCCTCGACGTAGCTGAGCTGCTCGTCGCTGAGCCTCGGCTGGGGCGCGACGATCCCGTTGGTCAGTTCCAGTGCCTCGTGCTCGCGCACCGCGGCCCTGATGCGCTTGCGCATCAGCCGCCGGGCCTTCGAGACCTGTGCCGAGTTGAGATAGCGCAGGACGTCCAGGCAGATGATCGCGAAGCCGAGGTACAGGTAGGCCACCTGTCCGGTCACGATGTACTGGCCGACGGTCAGCGTGAGAGCGCAGCAGACGACGCGGGCTTGGTCGAACATGAAGTCCAGCCACAGCCCGAACAGCGTGCCGCTGCGCTTCAGCCGGGCGATCTTCCCGTCGCAGCAGTCGAGCACGAAGCTCAGGTGGTAGAAGAGCGCCCCGAGGGCCAGCCAGCCCGGGGACGCCAGTGCGAAGCAGCCGGCCGAGACCGCGCCGAGGACGATGGAGCCCACGGTGATCTGGTTCGGGGTGATCGACGTGCGGTTGGCCAGGAACCGCGTCAACCGGATCGCGATGGGGTCGACCAGGAAGACGGTCCACCACGCGTCGCGCTTCTTGCGGACGGCTCGCACGTCGTCCAGGGAAAAGGTCACCATGGGGCCAAGCATCCTCACTGTGCGTAGCCCCGCGAAGGGGCAAGGGCATCACCGTGTGCTTTCATGAGGCAGCCTTTACCGCTCACGGCGCCTTTTCAGCAGGCCTCTCAGCCGGCGCTCCGGCCGGCGTTCGCGGCGGCCGGGGCGCTGAAAGGCCAGCCAGTCGCCGTACTCCAACGCCTCGTCGGCGTCGACTTCCGGATCGGAGCGCACGAGCTCCTCGAGTTCGTTGAGTGTCAAGCGCGTCATGCCCACATGGTGCACACGAAGCGTGACCGCCCCCATGCACATCGCATCCAACTCACCAATGCCTGCCCCAGACTTGACCCTGGGCGGCCGTCCGGGGTGCTCAGGATGAAGGCGCCGAAGACGACGATCCCCCGTGCGCCGCGGCCGCCCGCTACAGGAGCGGGCGGCCGGCGTGGCGGAAACGGGCCTCGGTTACGGAGCACCCGCCGCGGTGGCGAGCGCACGGGCGGTGAGCACCCGGGCCAGGTGCCTGCGGTACTCCGCCGAGCCGTGCAGGTCCGCGGGCGGGTCCGTGCCCTCGGCGGCGGCGCCCGCCGCGGACCGGAAGGCGTCGAGCGACACCGGGCCGCCGGCCACGGCGGTCTCGACCGCGTGCGCGCGCACGGGACGGGACGCCATGTTGGTGAGCGCGATCCGGGCCTCGGCCACGGTGCCGTTCGAGCGGCGCACGGCGCACGCGACCCCGACGATCGCCCAGGCCTGGGCCGTCCGGTGGAACTTCTCGTAGTGGCAGCCCCACCCCTCACCGAGCTTGGGCACCCGTACCCCGGTGAGCAGCTCATCGGGCTCCAGCGCCGACGTCAGCAGGTCGACGAAGAAGTCCGCCGCGGGGATCTCTCGGATGCCCCGGGGGGACCGGGCCACGAACACCGCGTCCAGCGCCAGCGTCACGGCGGGCAGATCGCCTGCCGGGTCGGCGTGCACGAGCGAACCGCCGAAGGTGCCGCGATGCCGTACCGCCGGATCGGCGACGGTCGCGGTGGCCTGGGCCAGCAGCGGCGCGTGCGCGTGCACCAACGGGTCCCTCACCACATCGTGGTGCGTCGTCATGGCCCCGATGAACAGTGCGTCGCCGTCATCTCGGACCCCGCGCAGCTCCGCCACCCGATCGAGGTCGATCAGCGCCTCGGGGTAGGCGAGCCGCAGGCGCATCAACGGCAGCAGGCTCTGCCCGCCGGCCAGCACCTTCGCGTCCTCGCCGGCCTCGGCCAGCGAGGCCACGGCCTCGTCCACGGACTCCGGCCGCACATATCCGAACTGAGCCGGGATCATGGGTTACCTCCCGAAGTCGATCCGAGTCCGCCGCCCGCGCCCTGTGTGATCGCCAGCCAGACCCGCTCCGGCGTGCACGGCATCGGTACGTCGTGGACGCCGTGCGGGCGGAGCGCGTCAACGATCGCGTTGACCACCGCGGGGGTCGACGCGATGGTGCCGGCCTCGCCGACGCCCTTCACCCCGAGCGGGTTCGTGGTGGCCGGCGACTCCGTACGGTCGGTGGTGAACGCCGGCAGGTCGGCCGCCGACGGCACCAGGTAGTCGGCGAGCGTCGTGGTGGTGAGGTTGCCCGCCTCGTCGTAGACCGCCTCCTCGTACAGTGCCTGGGCGATGCCCTGCGCGAGCCCGCCGTGCACCTGGCCCTCGACGATCAGCGGGTTGACGACCTTCCCGACGTCGTCGACCGCCACATAGGAGCGCAGCCGCACGAACCCGGTCTCGGTGTCCACCTCGGCGGCGCACAGGTGCGTGCCGTGCGGGAACGAGAAGTCGTCCGGGTCGAACGTTGCGTCGGAGTCCAGTGACGGTTCGACGCCGTCCGGCAGATCGTGCGCGGCGAACACGGCCAGGGCGACCTCCTGCATCGTCTTGGCCTGGTCGCGCACGCCTCGTACGGAGAACCGGCCACCCTCGAACTCGATGTCCTGCTCGGCGGCCTCGAGCAGGTGCGCCGCCACCGTACGAGCCTTGTCGACGACCTTCAGGCAGGCGTTGTGCAGGGCGATCCCGCCGACCGCCAGCGACCGGGAGCCATAGGTGTCCATGCCCTTCGGCGCGACCTGGGTGTCGCCGTGCAGCACCCGGATGTCCTCGAACGGCACGCCCAGCGCGTCCGCGGCGATCTGAGCCCACGCGGTCTCGTGACCCTGGCCGTGCGCCGAACTGCCCGTCACCACCTCGACCTTGCCGGTCGGCAGCATCCGCACCGAGGCGTGCTCCCAGCCGCCCGCGCCGTACGACAGTGAGCCGAGAACGCGGGACGGCGCGAGCCCGCACATCTCGGTGAAGGTCGAGACGCCGATTCCGAGTTGCACGGGGTCGCCGCGGTCCCGGCGGTCGGCCTGTTCGGCGCGCAGCCGGTCGTACTCGAACAGGATCTGCGCCCGCTCGGTGGCCGCCTCGTAGTTCCCGGAGTCGTAGGTGAGGCCGGCGATCGTGTCGTAGGGGAACTCCTCGTGCCGGATCCAGTTGCGTCGCCGTACCTCGATCGGGTCCAGGCCGACCTCGGCGGCGAGCTCGTCCATGAGCCGCTCGATGGCGTAGGTCGCCTCAGGCCGCCCCGCGCCCCGGTAGGCGTCGGTCGGGGTCTTGGTGGTGAAGACGCCCGTGCAGGTGAAGGAGTAGGCGTCCATCTTGTAGATGCCGTTGAACATGAACGCGCCGAGCAACGGGATGCCCGGGGTGACCAGCATGAGGTAGGCGCCCATGTCGGCGAGCAGGTCGACCTTCAGGCCGCGGATCCTGCCGTCGCGCTCTGCGGCGAGCGTCAGCCGCTGGATCTGGTCGCGGCCATGGTGGGTCGCCATCGTTCCCTCGCTGCGGGACTCGGTCCACTTGACCGGCCGGCCGAGCCGCCTGGCCAGCAGAAGGCAGAGCACCTCCTCGGCGTAGACCTGCAGTTTCGACCCGAAGCCGCCTCCGACGTCCGGCGCGATCACCCTGATCTGGTGCTCGGCGATGCCGGTGACCATGGCGAGCATGACCCGCAGGACGTGCGGGATCTGGGTGGCCGACCAGAGCCGGAACTCGTCACCGAAGGGCTCGCAGACCACCGCCCGCGGCTCCATCGCGGCCGGGATCAGGCGCTGCTGGACGTACCGGCGCTCGAGCACGACCGGCGCGTCACGGAACGCCGCGTCGAGGTCGCCGTTCTCGAACACCCACTGGTAGGACCGGTTGGTGCCGTGTTCACTGTGCACGACGGGGCTGCCCTCTCGCAGCGCCTCCTCCATGTCGAGCACCGGCTCGAGCGGCTCGTAGTCGACGTCGATGGACTCGAGCGCGTCGGCGGCGGCGTAGCGGTCGCGGGCGACCACGCAGGCCACCGCCTCACCGACGTGCCGGACCTCGCTCACCGCGAGCGCGGGGTGGGCCGGGATGATGATGTCCTCGGTCACCGGCCACGCGCACGGCAGGCTGCCCTGCTCGTCGGCGAAGTCCTGCCCGCTGAACACCGCGATCACCCCGGGCTGCCCCTTGGCGGCCTCGACGTCGACCCGCGTGATGCGGGCGTGGGCGTACGGGCTGCGCAGGAAGGCCACGTGGCACATACCGGGCAACTGGATGTTGTCGGTCCATTGCGTCCGGCCCGTGATCAGCCGGGCGTCCTCCGAGCGCTTTCGGGCGGAGCCGATCTCGCCCGGTGCCGTGCTTTGTACGGGCGCGGTCATGACGCCGCCTCCCGCTCCGGTGCCTGGCGCATCTCCTCGGCTGCTGCGCGCACGGCCCGCACGATGTTCTGGTAGCCGGTGCAGCGGCACAGGTTGCCTTCGAGGCCCTCCCGGACCTCCTCGTCGGTCGGATCGGCGTTGTCGCGCAACAGGTCGATCGAAGCCATGATCATGCCGGGGGTGCAGAAGCCGCACTGCAGTGCGTGTTCCTGGTGGAACGCCCGCTGCATCGGATGCAGCTCGCCCCCGATGCCGAGTCCCTCGACCGTGACGACCTGATGGCCGTCGGCCTGGACGGCGAGCACGGAGCAACTCTTCACGCTCATGCCATCGAGGAGCACCGTGCAGGCTCCGCAGTTGGTGGTGTCACAGCCGATCGGGGTTCCGACCTTTCCCAATCGGTCGCGCAGATAGTGGATGAGCAGAAGGCGCGGTTCGACGTCGTCCTCGTACGTCACACCGTCGACCTCGACCTTGACGCGCGGCATGTGTCCTCCATTCGGGTGCGTCTCCGGGGGTGGTTCGTCGGCAGCCGAAGACGCCGCGTGGAGGACCGCGGGATGGTTGCGACAATCGGGGTAGTACGGACATATATGCACCTCCGTCGCTGGAGGGGCGGCTCTTTGAACGTATGCCTTGGTTGAAGCGTGTGCCAGACCCGAATCGACACCTGTTTCAGGATATTTCGCGGGCGAGGCAGGCGGCCGGCGGCCCTACGGCCCGTCGGTGACTCGACCGGTCGCCAGGCCGCGATCCCGCAGCCGGGACCCCTCCCCATCGGCCCGGGCCGGTCGAGGGCGCCGCCGCGCTGGCGGCGTGCCGCCCCGGCTCCCGTTCGCTCGTCCCGCAGAAGAGCGGAGGACGTGTCGATCTCAACCCGGGGCAGAGCTACCGCACCAAGGGCGGCACGTGCATCGTGTGGGCGACCGGCCGCGAAGCGACCGTGCACGAGGCCGGGCAGGTGGACGGGGTGCCGGAACGCCGTGTTCGAACTCGCAGATCCCAGCACCAGAATCGGGGTCCGTACGGACGGAAAGCAGATCACCGGGATACGGGTCTTCCCCGAGGCCTTGGCGCTGAACAGATCCGATATGGAGGGCTTCATACCGGCGAAAGACCTTTATTACATGCCGGTATTACATGCCGGTCGGGTGTGACAAAGTCCCCGTTGGAGTCATCGATCAGCATATCTAGACCGGCGTAACCCGCGTGAGCCCGTTTCGTCGACGCATGGGCTCACGCGCGGTGCGCGTCCGCCGGGTGGCTTCGATGACATGCCGCTGCGGCCCGTGCCGTCATTCCAGTGCTCGCCGTCATTCCAGTCCTCGCATATGGTCGAGAAGGCATCGCTCGAGAACGCTGATCGCCCAGGGCGGGGTGACGGGTTCGGCGGGCACCCGATAGGTGTGGCCGAGGATGCTGGTCCAGACCGTGTCGTCGTAGCGGTTGCGGTGAACCTTCCAGCCGGCGTCTTTGAGGTCATGGCAGTGCGTGCATTCGGCGTCGAGGTTGCCGACCTCGGTAGGGCCGCCATGGGCGTGGGGGATGCGGTGGTCGATCTCCGATCGGCTGGCGGGGACACGGCATCCGGGGCCCCGGCAGGTGCGATCTCGTGCGATCACGAAGGCCCGTTGGCGTGAGGTCGGGAACCGCCGCCTGTCCCGCCCGTTCCGGGCGCGTCGCCCGGCCGCACGGCGAACCGCGGCCCGGCCGGTCCCGTTTCGGCCGGCCCGGTCCCGGCCGCCCGCATTCTCCCTGGCCGACTCGCTGCCCGAGGTCGGGCCGCCGGCATCCTGTTCGGCCTGGTCCCGCGCGGCCTCGTCGGCCTCGTGGTGACCCGAATCGGCGTGATGATCCCAATCGGCGCCCTTCGCCCCGGCCGGACCCGTTGTCGTTCTGCCCGGCCCGGCCCCGTTCGGTGGAGACCCGGGTGGGCCGGTGCTGCCTGGACGGGCTTCGCTCGGTCGGGTGCTGCTCCGCTCCTTCTTGTGCGTCTTGGTCTTGGTCGTACGGGCTCCACCTCGCCCCTCCGTCGCTGCCGCGGTGGGGCCTCGCCCGATTGTCTCGCCGGGCGTGGTCCCATCGCTGTGCAGTGTGGGCGGCCGGGTGGTGCCGTGGTAGAGGAGGGCTCCGGTGAGCGGGTGCGTGATGCTGTACCGCCAGATGGTGTCGGTGTCCGGGTCCGCGGCCCGAGCCGCGGCGATCTGACGCGCGATATCGGCGATGACCGGCCCCCACCCGGAGAGGTCACCGGCCCGTTCCGCCAGGCCCATCAGGGTCGGCAGGTCAGCGGTCAGTTCGATCACACCGCGTCGGTGGACCGGGGATGGGCCTTGCCAGGTGCCCGCGATCAATCCGAGGTAGATGTCGGCGCGAATGTGGTCCATCGGCCGGCTGTCGCCGCTCCGTTTGGCCGCACGTGCCAGCGCGTCCAGACGTTCATCGGCCGCGGCGGCCTGGTCCACCGGCAGATTGCACCCGGACAGGAAGGCGCTGCCGTCGGGATTGGTCCCGCGCACGACCTTCCGCTCTTTCACGGCCTCTTCATGGCGGCGCTGTGCCGCCTCGGGGTCGGCCTCGGCGATGAGGCGACGCAGCCGGTAGGCCAGTTGGCCCGTGGTCAGGCCCGGTGCCTCTGGCAGGATCTGCCCGATCACCAGATGGGCGATGTGGTCGTCGACGGCGTTGGTGCCCTCGACGATCACCCGTGTCTTTGGCGCATCGATCGAACCCGCCCGAAGGGCCGCCCAAACCTGTGGCAGCCGCTCGATCAGCAGCCTCGCCTCCTGCAGCCGTGATCGTGCGGTGCGCTTGGTCCAGGTCAACGCTGCCGCGATCTCGGCCGCCGCGAGCCCGTCGATATCGGAGTTCCACACCCACGACACACCCGAACTCTCGACGGCCACGCACTCGGCCACCGCCATCAGATCCGCCGCGAGCTCGGCCTGATCGAACGCCAGCTGCCGCCCCCGCGCCTGCAAGACCACCACCAGATCGAATCCGCATAGCCGCGACCGATCGACCGACGACAGGGCCGCCGCCAGCTCGGGCCCCGGCGACATCTCCGCCAGCCCCTCTGGCAGGGCTTGCCCCGACTCGCGCTCGATCATACGTTCGAATTTATCACAATGAGTAATCGATTGGAAGCCCATTGTGTTGATCCGGCCGACTGGACTACAGCCCGATGAACGCAGTGTGCGGAGCACTACTGGAGGTCCCGGTAGCAATCGCCGGTCTGAGGGTTTGTCCCAGTCGGCGCCGCCAAACGATCTTCTCCGGCTATTTCTGTCCGCATGTCACAGATGGCCGGGGCTGTCTCGTCTTGGGTGTCACAGACAGGCTCTGATCAGGAGGTTGATGGTCATGCGGGTGTTCGTCGCAGGCGGGACCGGGGTGTTGGGTCGGCGGCTGGTGCCGCAACTGGTGGCGCGGGGTCACCAGGTGACGGCGACGACGACGAGCGCGGCCAAGCTGGACTCGTTGGAGCAGCTGGGCGCGGAAGGCGTCGTGATGGACGGGCTGGACGCGGTGTCGGTCGGTGAGGCGGTGGCCAAGGCCCGGCCGGACGTGATCGTGCACCAGATGACCGCGATTTCCGTGGCGCATGCCGGCAAGCCCGATATGAAGCACATGGATCAGTGGTTCGCCGGCACCAACCGGCTGCGCACCGAGGGGACCGACCACCTGCTGGCCGCCGCCGAGGCGACCGGCGTCCCTCATTTCGTCGCGCAGGGCTACGCCGCCTGGAACGGCATCCGCGAGGGCGGTTGGGTGAAGACCGAGCAGGACCCGCTGGACCCGATGACGGGGACGCCGGCGGAGCCTGGGATGACGGCGATCGACCACGTCGATGACGTGGTCGTCAAGGCAGGCGGCGCGGTCCTGCGATACGGCTGGTTCTACGGGCCGGGCGCCACCGACGACCTGGTCGAGCCCGTGCGCAAGCGGCAGTTCCCGGTCATCGGGGGCGGCGCCGGGTACTGCTCGTGGGTGCATCTGGACGATGCGGCGTCCGCTACCGTCCTGGCCTTGGAGCAGAAGGCGCGGGGCGTGTTCAACATCGTCGACGACGAACCGGCTCCGGCGAGTGAGTGGCTGCCGTATCTGGCGGCGTGCGCGGGCGCGAAGCGGCCGATGCGGGTCCCCAAGTGGCTGGCCCGGCCGCTGGCCGGAGACGTGGCGGTGGTGATGATGACCGAGGGGCGCGGCTTCTCCAACGCCAAGGCCAAGCGGGAGCTCGGCTGGCAGCTGCGCTACCCCTCCTGGCGGCAGGGCTTCCAGGAGGAGCTGGCGTGACCCGGGTCGAGGAGTTCCAGGAACTGCGGCCGCTGCTGTTCTCGATCGCCTACCGGATCCTCGGCAGCGTGAGTGAGGCCGAGGACGCGGTCCAGGAGACCTGGCTGCGCTACGAGGCCGCCCCGACACAACCCGCCTCGACCAAGGCGTTCCTGTCGGCCGTGGTGACCCGGATCTCGATCGACGTGCTGCGCTCGGCCCGCGTCCGGCGGGAGGAGTACGTCGGGCCGTGGTTCCCCGAGCCGCTGCTCACCGACCCCTACCAGGACCCCGAGCGGTCGGCGGAGCTGGCCGACTCGGTGTCGATGGCGGCGCTGCTGCTGCTGGAGCGGCTCAGCCCGCTCGAACGCGCGGTCTTCGTGCTGCGAGAGGTTTTCGGGTTCAGCTTCCCCGAGGTTGCGTCGGCGGTGGGGCGGTCGGAGGCGGCGTGCCGCCAGCTCGCGGTGCGGGCGCGCCGCCACATGGACGCGGGTCGGCCCCGGTTCGAAACCGACCGCAAAGAGCGCGACGAGCTCGCCGGGCGATTCCTCGACGCCTTCCGGGACGGGGACGTCGACGGGCTGCGGGAGCTCCTGGCCGCCGACGTCCAGATGGTCGGCGACGGCGGCGGCAAGGCCCCGCAATGGGCCGACCGCTTCATCGGTGCCGAGAACGTGGCCCGGGTGCTCGCCGCGCTCGTTCCGCTGTTCGCCCGGATCGGAGCGAAGGTGGAGCCGCACCAGGTGAACGGCCAGCCAGGCGCGATCTTCCGCGACCGGGACGGCAAGGTCCTCAACACCTGGGCGCTCGACATCCTCGACGGGCAGATCCAGACGATCCGTACGGTGAACAACCCCGACAAGCTCGGGCACATGGGTCCCGTGGCGGATGCCTGGGCGGCCCTCCGCGAAGAGCCGACTGAGCTCCAGACCGAGGGGCCGGTACGGCTGGCGGGCCGGGAAACCCCACCGTGAGCAATCACGGCAGGGCGCCCCGGTCCGCCCCAGCCCGACAGGCAGCCACGGCGGCCTGGCCAGGCGCGATGGACGTCGCCCGGTCCACCGCCCAGACCCGCACGCAGGCCCTGCCGGACCGCGAACCGTCCGAGGGCGAGCGGTGAGCTCGTATTGCTGTGTCCGGACATCCCGCAGCACTGCGACCTCGGGCAGGTCATCCAGCGGTGGTGCGCCACCCGTCAGTGGCAACGAGGTCGAGCTATCGGGCGGGGTGGAGATCGGTCGTGTAGAGCACCGTGCCGTTCAGGTCGCGCAGGCGAACGGTCAGCTCCTTGCTTTCTGCGTCGATCGAGACCTCGCCGAAGAACTGGAAGCCCTCGGCGGGTGAGCTGTTCGCCGCCGGCGGCGTCTTGGCGAAGCGCAGCTGGGGTCCGAACGTTCCCTCGAGGTTGTTGGGGCCGAAGGCGCCCGCGTTGAGCGGGCCGGAGACGAACTCCCAGAACGGGTCGAAGTCGCTGAACGCGGCCTTGGCCGGGTCGTAGAAGTGGGCCGCGGTGTAGTGCACGTCGGCGGTCAGCCAGACCATGTTCTTCACGCGGTGCCGCTTCGCGTACGACAGCAGGTCGGCGATCTCCCGCTCACGCCCCAGCGGCCGCCCGCCATCGCCCTGCGCGATCCCCTCGGACGCGGTGCCGTCAGGGACGATCAGGCCGATCGGCAGGTCCGCCGCGATGACCTTCCAGGTGGCCTTGGAGGCGCGCAGCTCGCGCTTGAGCCATGCCAGCTGCTCGGCGCCGAGCAGGCCCGGGCCGCTGGTGGAGTTGTTCGCGCCGTTCGGGTCCTTGTAGGTGCGCATGTCGACGACGAACACGTCAAGCAGCCCACCGTGCTCGATCTTGCGATACATCCGGCCGTTCGCCCCGCGGATCGCGCTCGGCGTGTACTCGATGGTCGCCTGCCGGGCCCTCGCGGCGAGGACGTCGACGCGCTTCTCGGTGTAGCGGGCGTCATCGAGGATCTCGCCGGGGTACCAGTTGTTGACCACCTCGTGGTCGTCCCACTGGTAGATCGTCGGCACGGCCGCGTTGAAGGCGCGCAGGTTGGCGTCGAGCAGGTTGTAGCGGAACTGGCCGCGGTACTCGGCGAGGGTCTCGGCGACCTTGGCCTTCTCCGCGGTGACCAGATTGCGCCACGTGCGTCCGTCCGGCAGCGTGACCGTCTCGGTCAGCGGCCCGTCGGAGTAGACGAAGTCGCCGCTGCACAGGAAGAAATCCGGCTCGAGCGCGGCCATCGACTTGAAGATCCGGTAGCCGCCGAAGTCGGGGTTGATGCCCCAGCCCTGTCCGGCCAGGTCACCGGACCAGACGAAGTTGATGTCGCGGTGGCCGGACGAACCGGATGAAGGGGTACGGAAGCCGCCGACCGTGGGAGCGGACGAGATCCGGTCCCCGTCGAGCCGTACCCGGTAGTGGATCTGGCGGCCGGACGGAAGGCCGGTCAGGAACGTCTTGCCGGTGAAGTCGGTGTCGGCGGTGAGCAGCGGGCCCCCGATGGTGCGGGCGTGCTTGAAGTCCGGGCGGTCGCTGACGTCGACGAGCATCCGCGCGGTCCGGTCGGAGCGCGTCCATACGACGCCGCCGTGCGCCGTGACGTCGCCGCTCTGCACTCCGTGCGTCAGCTGTGGCCGGCCGCCGCGTACCAGCGAGGGCGCCGCCACGGCGGAAGCTCCCGCGCCGAGGATGGTCCCGCCGCCCACGACGCCGCCTGCGACAAGGCCGGTTCGAAGGAAGGTCCGCCGGTCCAACACCATGGATGACTCCTGTCTCGATCAAGTGACCATGCGCATGATGCGCGGCGTTCGCGAACTGCGCCAGACCCGATGATGTCCATCCGGCGAATCCGGCAGGTCGATGGCGTGGCACCCGGTTTGACAACCCACCGTGATGGAGTGTCTCCTTGTGCGCATGCCAGCGCGCGATTCTCGTCGTGACCCGATGGTGCCGGGCTCAGCGTTCTCCGCCGAGCTCCGCAGCCGTACGGGCGCCGCGCTGTGTCCTTCGTGTTGTTGTCGCTGACCGCTGTCCCAGCCGCGTTTCCAGCGTCACAGTCCCGGCTCCGGCCACCCTGTCTTCGGGCGCCCGCCCGTACACGAAGGACGTCTCCCTGTGGACCTCGATCTCATTCCCGACATCACGATGCGCGGCCAGGACGACCCGCATGGACGGGTGGTGACCAGGCGCCCGCCCACGGTCGGCCAGCTCGCCGCGCTAGTACGAGAGCACACCGGGCGGCCCGGGGACTGGTGGCACCAGGTGCGGTTCGACCCGTCCGGGCCGGTCAGCGTGCGGCTCCCCGGTGCCGAGGACGCCGACGTGTGGCTGACCGCGTGGCCGCCGGGATGCCGCACTCACCTGCGCCCGCACGAGAGTGACGTGCCGCAGGTCGCCACCTTGATCGCGGGAGAGCTGGCCGAGGTCACCATCGCGGCCGATGGGGTCACCGAGCGTCCGCTGCGCGCCAACCGGGTCCGCGTCTTCGGCGGCCGTCCCCGTCCGCGCCGAGGCGACGACGGCCATCTGCACGAGCTCGCCAATCCCGGTACGAGCTTCGCCATCACCCTGCACGCCTCCGGTACGAGCCGGGCCGCCGACGGGTCGTCCGGTCCGTCGCCGGACCGCGCCGGCCGCTGAGGAGCCGGTGCGGCCGGGTGCTCAGGGCTCGCGACGGCGGGCCCGGGTCAGCACTCGCACCAGGCCCACCACGCCGAGGCCGATGAACACGGCGGGCCCGAGTATCTCCGCCCGCACGATGGCCCGTTCGGCGAGGCCGCCGGCGAGGTAGACCGCCGCGACGGCGAGGAACAGCAGGCCGGCGAGCAGCGAGCCGGGGTCGAAGCGGTGCTTACGCAAGGCTCACCTCCACGTTTCCGATCCGGCTTCGTACGTGGAGCTCGATGACCGGTGGGTTCTTCGGGCGGCTCTCGGGCTCCAGCAGCTCGTTCACCTTGGCGTTGGGGCCACTGGTGACCCGGCGCTCCACGGTCGCGTCGCCGAGCCCGGCTCGGACGTGGAGGTCGATCCGGGCCGTCCGCGGCACCTTGACCAGCAACTCACCCACCGTGAGCTCGGCGTTGACCCTGATCCGCTGCCCCGGCACCAGCGGCAGGGCCGTGAGGTCCAGCCGTCCGCTTCCCACGGCCACCTTGTAGAACTGTTCGGACCTGGTCGCGTCGACCGGACGCCACTCGACATCACCGAACCGGCCGTTCACAGGTGCCTCCGCGATGACGGACGTCGTCACCAAGCCGAGCGACAGGACTGTGCCGCAGGCCATGAGACCCCGGCCACGGCCGTACATCGATGCGATCAACAACCCGAACCCGACGACGGCCAGCCCCGTTGCGGTCCCGATCTGTACGGCACTGTTCGGCGGATGG
Source organism: Actinomadura alba (assembly GCF_014323705.1). Classification (GTDB taxonomy): domain Bacteria; phylum Actinomycetota; class Actinomycetes; order Streptosporangiales; family Streptosporangiaceae; genus Actinomadura_C; species Actinomadura_C alba. The sequence goes on from NZ_JABVEC010000002.1 coordinate 148,600, forward strand.
CCGACGGCGACCGGGACCATCGCGGCCACCGCCATCATCGCCACGAGCAGGATGACCGGCGTGAGTACGGAGGGTCCGCAGGAGGGCGCCGGCCCGCCGGCGGCCCGCGGGGGCGGCGTCCCGGGCACGGTGAACCGGCCCGGCCCGGGGTGCGGGCCCGGCGGAGACGGCGGACCGGGCGGAGACGGTGGAGACGGTGGAACGGGCGGGGCGGCGCGCCCGGCTGAGCCCTTTCCCAGCGTGGCCAGGTCGATCATCCCGGGGAGCAGTCCGGTCTCCTTGTCGAAGGCCACGGGCCGGGCGGCGGGCGCCGGCGGTGGGGGAGCCGGCGACCGCAGTGGCCGGCCCTGCAACCGTTCGGGGAGAGTCCGGGCCAGCTCGGCGAAGTTCACGCCGCGGGAGTGCGCGACGAGCAGGACCAGGGCGAACACGGGGACCACGGTGAGCGCGGTCTGGGAGCGCCCGGCGCCGGTGAAGCTGAGCAGCACGCCGAGAGAAAGCAGTCCGCCGAGGATGGCGAGCGTCGTGTCGCCGTCGAAGCGGCGTCTCAGGATCTGCTCGGCGAAAGACGGGCCCGCGTCCGAGGAGTCCGGACGTTCGTCCGGCATGAGCAGCGCGGCGGCCACGTACAGCAGGATGCCGGTGCCGTTGGCCACGACGAGCAGAGCGAAGCCGATGCGGAAGATCAACGGGTCGATGCCGGTGTAGCGGCCCAGACCCGCGCAGACCCCGTTGACGATACGGCCCTCCCGGGCGCGCGGCAGCCGGTCCGCTCCGCGGGGCGCGTACCCTTCCTTCGCGGGTTCGGCCCGGCCAGGTCCAGCGCTGTCGTCACTCATGGACACATGGTCTCGGTTCGGACTCCCACGCGGTATCAGGGAGACCCCTGATACGACCCTGAGGCCTCGCGCCGGTCGATTCGGGGGACGCCCCGATACCGCCGCCCCGCCATACGTGTGACCATCGCTTCAGAAGGCGGGCCACGCCCGCCGGAAGGCACACCAAGGGAGACCGATGACGGAGGCCGCACAGCCGGACACCCGGCTGACCCGCCGGGCCGACGGACGCCTGTTCGCGGGTGTCGCGCGGGGTCTGGCCGACCATCTCGGCCTCGACCTGCTGATCGTACGGCTGGCGTTCGTGCTGCTGACCGTGGCCGGCGGCATGGGTGTGGCGGCGTACGCCGCGTTCTGGGTGCTCGTGCCCCAGCGCGAAGAACCGGCCGGGCGCCGCGACTGGCTGCAGCTCGCCGCCTATGGCGCCCTGATCGCCGGGCTTTCCTCCGTGACGTGGTCGCGCGGGGTGGCCCAGGTCGCGCTGTGGCCGCTCCTCGTCTGCGGGATCGGCTGCGCCATCCTGTGGCAGCAGGCCGACCGCGACCAGCGCCAGCGGTGGGTCCGTACGACCACCATGCCGCTGCGGCGCATGTGGCTGCGCAGCCTGGTCGGCATGGCCCTCGTGCTCGCCGGGATCGGCGGCTTCGTCTTCCAGCAGCTCGACGCCGGCCAGGCGAGCGGGCACGAGGTGCGCCAGATCCTCGTGGCCACCGTGGTCATCCTGGCCGGAGTCGCCATGATCGCCACCCCGTGGGTCCTGCGGCTCTGGCAGGACCTGGACGCCGAGCGGCGGGAGCGGATCCGGTCCCAGGAGCGTGCTGAGCTCGCCGCGCATGTCCACGACTCGGTGCTGCACACGCTGACGCTGATCCAGCGCAACGCCGCCGACCCGCGTGAGGTGCAGAGGCTGGCCAGGTCACAGGAGCGCGAACTGCGCAGCTGGCTGTACGCGCCACGCGCGGACCCCGACCAGACGCTCGCCGCGGCCGTGCAGAAGCTCGCGGGCGAGGTGGAGGACGATCACGGGGTGCCCATCGAGGTCGTGTGCGTGGGAGACTGCCGGCTGGACGACCGGCTCGCCGCGATGCTGCAGGCCGCCCGCGAGGCGATGGTCAACGCCGCGAAGTACGCCGGAGCCGAGTCGGTATCGGTCTTCGCCGAGGTCGAGGGCGAGGAGGTTGCGATCTTCGTCCGCGACCGGGGCAAGGGGTTCGACCTCGACGCCATCCCGCCCGACCGGATGGGCGTGCGCGGGTCCATCATCGGGCGCATGGAGCGCAACGGCGGGAAGGCCACGGTGCGCACCGCCCCCGGCGACGGCACCGAAGTCCGCTTCGAGATGAAACGCTCGTGACCGCGGCCGTCACGCGCGCGGCGGCCACCGAGCGGGCAGGGAGAACAGGTTGATGAGACGTGTGGTCCTGGTGGACGACCACCAGATGTTCCGTACCGGGGTGAAGGCGGAGCTCGGCGAGTCGATCGAGGTGGTCGGCGAGGCCGGCGACGTCGACGAGGCGGTCGCCGTGATCTCCGGCACGGAACCGGACGTGGTGCTGCTCGACGTGCACCTGCCGGGCGGCGGCGGGATCGAGGTGCTGCGGCGGCTCCAGGGTGCGACGTCGGCGCGTTTCCTCGCGCTGTCGGTCTCCGACGCCGCCGAGGACGTCATCGGGGTCGTCCGCGGCGGCGCGCGCGGTTATGTGACCAAGACGATCTCAGGGCCCGAGCTGACCGCCGCCATCGGCCGGGTGGCCGACGGCGACGCGGTGTTCTCGCCCCGGCTCGCCGGGTTCGTGCTCGACGCCTTCGCCGCGACCGATGTCCCGGCGGTCGACCCCGAGCTCGACCAGCTCACCCAGCGCGAGCGTGAGGTGCTGCGGCTGATCGCTCGGGGCTACGCCTACAAGGAGATCGCCAAGGAGCTCTTCATCTCGGTGAAGACGGTGGAGACGCACGTGTCCAGCGTCCTGCGGAAGCTGCAGCTCTCCAACCGGCACGAACTGTCCCGCTGGGCCGCCGCCCGCAGGCTGGTCTAGCGTTCGTCCGTCCCGCCGATGCCGCCGGGCCGGCCCGGACTGGAACGGTGAAACCACGGCCGGTCGCCCGACGTCAGTGTTCTGCGTGGTTTCGACGTTCCCCTCGCTGGAGGTCCGGGTTGAGGCTCCCCAAGACGCTCGTCGCCGTGCTCGCCGGCTCGTTGATCGCCACCGCGGCATGCAGCGGCTCCGATGCGCCGCCGAAGCCCTCGGCCCCACCGGCCGACCACTCGACCAGCGCCGCCGCCGCGCAGCCGTTCGGCGACGCGGGCCCGGGGACGGGGCCGTTCCGGCGGGTCTGGCAGGCCGATGTCCCCGCGCCCGCCGGGCCGCCGCAGCACCCGTTGGTCTCCTTCGACTTCGTCGCGGGTCAGGTCGTGGTGATCTCGGGTCGCGGGCTGGACGTGCGCGACGGCCGGACCGGGGCGGCGCGGTGGCACTACTACGAGAGGTCGCGGGATCTGGCCGGTCTTGCGGTGACGGCCGACGCGCTGGTCGTCACCACGGTCGCCGTCGGCGTGAACGGCGCCAAGCTCCCGGACGACAAGGCCGACCTCCGCACCACCGGATTCGACGCGGTCAGCGGTCGGGTGCTGTGGCGCGCGGATCGTTTCCGCCCGCTCCACGACGGTTCGGTGGGCGGGTACGAGCCGGTGCGGGCAGCGTCGGCGGGCGTCGCGGTGCTCCGCGACGAGGCCGCGAAGAAGACCCTGGTCGGGGTGGACACCCGCACCGGCAGGCAGCGCTGGACCTGGACCATTCCGCGCGGTGTCACCTGTGACCCGGACCCGCTCGACGGCGACGGATCCCTGCTCGTACTGAACGCGAACTGCGCCCCGGACCAGGACCTGTACGCCCTCGACCCGGCGACCGGGGCGGTGCGGTGGGAGCGACCCGCTTTCGCCGGCCGGCTGTCCGGGGGTTCAGTGCGGGGTGGGATCACGATGCTGACCAGGAGAGGGCCCGGTTCCTCCCCGCCGAGATTCTCCCTCATCGGGGCCGACGGCAAGGAGATCCTGGGAGAGTCCGCGCGGCGCGTCAGCGCGGGCGGTTTCGCGGTGGCCGGTGACCGGGCCGTCGTGAGCTACCACGACAGTGACGGCGCGAGGAACTCCCGGTCCAGGACGTGGCTCGGGTTCGTCGACACCCGTACCGGCAAGCTGGAACGGCGCGTGTGGGAGCGCCAGGCCGGCGAACTGGTCACCGTCGGCGGCAGGGTGTACGGGTCGCGCAAGTGGCTTGGCGAGTACGCCGAGGATCTCTTCGACCTCGATCCCGGCCTGGTGCCGTCGGCGCTTGACGTCATCGACCCGGCCGCCGCCCGGGTGACGACCGTTCCGTTGCCCTTCCCGAAGCCCGGCTTCTGGCCGACAAGGCCGAGCACGCGGTGATCCACAGTGTGCGGGTCGTCGGAGACCGGGTCTACACGGCCAGGCTGCTGAACACCGGCCTCCGGCTGGCGGCCTACGCCGCGGCCGGCGGCGCGTCGCCGGTCGGGCTCGGCGGGGTACGACCCGGCGCCTGGCCCAACGCCTGTGCCCTTCTGAAGGGCGCCTTCTGGGCACGCGACCCCGACAACTTCCCGGCGGATCCGCTCCGCATCGGCTCGGCGTCGATCCGCCGCTGGAGCTGCAAGGTCGACGGCGGAGCGGAGGTGCGGATCGGCTGGGTGGCGCCGACAGTGCAGCAGGCCGACGAACTGCTCGACGCGTCCGGTACGGAGGCGAAGGCGATACCGAACGTTGGCGACGAGGCCTACGAGATCTACATCAACCTTCAGCCTTCGCTCGTCGTCCGGGCCGGCCGGTACATCGTGGTCTTCGACGACGTGCCTTCGATGTCCGACCCGTTCCTCCTGAAGGCGGCGCGGACCGTGGCGAAGAGGCTCGAGTCACGCTGAGTGGGCCGGTCCGGCTCAGGCCACGGTCTGGGCGATCGGCTCGAGGCGGGGCTGGGCGATCGCGGTGTAGTCGCGGGCGTCGAGCGCGAGCGACCTGTCCAGCCGGGCCGCGTTGAAGAAGATCTCGTCGCCGTCCAGAAGCGCGGGGTCGACGACCAACTCCAGCTCCGGGTCGAACGAGAACGGCAGGATAGTGCCGCTGACGCTGCCGGCCACGCAGCGGCCGTACACCGTCACCAGTCCCCTCGGAAGGCCTGTTTGATCTCGTCGATGCGCGACTCGTCACGGCGGTAGAACGTCCACTGCTTGATCCGCTTGCCCTCGATGAGGCCGGCCTGGGCGAGGATCTTCAGGTGCTCGGCGGCGGTGGGCTGGCTGACGCCGAGCTTGTTGGCGATGAAGAGCGCACACACGCCGTCGCGTTCGAGGTCGCCGTCGGTCTGCGGCGGGAAGTGGGCGGCCGGGTCTCTCAGCCACTGCAGGATCTGCAGCCGCCGCTCGCTGGCCAGGGCCTTCAGCACTCCGATCGAGAGCATTTAGGTAGTTTGCTAATTGCCTTGATAGCTGTCAAATCACCAGACCGAAAGTTGCCTAGGGCAACTAAGTGATTTATGGTTGCCCAAGGCAACTAGATGGAGGCGGTCGTGATCTCGAACGACGACGGCTGCGGCGAGCTGCTGGTCCAGCTCAGCGCGACCAGCATGGTGATCAAGAGGATCAAGGGCGAACTGCCGCCCGGCAGCCCCGGCGCCGGCCTGAGCGTCATGCGGACGCTGTCCCAGTGCGGGGAGATGCGCGTCAGCGAGCTGTCCGAGCGGTTCGGCACCGACCAGTCGGTCATGAGCCGGCACGTGGCGGATCTGGAGGAGCGCGGACTGGTCGAGCGCACGCCGAACCCCCACGACCGGCGCTCCTCGTATCTCCGGCTCACACCGGATGGTGAACAGGCGGCGGAGGAGGCCTTCGCCCTGGCCCGCGGCGTCCTCGCCGAGACCCTGCACGACTGGACCGGTGACGAGATCGCCGAGCTCACCCGCCTTCTCGCCCGCCTCCGTACGAGCTTCGACGCGCGCCGGCCCTCCGCCGCGCCGGTCTCCCGCACGACCGTGGGAGCGAAAGGAAACTGATGGCCATCACAGCGTCTCCCGAGGCCCGGGAGGTCCCCGAACCGGCCGCCCCCATGACACACCGGGAGATCATGGAAGCGCTGTCCGGACTGCTGCTCGGCATGTTCGTGGCGATCTTGTCGTCGACCGTCGTGTCGAACGCGCTGCCCACGATCATCTCGGATCTGCACGCCGGCGAGACCACCTACACCTGGGTCATCACGGCGGCCCTGCTCGCGACCACGGTGTCGACCCCGATCTGGGGCAAGCTCGCCGACCTGATGAGCAAGAAGGTGCTCGTCCAGCTCGGCCTGATCATCTTCGTCATCGGCTCGGCGATCGCCGGGGTCGCGCAGAACCCGGCGATGCTCATCGCCGCCCGTGTCGTGCAGGGCATCGGTGCCGGAGGCCTCACGGCCCTCGCTCAGGTGGTCATGGCGGTGATGATCTCGCCGCGCGAGCGCGGTCGCTACTCGGGCTATCTCGGCGCGGTCTTCGCCCTCGCGACGATCGGCGGCCCGCTCATCGGCGGGGTCATCGTCGACACGTCGTGGCTCGGCTGGCGCTGGTGCTTCTACGTCGGGGTGCCCTTCGCCGTCATCGCGCTGATCGTGCTGCAGAAGACGCTCCACCTGCCGGTGGCCAAGCGCGCCGTCAGGGTGGACTGGGCCGGCGTGACGCTGATCACGGCCGCCGTCTCGCTGATCCTCGTGTGGGTGTCGTTCGCCGGCGTCAGGTACGAGTGGCTGTCCTGGCAGACCGGCGCGATGGTCGGCGGTGCCATGGTCCTCTCGGTGCTCTTCCTGCTCGTGGAGGTCAGGGCGAAGGAACCGATCATCCCGTTGCACCTTTTCCGGATCCGTACGCTGGCCCTGTCCGTGGTCGCCAGCCTCATGGTCGGCATCGCGATGTTCGGCGCGACCACGTTCCTCAGCCAGTACTTCCAGCTCGCGCGCGGGGAGTCGCCGACGAAGGCCGGCGTGATGACGCTGCCGATGATCATCGGCCTGGCGCTCTCGTCCACCATCGTTGGACGAATCATCACGCGCACCGGACGCTGGAAGGTCTTCCTCGTCCTCGGTGGGCTCCTGCTCACCCTCGGCTTCGGCCTGATGGGCACGCTGCGGTTCGACACCGACTACCGGCTGGCCGCGGCGTACATGTTCTGCGTCGGTGTCGGCATCGGCATGACCATGCAGAACCTCGTCCTGTCCGTGCAGAACCAGGTCCGGCCCGGCGAGCTCGGAGTGGCCAGCTCGACGGTCGCGTTCTTCCGCACGCTCGGCGGCGCGGTCGGCGTCTCGGCGCTCGGCGCGGTGCTGGCCACCGACGTCACCCGTTACATGCGCGAGAACCTCGCGGCCCTCGGCCTCCCGAGCGGCGGGGACGGCCGTGAGTTGCCCGACCCGTCCACATTGCCCGGCCCGGTGCGGCTGGCCGTCGAGAGCGCGTTCGGCCACGCGGTCGGCAACGTGTTCCTGTATGCCGCGCCGGCCGCCCTCCTCGCGTTGATCGCCATCCTGTTCATCAAGGAGGTGCCGCTGCGCACGGTCAACGCCGAGCAGCTGCGGACCGGAGTGGACGCGGGCGTGCCGGCGGACGCGCTCGCGCCCGCCGCGGTGCGGGGACGGCACGCCGTGAGGACTTCGTGATGAACTTCAATCAGGTCGTGCAGGCCGGGATCTCCCTGATCGGTGCCACGCTGAAGGTGGAACTCGACATCCAGGCGGTGCGGGGGGAGGCCCCGCCCCAGGCATGATCGTTGTCCGTACGGGCATCAGGAGGAGACGCAGCGATGAGCGAGGCCCAGGTGACGGCCGTCACGCGTGAGCACGCCGGCGAGCACGCCGATGAACACGAGGCGTACTGCGCCGTCGAGCACCAGCTCGGCGTTCTTCTGCGGCGGGCCCGGGCGTTCTCGGCGGAGATGGGCCGGGAGGTGCACCCCGAGCTGGAGCCCGGCGCGTACAGTCTGCTGATCCGGATCGACGAGGTCGTGCCGGCGCGGTCCAGCGATCTCACCGAGTACTTCGGGGTCGGCAAGGCCACCATCAGCCGCCAGCTGAAGGTGCTGGAGGAACTCGGCCTGATCGAACGCGAGCCCGATCCCGCCGACGGCCGCGCGCACCTGCTGGTGCTCACCGGCGAGGGTCGGCAGCGGCTCGCCGGCGCCCGGTCCGCCCGGCAGGAGCGCTTCCGGGCGATGCTCGGCACGTGGGACCTGGGCGATGTCGAGCTGCTGGCCCGGATGCTCGGCCGGTTCAACACGCTGACCGACTCCTGGACCGAGCCCGGCCGCGAGAGAGGCCGCGCCTGATTGGCCGGCCCGGCGCCGGCCTCAGGCGGCCCGGTGGGTCTGCCGCCGGCCTTAGACGGGCCGGTGGGCCGGGCAGTCCGTTCCGCAGCGCTCCGCGTGGCGGGCCAGCCCGCGCGCCATGCGGCGGAGCAGCACCGTGAACCCGGCCCGCAGGAGCACGCCGGTGAGCGGGATCTTCCGCTCGAACCGCGCCTCCCAGCGGATCGCGGTGCCGCCCGCGCCCGGCCCGAGGGTCACGTCGGCCCGGTAGTCCCTGACCGGGGCGCCGGCCAGCATCGTGTACGCGTAGTGCCTCGGCGGGTCGAACGCCACGACCTCCTCACGGAACAGACCGGCTCGCCGGACCGAGCCGATCCCGTCGGGGTCCGCCTCGCCCGCCCGCTCCCGGGTCGACTTGAAGGGAAAACCGCCCCAGTCGGCCCAGGTCACGGCCTTGGCGAGATGGCCGAAGACGATCTCGGGCGGGGCCGACGAGGTCGCGCTGACGTCGATGCTGTACGGCACGGTGCTCTCCCTGGGGGCCGGGTGCGGCGATCCTCAGAGCAACGTAGCGAGAAGGCGCTCCTGAAAGGAGGTCAAGTCGCCGCCGACGACGACCTTCACGGTGCGGCGGGCGTACTCGGCGGGCAGCGCGCTGCTCGTAGCGGCTCAGTGACGGGTTGACGGCGATCATGGCGGCGGGCGAGCGCGTCGTGGATGACGCAGCCGCGCCGGCCGAAGGCGTCAGTAGGGGAACGGGATCGTGCGATCCTCAGGGGACCTTCGCGGGCGGCGCAGTCGCCGCCGGACCCGGTCGAGTCGCTCTCCGTCGGCCGAATCGCCCTCGTCTCGACCGGCTCGGCGCTCGAGAACGCCCTCGACCCATATCCCGAGCGGCAGATCAGGCCACTTCTTCCAGGTCTTCGGCCGGCGGGACGCAAGGCGCTCTTCGGCAGCGTACGCCGTCTCGGCGTCAGGCCGGCCCGTGGCGGCGAGCAGGTCCTGCTGAGCACGATGCCGGTTCGCGCGATTCACCTGCCGTTTCCTGGCGGGGACCGACGTGCGTGCGGCCTTGTCGCTGTTGCCGTAGTTGGGGCGCCGATCCTTGGTGTAGCTCAGCCGTTTCTTCTCCTGTGGCGTCTTCTGCGGCATTACCGCACTCCATTTCCCCGGGCTGCTGAGTCGGGACAAGCGCATCTCAGGAGTGTGGGGCGGTCGTCAGAGCAACGTAGCGAGAAGGCGCTCCTGAAAGGAGGTCACGTCGCTGCCGACGACGACCTTCACGGTGCGGCGGGCGTCCTCGGCGGGCAGTGACCGCGCGTCCCACATGGTCGCGCCGCGGGTCAGCTCGCCCCGCAGTTCGACGCGCACCGGGCGCTCCTCGTACCGGCCCAGTGACGGGTCGACGGCGATCATGGCGGCGAGCGCGTCGTGGATGATGCAGCCGCGCCGCTTCATCGTGGCGGTGTAGGCGTTGACGTAGAACTCCAGGATGCGGACGGCGAAGCGCGCGACGTCCGATTCCCCCTGCGCGAGCCGGTTCAGCCACTCGTCGCCCACCGCCGTCGGGTGCGTGGCGTCCAGGGGGACCAGCACGATGGGCCAGTCGGCCGCGAAGACGAGGTCGGCGGCCTCGGGGTCGTGCCAGATGTTGGCCTCGGCGTGCGCGGTGATGTTGCCGGGGTGGTCGAAGGCGCCGCCCATGATCACGACCTCCCGCAGCAGTTCGGGGAGCTCGGGCTCGAGCAGCAGGGCGATGCCGAGGTTGGTGAGCGGGCCGATGGCGACCAGCGTCAGCTCTCCGGGGTGCGCCTTGGCCAGCCGGACGATCTGCTCCGGTGCCGAGATCCCGTCCGGGGTGGCGGCGGGGACGGGCAGGTGCGTCTCCCCGAGCCCGTCGGTGCCGTGCCAGTCGTGGGCGAAATGCACGTCCTGTGCCATCGGGCGGCCGGCGCCCACGGCCACTGGCACGTTCTCGATCCCGGTCATCTCGAAGATGCGCAGAGTGTTGAGCGCGCCCGTCGCCGGGTCGACGTTTCCGTGCACCGTTCCCACGCCCACCAGCTCGGCCTCGCCCGCCTTGACCAGCGACGCGAGATACAGAAGGGTGACGGCGTCGTCGATGCCCGTGTCACAGTCCAGCAGAATCTTGCGCATCGCTTCCTCTCACATCGACACGCTGATGACATCGCCATCTTAGGGATGATCTCTGTTTATCCGTGCAAACGGCATGGGGTGCGCTGTCAGACGAGCCGTGGACCGGTGTGCCAAGCGCCGAGGGGCGCGGCGGGGTCCGCTGCGAGCGCACGGTCTCGGCCCACGCGAGCGCGGGGGAGGCGAAGCACGGTCGCGGGACCGGCCGGCCGAGACCCGTCTGCCGGACGGCGTCCTCGAACACTCGGAAGGGCGCATGCGACGCGCCTGCGGTCGCGTGCCCGCACCGTGGGAGTGCAGCAGGACGACCCGGCGGGTCCACCGGATTTCGCGACGTCGGGAGATGCCGCGCGTTCGAATTCTCGCCGGTGACGAGGAGGAAGAGCGTGACGGCTCCGTCGAGACGGCTTTCGGAATCTCTGGCGACCGGCGCCGAAAAGGCAGCGGAGAGCGCGAAATTCTGGCCTGCCGGCACCAGTGACAATAACTCGAGTATCGGCCTGAATTAAAGCACTGATATCGGGCGGAGAGTGGCGCTCACGATGCGCCGAATCTGTGGCGACGCCACCGAGCCGCCTTTCCTCCCGTCCGACGCCCGGACCTCGGGTGCGCCACCCAAGTAAAGCCGCCACCCCCCCGAACCCCAACCCTTCGGCCGACTCCGGCCAAACGTATGGTATGCCGCTTCGGTTGCCGTTCCTCCTTACGGGCGTTGACGCGGGGAACGGCAAGGAACTCCTATCCCCGCCGGATACTGCGGAGCCTACGACATTTCCTTATGGTCCCGAACTGTCTGCATATCTGTGCACAACTCGCCGTGTCGTATCACCGCCGAGGATGGAGCGGAGGTAAAGCATGATCTTTTAGGATCTGCAGACGCCGTGTCCTATTCGACGACGTCACAGACGGCCCTGCCGGGTGTAGGGCAGAAAGAGCTGGAGATGCGGAGATATCTTTCCCGGAAAGCATTGCGGATGGGTTCGTTAACGACTACCGGAATGCTCATAATGGGGGCGATGATCGGATTGGCGGCCACGTCGGCACCCGCGGCAGACGTTTCGGCCCTGCAGAAGAGCGCGCAGAACGTGACCCACCCGGGCTCCGACCCGGCCGATCACAGTGACGTGATCAACTGGGTGGTCGGCTACACGGGCAACGGCTCGGAGAGCCCCGCGCCGGCGACGATCACCGACGCGATCGATCCCAACGCCCAGACGTACGTGCCCGACTCGCTCAGGGTCCCGCCGGGCTGGACGCCGTCATGGTCCACGGATGGGAACACGTTCCAGGACACCGACACCGGAACGGCGACGACAGCCGTGCGGGCGAGCCATCCCTCGGCTCGTCAGGGCGGTACCGACCTGGGGTCGCCCCTGCTCCCGCCGGTTCGGGCCGTCAACGCCGCGACGGGAGGCGATGGCTTCACCCCCATCCTGTACCGCGGGAACGGCCGGGTCGAGGCGTGGAGCACCTTCCACCACTCCAACGCCCCCGCGGCGGTGCTCGTCTGCACGGATCTGTCGACCGGGCAGTTGTGCTCCGGGGGGCCATGGCCGAAGCCGCTGAACACGGCCGCGGGCCCCCTCGGATCCGGCGCCACCTCGGACATCTCGACCACGCTCACCCCGCAGTACGTTCTCGACCCCGACCGGCCCGGCGTGGTCTACTACGCGGCCCTGTCCGCGAGCGCCGCCGGGGTGGGCTGCCTGGACATGGCCGCCCGCGCCAACTGCGGGTTCTTCCCGCTGGTGAACAGGGGCGGCTCGCCGTCGAGCGTCAACGGCCTGGCCGGTTTGGTGGAGACGGGCGGCGACCTGTACGGCGTCGCCACGACCGGGCAGTTGCTGTGCCTGGACATGGCGTCCCGCACCCCGTGCGCCGGGCAGCCGTACGACCCGGTCGTCACGCCCAACAACGATCAGCCCGGCGCCGGCCACATCGACTACCAGGGTTCCATGACGGTTGCCGGCGGCAAGGTCTTCGCCTCGTCGTCGCCGCTGAGTTCCTCTACCGGTGCGCATCCGACCGCGCTCGGTTGCTTCGATCCCGCCACTCAGGACTCCTGCGCCGGATGGAACACCCCGCGCACTGTCGGTGCCGTCGGTCAGTACACCTACAGCGCCTACACCGCCTACGACACCGCAGGTGCGGCCGTCGGCGCATGCGCCACCCTCACCAGCGGCCCTGTGCAGACCGGCTGCTTCACCATCGACGGTTCGGCGCTGGCCGCGCCGAACGCGTTCGGGTCGGTGCCCGCCGGCGTGCTGGTGTTCAACCCCGAGACGTTCACCGGCGGCGACGGACACCGGCGCAGCTACTTCGCGATCTGGGGAGGTTCCGTCCCCGGCGCGGCCGTGTGCTACGACTGGACCGCCGCGGCGCCGTGCACCGGATTCCCGGCCATCGCCACCCATCCGAACGTCAACGGCGGGCAGACCCGCGACTACGGCTACGCCTGGGACGCGACCACCGAGTGCATGTTCGGGCTCGGCGATGCCGGCGTGCTGTTCTCGCTCGACCCGGCCACGGGCAAGTCCCCCTGCTTGCGCAGCGGTTCCGCCGTGCGACTGACCCCGTCGAACTTCTACTGCGACGGGGGCACGGGGCACGTACAGGGCTACCGGAACGCGCGCCTGGCGAACATTGACATGGCCAACGTCCATCTCGGCCAGTCCACGGTGAAGGTGACCGGCACGGACGGGGCCACCATCACCACCCCGGGTCTCGCCGCCGACGGGACCGTCGACCTGTCCGGGGTCTCCGTCGCCGCGCATCCGAGCATCAGTGTCGAAGTCCACCTGGTGTTGAACGACGGTGGCGACTTCACCGGGGACAACCGGCCGGAACTGGTCGTCACCTTCGACGGCGACCCGCCGCAGGTCTGCTTCAAGACGACGATCAGCGAGAAGTGCACGGTCACCTCCGTGTCCAACACCGCCACCGGCTCCGACTCCACCGGTGCCCTGACCTCCAACACCGTGAACCTGAAGGTCGCCCCCGGCCCGCTCTGCCAGCCCAAGGTCACCGTGAACAAGGAGGTCTGCGCCTCGACACTGGCGAGCAAGTGCGGCCCTGGCGGCGGCGGGAAATGGGTCAAAGAGACACCGGTGGGCCTGTTGGGCGTGCTCGGCACCGCCTACTGGCGGATAACGGTGACCAACGCCGGGCCCGTCGGCATCGAGAAGGCCACCCTGGACGATCATGTGGCACCGTCCTGTGAGAACGCCGCCGGGACCTTCACCCTGGCGGCGAACCAGAGCAAGCAGTTCTACTGCTCGACGTTCCTGCTGGTCCTTCCGCTGAAGAACACGGTCACCGCGTCCTTCAAGCCGGTGAACTCACCGCACGGCACATCGCCCACCACCACGAAGCCGTCGTCCGCGATCGCCTGCGGCCTCGTGCTGTGCATCCTGAATAAGTAACGACCGCAATATGACGGCGCCCGTGGGTACCCGCGGGCGCCGTCATACGGTGGGCACGGCGGCGAGCTTCGTGAGAGGGGGCTGGATTTCGGCGGCGAACGGGAGTACGAGAGATCCATGAGGAAACTCATCAACAACCCAGCCGATGTCGTCTCCGACGCGCTGCGCGGCCTGGCCGCGGCGCACCCTTCGCTGCGCGTCGACCTGGAGGCCCGGGTCGTCGTACGGGCCGACGCGCCGCGTACGGGAAAGGTGGGACTGGTGTCCGGGGGCGGGTCCGGCCACGAACCGCTGCACGCCGGATTCGTCGGGTTCGGCATGCTCGACGCCGCCTGTCCCGGTGAGGTCTTCACCTCTCCCGTACCCGACCAGATCCTGGCCGCCACGGCCGCCGTCGACGGCGGCCAGGGCGTGCTGCACATCGTGAAGAACTACACCGGCGACGTCCTGAACTTCAAGATGGCCGCCGAGCTCGCCGAGGACGACGACATCGAGGTCGCCTCGGTGGTCGTGGACGACGATGTCGCGGTGCAGGACAGCACCTTCACGGCCGGCCGGCGCGGCACCGGCGCGACCCTGTTCGTCGAGAAGATCGCCGGCGCGCTGGCCGAGGCCGGAGCCGGTCTCACCGAGGTGGCGGCCGCCGCCCGCGAGGTCAACGAGCGCACCCGCTCGTTCGGCGTGGCGCTCTCTTCGTGCACGGTTCCGGCCGCTGGAGAGCCGACGTTCACGCTCGGCGAGGACGAGATGGAGCTCGGCATCGGGATCCACGGCGAGCCGGGCCGGGAACGCGCCGAACTGGCCACCGCCGACGAGATCGTCAACGCGGCGCTCGCCGCCATCCACACGGACATGCCGCTGGACGGCGCCGAGGTGCTGGTGCTGGTCAACGGGATGGGCGGCACTCCGCTGATCGAGCAGTACATCGCGTACGCCGCCGCCGCGAACTGGTTCGAGGGCCATGGAGTGACGGTCGCGAGGTCGCTGGTCGGCGACTACGTCACCAGCCTCGAGATGGCCGGCTGCATGATCACCGTCTGCCGGCTCACGCCGGAGCTGCGCCGGCTCTGGGACGCGCCGGTGGAGACGCCCGCGCTGCGCTGGGGCCGTTGATGGACGCGGCGTTCTTCGCGGGCTGGCTCCGCCGGGCGGCCGAACTGATCGAGGCGGACTCGGAGCGGCTGACCAGGCTCGACGCGGCGATCGGCGACGGCGACCACGGCCTGAATCTCAATCGGGGGTTCTCCGCCGCCGTGGCCGCGCTGCCCGCGCTGCCCGACGACACGGTGCCGGGAAAGGTCCTCATCGCGGCCGGACGGGCCATCGTGTCCAAGACCGGGGGAGCCTCCGGGCCCCTCTACGGGGGCGCGCTGCGTGCGGCCGGCAAGGCGCTGGGCGATGCCCCGGATGTGGACGAGGCCGCCCTCGGCGCCGCGCTGCGCGCCGCACTCGACGGCATTCAGGGGCTCGGTCAGGCCGCAATGGGCGACAAGACCATGGTCGACGCACTGGCCCCGGCGGTGGACGCCTATGAGCAGGCGCTGCGCCGGCACGGGGATCCCGCGGCCTGCGCTGAGGCGGCCGCAGAGGCGGCGGCGCACGGCGCCGTAGCGACGGTGCCGTTGCAGGCGCGCAAGGGCCGGGCCAGCTATCTCGGCACGCGCAGCATCGGCCACGAGGATCCCGGGGCCGCGTCGACCGTGCTCCTCATGCGGGCACTCGCCGACGCGGCCGCGGGAACCCGCTGACGTGTCGGTCGGCGCGTTAGGCGGCAGCCGGCTTGAGGTAGGTCACCTGGACGTTCAAGTAGGTCGCCAGGCCGTAGTCATGGCCACGGATGGCGAGCAGGTTGCAGCAGTCCAGGTACTTCGCCGGAACGACGACGTCGATCGCACCGGCGGCGCATTTGCCGCTCAATGCGGTTTGCAAGAGGTGACCGTTGAAGTAGACACGCGCGTCGTTGTCCACTGTCCCTTGGATGCGGACCTCCTGAGCGTCCCGCGGTATGTGGACCCAGTGGCGCACCAGCATGTCGGTATTCACAGCCCAGGGGGTCTTGACATTGGTGGAGTTGTTCCAGGAGCACGTGCCGTTGGTGGTGCCGAAGCCCTCCTGTGCGGTCCGCCAGCCGCTGTCGTCGAAGCTCCGCTCGTAGAACAGGGGTTCGTCCGTTGTGTTCGGCACCTGGCGGTATTTCCAGTCCGTGCTGTTGTAGCCGAGCGCGGTCACGACGCCCGCACGCGCGCTTCCCGCCGGGGATGCGGATGCGGATGTCGGGACGGACAGGGCCATGGCGGCCAACAGCGAGCCTGCCGCCAGGCCCATGGGCAGGAAACGCAATGGTCTTGTGAACATGAGCGATCTCCTTGTCGGCTATTCTGATATGCCGTGATCGGCGAGTGTTCCAAGCGGCTACGGCCACTGCAGGCCGTCACGCTATTCACCGGTCCGCGGATGGGAATTCGGGAAAAGCAAACCACGGCCAGGCCGGCATTGAACAGATTCGCGGCTGCAAGATTAATCGTTCCTTGCAGAGACATGGCTCTATGCGGCTGGAGATGCATTTCGGTTATGCGGCTGATCCTTCCGATTTTCTGGGCAATATCCATACGGAGCATCCCGGCACGCCATCGCTGGTGCTCGGCCGACACTCTCACCCTTACATCGATGTCAGACTTTAGTCGAGCACGACAGAAAGGGAGCCGATGGACACAAGGGGCACCGTGGGCATAGTCGTCATCTCACACAGCCGGATGCTGGCCGAAGGGGTCGTGGAACTGGCGCGTGAGCTGGGGGGCGGCCGAGTGCTGATCGAACCGGCCGGAGGCGATGCCTCGGGCGGGCTCGGGACCAGCATCGAACTCGTGGAACAGGCGGTGCGCGCGGCCGACTCCGGAGCCGGTGTCGTCCTCCTCGCCGATGTCGGCAGCTCCGTGCTGACCGCCAAGAGCTTTGTGGCCGACTGTGAGGCCGATGAGGCAATAGGGACCCAGGAGGTTGTGCTCGCGGACGCCCCGCTTGTCGAGGGCGCGGTCGCGGCCGTGGCGACGGCGGCCGGCGGCGCCGATCTCGCGACCGTCGTGGCGGCGGCGGGAGAGGCGTACGACTTCCGGAAGTCCTGATCAGGCACCGCCGCTACGTGACGAGCCTGGATGTCCGTTCCCGTTGATTCTCGGCGTCAACGGCTGTTACTGGGTTTTCGACCCGCTCAGTGCAATCCGTCCGTTTCATACGCCACGTTCGCAAACTCGCCAGTGCTGAGCGCGCTCGCGGGTACCATGACGCGCCCGAAACCATCCCCATAGGGCCAGAGAACATCCCCCGAGAGCGTGAGGAGGTGCGTGTACTCCTCTTCCTTCTCCTCCATCAGCCAGCTGTCGATATACGGCCATCCGAACGCCTGGTCAGGACGGAACCAGCCCTCCTCGTTGCGAAATCCCTGCCTGCTCCGGCAGTAGTCGTACCAGACCTCGCGGAACGGCTCCTGGATGAACCGTTCACGGGGAGGCAGCCAGTCATCTTCATCGAACTCGGGCTCTGCGCGGTAGTCGAAGGTCTTCAGTACCGGGTCTGCCATCTCGCCGGCGACAGACGGCAGGGTGATGACCGGGGCGGCGTGCAAAGGGCGCCGTTCGAAGGTGCTGGCCGGTGGCGGTGCAGGTACCTCCACGGCACACTCCGGATCGGCGAGGATGATCTGGCAGTCCAGGTCGGTGTCGCACCTGTCGCCCCATTTCCGGTACCGCTCCAGCGTCTCGGTGTACCGGGGATCCCCGTCGTACTGAGGGTCCGGCTCCACGCTGAAGATGTTGACCAAGCCAAGCCGAGAAGGCAGTTCATCGCCGAGCCACGGGACGAACTCGTCGGTGTCCAGCACGGCGACCGGACTGAGCGGCACACCCACCCTATTTTCCGGCCAGGGGGTTCCCGGCTCCAACAGCGCCGCGCCACGCGCCTGGCAGCGACCGGTCGGCGGGGCCTCGTCAGTCGCAGGCTTGAGCACGACCCCCCGCTTGGCCAGCGCGGCCATCTGCGGCCCCAGACGCTCCCCCAAGTGCTCAAGGCACAACTCCCGGATCTCGGCCAGAGAACTCTCGTAGTCCATAGGCCGATCCAAGTAGACGACACCGACAGATTCTTCGATCTTCGCCCGATCGGCTCCTTCAAGAGGTGTGCTGGGGTTCGCCGAGATGGTGCAGGAGAGCCTGGGCGGCGCTGGCGTTCATGCGGATGACGACGCTGGGCTGGTCGGCGAGGTCGACGTAGGGGGATACGCCGACGTCGGCGGTGATGATCCCGCGCCGGGCGATCCAGTTGCCGATCTGGTGGCGGAGTCGCTGGGCGAGGGCGAGTGCCTGATGCTCCTGGACGCTGAGTCGATAGGTGGGGGGTGTCACGAGGGTCTCCTTGGCGGTGATGGCCCGGTCGGTCAGGTGCTGCCCGGCGGCCGGCGGCGTCGTCCTGTGGTCCGAGCGGGGAGGCGCGGCGGTACGGGAGGTTTCCTCGGGGGCGGGGGTCTCGACCGCACCGCCGCGCCGGTCCTGGGGCCGGTCCTGGGGGTCGTACGGCCCGGCGGTCTCGTTGCTCCGGCGGTGGCCGGGCCGTACGACGTCATCCATCCGGCTGCCCCGATAAGGACCGGGGGTGAGCAAGCCGACGTGCTCGTCCGGCTCACTCGCGTTTCTGGGGATCGGCCACAGTGGCGGATCTGACCAGAGGATCACGGGGGGACCAGTCTCCGGACCGTCGGCCGCTCGTCCACGTCGGCTGTGCCCTCGATCCGTGCCTGGCCGAGCAGCGCCACGCGCAGTTCCTCGGCGGTGTCCTCCATCAGGGTGGCGGCGAGGCCGGAGTGCGTCTGGGCCTCCGTCAGCCGTCGCCCGCGCCGGGTGGCCAGCCATGATCCGCCGTCCGCTCGCCACACCCGCCAGTCCGGGTGCTGCCGCTGGAGTCGTTCGCATTCCTGGTCGCTCATATTCCGAATTCCTCACCACTGTGGTCTATTCGCGGTGACCAGAATCACAGGAGTGACTACGCTCGGCTACGAACCTTCGAACCCCCAGACGACCCCCCGCTCCGGCAGGAAGCACCGCCGATCAAGGTGATGGCAACCGGGAGGACCCCGATGGCACCCCGACAGAATCCGGACCCGCTTCTGGAAACCTTCGCCGCCGAGTTGCGGGCTCGGCGTGAAGCGGCCGACCTGTCCCGCAACAGGCTGGCGGAGGCGCTGGGCTGTTCTCCCCAATGGATCGCCAAGGTGGAGAACTGCGAGAAGCCGCCGTCTCCAGACTTCGCCCGAGACCTCGACACCTATTTCAAGACCGGCGGAACCTTCCACCGCATCTGGGAGAAGTTCAATGACCTGCGCAAACGGCGCCTCATCCCGACCGGGTTCAGGCCACTCGCCGAGGCCGAGCAAGAGGCGACGGAGATCAGCATTTTCGCGCCGATCCTGATCCCCGGTCTCGTCCAGACAGAGGATTGCGCTCGCCGAGTGCTGAGTGCCGGACAGCACCCGGACAAGGCAGAGGAAATGTTGGCGATCAGACTGGCACGGCAAGCGATCCTCACCAAGCCCGACCCGCCGTGGATGTTCCTACTCGTCGGAGAGTCGGTCATCCGTGACCTCCGGCCGGAGACACGTACAGGGCAGTGCAAGCGATTCTTGGACGTGATCGCTCAGCACAATGTCTCCGTCCAGGTTCTCCCGGTGCATGCCCCCGTCTACGAGTCCAGTGGCTTCCAACTGCTCGGCTTCAACACCTCGCCAGACGTCGCCTATATTGAGGGGGCGGGAGGTCATGGACGGATGCTCACTGACGCCCATGACGTACATAGGCTGACCGTACTGTTTAACGTGATCAGGTCCGCCGCGCTGTCTGCGGAAGAATCTGAGAACCTGATTCGCTTGATCATGGAGGCTGACGCGTGAGCACCCTGGACAACCTGTCGGCAATTCATTGGCGTAAGAGCAGCTACAGCGATTCATCACACGGCGACTGCGTTGAAGTCGGTGCCGTGCCATGGCACAAGAGCAGCTACAGCGGCTCCTCTGGCGGTGCCTGTGTTGAGATCGCAGACCTTTCTCGAATGATCGCCGTGCGGGACTCCAAGGACGTGGACGGCCCGATGCTGGCGTTCGGCCGTTCCGCGTTCCGGACGTTCGTGGGGGAGATTCGCACGGGACGTTACGACCGTTGACCCGCTTCCCGGGCTGAAGCCCGGGGATCTTCGCCGGTGCCGCACGGGCTCTGCGGCACCTCGATGGCTTCCTGCTTCATCGGCTTGTGCCGCCGCGAGCGGTGGTCTTATCGGGCCTCCACTGCATGTGACCTCGACACACGCGCTGCCTGTTTCACCGCTTCGGATGCTTTCACGCAGTCGGTCGCCCGAGTGGTACTCAGAGGCTCTCTAAGATCCCGTGGAGAATCGGTGGATCAGTCGAAGAGGTCCTCGATCGAGGTAATGGTGAGCGCGCGGTCCAGCCAGCCCTCCAGAACGGCAGTGTCGGCGCAGGAGAGGATCTGGTCGCGAACGGAGGAGGGCACGTGGATCCCGCGCCGGTCGAGGACGCGCAGCACCGCCTTGGCCTCGCCTCTGGCCTCGCCTCTGGCCTCACTCTCGGCACGAAGCTGGGACACGTACCGGTAGTTCTGGGTCGACATCAGTGCTCTCCAAGCCTTCCGTGTGGTCGTGTCACCCAAGCCCATCTCGGTGAACTCGGCGAAGAATCCGGCGGTGTCGGTATCGATGGTGGCTGACTCGTGGGGGGAGTTGACCACAACTGAAAGTTCTCGAAAGACTACGATCTGTTGCGGAACTTAGCGACATCAACTTATTCAAGCCTCGCAAGCGCCCTACAGAGTGGACGGGTGAGGGCTGTCAGGTGTCGTCGGCGTTCACACGCGTCGTGTGTCGACACGTGAGCGCCGCCATGTCAGCGCCGAGCCCGGCGCCCCGCGGTGGTCGGCGGCGATCTGCCCGTAGCGGCCGATCACGCGGAACCTCAGGATTTCGCCTGGCCGCTCATGATGTGATGCGTCAGGTGGCTGACGAGATGTTCGACCTCCGCGAACACGTCCCCGACGGCATCGTCTTCAAAGTGGAACGGGCGCTGGAACTCAGCCTCGACCTGAGCACCGTCGCCTACGGCAATGACGGTGATACGGCAGGCTATGCCACGAGTGAGGGGACCTGGCTCCGGGTCCAGTGGCGACCCCGCTGGCGGCTGGCCGAGCAGGCGTGGACCGGAGCTGAGGCCGCCTCGGTGCTACGCGGCGTCGCCCGTCCGGAGCTGCTTCGGTCGATGCGCTGGGCGGACCAGGACCGGGATGTGGTGTGGAAAGCTGAAGAGCTGACCCTCATAGGCTCGAAGGCGGTGGCGCCGAACGGAACACCGACCGCGGACCCTGGCCTCTCCGATGCATGGTGGGTGTCGCTGAAAACGTCCCTGACGGCTCTGGCCGCCCACCCGACCGGCAGGGTCGGCATGGGTCAGGAGCATCTCTCCCTGCGGATCGCCGAGGTCTATGGCGGCGAGGTCGCCACCGTGGTCGAGGAGTGGACGACCGCGCACGCCGACCTGCATTGGGGGAACCTGACCGCGCCGGACTGCTGGCTGCTCGACTGGGAGGACTGGGGGGCTGGGCCGCGCGGGCTGGATGCGGCGACCCTCTGGGGGTTTTCTCTCGGTGTGCCCGCGCTTGCCGACCGTGTCCTGGCCGAGTTCGCCGACGACCTCGCCACCCGGAGCGGACGGCTCGCGCAGCTTCTGTTCTGCGCGAACGTCGAGCGGGCGTTTCGCCGAAGCGGCAGGGAGATGCCGTTCACCGGCCCCGCGATCGAGGCCGGTAAACGGTTGCTCAGCGAGCTGCCGGCCTAGCGGTGGCGAGCAGGTCCCGGTAGGCCGCGACCGTTTCCCGGTCGATCTCCAGGCCGGTCGCCTCGACGAGCGCCCGTAGGTGGCTGGGGTCGCCGGTGCCGACGGCGACCCGTTCGATCTCCGGCAGCGCGTAGGCCGTCCGGAAGACCGCCTGCAGGTCGGTGCAGTCAGGCCCCTGCCGCAGGAACTGCCAAGCGTTCACCTCCCGCCAGGCCGGGTCGGTGGCGTCACCTCCGAACGGGCTCATCCCCCACAAGGCACAAGAGTCGAGCCGTCCGGCCAGCTCCTCGATAAGGGTGAGAACCGGGGCTCCGACGGTGAGCCCGGCCCTGGTCATGAGAACATCGGGCCGCAGCGGCGTGACCGCCGCCAGGACCGGCCGGGGGCTCCAGGTGGAGATTCCCCATCCGCCGCACAGGCCCGTGCTCACGGCGTTGATGAGCACGCCGCAAGCCTCGGCCAGGGCGTCGGGGGCGCGAGTATCGTCGAGCCGTTCGAGGGACGTTTCGGGGTTGTGCAGCAGCACGAGGCCAGGCGGGTGGCGGAGGTCGATACAGCTCTGCTCGATGGCCTGGCGCAGGCGCGCCGGGTCGAGTGAGTGATTGCCGCCGGTGAAGACCCCGACTTTCGTAGACACGGTGAACTCGGCCAGCAGGCCGAGGGCGGCCACTAACGAGCCGAACCTGGACGGCCGGACCGTCGAGGCGATCCGCGGTGACGGGGAGTGGGTCGTGCTGGGGAGCGCGTTCTTGAACCGACTTCGGGACGACTCCGCGGCGTGACCCGCACAGGTTCGCGGGCGTGCGGCCAGTCTTCGAATTCTTCGCAGCGACGCGAAGACACGGCGACCGACCACGGCGAGGCTCTCGATCTCCTCTTGGTAGAGGTGAGCAAGAACTTCCCGAACCGTCCCCATGCCAGGTCGTACCTCGGTACAAAGGAAGACGTGTCGAACCCCTTCCCATCCCTCGATAGACGGCGGATGTTGCGTGTGCTGCGCAGCCTTGGGTACGAAGAGGTCAGGCGGAGGGGCTCTCACTGTCGGCTGGAAGCGGAGGGAAGACCATCGTTGACCTTCGCGTTTCACGATGGGGTGAGTCTTGCCCCTGGCGTCGTACGAGACATACTGGTGAAGCAGGTTGGGCTTGACGTTGATGAGGCGTTGAAGGTGGTGAACGGCGATGACTGAGACCATCCACCTGTTCGTGCGCCCAGGGGAGGGCGACCGCAACGTGTACGTCACGTCTCCACAAGCACCGGGGCTCGTGTTCGGCCGGCCAACGTTGGGAAACATCCACGAAGAGCTAGAGGAAGTTCTGGAATTTCATTTCGATCACGCTGGCCCATTCACTGTGATCGAGCATCACGAACGCCACCACGACGTTGCTGGTGGTGAACTGGTGACCCGTCTGGCGGCGGATGAACATCGCGCCGAGCGAGAAGTCGTATACGAACGGATCGGCGCCGCACTTCGGATTCCGGAACAGGCTCATGGTCTTCTTGAGGCACCAAGAAACAAACTGGGTGAAGTCGTTTACGTATGCGCGGTCCCGTCGGACACTCTTGGATGGCTCGGAGACCAACTGGATCCCCGCTACGAGGATGCGCTCATGGTTGCGGTCGCTGTAAGCGACGACCTGCTGTTCGCTATTGCCATCGTGAAGGGCGAGGAGCACGCGGCACCAGGTTTGATAGAAGCAGAGCATGCTCGCACTGTCGCCGACGTGATACGTCAGGTCGCTGTTGTCGGACCGGCGCCAGCGCCGCATCCGGCTATTCGCATACCTGCATAGTGTCGGCGCCCGGTGGGTGACCAACCAGGGCACCCTCGGCCGCTGCCAAGTCCGCCTCGTGGATTGCGTGGGCGTAGACCCGCATCCGATCACTGAGCGGTAGCCGTAGACGAACGCAGCGAGCCGCTCCAGTTGCCGAAACGTCCACCGGCTCGGAGGGAAGCATCGCCCGGAGCTCATCGGCTGCCCAGATGGCCATCCCGGACCACGAGACCGCAATTGAGCTCCCGCTGCGAATGATGCAGTTCTTCCCGGAGGTGAACGGTGACGGAGACGGCACGGACGTTCGATGACCTGCTTCGCTCGGCCCGGCGGAGGGCCTGGCACTTGGAGATGCGCGACAGCTACGCGGGCACGTCACCGGCCTTCGCCGCGTGGAAGGCCGGCGAACCGTACGACCGTAGCGCGGCTGACAGCGCGTGGCACTCCGTGGTTCGTTCGGTGATCCAGCAGGGGGCAGACGTGTGGCGTGCTCGCATCGTGTCCGAACCGATCAGCGACTACGTCAGGTATGAGTACGAGGCGACGCCTGCGACCAACCTCGCGGCCGGCGAACGGGTGCGATGGCTGCCCCGGCGGCGCGCTTCAGAGCTTGCGTTGCCCGGCAACGACTTCTGGCTGCTGGACGATCAGGTCGTGTTCAATCACTTCACCGGCGACGGTGAGTGGACAGGGATCGAGGCGGTGACCGACCCAGCGGTGGTAAAACTCTGCGCGGCGGCGTTTGAAGGCGTGTGGGAACGCGGCATCGACCATGAAGACTACCGGCCCGCCTGAGACCGCGCAGATCAGCAACCTGTGACGGGCACCCTTCACAGAGGCCGGGCATCACGAAGACGAGGAGCCGTGGGCGTTTCCGCGGAAACGGCTCATTGGTCATGATCGCCCGGCTCGTCCCCGAGGAAGGAGCCATCACCCTGGCCGCCCGGCGCGCAGCACACAGGCACGAGCATCGAACTGGTGGAACGGGCCGTCGGTGGGAGAGGCGTACGACTTCCGGAAGTCCTGATCAGGCCTACCGGCGTGATCACCCCGATGGGGGCGGCGGGCCGCTCCGGTGGGCCGAAGCGCGGAAAGTGTCGGCGCCGGGCCGTAAACTCGGCCGTGATGTCGACCGCACCGATTTCCCCCAGACCCTCAGATGAGAGCGGACCCTCAGGTGGGAGCTCCTCGGATGAGAGCCCGTTGCTCGACGGGCTGAACCCGCAGCAGCGCGCCGCCGTCGTGCACGAGGGCGGTCCCCTCCTGATCGTGGCCGGTGCCGGATCGGGGAAGACGCGCGTCCTGACCCACCGGATCGCCCATCTGCTGAGCCGGCGCGGTGCCCACCCCGGCCAGATCCTGGCGATCACCTTCACCAACAAGGCCGCCGGTGAGATGAAGGAGCGCGTCGACGCGCTGGTCGGCCCCCGGTCCAGGGCCATGTGGGTGATGACCTTCCACTCCGCCTGCGTGCGGATCCTGCGGCGGGAGGCGAAGCGGCTCGGCTTCCCCACCAGCTTCTCGATCTACGACCAGGCCGACTCACAGCGGCTCATGGCACTGGTCTGCCGCGAGCTCGACCTCGACCCCAAGCGCTACCCGCCGAAGTCGTTCTCCGCACAGGTGAGCAACCTCAAGAACGAGCTGATCGACTACGAGACCTTCAAGGACCGCGCGTCGACGCACATGGAGCAGACGCTCGCCGAGGCCTATGAGATGTACCAGGCGCGGCTGCAGCAGGCCGGCGCGCTCGACTTCGACGACCTGATCATGACGACGGTCAACCTGCTGCAGGCCTTCCCCGAGGCCGCCGAGCACTACCGGCGCCGGTTCCGGCACGTGCTGGTCGACGAGTACCAGGACACCAACCACGCGCAGTACGAGCTCGTACGCGAGCTCGTCGGCAGGCCGAGCGCCGACGTGGGCGCCATCGAGCCCGCCGAGCTCTGCGTCGTCGGCGACGCCGATCAGTCGATCTACGCCTTCCGCGGCGCGACGATCCGCAACATCCTCGAGTTCGAGCGCGACTACCCGAACGCGACGGCCATCCTGCTGGAGCAGAACTACCGTTCCACTCAGACGATCCTGTCGGCGGCCAATGCGGTCATCGAGCGCAACAGCGACCGCAAGCCCAAGAAGCTCTGGTCCGACCAGGGCTCCGGCAACAAGATCGTCGGCTATGTCGCCGACAACGAGCACGACGAGGCGGCGTTCGTCGCCCAGGAGGTCGACCGGCTCACCGACGAGGGCGAGACCACGCCCGGCGGCGTCGCGATCTTCTACCGCACCAACGCGCAGTCCCGTGTGTTCGAAGAGGTGTTCATGCGGGTCGGGCTGCCGTACAAGGTCGTCGGCGGGGTGCGCTTCTACGACCGCAAGGAGGTCCGCGACCTGCTGGCCTACCTGCGGGTGCTCGCCAACCCCGAAGACACCGTCAGCCTGCGGCGCGTCCTCAACGTGCCCAAGCGGGGCATCGGCGACCGGGCCGAGGCGTGCGTCGAGGCCTACGCCTCCCGCGAGCGGATCAGCTTCTGGCAGGCACTGCGGCTGCCCGAGGACGTGCCCGCCCTCGCGACCCGGTCGCTCAACGCCATCCGCGAGTTCGTGGCGCTGCTCGACGATCTGCGGGCGGCGGCGGAGTCCAAGACGCCGGCCGAGCTGATCGAGTCCGTGCTGATCAAGACCGGTTATCTCGCCGAGCTCGAGGCGTCCCGCGACCCGCAGGACGAGACCCGGATCGAGAACCTCCGGGAGCTCGAGGCGGTCGCCCGCGAGTTCGAGGACCGCCTCGACGGCGAGGCGGCCGAGGGGCGGCTGGTCGACTTCCTCGAGCAGGTCGCGCTGGTCGCCGACGCCGACTCCATCCCCGGCGGGCCGCCCGGCCCCGTGCCGCCCGGCGAGCGGGCTCCCGAGACCGAGCAGGGCGTCGTCACCCTGATGACCCTGCACACGGCCAAGGGCCTGGAGTTCCCCGTCGTCTTCCTCACCGGGATGGAGGACGGGGTCTTCCCCCACCTGCGCGCGATGAGCAACCCCAAGGAGCTCGAAGAGGAGCGGCGGCTCGCCTACGTCGGCATCACCCGGGCCCGGCAGCGCCTCTATGTCAGCCGGGCCGTGATGCGCAGTTCATGGGGGGCGCCGCAGGTCAATCCGGCGTCCCGGTTCCTCGCCGAGGTGCCCGACCCGCTGATCCGGTGGGAGCGGGCGGCGTCCTCGCCGTCGTCGTCGGCGATGACATCGATGGCCGCGCGTCCCGGCGTGCGCTCGCCCGGCAACCGGGCGGTGCCCTCGTTGTCGGCCGGCGACAAGGTCACCCACGACTCCTTCGGCCTCGGCACGGTCGTCGCCGTCGACGGCGCGGGCGAGAAGGCCGCGGCCACCATCGACTTCGGCGGCGACTACGGCGTGAAGCGCCTCATCCTCCGCTACGCCCCGGTCGAGAAGCTCTGATCCGCCGGCCCGGCACGTCGCCGGGGGCCCGAGTCCGCGGATCGGGACCGGCTGCGGTTACCCTGCGCTGGTAGGCCGTACCGACTGGAGGCAACTGATGAGTGCTCCGATCCGCGTGGTGATCGCCAAACCGGGTCTCGATGGCCACGACCGTGGGGCCAAGGTCGTCGCCCGGGCCCTGCGGGACGCGGGCATGGAGGTCATCTACACCGGGTTGCACCAGACGCCGGAGCAGATCGTCGAGGCGGCGCTGCAGGAGGACGCCGCCGCGATCGGGCTGTCCATCCTGTCGGGAGCGCACATGACCTTGTTCGCCAAGCTGGTGAAGCTGCTGGAGGAACGCGACGCCACCGACATCGTCGTCTTCGGCGGCGGCATCATCCCCGACGACGACATCCCCGAGCTCGAGCGCCTCGGGGTCGCCAAGATCTTCACTCCGGGCGCGACCACTCAAGAGATCGTCGAGTGGGTGCGGGCCAAGGTCCCCGTCGACGCCTGACACCGCCCGTCACGGTTGGACCTCCCGTCACGTGATGACCTCCCGTCACGGCATGGATCGCCCGTCACGGCATGGATCGCCCGTCACGGGATGGGCAGCCGCCCGTCCAGCGCCTCGAGGGCGAGCACAACGAGGGAGGCGGTCCAGCCCAGCGGAGCGACCGCCGCGGGCCGGCCGTACTGGTCCACCTTCTCCGGCAGTACGCCCAGGGTGGTGCGGTGCCCAGCCAGCCAGTCCAGCCAGTCGGCCGCCTCGGCCCGCTGACCGGACGCCGCGGCGGTCAGCGCGAACATGGCGGTCTCCGGAGTCCACGCGACCTCACGGTTGCCCGCCCAGCGTTCGCCCGGGAGCACCCCGCCGCCGGGGAGCCGCAGTTTGGCGGCGGCGGTGTGCACAGCCGTGTCGACGGCCGGGTCGTACGCGGCGAAGGGCGGGGCGAGGAACGTCACCGCCGCGTCCATCGCACCGCCCTTGATCGGGGAGCGTGGATACCCGTACGGCGCGAACTGCCGTGAGATCGCCGCCGACAGCCGGTCGGCGGCCATCCGCCACCGGTGCGTCTCCTCGGTGGCCCCGCGCGTCCGCGCGATCGCCGTGGCGCCGCGCAACCCGGCGAGTACGGCGCCGACCACCCCCAGCGTGGGCCGTCGCGGGTCCTCCTCCGCCTGGGGGCTGCGCTCCCAGTAGTCCGAGGAGGGCGGCGGCAGGCCGTCGGCTCCGAGTGTGGCCGACAGCCGGTCGGCCGCACGGCGCACCATCGGCCACAGCTCCGGAATGTTCCTGGTGCCCGGATCATGCACGGTCAGGAACCATCCGGCCCACAGCACCCAGCCGAGCGAGTCGAGCTGGAACCGGCGGCCGTCGGTCACGGCGCTGCCGTCGGTCTCATAACGTGCCGCCCACATCCCGTCCTGGTCCTGGACCCGGGCGAGGAAGCGCAGGATCCGCCGCGCCTCGGGGGCGTGCCCCGTCGCGGCCAGCGCGGCGATGGCGAAGGCCGAGTCGCGGGGCCACACGAACCGCCACGCCCCGTACCACGAGGCGATCGAGGCGCCGCTGGGCCGGGTGAGCAGCCGCAGGTCCAGCAGCGCGCGGGCGGCCATGTTGCGGTGCACCGGCAGCGTGCCGGGGACCTTCCCGGCCCGCAGCCACGACCGGTCCGTCCGCAGGGCGACATCGACACGGGGATCTTCGCGGAGGACGGTCACCGGATCCTCGGCCCCGAACGGGATGAACCGCGCCCGGCCGTCGCGCAGCAGCACCACCGAACTGTCCGGCAGGTACGTGGCTCCGTAGGCATCCAGCGGATCGAGCGGCTCGCTGGCGAACGGCCACCCGCCCCCGCCGACGAGTCCCGGGCTGCTCCACTCCGGCAGGTTCCGGTCGGGAATGGTGGCTCCACAGGTGGCGGCCAGTGCGGCGATGACCAGAAGTGCGACTACACGCCGTATCGTACGCGTCGTGGCGCTGGTCACCAGTGCGTTCCTCCCGGTGATGACAGGTACGGTCTTCCCCCTGCGGGCTGCTCGGACGCGCGTTGTTCAAATCGGGTTTACCCCGATGTGTCTTTACTGTACCTATCCGTCATCGTGAGACCGGACCCGGCGGAGCGATCACAGGCCGTGGCCAACTAAGCTGCCTGGTCGGAGCGGACCGCTGAGTGGCCGCGCGCACAGCCCGCCTGTGAGCGTTTCTGTACGTGTGGGCACTGGAGTGTCCGGAAGGGCGTTGCCGAACTACCCGCGCCGCTCGTACGCAGTGTTCCCCGCATGCGTTACGGCCCGGATTGTCCGGCATGCTGAAGGCTGTCGATCCGTTAAGGACGAACCCTCGTGGATCTGTTCGAACATCAGGCGAAGGAGCTCTTCGCGCAGTACGGGGTACCGGTGCCGGCCGGCAAGGTGGCTCGTACCCCTCAGGAGGCCAGGGCGATCGCGGAAGAGTTCGCCGCGGCCGGTACCTCACGTGTCGTGGTGAAGGCGCAGGTGAAGACGGGTGGGCGGGGTAAGGCCGGTGGTGTGAAGCTGGCCGACTCTCCCGCTGACGCCGAGGAGAAGGCCGGTCGGATCCTCGGTATGGACATCAAGGGCCATACGGTCCACAAGGTGCTGGTCGAGGAGGCCAGTTCGATCGCGCAGGAGTATTACTTCTCGTTCCTGCTGGATCGTGCGAATCGTACGTTCCTGTCGATCTGCTCGGTCGAGGGTGGGATGGAGATCGAGGAGGTCGCCGCGACCAACCCGGACGCGGTGGCCAAGGTGCCCGTGTCGGCGCTGGCGGGGGTCGACCGCGTCACGGCGCGTGAGATCGCGCTGAAGGGCCGACTGCCCGAGCAGGCGCTGGAGGGCGCGGCGGAGCTGATCGAGCGGCTGTGGGCCGTCTTCGTCGATGAGGACGCGACGCTGGTCGAGGTGAATCCGCTGATCTTGACGGCGGATGGGCAGGTCAAGGCGCTCGATGGCAAGGTGACTCTGGATGGTAACGCGGAGTTCCGGCAGGAGGATCACGCGGCGCTGGAGGATGAGGCGTCGGCGGATCCGCTGGAGGCCAGGGCCAAGGCCAAGGATCTGAACTACGTCAAGCTGGACGGCACGGTCGGGATCATCGGCAATGGTGCGGGCCTGGTGATGTCGACCCTGGACGTGGTGGCGTATGCGGGTGAGTCGTTCGGCGGGCAGCGCCCGGCGAACTTCCTGGACATCGGTGGTGGTGCGTCGGCCGAGGTGATGGCCAACGGCCTGGAGATCGTGCTCTCCGACCCGTCCGTGAAGAGCGTGTTCGTGAACGTCTTCGGTGGCATCACCTCCTGCGACGCGGTCGCCAACGGCATCGTGTCCGCCTACCAGCTGCTCGCCGACCGCGGTGAGCGGGTGGACCGCCCGCTGGTGGTCCGGCTGGACGGCAACAACGCCGAACTCGGACGAAAGATCCTGGCCGACGCGGCGCTCCCGGGCGTCGAGCAGGTCGAAACGATGGACGACGCGGCCAAGCGCGCCGCCGAACTCGCAGCGGCAGGTGTGTGAGCAATGGCTATCTGGCTGACCGAGAGCAGCAAGGTCATCGTCCAGGGGATGACCGGGTCCGAGGGCTCCAAGCACACCGGCCGCATGCTTCGGGCCGGTACCGACGTGGTCGGTGGCGTCAACGCCCGCAAGGCCGGGCAGAGCGTCGACTTCGACGGCAAGGCGCTGCCGGTGTACGGGACCGTCGCCGAGGCGATGGCCGAGACGGGCGCGGACGTGTCGGTGGTGTTCGTGCCGCCGAAGTTCACCAAGGACGCCGTGACCGAGGCGATCGACGCCGAGATCGGTCTCTGTGTAGTGATCACCGAGGGCGTCCCGGTGCACGACACCACGTGGTTCTGGGACTACGCGCTGTCCGAGGGCAAGGTGACCGCCGACGGCACGCCCAAGACGCGGATCATCGGCCCGAACTGCCCCGGCATCGCATCACCCGGCAAGTCCAACGCGGGCATCATTCCGGCCGACATCACCACCCCGGGCCGGATCGGCCTGGTGTCGAAGTCGGGCACGCTGACCTACCAAATGATGTACGAGCTGCGTGACATCGGCTTCTCCACCTGCGTGGGCATCGGCGGCGACCCCGTCATCGGCACCACCCACATCGACGCGCTCAAGGCCTTCCAGGACGACCCCGACACCGAGGCCATCGTGATGATCGGTGAAATCGGCGGCGACGCCGAAGAACGCGCCGCGGCCTACATCGAAGAGCACGTGAGCAAGCCCGTCGTCGGCTACGTCGCCGGGTTCACCGCGCCCGAGGGCAAGACCATGGGCCACGCCGGCGCCATCGTCTCCGGCTCCTCCGGCACCGCCCAGGCCAAGAAAGAGGCACTGGAGAAGGTCGGCGTCCGCGTCGGCAAGACGCCGAGCGAGACCGCGCGGCTCATGCGCGAGCTCATGCGGAGCCGATGACCCCCTGGTGATCTGGTTTGAAAACGGCTCCCCGGCCGGGGACCTGTTTTCAAACCAGATCACTGCAGGGAGAGTGGGCCGGCCGGGTCCCGGTTCGGCGCCGGTCCCTCACTGTCGTGATCATGCGATCGTTCGCGTGATCCGTACGTTGGCGCGCGTGAGCCGCGGCGCGATCGTGCGGCGTTGATCAGCGGCGTTATTCATGGGCAAACAGCGACACGCCGGGCGTGCGGGCGCGGTCGAGGGTGGGCGGCTGCCAGCATTGGTCGCGTGAGCGACGTGACCCCGGGAGACGAGGGCTCCGGCCGTGCGGGCGGTGCCCCCCGTGAGGCGAGCGTCATCGGTGCGCCGGGTGCCGCCGAAGATGGTGCCGCCCGTAAGGCCGCCCGTATGAGCGGTGGTGCGGGCGCTGCGGGCGCTGCTCGCGCCGGTGCCGCCGGCGAGGTCGGCGTCGACGCGGACCTCAACGGTGATGCCGCTGAACGCGCTGGAGCCTCGCGGCCGCTGGTCGTGACCGGTATCGTCGCCGCCGCCTGGTGCGTCGGCATCGGGCTGGCCGTGCTGACCACCGTCACCCTCGTCGGCTGGACAGCCGCCCCGCGCGCCGCGCTCGGTCCCGGGCTGCCGGGGGTGTTCCGCACCGCTGTGAACTTCTGGCTGGTCGCCCACCACGCGGGATTCTCGCTGCAGGATGGGCGGGTCGGGCTTCTGCCGCTCGGGCTCACCGTGCTGCCGGGAGCGCTGCTCTACCGCAGCGGCGGATGGATCATCCGGGTCACCGAGGTCCGGGGCCGTCAACGCATCGGCGTCATGCAGGTCGCCCTGGCGCTGGCCGGCCCCTACGCGATCCTCGCCGGGCTGCTCGCGCTCACGGCGCGTTCGTCGGTCGTCCGGCCGTCCGCGTGGCAGGCGCTGCTCGCCGGATTCCTGCTCGCCGCCTTCGCGGGCGGGCTGGGCGCCGCCCGCGCGCTGGTCGCCGCCGGCGGCAAGCGGGTGCGGTCCGGTCTCTGGGCGCTTCTGCGGCTGCTGCCGGAGCGACCGCGCTCGCTGGTCGTGGGCGTGGTCGGCGCCACCGCGGTGCTGCTCGCGTCGGGCGCGCTGCTCGCCGGAACGTCCTTGGCGATGGACCTGCCCGAGGCCAAGGCGTCCTATGACGCGCTCGCCCCCGGGTTCGTCGGGGGGTTCCTGCTGCTGCTCGTCGAACTGGCCTTCCTGCCCAACGCGGTGATCTGGGCGATGGCCTACGCCATCGGGCCGGGTTTCTCCGTCGGCGCGGGCACGAGCGTCTCGCCGACCGGGGTCTTCCTCAACGTCGTGCCCCTCTTCCCGCCCCTGGCCGCGCTGCCCGAGCCCGGCCCGGCACCGCTGCCCTCGCTGCTCGCGTTGGCGGCGCCCTTCGTGGCCGGTGCCGTGGGCGGCGTGCTGACGATCAGAGCCATGCCCAGCCCCGTCTACGAGGCCGCGCCGCTGTGGGGTTTCGTCTCAGGTGCTCTGACGGCCTGCGTCGCCGCCGTGCTGGCCGCGCTGTCCGGTGGGCCGCTCGGCGGTGGCCGGCTGGCCCTGATGGGGCCCTCCGCCTGGCAGGTCGGGCTGCTGGCGGCGCTCGAGGTCGGGGTGTCCGCGGCGATCGCCGCATGGGTGACGAACTGGGCACTGCTCCGCCGGGCGGGCGGTCCCGGCGGCGCGGCGGAGGCCGAACCGTCCACCGAACCCACCAAGCCCTCCAAGCCAACGAAGCCCACCAAACCGGCCAAACCCGGCAAGCCGGCCAAGGCCGGTAGGTCCCGGAAAGCGGGCAGGGCCGCCAGGCGCGCTGGGCGCGCCGAGCCGGGCAAGCCCGGTGACGCCGCGAAGCCGGGCGGCGGGGACGGAGCCCCAGAGCGGACGCCGGTGCCGCCGGGACGGGCGAAGCCGTCGGTCCTGATCCAGCCGCCGGTGCAGTTCGTCGACCCCGAGCCGGTGCTCGGCACGCGCAAGGCCGCGTCGCGCAAGACCGGCTCCGGCGGCGGCGCGGCCGGGCAGAGGTCCGCGGCCCGGAGCCCCGAGCCCCCAGCGGTGGAACCCACCCCGGTCCCCGCGCCCCGCGACGAGAAAGAGATCGCCGAGCCGGTGCCCCCGGAGGCACCGGACGCCGCGGAGGCGCCCGACCCCGGCCCTGAAGCCGAAGATGAGGCGCAGCGGGAGGTCGAGAACCGAGGCGGCGCGATCTACGTACTCAGGAAGCAGCCGCCGGAGGCTTGATCGCCGCCTGATCGCCGGGCTCGGCCACCACTCTCAGCGCCGGCCGGCGATCTCAGCGGAGGGTCTCAGAGGAGGTCGCCGTACCTCGACATGCTTCCCTCCGGCAGGTTCAGCTTGTTCTCGATCCGGGGGAACCACTCCTGGCGGCAGGTCTGCTTGTCGCTGTTGGTGTTCGCCTTGCCCAGGCACTCCTGGTAGCCGCTCATCTCCGGCCACAGGATCACCGTGAGCACCAGCGAGAAGGCGGAGAAGGCGAGCCCGATGCCGCCGAGCACGATCCCGGCGATCGCCCCGGGTGCGGTACCGCTGTTCCGCTTCGCCCGCCGGCGTGCCCGCACGCCGATGACCAACGCGGCGATGGCGGCCACCAGGCCCAGAGGGGCGAAGAACACCGTCAGCAGCGCGGCCAGGACGCCGAGCCACAAGGCCTGCCAGCCGCCGCGATCGGCCGGCCGTGGCTGACCCGGCACGCCCGGTGGCGTGGGCATCGAACCGAACTCTGACCGCTCGGACGCGTCCTGTTCGGGTGGCGCGGTGCTGTTCCCAGCTCCCTGACGGGCGGGGGCCCCCGCCTTCCGCGCCGGGTCCTCACTCACGTTTCCTCCAGTTGGCGAGCACGACATCACGTTCATGTGCGCACGACCGGTGTCGATAAACTGCCTGGCGACGGGCGAGTTCGTCCGCAGACCACGACCGTCCACCAGGGAGTCACGGTGTCCGCCCGGCTTGTCGTCCTCGTCTCCGGCGCGGGGACCAACCTACAGGCGCTGCTCGACGCGTGCGCAGATCCAGCCTACGGTGCCCGGGTCGTGGCCGTGGGCGCGGACCGCGACGGGACCGTGGGATTGGAGCGGGCCGAGCGGGCCGGACTGCCGACGTTCGTGGTCCGGACGCCCGATCACGCGTCCCGTGCGGAGTGGGACCTGTCCCTCGCCCGAGCGGTCGGCGCGTACGAACCCGATCTCATCGTCTCGGCCGGGTTCATGAAGATCCTGGGTTCCGGGTTCCTCGACCGGTTCGGCGGCCGGATCGTGAACACGCATCCGGCGCTGCTGCCGGCGTTCCCCGGGGCGCACGCCGTGCGCGACGCCCTGGCCTACGGGGTGAAGGTGACGGGCTGCACCGTCCACTTCATCGACGAGGGCGTCGACACCGGCCCGGTGATCGCGCAGGAGCCGGTCCCGGTGCGGTGGCACGACGATGAGACGTCCCTGCACGAGCGGATCAAGCAGGTGGAGCGCCGGCTCCTGATCGACGTCGTCGGGCGGCTCGCCCGCGACGGATGGACCACCCGGGACAGACGGGTGTCGATGAAGTGCCAGACCTGCCGTACGGATGAGGGGAGCCCGACAGGTGAGTCGCGTCGCGAGGAGTGAGCCGGTGGGGACGAACCCGATCAGGCGCGCGCTGATCAGCGTTTATGACAAGACCGGTCTGGCGGAGCTCGCCAAGGGGCTGCACGAGGCCGGTGTCGAGATCGTCTCCACGGGGTCGACCGCGGGCCGGATCGCGGAGGCCGGCGTGCCGGTGATGCGGGTGGAGAAGCTCACGGGCTTCCCCGAGTGCCTGGACGGCCGGGTGAAGACCTTGCATCCCAAGGTCCACGCGGGCCTGCTCGCCGACCGCCGTAAGGACGATCACCTGCAGCAACTCGAGGACCTCGACGTCGAGCCGTTCGATCTGGCCGTGGTCAACCTCTACCCGTTCACCGCGACCGTCGCCTCCGGTGCCGAGCCGGACGAGTGCGTCGAGCAGATCGACATCGGCGGCCCGTCCATGGTGCGGGCGGCCGCCAAGAACCACGCCTCCGTGGCCGTGGTGGTCGATCCGGGGTCGTACGGCGCGGTGCTCGAGGCGGTGCGCTCCGGCGGCTTCACGCTCGATCAACGCCGCCGGCTGGCCGCTCGCGCGTTCGCGCACACCGCCGCGTACGACGTGGCGGTGGCCTCATGGTTCGCGAACGTCCATTCCCCGGCGGACGACTCCGGCTGGCCGGACTTCCTGGGGGCCACCTGGGAGCGCGCGGCGGTCCTGAGGTACGGCGAGAACCCGCATCAGCGGGCGGCTCTCTACACGGACGGCGGCGGCAAGGGCCTCGCGGCCGCGGAGCAACTGCACGGCAAGGAGATGTCCTACAACAACTACGTCGACGCCGACGCGGCACGGCGTTCGGCATACGACCACGCCGACCCCTGCGTGGCGATCATCAAGCACGCCAACCCGTGCGGCATCGCGGTGGGCGGCGACATCG
Source organism: Actinomadura alba (assembly GCF_014323705.1). Classification (GTDB taxonomy): domain Bacteria; phylum Actinomycetota; class Actinomycetes; order Streptosporangiales; family Streptosporangiaceae; genus Actinomadura_C; species Actinomadura_C alba. The sequence continues at coordinate 184,386 of NZ_JABVEC010000002.1, forward strand.
CCGAGGCGCACCGGAAGGCGCACGCCTGCGACCCGCTGTCGGCGTTCGGCGGTGTGATCGCCACCAACCGCGAGGTCTCCGCCGAGATGGCCCGTCAGGTCGCCGAGATCTTCACCGAGGTCGTCGTCGCGCCCGGCTTCGCCGACGAGGCCGTGGAGATCCTCACGCGCAAGAAGAACATCCGGCTGCTGCGCTGCGCCGACGACGGCCCGGTCGATCCCGGTGAGTTCCGGCGCGTCGACGGGGGAGTGCTCACCCAGACCGTCGACCGGCTCGACGCCCCGGGCGACGATCCATCGACGTGGGAGCTCAAGGCGGGCGCTCCCGCCGACGAGGCCACCTTGCGCGATCTGGCGTTCGCCTGGCGGTCGTGCCGCTCGGTGAAGTCCAACGCCATCCTGCTGGCGGCCGACGGGGCCACCGTCGGGGTCGGGATGGGCCAGGTCAACCGGGTCGACTCCGCACGGCTCGCGGTGTCGCGCGCGGGCGACCGCGCGGCCGCCTCGGTCGGGGCCTCCGACGCGTTCTTCCCGTTCCCTGACGGGCTCGAGGTGCTCACCGACGCGGGTGTCCGCGCGGTCGTCGAGCCCGGCGGTTCGGTCCGTGACGCCGAGGTCATCGAAGCGGCGGAGAAGGCCGGGATCACGCTCTACTTCACCGGAGCCCGGCACTTCTTCCACTGACCGGCACCCCGGCCACGAGGACTCTCGCCCCATCGCCGGGTCACGCCCGCGCGGTGTTGTAATCTCGGCGGGAACCCGCGTGCTCGTCCCGTCCCTCTGCCGGCACGCCCCCGACTCCTGAGGAACAGCCGTGGACATCCTGGTGAGCTTTGTCCTGTTGACCGTGACCGGGGTGTCGCGTGTGGGTCCGCTGGCGGCGCCGGTGCTCGCCGTACTCGCCGCCCTCGTGGCCGGCTACGTCGGCTGGCAGCTGACGGACCGGCTGATCGCCTGGCGCGAGGACGCCGACTGACGGTGATGATGTAGATGAGCAACTCCGGCCGGTTCTGACCCAACGGGTGGGCACTGCCGTTGTGATCAGCCGGCACGTACCTGAGACAATGACGCTGTGACTGCACAGATCCTGGACGGCAAGGCGACCGCGGCGGCGATCCGCACGGAGTTGAAGCAGCGGGTCGCGGCGCTGCGCGAGCGCGGCGTCGTGCCCGGCCTGGGCACGATCCTGGTCGGCGACGACCCGGGCAGCCGCGCCTATGTCCGCGGGAAGCATCGGGACTGTGCCGAGGTCGGCATCGAGTCGATCAAGCGCGAGCTGCCCGGGACCGCGACCCAGGAAGAGGTCGAGGCGGTGGTCGACGAGCTCAACGCCGACCCCCGCTGCACCGGCTACATCGTGCAGTTGCCGCTTCCGCAGGGGCTCGACGAGCAGGCGGTGCTCGAGCGGATGGACCCGGACAAGGACGCCGACGGGCTGCATCCCACCAACCTGGGCCGGCTGGTCCTGATGAAGGACGGGACGCTGCCGGGCACACCGCGCGGCATCGTCGAACTGCTCGCCCGCCATGACGTGCCGCTGCGCGGCGCCGAGGTGACGGTGATCGGGCGGGGCGTGACGGTGGGCCGGCCGCTCGGGCTGCTGCTCACCCGCCGGTCCGAGAACGCGACCGTCACGCTGTGCCATACCGGCACCAAGGACCTGGCGGCGCACACCCGGCACGCCGACATCGTGGTGGCCGCCGCCGGCGTCCCCGGCCTGCTCACGGCCGGCATGGTCAAGCCGGGCGCCGCCGTGCTCGACGTCGGCATCACCCGCACCGAGGCCGGGCTCGTCGGCGACGTCGCCCCGGCCGTTCACGAGGTGGCGGGCTGGATCGCCCCCATGCCGGGCGGGGTCGGCCCGATGACGCGTGCCATGCTGCTCGTCAACGTCGTCGAGATCGCCGAAGCCGCCGCCGGCTGACGGCCCTCGGGGGACCGTCGGCCGGCGGCGGGCCTCAGGCGATCAGCTGGCCCGCCGGCCCGCTTCGGTCGCCGGGCGGCCGACTGGATTGCCGTGGCCCGGCGGTGCCCCGGGCCGGCGCACTTCGCCGGTGGTGCGGCCGTCGACCGGGCCTCTGGTCTGCTGGGGCACGTGCACGGGCGGCAGCGGCCGTACGAGCCCCATCGCGATCACCTCGTTGGCGAGCCGGGTGCGCCGGTTGACGCCCTCGGGAATCCGGAACTTCTGGTAGAGCCGGAGCAGATGCTGCTTCACCGCCGCTTCGGTGACGACGAGGTCGCCGGCGATCTCACGGGCCGTCGCCGGGGCGACGAACGCCTCATCGGACAGGGCAGGGCGGCACAGCGAGGTGAGCACGTCGACCTCGCGCCGGGTCAGCTCGGGCGCGACCGCGCGCCGCAGCTCGACGTCGGGATCGACCTCCTCACGTGGGATGCCACCCATCCGGCACCGTGCTGTGCCGAAACTCACGACGTCGCCGTCCTCCAAGACGCGGCGGGCGATCGGGCGCCCGTTCACCCGGGTGCCGTTGCGCGACAATCCCATGTCGACGACGTACACGTACGGGCCGCGCCGAACGATCTCGGCGTGAAAGCGGGACACACTCGGGTCGTCGAGACGAACGTCGACTCCTCGGCCACGACCGACCGTCGTGACGTCGGGGCGCAACGCAATCACCATGCCGCTGTCCTCGATCCGTATGAACGGCCCCTCCACGGCACTCCTCCCAGCTAGTTAGCGACCCCTGTCTGGCGGGTTACCCGAAGGAGTCATGGTCACACCCACCTACTGGTGGGTAGCACCGAGGACACAGGGCATTTCGGGCGTTGGGTCGGGATCCCACTAGACTCTTTCGTTGTCAGCGGGTGTGTCAGCGGGTGATCGGCGGGAAAGGAACTCGCGCATGGCCCCCAGACCTTCGAAGGGCCTCGCCGATGTCGTGGCCGCCTCGACGGCGGTGAGCGACATCGACGGGCAGGCCGGCCGGCTGTTCTACCGTGGCTACGACATCCACGACCTCGCCGGCAAGATCAACTTTGCCGAGTGCGTGCATCTGCTCCAGCGCGGAACGCTGCCGACGCGGGGCGAGCTCGCGGGGCTGACCGGCGAACTGGCCGCCGGACGCGAGCTGACCCCGCTGGTGCGGCGCAACATCGAACCGGTCGCGCGGGTCCAGTCGCCGATGGAGGCGCTGCGCAGTTACGTCTCGCTCGCGTCCGGCGAGGATCCGGACAAGGACTCGGGCTCGCCGGAGGCCAACCTGCGCAAGGCGGCCCGGCTCACCGCCCAGCAGCCCGTGCTCGTGGCCCGCTACCACGCGGCCCGGCGGGGCGTCACCGCCCCGGATCCGGACCCCGAGCTCGGCATCGCGGGGAACTTCCTTCTGCAGATCACCGGGGAGCGGCCCTCGCCACGCCAGGCCGACATACTCGACGAGTGCCTGGTGCTGCACGCCGACCACACCATGAACGCGTCGACGTTCGCGGCACGCGTGTGCGCCGCGACGCTCTCGGACATGCACTCCGCCGTCTGCGCCGCCATCGGCGCGCTCAAGGGCACCTTGCACGGCGGCGCCAACGAACAGGTCATGCGCACTTTCCAGGCCATCGGTACCGTGGCCGACGTGGACCGGACCGTGCACGAGAAGCTGGCCGCCGGCGAGAAGATCATGGGTTTCGGGCACCGGGTCTACAAGTCCGAGGACCCGCGTGCGACGCACCTGCGGCGGATGTCGGCCGAACTCGCCGAGACCACCGGAGACGACCTCTGGTACCGGATGTCGCGGCGGATGGAGGATCTCGTCTTCGCCGAGAAGGGCCTTCGCCCGAACGTCGACTTCTACGCCGCGAGCGTCTACCGCTACCTGGGCATCCCGGTGGACCTGTTCACGGCCGTCTTCTCGGTGAGCCGGATGGCCGGCTGGACCGCGCACGTGATCGAGCAGCACGCCGACAACCGCCTGATCCGCCCGGACAGCGAATACATTGGCGATCACGATATGAAGTGGGTCCCCATCAGCGAACGGACCCAGGGGACGGAGCGGTAGTGGCGCAGATCCGCCGACAGCGGCGCACGGGACCGAAGGCCCGCGGCGGTGCGCCGCGCTGGCTCGGCCAGCTGCCGTATCTTTTCGTGCTGTCGGGCACTTTCGCCGGGCTGGCGCTGGTGGCGATGAGGCATCCCAAGCGCGGATCCGTGCTGGTCGCCGCCGCGGTGCTCCTCGGCGCGCTGGCGCGGCTGGTGTTGCCCGAGAGCCAGGTGGGGCTGTTGGCCACCCGGAAACGATGGACCGACGTGCTGATTCTGGTGGTGTTCGCGATCGGCATCGCGGTGACGGCTTATGTCGTTCCGCCGCCCAGGTGAACACCGGGTCCGGGCCGGATCGCCTGGCGCTGTTGCGGGCCCAGGGCTAGATCTTTCCTTAGGCTCGGATAACCTCGCATTGAGCCTTACGAAGGACTGCTTGCCGTTGTGGAGCGAGCCGACGAGCGAGCGCGCCCATGGGCAGGAAAGGGACACCACAGCATGCCCAAGATCAAAGTAGCGGGCCCCGTCGTCGAACTCGACGGCGACGAAATGACACGGATCATCTGGGAGTTCATCAAGGACCAGCTGATCCTGCCCTATCTCGATGTGGACCTGAAGTACTACGACCTGGGAATGGAGCACCGTGACGCCACGGACGACCAGGTCACGATCGACGCCGCCAACGCCATCAAGGAGCACGGCGTCGGTGTGAAGTGCGCCACGATCACCCCCGACGAGGCCCGGGTGGAGGAGTTCGGCCTCAAGAAGATGTGGCGCTCGCCGAACGGGACGATCCGCAACATCCTCGGCGGTGTCGTCTTCCGTGAGCCGATCGTCGTCTCGAACATCCCGCGCCTGGTGCCGGGCTGGACCAGGCCGATCATCATCGGCCGGCACGCGCACGGTGACCAGTACCGCGCGACCGACTTCGTGGTCCCCGGCCCCGGCACGCTGACGATCTCGTTCGTCCCCGACGACGGCGCCGAGCCGATGGAGTTCGAGGTCGCCAAGTTCCCCGGCGGCGGCGTCGCGCTGGGCATGTACAACTACGACGACTCGATCCGGGACTTCGCGCGCGCCACCATGCGTTACGCGCTTGACCGCCGGTTCCCGCTCTACATGTCGACGAAGAACACGATCTTGAAGGCCTACGACGGCCGCTTCAAGGACCTCTTCGAGGAGATCTTCGAGTCGGAGTTCAAGGCCGACTTCGAGGCCGCCGACATCACCTACGAGCACCGGCTGATCGACGACATGGTCGCGCAGGCCCTCAAGTGGGACGGCGGGTTCGTGTGGGCGACCAAGAACTATGACGGTGACGTGCAGTCCGACATCGTCGCCCAGGGCTTCGGCTCGCTGGGCCTGATGACGTCGGTCCTCATGACCCCCGACGGCCGGACGGTCGAGGCCGAGGCGGCGCACGGCACGGTGACCCGGCACTTCCGCCAGCACCAGCAGGGCAAGCCGACGTCGACCAACCCGATCGCGTCGATCTTCGCCTGGACCCGTGGTCTCGCGCACCGCGGCAAGCTCGACAACACACCGGAGGTCACCGCGTTCGCCCACCGCCTCGAGCAGGTGTGCGTCGAGACGGTCGAGGCCGGTCAGATGACCAAGGACCTGGCGCTCCTGGTCGGCAGCGACCAGGGCTGGCTGACCACCCAGGAGTTCCTCAACGCGCTCGACGTCAACCTGCAGAAGAAGAGCAAGACCGCCTAGCGGTCTCGCCCCCGCGTGGGGCTCGGCGTCAGGGGCCGTTCCGGAGCACCGGGGCGGCCCCTGCCACGTCCGATCGGGCGTCCGTAACCTGGGCACCCGCGCGGAAACGGCGCGCGGTAGCCTGACGCGTGGACTATCTCGACGACGAGAGACCCATACGCGGCGGTTCGCCACCCCAGTGATCAGCAGGAGAAACGCAAATGACCGTCAATGTCACCGTCACCGGTGCGGCCGGCCAGATCGGCTACGCACTGCTCTTCCGCATCGCGTCAGGCCAGCTGCTCGGTGCGGACACGCCCGTGAGCCTGCGCCTGCTGGAGATCCCGCAGGCGGTCAAGGCCGCCGAGGGCACCGCGATGGAGCTCGACGACTGCGCGTTCCCGCTGCTGGAGGACATCGAGATCACCGACGACGCCAAGAAGGCGTTCGACGGGGCCAACATCGCGCTGCTCGTCGGCGCCCGCCCGCGCACCAAGGGCATGGAGCGCGGCGACCTGCTGGCGGCCAACGGCGGCATCTTCAAGCCGCAGGGCGAGGCCATCAACGCCGGTGCGGCCGACGACGTGCGCGTGCTCGTGGTCGGCAACCCGGCCAACACCAACGCGCTCATCGCCCAGCAGCACGCTCCCGACGTCCCGGCCGAGCGGTTCACCGCGATGACCCGCCTGGACCACAACCGCGCCGTCGCCCAGCTGTCGAAGAAGCTCGGCGTCCCGGTGTCGGCGATCAGGCGGCTGGCGATCTGGGGCAACCACTCGGCCACCCAGTACCCCGACCTGTTCCACGCCGAGGTGAACGGTGAGAACGCCGCCGCCGCCGTCAACGACGAGGCATGGCTGCGCGACACCTTCATCCCGACCGTGGCCAAGCGCGGCGCCGCCATCATCGAGGCGCGCGGCGCGTCCTCGGCGGCGTCGGCGGCCGGCGCGGCGATCGACCACGTCAGCACCTGGGTGCACGGAACCGCCGAGGGCGACTGGACCTCGGCCGCCGTGGTGTCCGACGGTTCCTACGGCGTGCCCGAGGGCCTGATCTCCTCGTTCCCCGTCGTCGCGCGGGACGGCCGGTACGAGATCGTCCAGGGTCTCGAGATCGACGACTTCTCGCGCGAGCGGATCGACGCCTCCGTCGCCGAACTGGTCGAGGAGCGCGACGCCGTCCGCAAGCTCGGCCTCATCTGAGTCACTGATTCCGGGCGAACCCCGCCGCCGTCCTCTCCGAGCCATCGGAAAGGGCGGCGGTCTTTCCTTTTTGCCGGAATTCTGACGACCGGTCCGAGTGATGGTCAATACTGGGATCTTTCGCGGTATCGCCCGATCAGGAGGACCATCAGGGTGGAGCAGGCCTTTCAAGTCGACCTTCGCGGTGTGGTCGATCTCCTCAGCAGGCACCTCTACTCCAGTCCCCGGGTCTACCTCCGCGAACTGCTGCAGAACGCGGTCGACGCCATCACCGCCCGCGGCGAGGGCCAGGGGAGCATCGCCGTCGAGACCGCGGACGGTGCCCTGCGGATCCATGACGACGGCATCGGCCTCACCGAGGACGAGGTCCACCGGCTGCTCGCCACGATCGGGCGCTCCTCCAAGCGCGACGAGCTCGGCTTCGCCCGCCACGACTTCCTCGGCCAGTTCGGCATCGGGCTGCTGTCGGCGTTCCTGGTCGCCGACGAGATCGAGGTCGTGACCCGGTCGGCTCGCGGCGGCGCGGCGGTCCGCTGGACCGGGCTCGCCGACGGCCGCTACCGGGTCGAGCCAGGCGAACGCGACGAGCCCGGCACCACCGTCACGCTCCGCCCGCGCCCCGGTGCCGCCGACTGGGTGAGCCCGGCGATGGCCGGAGACCTCGCAGACCTGTACGGGTCGCTCCTGCCGGTGCCCATCACCGTCGACGGCCGGCAGGTCACCGGCGACGGGCCGCCCTGGCTGGCCCGACACCCCGATCCCGGCCGCAGGCGCGCCGCGCTGGAGGCCTACTGCCGCGAGCTGTACGGATTCACCCCCTTCGACGTCATCGACCTGGAGGTGCCCGAGGCCGGCCTGACCGGGGTCGCGTTCGTACTGCCGCAGGCGGTGACGCCCACCGGCCGGGGCACGCACCGGGTGTACCTGCGCCGGATGCTGCTCGCCGAGAAGGTCGAGGGACTGCTCCCCGACTGGGCGTTCTTCGTGCGCTGCGTCGTCGACGCCGGCGAGCTCCGGCCGACCGCCGGCCGCGAGGCGCTGTACGACGACGAGCTGCTCGACACGACCAGGCAGGCCCTCGGCGAGAGCCTGCGCGAGTGGCTCGTGCGGCTCGCCGAGACCGATCCGGCGCGGCTGCGCGCCTTCCTCGGGCTGCACAGCCTGGGCGTGAAGGCGATGGCCGTGCATGACGACGACCTGCTGCGCATCGTCGACCGGTGGCTGGAGTTCGAGACCTCGGCGGGGCCGATGACGCTCGCGGAGTTCCGCAGGCGCCATCCCGACGGCCGCTACACCGCGGAGGTGGACGAGTTCCGCAGGCTCTCGGCGGTGTCGGGCGCGCAGGGCGTCGGACTGGTCAACGGCGGTTACGTCTACGACATCGAGATCATCGAGCGGCTGCGCGACATCGACCCGGACGTGCGGCTGAGCCGGCTCGACCCCGCCGAGCTGACCACGCACTTCGGCGTGCTCGACCCGGCGACCGAGCTGAGCCTGCGGCCGTTCCTCGCGGCCGCCCGCCGCGCCGTCGACCGGCTCGGCTGCGAGGTCGTCGTGCGCGACTTCGATCCGGCGTCGCTGCCCGCGCTCTACCTGACCAGCCGGGCGGCCCGGCATCAGGAGGAGCTGCGGCAGGCCAGGGACCTCGCCGACGACCTGTGGTCGGACGTGCTCGGCGCGCTCGAGAACGCGGTCGCGACGGATCGCCCCCAACTGGTGCTGAACCACCGCAATCCGATGGCCCGCCGGGTCACCTCGCTGCGCGAGGACGGCCTGATCGAGCTCGCCGTCCAGGCCCTGTACGGGCAGGCGCTGCTCCTCGGCCACCATCCACTGCGCGCCGCCGACACCGCCGTGCTGAACCGGTCCTTCCTGGGCCTGCTCGACTGGGCGACACGAGGGCCGGACCACGGAGGACCCCGATGAGCACGGACGCCGTGTACCGCCTCATGGAGCGTGCGGGCGAGCTGCCGTACGGCGAGGCCAGGACGGTCCTCGTCGAGGACGCGCTCCGGCAGGCCGAGGCGTCCGGTGACGAGGTCCTCTCCTTCAGGGTGCGGATGGAGCTGGCCACCGCCTACCAGTACGGTGGTGAGCCGATCAAGACGTTCGGCACGTTCAGCCGGTGCCTGGCCGAGCACGACCGCGATCCCGGCCGGTACGGCGAGGACGCCGAGCACCGCCTACTGTGGAAGTTCAAGGCGGTCGTGAACTCGCTCGCGAGCTTTCCCGAGGTCCCGCTCGACCGGACCTACGCGGTGCTCGACGACATGGAGCGGCGGTACCGGCTGGGCGGCCACAGCCTGCACGCCGTCCATGCACGGCGGGAGGGCGTCGCCCGGCATCTGGGCGACGCGGAGGGCGCGGAGCACTGGTATGCGAAGTGGCACGGCGCCGCGCGCGACGAGCTGTCGGACTGCGATGGCTGCGATCCGACCGGCAAGCTGGCCCATCTGGCCTGGCGCGGTCGCGACGAGGACGCTCTGGCGATGGCCGAGCCGGTGCTGCGTGAGGAGTTCCGCTGCAGCGAGCAGCCGCAGGACGTCCTCACCGGCCTGCTGCCCGTCTACCTGCGGACGGGCCGGCTCGACGCCGCACGTGACGCCCATCGCCGGGCCTACCGGATCATGCGCGCCAACGTGCGTGACCTCGGCTCGCTGGGTGACCACCTGGAGTTCTGCGCGCGTACCGGCAATGGGGCACGCGGCCTTGAGATCGTCGAGCGGCATCTCGGCTGGCTCGACCGTGCGCCGAGCCCTTACGCCGCGATGCGGTTCGCGGCGGGCGCCGCGCTCGTTCTCGGCAGGCTGCGGGACGCCGGGTACGGCGACGTCCGGGTGCGCCGTCCTTCGCACGGGGACCGGGTCGCGGGCGAGGTCGCGGTGGCGGCGCTGCGCGAGGAACTGGCCGCCATGGCGATCGAGCTCGCCGCCGCCTTCGACGCCCGCAACGGCACCGATCACCAGAGCGGGCTCACGCGGGCGGTGCTGGACGCCGAGCCGGTCGCCGACCACCTGCCGCTGACCCCCCACGCTCGCGGACCCGTCCCGGCCCCGGGTGCCGAGACCGCCATCGGCGCTGATCCGGAACCCGGCGCGGACCTCGCGGACCCGGCCGAGCTGCTCGACGCGGCGGAACGGCACTGGGCCCGGGAGGAGATCGCGGCGGCGCACGCGGCGTGGCAGCGGTTCGACGCGGTCGCCGGACCGGCCTCCGGCCTGCCGGTCGCGCTCGCCGGACGCCGCGCCGACGGTCACGGCTTCGAACTGATCATGGGTGACGATCCCGAGGGCGCGGTCGCCGCGTGGCGGCGGGCCGCCGGCCTGCACGAGGAGGCCGGGGACGAGGAACGCCGCCAGTCGGCTCTCAGCCGGGTGGGCGCGGTCCTCTGCCGGATCGAGCGGGCCGACGAGGGCATCGCGCTGCTGGAGGCGGCCGCTGGAGGGGCGGTCGCCGAGAGCGCCCCCGCCGGCCGCCGGGTCGCGATGAGGTTGCGGCTGGCCGGCGCGTACGCCCACCTCGGCCGGCCGGCGGATGCCCTGTCGGCGCTCGACGCGACGACCGCCTCCGACCCGGCGGACAGGGCGGCCGTGGACCTGGAGCGGGCCAAGGTGCTCGCCGAGCTGGAGGGAAGGCGGGCCGAGGCGGCGGCCGCGGCCCTGCGGGCCCGCGACGGCTACCGGACGGCGGGACACAAGCGGCCCCTGGCCGAGGCGGCGCTCCTGCACGGCCGGCTGCTCGCCGAGGACGCGGGCTCGGAGGGCGACCCGGCGGGTGAGGCGTTCGCCGAGGCGGTGGTGAACACCCCCGCCGACGCGCCCTTCCTGCGCGCCGCGGCGCACGCGCACCGTGGCAACTGGCTGCTGTCGCGCGACCGGGTTCCTGAGGCGGTCGAGGACCTGATCGAGGCGGTCGCCGGCTTCACCGCGGTGGGCGCCTTCCCGCAGGCGGCCTACGCCCGTCAGGACCTGTGCGCCGGGTACCACCGGGCCGGCCGGCTCCTCGAGGCGGCCGAGGCCGCGGAGGAGGCCCTCGCGATGCTCGCCGAGCTGGGCGACGCCGAGGCCGTCAACCGGTCCCGGTGGATGCTGGCCAACATCCAGCGCGACCTGGGAGAGCTGGAGGAGTCCGCCGAGGCCTTCACCGCGCTCGCCGACGACGTGAGCGCCGCACAGCCGGAGGCCGCCGCCGAGTTCTACGAGAGCGCCGGGGAACTGCTCGGCAGGCTGGACAAGGACGGCATCGCGGCTGAGCGGTTCGCGGTGGCGGCCGAGCTCCACCTCTCGGCGGGGGCGCCGTTCGGGGTCGTGCGCGCCCGTCGTCAGGGCGCGCTGTGCCTGCTGTGGAGCCGGCGGCCCGAGGAGGCCCTGCGGATGATGGAGACGGCGCGGCAGGCCCTCGCGGACCTGCCGGGCGACGAGCCAGAGGCGGCGACGTGGGAGACGGCGCTGGTCGGCTACGACGCGGCGCGGTTGCTGTCCGCGCTCGGCCGGCCGGCGGACGCTCTCGCCCGGGTCGACGAGGCCGTCGCCGGTTTCACCGCGCTCGGCCGTACGGACGCCGCCGAGGCCGCCGCCCGCCTGCGCGCCGAGCTGCTGGAGGCGGCCGCGGAGTGAAGCCGGCCACCGCGGTCACGTCACCGGACGCGGTCAGGTCAGCCGCCGTGCTCCGGCGGACGGTACGGCGGTGAGGAACGCCGGGGCCCGCCAGCCCCGCGCCTCGTACGCGGTCAGGACGGCGTCGCACACCCGTCCGACGAGACCCGACGGCACGAGCGCGATCACCGAGCCGCCGAAACCCCCGCCGACCATCCGGCCGCCACGGGCTCCGGCGCGCACGGCGGTCTCGACCGCGACGTCCGCCTCGGGCCACGACACCTCGAACTGGTCGCGCAGGGACAGATGCGCCGCCGTGAGCATCGCCCCGACCTCGGTCACGGCTCCGGCGCGCAGCAGGCCCACGGTGGCCTCCACGCGGTGGTTCTCGGTCACGACGTGCCGCACCCGGCGGCGCTGGACCGGGTCGTCGAGCGCGTCGAGCGCGGCGGTGAGGTCGGTCACATCGCGCAGCGCGGGAACGCCGAGCGCCCCGGCCGCCGCCTCGCACTCCGCCCGGCGCGAGGCGTACTCGCCGTCGACGAGCTCGTGGGCCGCCCGCGTGTCGACCACGAGCAGCGTCAGGCCGCCGAGATCCAGGGGGACCTGCGCGGACAGCTCGCTGCGGCAGTCCAGCAGCAGGGCGTGCCCGGCCGTGCAGAGCAGCGCGGCCGACTGGTCCATGATCCCGCAGGGCATGCCGACGAAGTCGTTCTCGGCGCGCTGGGCGAGCCGGGCCAGCTCGGGCCTCGGGACCTCGGCACCGGACAGCTCGCACAGCGCGAGCGCGACCGCGCACTCCAGGGCGGCGGAGGACGACAGCCCGGCGCCCTGGGGGAGGTCCGAGTCGATCAGCAGGCTGGCGCCGCGCGGGCGGTGACCCGCCTCACGCAGGGCCCAGGCGACCCCCGCGGCGTAGCCGGCCCAGCCCTCGGTCGCGCCGGGTGCGAGGTCGTCGAGCCGTACGCTCGCGGCCTCGTCGGCCGCCTGCAGCGACCGCAGTTCCAGCACGTCGTCGTCGCGGGCCGCGGCCGCGACCGAGACGCCCTGCGCGAGGGCGAACGGCAGCACGAGGCCGTCGTTGTAGTCGGTGTGCTCCCCGATCAGGTTGACCCGCCCGGGGGCGTGCCAGATGCCGTCGGAGGGGCGCCGGTAGGCCTCGTGGAACGCCGCGTCGAGGTCGCGGCTCGCATTCGTGATAGGGGTGCTCATGGTGAATGCTAAGGATATGCGCCAAGACCCCGGCCGTACGTCGGCCCGCCTCGCGGACGGACGCGAGATCATCTATTTCGACGAGGAGGCCGGGCGGGTGCCCCCGCCGGACCGCCGGGACCTGCCGCCGGCCGAGCCGGAGTGCGAGACCCGGCTGGATCCGCTGACCGGCGACCCGGTGGCGATCACCGCCCACCGCAACACCCGGACGATGCTGCCGCCGGCACGCGAGTGCCCGCTGTGCCCGAGCACGGACGACCGGCTCACCGAGATCCCGGCCGCCGGCTACGACGTCGTCGCGTTCGAGAACCGGTTCCCTTCGTTCGACGCGCGGACACCGCCGGTCGAGCCGTACGTCGACGGGATCGAGCTGTTCGAGCGGCGGCGCGGGGCCGGCCGGTGCGAGGTGGTGTGCTTCACCAGCGATCATGACACCGCGTTCAGCAGGCTGCCGCCGCGCCGGGTCCGTACCGTGATCGAGGCGTGGGCCGACCGCACCGAGGCGCTGTCGGCCCGGCCGGACGTCGAGCAGGTGTTCGTCTTCGAGAACCGGGGCGTCGAGATCGGCGTGACACTGCACCATCCGCACGGTCAGATCTACGGCTACCCCTACGTCACCCCCCGGACGACGCGCGTCGTCGCCTCGGCCGAGCGGCACCGCGCCGCCACCGGCCGGGAGCTGTTCGCCGACGTGCTGGCCGCGGAGCAGAAGGCCGGTACCCGGGTGATCAGACAGGGTGAGCACTGGACGCTGTTCGTGCCCGCGGCGGCGCGCTGGCCGGTCGAGGCGCACCTGATGCCGCACCGCCACGTGCCCGACTTCGCCGCGCTGACGACCGATGAGCGCGACGAGCTGGCCGACGTCTACGCCGACCTGCTGCGCCGCTGTGACGCGCTGTACGACGCGCCGCTGCCGTACGTGGCGGCCTGGCACCAGGCGCCCGTGCGCTCCGGCCGCGACCTGGTGCGGTTGCACCTGCAGTTGTTCTCGATCAAGCGCGCCGCCGACAAGATCAAATACCTGGCGGGGTCGGAGTCGGGCATGGACGCCTGGATCAACGACGTGCCGCCGGAGCGCGTCGCCCAGCGGCTCCGCGACGCGAAGGCCTGAATGCTCACCGCCCCGGGCGGATGCTCACCGCCCCGGGCGGACGGCCCGGCGGGGACCGGCTCAGCCCCGCCGGGCGAACGCCCAGGCGTCGGCGACCATGGCCCGCAGGTCGCGCTCGGGCTTCCAGCCGAGCTCGGAACGGATCCGCTCCGAGGAGGCGACCAGCACGGCCGGATCACCGGCGCGGCGCGGCCCCACCTCGGCCGGGATCGGATGACCGGTCACCTGGCGGCAGACGTCGATGACCTCGCGTACCGAGAACCCGGAGCCGTTGCCGAGATTGAAGATCTTGTGGCTGCCCGGTTCGCAGGCCTCCAGCGCCAGCAGGTGGGCGACGCCCAGGTCGATCACGTGGATGTAGTCGCGGACGCACGTGCCGTCCGGCGTCGGGTAGTCGTCGCCGTACATGAACACCTTCTCGCGGTGTCCCGCGGCGACCTGCAGGACGATGGGGATCAGGTGCGTCTCGGTGGTGTGCCGCTCGCCGAACGGGCCGTGCGCGCCGGCGACGTTGAAGTAGCGCAGGCTCACCCCGCCGATCCCGTGCAGCCGGGCGTGCTCGGCCAGCGCGGTGTCGATCGCCAGCTTGGAGGCGCCGTACGGATTGGTCGGCCGGGTCGGATCGGTCTCGAGGATCGGCGACGACTCGGGCTCGCCGTAGGTGGCGGCGGTGGAGGAGAACACGATCCGGGGGACGCCGGCCCGCCGCATCGCGTCGAGCAGGGCCAGCGACTCGCCGAGGTTCTTGTCCCAGTAGAGCCCCGGCCGCTCCACCGACTCGCCGACCAGCGACTTGGCCGCGAAGTGCAGGACCGCGTCGAAACCGGCGCCGTCGAGGACCTCGAACGCCAGATCGCGCAGCGTGCCGACGACCAGCCGGGCCCCGGCCGGGACGGCGTCGCGGTGCCCGGTCGACAGATCATCGAGCACGACGACCTCGTGTCCGGCCCCGAGCAGCTGATCGCTTACGACGCTTCCGATGTAGCCGGCACCGCCGGTGACGAGCAACCTCACTGGGCAACCTCCGTATCCGTGTTCACACAGCGTATCCGGGTAGGCTGGCGCTTCGAGGTCGCGTGGCCGACGCCGCCCGGCCCGCGGATGGAAACGCCCGGAACACCGTCTGGACAAGCCGCCTCGGACAATGGACGACCCTAGCGCCAGATCGCCCGCCGCACCGGCGGGTTCCTCGCGACGCCGCTCCCGGGAGGGCGCGGGGTGAGCGAGCTCGTGAAGTACGGCCTCGTGGCGCTGTGCTCGATGCTGCTGGGCGGTTTCTGCGCCACCCTGGTGATCTTGCGGCGGCTCGGCGGCGGCCTCGGCGATCTCCGTGATCGGATCACCGCCGCCGAGGTACGGGCCCTCGTCGCCGGGCACCAGGGCATCACCGGCGACGAGCGCAGGCTGATCGAGGAGGTCTTCGCGGCCGGCGCCCGGCAGCTGCGCGAGGTCTTCGTGCCGCGCACGGAGGTGGAGTTCCTCGACGCGGCGACTCCGCTGAACGCCGCCGCCCGGATCGCCGCCGACAGCCCGCACTCCCGATTCCCCGTCTACCGGGACACCCACGACGAGGTCATCGGCTTCGTGCACGTCCGTGATCTGCTCGATCCCGATCTCGCCGGCCGGTCGGTGCCGGTGTCGGAGGTCATCCGGCCGGTGAAGTACCTGCCGATGAGCAAACGGGTGCTGGCCGTGCTGTCGGAGATGCGCCGCGAGGGCCACCATCTGGCGATCGTCGTGGACGAGTACGGCGGCACGGCGGGGATCATCACTCTCGAGGACCTGCTCGAGGAGCTCATCGGGGATATCCGCGACGAATATGATGTGGAGGACGCGCAGGCGCGGCGGCTGCACGGTGGGGCGGTCGAGGTCGACGGTCTGCTCAACCTGGACGCCTTTGCGGCCGAGACCGGCATCGCGCTGCCCGAAGGGCCGTACGAGACCGTGGCAGGGCACATCATGGCGGCACTCGGGCACGTGCCCCAGGTGGGGGAGGCCGTCGAGTTCGCCCGGCACCGGATGGGAGTCATCGAGATGGACGGCCGCCGGGTGGCCCGCGTGCGTGTCACGCCCTTAGACGGTGACGACCCCGGCACCGCCGACCCCGGCACCGCCGACCCCGGCACCGCCGACCCCGGCACCGCCGACCCCGGCGGCGCAGGGAAAGCAGAAGCGACGGCAACCGACATCGCCTCCAGTGAGGCCTGACAGAATCGATTCGTGCACATGTCCGCAGTGTCCGGCCCCCAGGGCTACGCTCCGCCGACCCCGGGCTCCACTCCGCGCGTCCTTTCGGGTATCCAGCCCACGGGTGACTCCTTTCACCTGGGCAACTACCTCGGCGCGTTGCGCCAATGGGTCGCGCTGCAGGACACCCATGACGCCTTCTACTGCGTCGTGGATCTGCACGCCATCACCGTCGAGTACGATCCCGAGGCGCTGCGCAGGCGCACCCGCGTGTCGGCCGCGCAGCTGCTCGCCATGGGCGTCGATCCCGAGCGTTCGACCCTCTTCGTGCAGAGCCACGTGCGCGAGCACTCCGAACTGGCCTGGATCCTCGGCTGCCTGACCGGCTTCGGCGAGGCCGGCCGGATGACGCAGTTCAAGGACAAGTCGGCCAAGCAGGGCACGGGCGGGCCGAGTGTCGGCCTGTTCACCTACCCGATCCTGCAGGCCGCCGACATCCTCCTCTACACCCCGGTGCCGGGGGCGGGCGGGCAGGGCTTCCAGGTGCCGGTCGGTGAGGACCAGCGCCAGCACTTGGAGCTGACCCGCACGCTCGCGCAGCGGTTCAACCACCGTTTCGGCGAGACCTTCGCGCTGCCCGAGGCGTACATCCCCAAGGCCACCGCCAAGATCACGGATCTCCAGGAGCCCACGGCGAAGATGAGCAAGTCGTCGTCATCGCCGCAGGGCATCATCGACGTGCTCGAAGAGCCGGGCTCCATGCGCAAGAAGATCATGCGCGCCGTCACCGACACCGGCACCGAGATCACGTACGACGAGGAGAAGAAGCCGGGGATCACCAACCTCCTGCGGATCTACTCCGCCCTGTCGGGCTCGACCACCGGCGATCTCGAGCGGCAGTACGCCGGCGCCGGCTACGGGTCGCTGAAGAAGGACCTCGCGCAACTCGTCCTCGACACGCTCACCCCGATCCGCGAGCGTACGGAGAAGGCGCTGGGCGACGAGGAGCAACTCGACCGCATCCTGGCCCGGGGCGCCGCCCGGGCCGGCGAGGTCGCCGCTCGGACCATGGAGGCCGTGCGTGACCGGGTGGGATTCGTCGGACGTGGGCACGCCTGACCCGCTGCGGACGATCGGAGTGGCGATTCCGATTCCCGATCCCTATGGAGCCGAGCTGCAACGCTGGCGGGAGTCGTTCGGCGATCCGCTCGCCCGGTCCATTCCGACGCACATCACGCTCATGCCGCCGACGCCCGTCGACGCGGCCGCCCTCGGCTCGATCGAACGGCATCTGCGTGACGTGGCCGCCACCGAGCGGGCCTTCCCGATCCGGCTGTACGGCACCGCGACGTTCCGCCCGGTGTCGCCGGTGGTCTTCGTCGCGCTCGCCGAGGGTGCCGGCGCCTGTACGCGCGTGGAGCGGAAGGTGCGCAGCGGCCCGCTATGGCGGTCGCCGCGCTTCCCCTTCCACCCGCACGTTACCGTGGCGCACGATCTCACCGACGAGGCGCTCGACCGTGCCGCCAAGGAGCTCGGCCACTACGACGCCCGGTTCTCGGTGTCGGGCTTCGCGCTGTACGAGCACGGCTCCGACGGCATCTGGCGTCCGCAGCGCGACTTCCCGTTCGGCGACACCGGCTCACCCGAGCCGGGCTGAGCCCGGCCCGCCGTCCGCCGCCGGCCCGGCCGGCCGGAACCGGCAGCGCAGCCCGCGGATGTGGCCGGGACGTCGTTCGTACCCGGCCTCCTGGAGGACCCGCAGTGCGGCGGCGTTGTTCCAGTGGACGCAGGCGACCACCACGCCGACCCGGTCGAGTGCCGCCCGTACGTCCGCCGCCGGCGGGAAGCCCGTCCGCCGCTGCACGACGTCGGTGAGCAGTAGCCGGTCCATGATGAACGACTCGCCCACGGGCAGGTTCTCCAGGTAGTGCGGGTTGGCGTTGACCGCCTGTACCCGTGAGGTGATGAGGGGCAGGTTGCGCATGTACCGCGCCGGCATGAGCACGGCACCGGACTCGCCGCCGGTGGCGGCCACCACCTTCCTGGCGGTGACGAGCGTGAAGGGGGCGGCCTTCCACGAGGGCCGGTCCGCGACGACCGACTTGGCCTCGGCCGTCCACAGCGGGGTGCCGCAGATCACGAACGTGGCGCACAGCAGCACCGCCGGCAGCGGTGCGAGCCGGCGCCGGCCGCCGGGCAGTGGTACCGCCGCGAGCAACCCGATCAGCGCGGCGGCGGGAACCACCCACATCGTGCGCCACATCACCGGCGCCGCACCGGTGACATGCGCCATCAGCTCCAGCACGCCCGGGACGAACAGGACGGTGGCCACCGCCGCCACCCCCGCCGTGACCAGTGCCGGCACGCCGCGCCGGCTGATCCAGGGCGCGGTCCACAGTGCACAACCGGCGATGACGCCCAAGACACCGGTCAGCAGCACGGTCGAGTAGGCCACCGGGCCGGGGGACAACTGCCCGCCCACCTCGACCGTGTCGCTGAGCAGCGCGACCGCCACGCCGGCCGCGACCGGGTAGGCCATGGCCGCGCAGGCGGCCACCGCGGTCCGCAGCCCCTCGGCCCGCCGCCGGCCGGTGTCGAGCCGGGCGCGCAGGAGGAGCGGGCCGACGGCGGCGATGGTCACGAGCGGCACGACGAAGGTCGCGACCGAGGCCAGCCCGGTGGCGGCGGCGCCCACGGCGGCGGCGAGCCACAGGTCGCGAGGGTTCCGGCGGTCCGCCCACCGGGTGAGGTACACGTACAGCAGTGGTACCGCCAGGGACACGAGGACGCCCTTGCCCTGCCACATCCTGATCAGGTGGAACGAGCCGAGGGAACCGGTGCTCGCCCCCGTCCAGAGCAGATAGACGGCGGCGGTCGCGAAACACGCCGCCGCGCGCCGGGGAGCCCACTGCCGGATCAACCGCCACATGGCCCAGACGGCCAGGAAGGTCACGACCGGCAGGAAGAGGTACCAGGTGAACGACGACGCCGAGACGCCCAGCAGGCGGGCCAGCGCGCCGTTGAAGACCTCGACGGAGGCGACGGGCGGTTCGCCCCCGACCGTCCCGACCGACCCGGGCGTGAAGATGACGTCGCTGAACGGGATCCGGCCGTGCTCCGCGGTCCACACCGACCGGGACATGAAGTAGGCGTCGTCACCGTCGGGGTTGATGACGAAGAGGGAGGCACCGGCGAATCCGGCGGCCATGAGGAGCGCGAGGAGCGAGCCGCGGTCGGCGACCGGCACCGATCCCGGCCCGTACCGGCTGGTTCGCAGCGCCGTCAGGGTGACCGCGACGGCCGCGGCCCCCAGAACGCAGGTGATCCACCAGGGCACCCCCGACGCGTACAGACCGGCCGCCGCGCCGGCCGCGACACCGAGCACCGGACCGGCCTGCGGCGCGTACGAACGCGGCCGGCCGCCGGCGACCTCGTCAGCGCCGGTGGCCTCGGTGCCGGCCCCCTCGGGGGACGCCGCCCGGTCGCCCGTCCACCTGCGCACCCACACGGCGGCGAGCACCGTCATGATCACCAGCCAGCCGGCCACCAGAACCGCCGTCGGAGGCCGGATCAGCAGCCCGGCGTGATAGACCACCGTCCACATGGCGAACGCCACGACGGCGGCGTCGGTCGCCCCGTCCAGGAGCGTGGTGACGCGACCGGGCCCGCCCGCGCCGCCGCGCCCGGTCGCCAGGCCGGCGAGTCGGCCGATCCCGGCGGGCGAGTGATCGACACCGAGCACCCGCCCCCGCCCGGAGTCTTCGGTCTTCACAGCGATGACACACCTCGCGTCGGTCGGAGTGCGGCGACGACCAGTGCGAGACCCGCTCGGGCGTCACGTCACCGGCTCCGCACTCGGTCGTGCCGGCACGGCGGTCGGCCGTGCCGGTGGAGCGCTCCGGATCGCCTGGAACGCCGGTCCCCGCCGGTGGGCGGCGCGGGACGGGCGGGACGCTCACGAGACGATGTCTTGATGACGCCCCGTTCACTGCCGGGGTTTACCCCGGTGCGCGGCGAAGCGGCGGCGGTGCTCGTGCGGAGGTCGCATTGTCGTCACCTTCGGGGGTAGGGACCGTGCATGTCGAGCGTCGTCGGGGTCACGCGGCGCCGGGTCGAATCCGGGGTCGAGTCCGTGCGCGAGCGAGCGGATCGGCTGCTGCGCGGTGCCCGGCGGCGGTGGCCGTGGCTCGACCACCTGGCCCGTGCCCACGAGCGGTATCAGGAACGTCGGGGCGACCGGCTGGCCGCGGCCGTCACCTACTTCGCGTTCCTTTCCTTCTTCCCGCTGCTCGCGCTCGCCTATGCCCTGCTCGGCTACGTCGTCGGCGTCAGCGAGCAGGCCCGAGGCTATCTGGTCGACGCCATCAACTCGGTGCTGCCCGGAATCGCCCACCGGCTCGCGATCGAACAGATCGCCCAGGCCAAGACGACCGCAGGGGTCATCGGTCTCGTCGGCCTTCTGGTCATCGGCGTCGCCTGGGTCGAGGCGCTCCGTGAGGCGCTTCGCGAGATCTGGGGCAACGATCCGACCGGTGGCGGCAACTTCCTGATGAGACGGCTCGGGGACGTCGGGGTGCTCGTCTTCCTCGGCACGGTCCTCATCGCGTCGGTCGCGGTGTCGACGTTCACGACCTCGGGCACCGACTGGGCCCTGCACGCCCTGGGGCTGGACCGGGTGCCCGGCATGGGCATCGTGCTGAGGCTGCTCGCGGTGGCGGTCGCCATCTGCTTCAACACGTTGATCTTCCTGGTGCTCTTCTCCCGGCTGTCCGGCACACGCGCGCCGTGGCGGCGGATCCTGCGCGGCGCGCTGTTCGGCGCGATCGGCCTCGAGATCCTCAAGCTGATCGGGACCTTCCTCGTCGGGCACACGACGAGGAATCCCGTCTACGCCTCGTTCGCGGTCGTCGCCGGGCTGCTCGTATGGATGAATCTGGTCTCGCGCTTCACGCTGTTCGCCGCGGCCTGGACCGCCACCCGCCGGGTCGTCCTCAGCGCCGACCAGGCTCAGGACGCCGACCAGGCCGAGGGCGCCGACCCGGCCCAGGACGCCGACCAGGCCGAACAGCCGGAAGAATCCCGGAATACCGGCCGTGACACCGAGCGGGGGCGGCAGCCCGGCTCCGACTGAGGACCGGCTCGACCTGAGGGGGCGCCGGCGGCGCTATCCGGTCGGCGGCTCGACCGGCTGCCGGGCGTCCTCGCGTCGCGGCGGGCCACCGGCCGCGGCGTCGCGGCGGCGGCGCCTCAGCAGGAACGCGAGACCCACCCCGACCACGACCACGGTGCCGCCGCCGGCGGCGAGCGCGGTGACCCCCCAGCCGCTCGCCTTGTCCTGGTCCAGCGGGATGACGGGAAGCTTGCGGGGTTCCTCCCGCGCGGGCTTCTTGGTCTCCGGCACGACCGGGTTCACGAGCGTGCCTACCGGCTGCACCCTGCCCCGTGCGGCGAATCCCCAGTCGAGCAGCTGAGTGGCGTACGTCCAGAGGACGGGCGAGCGCATCAGCGCGATGATGATCGTGTGGCCGTTGCGGCGGGCCGCGCCGACGAAGGTCTGTTGTGCGGCGTTGGTGTAGCCGTTCTTGCCGCCGATCATCCCGGGGTAGCGGGCCTGCCCCGGCCGCAGCAGCCGGTTGTGCGTGTAGATCGGATAGCCGCCGACCCGCCGCCCCTTCGCCCGCTGCTCCTTGGACGGCGGACCCGGCCACTTGGCCTCGATCGTGCCGATGTACTCCCGGAAGTCCGGCAGCCGAAGCCCCTGCCGCATGATCAGCGCGAGGTCGTACGAGGAGGTGTGCTGCGTCTTGACCGACAGCCCGAGGTCCACGTCCAGGCCGTTGGGCGAGCCGGCGAGCGTGTCGCGCGCCTGGAGGCGGGCGGCCTCGGCGTTCATGGTCGCCAGAGTGCGCCGCATCCCGCCGCCGGCCTGTGTGAGAGCGAGGGCTGCGTCGTTTCCGGACACCATCATCAGCGCCTTGAACAGATCCGACACCGGGTAGCGCCACTGGGTCGACATGCCGACCTTGGTGCCCTCGACGTCGACGGTGCTCTGCGTTGGGCGGATCATGGCCGTCCGGTCCAGCTTGGGGATCAGCGCCACCGAGGTGAGGGTCTTCAGCGCGCTCGCCGGCAGGTAACGGCCGTGCGGGTTCTTCGCGGCGAGCACCTCGCCGGTGTCGGCATCGGCGATGAGATAGGACGCGGCGTCGATCGTCGGCGGGGCCTTGACGCCCTGCGCGCGCTCGTACACCACGCCGCGGCCACCGAGCCGGGAGCCGCCCACCGGCTCACCGGAGAGGGCGCCCGAAGGGGGAGTGGCGGCGGTGCCGGTGCCCGTCGCGCGGACCGTGGAACCGGCGGCAGGGCCTGTGGTCAGGGCCACGACGAGCGGTGCGGTGATCAGGGCGGTCGCCCGGCGTACGGTTCCCATGGCTCCACGAAGACTAGAGGAAGTGTCCAGAAATGAGATACACCGGATCACGTCATCTGACCCTGCGGGAAGTGAAAAGGATTATTTCTGGACATGAGGTGTGGTGCGACGAGACGCGCGTGAGGGGCGTCACCGTCCACTTCCCGGGGTACCGGTCGTACCATCGCGGTTATGACGAGTGAATCGGAATCGGGTCTGCCCATCGAACCGGTGTACGGGCCGTCGGCGCTGGACGGATTCGACCCGCCGACCGAGCTCGGGGAGCCGGGATCCTATCCGTTCACTCGCGGCGTCTACCCGACGATGTACACCGCCCGGCCGTGGACGATGCGGCAGTACGCCGGGTTCGCGACCGCCGCGGAGTCGAACAAGCGCTATCACCAGTTGATCGACGCCGGCACCACTGGCCTGTCGGTGGCGTTCGACCTGCCGACGCAGATGGGGCACGACTCCGACTCCGCGATGGCGCACGGCGAGGTCGGCAAGGTCGGCGTGGCGATCGACTCGATCGAGGACATGAGGACGCTGTTCGACGGCATCCCGCTGGGCAAGGTCTCGACCTCGATGACCATCAACGCGCCCGCGTCGATCCTGCTCCTGCTCTATCAGCTGGTCGCCGAGGAGCAGGGCATCTCCGGTGGCGAACTGACCGGAACCGTGCAGAACGACATCCTCAAGGAGTACATCGCCCGCGGGACCTACATCTTCCCGCCCAAGCCGTCGCTGCGCCTGATCTCGGACATGTTCTCCTACTGCCAGACCGAGATCCCACGATGGAACACCATCTCGATCTCCGGCTACCACATGGCCGAGGCGGGCGCGACGCCCGTACAGGAGATCGCGTTCACCCTGGCCAACGCGATGGAGTACGTGCGCACGGCGGTCGCCTCGGGCCTCGACGTCGACTCCTTCGGACCCCGGCTCTCGTTCTTCTTCGTGGCCCGGACCACGCTGCTCGAGGAGGTCGCGAAGTTCCGCGCGGCCCGGCGGATCTGGGCGTCGATCATGCGGGACGAGTTCGGCGCGAAGAACCCCAAGTCGCAGATGCTGCGGTTCCACACCCAGACGGCGGGCGTACAGCTGACCGCCCAGCAGCCCGAGGTCAACGTGGTGCGCGTCGCGATCCAGGCGCTGGCCGCGGTGCTCGGCGGAACGCAGTCGCTGCACACCAACTCCTTCGACGAGGCGATCGCGCTGCCGTCGGAGCGGGCGGCCAGGCTGGCGGTGCGCACCCAGCAGGTGATCGCGCACGAGTCGGACCTGACGGCGACGGTCGACCCGTTCGCCGGCTCCTACGCCGTCGAGTCGCTGACGTCGCAGGTCGAGGAGGCGGCTCGCGCGCTCATCGGCCGGGTCGAGGACTTCGGCGGTGCGGTGGCCGCGATCGAGCAGGGCTTCCAGAAGGCCGAAATCGAGAAAACGGCCTACCACGTGGCGCAGCAGATCGAGTCCGGGGATCGGACGGTCGTCGGCGTCAACAGGTTCCGGACCGACGGGCAGGAGCCGTACGAGCCGCTGCGCGTCGACCCGTCGATCGAGAGCGCGCAGGCGGCCAGGCTGGCCGAGCTGCGGGCCGCCCGGTCGGGCGACGACGTGCGACGTCACCTCGACGACCTGCGACGGGCCGCCGAGAAGGACGCCGGCGAAGGGGTGCCCGGCGAGGCGAACCTCCTTTACCCGCTGAAGGACGCGCTGAGGGCGCGCGCGACGGTCGGCGAGGTCTGCAACGCCCTCAGGGACGTCTGGGGCGTCTACGTCCCCGCGGACGCCTACTGATCCGGCGGCACTGGCCCCATACCGGCCCCATACCGGCCCCATACCCGCCCGATACCGGCGCTGACGCCGCCGTCCGCTCCGGATCCGCGCGGGCGTCGCGGGCCGTGATGAGCGTCGCGGGAGTAGATTACGGACAGTGGTCGGCCGTCGCGGATACGCGTCGGCCGCGCTGCTCCGGGCATGGCACTCCGCGAGACGGTGTGTGGTGGCATGGGGCGAATGATCCCGTGTTGACCAGGCTTGGAGCGCCCTGAGCGGGTCGGTATCGGGAACGCGCTGGTCCAATAGCCCCACGTGCCACGCATCGACCTGCAAAGATTGTGGATGGAGGTTGGCCGTGGCCATTGACTTCAACGCGTCGCGTGGGGCGACGCTGGGTGTCGAGTGGGAGCTTCAGCTCATCGACACGGAGACCAAACACCTTCGGCAGGACGCGCGCGAGGTGCTGGCCGCGCTGCCCGGGCTCAGCGAGGGCGGGGACATCCCGAAGATCCGGCACGAGCTGATGGAGTCGACGGTGGAGATCGTGACCGATATCTGCCATACGGTCGGGGAGGCCAAGAGTGATCTTGCCGCGACCGTCAAGCAGCTCCGGTCGGTCGCCGAGGCGCGCGGCACCGCGCTGGCGTGCACGGGCTCGCATCCGATCAGCGACTGGCGCGACGCCGTGATGGCACCGGTCCAGCGCTACGCCGAACTGGTCGAGCAGATGCAGTGGCTGGCCCGCAGGATCCAGACCTTCGGGGTGCACGTGCACGTCGGCGTACGCCACGTCGACAAGGCCATCCCCATCGTCAACGCCCTCTCGGCCTACCTGCCGCACTTCCTCGCGCTGACCGCCTCGAGCCCGTACTGGAACGGCCAGGACACCGGACTGGCGTCCAGCCGGGCGATCATCTTCGGCTCGCTGCCGACGGCCGGCCCGCCGCATCTGCTCGCCGACTGGGCCGAGTTCGAGGAGTACATGGACACGCTGCTGCGCGCCGGCACCATCCGCAGCATCAAGGAGGTGTGGTGGGACATCCGCCCGCACCCCGACTTCGGCACGATCGAAATACGGATGTTCGACGGCATTCCCACCCTGCGCGAGGTCGGCATGGCGGCGGCGCTGTGCCAGAGCCTGGTCACCCTCTTCGACCAGCAGCTCGACCGGGGCTACACTCTGCCTCGTCCCGCCGCGTGGGTCGTTCGCGACAACAAGTGGCGGGCCACCCGTTATGGACTCGACGCCACCGTCATCACCGATGACACCGGCAGCACGACGCCGCTTCGAGATGATCTCTACGAGCTGATCCGTGAGCTGGAGCCCGTGGCCGACCGGCTGGGCTGCGCCGAGGAGCTTAAGGTCGCGAGCGAGGTGCTCGAGCATGGGGCGCCCTACGAGCGGCAGCGTGCGATCCGCGCCGAGGGCGGCACCCTGGAGAACGTCGTCGACGCCGCGATCAAGGAGTTCTACGAGGACAGGTTCGTCTCCCCGCGGGAGGTGGCCCATGGCGGGATGTGACGTCCCCGAGGAGCCGCCCGCGGAGGGGGACGAAGCGGAAACGGCGGCGTCACACGGCGCCGTCATGCCTGAGGGGGCGCACATGACGCGGTCGGGACACGGGGTGATGCCCGCTTTCGACACCGGTGTCAGCGGGGACGCGCGGAGGCTGCAGATGCAGCTCGACGCCTTCCTCGCCCAGCACGAGGACGGGCTGATCGCCTTTCGTCGCGATCTGCACGCGCATCCCGAGCTCGGTTATGTCGAGCATCGCACCACCCAGCGGATCGTCGAGCAGCTGACCGCGGTCGGGTTGCGGCCGACGGTGCTGCCCAAGGGCACCGGCGTGCTGTGCGACATCGGCCCGGCCGAAGGACCCATGGTGGGCCTGCGCGCGGACATCGACGCCCTGCCGCTCATGGACGAGAAGGACGTCGCCTACCGGTCCGTGGTCCCCGGCGTCGCGCACGCCTGTGGCCATGACGTGCACACCACCATGCTCATCGGGGCCGGCCGGTTCCTGGCCCAGCAGGCCGCCGCGGGGCTGCTCCCCGGCCGGGTCCGGCTGATCTTCCAGCCGGCCGAGGAGAAGCCGGGCGGCGCGCTCGACGTCATGGCGGCCGGAGGGATCGCGGGCGTCGACCGCGTCTTCGCGCTGCACTGCGACCCCCGGGTCGAGGTCGGCCGGCTGGGCCTGCGGGTGGGGCCCATCACGGCGGCGTGCGACAAGGTGTACGTCAAGGTGACCGGCCCGGGCGGCCACACGGCCAGGCCGCACCTCACCGCCGACCTGGTCTACGCGCTCGCCAAGATCGTCACTGAGCTTCCGTCGGCGCTGTCGCGGCGGGTCGATCCGCGATCCAGCCTGAGCCTGGTGTGGGGTCGCGTCTCCGCCGGGTCGGTGGCGAACGCGATCCCCGATGACGGCCTCGCCGAGGGCACCGTGCGCTGCCTGGACGACGAGGCGTGGCACCGGGCGCCCGAGATGATGAAGGCCCTGCTGCAGTCGGTCGCCGCCGCCTACGAGGTCGAGGCGTCGCTGGAGTACGTCCGTGGTGTCCCGCCCACCGTCAACGAGGCGACGAGCGTGCAGATGTTCCGCGACGCCGCCGGTCAGGTGATCGGTGAGGACGGTGTGGTGCCGACGCCGCAGAGCCTCGGGGGCGAGGATTTCGGCTGGTATCTCGAGTCGATTCCCGGTGCGCTCGCGCGGCTCGGCGTCCGCACGCCGGGCTCGACGCTCGAGTACGACCTGCACCGGGGCGACTTCGACGTCGACGAGCGGTGCATCGCCGTGGGCGTGCGGGTGATGGCCGCCACCGCCTTGACCGCCCTCTGGGAAGGCCAGCGGCCGACCGGCACCGAGGCGGTCGAGGGCGCCGCCCTCGCCTGACCGCGACCCCCGCCGTCGCCCGACCCGCGACCCCCGCCGGACGGCTCCGGCGGGGTCGGTCGCGCGGCCGAACGGCCCTGGCGGGACGTCATCGGCCGATCCGCCGGTACGCCGCCGACGGGGTCCCATCGGCGTTCGAAAATGCCGCCGGGCGCCCGGCTGGCCGCACGACAAAGCGCGCTCCACACGCCGTGATAACGCCTGATCAGAGTGGTCGCTTCGCACGTCCACCGGCCACCGCCCGCATTCCCCTCGACCCGGAGAAAACGCCTTGCCCGCTTCTGGGCGGTCGTCGCCTCGCCGTCACGGAGCGCCGTGCCGCCGGGCCAGGCGAGGCGTCGCGCCACTCTCTCGGATCTCACGGAGGCGGCGCCGAGTTCGCGTTCCACACCGGAAAAACGAGAACTCGTGGCGGAAAGTGAACGGTGTTTTCCCGATAGTAAGGAAACCGTTGAATTAAGGCGATACCGAGCTGTCCGAATCCGCTGAATCAACACGTCCTCACAGCCGTCGGCGCGTGCAATCGGGGGGCCGAATTCGCCGGGTCGCGGCTCGCCCGCGCCGGGCGGGGCGACCGGGGGCGGGGCGTGCTCCGACGGGGTCCGGGCGGGCACGGAGCACGGTCTTGACCGGACGGTCCACCGGTGACGGCGAAATGATCTCGGTGGAGCGTCTGACCAGTGGCGATGCGGTTACCCTTTGGTAACGGACTCATTGCGAAAATGTACGACGGTTTGGCCGTACCCGGACCTAGCGAGTAACGTCCGATCGATTTCGTGCTGAACCGGCACTTTATCCCTTAGCAGGGAACGGAAGGAGCGCGTCCGTGCGCCGTGGACTCAAGACGACCCTCGTCATGCTGACGGGGGCCGCCCTCACGCTGAGCGCCGGGGCCTGCGGTGGCAAGAAGGCCACCACCGGCGGCGACAGCGGCGAGGGTGCCAAGAAGACCGTCAAGGTCGGGCTGGCCTACGACATCGGCGGGCGGGGCGACAAGTCGTTCAACGATGCCGCCTTCGCGGGCCTCGACCGGGTCAAGCAGAACCTGAACCTCGAGATCAAGGACATCGAGGCCACCAAGAACGAGACCGACAACGACAAGATCCAGCGGCTCGACCTGCTGGCCAAGTCGGGCTACAACCCGGTCATCGCCGTCGGCTTCGCTTACGCGGGCGCGCTCGGCAAGGTGGCGCCCAAGCATCCGAACACCAAGTTCGGCATCGTGGACGACGGCTCGGTGGAAGGCCCCAACGTCACGAACCTGCTGTTCGCCGAGGAGCAGGGCTCCTACCTCGTGGGTGCCGCGGCCGCGCAGAAGTCCGAGTCCGGCAAGATCGGCTTCATCGGCGGCGTGGACACCCCGCTGATCAAGAAGTTCGAGGCCGGCTATGTCGCCGGTGCCAAGAAGGCCAAGCCGGACATCAAGATCGACGTCAAGTACATCTCCCGCGGCACGGACTTCAGCGGCTTCACCGACCCGGCCAAGGGCAAGACGATCGCCCAGGGTCAGTACGACGGCGGGGCCGATGTGATCTACCACGCCGCCGGCCTGTCGGGCCTGGGCCTGTTCCAGGCCGCCGCGGCGGAGAAGAAGTTCGCGATCGGCGTCGACTCCGACCAGTACCAGAACGCCGAGGCCGACCAGAAGCCGTACATCATCACCTCGATGCTCAAGCGCGTCGACACCGCCGTGTACAACTTCGTCGAGGACACCAACAAGGGAACGGTGAAGGCCGGGCCGGTCATCTTCGACCTGAAGAACCAGGGCATCGACTACTCCAAGGCGAACACCGAGGCCATCGCGGGCCTGCAGGCCAAGATGGACGAGTACAAGCAGGAGATCATCGACGGAAAGATCACGGTTCCCACCAAGTGACGTCCACGTCATGGCGGTGAACCTGGTCTGAACGTGCCGGGCCGGGCCCGGGGAGGGACCACGAAGGCCCCTTCCCGGGCCCGTTTCTAGGAGAGCAGGGATGTCCACGACTGAGCGGCCGAAGGTCGCCGAGCCCGCGTTCGAGCTGCACGGCATCACCAAGCGCTTCCCCGGGGTGGTCGCCAATCACGACATCGACCTCAGGGTCACGGTCGGCACGGTGCACGCGGTCGTGGGGGAGAACGGCGCCGGCAAGTCCACCCTGATGAAGATCCTTTACGGCATGCTGCGGCCGGACGAGGGCACGATCAGGGTCGGCGGCGAGCGGGTCGCCTTCGGCTCCCCGGCCGATGCCATCGCCCGCGGCATCGGCATGGTGCACCAGCACTTCATGCTGGCCGACAACCTCACCGTGCTCGAGAACGTCGTCCTCGGCGCCGAGAAGCTGCACGGCATCGGCGGCAAGGCCCGCCGGCGGATCGAGGAGCTGGCGAAGAAGTACGGCCTGCAGGTCGAGCCGGGTCGCCTGGTCGAGGACCTCGGCGTGGGCGACCGGCAGCGGGTCGAGATCCTCAAGGTCCTCTACCGCGGCGCCCGGATCCTCATTCTCGACGAGCCGACCGCCGTGCTGGTCCCCCAGGAGGTCGAGGAGCTCTTCGAGAACCTGCGCGAGCTGAAGCGCGAGGGCCTCACGGTCATCTTCATCTCGCACAAGCTCGACGAGGTCCTTTCGGTCGCCGACGAGATCAGCGTCATCCGGCGCGGTACGACGGTGTCCAAGTGCCTGGACCCCGGGGAGGTCACCGCACGCGAGCTCGCCCAGCTGATGGTGGGCAGCGAGCTACCGGTACCGGAGCTGCGCGAGTCGACGGTGACCGACCGCCCGGCCCTCAAGCTCACCTCGTTGACCGTTCGGGACGAATCGGGCCGGGCGGTCGTCGACGACGTCTCCCTGACCATCCACCACGGCGAGATCCTCGGTATCGCGGGCGTCGAGGGCAACGGCCAGGCGGAGCTGGTCGAGGCCGTCATGGGGATGCGCTCACCCGACTCGGGGTCGATCGTCCTCGACGGGCAGGACATCGGCGCGTGGCCCACCCGGCGGCGCCGTGAGAGCGGCATCGGCTTCATCCCCGAGGACCGGCATCGGCACGGGCTGCTGCTCGAGTCGTCGCTGTGGGAGAACCGGATCCTCGGCCACCAGACCGAGCGCCCCAACGCGAAGGGCTTCTGGATCGACCGCTCCGGCGCCCGTGCCGATACCCGCCGGATCGTCGACGAGTACGACGTCCGTACGCCGGGGATCGACGTCAGCGCAGCCTCGCTGTCCGGCGGCAACCAGCAGAAGCTCATCGTGGGCCGGGAGATGTCCGGGAAGCCGAAGCTGCTCATCGCCTCGCACCCGACCCGCGGCGTCGATGTCGGAGCCCAGGCCGCGATCTGGGACCATCTGCGGCGGGCTCGGGCGGAAGGGCTCGCGGTGCTGCTGATCTCCGCCGACCTGGACGAGCTGATCGGCATGTCGGACAGCCTGCGGGTGATCCTGCGGGGCCGGCTCGTCGCCGAGGCGGACCCGGCCGCCGTCACCCCGGAGCAGCTCGGTTCGGCGATGACCGGTGCGTCATCCGAGGGGGAACGTTGAAGACGCTGCGCACCTCGCCGCTGGCGCTGACGGTCATCGCGGCCGTCATCGCCCTGGTGTTCTCCGTGATCATCACTTCGGTGGTCCTGTCGATCAGCGGATTCAATCCGCCCTCGGTCTTCCAGGCGATGATCGACTTCGGGCTTGAGCCGGACAGCGTCGTCAACACCCTCAACCGGTCGTCCACGTACTACCTGGCGGCCATCGCCGTGGCGATCGGCTTCCGGATGAACCTCTTCAACATCGGCGTCGACGGGCAGTACCGGCTCGGGGCGATGCTGGCGGCGGCGGTCGGCGGTGCGTTCGCGCTGCCGCCGGTGATCCACCAAGTCGTGATCATCTTGGTCGCCATGGCGGTCGGCGGCATGTGGGCCGGCATCGCCGGCCTGCTCAAGGTGACCCGGGGCGTCAGCGAGGTCATCTCGACCATCATGCTGAACTTCATCGCCACCGGGATCGTCGCCTTCCTGTTGCACGAGGACCGGCTCGCCACCCAGGTGGCGGGCAGCAACAACATCGGGACCGAGCCGATCGCCTCCTCCGGCCGCGTCCCCGGGATCCCCTATCCCGGGGCGGGCCTGGAGATCTACGGACTCGTACTGCTCGCCGTCGCCGTGGGAGTGGGCTTCCACGTCATGATCAACCGCACCCGCTTCGGGTTCGATCTGCGGGCCACCGGCCTGTCGTCGAGCGCGGCGGTGGCCGGCGGTGTGGACGCCCGCCGCATGGTGGTGGCCGCGATGCTGATCTCGGGCATGGCGGCCGGCCTGATCGGCATGCCCCAGTTGCTCGGTTCGTCCTACTCGTACGGGCTCGACTTCCCCGGCGGGCTGGGCTTCATCGGCATCGGCATCGCGCTGCTCGGCCGTAACAACCCGGTCGGCATCGCGTTCGCCGCGCTGCTCTGGGCGTTCCTCGACCAGTCCTCGCAGATCCTCGAGTTCAACGAGATCCCCAAGGAGATCGTGGCCATCACGCAGGCGGCCGTCCTGCTCTCGGTCGTGGTCGTGTACGAGATCGTCCGGCGTCTCGGCCTGCGCTGGCAGCAACAGGCGGTCGCCGCCGAGCTGGCGGCCGGGTCGGCGAAGCGTTCTAAGGAGGTGGCGGCGTGACAACCCTCCAGGAGGCGACGCCGGTCAAGGGCGGCCCTGGCGGTCCCGCGCGTCAGAACCGTACGGTCCGGCTACTGATCATGCTTGGTGGCGTCTTCGGCGCGCTGGTGCTGCTGAGGGTCATCACCGGCGAGACCGCGATCACCTCGAGCGCCACGGTCGGGACCACCCTCGCCCTCGGCATCCCGATCGGCATGGCCGCACTGGGCGGCCTGTGGGCCGAACGCGCCGGCGTGGTCAACATCGGCCTCGAAGGCATGATGATCTTCGGCACCTGGGGCGCGGCCTTCGGCGCCCATTTCTCCGGCAATCCCTGGATGGGACTGCTCATGGGGATCGTCATGGGTGCCCTCGGCGGGTTGCTGCACTCGGTCGCGACGGTGACCTTCGGCGTCGACCACATCGTCTCGGGCGTGGCGCTCAACATCCTGGCGCCCGGCGCGGCGCGCTACCTGTCCACGCTGTTCTTCGTGGACGAGAGGGGCGGCGGCGCGACCCAGTCACCGGCGCTTCCCCAGTTCCCCACTCTCAGCGTGCCGGGTATCGGCGATCCCCTCGGCGACCTCGAGCAGCACCACTGGTTCCTCATCTCCGATCTGGCCGGGCTGGTGCGCGGCCTCACCACCGACCTGTCCGCGCTCACCGTCATCGCCATCGCGCTGATCCCGCTGACCTGGTTCGTGCTGTGGCGCACCGCGTTCGGCCTGCGCGTGCGGTCCTGCGGGGAGAACCCGTACGCGGCGGAGTCCCTCGGCGTCCGGGTCTACACGATGAAGTACATCGCGGTGATCATCTCCGGGGCCCTGGCGGGCATCGGCGGAGTCTTCCTCGCCATGGTCGGGTCGGCGCAGTACCAGGAAGGCCAGACCGGCGGCCGCGGGTTCATCGGCCTGGCCGCGATGATCTTCGGTAACTGGCGGCCCGGCGGGCTCGCGCTCGGCACCGGGCTGTTCGGCTACACCGACGCGTTGCAGCAGCGCGGTGCAACGGGC
This sequence comes from Actinomadura alba, assembly GCF_014323705.1. GTDB lineage: Bacteria > Actinomycetota > Actinomycetes > Streptosporangiales > Streptosporangiaceae > Actinomadura_C > Actinomadura_C alba. The sequence goes on from NZ_JABVEC010000002.1 coordinate 217,085, forward strand.
GCCGTGCACGCGCTGCTCCTCGTCGTCGCCGTGCTCCTGTTCGCTTATGCGGTGTGGGCGCTGCTGCCCGGCCGGCGCCGTGTCTACCATGCGGTGTTCGCGCTGGTCGCGGGTGTGGCGCTGCTCGCGTGGTATCTCACGACCGATGAGCTGCCGAAGGAGATCGTCACCTACAGCCCGCACATCACGACGCTGCTGGTGCTGTCACTCGCCTCGCAACGGCTCCGGATGCCGGCCGCCGACGGCCTGATCTACCGTCGCGGTGAGGGGCACTGACGCAGACGTAACGGTGTGCCGGTGACATGGCCAAGGACCTCGTCACCGGCCACGGCGCACCACATTGGGGGAGTTCATGAGCGAGATCGATTGGCCCGCGCTGCGTGCCGCCGCGCGGGCGGCGATGCGGCGCGCGTACGCGCCGTACTCCGGCTTTCCGGTGGGGGCGGCGGCCCTGGTGGACGACGGGCGCGTGGTGACCGGCTGCAACGTGGAGAACGCGTCGTACGGCCTCGGCCTGTGCGCCGAGTGCAGTCTGGTCTCCGACCTGCACGGGGCCGGCAAGGCGGCCGTGGACGCCGGTGGCGGCCGGCCGCGTCTCGTGGCGCTCTCGGTCGTCAAGGGCGACGGTGCGCCGGTCATGCCCTGCGGCCGGTGCCGGCAGCTGCTGTGGGAGCACGGGGGCGCCGACCTGCTGGTCGAGACGGCTCATGGCATCCTGCCCATGTCCGAGGTGCTGCCCGACGCCTTCGGGCCCGATGATCTCGACCGCGCGAAGGAGCGCTGATGGACGTCATCGATGTCATCCTCACCAAGCGCGACGGCGGGCGGCTCTCCGGCGAGCAGATCGACTGGGTCGTCGACGCCTACACCCGCGGTGTCGTGGCCGAGGAGCAGATGTCCGCGCTCGCGATGGCGATCCTGCTCAACGGCATGACCCGGGCGGAGGTCACGGCCTGGACCGAGGCCATGATCCGCTCCGGCGAGCGGATGGACTGGACGGGCCTTGACCGGCCGACCACCGACAAGCACTCCACCGGCGGCGTCGGCGACAAGATCACGTTGCCGCTGGCTCCGACGGTGGCCGCTTGCGGCGCCGCGGTGCCGCAGCTGTCCGGCCGCGGTCTCGGGCACACCGGCGGCACGCTCGACAAGCTGGAGTCCATCCCGGGTTGGCGCGCCTCGCTGTCCACCGAGGAGATGCTCGATGTCCTGCGCAGCGCGGGCGCCGTCGTGTGCGCGGCCGGTACCGGGCTCGCCCCGGCCGACCGCAAGCTGTACGCGCTGCGCGATGTCACCGGGACGGTCGAGTCGATCCCGCTCATCGCGTCCTCGATCATGTCGAAGAAGATCGCTGAGGGGACCGGGGCGCTGGTGCTGGATGTGAAGGTCGGCTCCGGTGCCTTCATGAAGAACGTGGAGAGCGCCAGGGAACTGGCCGAGACCATGGTGGCCATCGGCGGCGACCACGGCGTGCGGACGGTCGCGCTGCTCACCGCGATGGACCGGCCGCTGGGCCGGGCCGTGGGCAACGCCGTCGAAGTGGCCGAGTCGGTGGAGGTGCTCGACGGCGGCGGCCCCGAGGACGTCGTGGAGCTGACGGTGACGCTGGCCCGCGAGATGCTCGCCGCGGCGGGCCTCGACGGCGGCAAGGACCCCGCCGACGCGCTGCGCGACGGCTCGGCCATGGACGCGTGGCGCCGGATGATCTCGGCCCAGGGCGGTGACCCGGACGCCGAGCTGCCGCGCGCGGCCGAGACCCACGAGGTCACGAGTTCGGAGACCGGAGTGCTGACCCGGCTCGACGCCTATGGGGTCGGCCTGGCCGCCTGGCGGCTCGGCGCCGGGCGGGCCCGCAAGGAGGATCCGGTCTCGTTCGGGGCCGGAGTCATCTGCCACGCCAAGCCTGGCGAGCAGGTCAAGGCGGGACAGCCGCTGCTCACCCTGCACGCCGACGACGCGGGCCGGTTCGAGCACGCGCTGCGGGCTCTGGACGGTGCCGTCGAGGTCAGCGCGGAAGGAGCTCCGGAGCTCCTTCCGCTCGTCATCGACCGGATCGGCTGAGCGGCGGCCGCCCACGGCCACACGCTTCCAGGGGGTAACGTTCGACTGTGACGACTCAGCCGACCCTAGACGACATCCGTCGCGCCCCGAAGGTGCTGCTGCACGATCACCTCGATGGGGGACTGCGGCCCGAGACCATCGTGGACCTCGCGCGCGACGCCGGATACGACGCGCTGCCCTCCAACGACCCGGGCGGCCTCAGCACCTGGTTCGCCGAGGCGTCCGACTCGGGGTCGCTCGAACGTTACCTCGAGACCTTCACGCACACCGTCGGCGTGATGCAGTCCGCCGAGGCGCTCGAGCGGGTGGCCTACGAGTGCGCCGAGGACCTCGCCGCCGACGGCGTCGTCTACGCCGAGGTGCGCTACGCCCCGGAACAGCACACCGAGGGCGGGCTCACGCTGGAGCAGGTCGTCAAGGCGGTCCTCGCCGGTTTCGCCGAGGGCGGTCGCCGGCACGGCATCCGGGTCGGCACCCTGCTCACGGCCATGCGCCACCAGGCCCGGAGCCGCGAGATCGCCGAGCTCGCGGTCCGCCACCGCGACGCGGGCGTGGTCGGCTTCGACATCGCCGGGGCCGAGGCGGGCTACCCGCCGACCCGGCATCTGGACGCCTTCGAGTACCTCCAGCGCGAGAACGCCCACTTCACCATCCACGCCGGCGAGGCGTTCGGCCTGCCGTCGATCTGGCAGGCGATCCAGTGGTGCGGCGCCGACCGCCTCGGACACGGCGTGCGCATCGTCGACGACATCACCGACCGCGAAACGGACGACCCGCGGCTGGGCCGGCTGGCCGCCTACGTGCGGGACAAGCGGATCCCGCTCGAGATGTGCCCGACGTCCAACATCCAGACCGGTGCGGCGAAGTCGATCGCCGAGCACCCGATCGGCCTGTTGCGCAGGCTCTACTTCCGGGTCACGGTCAACACCGACAACCGGCTGATGAGCGGCACGAGCCTGTCCGAGGAGTTCGCCAAGCTGTCCGAGGCCTTCGGCTACGACTGGGACGACCTGCAGTGGTTCACGGTCAACGCCATGAAGTCGGCCTTCATCAGCTTCGACGAGCGGCTCGAACTCATCAACGGCGTCATCAAGCCCGGCTTCGCGCAGCTCAAATGGCGCGGAGATCGGCCGGTCGGGTGAGCGAGACGAAACGGGCGGCGGGCGCGAAACCGAAGGTGTTCCGCTCCGTCGGCCCCTACGTGGCCGGCTGGGTGTGGATGGTGGTCGCGGCCCTCAACCTGGCCGACATCGTCATCCGCGGGCGTGACATGGCGGCACTGATCGCCGCCGCCGTGTTGCTGATGGGCTGCGGCCTCGCCTACGTGTACGGGCTGCGCCCCGCCATCGTCGCCGACGAGACCGGGGTACGGTTGCGCAACCCGCTGAGGGACGTGCGCATCCCGTGGCCGGCGCTCAAAGAGGTCGAGGTCGCCGAGGCCCTGCGCTTCCATTGCGTCGCGGACGGCCGTCCGTGGCAGGTCAAGGCATGGGTGATGCAGACCTCGCCCCGGGCCCGGGCCCGGATGGAGCGGCGGGCCGAGAAGGCCGAGAAGGCCGGGACCGCCGCGGGGGGCGTACCGGACCCGATCGCCGAGCAGCTCAAGGGGCGCACGCCCGCGGGCTTCGCCGCCGAGCAACTGACCGAACTCGTCGGCGCGCACGGTGGCGGCGAGCGTGCCGCCGAGGCGGCCGCCGGCGAGGGCACGGAGCGGCCGTCGGGGACGTGGTCGACGCCCGCCATCGCGGCCGTCGCCCTGCCCGGCGCCGTCCTGGTCGCCCTGATCCTGGTGGCCGCCCTGACCTAGGGACCTCGTCGCCGAACCAGGGCTATCCGGCCGTGGCCGAGACCAGCCGGGCGTAGGCGATCACATTGTCGTCGTAATGGCGGGTGCGCGTATTGAAGCTCCCGCCACAGGTGACCAGACGCAGGCTCGAATAGTCGATTTTCTCGCCATAAACCCGCTCGGTGGGAAACTCGGATTTCGCGACCTTCTCCAGCCGTTCCACGGTGAACGTCGCGACCGATCCGTCTTTTCGGGTCACCTTGATCCGGTCGCCGCGGCGAAGATCTTTGAGCCGATAGAACACGGCCGCCTGCCGGTGCGCGTCCACGTGCCCGAGGATCACCGACGGCCCGAGCTCGCCGGGGCTCGGTCCCTCCTCGTACCACCCCGCCAGATTCGGCCGGCTCAGCGGCGGCTCCTCGATCTTCCCGTCCGGACGCAGGCCCAGCATCGACACGGGCGCCGAGACACCGATCGCAGAGATCCGGAGGGAGACCGGCGGGGAGCGGTGCATCAGGTCATCGGCCAGCCCTGGGGCCGCCGGGGAACCGGGCGACCGGCCGGCCGCCGTGGGCGACTTGACCGGCTTCTCGCCGGGGGCGCAGGCGGACAGCGCGAGACCGGCGACCAGCGTCCCGGCCGCCGCGCGCAGGGCGTGGTGGCCGGCCGCCGGGCACCGGCCGCGCCGTGCCTCAGGACGACTGGTCATGGCGCTCGCGGCGGCGCAGGGCCAGTACGCCGAAGGCGGCACCGGCCAGAGCGACCGCGGAGCCGCCGGCCAGCAGCGGCACGGGAGCACCACCGTCCCGCCCGGACAGGGACCCGTCGCCGGTGTCCGGGGCGCCGCTCGGGAGCCTGCCGGTCGATCCGCCCGGCCTGACCTCCTCGCCCGGCCGGTGGGTGTAGGTCACGTAGCCGTAGCCCTCGCATTCGACCCTGAGCGTGGCGACTTCGGGGAGCGTCTGCTTGAAGGTCCCCGAGCCGGTGAACGTGCCGTCGCCGCCGGTGGCGAACCGCGGGTCGGCGACGAACGCGTTCGACGTCGCACTCACGGACGTCGGGCACACCACCTTGATGGTGAGCGTGCCACCGGGGGTGATCGTCTTGGTGGACAGGGTGACCTTGTCGAAGCCGAACTCGAACTCCGGCGGCTCGGTCGTGGGCGTCGGCGTCGGCTTCGTGGGCGTCGTGGTCGGGGTCGGGGTGGGGGTCGGCGTGTCGGTCCGCGTCACGCTCGCGAACGCAGGCGCCACGCCGCCGAACAGCGCGAGACCCAGGAGCATGCTGGGTACGGCGATCCGCTTCATGGGCATGAATTCCTTTCTCTGCCATGATCGGCTTTGCGGGATTCGCGGGGTGATGTGGATCCCTATGCCACTGAGACGCGCGAAAGCGCGAAGGGGTTGACGTAAGTCAGCGGGCGATAAGATGCGCGAAAAAGATCACTATTATGGCGATCATTGCGAGAAAGTGAATCGCCGGCGCGGCGGCAATTCTCAGAACGCGGATTCCTGCATGAGGCGGCGCGAGGCCTCGGTGATGCTGCCGGACAGCGAGGGGTACACGGTGAAGGTGTACGCCAGCTGGTCCACGGTCAGGTGCTGCTGCACCGCCACCGAGAGCCCGAGGATCAGCTCGCTCGCCCGGGGGGCGACGATGACGCCGCCGAGGACGATTCCGGTGGCGGGACGGCAGAACAACTTCACAAAGCCGTCCTCGAAGCCCTGCATCTTGGCGCGCGCGTTGGTGTTCAGCGGAAGCATGACCGTGCGAGCGTCCACCTCGCCGGAATCGATCATGTTCTGCGACACGCCGACGGTCGCGACCTCGGGATCGGTGAAGATGTTGCCGGCCACCCAGCCGAGCTTGAGCGGCTGCACCGCCTCGCCCAGGGAGTGCCACATCGCGATGCGGCCCTGCATCGCGGCGACCGACGCGAGCATGAGCACGCCGGTGCAGTCGCCGGCCGCGTAGATGTGCGACGCGTTGGTCCGCGACACCTTGTCGACCTTGATGAAGCCGCGCTTGTCGAGCTGTACGCCGACCTCCTCGAGCCCGATGCCCGCCGTGTTGGGCACCATGCCGACGGTCATCAGGCAGTGCGAGCCCTCGACCTTGCGACCGTCCTCGAGCGTCACGATGACCCCGTCGCCCGAGCGCTCGACCCGGGCCGCGCGCGACCGGGACAGAACGTTCATCCCGCGCCGCTGGAAGACCTCCTCGAGCACGGTCGCGGCGGCGGCGTCCTCGGTGGGCAGGATCCGGTCCCGCGAGGAGACCAATGTCACTCGGGACCCGAGAGCCTGGTAGGCGGACGCGAACTCGGCACCGGTCACGCCGGACCCGACCACGATGAGGTTCTCGGGCAGCTCGGGCAGGTCGTACAGCTGCCGCCAGCTGAGGATGCGCTCGCCGTCGGGCTCGGCGCCGGGCAGCACCCTGGGCGTCGCCCCGGTCGCCACGAGCACCACGTCGGCCCGCAGGCGCTCGTCGCCCACCGCGATGATCTGCGGATCGACGAACCTGGCCTCGCCCCGCACGATGCGCACGTCCTCGTAGCACAGCCGCTCGGCGACGTCGAAGGACTGCGCGCGGGCCAGCTCCTTCACCCGCTTGTTGGTCAGCTGAAGGTCGACCCCGAGGCCGCCGACCTCACCGTCCGGACCGCCCGAGAAGCGCACCCCGAGCGTGGCGGACTCGGACATGACCGCCATCCGCGTCGACGTGGCGATGAGCGTCTTCGACGGGACGCAGTCGGACAGGACGCAGGCCCCGCCAGGGCCGTCGCGCTCCACGAGCGTCACGTCGGCTCCGAGCTGCGCCGCGACCAAGGCGGCCTCGTAGCCCCCCGGGCCTCCTCCGATGATCACGATGCGGGTCACGTGACCATTCTCCCGCATTTGTGGTGGTGCCCTGGCAGCAGGTACTCGGAGCGCGGGCCCGGCGGAGGCCGTACTCTTGCCAACCGTGGCCTTGTACGCGGCGTACGCCTCCAACATGGACCCGGAGCAGATGGCTCAGCGGGCCCCGCACTCACCCCTGCACGGTTCCGGCTGGCTCCAGGGCTGGCGGCTGACCTTCGGCGGTCAGGACGTCGGGTGGGACGGGGCGCTCGCCACCGTGGTCGAGGACCCCTACGAGCAGGTCTTCGTCGTGCTCTACGACGTGCCCGAGTGGGACGAGCGCGATCTCGACTCCTGGGAGGGCGACGCGCTGGGCGTCTACCGCAAGATCAGGGTGCGGGTCGCGACGCTCGACGGCGACGTGCTGTGCTGGCTGTACGTGCTCGATGACTATGAGGGCGGGCTGCCCTCGGCACGCTATGTGGGGATCCTGGCCGACGCGGCCGAGCGGGCCGGAGCCCCCGACGACTACGTCAAGGACCTGCGCACCCGTCCGTGCAAGTCACTGGGCGGCGCCTGACCCGGCACCGGCCCGTGAGCGTGCTCTCGCGGGTGTCCGGTTCGCCCTCGGCACCCCGATAGTGTCTGGATCGTGAGACACGACGCGATGGACCTGGCGAGCAGAGCCGCCGACGAGCTGCGATCCCGGACGTTCGACTCCTTCGATGTGGCGCTTGTGATGGGGTCCGGCTGGGTGCCCGCCGCGGACGCGCTCGGCGAGCCCGCGGTCGAACTCCCGGTGACCGATCTGCCCGGCTTCGCACCACCGGCCGTCGAGGGGCACGCAGGCCGGATCAGGGCGGTCGACGTGGCCGGCCGGCGCGCGCTCGTCCTGCTGGGCCGCACCCACCTGTACGAGGGCCTCGGCGTCGACCCGGTCGTGCACGGGGTCCGTACCGCCCTCGCCGCGGGCGTCAAGACCGTGGTGCTCACCAACGCGGCCGGCGGGCTGCGGCCGGAGCGGCACGGCGTCGGCTCTCCGGTGCTCATCAGCGACCACCTCAACCTGACGGGCGCCAACCCGCTGACGGGCGCGCGGTTCCTCGACCTCACCGAGGCCTACTCGGCCCGGCTGCGCGAGCTGGCCAGGCGGATCGACCCGGACCTGTCAGAGGGCGTGTACGCCGCGTTCCGAGGGCCGACCTACGAGACGCCCGCCGAGATCCGGATGCTCCGCACCATGGGCGCCGACCTGATCGGCATGTCCACGGTGCTGGAGACGATCGCCGCGCGCGAGGGCGGTGCCGAGGTGCTCGGCATCTCGCTCGTCACGAACATCGCGGCGGGTCTGTCCGGCCGGCCGCTCGATCACGAGGAGGTGCTCGTCGCCGGCCGTGACGCGGCCGCGCGGATGGGCGCCCTCCTCGCCACGATCGTGTCGAAGCTGTGACCCCCCTCGAAGCCGTGACCCCCCTCGAAGCCGTGACTCCCCTCGAAGCCGTGACTCCCCTCGAAGCCGTGACTCCCCTCGAAGCCGTGACCCCCTCCGACGCCGTGACCCCCTCCGACGCCGTGACGCCTCTCAACGCCGTGACGCCTCACCAGGGTGCGAGCGAGGCCCGGCGATGACCACGTACAGGCGGGCGGCCGAGCGGTGGTTGGCGCAGGATCCCGATCCTGTGACCCGGCAGGAGCTTCGGGCCGTTCTGGACGCCGGGGACGACGCGGCGCTGGCCGACCGGTTCGGCGCCAAGCTCGAGTTCGGCACCGCCGGTCTGCGCGGTGAGCTCGGCGCGGGGCCGAACCGGATGAACCGGGTCACGGTCATGCGCGCCGCCGCCGGGCTGGCCGCGTGCCTGCGGCGGTACGCCACCGATCCGCCCGGCGCGCCGGTGGTGGTCGGCTACGACGCGCGGCACGGCTCGGAGCGCTTCGCCCTCGACACGGCCGCGGTGATGACCGGGGCGGGGCTGACCGTCCGGCTGATGCCGCGCCCGCTGCCCACGCCAGTGCTCGCTTACGCCGTACGGCACCTGGGCGCGGACGCCGGGGTCATGGTGACCGCGAGCCACAACCCGCCCCGCGACAACGGCTACAAGGTCTACTGGGCGGACGGCGCCCAGATCGTCCCGCCGCTGGACGAGGAGATCTCCGCGGCCATCGACGCGGTCGGCCCGGTGGACGGGCTGCCGCTGGGGGAGGACTGGACGGTCCTCGGCGACGACATCGTCGAGTCCTACCTCCGCTCGCTGTCCCGGCTGCCCCTGGGCGAAGCGCGCGAGATCGCGGTCGCCTACACGCCCCTGCACGGGGTGGGCCGCGACGTGCTGCTGCGGGCGTTCGCGTGGGCAGGTTTCCCGGCGCCGGCCGTCGTCGCCGAACAGGCCGAGCCGGATCCGGACTTCCCCACCGTGGCCTTCCCGAACCCGGAGGAGCCAGGGGCGATGGACCTCGCGCTCACCCTCGGTGTCTCGGCGGGCGCCGACCTGGTGATCGCCAACGATCCGGACGCCGACCGGTGCGCCGTCGGCGTCAGGGTCGGCGTCGACGGCCCCGAGGGCCCGCGGATGCTCACCGGTGACGAGGTCGGCGGGCTGCTGGCCGAGTACGTCCTGCGGCACACGAGCGGTGCCGACCGGCTCGTCGTCACCACCATCGTGTCCTCGTCGCTGCTCGGCAAGATCGCACAGGCGTACGGCGTGCGCTTCGCCCGGTCCCTCACCGGCTTCAAGTGGATTATGAAGGCGGAGTCGCCCGGTGACCGCCTGGTGTTCGGCTACGAGGAGGCGCTCGGATACAGCGTCGGCGGTGACGACGGGCTGCCGGTGCACGACAAGGACGGCATCGGCGCCGCACTCGTGGTCACGGCGATGGCCGCCGAGGCCAGGCGGGAGGGCCGCACGCTGCTCACCCTGCTCGACGACCAGGCCCGCCGCCACGGCCTGCACGCGACGGCACAGCTGTCGATCCGGCTCGAGGACCTCTCGCTGGTCGGCGGGTTGCTGGCCCGGCTCCGGGACGACCGGCCGGCGTCGCTCGGGGGCCGTACCGTCGAGGCGGTCGACGACCTGTCCGAGGGGATCGACGGCCTGCCGCCCACCGAGGGCCTGCGCCTGTGCCTCGCCGGCGGAGCCCGGGTGATCGTTCGGCCCTCCGGTACCGAGCCCAAGCTCAAGTGCTACCTCGAGGTGGTCGTCCCAGTCGAGGACCGCGTTGCGGACGCCCGCGCCGCCGCCTCCGCGGCACTGGAGGCACTCCGCGCGGAACTCGCCGCGGTGCTTTCACCGGCCTGAGCCGGACGGAGAGTTCCACGAGTACCGGAGCCGATCGAGTCCCACCGGGGTCACGATCGGCCGCAGGTACGCGCTGTGGGTCTTCATCTGCCCGGTCTCGTTCGACCACCCGCACGGGGTGAGAGTGCGTGCAGTAGAGCGCGGCCGGGGCGGCCCTCAGAAGTCCCCTCCGCCGCCGAAGTCCCCTCCGCCGAAGTCGCCGCTGCCGAAGTCCCAGCCGCCGCCGATGTCGCCGCCGTCGCCGCCGAACACGTCGCCGCCGCCGTCGGCGAGGCCACCGCCCATGCCGCCGAAGCCGCCGAAGCCACCGCCCAGCATCGAGCCGAGCGCGGTGCCGATCAGGATGGGGCCGAGAATGTCCATGCCGCCGTAACCGGCGTAGTAGCCGCCGGCGTAGGGGGCGTAGGCCGGGCCCGCCTCCCAGTACGGCCTGCGCGCGCCGCCGACCGGCACGAGCCGAGAGTCCGGCGCCATTCCGTTCAGTACGGCCTGGGTGTCCGCGGCGCAGGCCGGCACAGACCGGGGCGCCGAGCCGGGCGGCGCCCATGGAACGTCCTGCACGGACGGGCCGTGCTGCGGGTTGAAGAAGCACGGCGCCCGCCGTTCGGGCACCGGGTCGCCCGCGATCCGGGCCCGTACGGCCGTCATGTAGTAGCGGCCGTCCTCCAGCGCCGTGGTGACGCCGCGCATGTCGTCGGGCCGCCGGGCGGTCTCGGCCGCCGCCTTGGCCCGGTCATAGGAGTCGAGGGCGCGGGTGTAGTCGTCACGCGTCTCCGCGGCGAGGGCGGGATCGGTCACCTTGAGGTCGAGCGCCGCGATGTCCTCGCCGAGTGAGGTGACGTCCTCTTCGACGCCCTCCTTGAGCTCGGCCATCTGCTGGGCGTCCCGGACCTTGCGCCGCTTCTGGGCCACGGCCACGAGCCCGACGACCCCGGCCACGATCAGGACGAGGACTCCGAGGCCCACGAACATCGAGTTCCGGCTCGACGCGGCCTTGTCCGCCGCCTTGGCGTCGGCCAGCTGGGTGAACTTCACCAGCCGGGTCGTGACGTCGCCGCCGGAGGCCTGGCTGATCAGCTGGTTGATCTCGGTGGCGGAGAACTCCTTGGAGATGCCCACCATCTTGTCGTCGGCCGTGACGGCGACGTAGGTGTCGCCCTTTCCGACTCGCTGGCGCACGCCGTTGAGCATCTCGCCGAGCGCCTGCCGGTCGGCCCCGGCCTTGGTGACGACGACCCGGATGTCGGTGTGGTCCGCGCCGTTCAGGGCCCTGCGCACCTGGTCCTGCGCGGGGCCGGAGAGCACGCCTTGCGCCTCTGAGGAGACGTACAGCTTCGAGGTCCGCAGGCCGTTGGCGATCTCGGACACGGTGTCGGCGCGGGCCGGTGTGGCCCAGCCGAACACCAGGATGCCGACGAGTGCCAGCAGAGCCGGCAGCGCGAGACGGCGGGCGGCCGCGGACAGCCGGCCTCCCCGACCGTGCCCGGAAGTTGAGAATGCGTAGCTCATGCCTTCAGTCTGCCTCCTTTATCAGAAGACGAACCGAAGGCGAGGGTAGTTCCGCAAAGGCGCCGGGTGAAGCCGGGCCGATCCGGTGAAAGCCCCGGTCAGCGGGCGTTGCTCAGCCCTGGGCGCCGGCCGAGCGGTTGCGCTTGCGCCACAGCAGGAAGCCGCCACCCGCAGCGATGATCACCAGGGCGGCGATGCCCCCGATGAGTGGCAGGCTGGAGCCGCCGTCGTCCTTCTCCGTGGCGGTCACCTGCACGTTGGCGTTCTCCGGAGCGCTCTGCTCGACCGGGGCCTGCTCCGGTGGCTGTGCCGTCTCGGTGGCCTGCCGGGTGGGCGTCGTGCTCGGGTTCGCCCTGGGCGTGCCGTTGGTCAGCCGTACGAACGAGACCAGCGCGCCGGCCGGATCGGCTCCGTTGCCGCGGAGCGCCCCGCTGAGGGCGGATCGGAGCTGCGCCGAGGGCAGCACGCTCGACGACGCCTTCAAGTCGTTGCCGTTCAGTACCGCGAAGGTGCCCTGCCGCTGGACGATCTGAGAGAGCTGGGCCGGGGTCAGCGACGAGCCGGCCGGCATCACCGCGACGTAGACCGGCCGACGCGCGGTCTCGAGTTGGGCCCGCAGGCGGTCCTTGGCGGCGTCGTCGGTGAAGAGCCTGGCGCCGGAATCGACGTAGACGCCGCCGTCGCTGATCGACTGGGCGACCAGGTCCGGCTCGATGGGGTCGGCATGGGCCGGGGCCGTGGCGACGTTGAGCGCGAGCACGCCGGTGACGACGGAGACCAGCAGGGCCGGGAGGGTTCGGCGGTTCATAGGAGGCTTACCTTAGTGGTCATGGCGCCCCGGCTCGCCCGGAAAAGTGAGATTCCCCGGGTCATCCGCGCGGTAGATCGCAGCGAAGGATCCGCTGGACGAGATCGTCGCGGAACCGCGCGTGGACCCGGGGGCCTAGTCCTTGATCTCGCAGATCGCGGCGCCGCTGGTGACGGTCTGGCCGACCTCGGCGGACAGGCCGGTCACGGTGCCGGACTTGTGCGCGGTCAGCGGTTGCTCCATCTTCATGGCCTCGAGGACGACGATGGTGTCCCCGGCCGCCACGGCGGCGCCCTCAGTGGCGACGATCTTGACGATCGTGCCCTGCATCGGGCTGACCAGGGCGTCGCCGCCGGCCGCCGCGCCGCCTCCGCCGCGCCGTGCCTTGCCGCGCCTGGGCGGGGCGCCCTGTGGTGCGGTGCCCGCCGTCGTACCGAGCCCGGCGGGCAGCACGACCTCGATCCGCTTGCCCCCGACCTCGACAGTGACCCGCTCGCGGTCGGCGGTCTCGGTCTCCTCGGGTGCGTGATCGTACGGTGCGATGGTGTTGTCGAACTCGGTCTCGATCCACCGCGTGTGGACGCTGAACGGCTCGCCGACGAAGGCCGGGTCGTCGAGCACGGCTCGATGGAAGGGCAGGACGGTCGGCATGCCCTCGATCGTGAACTCGGCCAGGGCGCGCCGTGAGCGCTCGATGGCCTGCTCACGGGTGGCGCCGGTGACGATCAGCTTGGCCACCAGTGAGTCGAACGCCTGCGGCACCGTCATGCCGGCCGTGTAGCCCGTGTCGAGCCGTACGCCGGGGCCCGAGGGCGGCTCCCACGCGGTGACGGTCCCTGGAGCCGGGAGGAAGCCGCGACCGGCGTCCTCGGCGTTGATCCGGAACTCGATCGAGTGGCCGCGCAGGGGCGGGTCGCCGTACCCGAGCTCTTCGCCCGCGGCGATCCGGAACATCTCCCTGACCAGGTCGAGCCCGGAGACCTCCTCGGTGACCGGATGCTCGACCTGCAGGCGCGTGTTGACCTCGAGGAAGGAGATGGTGCCGTCCTGGCCGACGAGGAATTCGCAGGTGCCCGCGCCGACGTAGCCGGCCTCGACGAGGATGGCCTTGGAGCTGCGGTAGAGCAGTTCGACCTGCTCATCGGTGAGAAACGGCGCGGGCGCCTCTTCGACCAGCTTCTGGTGCCGTCTCTGCAGCGAACAGTCCCTGGTCGAGATCACCGCCACGTTCCCGTGCCGGTCGGCCAGGCACTGGGTCTCGACGTGCCGCGGCCGGTCGAGATAGCGCTCGACGAAGCACTCGCCGCGGCCGAAGGCGCCGACGGCCTCACGAACGGCCGAGTCGTACAGCTCAGGGATCTCCTCCAGCGTCCGCGCGACCTTCAGGCCGCGCCCGCCGCCGCCGTACGCGGCCTTGATCGCGACCGGCAGGCCGTGCTCCCGGGCGAAGGCGACCACCTCGTCGGCGTCGCTCACCGGGTCGGGGGTGCCCGGGACCAGCGGCGCGCCGACCTTCTGCGCGATGTGCCGGGCCTGGACCTTGTCGCCCAGCGTGGTGATCGCAGCGGCCGGCGGGCCGATCCAGGTCAGCCCGGCGCCGGTCACCGCGGTCGCGAAATCGGCGTTCTCGGCGAGGAAGCCGTAGCCGGGATGGACGGCGTCGGCGCCCGTCTCGTTCGCGATCTTGAGGAGCTTGTCGATGTCGAGGTAGGTCTCGGCCGCCGTCCGGCCGCCCAGCGCGTACGCCTCGTCGGCCACGCGAACGTGCAGCGCGTCCAGATCGGGCTCCGCGTACACCGCGACGCTGGCCAGGCCGGCGTCCTTGCAGGCGCGGGCGATACGGACCGCGATCTCGCCACGATTGGCGATCAGAACCTTGCGCACGGGCGACTCCTTCTAGAACTTCCGCACGGAAGTCTAGGCAACTGCGCCGCTCGACCTCGTAAGGCCCTCCTCGGCACCCGGCCGGCGGCGCTCGCCGGCGGAGCGGCGACCGGTCGGCCGGCGGCATTGACGGCGAAGATGACGATGAGAAAAGATCTGGTTTCCCCGGCCGGGTGGGAAGGCGTTCGAACAGAGGTCGCTGCCGCCTTCTCGGGGGTCGGGCCGTATTTCCATTGCGGTGTCCATGGCCGCATGCGGTCAGTTCTCTGTGGTGCGAATGGGGGCGAAGTGACATTCGAACGGCGATGTGCGCCTGGAAAGGTCAATCGCCGATCTCTAAGCTGGGCGCCGATGCGATCGCGTCGCCCTCCGAGCCGGCCATCGGACCCCGGAGACGCTGGGTGACCCGGAACGGGCAGCGGCATGACCCTTGTTCTCAATGAAAGGATCAAGTCATGAGCGGAGACCGGCGCGGTGCCAATATCGCGGCACTGGAAGAGCTGTCCCGGATGTTCAGCAAGCACTCCCGGAATCTCGACGCGCTCATCAAGGACCTGAACGGGCGCACGGTGAGCAGCACCGAGACCTGGTGGGGGCCCCAAGCCGATCGTTTCCGCAGCGCCTGGCAGGAGGCGAAGACCGCCTTCGACAAGATGGCCGTGGCGCTCGATCAGGGCGGCCAGGACATCAAGAAGTCCCGGCAGAACATCGAGTCGGCGACGCGCTGACCTAGTTTCGGTATATCCCTGAATTCCTGGTATATGCCGATTTGCGAGGCCTCGACTGACCCCCCCGGTCGAGGCCTCGCGCCATGTCCCGCTCTCAGCGCTCCCGCGAGGGATCCCGGAACCGGCCGCGAACGTCTCATCGAGACCAATGGCCGGCCCGGCCGGGTTCGAAAGGGATCGCGATGCCTCAACCATCTACGCCTGCCCGGAATCTTTCGCGCACGGGCGTCATCACCGTGCTCGTCGTACTGCTCGTCGTCGGCCTGCCGGGTCTGCTCGCGCTCGCGGGCGGCTTCGAGCGCACCGGCGGTGGTGACGTCGCGGTCGTCCGCAACGGCGGGTTCTTCGACAACAACCGGATCCGCCAGGTCATCGAACCGGGCTCCGGCCGGACCTGGATCGGCTTCTACTCGAAGATCCACAGGTACCCCGCCCAGCAGCGCTTCTACACGATCACCTCTGAGAAGAAGCGGGGCGACACCGCCGGGGTCGACGTCGTGACGGTCCCCAGCAGCGACGGCGTCAACATGGGCATCGAGGGGACGCTGTACTTCACCCTGAACCTGGACCACGCCGCGCTGAGGGCCTTCGACGACAAGTTCGGCACCCGCAAGTTCAGCGGTCCCGACGGCGAGTCGAACTACGCCTGGGAAGGCGACGACGGCTGGTTGGCCTTCCTCAACCAGATCGTCCGCCCGGTCATCGACAACGCCCTCCGCACCCAGATCAACAGCTTCCGCTGCGCCGAGCTGGTGTCGTCCTGCGCGCTGGTGCAGAACACGTCAGCGCCCCGGCAGGGAACCCGGACCTCCGGCCTTCAGGCGCAGAGCAACAACGCCAACATCGCGAAGGTGCAGACCGCGATCAACACCAGCCTGGCCGCCGACCTGGAGTCGACCCTCGGCGGGAAGTTCGTCACCAACATCCACTTCAACCTGGTACGGGTGACGCTCCCGGACAAGGTGCAGGAGTCGGTCGACCGGGCCCAGGCGGCGTTCGCGCAGGTCAGCGAGGCACAGGCCAAGGTCGCTTCGGCCCGTGCCGACGCCGAGGCCAACCGCGCCCGCCAGGAGGGCTACAACAGGTGCCCCACCTGTGCTGAGATCGAGAAGCTGAAGGCGCTGCCACAGGGCATCACGGTCTACGCTCCCGGAAACCCGGGCGGCGTGAACGTCCCCGGCCGCTGACGCGCCGCGGCCCGGATCGGGAGGTGCCACATGCGTGCTCTGGTCATGCTCGGGGGGCTCTTGTTCCTCTGCGTCCTCGTCTACCTGGTGGTGCTCGCCCTCTCCGGCGGCTCCGGTCGCGGCCGGGCCGGCCGCGCGGCGCCGCCGGTGGAGGCGGACGCTCGTTGGGAGACCCACACCGAGGTCGGTGGCGGCGTCACGGCGGTGGTCGTACGCCGGGTGACCGACGGCGGGCAGGGTGTCCTCGAGCTGGGCCGCCAGGTCATCCGCACCATTCCGGACGACGACCCGGAATGGGACACGAAGTATCACGCGGCGATGGCCGAGGCCCGCTCCCGCGTCGCCGCCCTGGAGATCGAGTCCGACTGATCAACTCCAGGTCCGAAGGTGACGGACCACGTCGTGCTGAGGAAGGCCGGCTCAGTTCATGCTCGAAACGGGGATCGCCGGGATCCCGAACTGTCGATATTGATCGGGAGACGAGCTGAACACCGTGCATCCGTCCGGCCATTCGACGTTGGGGCGGGCCACGTGAACGGCATGGGCCATACGCCAGTCGGCGCCGTCGTTGATCAGGTGGCCGACTGCGGCCGCCCCTGAGAAGTCCAGTTCGACGACGTTGATCGCAGGCAGCGAGCCGACGTGGTCGGCAAGAGCAGGTCGCTCTACTGTCGCGGCCGCAAGACACAGCGCGGGCACGACGACGTAGTCCTCCGTCGTCCTGTGCGGTTCGGCGACCAAGCGCGAGAGACCACGGTTCCCGGCGCCGAGGGCGCTCAGTGCTGTGTGGTCGAGAATCACCGCACTCATATCGAGGTGAGCTTTCCGGCTTTGAGGTCATCCCAGAGCCGTCTGCCCGCAGCGACATCGGACTCGTCGAAGTCGGGGACCAGATGTCCACGGATGTACTCGACGGCGGCCCGATGCCGGGCGTCGAGTTCGTCGCGGGTGGGCGTCGTATCGGCGAGGTTCCGGACCAGATCGCCGATCGTGCAGCCGCGCTCTCGGGCAAGGGCGGCCAATCGGTCGCGTACTTCGCTGTCCACCTTGATCGTGGTCGTCGCCATGTTCGCAGTATACCCCCGGTATACCGCGTCCCTGGGATCGAACATCAGTGTCATGGCGTCAGCCTGACACCACCGCACACATCACACACTGTGTTCACATAAATGCACAGTGTTTCAATGGTGCGTTGTGAGAAACCGGGAAGTGGGTGGGAACGGTCACGGTTCGGGGAGGTCGCCGTCGGTGGGGTCGGGCAGGGCGACCTGGATCTGGGTGGTGACGCCGACCGCGACGAAGACGCCGCGGCCGGTCGGCCCGCCGCCGGCGGCGTTGCGCGGCAAGCGCAGCCCGAACACATCCCCGTCGTCGGGCGAGTCGACCGACAGGAGCACGCCGGAGCGGGACCGGCGGGTGTCGGACAGAAAGCCGCGGTAGCCGCGCGCGAGGTCCTCGGTGGTCCCGCCGAGGATGACCGCGTGCTCGCCGTCCCGCGCGGCGCGCAGGACTGTGCGGAGCGCGTCGTCGAGTTCGGTCTCGTCCAGCAGTTCGGCGTCGTCCACCACGACCGCGTAGCGGTGCTCGTGCTCCAGCAGCGACTCCAGGTCCTCGGCCGAGGCCGTGGCGTCGAGCACCCCGAGCACCCCGGGCCGACCGGCCAGCTCGCGCAGTGGCGACCGGCGCGGCGTGATGATGGCGACGGGTACGAGCCCGCCGCCGACCGACGGATCGAGCAGGCACCCCGCGATGGTCAGCAGCGTCGTCGAGCGGCCGGACCGCGCCGGGCCGGCCACGACGAAGCCCGGACCCTCGGCGAGGAGGTCGACGCCCACCGGCGCGAGCGCGTCGCCGCCCACGCCGACCAGGGCCCACAGCGGCGACGGTGCGAGAAAGTCGGGGTCGAGCGCGAGGGCCTCCCGGTAGGACACCCGTACCGGCAGCTCGTCGACGTGCAGTGGACGCATCCGGCGCGGCATCCGCCCGTAGCGGGAGGCGCAGCCGCGGGTGATGTCCTGCAGGGCCGAGACCTGCGCCGTCCCCGACGGGTCGTCGCACAGCAGCCCGATCTGCGACTCGCGCAGCGGCTCACCGGGACCGGTCTGCTCGAGCGCCCGTCCCGGCGGCATGGCGGACGGCACCTGCCGCTCCTGGATCCCGGCGTAGCCGTAGTCCTGTGGATCGGCCATGCGCAGCACGAGCCGCCGGTCGAACACGGTGGACACCTGCCCGCCGAGGCCGGAACGGTCCCCGGTGAACACCGCCCGCAGCCCGACGGCGGCGCCCTCGCGCAGCAGCCGGAGCACCGTGTCGATGAGCCGGCCGTAGTCGTAGTTCTCGAACGCCCCGACGAAGCCCTCCCAGCGGTCGAGCAGCAGGACCATCCACGGCAGCCGCTCGGCGGAGGTGACCGCGGCGCGCTGCTCGGCGATCGAGGCGAACCCGGCCTCGGCGAGCAGCTGCTGGCGGCGGGCCACCTCGGCGGCGAGCGCGGCGAGCAGGCGTTCGACCCGGTCGAGCTGGTCGCGCCCGACCACCGCGCCGCAGTGCGGCAGTGCCACGAGCGGCAGCAGCGCGTTGGCGCCGCAGTCGATCGCGTAGAGGTGCGCGTCGTACGGGGAGCACGAAGCGGCCAGCGAGCCGGCGAGCGTGCGCAGCGCGGTGGACCGGCCCGACCGCGGCGAGCCGGCCACGTAGACATGGCCGCCGCGTGCGAGGTCGAGGGTCAGGGGCTCCCTCGACTGGGCGGCCGGCAGGTCGGTCACGCCGAACTCGATGGGCGGCAGGTCGACCACCGAGCCTCCCGCCGCGGTTCGGGGCGACAGCGTCACCTGCTCGGGCAGCGGCTCCAGCCACGGGCTCGGCAGGCGGCGGATCCCCACGCCGCGTGCCGCGCCGGCGACCGCCCGCACCAGCGCCCCGAGATCGGTGGCCATGGTGGACTCGTCCGCACCACCGTCGGCCGCGTCGGCCCGCGGCAGCGCGCGCCCCAGCCCGCGCCACGGCAGCGGCAGCACCGACGCGGGGCGGGCGGCGGTGCCGGCGCCAGGCCGCCGGCCACCGATCCGCGCGGTCTGCACGGCCTGCGGGGCCGAGACCCCGGAGCGCACGTAGCAACGTCCCGGCGTGGCCTTGGAGATGCGCGCGGCCTCGGGAGAGTCGATCACGTCGGTCGACTCGTCGGCGTCGGTCACCCGCAGCGCGATCCGCAGGTTGGTGTTCGCCCGGATGTCGGCGGTGACCACGCCGGCCGGCCGCTGTGTGGCGAGGACCAGGTGCACTCCGAGCGACCGGCCGCGCCGGCCGATGTCCACCAGCCCGCTGACGAAGTCGGGCAGCTCCGCCACCATCGCCGCGAACTCGTCGATGATCAGCACGAGCCGGGGCATCGGCTCGTGGGCCGCGCCGTCACCGCGGTCGCGCAGGTCGTGGTAGTCCTCGATGTCCTTGGCGCCCGCGGCGAGCAGGATCGCCTCCCGCCGGCGCAGTTCCGCGCCGAGCGAGTCGAGCGCCCGCTGGGTGAGGTGCCCGTCGAGGTCGGTCACCATGCCGACCGTGTGCGGCAGCTCGGCGCAGTCCTTGAACGCCGCGCCGCCCTTGTAGTCGATGAGCACGAAGGTCATCTCGTCCGGGCGGTTGGCCACGGCCAGCGACGCGATCAGCGTCTGCAGCAGCTCGGACTTGCCCGCGCCGGTCGTGCCCGCGATGAGCGCGTGCGGCCCGTCGGCCCGCAGGTCCACGTGGAACGGGCCGTCGGTGCCGAGGCCGATCGGGACACGGGTCGTGCGGCCGCCGCCGGCCCACGCGGCCAGCACGTGGTCGGGGGTCGGGTCGGGCATGCCGAGCAGCTCCAGCAGCCCGGCCGCCGCGGCGAGCGACTCCTCGGAGTCCTCCCTGGAGACGTCGCGCAAGGGTGCCAGCGCGCGGGCCAGCCGGTCGCACCACGCGGGCGAGACCTGATCCGCCAGCACCGGGCCCAGCCGGTCGAGGCCGTGGCCGCGCAGCCGGAGCGAGGCCGGCCGGTCCCAGTCCCACGCCGCCACCGCCGTGCACTCCTCGGGCAGCAACCGTTCCTCATCGTCGACGCAGATCGCGTGCACGCCGAACTGCGGACCGCTCGAGAGCACCTGCGGCATCCCCGGCACCCGCCGCAGCGTACGGGCGCCGTCGAGCACGACCAGGATGTTGTACGGGGGCGTGGCCCGGTCGGACGGAGCGGGCGGCAGCCCGCCGGCGGCGTTCTGGTGACGGCGCCGGTCGGTGATGCGGATCGCCAGCTCGGTGATCCGCCGTGCCACCGACTCGGGGTCGGTGCCGACCATCGCGACGCAGTCCTCACCCTCGCGGGGAGCGCAGTGCGGCAGCCAGCGCACCCAGTTCCAGTGCTCGGCCGCGCCGGGCCCGGCCTCGCCCGATTCCGCGCAGAGCACGACGATGGCCAGGTCGCGCGGGCTGTGCTGGGCCGCCGCCTGGGCCACGAGCCAGCGGGCCAGCGCCCGTGACGCCGGCCGCGGCCCGGTCAGCCCGATCACGCCGAGGTCGGCCAGCGGCAGTGTCACCGGCACCGTGCGAGCGACGGGCTGCTCCCGGTCGGCCTCCTTGTCGATCAACTCGATGTTCGCCGGCTGGTCGGCGAAGCCCACGCGCAGGCACAGCGCGTCCGGATCGGTGATCCGGCGCTCCCACAGCCTGCGGCGGGGGCCGGTCGCGGTGAGCAGGACCTCGGCGGGATCCGGGCTCATCTCCCGCCGCTCCGACTCGTCGGCCCGGCGTAGCCGCTCGACCTCAAGATCGAAGTCCTCGATGCGCCGGTGATACTCCTTCAGCGCCTTCCGGTAGGACTTGCGGCCGTGGACTCGGTCGCTCGCCCACTCGGCGACCTGCATGATGGGCCAGGTGAGCGCGAACAGGGCCCACCACCACTGTTTGAGCGCGAAGGCCATGACCATGCCGAACGCCGAGAACATCAGGGCGCTGAGCAGCCTCAGCCGCTGACGTTCGCCCCGCTCGGGCCGCTGTGGCACCTCGATGCGCCACGGGCGCCGGGACGGGCCGATGCGGGGCGGCCGGTTGAAGGCGAGCCCGCCCTCGGGAAGGGGCTCCAGGTGAGTGTCGGGGCGCGACGACGGCGACAGCGCGAGAGCCGTCGATCCCATGAGGAGCAGGCCACCGACCGGCCACTCGCACGGCACCGTCAACGGCACCCGGTCCAGCGTCGCCTCGGCCTGCGGCGAGGCCTCGACCGTGACCTGGCCGGGCCGTACCGTCACCCGGAGGGACCGGCCGGGGATCCGTGGACCGGCCAGCCTGACGTCGGCGTCCTCGCCGGTGCCGATCGTCGTGGCACCGAGCCCGAGCCGGTGCACGCCGCCGGCCGCCGGCCCGCCGACCACCCGGATCTCGACCAGGCCCGAGGGCTCGGCCAGGACGGTGGCCGCGGCCGCCCTCGGCTCGACCGTCACGACGGCGCCGTCGCGCAGCGCCCGGGCGGCCTCGGCCTGCGGGTCGAGCATCCGGCCGTCCATCCACAGCGGCCGGGCCCGCGGGGACTTGACCGCGAGCGCCGTTGGATCGGACGGGTCGTCATCGCCGATGGTGCGGATCAGTGATGTTGCGACGCTCGCCACGGTCATATCGGAATCGCCATTGATCACGATATCCCGGGGGCCCTGATCGGTCAGCGCCGTGAGCGAAATGCGCATCCGTACCCTCCGCTGTTCGGCCTGGCGCCAAGCCTAGGATGTGCGCCTCCTCCATGGGTGGAGGCCCAGGTCATTCTGACCGGGTGTATCTGTTGCCCGGCGCGGTGTGACGCATTGTGGGCAGGTGGCGCCAATGGTCCGAGTATGTGCAGGTCAGTTCGGAGAAAAGAGTCACGGGACGGCCTCACCCGCGCGAATCCATTGACGCAGGCTTGTCAAGCCCGGAACCATGGGTCGCTCGGGCCGTCTGCGCATCGCTTCGGAGTGGCCAATTCGATGAATACCAGTCAATCGACCGCCGCGAACACCGCGGCCGGCCCTGGGCGTACCGGCCTCGGCACCTCGACAGGTCAGCGGCTGCCGGTGCCGCCCCGTGAACGCAAACCCGCCCTCGCCGCCCTCGCCGTCCTGCTCATCCTGGGCGGCGCGCTCACGAGCGCCTACCTCGTCATGGCGAGCGGCGAGCGGGTCTCGGCGATCCGCGTCGCCCAGCCGGTCGCGGCCGGCCAGCGTATACCGGCCGACGCCCTCGAGGAGGTGCAGATCGGCAACACCGGCATCGAGTTCATCGGCTGGGCCGAGCGGGCCGACGTGAGCCGTGCCTTCGCCGCCGTGCCGCTGGTCAAGGGGGCACTGCTCACGAACGGAATGGTCGCGAGGACCGACGCCGCTACCGACGGCCGGGTGATCGTGGGGCTTGCGCTCAAACCCGGGCAGATGCCGGCCGACGGGCTGAGCGCCGGAGACCGGGTGAGCCTGTACGGAGTCGGCGGGCAGAACACCTCGGGCGTACGGGCCGGCACGACACTCGCCGAGGACGCGATCGTGATCGGCGTCGCCGGGGGCGGTGATCGAACCCTGCAGTCCGACCAGACGATGATCTCGATCGCGGTGCCGCCCGCGCAGGCGCCGCAGGTCGCCCAGGCCGCGTCGGCGGGAGCCGTGGCGGTGGCCCGCGTGCCCATCGGCACGAAGGTCCCCGGCGCCCCGACGGTGCCGGGCGGGCAGACGTCCGGAGGTCAGAACCCGACCGGCCAGAATCCCAGTGAGCGGAACGCGGGCGGCCAGGATCCAGGCGAGCAGACCTCCGGCGCGCCGTCGCCCGGCGGCCAGGACCCGAACCAGCGCGCCACCACGCCGGCCGGGAGCGGCTAGGTGGCCCTCATCGCCCTCGCGGCGGACAAAGGTGCACCGGGCGTCACCACCGCCGCGGTGGCCCTCGGCGCGGTGTGGCCACGGCCGGTCCTCGTCGCCGAGTGCGACCTGGCCGGCGGCGATCTCGTCTACCGGCTGCCGGGCGAGTCCGGGATGCTCAACCCGGCGCGCGGGCTGCTGAGCCTCGCCGCGACCGCCCGCCGCGGTCTGCGGCCCGACCAGATCGGCGAGCACGGCCAGCGGCTCGTCGGTGGGCTCGATGTGCTGGTCGGGCTCACCAACGGCGAGCAGGCGCAGGGCCTCACCTGGCTGTGGGGGCCGCTCGGCCGCGCCTTCGCCTCCCTTGCGCCGGTGGACGTGATCGCCGACTGCGGCCGGCTCGGCGCGGGCACCGCGCTGCTCGACCTGCTGCGCGAGGCCGACATGATCGTGCTGCTCACCCGGCCCACACTCGAGCAGGTCGCCCATCTGCGCGAGCGCGTGAACGCCCTCGGCGCCGAACTGCGCGGCGGCCCGCCCATCGGGATCATCGTCGTCGCCGATCCCCGGGACTACCGCGCCTCGGTCGCCGAGGTGGACCGGATCGTCACCAACGCGCGACTGCCGGCGACGGTGCTGGGGGGTTTCGCATTGGACCCCAAGGGTGCTGAAATGCTGCGGGGCCAATGGGGCGGGCGACTCGACCGGTCGCTGCTGATCCGGTCGGCGCGAGAGGTGGCCGGAGGTCTGGTCGGGCGGCTGACGACGCCCCCTGGCCCGGGGGCGGGAGGCGTGCACCCCGCCGACGCGGTAAGGGGGCGTTAGGTGGACCACGGTCTGGTCAAGCGATTGCGCCAGGAGGTCGGGGACCGGCTCGCCCAGCAGCGGCGGCTCGACGCGGCGGGCGGGCTCGCGCCGATGTCCTCCGAGGACGAGCGGCAGTTCGCCCGCGCTCTGATCGCCCAGGTCCTCGAGGAGTACGCGCGCGGGGAGATCACCGCGGGCCGCCGCCCTCCGAACGCCGAAGAGGAGGAGCAGCTCGCCGCCGGCGTCCACGCCGCGCTGTTCGGCGTCGGCCGGCTGCAGCCGCTGCTCGAGGACACCGAGATCGAGAACATCGACATCAACGGCTGCGACCGCGTCTTCATCGGCTATGCCGACGGCCGTGAGGTCATGGGCGAGCCGGTCGCCGAGTCCGATGACGAGCTCGTCGAACTGGTCCAGGTGCTCGCGGCCTACAGCGGGCTGTCCTCGCGGCCCTTCGACACCGCCAACCCGCAGCTCGACCTGCGGCTGCCGGACGGCTCACGGCTCTCGGCGGTGATGGACGTCTCCGTACGGCCCGCCCTGTCCATCCGCCGGGCCCGTCTCGGCAAGGTGTTCCTGTCCGATCTCGTCGGCAACGGGACGTTCTCCTCCGAGGTGGGGCTGTTCCTGCGGGCGGCGGTGGCGGCACGCAAGAACATCATGATCGCGGGCGCGACCAACGCCGGCAAGACCACTCTCCTGCGCGCGATAGCCAACGAGATCCCCCCGCAGGAACGCCTGATCACCGTCGAGCGGGCGCTGGAACTCGGCCTCGACCACTTTCCCGAGCTGCATCCGAACTGCATCGCCCTCGAGCAACGGCTGCCCAACTCCGAGGGCGAGGGCGCCATCTCGATGGCCGACCTCGTCCGCCGCTCGCTGCGGATGAACCCCTCGCGGGTCATCGTCGGCGAGGTGCTCGGCGACGAGATCGTCACCATGCTCAACGCGATGACCCAGGGCAACGACGGCTCGCTGTCGACCATCCACGCCAACTCCTCGGTCGAGGTGTTCAACCGGGTGGCGACCTACGCGATCCAGTCCGAGGAACGGCTGCCCATCGAGGCGACGCACATGCTGATCGCGGGCGCGATCGACTTCGTGGTGTTCATCGAGAAGCGCAACGACTACGCGGTGGGCGGCCGGCTGCGCCGCTTCGTGTCGAGCGTCCGCGAGGTGACCGGCTGCGACCAGCGGGTGCTGTCCAGCGAGGTGTTCGCGGCCGGCCCGGGCGGCCACGCGGTGCCCGCCGCGCCGATCGCCTGCGCCGCCGAACTGGCCGAGTTCGGCTATGACCCGTCCCAGGGGGTGTCGTGGTGACGACGCCGGCCGAGCGCGAGGGGGGTGGCGGATGCTGACGCCCGACGTGCTGTACGCCGTCCTGGCTGGGAGCCTGACCGGCGGCGGTCTCGTCCTGCTCGTCGTCGCCGTCCGCGGGCTGCCGGTCCGGCGGGGCCGGTTCGGGCGGGGGCGCAGCCGCGAGGAGATCCTGCGCACCCTGACCACCCGCGGCTCGATCGGCATCGGTGCCGGGGCCGCCGCGCTGGTCGCGACGCGCTGGCCGGTCGCCGCGATCGGCACCGGGCTGCTCGCGTTCGGCTGGAACGGCATCGCCGGCGGCGCGGCCGAGGAGCGCAGGGCCATGGCCCGGCTGGAGGCCCTCGCGGCCTGGACCGAGTCGCTGCGCGACACCATCGCGGGGGCGGTCGGTCTCGAGCAGGCGATCCCGTCCTCGATGCGGGCGGCGGCGCCCGTGCTCCAGCCGCACCTGCGGATCCTGGTCGACCGCATGCACACCCGGATGCCGATGGGCGACGCGCTGCGCCGGTTCGCCGACGACCTCGACGACCCCTCGGCCGACCTCGTCATCGGCGCGCTCATCCTCAACGCCAGGCTGCGCGGCCCGGGGCTGCGGGACATGCTCGGCGCCCTGTCCGGTTCGGCCCGCGCCGAACTCGACATGCGCCGCAGGGTCGAGGCCAACCGGCGCACGACCCGCCGGAGCGTCCAGATCGTCGTCGGGGTGTCGGTCGGCACCGCGCTGTTGCTCGCCGTCTTCAACCGCTCGTACGTGAACGTCTACGACGGGTTCCTCGGGCAGTTCGTGCTCGCCGGGGTCGTCGGGCTGTTCGGGCTCGGGTTCGTCTGGCTGCGCCGGCTCGCCCACTACGACATGCCGCAGCGCTTCCTCGGCCGGCCCGACGCGCAACCCGGCGTGCCGACCGAGGTCCCGGCCACCGTGGCGGGGTGGCAGGGCGGCCGCGGCGACGGCGCTCGGCTGCGAGGCCGGCACGCCATGGACGCGGGAGGTGGGCCGTCGTGAACGCGCCGCTGCTGGCCGGGGCCGCCTTCGGCGTCGGCCTGTTCCTGCTCCTGCGGGCGCTGTTCCCGCCGCGTCCCGGGCTGGCCGCCAGCCTCGCCGCCTTCGACGCCGCCGCCCGCCGCCGGGACGAGGACGCCCGGGCCCGGCGCTCGTCCCCGACCCGGGAGAAGGTCGGCGGCCTGCGCTCACAGCTCGGCCGCAGGCTGGCCCGGCTGTACGAAGAGCGCGGCTGGGAACAGCGGTCGGTGCGCGCCGACCTGGCGATCGTGGAGAAGTCCATCGAGGGCTTCCTCGCCACCAAGTTCCTGCTGCCGGCGGCGGCGCTGGTCTTCATCCCCGTGCTGGTCGGCTACTTCGCACTGCTCGGCATGGGTTCCTCGCTCACCGTTCCGCTCTGGCTGGGCGTGCTCTTCGCGGCGCTGTTCTTCTTCCTGCCCGACCTGCAGCTCCGTCAGGAGGCCGCGCAGCGGCGCCGGGACTTCCGGTACGTGGTCGGCGCCTTCCTAGACCTGGTCGCGATGAACCTGGCCGGCGGGCGCGGCGTGCCCGAGGCCCTCATGACGGCGTCGCAGGTGGGCGAGGGATGGGCGATCGGGCGGATCCGGGACGCCCTGGCCAACGCCAGGATCACCGGGCAGACTCCGTGGCAGGCCCTCGGCAACCTCGGCGACGAGATCGACATCGCGGAGCTGCGGGACCTGTCTGCGGCACTGGGGCTGGTCGCCGACGACGGTGCGAAGGTACGGCAGTCGCTGTCGGCCCGGGCCGCGTCGATGCGCAGCCGCCAGCTGTCGGAGGTCGAGGGCAAGGCAGGAGAGCGGTCCCAGTCAATGCTGGTCGCGCAGCTCCTGCTCTGTACCGGTTTTCTGGTCTTTCTCGCCTTTCCGGCGGTGATGCGAGTGCTTGCCGCTTGACGTCCTCTCCCGCCTGAAGGCGGGAGATTCCAACCTCTCAGACAGGAGAAGCCGGTGGTTCGCGGTTCACGGCCCCATCTGATGACTGGAGGGCTCCCCGCGCTGTCACGGCCCGCCCGGCCGCGAATCCGCTTGGCTATCGCGGAGTCACTCAAAGTAGCAGAAGGGAGGAAGCGGCGTTTCCTCTCCGGTAGTCTCCGGCCGGAAAACTGGAGTGTCCACGCCGCGATCTCGATGACCGGAGGTTTTCCCGAACAGAGAACGCCGAGGAGCGCCATATGAACCCCCTGACCGACCCGGCGATCGTGTATCTGCGGGCCCTGCTCGGGCACCGCCTGCACCGGCTGCGCGCCGACAGCGACCGGAGCCGGGGCGCGTCCGCGATCGAGTGGGCCATCATCACCGGCATCCTCGCGCTCATCGCGATCGGCATCGGCGTGACCATCAAGAACAAGGTGGACGAGGCCGCGTCGAACATCAAGACCAAATAGCGGCATGCGCCGTCTCGCCGACCACGACCACACGCCACCGGCACGGGCCGGTGGGGGATCGGGCGCACGCGACTCCGGGGCGACGTCGCTCGAGCTGGCGCTGCTGACCCCGATCCTGCTGCTGGTGATGCTGCTGGTCGTGCAGTTCGCGATGGTCTACCACGCCCGGCACGTGGCCCTCGCCGCCGCGCAGGGCGGCGCCAGGGTCGCGCGCAGCGAGGTGACCGGCGACTGGAAGGGACGGTCGGAGCAGACCGCGCGGTCGCAGGTACAGCAGTTCGGATCACGGCTGCTCGGCAACTCGCGCACCGAGGCCGGCGGTGACGGGGACGAGCGGTGGGTCGAGGTCAGCGGCGAGGCCGTGCAGGTCATCCCGTTCTTCACCTTCCGGGTGCACCAGCGCTCGGGCGGCCCGATCGAGTGCTACCGGCCCGACGTCGGCGCCGGTACCCGGTGCGGTGAGGGCCCGTGACGGCCGGGCGGGGTGCGTCCCGGGGGTCGATGGCACTGGAGCTGGCGCTGCTGACCCCCGTCCTCATCGCGTTCATGATGCTCATGGTCGGGGTGGGCCGGATGGTCGAGGCGCAGAGCCAGATCGACGGCGCCGCGCGCGACGGCGCCAGGGCCGCGTCGGTCGGCCGTACGAGGGGTGACGCGGTCGCCTTCGCCGACCGGGCGAGCAGGGAGACGCTGAAGACCAGGGACTGGTGCCAGGGCGGTCCCCGCGTGGGGCCCGACCTGTCCGAGTGGGCGCCCGGCGGGCAGGTCACCGTGACGGTGACCTGCGACGTCGACCTTGGCGGGATGACGCTCATCGGGCTGCCGGGCTCGAAGACGATGACCGGCACCGCCACGGTGCCCCTCGACACCTACCGGAGGATCGATTGATCGCACGGCCGGACCGGGACCGTGGCACCGTTGCGATGTTCACGGTGATCTTCGCGTTGTTCGTCATCCTGCTGGCCGGGCTGCTCGTCGACGGCGGCCTTGCCATCCACGCTCGGCAGCGGGCGGCCGACATCGCCGAGCAGGCGGCGCGGGCCGCCGCCGATGACATCGACGTCGGGCTGCTTCGGACCACCGGTGAACTGCGCATCGCCGACGCCGGCACCGCTTGCGCGAAAGCGCGCCGGCTGGTGGCGAGATATCCCGAGGCGGGCGATGTGCAGTGTGGGCTGCGGGATTCGCGAACGGCGTGGGTGCAGGTGAAAATCACGGTGAAATTGCAGTTGTTGTCGATCATGCCGGGCTTCTCGGACATGGAAATGACCTCTTCCGCGACGGCCACCCCGGAAACAGGAACTTGATCTTCATGGCGAGAAGTGCGGTCGGACGGCGGTTCCGCAATGGCGCTCCGCCGCCGGTCATGGCCATTGACCGAGGGGACATGGCGGATGGGTGAGCACCGATTTCGGAGGGACTTGCGCGGCTTCGCCTGTCATAGTGGCGGCGGTCGTACGATGACGTTCGATGGCATTCGCCATCCGCAGACAGGGGTCTGAAGCCTATGGGCGCGTCGCGGCAGGCAGTAAAGGTTCGGAGCAGGCGCAGCGCGGGCGACGTGCTCCAGGGGCTCGCCGCCGTGGCGGCGCTGGCCGCGCTCGTCGCCGGGGTCCCCTTCGCCCTCGTCACCTTCTTCGGTTCCCCCGTCCCGGAGCACCTGCCCACGGCCGACGACCTGACCCAGCGGCTCGGCCCGAGTTCGCTCATCACGATCCTGGTCCTGCTCGTGTGGCTGGCGTGGCTGCAACTGGCGGCCTGCGTGATCGTCGAGGTCTACGCGGGCGTGCGCGGGGTCGGGGTACCGGCCCGGGTGCCGTTGGCGGGCGGGACCCAGTCGCTCGTTCACCGGCTCGTCGTCGCGACGCTGCTGCTGTTCACCGCGACGACCGCGATCATGCCGGCGTTCACGAGCCGCGATCTGCATCCCGCCCGGCCCGTCCAGACCCAGTCGCAACAGCTCGAGCGGATTCCGGCGACTCCGGCCGAGGTGACCACGCCGGCGCTCGCCGAGAGCGTCCAGAGCCCGCCGGTGCGGAAGGCGAAGGCCCAGAAGATCTACCGCGTACAGCCGCCGCACGGCCGCCATCACGAGAGCCTCTGGGAGATCGCCGACAAGTGCCTCGGCGACGGCCGCCGCTATCCGGAGATATACGAGCTCAACAAGGGGCGC
The DNA here is from genome assembly GCF_014323705.1 of Actinomadura alba. GTDB lineage: Bacteria > Actinomycetota > Actinomycetes > Streptosporangiales > Streptosporangiaceae > Actinomadura_C > Actinomadura_C alba. Next base: position 246,728 of record NZ_JABVEC010000002.1, read on the forward strand.
GAACAGCCCGACGGCACGCGGCTGACCATCGCCAGCCTGATCAGGCCCGGCTGGGTCCTGGTGATGCCCGACGACGCGGTGGGCGCGCAGGTCGTACCGGCGCACGATCTCGACGACCGCTCCTCACCCGCCAAGGCCGGTGCCGGCCGGCCGGATCCCGCCGAGCCGCTGCCGCCGGCTCCGCAGCCCGGCGGCGCGAGCAGCACTCAGGCCGTGCCGCCGCCGCGCGACGACGCCGACCGCCCGCCGCAGGTAAGTCCCGTCCCGGAGCAGGCCGGCCGTGGCGAGGGCGGCCAAGGCGGCGCGGCGCCGCAGGAGCGGCCCGTGACCGGTCCGGTCGCCCCCGGTCAGGACTTCGGCTGGCCGCAGAGCCTGGCGCTGGCCTCGCTGCTCGCCGCCGGGCTGCTCGCCGCGCTCGGCCGGCGGCGGCGCGAGCAGATGTGGAGCCGCGCGTTCGGCCATATGATCGCGGTGCCGGACGGCGACGCGGCCGTGGCGGAGCAGGCGCTGCGACTCGGTGCCGACACCGAGGCGACCAAACTGCTCGACCTGGGGCTGCGGCAGATGTCCAAGGCGCTGGCCGTCGACGGCCGTACGCCTCCGACCGTCTACGGGGTGCACCTCGGGTCCGACAGCCTCGACCTCTGGATCGCGCCGGCCGACCGCGAGCCGCCGGCGCCATGGGAGGCGCACGACGGCGGCCAGGTGTGGCGGCTGCACCGCGACCGGGCCGATGACCCGGCGCTCGATCCGGACGGCCTGCGTGACGTGCTGGCGCCCTATCCCGGCCTGATCTCGATCGGCACCAACGACAACGGCCGCATCATGGTGGACCTCGAGGCCGCCCACGGGCTGATCGTGTTGCGCGGCCCGGAGACGGTGCGGCGGGCGGTGCTCGCCGCGATCGCCATCGAGCTGGCCACCAACCGCTGGTCCGATCACATGCGCATCACGCTCGTCGGCTTCGGCGAGGAACTGTCGCACATCGCACCGGATCGCATCCGGGCGGTCGCCTCTCTGGCCGAGGCGCTGCCCGAACTCGAGGCGCGGGCCGAGGAGGTCCGGCAGGCCCTCGCCGCGTCCGGCGCCGCCTCCGTGCTCACCGGCCGCTGCCGCGGCGTGTTCGGCGAGGCCTGGATGCCGCACTACCTGATCATGGCGGACCAGCCGACGACCGAGGAGGCCGACCGGCTGGTCGCGCTGGCGAGGACCGGCCAGCGGATGGCGGCCGGCTACATCGTGCCCGGCGACGTCCAGGGCGCGAAATGGACCTGGGAGGCCGACCCGGTGGGCCGGTTGCAGGCGGGCGTGCTCGGGTTCGAGGTCGAAGCCCAGATGGTCCCCGAGCAGCACTACCGCGCGGTCGTCGAGCTGTTCCGCACCGCCGGCCGCCTCGAGGGAGTCCCGCTGCCGGAACCGGCCGACGAGCCCGCGAGCGGCGTGGTCAACGCGGAGCAGCAGCCCGTGGTCGACGTCCGGCTGCTCGGCCCGATCGAGGTCGACGCGCCGGGCCCGATGGACGAGTCGCGCCGGGCCCTGTGCACCGAGGTGCTCGTCCACCTGGCCACCCATCCCGGCGGGGTGCACCCGACCGTGCTGAGCGGCGCGGTCTGGCCGCGCGGCGTCACCGCGGGGGTGCGCGACGCCACCATCGCACGCGTGTCCGACTGGCTCGGGCGCGATTCGCGCGGTCGGCCCAACCTCTATTACGACGACGCCGGGCGGATCAAGCTGGGCTCCGAGGTCCGGGTCGACTGGAGCGTGCTGCGCTGGCTGGTCTGGCGGTCGGCCGCCGAGCCCGCGTCAGAGACGGCGTACATGTCGTACGCGCTCGACCTGGTGCGCGGGCCGCTGCTCGCCGATCGGCCGCGCGGACGCTACGCGTGGCTGGCCGCCGATCCTCTCGAGTACGAGGCCGGTGCGCGGGTCGTCGACGTCGCCCACCGGCTCGTGGTGCTGCGGCTCGAGGACGGCGACGCGCGAGGCGCGGTCACCGCCGCCCGCGCCGGGCTCCGGCTCGCCCCCGCGGACGAGGGGCTGTGGCGCGATCTGTTGCGGGCCACGCACGCCACGGGTGATCAGGCGCAGTTGCGCGCAACGGCCGAGGAACTTCGCGGCCGCGCCGAGCGTGACATGATGCTCGGCCACCTGCGGCCCGAGACCGAGGCACTGATCGAGGAGCTGCTGCCGCAGTACCGCCGGGTCTCCATCTGACCTGCGCGCTCCCCGGCCGCCGGCGCCCGGGGTATGCCGCCCTCAGCGGAAGTTCCCCGTGTGGCCGAGCGAGTAGCGCCCCGGCTGGGGAAACACGCACAGACCCACCGCCCCCGTGCCCGCCCTGATCGCGTGGACCGGACGGCCGGTCTCGGTCGAGATCGCGTACACCAGATCGGGCGAGCGGCCGGGCAGCCACAGCACCTTCCCGTCGGCCGACACCCCGCCCATCCCGGTCGAGCCGGCATTCGGCAGCCGCCATCGGCCCACCACGCGGCGGGCGGCGAAGTCGATCAGCGAGATCGTGCCCCTGCCCGAGACGTACAGGATCGTGCCGTCCCGGCTCGGCGTGAGCCCGCCGGCGCCGGGCCCGGTGCGGATGAAGCCGAGCTTGCCGAACCGCTCGGCGTCGATCACCCAGACGCCCTCGGCCACCGGATCGGACACGTAGAAGACAGTGCCGTCAGGGGACAGCCGCACGTCCTTGGGGGCGGCCCGCCGGTGGAGCAGCAGCACACCGGTCACCGTGCGCCGCCGCGGATCCACCCGCACGACCTGACCCGAACGCTCGCACGTCGCGATCACGTAGTCGCCCGTGGCGGAGAAGTCGGCATGTCCGACCCCGTCGCACGGCACCCGCAGCGCGTAGTGCAGCCGCATCGTCCGCGGATCACGGAAGTCGATCCGCCGCAGGGTGCCGGTCATGACCAGGGCGGTGCGCCCGTCCGGGGTGAAGTAGAGGTCGTGCGGCGAGGCCACCGCCACGGGCGCGCCCCGGCGGCCGGTACGCGCGTCCATGGGCACCAGCGTGCCGCCGCCGTCGCTGATCCACAGCGTCCTCAGGTCCCAGGACGGCACGATCTCGCGTGGCACGTTCCCGACCCGGAGGCGGCGTACCACCTGGAGCGTCTCGGGGTCGATGAGCTCGACGGCGCGGCGCGCGGTGTTCGTCACCCAGATCCGGGCGGGCAGCCCTCTGACGGCGGCGCTCAGCATGCCCGGCCGGGTCCAGCCGTAGACCGGAGCGATCCGGCCCAGTGCACGAGAGGCCTCGGCCAAACCGCCGGTACGGCCTCCGGAGACGTCCGGCCGTGCCGTCGCGGCGTCGTCCGGCTCGACGTACGGCATGGGGCCGCCGAGCCCGAACACGGGCGCGTCCGGGCGGTGGCCGTCGGCGTAGAACGGCACCGGTGAGCGGCAGCCCGACAGGACGGCAAGACCCGCGCAGACGCCCGCCAGGGCCCCGCGCGGCCATCGCCGCTCTCGCACGCGTGCCACGCGGGGACTGTACCGACTTCGCAACTCCCGGTGTCGGGTCAATCACAAAAGGTGTGTGTCGGGGCGCTTTGGGGACCGGTGGCGCCGGGCGTCATCCGCCCGATTCATGGCGAAGTAGCCATTCCTTGCGATCCAGGCCGTAGTAGTAGCCGTTCAGGCGCCGAGCGCCGGTTCCGGCGGACGCCACCACGCGATGGCAGGGGATGACCGGGGCGATGAGGTTGCGCGCGCACGCCTGACCGGCCGCCCGCGCACCGCGCACGAGGCCCGCCCTGGCCGCGAGCTCGCCGTAGGTCACGGTCTCGCCGGACCGCACCTCGCGCAGCGCCGCCCACAGCCCCTCCCGTATCGGCGGACCGGGCGCGTGGACGGTGAGCGTGTCGAGGGCGTCGAGATCGCCGTCGAAGTACGCCTCGTGCGCTTTGCCGATCTCGCCGAGATCGTCGGCGCCGATCAGCTCATGTGATCGCAGCGACGGGTGCAGGCGGGAGTGCAGTTCCCGGGGGTCGTCGGTGAAGCCTGCGGCGACGAGCACCGCTTCGTGTTCCAGCAGCGACAGCGGCCCGATCGGGGTGCGCAGCACGGTCGTACGGATCATGAAGGTTCCTTCCGTTCAGTGCGAGGTCCACAGGTGCATGGCGGCGTACGCCCGCCAGGGCCGCCACCTCTCCGCGCGCTGTTCGAGCGAGGTCTCCGCGTGGCCGAGCGCGTCGAAGGCCCGGCGCAGGCCGAGATCCGCCGCGGGGAAGGCGTCAGGGTCTCCGAGGGCGCGCATGGCGATGTAGCCCGCCGTCCACGGGCCGATCCCGGGCAGTGCCATGAGCCGGTCGGCGATCTCGGCCGGGTCGGCTCCGCCGTCCAGGTCGAGCTCCTCCGCGGCCACGGCCGCCGCCAGCGCCCGGAGGGTCCGCTGCCGGCCGCCGGTCAGCCCCAGACCGCTCAGATCCGCGTCCGCCAGCCGCGCCGCCGTGGGGAACAGGTGAGCGGGCTCGGCCTCCGCGGACGCCGCGAGGCCCGTACGGGGAGTGCCGCAGCGGGCCACCACCCGTCCCGCGAGAGTGCTCGCCCCGGCGACCGAGACCTGCTGGCCCAGCACGGCGCGGACCGCGAGCTCGAAGCCGTCGAAGGCCCCCGGCACCCGCAGGCCGGGCCGGGCCGCCACCAGCGGGGCCAGCAGGGGGTCCGCGCCGAGCGCGTCGTCGACCGCGCAGGGGTCGGCGTCCAGGTCGAACAGCCGCCGGCATCGGTTCACCAGCGACGCGACCCCGCGCGGGCTCGGCCCGCCGGCCCGCAGCAGCACGTGATCTTCGCGTGGGATCAGCTCGATCGTGCTCGCTTCGCCGCCGGTGTCGGAGGTGCCGCCCGGCGCGGCGGCGACGGTCCGGACGTACCGGTCCGCCGTCACCTTCTCGACGCCCGGGATCGCCCGGGCCGCAAGGAAGGCCAGCAGCGACGCCGAGTCGTACGGCCGCCGGACCGCCAGGCGCAGCTCCAGCGTGGCCGGGCGGCCGAGCCCCCGGCCGACGCCGCGCAGCTCCGACGGGGCCTGCCCGTAGGTCTCGCGCATGCTGGCGTTGAACTGGCGTACGCTCCCGAACCCGCTCGCGAAGGCCACGTCGGTGACCGGCATGAGCGTCTCGGTGAGCAGCCGCCGGGCGAGCCGCAGCCGCCGGTTGCGGGCGACCGTGAGCGGGGGCGCTCCCAGCTCCGCGACGAACATCCGGTGCAGGTGCCGGTCGGTGACCGCGAGGCGTCGCGCCAGCCCGCGGACGCCGTGGTCGTCGACGACGCCGTCGTCGATCAGCCGCAGGGCACGTCCGACCAGATCGCCGCGAAAGTCCCAGTCGGGCGATCCGGGGCTGGCCTCGGGCCGGCACCGCTTGCACGGCCGGAAACCGGCACCCTCCGCCGCCGCGGCGGCGGTGAAGAACCGCACGTTGCGCCGTGCGGGCGTGCGGGCCGGGCAGATCGGCCGGCAGTAGATGCCGGTCGAGGTCACGCCGGTGAAGAACCGGCCGTCGAAGCGGGCGTCGCGGGCGCTCACCGCCCGGTAACAGGAGTCGAAGTCGAGCACACTTCGATTCAACCCCAGGCAACGACCTCACACCGGCGGGAATCGGACCCGACCACCGTCCCCCTATGGGGTCGCTCGAGCGTGCGAGGGGCGCGGCGCTGTCTGGACTGAGGAGCGCAGGAGCGAGGAACGAGCGACGGAGCGACGAGGGAAGACAGCGCCTCAAAGGCGCCCCGAGCCGCGCGAGCGGAGCGAGCGCAGTTCAACACAGCGCCGGAGGCGCGGTGGTTCACCCGGATTTGCCGATGCCGATGCCGAACTCGCGGTAGACGCGTTCCCAGAAGCCGTCGCGCAGCCAGGTGCGGGCCTCCTGGTAGGGGCGCAGTGACCGGCCCAGTTCCTTCTCGGCCTCGATCAGGAGTTCCTTGTCGATGACGGGCGGCAGGATGGGCCCGGGCAGCAGGTCGCGGATGTTGTCGCGACCGCGCTCGAACACCCATTTCTGGGCGACGTGCTCGCCGATCTCGAGCATCTGGGCGCGCTCGGGGCCGAGCTTGCCGTCGGTCGAGGAATGCTGGGCGGCGTGCTTGACCGCGGCCGGGATCGGACGGGCGACCGCGGTGGGCGACGGGGCCCGGCCCGCGAACACCTGCGAGGGCTTCGGTACCGGGGACGTGGTGGTGCGGGGTACCGCCGCGTCGGGCGGCTGCTCGCCCGCGGGCACAGCGATGACGCCGGCCTTGCTGAAGTACGGGCGCAGGAAGTCCGACGGCAGCACCTCGACGGTGTCGGACTCCCACACCAGCCATTCGGCCTGGTTGGAGCCGTGCGTCGGCTCGACGCCCCACAGGTGGACGCGTACGCCGTAGCGCTGCGCCGCCTCGACCGCCGGCAGCATGTCCTCGTCCCCGGCCAGGAGTACCGCGTCGGTGATCGCGCGGTGCCGGGCGAGTGCCTCGAGGTCGGCGCGCAGCTGGGCGTCGACGCCCTTCTGCTGCCCCTGCGCGTTGAGGTTGCCGAGCCGGAGTTTGACCAGCGGCAGGTTGGCGATCACGCGCTGGTCGACGGTCGGCTGTCGCTTGGGGGCGGCGTCGAACCAGTACACGCGCAGTAGCTCGCCGCGCAATTCCTCCGCCGCGTGACTGGTCAGCGCCCGGATCAGCTTCTCGGCGGCGACCCGGTATTCCCGGCGGGAAGTCGCGTCGAGCAGCAGCGCCCCGGAGGCCGCGTAGAGATAGCCCGCGTCGACGAAGACGGCATAGCGGGCTGGCTGGGGAACAAGCTCCGAGGTAGTCATGGGCTTTCTAGCTTATTCATGCCGGAGCCTTTACGGGCACGAACCACCGTTACACGCTTCCCCGTGAAACAGCCGAGTCCCTTGGTTAACACGGGAATGCGCTCGCACGCCACGCTCCCGGGCCGGGTGCCAGAGGCCGGCGGGTCGACCTTGACCTGTTCGCCCAGCGTGATTCACGGCGTGTCGCCGGCCCGGCGGCGGCGCGGGCGGCGGCCTCGGCGCGGGCGCTGAGCACCGCGACGAGGGCGGCGATGTCCTCGTCGCTGGGCTCACCGCGCACAATCTGCAGGAACGGCTGGTCAGCCATGGCGTCTCCCGGTCACGGTCGGTGTCACAGCGGGATGTTCCCGTGCTTCTTCGGGGGTAGTGTCCTGCGCTTCTCCCGGAGGGCCCGCAGGGCCTTGACGACCTGTGCCCGGGTCTCCGACGGCTTGATCACCCCATCGACATATCCCCGCTCGGCCGCGATGTACGGGTTGGCCAGCGTGTCCTCGTACTCGGTGATCAGCTCGGCGCGGCGGGACTGCGGGTCGCCGGCGGCGGCCAGCTCGCGCCGGTAGAGGATGTTCACCGCGCCCTGGGCGCCCATCACGGCGATCTGGGCGGTCGGCCAGGCCAGGTTGATGTCGGCGCCGAGGTGCTTGGAGCCCATGACGTCGTACGCCCCGCCGTACGCCTTTCGAGTGATCACCGTGACCAGAGGGACGGTTGCTTCGGCGTAGGCGTACAGCAGCTTCGCGCCACGCCGGATGATGCCGTTCCATTCCTGATCTGTTCCGGGGAGGAATCCCGGCACATCCACAAATGTCAGAACTGGAATATTGAATGCATCGCAGGTTCGTACAAAACGTGCGGCCTTCTCGGATGCGTCGATATCAAGGGTTCCGGCGAACCGCATCGGCTGGTTGGCCACGATGCCGACCGAATGTCCTTCGACCCGGCCGAAGCCGCAGATGATGTTGGGCGCGAACAGCGCGTGCACTTCGAGGAACTCGCCGTCGTCGAGCACGTGCTCGATCACGGTGTGCATGTCGTAGGGCTGGTTCGGCGAGTCCGGGATCAGCGTGTCCAGGGCCTCGTCCAGCGCGGCGACGTCCACGGCGGTGGGCTGGGCCGGGGTGTCGGAGAGGTTGTTCGACGGGAGGTACGACAGCAGTTCCTTGACGTACTCGATCGCGTCCTTCTCATCCGACGCCTGGTAGTGCGCGACTCCCGACTTCGTGTTGTGCGAGTGAGCGCCGCCGAGTTCCTCGAACGTCACCTCCTCGCCGGTCACCGTCTTGATCACATCCGGGCCGGTGATGAACATGTGGGAGGTCTTGTCCACCATCACCACGAAATCGGTGATCGCGGGGGAGTACACCGCACCGCCCGCGCACGGCCCGAGGATCAGCGAGATCTGCGGGATCACCCCGGAGGCGTGCACGTTGCGCTTGAAGATCTCGGCATAGAGCCCCAGCGCGACCACGCCCTCCTGGATCCGCGCGCCGCCGGAGTCGTTGATCCCCACCACCGGGCAGCCGGTCTTCAGCGCGTGGTCCATGACCTTGCAGATCTTCTCGCCGAAGACCTCGCCCAGCGAACCCCCCGAGACGGTGAAGTCCTGGCTGAACACCGCGACGGGGCGACCGTCCACCGTCCCGTGACCGGTCACGACGCCGTCGCCGTACGGGCGGTCCCGCTCCATGCCGAAGTTCGTGGACCGGTGCCGGGCGAGCTGGTCGAACTCGACGAACGAGCCGGGGTCGAGGAAGGCGTCGATCCGCTCCCGGGCGGTCATCTTGCCCTTCGCGTGCTGCTTCTCCACCGCCCGCGCCGACCCGGCGTGCACGGCCTCGAAGCGTCGCCGTTCCAGGTCGGCGATCTTGCCCACGGTGGTGTGGATGTCGATGTCGTCCGCGGGTTCTGGAGCTTCGGTCGCCATGGCAACACCCTAGCCAGGCATTGTTCAACCACATTTGCCCGGGCCGGGCCCACCGCGAGGGCGGCTCCGCTGACTACGCTGAGCGGGTGGCTACGAATATCGGTGAAAGCTCCGCGACCGGGCATACCGAGCGAAATTCGGCACGGCAGGAGATGCCCGAGCCGTTGCGGCGCGATGTCCGGATGCTCGGCTCTCTACTCGGCCGGGTCCTCGTCGAGTACGGCGGTCAGGGCCTTCTCGACGATGTCGAGAGCCTTCGGCACGCGGTGATCGCCGCACGGCGCGGCCAGGAGCCGGGCGGTTCCGGCGACGCGGCGGGCGGCGAGATCACCGGCAACCAGGTGGCCGCGATGGTCGCCGCATGGAGCCTGGAGCGCTCCGAACTCGTCGCGCGGGCGTTCACGGTCTATTTCCACCTCACCAACCTGGCGGAGGAGCACCATCGGATCCGCACGCTGCGAGAGCGTGACGCCGCCTCCGCCGCGGCTCCCGGTGACGCGCGGGCCGAGCCGCTGAGCGATTCGGTGGCCGCCGCGGTGGCCGAGATCCGTGCCGCCGGCCCGGACCGGCTCGACGAGACGCTGCGCGAGCTGGAGCTGCGGCCGGTGTTCACGGCGCACCCGACCGAGGCGCGCCGCCGGGCGGTCGTCACCGCGATCATGCGGATCAGCGGGCTGCTGACCGACCTGAACGACGTACGGCTCGGGGCGAGCGAGCACCAGGACATCCGGCGGCGGCTGCTCGAGGAGATCGACCTGCTGTGGCGTACGGCGCTGCGCCGGCACACGCAGATGGACCCACTCGACGAGGTGCGCACCGCGATGGCGGCCTTCGACGAGACGATCTTCCGGGTGGTACCCGCCGTCTACCGGGTGATGGACACCGCGCTCGATCCCGAGAGTGTGGGCGAACGCCCGCCGCGCGCTCCCGCCTACCTGCGGTTCGGCAGCTGGATCGGCGGTGATCGCGACGGCAACCCGCATGTGACCGCGCAGGTCACCCGCGAGGCCATCATGATCCAGGCCGACCACGTGCTGCGGGCACTCGAGGCCGCATGCCTGCGGATCGGCCGGCAGCTCACCGCGCACGTCTCCACCACCGCCCCCTCGGCCGGGCTCAGCGCCGCGCTCGCCGCTGCCCGGGCGGCGCAGCCCGAGCGCATCGCCGAGATCGTCAAGCGGTCGCCGGGGGAGCCGTACCGGCAGGCGCTGCTGTACGCCGCGGAGCGGATCGCCGCCACCCGTACCCGTGACGCCGACCTCGCCTATGACACGCCCGGCGAACTCCTCGCCGACCTGCGCCTGGTGCAGGACTCGCTCGCGACGGCGGGAGCGGCCCGGCAGGCCTACGGTGAGCTCCAGCATCTGATCTGGCAGGTCGAGACGTTCGGCTTCCACCTCGCCGAGCTGGAGATCCGCCAGCACTCCGCGGTGCACGAGAAGGCCCTCGCCGAGGTGCGTGCCGGGGGAGCCCTCTCCGAGCAGACCGAAGAGGTTCTCGACACCCTGCGGGTGGTGTCCTGGATCCAGGAGCGGTTCGGGGTCGAGGCGTGCAAGCGCTACGTCGTGTCCTTCACCCGTTCGGCCGAGGATGTCGCGGCGGTCTACGAGCTCGCGGCGGCCGCGGGAGGCGCGGCCGACGGGCCGGTCCTGGACGTGGTGCCGCTCTTCGAGACCGGCGAGGACCTGGAACGGGCGCCCGCGGTGCTCGAGGGGATGGTCGAGCAGCCGGCGGTCCAAGCCCGGCTCGCCGAGACCGGCCGCCGCATGGAGATCATGCTCGGTTACTCCGACTCGGCGAAGCAGCTCGGCCCGACCAGCGCCACCCTGCGGCTGTACGAGACTCAGGAGGCCCTTGCCGCCTGGGCCGAGCGGCGCGAGGTCACGCTGACCCTGTTCCATGGCCGGGGCGGCTCGCTCGGCCGCGGTGGGGGCCCGGCGAACCGGGCGATCCTGGCACAGGCGCCGGGTTCGGTCGCGGGCCGGTTCAAGGTCACCGAGCAGGGCGAGGTCATCTTCGCCCGGTACGGACATATGGCCATCGCCCGGCGCCATGTCGAGCAGGTCACCAACGCGGTCCTGCTCGCATCGACGCCCGCGGTCGAGGACCGCGCCCGTGAGGCGGCCGCCCGCTTCCGCGGCCTGGCGGAGCGGATCGGCGCCGCGGCACAGCGCGCGTACCGGGCCCTGGTCGAGGACGACGGTTTCGCCGAGTGGTTCGCCAGGGTCAGCCCGCTGGGCGAGATCTCGCAGCTGCGGATCGGCTCACGCCCGGCCAGGCGCAGCGCCTCCACCTCGCTCGAGGATCTGCGCGCCATCCCGTGGGTGTTCGCCTGGACCCAGACCCGCGTCAACCTGCCCGGCTGGTACGGCCTCGGCAGCGGACTCGAGGCGGCCGCCGAGGAGGACCTCGGCACGCTTCGCGAGGCGTACAAGGCATGGCCGCTGTTCGCCGCGCTGCTCGACAACGCCGAGATGAGCCTGGCCAAGACCGACCGCGACATCGCCGCCCGTTATCTCGATCTCGGTGGCCGGCCGTCGCTGACCGAGACCGTGCTGGCGGAGTACGACCGGACGCGCTCGCTCGTCCTCGCGGTGACCGGCCACCAGCGGCTGCTCGAGAACCGCAGGGTGCTCTCCCGCGCGGTGGAGCTGCGCAATCCCTATGTCGACGCGCTCTCCCATCTGCAGTTGCGGGCACTGGGCGCGCTCCGCGAGGGCATCGCCGACGACGCCGAACGGGAGCGGCTGGAGGAGTTGCTGCTGCTCACCGTCAACGGCGTCGCCGCCGGCCTCCAGAACACCGGATGACGGTCGCCGACGTCAGGCCCGTCCTCCACGCCGAGCAGCGGGACGTGGAGGAGGTGGAGATCCCGGTGGGCGTCTACGGCATCGCGGTCACCTACCTCAACCCCGACCACTTCTCCGGCTACACGACCGGTCGAACGGGGCGACCTGTGGACGGCCTGTGACGGTCAGTCGGCCTCGCGCAATGCCTTCGCGATCTCGTCGTGGGTGAGGCGGCGGGAACCGACGTAGTAGAGAACGGCCCCCGCCGGCAGTTGGGTTTGCCAGCTTGGATTGACCAGCAGAACGTCGCCGGCGCGCGCCGCGAGCATCGTGGCGCCGTACCGCCGGCCGAGCGAGGTCTGGCAGTGGTCGACCAGCACCGAGCCCAGGGACTCCGGCAACCGCACCGAATAAGTGTCCGCGCCGCCGTGGGTCATCAGTTGCGTGTAGATCTCGGTGATGCCGGGATCCTTCAACTCCTCGGTGATCATGTGAGGGCTGTGCCACTGGACGCAACGCACGGCCTCGTTGACATAGCGCAGATGCCGGACCCTGCCGATGTCCCGCAATGCGACGACGAGATGGGCGCCCTCGGCGACGTGGTCGGCGGTGACCGCGACCGCCAGTGCCTCGTTGTCGTCTCGAGCGTCGACCAGCACGCTGTACGCCCGCTGCACGCCGGCCCGGCGGAGCACGCCATCGTCGGTCAGATCACCGCGCACGAACGTGACGTCGCGGTCGGACATCGGATGCACCGGCACGTCGTCCCAGGCGCACAGCACGATGCGACTTGACCGGTCGGCGATCAGCTCGTCCACCATTTCCTCGGTCCGTCCCGGCGTGTAGCCGAGCAGCACGATGTGGTCGGAGACCTCCACCGTGATGGCACCCTGCATCCTTCGTCCCTTCGCTTCTGCCAGCGCCGTCGACAGCCTGGCGAACACCGTCGTCAGCGTCGCGATACCGCCAACGATGACGTATACGCCGACGACGTGGCCCGCGGCCGACTTCGGATACAGGTCGCCGTAACCGACGGTCGCGGCGGTGACCACGAAATACCACCAGTAGTTGGCCGGCTCGACGATCACGCTGCCCGCGGGCTCCGCGAGCGTCATCAGGGGCCAGCTCGTCACGAACACGAGGCTGAAGACGAGAACCGGTGTCCACCATGTCCGCAGCACCGCGATTCGGGCCAGCAAGCGAGTCAGTACGATCGGCACGCTTCCTCCTGTACGGCACGCTGCGGTGCGACCACCCTAACCGGGGCAAACCACCGAAACAGCCTCTCTATGGCCCGGCCCGGCCAGGTGCTGAATTCTCCCAACATCTGAGTGTTCCGAGTATCTTGTTGTCCTGAGTCGAAGGGGAGGGGTCGCGATGGTCCGGTTGACTCGGGCACAGCAGCAGGAGCGCACGCGCGCGGCCGTGCTGGCCGCGGCGCGGGAGGAGTTCGCCGAGCACGGATATGTCGAGGCGAAGGTCGACCGGATCGCCGAGCGGGCCGAGCTGACCCGTGGCGCGGTGTACTCCAACTTCCCGAGCAAGCGCGCGCTCTATCTGGCGGTGCTGGTCGACATGGTCGAGCACACCGGCACCGGCCAGGTGCCGGTGTCGTCGCCTGGTCCGGCCGAGGCGCTGGGCGCGTTCGCCCGAGTCTGGCTCGAACGGCTGCCCCTGGGGAACGACACACGCGCGGGCGGCCACCTGCAACTGCGCTCGCTGGCCGGTGTGCTCGACGACGAACCGGCTCGCACCGCACTGGCGCACGTCACCCGGCTGGAGGCGCTGCTGCTCGCTTTGGCGCTCGAGTCGCGCGTACCGCCCCCTACCGGGCAGGTGCGGCGGGTGCGGCTGGCCGAGCTCGTCTTGACGTTGTTGAACGGCTCGGGCCACCTGGCCGATACGGCGCCCGGGTTCGGCGATCCCTTCGACGTGGCGCGCGCTTGCGAGCATCTGGCCGGGATCGACCTCGCCGACACCTGGCACCCGCCGCATCTGCCCTATGTCCCCCCGGCGCGACCCTGCCGGGACACGTGGGTTCCGCCGCCGGAGCTGCCGGATCAGATCACCGGTCGCCGGGTCGGGTTCGACGCCGACGGTGTGATCGCGGTTCTCGGGACCAGCCGGCTGGGTGCGGCCGAAGAGGTCGTCCGCGCCGCCGGCCCGGGAGACTCGGTCACCGTTGCCGTGGTGACGAGCGATCGAGCTGAGAACGGCCGCCTCGTGCGGCTCAGGATCAGCGACCTCACCGGGTGCCTACGGCGCGTGTTCGCACCGGACGCCTGGCCGCGCCTTCACCTCGTCCTCGACGACCACGCCCTTGTCGCCTCGGCCATCGGCGCATCGGGCGCCGACGATGCCACCGAGGCCGCGGTACGCGTCCAGGAGGGGCGGATCGTGGCCCGAGCCCACTGGCGAGGCGCCGCCCACGCCGCGGCGACCGCCGGTGCCTCGAACACCGCACGACCGCACGAGGCCGGAAGGTGACGCACGGCGCTCGACGTCCTGCCGGCGTCGAGACGCGGACCTCCTCGACGGGGGTCGGTGGTGCTCAGTGTCGCGGGATTCCCAGACTGGCGAGCAGGTCCTCATGAAGCTGGAACCACACGGTGTGGTAGGACTCGATGCCGTCCGTCACGTAGTCCAACGCACCGGACTTGGAGCGAGCGAGTGCGTGGGTGAGCCGGACGCGATACCGCTGGAATCGGAGCATCGCCGCGGACAGGTCCGCGCAGACGACATCGGCACGCTGGTCGAAGTCCGTGAGCCGGTCCAGAACCCGGGTGTCGTAGGCGCGGTCGGTGTGGTCATTCGGCCGCACGACTCCGTCGACGGATCGCATCTGCCATGCCGTGCAGAGGTCGAGCAATTCCGGGTTGAGTACGAGAAAGCCGTCGTACGCCTCGGCCACAGCGGTTCGGGTATCGGACGTTTCGAGCTCGTCGGCGATCCGCTCGGCGTCCACGGTGCGGCCGGCCTCGGTGAGACCCCACCCGCCGAAGTCACCCGCCACATGCGTGACAAGACCGGCCACGGCGAGATCGATGAGTTCCGATTCGATGTCGGACTCAGAGAGCCCCGATGCCGCCGCCACACGGGCGAGGCCCGCGAAACCGATGCAGCGAAGGGTATGGAGCACCAGCAGGTCGGTGCTGGTCCGGTGGGGCAGATCCGACACGGCCACATGCTACCGCGATGAGGTGGATTCACCCGCTCTCGGCGGAGGCCGAGGAAACGGCGGACATCCTCGGCGGCAAGGCGCACGGCCTCGTCGTTCTGCGACGTCTCGGCTTGCCGGTGCCCCCCGGATTCGTCATCAGCACCGAGGCATGTCGCGCCTTCCGGCGTGACGGGCGGCTTCCCGATGGCCTCGATATCGAGCTCGCGACCGCCATCGCCGATCTCGAAGCCGCCACCGGGCGGCGCTTCGGTGGACCCGAGAGGCCACTGGCGGTGTCCGTTCGCTCCGGCGGCACCGTGTCGATGCCCGGAATGATGAGCACGATCCTCAACCTCGGTCTCACCGCCGAGGCCGCCACCGGGTTGGCGGCTGAGACAGGGGACTCGCGGTTCGCGCTGGACTCACGGCTGCGGTTCTTGTCCAGTTTCGCCGATGCGATTCGAGGGGTCGAGGCCCTCACCCGGCAACGAGGCGGCGAGCCGATTCCGGACGACGCGACCCGGCAGTTGGAGCTGGCGGTCGCGGCCGTGTTCTCGTCATGGGACACACCGCGCGCGAAGACCTACCGCGAACTGCATGACATTCCGCACGACCTCGGCACGGCCGTGACCGTGCAGGCGATGGTGTTCGGGAACCGCGATGAGCACAGTGGCACCGGTGTCGCGTTCAGCCGCGACCCCAACACCGGTGAACATGTCCCGTTCGGCGAGGTCCTGTTCGGTCGCCAAGGCGAAGACGTCGTCTCCGGCGGATCGCCGACCCGCCCCCTGCGCGAACTGGCCGATCGAGAGCCGACGGTGTGGGTCGGCCTTCTGGAAGCCCTGGATCGGACCGAGCGGCACTACCGCGACGTGTGCCACCTGGAGTTCACGTTCGAGGCGGGCGAGCTGTCGGTCCTGCAGGTACGACCCGGCGGACTCATCGGACGTGCCGCCGTCCGCGTCGCGGTCGAACTCGCCGACGAAGGCGCGATCGGGCGCCGCGAGGCGCTGCTCAGGGTCTCTCCACAGGATCTCCAGCACGTCCGTACGCCCCGCATGGTCACGGCCGACGAGGCCGACATCCTCACCCGAGGGTTGGGCGCCTGTCCGGGTGTCGCGGTCGGCAGGGTGGCGACCACCGCCGACAGGGCAGCCCGGATGGCCGCTGAAGGTCCGGTCATCCTGGTGCGTCCACAGACCTCCCCACTCGACCTGCGTGGCCTGGCCGCCGCCGCGGGAGTCGTCACCGCCCGCGGCGGGCCGGCCAGCCACGCCGCCGTCGTCGCGCGAGCGATGGGCAGACCGGCCGTCGTGGGGGCCACGGACCTCACGGTCGACGTCCTCGGCGCCTCTGTGCGAGCCGGTGGGCGTACGGTCCCGGAAGGCACGCTCATCACCATCGACGGGACCGGCGGAGAGGTCGTCATCGGCAGCGCTCGCGTCGTAACGGCTGAGAACGACCCTCACCCGCACCGATTGCTCGAATGGGCCGACGAAGTGTCGGGCGGCGACCCGGATCGCGACGAGGCCGAACGCCTCAGCGCGGCCCATGCCGTCCTTCATGGCCAGGGAACCACACCCCGGCCGCCGAACTGATCAACGAACTCGTCGAGGCCGCCGCAGCGGCCGGCTCTGGGGCCGGTCTCAGCGGCCGGGCCAGTCGGGGGTGCGTTTCTCGTTGAAGGCGGCGATGCCCTCCTTGCGGTCGGCCGAGAAGGCCGCGGTGCGCCATGCGGCGTCCTCGATGTCGAGGGCGGCGGCCATGGGGACGTCCGCTCCGTTGCGCATGGCGCGCTTGGCGGCCCGTACGGCGACGGGTGAGTTCCCGGCCATCAGCGCCGCGACCGTGAGGGCCTCCTCGCGGACGCTGCCGGCGGGCACCTGGCGATCGACCAGGCCGTAGCGCACCGCCTCGTCGATGCCGAGCCGCCGTCCGGTCAGCACCAGATCGGCCGCCCGGCCCGGGCCCAGGCGGCGCACGGCCGACTGCGTGCCGCCACCGCCGGGGACCAGCCCGACGCTCACCTCGGGCAGGCCGAACACCGCGGACTCGTCCGCCACGATCAGATCGCACGAGAGCGCGAACTCGCATCCGCCGCCGAGGGCGTAACCGTGCACGGCGGCGACGGCCGGCTGGGGAAGGCCGAGGACGGCACCGAACGCCGCACGGAAGATCTCACGCTGACCCAGCAGCTCGGCGTCGGTCATGCCGGCCCGCTCCTTGAGGTCGGCTCCAACGCAGAAGGCCCGGTCGCCTGCGGCGCTCAGCACGACGGCTCGGACCCGTGGGTCACCGGCGACCTCGGCGCACACCGTGGCCAGCCGCCGGGCCATCGCGGTCGAGAGGGCGTTGAGCGCCTCCGCACGGTCCAGGACTATCTCGGCGACGTGGTCATGCCGGCGCAGGCTCACACCCTCGTTCATGAGGAGCACTCTAGACCGGGGTGATCAGTATCTGACGCGGCGTCTCAGCACGTACGGCTGGATGATGCCGAGGCCGCGGGCCGGCCGGCGGACGATCCGGGTGATCTCGAAGGCGCGGGAGTGCTCGAGCTCGGCGGCCAGCCCGTCATCGATCACGACCGCGCCGGGGCGGGCGATCGAGGTCAGCCTCGCCGCCAGGTTGACGGTGGTCCCGAAGACGTCGCCCATGAGCGGCAGGACGGGGCCGTACGCGACTCCCACCCGCACGTCGGGCACCTCGGTCTCATCCTTGATCGTCTCAGCGATGGACAGGGCGATCTCGGCGCCGGCCTGGGGCGAGTCGGCGCTGAAGAGCACCTCGTCGCCGAGGCTCTTCACCAGCCGGCCGCCGTTCGCGGCGACGACGTCGGAGGCGGTCTCCTCGAACCGTTCCACGACCCGGGCCAGTTCCATCTCACCGAGCTCGCGGCTCATCTGCGTGAACGACACCATGTCGGCGAACCCGATGGTGGCCTCGGTGCGAGCCGGTATCACGTCCCTGTCGTTGGCGGCCATGGCCATCGCACGGGTCCCGGCGGCCGCCAGCTGGCGGCGCCACGCGTGCACGATCAGCGGCTCGAAGTCGGCGATGTGCTTCTCGGCCAGCTCAATGATCTGCTCGACCGACTCGACGGTGGGCGGTTCCGCGGAGTCGCCGGTGAGCTTGCTGGTCAGTACATCGACCTGCCACTCGGCCAGCTTCGTCATGGTCTGCCCAACGGCCCGAACCATGCGGAGGACGTCCTCGTCATCGAGGACGTCCTCCTTCATCAGCCGCTGGATCCGGAGCAGCGCGGCGACGTCCCGTTCGGTGAACGCGACCGTGTCGTCGGCCATGTGGGGGTAGCCGAAGGCGCGCCACAGCCGGTGGGTGAACTCGCTCGACACACCGGTGATCCGCTGGACGTCGACACGCGTGTAGCGGAGCTCGCCGCCGAGCAGGAGCTCTTCGATCTGTCTGGAGTCCGGGCCCTGATCAGACATGTTTCATCCTTCGACCGGCAGGAGCGGCTAGCGGCCGTCCCTCACCCCGTCGGCCATGTCGTCGATGAGCCGGTAGATCTGCTGATGCCAGTTGTCGACGTCCGGGACGTTCTTGAGCACGAGCCGGCCGCGCTCGCCCCCGGACTCCACGGTCAGCGTGCCCTTGCCGAGCATCCGCTCGATCAGCCGCTGTGAGTGGGACGCGTCGTTGACCCGTCCGATGGGGATGGTCCGCACCGAGCGGGAGAGGATGCCCTCGCGGATCACCAGGCCCTGTTCCGTCAGTTCGTAGCGGGTGGCGAACCAGCGCAGGAACGGCACGACCGAGACGACGAGCGCGACGAGCACGGCCACGCCGACGATGCCGAGCCGCACCTGCCCCTCGACGTCCGAGTCGGGCACGAAGTAGATCGCGATGCCGGCCGCCACCACTGTGACGATCAGCAGGAAGATCGTTCGGATCAACGTCGTCCAGTGCGGGTGGTCGCTCAGGATGACCCGCTCGTCAGCCGTTGGCTGCTCAGGTAGCCCCATAGCGCATATCGTGGCAGAAACAACGTCCCGTAGGTGATCGACCGCACAAACGCTTCAGGTGCCGGGGCGCACGTGCACCACGTCACCGGCGCTGAGCGCCCGTTCACCGTCGGCGGTGCCGACCAGCAGGCGGCCCGCCGCGTCTATGTCGTGGGCCGTTCCGGTGGCCGTCTCGCCCGCCGGCAGGTCGACCCGCACCTTGCGGCCCAGTGTGCCGCACAGCGCGCGATACGTGCCCCGCAGGCCGCCGCGATCGCCGGCCGGGATCCCCGTCACGTCCGGATAGCCGCCGGGGCCGTCCGCATCGGGATCTCCGCCGACGGCCTGCCAGGCCGCGTACCAGCTCTCCAGCTCGCGCAGGATCGCCCTCAGCAGCGGCTCACGGTCGGTGAGGGCGGCGTTCTCCAGCGCCAGTGAGGTGGCCGTGCCCACCGGCAGCTCATGGGCCCGCAGGCTCACGTTGAGGCCCACGCCCATGATGACGGCATGATCGGCTCGCTCGGCGAGGATCCCGGCCAGCTTGCGTTCGCCGACCATGACGTCATTGGGCCATTTCAACCGGGCGTCGATCGCCTGCTCGCCGGTCGCCTCGCCGAAGTCCCCCGCCAGGGCGCGCGCGGTCATCCGGCGGACGGCCGACACGACCGCCACCCCGGTCAGCAGGGGCAGCCATCCCTGCCGCGCGACGGGCGTGGTGGGACGCAGCAGCACGGAGAAGGTCAGTGCGGATCGCGCCGGCGCCGCCCACTGCCGGCCCAGCCGGCCCCGGCCGGCCGTCTGCTCCTCCGCCACCATGACGGTGCCCTCGGCGGCACCTTGCTCGGCGGCTCTGGCGAGGTCGGCGTTGGTCGACCCGGTCTCCGGTACCACCTGGACGTCCTGCCACAGTGAGCCCGGCCGCACCAGGGCGCGGCGCAGGGCCTTCTCGCTCAGTGGCGGCCTGGTCAGGTCCCCGTACGGCGATGTGTTCACCCCCTCATCCAATCCCATCGGCGTCCGGTGCCGGCGGCGAGGTATCGCCAGGACCCGTTGTAGTTTTGTTTACCTTTATCGGGGATCATTGGGATATGGGTATCGATTCCGGACATGCCCCGACCACCGAGGACGTGCTCCCCGACAACCGATTTCTCGACCGCGAAGAGAGCTGGCTGAGGTTCAACGAGCGGGTGTTGCAGCTCGCCCAGGACCAGACCCAGCCACTGCTCGAACGGGTCCGGTTTCTTTCGATCTTCGCCAGCAACCTCGACGAGTTCTTCATGGTCCGTGTGGCCGGGCTGATCCGGCGCATGGCCACCGGCCTCGCCGTCCAGTCGGCCAGCGGCCGCCAGCCGTGGGAGTCGCTGGAGAGCACGACCCAGCTCGCGCACAAGCTGATGCTCGAGCACGCGGCCTGCTATCGAGATCAGATCTCCCCGGAGCTGGGTAAGCAGGGCATCGACGTGCTGCGATGGGACGATCTCGGCGACGATGAGCAGAAGAGCCTGCGGCGGCTCTTCCGCGAACGGATCTACCCGGTGCTCACCCCGCTCGCGGTCGACTCCGCACACCCGTTCCCGTACATCTCGGGTCTCTCCCTCAACCTCGCGGTGATCGTGGCCGACCCGGGCACCGGAGAGCGGCTGTTCGCCCGCGTGAAGGTGCCGCCGGTGCTTCCGCGCTTCATCGAGTCGGCGCCGGGCCGGTTCACCCCGCTCGAAGACGTGATCGCGGCTCAGCTCTCGGAGCTGTTCACCGGCATGGAGGTGCTGGAGTGCCACGCCTTCCGGGTCACCCGCAACGAGGACCTGGAAGTCGACGAGGACATCACCGAGGACCTGCTCCAGGCGCTGGAGCGCGAGCTGCTGCGCCGCAGGTTCGGGCCGGTGGTGCGGCTCGAGGTGGAGGACACCATCTCGCCCGAGGTACTCGACCTCCTGACGGCCGGGCTCGACATCGAGGAGCGCGAGGTCTACCGGGTACCGGGCCCGCTGGACCTGGCCGCCATGAACGCGATCGCCGACCATGACCGGCCCGAGCTGAAGTATCCGCCCTTCGTGACGTCGAAGACGGCGCTGCCGCGGGACGCCGACATGCTCTCGGCGCTCGAGGAACGCGACGTCCTCGTGCACCACCCGTACGACTCCTTCACCACGAGCGTCCAGCGGCTCATCGAGGTGGCGGCGAACGACCCGCAGGTGCTCGCGATCAAGCAGACGCTGTACCGCACCAGTGGCGACTCGCCGATCGTGGACGCGCTCATCGGCGCGGCCGAGGCGGGCAAGCAGGTGGTCGTCGTGGTCGAACTGAAGGCGCGCTTCGACGAGCATGCCAACATCAGCTGGGCGCGCAAGCTCGAGCACGCCGGCTGCCACGTCGTCTACGGGTTCGTCGGCCTCAAGACGCACTGCAAGCTGGCCCTGGTCGTACGGCAGGAGAACGGGCGGCTCCGGCGCTATTGCCACATCGGCACCGGCAACTACCACCCCAAGACCGCCCGGATCTATGAGGACTTCGGGCTGCTCACCGCGGATCCCGAGGTCGCCGAGGACGTCACCGACCTGTTCAACCACCTGACCGGGCACTCCAGGCAGATCCCGTACCGCCAGCTGCTGGTCGCCCCGCACACACTGCGCTCCGGACTGGTGCTGCGGATCGAGCGGGAGGCCGAGCATCACCTGGCCGGCCGGCCCGCCCACATCCGGTTCAAGTGCAACTCGCTGGTCGACGAGGTGATCATCGACGCGTTGTACCGCGCTTCGCGGGTCGGGGTCCCCATCGACATCTGGGTCCGCGGGATCTGCGCGCTGCGGCCCGGTGTGCCCGGGCTGTCGGAGACGATCCGGGTCCGGAGCATCCTCGGCAGGTTCCTTGAGCACTCCCGGGTGTTCGTGTTCGACTGCGGTGGTGATGCGGAGGTGTGGCTCGGCAGCGCCGACCTCATGCACCGCAACCTGGACCGGCGCGTGGAGGCGCTGGTACGGGTCAAGGATCGCCGGCATCGCGACCATCTGATCGAACTCCTCGACCGGGCGATGGACGAGGGCACCGCCAGCTGGTGGCTGGACGGCGACGGTGGCTGGACCCGGCGATCCGTCGATGGCGAAAAGCCGTTGCTGGACATCCAGCACCATCTGATGGGAACCCGCCGGTGAACCGGTCCGCCGGCCGTACGAAGTGTTCGAGCCCGTGGAGACGGCGATCACCGACGATCTGATCCGGGCCGCGGGGGCCGTGCTGTGGCGCGAAGGCGACGCGGGCGCGGAGGTCGCGCTGATCCATCGCCCGAAGTACGACGACTGGACCTTCCCGAAGGGCAAGCTCGACAAGGGCGAGCATGTCCTGCGCGCCGCCGTGCGCGAGGTGGCCGAGGAGACGGGCATCACGCCACGGCTCGGCCGCCCGCTGCCGCCGCAGTTCTACGAGGTCGCCGGCCGGCCCAAACAGGTCGACTACTGGGCCGCGACGGCCCGGGACGACCGCACGGGGACGTACCCGGGGGGCGGTCGGGGGTTCGTCCCGGGCGACGAGGTCGACCGGATCGAGTGGCTCGCGCCGGCCGAGGCGGAGGGGCGGCTGAGTCACCAGCGGGACGTCGAGCTGCTGCGGACCTTCGCCGCGGGGCCGTTCCGGACCACCGCAGTGATCGTCTTGCGGCACGCGTCGGCGGGCGAACGCCACGACTGGCGCGACCTCGACGCCCTGCGCCCTCTCGATCCCCGTGGCCGGGCCGACGCGCGCGAACTCGCCCACCTCCTGTCCGCGTACGAGCCGGTCCGATCGATCAGCTCCGCGACGGCACGGTGCGTGGACACGCTCATCCCGTACGCGCTGCTCGACCGGACCAGCGTGACCACCGACCTCGCCTTCACCATCGACCAGACCGACCTCGGCCGGGCCCGGGCCCGCATCGCCGAGATCGTCGCGGAACCGGTCCGCGCCGTCGTGTGCACGCACGGTGAGATCGCTCCCGCCCTGTTCGCCGAGATTTGCGCGGCGTACGGCGGTCGGACGGCGGGGGAGACCCCGGAGCGTACAGCCGAGGAGATCGGGGCGGACGCCGGGGAGCCGACGAGGCTGCGCAAGGGCGACTTCCAGGTCCTGCACTTGACCGTCGGCGAGACGGGCACGGCGACGGGGCTGGCCGCAGTCGAGCTGCACGGCCCGCACGGCCCGGGGGCCGACACCTGACGCGAGGGCGCCCGCCGGCCGCGGGACCGGCCGCGATCTTCACAGAGTCACCACATGTGCTTCGCGAAACGCCCGCACCGTGCTCTTAAGGTCATTCCCGTGACACGGCAACGCGTACTGGTGGTCGAGGACGAGCCCATGATCGCGCAGGCGGTCGCCGCGCGGCTGTCCGCCGAGGACTTCACGGTGGAGATCGCCGGTGACGGACCTGCGGCGGTCGAGCTGGCCCGCACGTTCCGGCCGGATCTCATCGTTCTCGACGTCATGCTGCCGGGGTTCGACGGGCTCGAGGTCTGCCGCCGGGTGCAGGCGGAGCGGCCGGTGCCCATCCTCATGCTGACCGCCCGCGACGACGAGACCGATCTGCTCGTCGGGCTCGGTGTGGGCGCCGACGACTACGTGACCAAGCCCTTCAGCATGCGGGAGCTCGTGGCGCGGGTGCGGGCGCTGCTGCGCAGGGTGGACCGCACGGTGCGATCGGCCGACGAGACCCTGCGTACCGGGCCACTGGAGATCGACCGGGCGGCCCGGCGGGTCCGGTGCGACGGTCGCGAGGTCCGGCTGACGCCGACGGAGTTCGACCTGCTCGACTGCCTGGCGCGCCACCCGAGGACAGTGCTCACCCGGGCGGTCCTGCTGGAACAGGTGTGGGACTGGGCCGACGCGTCGGGGACGCGGGTGGTCGACAGCCACATCAAGGCGCTACGCCGCAAGCTGGGAGCCGATGTCATCCGCACGGTGCACGGCGTCGGCTACTCCCTCGAGGTGACCGCGTGACCGCCGTCC
The DNA here is from genome assembly GCF_014323705.1 of Actinomadura alba. Lineage (GTDB taxonomy): Bacteria > Actinomycetota > Actinomycetes > Streptosporangiales > Streptosporangiaceae > Actinomadura_C > Actinomadura_C alba. The sequence goes on from NZ_JABVEC010000002.1 coordinate 270,340, forward strand.
ACAGGCTGTGGAGCAAGGTGCCCCGTCCGCTCGACCCGCTGCGCTCGATCAAGATCAAGCTGGGTGCGGTCTCGATGGGCACCGCGGTCGTCGCCGTCCTCATCGTTCTCTGGGGCTACTACCTGGGGTTCCGCGCGCGTCACACGCTGCCGGTCGGGGTGCTGATCTCGCTCGGGGTCACCCAGCTGCTGGCGCACGGGATGACCGCGCCCCTGCGCGAGATGACCTCGGCGGCCCGCGCGATGGCACGGGGGGACTACAGCCGGCGGGTGCGGTCGACCTCCCGCGACGAGGTCGGCGAGCTGGCCCTGGCGTTCAACCGGATGGCGGCCGACCTGGCCGCCGTGGACCGGCAGCGCCGCGAGTTCGTCGCGAACGTCTCGCACGAGCTGCGCACGCCGATCAGCGCGCTGCGGGCTGTGCTGGAGAACGTGGCCGACGGGGTCACTCCCGCGACCCCCGAGGTGATCGAGTCCGCCCTGGGCCAGACCGAGCGGCTCGGCCGTCTGGTGACCCAGCTCCTCGACCTGTCCAGGGTGGACGCCGGCGCGGTCCCGCTGGACCTGATGCCGTTCAGTGCCGACCTCTTCGTCTCCGAGGTCGTCAGCGAGATCCGGGCCGGCCATCCGGAGGGGCGATTCGTCCTCGACGTGCCGTCGGGGCTCACCGTGGTGGCCGACCGCGACCGGCTCCACCAGGTGCTGGCCAATCTGCTCGACAACGCGGTTCGGCACAGCCCGCCCGGCGGTGTCGTGAGCGTCCTGGCCCGTCCGGCACAGGACGGCCGGCCCGACCACGGCCTGGTGCTCGAGGTCGCCGACGAGGGACCCGGCATCCCGCCCGCCGAGCGCGCTCGCGTGTTCGAGCGGTTCACCCGGGGCGTGACGGCGACCGCGCCGGACGGCGGGACGGGCCTCGGCCTGGCGATCGTCAAGTGGGTGGTGGAGCTGCACGGCGGCCGGATCGCCGTCGTGGACTCGCCGTACGGCTGCCGCATTCGCGTCCAGATTCCCGGAGGGACTTCATGACGGTGCACCTCGACCGGTCCGTCGACCGGCTGGATCGGGTCTTCGAGGAATGGCCGCCGCCACCTCGGCCCGCCTCGCTCCGGGTGCTGGTGAGCGCACTGCTCGCCGGTCTGACCGGAGCGATCGCGCTCGGCGACGTGTTCGGCGGCGGGCTCGGGATCAACATCGTGATCACAGCGGCGGCGGTGGCCCTCGCGGTGCTGCCCGCCGCCCGCGCCGCGGGCCGGGTGGACCTGGCGGGCGGCGCCCTGGCGCTGATGGCACTGTGCCTGGTGGGCATGGCGGCGGTACGGGACGCCGTGTGGATCACTGGGCTGTGCGTGGCGCTCGCGGTGCCGCTGGCCTCGTACGCGTTGGCCGGGGGACGGACCTGGACCCATCTGCTGACCGGCGGGCTGGCGCTGCCGTTCGCGGCGGGACGGATGCCGCCCTGGGCCGGCGCCGGGATCCGCGAGGCCGTCGGATCGAGCGGGCCGCGGGTGCGGCCGATCGCCCTCACCGCGCTGAGCGCCATCGGGCTGGTCGCCCTGTTCGGCGCGCTGTTCGCCGGCGCCGACGCGGCCTTCCGCGATCTTCTCGGACACCTCGTGCCATCGGTCACGTACGGAAGCGCCCTGTGGAGGACGCTGGCCTGCGTCGCGACCGCCGGCGTCGTCCTGGCGGCGGTGTTCCTGGTGCTCGCGCCTCCACCGGCGCCGGCCGCTCCGCCCGGCCGCCCCGTAACCCGGTGGGTCTGGGCGGTTCCCCTCCTGGCACTGAACCTGCTGTTCGTCGCCTTCGCGGCGGTGCAGGCCACCGTCGCGCTGGCCTCCGACAAGGACCGGCTGCTCCGCTCCACCGGACTCGGCTACGCGGAGTACGCGCGGCAGGGCTTCTTCCAGCTCGTTCTCGTGACCGTACTGGTCGTCGTGGTGGTCGCGGTCGCCGTCCGGCTCGCCCCGCGCGGCGACGCGGCCGACCGGGCCGTGGTCAGATCGCTGCTCGGTGCGCTGTGCGGGCTGACGCTCGTGGTGGTGGCGGTCGCCCTGCGCCGGCTGTATTTGTACGAGGAGGCCTACGGCTGGACGCGGCTGCGGCTGTGGGTGCACGCGTTCGAGCTGTGGCTCGGCCTGGTGATCGTGCTCATCGCCGCCGCCGGGATCAGGCTCAGGGCCACGTGGCTGCCGCGTGCCGTCGCGGCGAGCGGCGGCGCGGCGCTCATCGCGCTGGCCGCCCTGAATCCGGACGGCTTCATCGCCGAGCGCAACATCGCGCGGTACGAGCAGAGCGGCAAGATCGACATCGCGTACTTGCGCGGGCTCTCGGCCGACGCGGTGCCGGCCCTGCGCGGCCTGCCGGAGCCGCATCGTTCCTGCGTGCTCGGGCACTTCGCCGGCCGGCTCGAGGGTGAGGAGCACCGGCTGAGCGCGAACCTCGGCCGGCACCGGGCCCGCGCGATCGTGGCGCCGGTGCCCGTCGCGACCTGCCGGCTCTGAACCGCCCGATGAGTCGGGTCGGCGGCCCGGCTCGGGCAGCGGTTAGAGGCGCAGGGCGTTCAGCGCGGCGGGGTCGCCCGCCTTGGCCCACGTCGCGGCCACGTCGTTCAGCGCGGACCTCGCCTCGGCCCGTTCGATCTCGTACAGCGCACCCAGCGTGAACGCCTCGCGCGGATCGGTCGAGTCGGCGGCGATCCGGGCGAGGTGCTCCTGGGCGATCACGCCGTCCTGGAACCGGCCCAGCACGTCCTGCATCGCCTGGGCGTTCGCGGCGACGGTGGCGGCCGGCTTGCCCAGTACCCCCTGGGCGGCCTCGGCCGCGTAGCGGGCCCGCTTCGCCTCCTTGCGGGTCTCGTGCCGAGCGGTGTCGCGTTCCTCCGGCGGGGCCGCCTCGATGCCGTCATAGGCGCGCTGCAGCTTGCGCCAGGCCTGCCGTACCAGCCTCCGCAGCTCCTTGGCCGCCTCGCGGTCGGCCCGGTCGGTGAGCGGTGGGTCGGCGAGCAGCTCGTCGAGGGCGTCGAGCAGCCGGAAGTAGCGGGGCTCTCCCAGGGCCGTGTTGAGCCGGCGGTAGGCGGCGGTCTCCTGGTTCCGCAGGGCGTCGAGCCACCCCTGATGCGCGGCCAGATCCGCGGGCAGCGCGTCGAGGCGGCCGGTGAAGCGCTCGCGCAGCACTTCGAGGTCGCGGACCGCACCGAGCTCGTCGGCCAGCCATTTCAGCTCGGGCCGCAGCGCGTCGGTGCGGCTCCGGTCCAGCACCGGCCGGTAGCTCTTCAGCGCGCTGCGGATCCGGCGCACCGACACCCGCATCTTGTGCACGGCGTCGTACTCGGCCAGCCGGGCCTTGGGGTCGTGTGCGAGCAGCGCGTCGACCTGCGCGGCCAGATAGGCCGTGAGGGCGGCACCGGCGGTGCCCTGGGCGGGACCGGTGGCCGGTGGCCGCTGTTCCCGGCCGCGTGCCAACACCGGCTCGAGCACCCTCCCCAGCTTGGAGGCGGATTCGGCCTTGCGCGCGCCGGCCTTGCGCACCCGCTTGCCCACGGCCTTCAGCAGGGCCGCCGGCCCGTCGACGAGCTCGACCTCGATCTCGCGCCACGTTCCTCCGGAGGGCGGGCCGCCGCTCTCACCGTCGGCACCGGCGATCACCTGTCCGGCCACGGCGTCGTCGGCCACCTCGGCGAGGACCTCGCCGTCCGGGCCGAGCAGCCGGATGACCGTACGGCCCGTCTCGAGGGTCGCCACCGGCTGGAGCGGCTCGCCGCGGGTGTGCGCCGAGACCAGGCCGGCGAGCCGGGCGGGGACGACCTGGGCCCGGCCGAGCGGCGCGCGCAGTTCCTTCTTGGTGTCCGGTCCGACCGGCATCTTCAGGTGCCAGCCCGCGTCGTCACCGCCACGGCGGCGGCGGAGGGTGATGCCGCGGGCCGCCAGCCGGAGATCTGGAGTGTCGAAGTACTTCGCCACGAGAAGGTGCGTCTGGGGTTCACCGACCGCGTGAACGCCGGGTACGTCGCTCAGGTCCGGCAAGACGAAGTCGGACTCGGCGTCGTACTTCCGCTCGATCTCCACATGGTCGGCCACGCCGGTTCCTCCGCCCCCACGTGACGCTCGCGCCACATTGGTAAATCTTGCGCAACGGTCAGATAACGGTAGACGTCCGATTTTAAGGTACAAGTAAGACGGCCCTTGGCGTCCCGCCGGAGCGGGCGTGCCGAGGGCGCGGCGCCCGTCGCGGGTTACGCGCTCGGCGGTTCGGCGTAACGCTGCAGGTAGAGCGGCTCGCCCAGCGTCTCGACGAGCTGCAGTTCGGTCTCGAGGTAGTCCAGGTGCTCTTCCTCATCCGCGAGGATGTCCTCGAAGATGCGCGCCGACGTGACGTCGCCGCGCGAGCGCATGAGCTCGATGCCGGGCCGCAGGCGCGCCACCGCCTCGAGTTCGACGGCCATGTCGGCCTTCAGCTGTTCGACGACGGTCTGCCCGATGCGCAGGGTGCCCAGCTTCTGGTAGTTCGGAAGCCCCTCGAGGAAGAGGATGCGGTCGGTCAGCCGCTCGGCGTGCCGCATCTCGTCGAAGGACTCGGCGCGGGTGTGTTCGGCGAGGCGGGTGAAGCCCCAGTTCTGCTGCATCTTCGCGTGCAGGAAGTACTGGTTGATCGCGGTGAGCTCTGCGGTCAGCTGCTCGTTGAGCAGCGCGATGATGTCCTTGTCGCCTTCCATACCGTCCAATCGTGGCATGACCGGCGCCGGAATGGCAGCCTCGCCTCCCATGATCGGCGGTACGCGGCCCGGAACGCCGCCCCCGGCCGTGGCCGGATCAGGCGGCCGTGCCGACCTCGGCGTCGAGGCCGGCGAGCGTGCCCGAAAGGTCGTCCGCGAGGAGGTCCGGTGCCCGGCGCTCGCTGACCAGGGCGCACAGCCGCTTGGTGCAGGAGCCGCAGCCGGGCGGCATCCCGCAGGCCGCGCGGACCTCCTTGACCGAGGCGGCTCCGGCGGTGATGCGGCCACGTACGTCGTCTTCAGTGACGGCGTGGCAGATGCAGACGTACATCCGGTGAAGTGCCTCTCGGTCCCGAGCCCGGTCAACGGGCCCCCTTTAGGTAAGCCTCCCCTAAGTTAGCCCACTACGGCGATTATGGCCAGTCTGGGGCCTCGGGTGGGACTCGTTCCCGTTTGTGAAGATCTTTGAGGGGCTCGGGCCGCGGTGCGGCGGTCCGGCCGCTCCGGGGCGACGCTGCACCCGAGTCACGTTCGGTGACGACTTCGACATGGGCGGTTGTATCTGGTTAAAGCTGCTTCAGCCGTGTTCAAGCAAGTACTACGAGTGTTAAACCGCAGGTCAAGGCGCTCGCACTAAGCGGGAAACGTTCTTGAATAGTCCTACGATCGGGACATGACCTCAGTACTGCTCGCCGAGGACGACACGTCCATCTCTGAGCCCCTTGCTCGCGCGTTGCGACGGGAGGGGTACAACGTTGAAGTCAGCCCCGATGGGCCTCAGGCCCTGGAGCGAGCGCTCGGGGGCGGTGTGGATCTCATTGTCCTCGATCTCGGCCTGCCCGAGCTCGACGGGCTCGAAGTCGCACGCCGCGTGCGCTCCGAAGGGCACGGGGTGCCGATTCTCATCCTCACCGCACGCGCCGACGAGGTGGACACCGTCGTCGGGCTCGACGCCGGTGCGGATGACTACGTCACCAAGCCATTCCGGCTGGCCGAACTGCTCGCGCGGGTCCGCGCGCTGCTCCGCAGGGGCAGCACCGAGACGCCGATCGTTCAGGGCGTCCGGATCGACGCCGAGTCCCGCCGGGCCTGGATGGGTGAGCAGGAGCTCCAGCTCACCACGAAGGAATTCGATCTCCTGCGGGTCCTGGTCCGCGACGCGGGCAAGGTCGTCACGCGGGAACAGATCATGAGGGAGGTGTGGGACACGAACTGGTGGGGGTCGACGAAGACGCTGGACATGCACATCTCGTGGTTGCGGCGGAAGCTCGGCGACGACGCCGCCAGCCCCCGTTACATAACGACGGTGCGAGGGGTCGGTTTCCGCTTCGAACGCGGTGACTAGCCCGTCGGCCGCCGCGATCCGGCATGACGACCGCGCGATCACGGTGCAACCCCATATTCGTCCATAGCGGAAGGAGCCTTGATGAGGCGCCGGCTGCTCGTGTCGACGTTCGCGGTGGCGATCGTCGCGATCCTGCTGCTCGGTATCCCCCTCGCCTATTCGACGCACAAACTGATCTATGAGGAGGCGGAGCAGTCGCTCCAGCGAGAGGCGGCGATCATTCTCGCTGGAGTGCAGCTGCGCTGGGACTCCCGACAACCCATCACCTCGGAGCAGATCGGGCATGAGTTCCCCGGTCGCTACGTTGTGATCATCTTGCCGAACGCCTCCGTGGTGACGGCGGGAACGGTGCCGCCGAGCCGCGGGCAGCGGCTCACCGACTCGCGTGCGGCCGGCGGCATCCACGTCGACGTCTCACAGAACGCCCAGGACGTGGAGAACGAGGCGCTGCGGTCGCTGCTGCTCATCGCGGCCCTCGTCGTGCTCGGCATCGCGGTGACGATCGCGCTCGCCGTGTTCCAGGCACGCAAACTCACCGTGCCGCTCATCGATCTGGCCGAGACCGCCGACCGCCTCGGATCCGGCGACGCCCGGCCCCGCCGCAGGCGGTACGGGATCCCCGAGGTCGACCGGGTCGCGGAGGTGCTCGACCGCAGCGCCGTGCGGATCGCCGACCTGCTGGCCGCGAGCCGCGAGTTCGCCTCCGACGCGAGCCACCAGCTCCGCACACCGCTCACCGCGCTGTCGATGCGGCTCGAGGAGATGGTCGAGGCGGCGGACTACCCCGACCTGGTCCGTGAGGAGGGCGCGGCGGCGCTGGCCCAGGCGGAGCGGCTCGTCGCCGTCGTCGAGCAGCTCCTCGCCCGCGCGCGGCACGACCGTACGGGCGCCGCGACCGCGGTGGCCGTCGACGACATCGTGGCGCAGCAGGTCGAGGAGTGGCAGCCGATCTTCCAGCGGGACGGCCGACGGGTCGAGGTCACCGGGGAACGGGGGCTCGTCGCGGTGGTGACCAGGGCCGGGCTCTCCCAGATCATCGCGACTTTGCTGGACAACTCGCTCGTGCACGGCGCCGGAAGGGTCACCCTGTGCACCAAGCTCACCGCCGGATCGGTGGTCGTGGAGATCGGCGATGAGGGCCCGGGGGTGCCGCCCGATCTGGAGCGCAAGGTCTTCGACCGCAGTGTGAGCAGCGGCGAGGGCACCGGCCTCGGGCTCTACCTGGCCCGCTCGCTCGTCGCCGTCGATGGGGGGCGGCTGGAACTCGTACGTGCCCGCCCGGCGGTGTTCGCGATCTTCTTGAGGGAGGCCGCCGACGTCCGGGCGGCGGGGGAGCGGCTCGTCATCGGGCCCGCGTGACCTGCCCCGAGTGCAACTCAACGTGGCCGACGTCGGCGGGCGGGCGGCGCTCGTCGTGGCCCCAGGCCGGGCGGTCGCCGGGAACGTGCGTCGCCGTCTGCGGGGCACCGCCGGTCCCCGGCAGCCCCGTGTGCGCGTCCACCGGCGGTGCCGACATGGGGAGGAACACCCACTTCTTGTACGACCAGAAGCGGAACAGTGTGGCCACTCCCGTGCCGATGATCAGTGAGACGTTGAAGGCGATCGGGTTGCGCTGGTCGAGCACGTAGTAGGTGAATCCGATGAACAACTGGGTGATCACCAGGCCGATGCCGTTGAGCCCGAAGAACAGGGCGTACTCACGGCCGAGCCCCGTACGGTCCCGGTGCCGGAAGGTCCAGTGCCGGTTCGCGAAGTACGCGAACGTGGTGGAGACCACGGTCGCGACCCCGTTGGACGTGAGCGGGCCCACATCCAGACCGGCGTGCAGGATGTTGCCGGTGCCGATGGTGATGACGAAGGCGATGGCCCCTACGCTGCCGAACTTCGCGAGCTCGTGCGCGAGACGCGCGAACCGTCGGTAGAGATTGACGACAAAGCTCACGGAGACGGACCGTCCCTTCGGGATACCAGCACATTGCGGCACATCGAGGATAGAGGCTGAGCGAGATGGCCGTGCTGCATTGCCTCTGTGTCTGATCGCCACCCGCGTGTGTGTTGCTTCCCTCTTACATGGACGGTGAACCTCCCCGTATCGTTCACATCTTCGGCGGGCGGATAACCTCGTGCACGTGAGAGATCCTGCTCAGCGCGGTGGAGACACCCGGATGCCGGTTGTGGGAATGATAGGCGGCGGGCAACTGGCCCGGATGACCCAGCAGGCGGCGATCGGGCTCGGCGTGACGCTGCGGGTCCTCAGCGACTCGGCTCACGCGTCGGCCGCGCGTGCCTGCGCGGACGTGCGGATCGGCGACCATGGCTCACTCGACGACCTGAGCGCCTTCGCCAAGGGCTGTGACGCCGTCACCTTCGACCACGAGCACGTCCCGTCCGATCACATCCGGGCGCTCGAGGCGGGCGGCATCGCCTGCCGGCCCGGGGCGGACGCGCTGCTGCACGCCCAGAACAAGCTGATCATGCGGGAGCGGCTCAGCGCCGCCGGAGTTCCGTCCCCCCGGTTCTCCCCCGTGCGCGAGCCCGCCGACCTGGCCGCCTTCGCCGAGCGGACGGGATGGCCGGTCGTCCTCAAGGCCGCCTTGGGCGGGTACGACGGCAAGGGCGTCTGGGTGTTCCACTCCGTGGACGAGGCCCGCGACGTGATCGACGGCGCGGTGGCCCGGGGAGTGGAACTGCTGGCCGAGGAGCACGTGCCGTTCCGGCGCGAACTGGCAGCGCTGGTCGCCCGCTCGCCGTACGGTCAGGGCGCCGCCTATCCCATCGTCGAGACCGTCCAGCGCGACGGCATCTGCCATGAGGTGATCGCCCCGGCGCCCGGTCTGGACGAGGAGGTCGCGGCGCGGGCCCAGGGGCTCGCCCTCGACATCGCCGAGCGGCTCGGCGTGGTCGGCCTGCTCGCCGTGGAGATGTTCGAGACCGACTCGGGGATCCTCGTCAACGAGCTGGCGATGCGCCCGCACAACTCCGGGCACTGGACGATCGAGGGTTCCCGGACCTCCCAGTTCGAGCAGCACCTGCGGGCCGTGCTCGACCTGCCGCTCGGCTCCACCACCCCCACCGCCCCGTACACCGTGATGGCGAACGTCCTCGGCGGTGCGGACCCGGCCGTCTACGACCGCTACATCCACGTCATGGCCCATGATCCGGGCGTCAAGGTGCACTTCTACGGAAAGGAGGTGCGTCCGGGCCGCAAGATCGGTCACGTGACCGTTCTCGGCGACGACCTGGACGACCTCCTGGCACGCGCGCGGCACGCCGCCGACTACCTCAGGGAAGGCCCCCGGTGACCGCTCCACTCGTCGGCCTGGTCATGGGCAGCGACTCCGACTGGCCCGTCATGCGCGCCGCCGCCGAGGCGCTCGACGAGTTCGCCGTGCCCTACGAGGCCGACGTCGTGTCGGCCCACCGGATGCCGAACGACATGATCGCCTACGGCACGGGCGCCGCCGAGCGCGGGCTGCGCGTGATCATCGCGGGGGCGGGCGGGGCGGCCCACCTGCCCGGCATGCTGGCGTCGGTGACGCCGCTGCCGGTGATCGGCGTCCCGGTGCCGCTGAAGCACCTCGACGGCATGGACTCGCTGCTGTCCATCGTTCAGATGCCCGCCGGTGTACCGGTGGCGACGGTGTCCGTCGGGGGCGCGCGCAACGCCGGCCTGCTGGCCGTACGGATCCTGGCGGCGGCCGACGAGGACCTGCGCGGGCGCATGACCGAGTTCCAGGCCGACCTGTACGACCAGGCGAAGGCCAAGGGCGCCCGCCTGCGCGACTCCCTCTCGCAGTGAGCGCCCCCGCCTACTTCAGGATCTGGCGGGCCATGACGACGCGCTGGATCTGGTTGGTGCCCTCGTAGATCTGGGTGATCTTGGCGTCGCGCATCATGCGCTCGACCGGGTAGTCCTTGACGTAGCCGTAGCCGCCGAGCAGCTGCACCGCGTCGGTCGTGACCTCCATCGCGACGTCCGAGGCCAGGCACTTGCACGCGGACGACACGAACGTGAGGTCCTTGATCGTCTCGCCGTGCATGGCGCGCTCGGACTTCACCGCGGCGTGGTAGGTGAGCTGCCGGGCGGCCTCGATCTTCATCGCCATGTCGGCGACCATGAACTGCACGCCCTGGAAGTCGGCGACGGGCCGGCCGAACTGCTTGCGTTCCTTGACGTAGCCGACGGCGTAGTCGAGGGCGCCCTGGGCGATGCCCAGCGCCTGCGCGGCGATGGTGATCCGGGTGTGGTCGAGCGTGGCCAGCGCGGTCTTGAAGCCGGTGCCCTCCGCACCGATGATCCGCTCGGCGGGGATCCGGACATCGTCCATGATCACCTGGCGGGTCGGGGACCCCTTGATCCCGAGCTTCTTCTCCGGTGCGCCGAAGGAGACGCCCTCGTCGCCCTTCTCCACCACGAAGGCGGAGATCCCCTTGGCTCCGAGTGTGGGATCGGTCACGGCCATGACCGTGTAGTAGTCCGAAACCCCCGCGTTGGTGATCCACATCTTGGTGCCGTTGAGCACCCAGTGATCGCCGTCACGTACGGCGCGGGTCTTCATCGAGGCGGCGTCGCTGCCAGCCTCGGGCTCCGAGAGCGCGTAAGAGAACATCGCTTCGCCTCGCGCCACCGGCGTCAGATACCGTTTCTTCAGTTCTTCGGATCCGGAAAGCAGAATCGGGACCGTCCCGAGCTTGTTCACCGCCGGGATCAGCGACGACGAGGCGCACGCACGGGCGACCTCCTCGATGACGATCACGGTGGCGAGAGCGTCGGCGCCGGCACCGTCATATGCCTCCGGAACGTGGACGGCGTGCAGGTCCGCCTGCACGAGTGCGGCGAGGACATCGTGAGGGAACTCGCCGGTCTCGTCGATCTCCGCTGCCCGCGGCGCGATCTTCGCGTCGGCGAGCTCGCGGACCGTCTGCCGGAGGAGCTCATGCTCCTCTGCGGGGCTGTACGAGGGAAAATCGGGGCTCATGCCCCGAATGCTACCGGTCAGTACGATTAATCAGTGGCGTGCGGGGACGTCTTCTGAAAGGAGTTCCCTTGGCTCACCGGCTCACCGTGATCGGCACCGGCTATCTCGGCGCCACCCATGCCGCGTGCATGGCCGATCTCGGGTTCGAAGTGCTCGGGCTCGATGTCGACGAGCGCAAGGTCGAACGGCTGTCCGCCGGCGACCTCCCTTTCTTCGAGCCGGGGCTGGAACCGGTTCTGCGCCGTAACCTCGCCAACGGCCGGTTGCGCTTCACCACGTCGTACGAGGAGATCGCCGAGTTCGGCGACGTGCACTTCCTGTGCGTGGGCACGCCGCAGAAGCCGGACGAGTACGCCGCCGACCTGACGTACGTCGACGAGGCCGTGGCTCGCCTGGCGCCGCTCCTGAAACGCGCCTGCCTCATGGTCGGCAAGTCGACGGTCCCGGTGGGCACCGCCGCACGCCTCGCGAAGCTGCTGGCCGCGCTCGCCCCCGTCGGCGTGGACGCCGAACTGGCCTGGAACCCGGAGTTCTTGCGGGAGGGCTTCGCCGTCCAGGACACCATGCATCCGGACCGCATCGTCGCGGGCGTGAGGTCGGAGCGCTCCGAGAAGATCATGCGGGAGGTCTACGCCTCGATGATCGGGAGTGGGACGCCGTTCATCGTGTCCGACTACCCGACCGCCGAACTGGTCAAGGTCGCCGCCAACGCCTTCCTCGCCACCAAGATCTCCTTCATCAACGCGATGGCGGAGGTGTGCGAGGCCGCACACGCGGATGTGACCAAACTGTCCGAGGCGCTGTCGCACGATGACCGGATCGGCGGCAAGTTCCTCGGCCCCGGGTTGGGCTTCGGCGGCGGATGCCTGCCCAAGGACATCCGCGCGTTCATGGCCCGGGCCGGTGAGCTCGGGGTCGACCAGGCACTGTCGTTCCTGCGCGAGGTCGACGCGATCAACATGCGCCGCCGGAGCCGCATGGTCGACCTGGCCCGTGAGCTTCTCGGCGGATCCTTCATCGGCCGCACCGTGGGGGTGCTCGGCGCCGCGTTCAAGCCGAACTCCGACGACATCCGTGATTCGCCGGCGCTGGACGTGGCGGTCACGATCCGCTCGCAGGACGCCAAGGTGACCGTGTACGACCCGCAGGCGCTCGGCAACGCCCGCCGGGCACAGCCGGCCCTCAGCTATGGCGAGTCGGCCCTCGACGCGGCGCGCGGCGCGCACGTGGTGTTGCTGCTCACCGAGTGGGCCGAGTTCCGCGACATGGATCCCGAGGCGCTCGGCGAGGTCGTGGCCGAGCGCAACATCGTGGACGGGCGCAACGCGCTCGACCCCGAGCGCTGGCGCGACGCCGGCTGGAACTACCGCGCGCTGGGCCGCCCCTGACCCCGAGCACTCCGATCGCGTGAAGGATCCCGGTGCCCTGGACCGCCGCGATCCTTCACGCGGTCACGGGACGCCGCACGCGTGGGCGCGTGCTCAGACCTTGGGCTGGCCGAGGCGAGGCGGGCTGGTGAGGAAACCGAGGCCCCAGGAGACGTGCATGGTGGCGTACACCAGCGGCAACCGCAGCCACGCCGACAGCGGCAGGCCACGGCCGGTCGCCAAGGCGCCGAGCGCGATGGCCGCGGCATAGCCGCCAGGAAGGAGCCAGCCCGGCCAGAAGCCGAAGGCCCCGGCCACGGCGCCCACCGTCATCGCGACCACGGCGATGGGCGGGGCCAGGTAGCGCAGGTTCAGTGTGCCCTGGTGCTCGCGGCCCACGACGCGGCGCCAGCGGCCGGTGTGGAAGTACTGCTTGGCGAGCGCCCGCAGGTCGGGACGTGGCCGGTAGGTGACCCGCATGCGCGGCGTGAAGTAGACGGTGCCGCCGGTGCGCCGGATCCGGTGGTTCATCTCCCAGTCCTGGGCGCGTACGAACGTCTCGTCATAACCCCCGACCCGTTCGAGCGCGCTGCGCCGGAACGTTCCGAGGTAGACGGTCTCGACCTCACCGGGCGCTCCACCGGTGTGGAAGCGGGCGTTGCCCACGCCGATGGGCGAGGTCATGGCCCGGGCGACCGCCTTCTCGAAGGCCGTGACGCCCTCGGCCGCCATGATCCCGCCGACGTTGTCGGCCTTGGTCTCCTCCATGGTCTCGACCGCCGCGCGCACGTAGTCGGTCGGCAGCAGCGAGTGGCCGTCGACCCGGACCAGGATGGAGTACTGCGACGCCTTGATCGCGATGTTGAGCCCCTGCGGCGTACGGCCGGTGGGGTTGGCCACCACGATGATCCGCGGATCCTCGGCGGCGATCCGGTCGGCGATCTCCTGGGTGCGGTCGCGGGACGGCCCGACGGCGAGCACCAGCTCGAGTTCGCCGGGATAGTCCTGGTCCAGGATGCGCGAGACGGCGTCGGCCAGATGCCGTTCCTCGTTGAGTACCGGCATGATCACGGATACGGCCGGCCAGGTTGTGGGGCTTTCGGTGCTCACTCGGCTGCTCTGAGGGCGCTGGCGGGGTTCGACTGAACCACGCGCGTTGGGAGAGGGATTCATGACGGCGCCACGCTACTGTACGGAACCAGGGTCAACGCAACGAACATGAGGGTTTCGCGCGGAGGCGGCACCAGGATGGCCAACGACAACGACTCCGATCCATTCGAACGCTACTTCCGGCCTCGCCCGAATGGACGGCAGAGCCCGGCCGATCCAGAGCCCGACGAGGGCCGGCCGGAGGGCGTCATCATCGATGACACCCGTTCTCCACGCGTCGAGGTCGGCTCGTCGCGCCGCCGGCGGCGCGGGGCGGCCCGGTCGGCGATGAACGCTCGCCGGCAGCGCAGGTTCCTGATGGTCACGGCCACCATGTCGGCGTTCGTGCTGCTCACGTCGGGCGGCGCGTGGGCCTTCCAGGGCTTCGTGCTCGGCCAGATCGAGAAGATCGACCCCTTCGACGGCATCGGCAACCGGCCGGACGCCGGCCCGAAGGGCGCGATGAACATCCTGGTCGCGGGCGTCGACCGCCGCGATGGGATGAAGCCGGACCAGATCCGCCGGCTGCGACTGGGCCGGTTCGAGGGCGAGCGCTCCGACACGATGATGCTCGTGCACCTGTCGACCGACCATGACAAGGTCTCCGTCGTCAGCCTGCCCCGCGACTCGCTGGTGACGATCCCGGCGCACCGGTCCAACGGAAGCGAGGGCGCCAAGGGCACCCCGATACCGCCCCGGCAGGGCAAGCTCAACTGGGCCTACCCCTACGGCGGGTCGTCGCTGACGATCGAGACGGTCGAGCAGACGACCGGCGTCCGGGTCGACCACTACGTCGAGGTCAACTTTCTCGGCTTCATCAAGGTCGTCGATGCGCTCGGCGGGGTCAAGATCTGCACGGAGCAGGCCATCGACGACCCGAAGAGCGGTCTGCGGCTGCCGGCCGGCTCGAGCCACGTGGACGGGGAGAAGGCGCTGGCGTACGCGCGGGCCCGCTACACGCTCAGCGGCGGCAGCGACCTCGGCCGCATCGACCGCCAGCAGCAGTTCATGTCCGCTCTCATGAGCCAGGCGCTGAGCACCTCCACGCTCACCGACCCGGTCAAGGCCACCAAGTTCGTCACCGCCATGCTGAAGTCGATCCGGGTGGACAAGGGGCTGGCCGACGACGCCCAGGCGCTGCTCCGGCAGATGAAGGGGATGTCCACCGACAGCGTCGCGTTCACCAGTGTGCCGCTGGCCGACTCGAACTACATGACACCCATCAACGGGTCCCGGCCGCAGTCCACCGTGCGGTGGGACCAGCAGGGCGCACGAGACCTGTTCCAGAAGCTCAAGCGCGACGAGCCGCTCATCCGGCCGGCCGCGCCGGCGTCGCCGACGCCCTCGCCGACGAAGGCCGGGAACGAGCTGACCGTGCGCCCGGCGGACATCCAGGTCAGGGTGCTGAACGGCGTCGGTACCCGTGGCGTGGCGCGAGGAGCGGCCGAAGACCTGCGCAAGGTGGGCTTCGACCCGATCGTCGTCCCCGGCGTGGCGAAGCAGATCGGGCTCGAGCAGACAGTCGTCCAGTACGGCGGCGGACGCGCGGACTCGGCCGAGACCCTGGCCGCCGCGATCCCCGGCGCGAAGGTGAAGCGGGTCCCGTCGCTCGGCGACCGCGTCCAGGTGATCGTGGGCTCCGACTGGGACGGCGCCAAGAAGGTGCAGGTGGCCGGACCGGCGGGTGACACGGGCACGGAGCCCAAGGGCCCTCAGGCCAAGACCGCGACCCAGAATCTCTGTAAATAGCCTCGAATCGGTACGAGAGGCCGGGGCGGTGTGCCCGGACCGGGTTATTCCGGGCTATCTTGCTGCGTGTCGGCGCTGCCTGCCGGCCGAGGAGGTACGGATGCAGAACGGTGCACGCCATGCCGTGGGCGCCGTGGTCGGGCTCATCGTGACTCCGCTGCTCGCCGCGGCGCTCATGTTCGGCACCGAGCGGTTCGTGCGGGGCTTCAGGTACTTCGTGCTCGACGGGACGGATCGGTGGATCGCCGGCGCCGTGGTCCTGTTCGTCGCCGCGGTTCTGGGCGTACTGGCCGGGTCGAGGGTGTCTCCGCTCGCCTCCCTCATCCCCGGGGTGGTCTACTTCATCGTGGGATTGCTCTGGATGGTCTCTCCCCGCTTCGCGATGGAGCACACCATGCGGAAACTCCCCGACACGCTCGACCGGGGTTACCTCATTCTCGGACCCTATGGGTTCCTTCTGCTGGTGGGCGGGTTCCTGCTGGTGGCCTCGCTGCCTCGGTCACGGTGGGCCGCCGGGACACCGCGACGGCCCTCGGGTCCCGCCGCCGGGCCGCCCTACGAGTTCGGCGGCATGGCCCCGCCGTACGGCCAGGTCCCGAGCCCGGGTCCGGGCCAGTCGTCCGGCCACGCCGGGCCCGCCGCCATGGGGCAGGCTCCCGGCCCGCACGGGCAGGCTCCCGGTCAGCACGCTCAGGCTCCCGGCTCGCACGGGCAGGCTCCCGCCCCGCACGGTCAGGCTCCCTCCCCGCATCAGGCGCACGGTCAGCCGCCGGCGCCCTACCAGCCCGGGCCAGGCACGCCACCGCCGGCCTACTCCCCACCTGCGTATTCCCCGCCGCCGCCCGCGCCCTCCGAGCAGCGCCCGCCCGCGCGCAAGGACGAGGGCGAGGATGAGAGCGAGGCCGGCAGCTGGACCCAGATGTACGGCACCGGCGGCTCTGACAAGGACGACCGGAACTCCTGACGCCTCCCGTCGGCGGGACGGCACTGGTCTCATGATGGATGAGGGCGCCGTGCCCAGATGCGCGACCTGGTCAATACCATCGCCGCATGAGCATGAAGCTACTGCCGGTGGACGACACCTGGGTCGGGACCATGATCTCCCTGGCGGACGGCCCCTGGACCGCCCAGTCCGTCGAGCGGACGTTCGTGGATCTCGGTTGGGCGCAACCGGACCCCGCGGGCATCGCCCATGTGCACTGGAACGTGGGTGACGTGGCGATGCCCGTGCTCTACCTCTTCGAGGATCCGGCGGAGAACGACGACGATGCGGAGGAACCCGCCGGGTGGCGGTTGGAACTGGGAACACCTCCGCCGGATCAGGGCTCAGGCGAATCGCGTGACATCGGCAGCCACGCGTTCCGAGAGATCTGGGACCGCGGGACGATGGCGCTCACGCTCACGATCGAAGACGACATCAACTCGTACTCCTACTACGACCACATCGCCTTGGGAGTCTGGCCTGCCGATTCGGCGGACTGGACCGGTTCCGACAGCGCGTGACGGCGTCCCGACAGACGGCGCACCGGCGGTTCGCCGAATGGACCGCCGCGCGAGTCGGTGCCGAGCCCCGGGTCCGGCCACTCCACGAGGTTCAGGAGAGGGCGGACAGCACTCCGGGAATGTCGTTGACGACGAGGGCGTCGACGCCGCCGGCGGCGTAGCGCGCGGCGTCCTTGGCGGCCGGGCACCACGCCATCACCTCGAGGCCCGCCCTGTGGGCGATGCCGACGGAGTGCTCCAGCGGCCGGATGCGGGTGTCGTCGCGGTCGAGCGCGAAGGAGCCGGTGTGCAGGCCGACCGCCTGCAGGCCCAGGTTGGCCGCGGCCGAGACTCCGTGCCAGAGGGGGAACGACAGCCAGGTGAGCAGGCCGAGTGGCACGCCGGGCAGGTTCTCCTTGAGGTACAGGAGCAGGGCCGGGTCGAACGAGGTCACCAGCAGCGGCCTGCGCCGCGCCTCGCGGGCGAGCACGGGCAGCAGCAGCGCGCCCGTGCGGCGCGAGGGCGAGTCGACGGCGTCCTCGAGGATCGTCTTGACGTCGACGTCCACCGCGACCTCGGGCGGCAGGGCCGCGAAGATGTCGACGAGCCGGGGCAGCCCCGAGTCGGCCGCGGTGCCGTCGATCAGGAAGACGCCGTCGGCGGTCGTCGGGTCGTGCCGCAGCACGAGATCGTCGTCGGCCGTGCGCTGCACGTCGATCTCGACCCAGGACACCCCGGCCTCGGCGGCCGCCAGCAGCGAGGCGATGGTGTTCTCGGCCACGACGGTGTCGTCGTCGGCCGCGACCGTGTCCTCGGCCACCGCCTCGGTGGCGCGCCGAGCGGCGGGGGACACGGTGATGTTCCCGCTCCCGAATCCACGGTGACCGATGATCGCCGGCTTCGAATCAAAGATCATGCGCGTCTTCCTTACCGGGGAGGCGGTCGGGGAGGTCCTTGGCGAGTTCCCCGGCGATGTGCTCGGCGAGGACGATGTCGAGCGGATGCGTGATCTTGAGGTTGCGCTCACTGCCCTCCACCAGCCTGATCGGCACATCGGGCAGGTAGCGGTGGACGACGCCGCAGTCGTCGGTCGCCGTGAAGTCGGGGTCGGCCATCGCCAGCTCGTAGGCGCGGCGGACGGTGCCGAGCCGGAAGCCCTGCGGCGTCTGGAACCGGCGCAGGGTCTGCCGGGCCGGCATGCCGGTGACCAGGTCGTCCTCGACGGCGACGATCGTGTCGGACGAGGGCAGGCCGACCGCCACCGCGTCGTAGCGGCCCAGCGCGTCGAGACAGCGGCCGATGATCGCGTGGTCGACGAACGGGCGGGCGGCGTCGTGCAGCAGCACCCGGGTGTCGTCGGGCTCGCCGGCGAGCGCCGCCAGCGCGGCCAGGGTCGACTCCGAGCGGCTCGCACCGCCCTCGATCACCGCACGGACCTTCGGAAAGGGGGCGGCGATCCGGGTCGCGGCGGGCAGGTGACCGGCCGCCATGACGACGAGGATCTGGTCGATGGGCCGGCAGCCGTCGAACGCCTCGATCGCGTGGGCCAGGATCGGGCGGCCGCCGACCTCGATGAGCTGCTTGGGAAGGGGCGATCCGACCCGCTGTCCGGTGCCGCCTGCGAGGACCACCGCGATGGTTGTCATCGGTGCGTATCCACCTTGATGCCCACTATGCAGATAAGTGTCACTCTCGCGTCTCCACAAGTTCGAGCCGCTACGCTGTGGAGACGCCCGCGGTGTTGATCATGTCCAGTGCGGTGCATTACCCCATGTCCTGATGATCGGAGAGCGTCGATGACTTTGGCTGTTGTTGTCGCGACCGAACCGGTCGAGGCGGCGGCCGCGGGGGGTCCGGCCTCGACGGCGGAATTGCACTACGGCGACACCGACCAGGCGCTGCTGCGGCGGCTGCTCGACCAGCTGGCCTCGCTCAACGTACACGACGCCCACGTCATCGCCCGGCCCGAGACCGCGACCGCCCTGCGTCATCCGGATGAAGCGGCCGACCCCGGTCATACCGTCGTCGAGTCGTACGACATCGCCATGGACCTGCGAGAGATCGCGCGGCTGGCCGGTGCGGCGCGAGAACCGGTGCTCATCCTGCACGGCGACCTGGTCATGAGCAACGAGCAGCTGGCCCGCGTGGTGCACGACGCCAAGCCGGGCGCGCTCGCCCTGGTCGCGGGGCGCCGCCCCGAGGGGGAACCGACCAGGCCGGTCGTGCGCACCAAGGGCGGGCTCGTCGTCTCGGCCGGGTCGCGCCATCACCAGGTCACCGACCCCGACGCCGAGTTCCGCGGCGTGCTGCGGCTCGCTCCCAAGGTCGCGGGAGAGCTCGCCGCGGCCGCCAAGAACCTCGCCGATCTCGTCGGCACGCTGCCCGAGAGCGAGCCGGTCCGCACGCTGGGGGAGGCCCGGCAGGAGGTCTCCAGGTTCGTCGACAACGAGGCCGTCGCCATCGAGCGGGCGCTGCGCGAGCGGCCGGCGGCCGGGTCGGCCGACACGGCGCTCGGCGGCACGCCGCCGCGGGGCGACGACGCGCCGGCGCTGCTGCTGGTCGGGCTCGTTCGCTCGGGCGTGCGGGTGGCGGCGCGGCCGGTCCGCGACCTGGTCTGCGACCGGGTCCTCACGGTCGGCCAGGTGTCCGCGGCACGCGCTGCCGTCGACGCGGTCGACGAGGACCGCGTACGCCTGAATGACGCGGTGAAGGGCAACGACGGGTTCTTCACCACCTACGCCGTGAGCACCTATTCGCGGTACATCGCCCGATGGGCGGCCGGCCGCAAGCTCACGCCGAACATGGTGACGTCCATGTCCATGGCCGTCGCGGTGGTGGCCGCCGTGTGGTTCAGCGAGGGCACCCGCCTTGGGCTGGTCGTCGGCGGGGTGCTGCTCTACTTCGCCTTCGTCCTCGACTGCGTGGACGGGCAGCTGGCCCGCTACACCCGGCAGTTCAGCACGCTCGGCGCGTGGCTCGACGCGACGTTCGACCGGGCCAAGGAGTACGTCGTCTACGCCGGGCTGGCGGTGGGCTCCACCGCGGCCGCGGTGGGCACCGCCGCCCACGGCGGCGACGTGTGGGTGCTCGCGGTCGCCGCGCTGATCCTGCAGACCGTCCGCCACATGATCGACTTTTCGTTCGAGGCGGCCAGGGTGCGCGCCCCGGCGGCGCCGCTGCCGGAGGTCCCGCTCACCGACCGAGACGACAGCGTGCTCGATCCGCCGCCTCGGCCGGCCGGCCCGGCCCGCCGGTCCGGTGGCCTCGGCCAGCTGGCGATGTGGCTGTCCGCGCGCACCGAGAGGATCGGCGGCCTTCGCTGGGCCAAAAAGATCGTGATCCTGCCCATCGGGGAGCGGTTCGCCCTGATAGCGATCACCGCCGCCCTGTTCAACGCCAAGGTGACGTTCCTGTCACTGCTGATCTGGGGTTCGCTGGCCACGGCGTACACCCTCACCGGACGAGTTCTGAGGTCCGTAGCGCGATGACCTTCACGATGCCGCGGCGGTCTCCCGCCGCCGACGATTCCGGCCGCTCCGGCCGGCTACAGGTCTACCGGGACGACGGGCCGCTCTGCGGGTTGCTGGGGCGGCTCGCCCAGGGGCAGCTGCCGCCGTTGCCGGGCGTCCTGGTGGCCGCCGCCGTGACGTTCGTCCTGCTCATCGCCGGTGGCGGCGAGCAGGCCGGCGTCGCGCTCTTCGCCCCGGTGGCGGCGCTGCTGCTGACCGGACCGGCCTCGACGCACCCGCACGGCGGCCGGCTCGACTGGCTCGTACCGCCCGTGATCAGGGCGATCGAGTATGGTTACCTCGCCGTACTGGGGTTCGCTCACGACCTGTCGGCACCGCTCATCTACCTGTTGATCGCGGTGCTGGCCTACCACCACTACGACACCGTTTATCGCACTCGCCAGAAGCTCTTGCCGCAGCAGTGGGTCTTCACGGCCGGTCTCGGCTGGGAAGGCCGCATGCTGATCGTGGCGGCCGCCGGC
This sequence comes from Actinomadura alba, assembly GCF_014323705.1. GTDB lineage: Bacteria > Actinomycetota > Actinomycetes > Streptosporangiales > Streptosporangiaceae > Actinomadura_C > Actinomadura_C alba. The sequence continues at coordinate 291,115 of NZ_JABVEC010000002.1, forward strand.
CTCGCGGGGATTCTCCCGTTCGCGTACGCCGCACTGGCCGTCTACCTCGGCGTGCTGTTCGGAACCGAGAGCATACGCACCTGGACCAAGACCGGGCGCGGCACTGGCGTGATGGTCGACCTCGAGAAAGAGGAGGAAACCGGATCATGATCGGCATGGTGCTCGCAGCCGGTGCGGGACGAAGGCTGCGCCCGTACACGGAAACACTGCCCAAGGCACTGGTCCCCGTCAGCCCTGACCCGGCCGACGACACCACGATCCTCGACATAGCCCTGAACAACCTCAGCGAGGTGGGGCTGACCGACGTGGTGATCGTGGTCGGCTACCGCGCGAACGCGGTCGAAGAACGCAAGTCCGCTCTGGAGGAGCGGCACGGCGTCTCCCTGACCTTGGTGCACAACGACAAGGCCGAGGAGTGGAACAACGCCTACTCCATGTGGCTGGCTCGCGACCACTTCACCCAGGGTGTCCTGATGGTGAACGGCGACACGGTCCATCCGGTGAGTGTCGAGAAGACTCTATTGTCCAGCCGCGGACCGGACATCATCCTGGCGGTGGACAACGTGAAAACACTGGCTGACGAGGAGATGAAGGTGACCCTCTCCGAGTCCGGCAGTCTGCATCGGATCACCAAGCTGATGGACCCGGCGCAGGCCCACGGCGAGTACATCGGCGCCACGCTCATCGAGCCCGCCGCGGCCGGTCCCCTCGCGAGCGCCCTCGAGGCCACCTGGAAGCGGGACCCCGACCTGTACTACGAGGACGGCTACCAGGAGCTCGTGAACCGAGGCGGCCTCATCTCGGTGGCCCCCATCGGTGCCGTCGACTGGGTCGAGGTGGACAACCACGACGACCTGGAGAAGGCCCGTCGCATCGTGGGCAGCGCCCTGAGCGATCCGCTCCGTTCGTACACGAAGCTCGGCGACGCACCGTCGACCGGCGCGGCGCAGCGCCAGGGACACTGATGCCGCTCCTCGCGAGGATGCTCACCGCCCCGCTGTCGATCGACGTGCGGCGAGGCGCCATCGCGGCGCTGGGCGAGCTGCTGGCGGACCGGCGCATCGCCACCGAGGGCAGGGTCGCCGTCGCCGTCGGCCCCGGCCAGGGCGACCAGATCGCCGAGCACGTGCGGCCGAGCCTGCGGGACTGCGAGATGTTCCAGGTCGAAGGCGCCACGGTCGACGCGGCCGTCGGGCTCGGCGCGCGGTTGCGCGGCGGGTCGTACGAGGCGGTCGTCGGCATCGGCGGTGGCCGGACAATCGACGCCACCAAGTACGCCGCGACGCTCGCCGGGATCCCGATGGTGTCGGTCGCGACCAACCTCTCTCACGACGGCATCTGCTCGCCGGTCGCCTCCCTCTCCCACGAGAAGGGCAAGGGCTCGTTCGGCGTCGCGATGCCGCTCGCGATGATCGTGGACCTTGACTACGTGCGGGCCGCACCGGACCGTCTCGTCCGGGCCGGCATCGGTGACGTGCTCAGCAACCTCTCCGCGGTCGACGACTGGGAGCTCGCCGGCCGGGAACGGGGTGAGCCGCTCGACCGGCTGGCGCTGACGCTGGCCCGCAACGCCGCAAACGCGCTGCTGTTCCATCCCGAGGGCATCGAGTCCGACCGGTTCCTGACCGTGCTCGCCGAGGGACTCGTGATGTCCGGGATGGCGATGTCGTTCGCCGGGTCGTCCCGGCCGTCCAGCGGCGGCGACCACGAGATCCTGCACGCGATCGACCAGCTCTTCCCCGGCACCGCCAACCACGGCGAGCTCGCCGGCATCGGCGCGGCGTTCTGCTACCACCTGCGCGTCGCGTTCCTTGACGAGGACCCCGGCCGGCTGGACGAGGTCGTGCGCTCCCTGCGGCGGCACGGCCTGCCCGTGGTGCCCGCCGACGTGGGGTTGACCGAGGAGCAGTTCACCGCCGCCGTGCTGCACGCCCCCGGAACGCGGCCGGGCCGCTTCACGGTCCTCGAGCACCTCGACCTCGACGAGAGCGCCGTCACCAAGACGGTCGGTGACTATGTACGGGAGCACGGACAATAAGATGCCTGCGCGCAAAGCCCCTACCGTCGCAGAGGTCCGCGCGGGCGGCCAGCCGCCGGGCCTGAAAGAGCGCCGCAACGAGGAGCACTGGGCGGGACGCCTCTACATGCGCACGGCGTCGCCCTACTTCTCCTGGTTGTTCCTGCGGATCGGGTTCAGCCCGAACCAGCTGACCTATCTAATGATCGTGTGCGGCATGCTCGGCGGCGTGGTGATCGCGCTGTCCTCCTCGGGAACGGCCGGGATCCTCACCGCCGTCGCCGGCGCGCTGCTCATCCAGGCGTACCTGTTGCTGGACTGCTCCGACGGAGAGGTCGCGAGATACAGCGAGCGGACCTCGATCACCGGGGTCTACCTGGACCGGATCGGCCACTACATGTCCGAGGTGGCGCTGCTGGTCGGGCTGGGCGTCCGCGCCCAGGGCGGGCTGGAGTCCGGCATCTGGGTCGAGCTGGGCCTGATCGCCGCCCTCGGTGCGGTGCTCATCAAGGCCGAGACCGACAACGTCGTGGTGGCCCGCGCCAAGTCGGGACTGCCCGCCGAGCCGGTCACCGGCGACCGGGCGCTGCGGCCCCGGTCGACCGGGCTGGCGCTGGCCCGGCAGACGGCGTCCATGCTGCGGTTCCACCGGATCATCGGTGCCGTGGAGTTGTCGCTGCTGATTCTGGCCGCCGCGCTGATCGACGTGCTCGTCCTGCATGCCGACGGCGACGACGGCTGGACGGTGACCCGGGTGCTGGCCGTGGCCGTCGCCGCCGTCGCCGTCGTACAGACCGTGCTGCACTTCGTCAGCATCGTGGCCTCCCGGAGGCTGCGGTGAACCCTGCTACGGACGGGAACGTCGTGAGCCGCCCGGACCCCGCTCGTCCCTCGGCCCGCGCCGGTGCGGACGCCATGCTCTCGGTGGTCATCCTGACGATGGGCAACCGGCCCGCCGAACTGGAACGGGCCGTACGCAGCGCCCTCGAGCAGGAGCACGTCGACATCGAGGTGGTCCTGGTCGCCAACGGCGTGGTGGGCGACTGGCGGCCCGGTGCCGCCGAGGTCTTCGACGACAAGCGGGTGACGATCGTACGGCTCTCGCAGAACGTCGGCATCCCGGCCGGACGCAACCGGGGCGTCGAGGCGTCGAGCGGCGAGATCATCCTGTTCCTCGACGACGACGGGTGGTACCGCTCCACCCGGCTCGGCGTCTACCTGCGTGAGCGGTTCAGCGCCGACCCGGCGCTCGGCATCGTCTCCTTCCGGGTGAAGGACCCCGAGGGCGGGCTGGGCGAGCGCCGCCACGTGCCCCGGCTCAGGGCCGGCGACCCCGACCGGTCCTCGCCGGTGACGACCTTCCTCGGCGGCGCCTGCGCCATGCGGCGGGTCGCCTTCGACGCGGCCGGCGGGCTGCCCGAGCGGTTCTTCTACGCGCACGAGGAGACCGACCTCGCCTGGCAGGCCATCAACGCCGGATACCGGATCGAGTACGACGCGTCCGCGGTGATGTTCCATCCGGCGGTGCTGCCGACCCGGCACGACATGTTCTACCGCTACAACGCGCGCAATCGGGTGTGGCTCGCCCGCCGCAACCTGCCGTGGCCGATCGCCTTGGTCTATCTCGCCGTGTGGGTGGGCCTCACCGTGCTGCGGGAGCGCAGGCCGGCGGCGCTCAAGCCCTGGTGCCGCGGCTTCGTCGAGGGCTGGCGCAAGCCGGCCGGCCGGCGCCGCCCCATCAAGTGGCGTACGGCCTGGCGCATGACCCGCACCGGCCGCCCGCCCATCATCTGACCTCGTGACACGAACCGCCGTGGGCTTTTGATCAAGCATCAGAGCATCCCCACGTGCCCGGATGCTTGATCCTCATCTCGGGAAGCAGCTGCACGCGGGCCTCCTCCGCGGTCACGCACAACGCCTAAGCTGTATGTTTTCGCCGGTTCCCAGGGAGTCGCTGGATGTCGTCCGCGGTCAAGGATCAGGAGATCGCCGCAGAGCAGGAACGCGTCGATGTCGCGTACGCCCGGCTTGAGGAGATGCGCGAAGACGCCAAGAACATGATCAAGGAGGGCTACCGGCAGGCGCAGGCGGGCACCAAGGCCTCGCTGGTCGACCGGGACGCCATGGTCCACCAGGCGGCGCTCCGCGTACAGGCCCTCAACATCGCCGACGACGGCCTGGTGTTCGGCCGGCTCGACCTGACCGGCGGCGAGGCCCGCTACGTGGGCCGGGTCGGGGTGCGGACCCGTGACCACGACTCCCTGGTCATCGACTGGCGGGCGCCCGCCGCCGAGGCGTTCTACCAGGCCACTCCCGAGGATCCCCGTGAGGTGATCCGGCGGCGGGTGCTGCACTCCCGCGGCGACAGAGTGATCGACATCGAGGACGACCTGCTCGACCCCGGTGCCGCCGACGGGTTGACCATCGTGGGCGACGGGGCGTTCCTCGCCTCCCTCGCCCGCACCCGCGAAGGGCCCATGCGCGACATCGTGGCCACCATCCAGCGCGAGCAGGACGAGGTGATCCGCGCCCCGGCCGACGGCACCGTCATCGTGCGCGGCGGTCCCGGCACGGGCAAGACCGCGGTGGCCCTGCACCGGGTGGCCTACCTGCTGTTCCGTCACCGGCGCCGGTTCGGGTCCCGCGGGGTGCTCATCGTGGGCCCGAACCCCCGGTTCACGTCGTACATCAGACGCGTGCTGCCGTCGCTCGGCGAGGGATCGGCGACGCTGCGCTCCCTCGGTGACCTGGTCGAGGGCGTGACGGCCACTGCGCACGACACCCCCGAGCTCGCGGCGGTCAAGGGCGCCGGATCGATGGCGCGGGTGCTCCGGCGCGCGGTGACCGACCACCCGCCGGGTGCCGCCGACTCGGTGACCGTGGTGCACGCCGGCGTGGTCGTACGGCTGGACAGGTCCAGGCTGGACCGGGTCCGCCAAAACGTGCACCGGCGCAGCCGCGGCAACGTCAACACCGCGCGCGGGCGGGCCGGCGAACAGCTCGTCGACGCCCTGTGGAACCGGTTCGTGGAGATCGGCGGCCTCTCCGACGCCGCGGGCACCAAGCGCTCGGAGTTCGCGGCGAACATCCGGGACCAGCGGACCTTCACCGACTTCCTCGCGACGTGGTGGCCGGTCCGCCGTCCGCTCGACGTGCTCCTCTCGCTCGGCGACGCCCAGCGGCTGTCCAGCGCCGCCGGGCGGGACCTGTCCGGTCACCAGGTCGGGCTGCTCGCCGCGAGCTGGTCCGCCGAAGCGGCGCGGACCTACCAGGACGTCGCACTGCTGGACGAGATCGACAACCTGCTGGGGGCGCCGCCGCGGACCTGGGCCGGTGCGAACGAGGACGACGAGGACCCCTACGCCTCCGACGGGATCAACATCTTCACGGGTGAGAGGACCGGTTCCGGCCAGCCGGCGATGCGCGAGCTCACCACCACGATCGAGCGAATGGAGCGGGCCCGCCGGGTCGACGACGGGGTGGAGGAGTCGCGCGAGTACGCGCACATCGTCGTCGACGAGGCCCAGGACCTGTCGCCCATGCAGTGGCGGATGCTCGGCAGGCGCGGCCGCCAGGCGACGTGGACGGTGGTGGAGGACCCCGCGCAGAGCGCGTGGGAGGACCTCGACGCGTCGCGCCAGGCCATGGATGCGGCGCTCGGCAGTCGCGCCCGCCGGGACTTCGCCCTGACCACCAACTACCGCAACTCCGTCGAGATCGCCGACGTGGCGGCCCGTGTGCTCACACTCGCCGTTCCGGGCGCCGTACCGGCACGTGCGGTGCGCGCTTCCGGGTACGAGCCCGCCGTGACGGTGACCGGATCCGGCGACCTCGCCGACGCGGTGCGCGAGGCGGTCACGACGCTGCTCGACCAGGTCGAGGGAACGATCGGTGTCATCGTCCCGCTCGCGGTGACCGGCCCGGCCGAGGTCGCGGCTTCGGCGGTCACTCCGCAGGCGGACGGGCAGATCGCGCTGCCGATCGGCGATCAGCTGCCCCGGTCACAATCACCTGCGGGAACAAGGCCGGGACCACCGGCGGAGTCGCGGCCGGAAACCGCGGCGGCGGCGTCCGGGCGTGACCGGCGTGCACTCGTGGCCGGATTCCCCGACCGGGTGCAGGTCCTCGACGTACTCGAGGCCAAGGGCCTGGAGTTCGACGCCGCGGTGATCGTGGCGCCCGAGGAGGTCGCCGTCCAGTCGCCGAGAGGCTTGCGCACGCTCTACGTCGCGGTATCGCGGGCCACCCAGAGGCTCACCGTTCTCACCGCCGACCCGCACTGGCGTGACCTGCTCGACCACTCCCCGGCGTGATGCGTCGAGGTGGAACCAGAGGTCGCGATCAAACACCCGGCGTCGGTTGTGTCGCTAATCAGTCACACGAAGATCTCACAGTCTCGTTTGTCTGGTAAGTCACGCTAACATCGCCCCGTCAGATATGCGGCAACACATCCCCTCAGTGTGCGAAGCCCTCTGACACCACGTCAGGCGCTATTGGAGCGCGCCTTCTTCTTACAGGGAACCCCTTTGAATCCTGCTCTGCGCAGCGGGAGAAGGACGGGCGTTCGCCGTGCCTTCTCCGCTGCCTTCCTCGCGCTGGCGCTTGCCGGCACTGGTGCCGCGACCACATCCTCGGCAGTCGCAGCCAGTGACGGCACGACGACCGGCAAGCTGTTCCAGAAAATCCGCGTCGCTGCTGAGAAGCAGGGCTATGTGCCGAAGTCGGTCGTCCGTAAACCGTCAGCGCAGTCGACGCCGAGCGCGACGCCTATGATCATCGGCGGCTCGCAGACCACTATCGGTGCGGCGCCGTACATGCTCCAGCTGTGGTACTCCAACGACACTTCGGGCGAAGTCATCTTCTGCGCCGGCACCCTGGTCGCACCCAACAAGGTGATGACGGCCGCTCACTGCATCGACGGCCTGGACTGGATCAACAACGGTCTGATCCTCGGCGGCAGCGCCACCCTGTTGGACGAGAACGCCAAGATGGCCCTCGTCAAGCGTCAGTGGATCAACCCGCGGTACAACGCGTCGACCATCGACAATGACGTTGCGGTACTCACGCTGGACCGGCCGCTGTCGCTCACCACCGCCAAGATCGCCGCCAACACCGACAGTGCCCTGTACGCGGCCGGTACCAACGCCACGGTGTACGGCTGGGGTCTGACCAGTTCGGGTCCGGACGGCACCCAGTCGGAAGTGCTGAAAAAGGCGACCCTGCCGCTCGAGTCGGACGCCACCTGCGACGCCGCCCTAAAGGCGTCGCTCGGCGCGGATTACTTCGCCAACGGGCACATGGTCTGTGCCGGTCCCGTCTCGACGGGTGACGACGCCACGACCACCACCACCTGCGTGGGCGACTCCGGTGGTCCTCTAGTGGTCAACGGGCGTGTCGTGGGCATCGTCTCGTGGGGTGTGTCCGAGGCCAACCCCGACGGCAGCGTCTCGAAGTACTGCGGCGTTGCCGGTACGTACCCGGTGTTCACCAAAATGAGTGCGTACACCGGCGTCACGCTGGCACGCGTCAACGACACCGACTGGAGCGGTGACGGTCTGGCGGATGTGTTCGCCCGGTACAAGAGCGGCGGCACCGCACGGGTGTACAAGGGCTCCAAGCTGACCTCGTACTCCTCGGGCGGCAGCGGCTGGGGCAGCTTCAACAAGGTGCTGCAGACGGACCTCAACCGCGACGGCGTGGTGGACTACGTCATGCGCACGACGTCCGGGTACCTCTACTGGCGGCACAAGTCCGGGAGCACTTGGGTCAACACCAAGATCACTTCGGGCTGGAGCACCGTCAAGCAGATCATCGCCCCGGGCGATGTGACCGGCGACGGCCTGCCCGACCTGATGTCGGTCAAGTCCAGCGGTTACCTGTACGTCTATCCCGGCAAGGGCAACGGGACCTTCGGCAGCGGCAAGTCCCTCGGCTCCGGCTGGCTTTCGTACGCCCAGGTCGTCGGGCACGGCGACCTCACCGGCGACGGCCGCCCCGACCTCATCGCCCGGACCTCCGGCGGTGCGACCTACCTGTTCACGAGCAGCACCACCGGAACGTTCAGCAGCCGCAAGCTGGTGAGCAGTACCGCTCTCAAGTCCGCCACCGCGCTCGTCGCCACCGGCGACGTCAGCGGCGACGGCAACGCCGACCTGGTGGCTCGGAGCAGTGCCGGCAACCTGTGGCTCTACAAGGGCAACGGCAATGGGACCTTCGCCTCAGGGGTGAAGGCGGCCACCGGTATGAACTCGTTCAACCTGTTCGGCTGACCCAGAGCACAGCGAGCGCGCCCGCCACGGAGTCCTCCCGCGGCGGGCGCGTTTCTGTGTTGACGACCAGATCTAATTCCGGCAGTTCCACGATAAGGGCCTTATTTCGTCCGTCTATGCCCTTGTGTCATGCCTGGAACTCAAGGTCGATCAGCTCGCCTTGAGTTAAACGCCCTTGTCGTCGCCTTCATCCTTACCTTTCCCTTTGCCTTTGCCCTGGCCTTTCCCTGCGCCCTTGCCCTTGCCCTTGCCTTCGCCCTTGCCTTCGCCCTTGCCGTCCTCGTCCCTGCCGGCGTGGCCGGTCGTGGAGTAACGGTCGCTCTTCCGGTCCCGCCGACCGGCCACGGGCCGTACGTCCGAGTCGTTGTCGAGCACGATGGGGCGGGTGCCGGTAGTGCGCACCGAGGTCGTGGCCGCTTCCGCCGAGCCCATGCCGAGGGTGAAGATCCCGGCCAGCGTGGCCGCCGCTCCCATTGCCGCGATGATCCGCTGCTTGCGCACAATTCCTCCAGAAGGGGGTGCTGACAGAATACGGCTGAGAGAGTACGGCGCGGTTCGTGTCATGGCGATTGCCATGACAGTGACTATTCATTAGCGGCGACGCCCGAACGTGGCCCGTTATTAATAATTACAATGGCATGTAGTCGTTATGTCCGTGGGTGCCCGGCAGGGGACGGTACGAAGAGGTCGTCCACGTGAACAAACGCGGCCCGCAGCCGGCCTGACAAGGCGAGACCCGGGGCGAATCCTGGCGTTTTGTCAGGCGCCAGGTGGAGGTGAGGTGGATGAACGGGTGATCAGCTCATAGGGCATGAGGATGCGCGGAGCATTGCCGATGGTCTCCTCCAAAAGGAGGCGCCCTACGGTGCGGCCCTTTTCGGATTTGGGTTGGCGGATGGTGGTCAGGCCTGCCTCTCCTGCTTCCGGGATGTCATCGAAGCCGGCTATCGAGACGTTGCCCGGGACGGTGAGGCCTCGCTCGGCCACTGCCTGAAGGGCGCCCAGGGCGATCAGGTCGGTGGTAGCGATGATCGCGGTGGGGCGAGGGTACAGATCAAGGAGTTGGGCGGCGCCGGAGCGGCCGCCTTCTCGGGAGTGGGTCGTCGGGCGCACGGCTACGTCGTCCCAGGAGAGTCCGGCGTCCAGGACTGCGTCTCGGTAGCCGGCGAGGCGGTCTGCGATAGCGCTTGACATGTGCGCGGTGTCCATATTGATCCGCGGGTGGGTGGCTTGGAGGACGGCGAGGCGGCGGTGGCCGAGCCTCAGTAGATGGGTGCAGAGTGTCTTGGCCGCGGCGCGGTCATCGATACCGACGAAGGGGACGCCCTTCACGTACGGCTCTCCGGCGATGACGAAAGGCAGGCGGCGCTGGTGGAGGGCTTCGAGGGCGGGATGGCCTTCGTCCATGCAAAAGGCGACGAAGCCGTCCACGATGGCTTCGCGTACGACACGCTCAGCGGACGCTTCGTCGGGCCAGGCCATGAGCAGCAGGCTGGTGGAGGCGGCCTCGGCGATCTCTGCCAGGCCGCGCAGGAACGCGACCGCGTACGGGTCCGTGAAGGCGTAGGACAGCTCTTCGGTGAGCAGGACACCGATGACGCCCGCCTTGCCGCGACGGAGCGTTCGGGCGGCGGGGTCGGGGCCGGCGTAGTCCAGCTCCTCGGCGACCTCGAGGATGCGGCGGCGCAGCTCGGGGTTGAGCTGGTCGGGGCGTGAGAACGCGTTCGACACCGTCGTGCGCGACACCCCGACGGCCTCGGCGATCGTCTTGAGTGTGACACGTGGCATGTCCGAATCGTAGTTCTGAATTGATTCAGATCCAAATGCGGTCTAACCTGAGGTTCGATCTGAATCGATCCAGAAGGTGGCTCGGATGAGCACGTACCTGTCCCACGGTCCGGCACTCAGCGCGCAGCAGTCGTTCGTGACCAGCGCGCTGCCGGACGCCCCCGTCATCCCGCACGTCGAACCGCGGCAGCGCACTGCCGTCGCGCGCCGCAAGGCGGCCGTCGCGCTGCACTCTCTTGCCGACCGGATCGCGCCGGCACCCAAAGAACAGGCCTGCTGAAAGCGCGCACTGGGAGCCCACCGAGCCGCGGGCGGATGGGCGCTCACAAGGAGCTAAGTCAACTGACCGTTTGGCGGATTCGTTTGTTCTGGCATGCTGTCAGCATGATCAAGAGAATCGAGTCCTCCGTTCGCCGATGAGCGAGACGGCCGAGCATGGATCGCTCGGACCCCGGATGAGCCTGTATGACCACGCTCTGCGGCTGCATCACCTGAATCCCGACACGGCGCTGCCTCGTGATGGCGAGCCGTATCCCGACGAAGAACACCATCGGCGCGATGGCCGGACGCGGCGGTCGGATGACGCCCGTCGCCAGGGTATGGACGCCGCCGCCATCCTCGATTCTCATTTCGCCAGGTCCGACGCCAAACCGAGCGAACTGGCCTGGGCGTTCCATGATGTGGACGTCCCGATTCATCACAACGAACACATAGCGGCGGCCGCCCTTCGGGCCGACCGCCAACGGGTGCAAGAGACCGGGCGATGGCTTGTACGGCACAGCTCCGACCGGTGCTCAGCTCTGATCGGAACTGCGCTTTTGGCGGCCGACTGGGCGGATGAGGATGTCGAGATCATCCGGACCATCGGTCTGCTTTCCGAGCGCTTCGGTGTTCTTGCCGCCCATGCGCTGAAACGGCGTAGGGGCGGTGTCGACGCCCTGCTCTGGCTGGCCGAACGAGTCGCGGGCTGGGGACGCGTCTACATCGTCGAGGCCCTCTGTCTGGGCGGCAGCACCCGGGCTCGGTCGTGGCTGCTGCGGCGAGCCTGCGACGGCGACTACCTCAACGGTTACTTCGCGGGCAGGGTCGCAACGGCTGCTCATCTCCACGAAGCGATCGTCGCCCCCGACGCCGACGAGCCACTGATCGACCACACCGGCCGGCTACTCAAGATCATGGCCCAGTGCGGCGGCATGGGTACGACATGGGAACACTACCCGCCGACCAGCATCGTCCTGGAGGCTCACGCCGGCCACCTCGCCCACCAGGCACCGACCTTGTCCCGCTACCTCGACGCCGCGCACATCGCCGATGATCTCGCCCAAGCGGCGCCTGACCGCCTTGGCATCACCGCCGACCATCGACAACGCCTGCTCGACCAATACCTGGTCGTACTGTGTCGCCCCGACTGGTCCGAGGCGGCACAGGCCGGATTCGATCCTGACAACGACTACTTCCCCTGGTTCGCCGAAACGATCGCGGCACGCCTCCGATTGCCGGGCTTCACCGAACCGGATACCGACCCGTGATCGAGGACTGAAAGATCTTCTGCCTAGTGCCTTGGCGCAGTCCGGCTCTGCGCCGTGGCACTAGGGAGATCGGCTTTGTGATCTCTCCGACTACCGCGGGTTCATTGCGCATGGGCGCTGCGGAACTGGGGGAAAACGACGCTGATGACCCAGCGGCGGAACATGCGTGGACCGTCGCATCGAGGAGCAGCGAGGTCGAGGGTGAGGAACCCGTTCTCGGTGACGAACCATTGCTCGGCGTTTCCGCTGGTCGCGCCCGCCCTAAGAAAACTTAGAGTGGCAGGGCCTGCGGAGACGCTCCAGATGTCGATCTTCTTTTTGTCTTCGTCCTCGACCAGGTTGATGGCCGCTGACGTGTTGGAGTACCCGGCGCCTTTGCAAAGGTCGCCGAAGTGGAACCAGACGACGTCATCCAGGCGTAGCCACCGCAGCGGCCAGCCGGTCTGCGCGTGGTAGATGATCCCGGCGTTCGCATTAAGGTCGATGCCGTCGCTACCGAACAGGTTCCGCTCGGTCATCACCTGATCCTTCCTGCCGCTGGCCGTGCTGTCGGCCATGCCCGGGAAGACTAGGTAACAATCGGGAATCTAGCAAGAAGAAAGCAGCAATCCCAGGCTGGAGCTAAGGGTCCTCGTGAGACCTTTACGGACCAATTTATTCTGCTATCGCCTGTTTTGTTCGACACTTATGGCCTGGCCGGATCGAGAAGTTGGCCAAAAGAGGCTGGATGTTCCCAGTTGTTCCCTGCATGATTGATGCCATGAGCAGGGACCGGACACGTGTCGCACGCTACGTTATTGCACGTCGAGGTGAAGTCGGCCTGACCCAGCAAGGGCTCGCAGACCGAGCGGGCGTCGACATCAAGACCATCTATAACCTGGAGTCCGGCGAGCGATGGCCCCAGGCGAAGACCCGCGGTGCCCTCGAGGCGGTCTTGAGCTGGTATCCGGGAGATTTGCAGCGCATCGCTGAGGGCGGGGAGCCGGTCGTCTATGAACGCCCACCGTCCAGGCGCGAACTGCTGGCCGACTACATCCGGACCCGCATGGATCAGCTCCGACTGACATGGGCTGACGTCGCCAGAGACGGGCGCATTCCGGAGGAGGAACTCCATGACCTCAGGCGCCAGATGATTCCCGAGGGTCATGTGAAACTCGGCCTTGAGCGTGCCTTGCGCTGGGAGCCGGGAAGCATCGATGCGATCGTCGATACAGGCAAGGAACCTGCCACCGTTCACCGCTGGCCCGAAGAGCAGCGCGTCAAGCCAACGCAGGGGTTCACCGAAGAAGAGGTGCGCCAGGCCGAGGAGATCGCCGAGCGGGTGCGAAACGATCCGGAACTGGCGAGGGCGGTCGCGACGCTGCTCGGATTTCGGTCGCCCGGCCACGACGGAGCTGACGCGCGGGACACTGCCTGACCGGAGCGAGTCAAGGTAACGGAACATTAATGTTGCGCACCGTGCATACTACGAGGGGCGTACGCCTGGATTTGGCCGCAAAATATCTAGCAGTGCTTCGACGCTGAGTGACCGTCGGCGCCGAATGCTTCAGCGAAGACGCCTCCTGGCACGGAAGGGGCCTCCTGCCTTGTCATTCACGGACAAAGAGAACGATCACCATAACCGCCACGCAAGCACCATGACCGGCTTCGCGGATCGGCGCAACGTAGCCATCCTGTTCGCAGCCATCTTCATTTTCGGCGGAACCATGATGGTCGCGTTCAACGTCGAGAAGGTCGGTTCCATCGCCGGGTTCGGCTTCGGTGTCGCGTGCTGGATCGGGGCGACAATGATGATCTTGGCCGCGTTCGCCGCGGACAACCACACGAAGCTCGCCAAGGTCGCCGTCAACGGCGACAGGGAACTCGCCGAGATGATGGGCGAGCTGAGAAGCCGTCTCGCCAGACTCGAACAGAGCTTGGCCATCGCAGAGAAGAACGTCATCACCAGGCTCGAAGCGCTCGAAAGCGTTGAGCGCGCCACCAGCGACATGCTCAACGGCATGGTCCGTGGAGCAGGGGACGAGCTCAGCAACCGCCGTCGGCCGGATTAGGCTCGATTGCCCCCGGCCGCGGTGGGCGTACAGATACTCGGCCGCGCTGAGTCAGTGGCTTGACCGCCTGCCGTGACGCGGGCGCGGGCCGATAGCGGGTGATTATCTGTGCCAAGCGGTGACGGCGTCGAGCTGGGGGTGGGCGGCCGCGGGTGCGGAGGCGGGAGTCCGGACCTCGTTACGATCACCCGCATGCAGGTTAGCGACCGAATTGTGACCGTACTCGGCAAGGACCCCGTCTGGTCTGACAAGCACGGGGGGATGAGTGGTCACGTGCTGCGCGTGACGAGCGCGTCGGGAGTGTTCTACGTCAAGCAGGGCCCGATCGCCGTGGCCGAACATGAGCGGCTGCGCTGGCTCAAGCGCTGGGCGAGCGTGCCCGACATCGTCGCCTTCGACGACGACACCCTGGTGCTCGCCGACGTGGCCGCGCCCAGCCTGGCGAGTGCCGCGCCGCCGCGCATCGGCACGCTGATGGGCCAGGTCCTCCGCGACGTACACGCCATCGCGATCAGCGAGTGCCCCTTCAATGAGCGGCTCGATGTCCGCCTCACCCGGGCGGCTGAGCGCGTGCGCACCGGGCTGGTCGACCCGGACGACTTCGACGACGACCACCTCGGCCTGTCTCCCCTACAGGTCTATGACCGGCTGATCGCCGAGCGCCCCACCGCCGAGGACTTCGTCGTTGCACATGGCGACTACGCTCCGAGCAACGTGCTGCTCCCCCAGGTGGGTAATCCCGTGCTGATCGATGTCGGTGGGCTCGGCGTGGCAGATCGCTACCTCGATCTGGCCATCGCCGTACGAGATCTACACGACGACTTCGGCCCACCGGCCGTTGACGACTTCCTCGCCGCCTATGGGCTGGACACCCTCGACGAGCAGAGGCTGCACTACTTCCGGCTGCTGGACGAAATGTTCTAACGCCCGGCCCACGCCGCCCGAGAGCCGGTAAAAGAGGAGGCCACGATCCCGTCACTGGGCCGGCGCGAGCATCATCGACCGAGCTGAGGCTGTGGACAACCCGCTAGAGCGTCAGCTTGAGGACACCCGCACCCGCAAGGCCATGGATCAGGCGTTGGCCGGACTCGACACCGACCAGCAGCCGCCAGCACCCCGGATTGCGTCAGTAACGCCGCTCCGCAGCCATCGGCCCGGCACGGACTGATCGACCGCCAGCGTGACCCCGGAATTGCGGGTGGCCGGGCGGGCCGACGTGGCCGGTTCCCGCCTTGGTCGCAGATTCCAGCGGGCCGCCACTCGGGCCATTGCGGGCAGCCCAGAAGCTACCCCGTTCGCCCAGCCAGGCCTGGCGACCCGCCGCTACGAAAGCGCGGCATCGTTGAGTCGTGGCGTGTCGGGCCCTCATGCCGCTAGAAGACCCCGACACGCCACGACTCAACAGTCGGATCGTCCGGTATTTGCCCAGGCATTGCTGTGGATCTCCCTGTACGAGGAAAGGGGGGTGTAAAGGAAGCGAACCGTCTGCTCTGCGAGAGGAGTCGGTCGAATATGTGGCAGTGGCACTCCATCAGGGTGCGTCTGACTGTGGTGGCGAGCGTCGTCATGGCGCTGATCTGCACCGCCGTCGCGGTATTCATCCTGATAGCAGTCCGGACAGGCGCCACGGATTACCGGACCGAACAACTGGTCGCCAACGCCGTGCAGCTCATCCAGCGCACTCGCAGCAGAGGCGGGCCTGCGCTCCGGCCCGAGACCTCGGGCACCGAGATCCAGATGTTCACCCCCTCCGGTGTGCCGGCTGCTGCGACACCGAACCTGGCGGGCAAGCCGCCGATGGTCAACTTCCATCCCGACCCCGACTCATACGTGACCAAGAGGCTGTGCGACCTGCCCGCCTTTCCCGGCGAGTGCAAGATCGTGATCGACATCCCCTTCCACATGCCGGACGGCCTCTGGCGGCTCTACATGGCGACCCCCGAGGTGCCCTGGTACATCAGCTTCAGGCTGCTGGGCCCGCTTGTGGCCTGCTGGCTCCTGCTGATCGCAGTCACTGCCCGGGGCGCCTATCACATCGTGGGCAAGACCCTTGCGCCCGTACACGCCATCAGCGGCAAGCTCGCCACGATCACCGCCGGCGACTTGGACCAGCGCGTACCGGTGCCCAAAGTCCAGGACGAGCTGAAGGATCTCGCCGAGACCGCCAACCAGACCCTGGAGCGGGCCCAGGCAGCGATCCAACAGCAGCTCCAGTTCGCCTCCGATGCCTCCCACGACCTGCGCAGCCCGTTGACCGCCATGCGCACACAGATCGAAGAGGCGCTCCTGCATCCGCGGGACACCGACTGGCGGGAAACGGGCAATGCGTTGCTGAGCAGCGTGGAGTGGATGCAGGACCTGGTCGCCGATCTACTGCAGCTGTGCCGGCTGGATGCGGGCATCCATGGGCGGCACGACGCCATCGACCTGACCGCCTTGGTGACGTGCGAGCTGGACCGGCGGCCGCGCAAGGTCACGATAGGGAGGCGGCTCACCCCCACAGTGATCATCAACGGCGACCGGCTCGGTTTGACCCGGTTGCTGACCAACCTTCTCGACAACGCCGAGCGTCATGCCGCATCCAGCGTGACGGTCGCGGTCGCCCACCAGCAGGACACAGCGGTACTGGAGGTGACCAACGACGGCGAGGGCATCCCTCCTGACCAGCGGGAGATCGTATTCCAGCGATTCGTTCGCCTCGGCGCCTCACGCGCCAAAGACGCCGGGGGAACCGGTCTCGGACTCCCGATCGCCCGGCGGATCGCCCAGGCCCATGGCGGCACCCTCACCATCGAAGACAGTGATCATGGCGCGCGGTTCGTGCTGCGCCTCCCTCTACCTGACCTCGACAACGGATCGACACACTTGAAGCGCTTCACGCCTCAATCCCGATGACCGACCAAGCGTTCGTCACCTATGACAAGCGGCTTCTTGCGGCAGCACGCTCCCTTGGCTGTTGCAGCTCTCATCTTCTCGCTCGCAGGCACGCCGGCCGTCCCCGCGTCCGGGCTGAGCCGCGCTGAGGACGTCCGTTGGCCTGAGCCGTAACTCGCCTGTACGTCGTCCGCGACCTCGCGGACGATGTCGCGCTTCGACGGCGTTGACGACCTCGGCGGCGCTCCGCTGCCAATTCAGGTGCGTCGGGTTGCCGGTGCGGGCAGCATGGTGGGCGTGGTCGTTTTCCGGTGCATCGGCTGCGAGACGGCCCTGACCGTACCGGTCGACCGGGTGCGGTTGCCGAATTATGGGACGAGACCGCCGATGCACGGTCCTGGTGTCTGCCCGCCACTTATGCGGCAGGGAACCTATGCGGTCGACCCCGAGCCTTTCGGCCCACCGTGGCTACAGCTGGACGATGAGGAATCCGTCCTGATTCACGGCAGACCCGGCGGCCGCGGGTCTGCGGGTCCGCGAGACACCTACGTGCTGGCACCGGGGGACGTGCAGAACACTCGTTTGATCCTCGAGAAATGCGAAACGGGATGCTGGGGACTCAACGGGGGCGCGGGGCCGAATCTGGCCTGCGTATCCTGTGGCGCTGAGGTCGGCACTCGGACCGATGACTGCCAGAACTGGCAGGAGGCACGGCTGGATCCCGCTGCGGTGGGCGTGGCCGATGAAGATTCACACCGGGCGAGCGCCACGGTTCCATTCTGGTGGGACACCGCAGAGGCCGAACGGCTCGGAAACGCTCCGCTGGACGACCGAGGGGACCTGGACTGGCGGTGGATCGGTGAATTCGTGACCTGTACGGCCACGGTCCTCGCGCGTTCGGGCGGCGGGCCGATATTCGTGGCGGACGGGCCGGCCGCCCCGATTCGGGACCTCCTCACCGCGACGTTGCAAGGAACCGGTCATGCCCGCGCGCTCCGGCGACTGCCGCGCGTCGACTCCCGGCACGCCGGCCAGTGGCGGGTGGCCGCGGCCACGGTAGGCGTCACCCCGGCATCGGTGACCTCCGTCGGCCGGTCAGCCGTGATCTGCGACCTCGTAGGACCGGGCGAACCCTTCACCACGGCTGCGGGCCTGCTGAACGATTGGTGCGCTCAAGAACTCACCGAACCCCACGAGCTGAACCTGATCGGGGTGATTCCCCAGCATGACATCGGGTCCGACGCCCGGCCCGAACTCGCGCATGCGACCAGAGACCGCTCGATGCCGATAGCCGAGTACGTTCCGCTCGCCGCGCACGTGTGGTCTTACCTCGCACACGACCAGACCCAGAGCATCCGCGCCCTGTCCCGTACACACTGGGGTCACAACGGGCTCGCCGCCATGGTGCACCGCGACGAACCGACCCACCACGGCCTCGGCATGGAGATCACCGGTTACGCAAGGTGGTTCGGTCGCCACGACGTCCTGACGTGCCTGGTCAAGCAGCCCGAGGCGCGCCGGCCCTGGCTCCGCGGCCTGATCGGAGAAATCCGTGCGCAGCCCTGACTCAACGTTCCGGGCCCGAGCCGGCGATGTGACGTGCTCGGTTCCACGATCTGACGTCAGGACTCGACGGCGGCCTTGATGCGGGAGAGGGTGGCTCGCATGCCCTCGCGGTTCACGGCGGACCGCTCCTCGGCCTTCACGCCGGTGAAGATCCGGCCGAGTGCCGAGATGATCGGGGCGCTGCGGCTGTCTCGGCGCAGGTCCTCCCAGTACTCCGTGAGCCGGGTGGATCCGTCGCCGATGTCCTCGAAGCGGTAGCCCCACACCGAGCCGGGCATGCGGAAGCTGGTCACCCGGAAGGCGAAGACGCGGCCAGGCTCGGCGGCGGTGACCCGGCAGTTGGTGAACCACAGGCGCCAGCCGATCCGATTCCAGCCGACGAAGGTCATCCCGGGCCGCACCGGGCGGCCGCGGGTCCAGATGGCGAAGGTCTCGGGGCTCCACTCGCCCATGCGCTTGAGGTCGGCCACGGTCTCGTAGACCCGGTCCGGCGGCGCGGCGACGACCACGCTCTCCTCGACCACCCACTCGCGTGCCATGCCCTGATCCCTTCTCGTCGGCGAACTCGTCAGCGAAGATGGCCGAAATGTGTGCTCCAGCCGGCGAACCACGCGGCGAACCAGGGCTCGCCCTCGGCGAGCGGCTGGACGTACGTCACCGTCTCGGCGTAGTAGCGCTTCTGGAAGTCCGGCGGCATCTGGTCGAGCCGCTGCACGTTGCTCACCCGGTCGGCCAGCTTCACCAGGATCGCCTCGCGGGGGGCATCGCGCAGCCGCCGCAGGTAGGCGGCCTTGGCGGCGCGCTTGGCGGCCCGGCCACCGCCACCGCCCTCCTCGGCGGGCGGCTTGGTGACCCAGTCGACGAGTTCGGCCACCACGGGCCCGAACTCCTTCTCGACGTCGCCCAGTGAGGCGCCGGTGTCCTCGACCACGTCGTGCAGCAGGGTGGCCACAAGTACGTCCGGATCTTGGACGCCGGGGCCGCGCACCTGCACCTCGAGCGCCTCCAGCAGATGCTCGACGTACGGCACGCCGGTGGGCCGCAGCTGGTCGCCGTGCCAGCGCACCGCCGCGGCGGCCGCGCGGTCGAGCACCGGGATGACGGGACGGTAGGCACCGGAAGCGGCGGACAGCAGGTCCGGCCGGGCGTCGTCCCACGTCCGCCAGCTGGTGAAGGTCTCCATGTGTGAACTCCGAGTGGCATCGGGCCGGCGCATGCCCGCCCGCTGCGCCGTATTGTCGCGAAGCCGCTGCGAGCACGGCAAGCTTGGACGGCGAAGGGAGGTGACGGCGATCGGCAGCAGGCAGCGGCACGTGCTGGGTCTCGTGGCGGTGGTGCTGGCCGTCACGTCAGCCGCGGTCCTGGTCAACAAGTTCGTGCTCCAGGCGGAATGGTGGCAGGTCGACCGGAAGGTCACCGACCGGCCCGTCGGCCGGCTGGCCGACCTCGGGCCACCGCCCGGGCCGGTGGCCTCGGCCTGGCAGCTCGCCACGGCCGTCCGCCGCAGCGGTCTCTCACCGTACGACCAGGTCGCCCACGCCGTCGTACGGGGACAGGTGGTCGTGGCGTCGGGCCGGGGCCTGGACGTGCGCGACGCTCGTACGGGGGCCGCCCGGTGGCACTACAACCGCAGTGACTGGACGCTGCTCGGCTGGGCCGCGACCGGAGATCATCTGCTGGCCTACCTCGAGCGCGCCGGGCACCGCGGCGACCGCCTCATCATCGGCTTCGACGCGGTGAGCGGCCGGCTGCTCTGGCGGGCGGCCGGCGAGGCGCCCGCCGCGCTGGAGCGATCTTCACTGCGCTGGCCGGCCGGGTCCGGTGTGGTGCTGACGACGGATGCCGGGCGTACGTCACTGCGCGGCCGGTCCACGACCACCGGCAAGCGGCTGTGGACCACGAATCTCCCACGGGGGTGCGAGCTGCCCGACGCGACCGCGCACGGCTCCGGCGGCAGCGAGACCCTCTCGGTGCTGTCGCTCGACTGCGGCCGGCACGGCCGGGTGCTCGCCGTCGACCCCGCCTCGGGGCGCACCCGCTGGAGCAAGGTCCTCCGCCCGGCCGAGCCGCCGGCGGTGACCGTCGACGGCGATGTGACCGTGGTCTTCGACGGCGACTCGCTGCGGGCCTTCGGCCGGGACGGCAAGGAGATCGCCGTTCGCGTCGGTGACGACCTGTGCGGGGCGATGTGCCCGGTCGTGCTGTCCGGCGACCGCCTGGTCATCGTCTATCGCACGGGCGGGGAAGGGGACGCCGAGCACCGAATGGAGGCGATCGACGTCCCCTCGGGCCGCACCGCGTGGCAGCGCGACGTGCCCGACTACGCGGCGCTGACGGTGGGCGGCGACCGGCTCTACGGTCTGCGCCCGCGCCTGGCCGAGAACCTGCTGCCCGCCGGCATCGACATCGTCGCCCCGGCCGACGGTGCGACCACGACCGTGCCCGCGCCGTTCGTCATCGGCCCCGGCATGGACGGTGTCCGGCCGTGGGTGGCTGCGGCGGGCGGGCTGCTGTACGTCGCCGTCCCGGAGGTCGGGCCCAGGGAGGGCACCGGCGAGCGGCGCGACGCCTATCCCGCCGGTGCCGCGCGGCTCATCGCGTTGCGCGGGGGGCCGGGCGGACGCGGACCCGAGGAACTCGGCGGTGTCGCCACGGCGGACTGGCCGGACGCATGCGGCCTGTTGCGCAAGCACGATCTCGCCGCGGTGCGCAAGGGCACGTACCGCACCCGGCCGGAGCGGACGGGCGTCGGCGATGTGGGGTTGCCGCGGCCGGTGAGCTGCCGTTACGAGCCGGATGACGACAAGGGCCAGAGCGCCACCGCACTGACCGTCACGGTGGAGTGGGTGGCCGAGAGCCCGCAGGCGGCGGGCGAGCTGCTGGCCGCGTGGCGGGCCACCGAGCCGCTCGCGCGGCAGCTGATGGACATCAAGGACGAGGCGTACGAGCTCGGCACGTCCGGCACGATCGCGATGCGGGTCGACCGCTACATCGTCGCGGTGAACGCCTACCAGACCCCGGGTGTCGCCACCCGGTTGGCCCGGGCCGTCGCGACCCGGCTGCCGCCGCGGCCGTGAGGGGAGGCGCGCGGACTCAGGCCGGCAGAGAGGTTCCGTTCGGGGTGTGTTCGGCCGCCCCGATGATCTCTCCTGAGGGCTCCGTCTCGGTCTCCTCGGCCGCTCCGTCGGCGGTGGCGCGCGCCCAGTACTCCAGGCGGGCGACGAACCGCTCGGCCTGTACCGGCCAGTGGAAGCGAGCCCGGGCGGTCTCGTAGCCGCGCCGGCCCAGCTCGGTGCGCAACTCGGCGTCGTCGCGCAGCCGCCGTACGGCGTCGGCGGCGGCGTCCGGCTGCTCGAAGTCGACGATGAGCCCGGCGCCGCTCGATCCGATGAGGTCGACGGCGGGCGGGTTCGGCGTGGTGATCACCGGGATGCCGCGGGCCATGTACTCGATCACCTTGGTGGGCATGGAGTGCCGGTAGTTCGGCTCGTCGTGCAGCAGCGCCAGCCCCGCCATGGCCCCCTCGGCGATGCGCAGCGCCCGGTCGTTCGGCACGAAGCCGTACCACCGCAGGATCCCTTGGAGCTGTGCCTCGCGGAGCAGGACGCGGACGTCGGCGTCGGCCGCGCCGATCAGCTCGACCGTGATGCCCTCGCCGTGCAGCCGCCGGGCCACCTCGATCATGTCGCCGGCGCCGCGCGCCATGGACAGGTGCCCGACGTAGACGACGCGTCGGCCGTCCGGTGCGTCGGGGGCGGTATCGGAGACATAGGTGGTGTTCGGCACGACCGGGTGCTCGCGCTCGAACCGGGAGCGGTAGCCCTCCTCGGCCAGCAGCAGGCGGTGCCTGCGCTCGGTGCGGGCCTCGAGGTAGCGCACGGCCGGGCGCAGCAGCGGGAGCAGCGGCCGCGGCACCCAGCCCTTCGCGCTCAGCGCCGCCGCCGTGTCCTCGTGCACGTCCCACACGACCGTACGGCGCCTGAGCTTGCGGGGGATCGCCAGCAGGAGCTCCGGGTCGTGCAGCAGGACCACGTCGGAGTACGGGGCGTGCCGGGCCAGCACGGCGCGCGCGGCACGTATCGCGCGCAGCCGGTTCCGCCCCGTGGCACGGGGCACGTCCACCGGATGGATGTTGCGCCAGGGCGTGACGTTGCACGCCCGGAACGGCGCGATGTAGGTCACCTCATGTCCGGCGTCCAGCAGGGCGCGAATCTGCCTGTGCAGAATGCGCGCGTCCTCGGGATGGTGCACGATCGTGCAGACGCAGACCCGCATATTCCTCACTCCGACTGGGGTGGCATCGCTCCCGTGGGGAGTCTCACCTGGCCTTGCAACGTGCAGATGAATTCAGCGAGTCCGGCAGATGCATCCTGGACTTCACAGCAATTCCACGTTGTCCACCGGCAGGCCGCGGGTGCGGCCCCGCGTGTCGAACAGCAACCGCGCGTGCTCGCGGAGCGTGTCCGCCGCATAGACGCTGTGGTCGGCCAGCACGATCGCCAGGTCGGCGCTGCGGAGTGCCTCGACGAGGTCGGTGCCGGCGTTGGGGATCTCGACGCCGTCGACGTCCCAGGTGGCGACGTAGGGGTCGTGGTAGGTGAGGTTGGCGCCGAGGCGCTGCAGGCGCCGGGCGACCGGCCGCGCGGGGGACTCGCGCTGGTCGGCGATGTTGGGCTTGTAGGTGACGCCGAGGATCAGGATGTCGGCGTTCTTGAGCGCCTTGCCCTGCTGGTTGAGGAGCTGCTGGGTGCGCTCGACGACGTAGCGCGGCATGCGGTCGTTGATCTCCTGGGCGAGCTCGACGAACCGGAACGGGTACCCCAGGGACCGCACCTTGTAGGACAGGTAGTTGGGGTCGATGGGAATGCAGTGGCCACCGACGCCGGGGCCGGGGCGGAAGGCCTGGAAGCCGAAGGGCTTGGTGGAGGCGCAGTCGATGGCGTCCCAGAGGTCGATGTCGAGCTCGTTGCAGAAGATCGCCATCTCGTTGACGAGCGCGATGTTGACGTGCCGATAGGTGTTCTCGAGGAGCTTGGCCATCTCGGCCTCGCGGGTGCCCTTGGCCTGGACGACCGTCTCGACGAACTTGCCGTAGAACGCGGAGGCGGCGCTGGCGCAGGCGGGCGTGTGCCCGCCGACGATCTTGGGGGTGTTGTGGACGCCGTAGACCGGGTTGCCCGGGTCGATGCGCTCGGGCGAGAAGGCCAGGTGGAAGTCCTGCCCGGCGGTGAGCCCGGACTTCTCCAGGATGGGGCGGACGACCTCGTCGGTGGTGCCGGGGTAGGTCGTCGACTCCAGCACCACCAGCGCGCCGGTGGCGAGGTTGCGCGCGACCGTCTCGGAGGCGCCGCGCACCGCGGTGAGGTCCGGCCCGCCGTCCACCGACAACGGCGTGGGGACACAGATCACCACGGTGCGCGCGCCCTCGAGGATCGCCTCGTCCAGCGTGGGCGTGAAGCCGGTCGCCAGCATCGCCTCGACCTCGTCGGCCGACACGTCGTCGACGTGAGAGAGCCCCGCCTTGAGACCTGCCACGACACGGTTGTCGCGGTCGAGCCCGCCGACCCGGAGCCCGGCGCGACAGGCCTCGCGCACCAGAGGCAGTCCGACGTACCCGAGCCCGATGACCACGAGATCCACGCGGCGCTCCCTTCGCATGTCCCCCACGGAAAGCGGAGCCGAGCCGGGAGTGGGGGGTGGATGCGGGCCCGGTCAGCCGATGTCGCGGTAGGCCTCCAGGTAGTGGGCGGCGACCGCACGCCAGGTGCGCCTTGCCCGGACCCAGTCCTGGGCGGCCTCACCGATTTTCCGGCGTTGCTCTGGACTGTAAATCAGTTCCAAGAGTGATTGTGCCCAGACCTCGGGTTCTTCCGGAAGAGTTAACGTCCCGGTCACGCCTGGTTCCACGATTTCACGGAGAGCTTTGACATCACTTGCTATTACTGGGACACCCCCGGCCATCGCCTCGACGGGCTTCAGCGGGGTGACCAACTGGCAGACCCGGTCCGCCCTGCGGGGAACGGCGAAAATATCGAGGACGGCGTGATGGTGACGGACCGACGACATCGGCACACGGCCGGTGAAGACGGCGTCCACCCCTTGTTCGGTGGCGCGCCGCTCCAGCGCCGCGCGCTCGGGTCCGTCGCCCACGAGCAGCAAGGTGATCGGTGTTCCGCGCCGGCGCAGCAGCGCGGCGGCGTCGATGAGCGTGTCAATGCCCTCGTAACCGTAGAACGACGAGGTCAGTCCGACCACCACCGCGTCGGGTGCGATGCCGAGCGACGCGCGCAGCTCGGTCCCGTCGGGCAGCGGTTCGAGGAAGGTGTCGTCGACCGCGTTGGCCACCACGAAGATCTTCTCGGGGTCGACGCCCCGGCCGGCGATCTCGTCGCGCATGGCCTCGCCGAGCGTGACGACGCGGTCGGCCTCGCGGATGCAGCGGGTCTCGATCTCCCTGGTGAGCCGATAGAAGTCGTCCTGCTCGCTGTGCGCCGGATCACGCGACAGCCACGAGTCCTCGAGAAAGCCGCGCACCTCGTACACCACCGGCAGGCCGTACCGTTCGCGCAGTTCCAGCGCCACGGCGGCGTTGAGGTGGTTGCTCACCGGATGCAGCACGGCCGGTCGCAGCCCCTCGACCAGCCGGGCGGCATGATCGGCGCCCGCCCGCACGCCGGCGGCGAGGTCGCGCGGCGGCAGCCAGGGCAGGAGGCGGTGGTAGGGAACGCCGTCGACCTCGACCCGGGTTCGGCCGTCGAAGGCCCCCTGGGCCGCCGGGTGACCGAGGCGCGACGCCACGTGCGGGTCCAGGCCCAGCTCCCGTTGGGCGAGTGCGATCTTGTGCGTCCGTACGGTGTAGCCGGCGTTGGTCCGCGGCAGGGCGTTGGTCACGAACTGCAGCACGCGTCCGTCCACCGCCTCCCGCCGGCCGGTCGCGGCAGCCGTGGCGTTCGTGGCGATCGCGACGGTCGGTGCGGCCGTGACGGCCGTGACGGTTGGTGCGGTCGCGGTGGTGGCAGCGGTCGCGGCGGTGGGCTCGCGGCGGAGCGAGAGCAGCGCCCTGAGATCGGCCACCTCGCGGCGGGGATCGCGTGGGCGTGCGACGATCAGGCCCGCCAGCCGCTTGCGCAGCGGCCCCGGCATGAACCGCTGCGTCAGCCGAACGCCGAGCCGCAGGGCGCGGGCGGGGTCGTCGCGCAACTGCCGCAGGCCAAGCCCGGTCATAAAGACGATTAGCCTCAACCGATGTCGCTTCGCCCGAGGTTGTGTTTTTTCCAGCACGACCCACCAGCGTAGGCAAGTTCGATGAACAGAAGGGAAATCATGTCCGACCGTGTGTCTCCGGGCAACCGGCCGACGGGGAGCCATCCGCTGGTCGCCCACGTCCTCGGTGCGCGGCCCAACTTCGTCAAGGCCGCCCCGGTCATCAACGCCCTCGCCGACGGTGCCATCGGTACCGGGCAGGTCGTCATCCACACGGGGCAGCACTACGACGAGCGGATGTCGGAGATCTTCTTCCGTGACCTCGGGCTGCCCGAGCCCGATGTCAACCTCGAAGTGGGCTCCGGCAGTCACGCTCAGCAGACCGCCGCGCTGATGATCGGATTGGAACGGGAGTTCACCGAGCGTTCACCTGCGCTGGTCATCGTGTACGGCGACGTGAACTCGACGATCGCCGCCGCCCTCGTCGCGGCCAAACTGCACATCCCGGTTGCCCATGTGGAGGCCGGGTTGCGCAGCTTCGACATGACCATGCCGGAAGAGGTCAACCGGCGCCTCACCGATCAGCTCTCCGACCTGTGCTTCGTCACCAGCCCTGAGGCGATCGGCCACCTCGCGGCCGAGGGCGTGCCCGTCGAGCGGACGCACTTCGTCGGCAACCCGATGATCGACACGCTGCTGGCCAACCTGGCCGCGTTCGACACCGAGGCGGTCCGGGCCCGCTACGGCCTGCCCGACCGCTACGTGCTCGCGACCATGCACCGCCCGGCGAACGTCGACTCGCCCGCCGTCGCCGGTGAGCTGGTGAACCGCCTGCACGAGATCGCCGACATGACCGACGTGGTGATCCCGCTGCACCCGCGCGGCCGGGCGGTGCTGCTGGCCGCGGGCCTCGACGACCACCCGGGCCTGCACGTCCTCGACCCGCTCGGATACATCGACTTCATCGCGACGGTGCGGGGAGCCGCCGCCGTCGTCACCGACTCGGGCGGGCTGCAGGAGGAGACGACGATCCTCGGCGTCCCGTGCCTGACCGTGCGCCCCAACACCGAGCGGCCGATCACCATCACGCACGGCACCAACCAGCTCGTCACCTTCGACGAGCTGGTCCCGGCGGCGCGCAAGGCGCTCGGACAGGCCGCCGGCGGCCCGGCCGCCGGGGACCGTACTCCGCCGCTGTGGGACGGCCAGGCCGGCCCCCGCATCGCTGAAGTGATCACGAGGTATCTGGGGTGACAGAGTCCAGCACGTCCGAGACCGCCGAGAAGTCCGCCGAGAGCGCCAAGGCGCTCCGGACGCAACAGGCGCAGGCGAACCGGCAGGTGGCCAAGCTACGCGCCGCCGTGCGCGAGCGCGACGACCGGCTGCGTGAGCTCGAGGAGCGGCTCGTCGCGCTCGAAGGTTCGACGACCTACCGGTTCGGGCGCATCGTCGTCGGCGCGGCCCGCCGGCCCGGCCGCCGCGCCACGCGCCTGCCGCGCGAGCTCTACCGGCTGTGGAAGCACCGGGACGCGCCGCAGCGGCCCGGCCAGAGCTCCGATTTCACGCGCGGCCGATCGGAGGTCTTCGACCGCGAGGAGGACCGGCTGCTCGCGGCCTCTCCCGCGGCGCTCGAGGGCTCGGTGCGGCAGCTCGTCATCGCCGGCGTGTTCGGCCCCTCCACCACGGCGGACCTCGCCGGGTTCGCGCGCACGCTGCCGCTGTTCCCGCACGACGGCGGGCTCGTCCTGGAGTCCTCCGACGCCGATCTGGTGCTCGTCGACGTCACCGCCGGCGCTCCCGGCGGCCCGTGGGCCTACCTCGGCGAGCCCGGCATGTACGACCGGGAGCGGACGCTCGGCACCCTTCTCGACGCGGCGCGCGGCCGCGACCTCCCGGTCGTGCTGTGGCCGGCCGGCCGGGGCGACGAGGGCGAGCTCGGCGGAGCCGCCACGGCACCCGGGCTGAGCCGCCTCGACTGGGACGCGATCGCCGTCCCCGGCGTGTCACTGCTCCGCTTCAACCCCGCCTGGGGGGCCGAGCGCGACCGAACCCCGCTCGTGATCGACCCCGGCGTGCGACTCCCGCTCGGTGTCCGCCGTGCCGTCGACGCGATCACCGCCACGATCGGCGCGCGGGTCGCCGACCCCACGCCCGCGGAGCTGCCGCAGCTGCTGCGACGGCACTCCGTGACGGTCGCGGCCACGCCCGCGCAGGTGCCCGAGCAGCTGGCGTCCGGCGCCTTCGTGCTGTGCCCGGCCGCCGTCGCCGGCGCGCTGCCCGCCGACCTGCGCGCGCACGTCCACGTGGTGACCGATCCGGCGGCGCTGCCCGAGACGCTCTCGGCCGTGCCGCTGTACGACCCGAGGCTCGCGCTGCGCACGCTGTTCCTTCGCCACTCGGCCCCGGTGCGGCTGGCGGAGCTGTGCGAGCGGCTCGGGATCGACGCCGACCCCGCCGCCGGGCGCCGCGTGACCGTGGTCGCGGACGTCGGATCGGCGGCCGACGCGGCGCGGCTCGCCGACGACGTGCTCGCCCAGTCGCACCGTCCGGCCGAGGTCGCGTTCGCGCCCGGCGCGGGCCTGCCCGGCGGAGCCCTCACGGCCGTCACCGCGCGGCTCGCCGAGCACGGCGTGACCGTGTGCACGCGGTCCGCCGGCGATCCCGCCGGCCGTTCCGGAACGGCCACGCCCGGCGAGGCCCCGTGGGTGGCGCCGTGGCCGACCGGCGCGCGGGTGCCGGAGTCCCATCTCGCCGATCTGGTCTGTGCCGCGGAGTGCTCCGGCGCCGACGCCGTCGGCCCGGCGGCCGGTGCCCCCGACCACACGTTCGTGGCGGCGGTCGAGCCCGCGCTGGTCCGGCGTGAGCTGTACGAGACGGGCGGTGCCCCGGCCGGCTGGTCGGCCCAGGGAGCCCGTCTCATGTCCCTCGACTCGAGAGGTTAGGAATCTCAGTGCGACCACGCGCCCTCGTTTACGGCGACGTCGATCTCAACCTCATCGACGGTTCGGCGATCTGGGCTCAGGGGATGGTGCAGGCCCTCGCACGTGCCGGCTGCGCGGTGACGCTCGTGCTCAAGGCGCCGGTGCGCACGGGCCGGCTGGTCGACCCGCTCGCCGCCATCAAGGGGGTGACCGTACGGCGCCCGCACGAGGAGGGCCGCGTCGAGGGTGGCGCGGGCATGACCGCCAAGCAGGCCGTACGGGTGCTCACCGAGATCGATGAGGCGGAGCCGTACGACCTGGTGGTGATCCGCGGCCGGCGGCTGGCCGGCAAGCTCGCGCACAGCCCCCTCAGGGGCAGGCTGTGGACCTACCTGACCGACGTGCCGCAGTCGGCCCCCGAGTTCGACGGCAACGCGCGCGGCGAGTTGACCCGCATTGCCGAGGCGTCGCGGTTCCTGCTCTGTCAGACCGAGGAGCTGCGCTGCTTCCTGGAGGCCGCCGTGCCCGCGACCGCGGGCAGGTGCGTGCTGTTCTCGCCGGTGGTGGTCCTGCCCGACGGGCTGTCGCCGCAGGACCGTACGCCACCGGACGGCCGACCGCTACGCCTGGTCTACACGGGCAAGTTCGCGCCGCGCTGGAACACCTACGAGATGACCGGGCTGCCCCGCCTGCTCGCCGCGCGGGACGTCGAGGCCGAGCTGCACATGGTCGGCGACAAGGTGCACGACGATCCGAAGGACCCGAACTTCTCCCGGCGGATGCGCACCGCCCTGGAATCGGGGGATGGCGTCGTGTGGCACGGCGGGCACCCGCGCGCCGAGGCGATGCGGCTGACCGCGGGCTGCGACATCGGGTTGTCGTGGCGGCACCCGGACATGGACGCCAGCCTGGAGCTTTCCACGAAAGTCCTTGAGATGGGCGCCCTCGGCGTGCCTGTGGTGCTCAACCGCACGCCCATGCACGAGCGGCTGCTCGGCGCGGACTATCCGCTGTTCGCCGCGTCGGAGACCGACGTCGTCGAGGCCCTCGCCGTCACGGCCCGCGAGCCGGAGACCTACGCCCTGGCCGCCGAGCGCTGCCGGGCGGCGGCCGCCGGGTTCTCCCTCGATGCCGCCGCCGACCGGCTGCGGCGCTACCTGACCCAGGCGTTCCCCGAGCCCTCCGAGGCGATTCTGCGGGCGTCGCGGGACGGCGGCCGCAAGCTCCGGGTGGGCGTCGCGGGGCACGACCTGAAGTTCTTCACCAGGCTGCTCGACTACCTGAAGTCCCGCCCCGACATGGAGGTGCGGGTCGACCACTGGTCGGCGCTGAAGGTGCACGACCCGGAGCGCAGCCAGGAACTGGTCGACTGGGCCGACGTCGTCATCTGTGAGTGGTGCGGGCCGAACGCCCTGTGGTACGCGGAGCACAAGCGGCCCGGCCAGCGGCTCTTCGTGCGCCTGCACCGGTTCGAGCTCTACTCGGGCTGGCCGCAGCGGCTGGACATCGGTGCCGTCGACAAGATCATCTGTGTCAGCCCGCACTACGGCGACCTGACCCGCAAGATGACCGGCTGGCCCGCGAACAAGGTCGTGGTCGTGCCCAACTGGGTCGACGACACCCAGTTCGACCGGGAGAAGCTCGAAGGGGCCGAGCACCACCTCGGCATGATCGGCATCGCGCCGGCGCGCAAGCGGCTCGACCTCGGCCTCGACGTGCTGGAGCAGCTGCGCCGCGACGATCCGCGCTTCATGCTCTTCATCAAGTCCAAGCTGCCCTGGGACTACTGGTGGATCTGGCAGCGTGAGGAGGAGCGGGAGCACTACGACCAGGTCTTCCGCAGGATCCGCCGCTCGCCGCTGCTGGCGGGCGCGGTCGTCTTCGACTCGTACGGCCGGGACGTCGCCTCGTGGCTGCGGCGCATCGGGTTCGTGCTGTCCACCAGCGACGACGAGAGCTTCCACCTCGCCCCGGCCGAGGGCATGGCGGCCGGGGCGGTCCCGGCGCTGCTGCCGTGGCCTGGCGCGGAGACGATCTACGACCCGCGGTGGATCCACGCCGACCCGGCGGCGATGGCCGGCTCGATCGCGGCGACCGTACGCGAGGGGCGCTGGGAGGACGAGCGGCGGCTCGGCCGGGACCAGCTCCGCGAGGCCTACGCACTCGATGAGGTCTGCCGCCAGTGGACCGTCCTCATCGCGGGCGAGCAGATGTAAAGGACGCTTGACTGAACGACAAGCATCCTTAACGCTGCAGGCGGTTGCGCATATGCGCGCCGAGTGCGAATGGAGCCAGGAGGCTCGGCGCGCATCGATCGAGAAGGGCAGGTACGACCCGAGCCTGAGCCTGGCGTTCCGGCTCGCCGAGACGTTCGGATGCCGCATCGAGGACTTCTTCACCCCCGACGCCGGGGCATGAGCCGCGCCCGCCACCGATGACCAGGGTCTCAGTCGAAGTCGTAGACGGTGGTGGCGATGTCGCGGCGGCACAGTGTCTCGACGATGATCGGTTCGATTCGGCCCCAGGTGCCGCCGGCGAGCCCGCAGCCGATCCGGGGCATGTGGAGCGAGGCACCCAGGTCGAGCGCGTGGTCGGCGACGGTGCGCAGGCACTGCTCGACGGCGTCGTAGCGGATCGGCGGCCCGCTGCTGCCGGCCCGCATCCCGTGCTGGCCGATCATGTTGGCGACCCAGATGTCCGGGCGGACCTGGACGAGTCGCACCGTGCCGAGGGCGAAGTCGTTCTCGGCCCGCTCGCGGTGCCACGAGCGGTATTCGCGTTCCGGCTCCGGCCAGCGCCGCGAGATCGCGAGTACGAACCCCTTGCCCCATCCGCCGCGGTCATTGCAGACGTGCGCGACGATCTTGGGTCCTGTCGCCTGCGGGCTGGTCGCGTCGCCCTTGATGATCCTCAGTGCCTCCACAAGGTCATGCTGGCGCAGGTCATGGTCAGCGGGCCAGAGAGATACGCCCGGTTCGGGGGGATTCGGCACGTTAGGTCTGGGAGGATCGATCAATGGTGCGAGCTGGGACGGATGTCCGCGAAGATGCAGCGCCGGCTGCCACGCTGGACGCGGAGAAGCGGGACCGGCGGCGGTCGTGGCGCCGGGTGTCGAAGACGCTCGCGCATCCGAGCGTGGTGGCGGTTCTGGTTTGGTTGGCCGCCGCTCCGGTCGCGGCCCTCGTGCCATCAGCCCTCGACCTGAACCCCTTCCGGCAGGCGGGGGCCGACGTACCGCTCGTGCTCGGGGGGTTCGCCGCCGTGGCCACCGCAGCGCTGGCGTTGTGGAGGCGGAGTCCGGCGGTGACCGGCGCGGCCGCCGGGTTGTTCGCGGCGTGGACGGTGCTGCTGCTGCGCACCGCCTGGCACGGCACGCCCTTTCCATCTGAGGGCGTCTTCGGCGACACCGGGCGGCTGGCGGCCATGGCCACCCGCTACACGGTCACCTCGGCCAGCAGCGACGGCATTGTCGCCGGCGTCCCCTCGGAGTACCCGCCGCTGTACCCGTGGCTGATCGGCAAGGCTGCGGTGCTGCTGGACGTCGAGGCCTGGCGGCTGCTCGCTCCCGCCGCGATCCTGGTGGTCTCGGCGTCGATCGTGATCGGCTTCGCGCTCTGGTCGCGGCTGACCACCCCGGCGGCGGCGCTGGCGATCAGCGCACTCGGCCTGGTGATCTTCGGCAAGCCGGACAAGGCGTACGAGGTCGTGGCGCTGGCGATCGTCATCCCCATGCTGCTCCTCACCGTGGCGTCACCCGCGAGAGGGCGGATGCACTGGCTTCCGGCCGGGGTCATCGGCGGCCTGATGGCGCTGACCTACTACGCCTATCTGGCGTTCGCGGTGCTGGGGGTGCTCGCCCTGGTGTGGCTGACCTGGCGGGCCGAGTCCGACCGCAGGGCCTACGCGTTCTATCTGGGCCGCATCGCCGCGGTCATGCTGGTCGTGACGTCGTGGTACCTCGTCCCGTACGTGTGGGCGATGCTGCGCGGCGGCCAGCAGGTCGCCGACATGTTCCAGTCGAGCCTGATCTCCTTGAACCCGCTGCCGTTCCTGGAGATGACGCCGCTCGGCGTCGCACAGCTGATCGGGCTGGCCGGTCTGTTGTGGCTACGGAGCTCGGTGTGGTGGGCGCCCCCGCTGCTCGCCATCGTGCTGGGGACGTACGGCTACTACCTGATCAGCCTCGCCCGCTACGTGACCACCACGCACACGGGCCTCTTCTACTACGCGTTTCCGCTGATCTCCGCCTGCCTGCTCACGGCGGCCGTACTCACCGTCGTGCACGCCGGGCCCGCGCTCGCGCGTCGCGTCGCCACCCCGGTTCCGCCGGGAACCGGGGTCGCGGTCATGTCGATCGTCCTGGTCTTCGCGGGATACACGTACTGGCACACCAACATGCCCGTCGTCCGCTGGACGGCCAAGGCCACGGGCGGCGGCAGGATCGACTTCGCCGCGGGTGAACTGTCGAACTCCAACGCCGCCCACGCCCACAACCAGCCCTTCCCGAACGGCAGCCGCCCCAGGTTCAGTGCCGACGCCGCCGGAGACCGCCGATGGCCCTGGTTCCCGGTCGAGCCGGTGCAGCGCGCCGTCGAGGGGACGCTGGGCGAGGGCGCGCGGCCGAACACGCTGTCCTACGACGAGGAGCTGTTCGCGTTCCTGCCGTGGCGGGGCTACATCGGAACCGACCGCAACGCCTCGTACGGGCCGGTCCGCTGGGACGACCGATACGCCGAGCTCACCGAGCTGGCCAAGATCACCGACCCAGCCGCCTTCGCCCAGGCCTCCGCGCGCACGGAGTTCGGGCCGATCGACGTCTTCATCCTGCACCGGGAGAAGACCGACCTCGTGTGGCGGCCACTGCGGCTGCCGACGGTGCTGCGGTTCCAGCCGCAACAGTTCGACGCCAAGACCTTCGTCCTCGTGGACGATCTGCCGGAGGACACCGTGGTCGCCATCCGCCGCCCGTGACCGCCTCCCGGCCGAGGGAGCGTCCGGCCGGGCCGGGCGGCCAGTGGCCGCGACCGCTGGATAGGGTCCGTCGAAGTGTTCACCGATCGAGGGGTCATGTCTGCGCTGACTCGAACCGCCGACCTCACGGAGGCCGTCAACGCCCGGGTGCGCGGCAGATGGTGGCGCGACCCCTACCTCGCGGTGGCGGCCGTCGTCGTGCTGTGGACTGTGCTCGTCACGCTCCGCCACGGGTGGGCCGGCGACTTCCGGTTGCATCTCGCGACGGTGCACGCGCTGTCCACCGACCTGTGGAGCCCGGCCGACCCCCTCGTAGGCGCCGCCTCCGGCAGCCCGTACTACTCGCCGTACATGGTGCTGCTGGGCGCGGTCTCGGCGCTGACCGGCGCGGCGCCGCAGACCGTGCTGGAGGTCGCGGGGGTCGTCAACGTCGTCGTCCTGCTCGTCGCGGTCCGCCGGTTCTGCCGCCATCTCGGCGGTGGGCCGCTGGTCGCGGCGCTCGCGGTCGTCTTCACCCTGCTGCTGTGGGGCCTGCGGCCGACGGAGTGGAGCGGCTTCCTCGGCCTGACCTCGCTGTCGTGGACGATGAGCTACCCCAGCGTCATCGGCACCGCCCTCATGCTGCTGCTCTGGGACGCCTTCCTGCGGTACCGCTCGGGGGACCGGGGCCCGCGCGCACTCGCCGTGATCACGGTGCTGGGCGCGCTGCTGCTGCTGACCCATCCCTTCACCGCCGCCAACGCGGTGATCGGCCTGGTGGCGTTCGCCTTCGCCGGCCCGCGTACGCTGCTGCGGGCCGGAACGCTCCTCGGGCTCGCCGGTGCCGCCGGCGCGGTCGTCGCCTTGACGCTGCTCTGGCCGTGGTCGGACGTGTTCTCCCTCTTCGGCGTGGCCGGTGACTTCGACGCTCCGCACAAGACCCTCATCGCCGACGTGACCCGCTCGTTCGGCTTCGAGCACTACGGCCTCGCGCTCGCCGGGCTGCCGGCGCTCGTCATGGGCGGCCGGCGCCCGCTCGGCCGTGAGCTACAGATCCTGTTCGTCCTGGCCGTCTCGCTCGTCGCCGTGGGGGCGCTCACCGGGTCGTACGGCTTCGCGCGCTCCATCCCGGTGGTCATGCTCCCGCTGCATCTGGCGCTCGCGTCCTACCTCGGTGGGCCGCGGGGCGGCCGGACACCGGTCCGTGCCGGGTACGCGGTGGTCGCGCTCATCGCCTGCTGCGTCGGTGCGTACGGCGCGTCCGGTGGCCTGGTGCGGGCCTACT
The DNA here is from genome assembly GCF_014323705.1 of Actinomadura alba. Classification (GTDB taxonomy): domain Bacteria; phylum Actinomycetota; class Actinomycetes; order Streptosporangiales; family Streptosporangiaceae; genus Actinomadura_C; species Actinomadura_C alba. The sequence goes on from NZ_JABVEC010000002.1 coordinate 325,568, forward strand.
GGAAGGACGTAACACCACAGACGTTGACGGCGTGGGGCGCCCGGCCGGTGACGACGTCCTATGACCCGCTCCTGCCGCACATCGGGCCCCGAGACGTGGTGATCACAGAGGAGCCGTGGCCCAGCCGCCTGGTGAACGGTCGCGGTGCCCGTGCGGTGGTGACCGCGTGGCCGTACCCGTTCGTCGACGAGGCCACCCGCCGGCGCGACGCGGCGGAGTTCTTCGCCGCTGGTACGGGCCCGGAGCGGCGGGCGGCCATCGCCGACCACTACGGGGTCACGTGCGCCCTGCTCGCCCACCGCGGAGCCGCGATGCGCCCCGGAGCCGTGCCGGGCTTCCACCTGAAGGCGACGAATGGCGGTCGCGTGCTGCTCTGCCGCCGCTGCCCCTCAGCCCGCCACGGAGTGCTCACCGACCTGCAATCACCGGCACTCGTACCCGTCCAGGCGCAGCGTCACCCGGCCGTGGGTCGTAAGCTGAACGCGTCACACGGCCTGAGATCATGAGGGGATGCCGGATGACTTCCCTACCGGAAGACAGCTGGCTCCTGGGCATCCGGCCTCAGCCCGATCGCGTGACCGCGTGACCGCGTGACCGCAGAAGAGTACGAGGCGCTCCCCGAGGAGATCGCCAAGGCGATTGAGATCGTGGACGGCTACGTCGTCTACTGCGAGGCGCCTACTCCCGATCACCAGACGGTGGGCAGGCGGCTCGCCAACTCGCTGGAACGTCATGCGCGTTCGGCCATGGAACGTGGCCACGGGTGCGTCACGGTGAACAACTACGTCGATCTGAGACTTCGTGACGTTCCGTTGCTCAACCGCCGACCCGATGTCGTGCTCTATCGGTGCCTGGATCGCGAGCGAGGAGAACGGTTGCGAGCCGAGCACGCTCTGCTCGTCATCGAGATCGTTTCCCCTGGATCGGAGACGCAGGACACCCTCGACAAGCCTGCGGAGTACGCCAAAGCCGGCATCCCGCACTACTGGGTGGCCCGGCTGGACGGCACAGGTGTATCGGTCATCGAGCGCTACCAGCTCGACCGGGCCACGATGCTCTACAAGCACATCGGCACGTTCATGAAGGACGAGGCCGGCGACGCGCCAACGGTCAGCAATCCCATCACCATCACGATCGACTGGGCCGAATTGCGATTCTGAGGACCTCGACCGGAGTCAGGGCCTTCAGCGCTGCGCTGCGTCAGCGCTGGATGTTCAACTCATCGCGCTTCACGCGGCCGACCCCAGTACGACGCCAGGACCGGCCGTAGCTCATTTGCCCGCAAGCGGGCTGGGATCGAAGGCGTCGAACTTGGCCCGCACCCACACCTGGCCACCTTGCCGGTTGACGACATCGGATCCGCTGTGGGCGAATCGGGTCCGCTGTCGGTGAACCCGCCTGGGTGCTCCGTGTTCGCGGTGCTTAAGTGTCGGGATGGAGATCTTGGTGCTGGGCGGGACAGCTTGGGTGGGCCGGGAGCTGTCGAGGCAGGCGATCGAGCGCGGCCATCGAGTGACGTGCCTGGCGCGCGGCGAAAGCGGAGAAGCCGCGGGCGGAGCGAGGCTGGTGGTCGCCGACCGGCGCGATCCTGTGGCGTACCAACCGCTGCTTGACCGCGAATGGGATGCGGTCATCGAGGTGTCATGGCAGCCGGGCTTCGTTCGTGAGGCGCTCAACGCACTGGGCGGCAGGGCCAGGCATTGGGCCTATGTCTCCTCCGTCAGCGCCTACGCCTCCCATGCCACGCCGGCCGCGGACGAGTCCGCGGCCCTTCTTGCTCCGGCCGATCGAAGCGAGGTCGACCGCGCGTTGTACGGCGAGGCGAAAGTCGCCTGCGAGCAGGCCTCTACGGCGATCGTGGGCGACCGTCTGCTCGTCGCACGCGCCGGTCTCATCGCCGGCCCGGGCGATCACACCGGACGCACCGGCTACTGGGTGGCCCGTGCCGCACGCGATCCGCAAGGGCCGATGCTGGTTCCCGATGCACCGGCCATGCCGACACAGGCAGTCGACGTGCGGGACCTCACCGCTTGGCTGCTCGACGCCGGGGCGACGGGGAGCGTCGGCACGTACGACGCTGTCGGTCCGGTCGTTCCGTTCGGAGAGTGGATCGAGCTGTCTCGTAGCATTGGCGGGCACACCGGTCCGGTGGTCACCGCCGACTCGGCCTGGCTGCTCGCGAAGGGCGTGGCCGAGTTCATGGGGGCCGAGTCGCTGCCGATGTGGCTGGTCGAGCCGGGCTGGGAGGGCTTCTCGGCCCGCAGCGGATCTGCGGCGCGCGCCGCGGGGCTTCGTCATCGGCCCCGGGCGGAGCTGCTGGCCGACACGCTGCTGTGGGAACGCGAGCAGGGTCTGGACCGGGCAAGACGTGCCGGCCTCAGCGCCCAGCGCGAGCGCGAATTGCTCGACGCTCTCGGCTAACGGCTTCGGTCCATGTCGCCGCGTCGGCGGCCAGTTCATCTGCCCGACGCCCTTGTGTGCCGGTAAGGGGTGATGATTGTGGGCATGGCGTTGTCGACGGCATTCACGAAGTTGTTCGGTGTGCAGCACCCGATTGCCCTGGCGCCGATGGGCGGGTCGGCTGGTGGTGCGCTGGCGGCGGCCGTCTCTCGAGGCGGGGGGCTCGGGCTGCTGGGCAGCGGCAACGGGGATCGGGACTGGCTGGCCCGCGAGCTGCCAATAGTTGCCGAGGGCACCGAAAAGCCGTGGGGGATCGGCTTCCTGACCTGGGCGATCGATGTTGGCGCGGTCGAGCGGGCGCTGGAGCACAACCCCAGGGCGGTGATGTTGTCCTTTGGAGACCCGAGCCCGTTCGCTGAACGCATCCGCCAGGCGGGTGTGGCGCTGATCATTCAGGTCACCGATCTGGAGGAGGCCCGGCGGGCGGTGGACCTGGGCGCAGATGTCATCGTGGCGCAGGGGACCGAAAGCGGTGGGCATGGCGCTCGGCACGGGCGGTCCACGTTGCCGTTCGTGCCGGTCGTGGTGGACCTGGCGGCGCCGGTGCCGGTGCTGGCGGCCGGCGGGATCGCCGATGGACGTGGCGTGGCCGCCGTCCTGGCTCTGGGGGCCGCCGGGGCGCTCATCGGTACCCGCTTTCAGGCCACGCCCGAGGCACTGGTCGCCCCCTCGACCGCCAAGGCGATCGTCGAGGGACACGGGCAGGACACCGAGCGCAGCAGCGTGCTCGATATCGCCCGAGGCTCTCGGTGGCCGTCGAAGTACACCGCCCGCACCCTCGGCCACCCCGTTCTTGACCAATGGCGGGGCCGAGAGGCCGAACTCTCCGCCGATCCCCAGGCCAAGCAGGCCTACCAAGATGGCGTGGCACGAGGCGAGATACCCCCACTGCCGGTGTGGGCCAGCGAGGCCATCGATCTCATCAACGACCTGCCCTCCGCAGCCGATCTTGTCGCCACCCTGGCCGCGCAGGCTGAGGACGCACTGGCCCGAGCGGGAAGGCGCTGACCGGAACGGTCTGCCAGGAGCGGTCAGATGGGCCTGGAGGTTGACCGGCCCGCGTTCGGGGCGCTGGCTACGACTGCGCGCGCGGGCCGACGATGCTTCGCCGGATCCGCCCGAGCCGACGGCGGAGCCTGCGGTGCAGCCGGCGGTTCTGCTGTGCCTTCATCTCGCGGATCTCGGCGTTCAGGCTGTGCGCCTGAGCCCGCCACTTGGCCGCCTCGGACTCCCACTTCACGGCGCGGGCGTGCCAGTCGACCGGCGGTTGCGGCACGTCGGTCGTGGCCTGCGTGAGAGCCCATTCGGTGCCGTCGATGGTGTGCGCCGCGAACATCTCGCGCACCAGGTTGTCGACGTCGTCATCGGCCCCGGCGATCCGGTGGGCGCGAGCGTACGCGCGCGTCTGCTCGAACCGCGCGGTGGTCGCCTCGGTCTGCTCGCCGGACAGATCGAGCGTGACGAGGCCGTACCCCTCCTTCTCGACCAGCTGGATCAGCCGCTGGAGGGCCCCGGGAGCGGGGACCCATCCGGCCGGGCAGTGGAAGCGGTAGGGCGAGGGGAACGCGGTCTCGGCCACCGACTCGACCAGGCGCACCCTGCCGTCGTCGCCGAAGCCCTCGCGCATGAGCCGCAGATCGAGCAGCGGATCGGCGTGCAGGTCGCGTCGCCGGTCGTGGAGCTTCGACCACGGTCCGACCAGATCGATGCGTACGTCCGACACGTTGCCGGCGGTCAGCCCGCTCACGGTCGCCCTGGCCTGCTCCCAGGTCGCCTCGGTCACGTCGACCACGGCCTCGACGCCGGGCACCCGCCACTGCCTGCCGGGGTCGGGGCGGCGTTTGCGCGGGATCAGCACCCGGTTGGCGTAGAAGGGCCGGCAGTAGCGGGTGGCGCGTTGGCCGTTGGTCATGGTGGTCGACCAGCCCAGGTGCCAGCTGCTGCTGGCGAGCTCCGGGACGAAGACCCCGCCGGCCTGGCCGAGGCGGTACCCGAACTCGGTGTCCTCGCCAAGAACCATGTCGCCGTCGACACCGCCCGCGTCGTGGTAGAAGGAGCGGTGGTAGGAGGCCGAGGCCCCGGTGAAGACCCGGGAGGCCTGTGCGCCGGCCGAGCGGAGCAGATCGGTCTTCTCGATGAACTCCTCGTAGGGGTGACCCTCATGCCGTTCGTTGGCGAAGATCTTCTCGCCGTCGCCGCGGGCCACCGCGTCGTAGGCGTCCTGAGGAGTGAGGGCACCCGCCTGGTAGTCGACGAATCGCTTGTGTCCGACGAGGACCAGGTGGTCGGCGAGGTGGTGCCAGCGGACGTGGGCCTCGACATTGTCGTGGAAGCACAGCATGTCGGCGTCGAGCCGCACGATCACATCGCCCTCGGCGGCGAGCGCGCCGGAACGGTAGGCGTGCGCGCAGCCCCATCCACCGGGCAGGCTCGGCACGATCCGGGTGTGCTCCGGCCGGATCTCGGGCAGGCGCAACGGCGGGTCGCTGCCGTCGTCGGCGATCACTACCTCGAGCAGATGCCCCGGGTAGGTCTGTCCCGCGAGCCCGGCGAGCGTCAGGTCCAGCTTCTCCTGTGACCCGTAGGCCGGTATCACGACACTTACGGTCAGGGTGGGTTCCCATTGACCGAGCGTCGGCGGCCGGAGGTCGCCGTAATCGTTGTCGCGGATCCGAGGCTGTGCGCTCGGAACTACCAGCATGCTCACTCGTCCGGTGTCCCTCGCTTGTCTGGCCCGGTCGCCATCCTGGTGCGAATTTCATGCAGGCTAGCAGGTCGACGTGCCATTCGAGTGACCCCGGCCCGTGGTATTTCCGCCGGCTGTTCCACGAATATGAATTGGCTGCGAATTTCTAATTTCAGGCTGTCAACGAGATGGCGACATTCGGATGAACCCCTGCCAATTGGAATCTTGCCCGCAGGTGTCAGGCGGGTGCGAGCCCGATGAGCCGGGCGCGCTTGAAGTCAGCCGGTCGGCCGGCGGTGTTCGGCCACGGATCCGGCCAGGGGCGAGACCGCCTGTTGCCATGCGTGCAGACCCCGCGGCGTGAGGAAGGCGTCGAAGACCATCTCGGAGGCGCCGACGAGGATTCCCTCGCTGCCGAGGGCCGACGAGACGAGTTCGGGCGGCCGGTCTCGCCGGAACATCATCAGCCCGTGCAGATAGGCCTCGCGCACTGCCTCTTCGGCGTGTGTCCGCAGGTCGGCGCCCACCCCGGAGAGCGTCACCACCTGGGGATCGTGGGCGTTGACCAGCGCGCTCACCCCCTGTCCGAGGGCGCGCGCGGTCGAGGTCAGCGCGGCGGCGGCGCGGTCGTCGCCCGCCATCGCCTCGGCGATGATCCGCTGGGCCTCCTCGCGCCCCTGCCCGGGGGTCACCTCGCCGCCGGTCAGCCGGACCAGGGCGTTGGCGCCTACGCCCAGGCTCCAGCATCCGGTGGCGCCGCAGGCGCAGACGCCGGACGCGCCGGTCAGCGGCATGTGTCCGAATTCGCCGCCGGTGCCGTGCGCGCCCCTGAGCGGACGTCCGTCGAGGATCAGCGTTCCGCCCACATCGAAGTCCACGTGCAGGTGCAGCCCCACCGCCACGCCGCGCAGCGCGCCCCGGCGGGCCTCCGCCAGTCCCGCGAGCGTCGCGTCGTTGTCCAGCAGCACCGGCAGCGGTGCCGCCGCGATCCGCGAGGCGGCCAGCAGTGCGGTGACCTCGACGTCCCGCCAGCCGAGGTGGGGCACGTCGAGCAGCCGGTCTCCGCGTACGGGACCGGGCATCGCGATCCCCACCCCCGCGACCCGCTGGCCGAGGGCGCGGACGTGTGCGCGCAGCGCGTCCGCCAGCTCGCCGAGCACCGCCTCGGGCGGGCCGGGCCGGTGCGGCCGGGTCTCTCTCGTGGTCAGCCGGCCGCCGAGCTCGGCCATGGCGACGGTCCAGGAGTCCTCGCGGAAGTCGACGGCGAGTGCGACCGGCCCGTCCGGGTGTGGTCCGGGAACACGGGTCGGGCGGCCACGGGTGCGCTGGACGGTCGGTTCCTCCCGTACGAGCCGGCTGCCGATCAGGTCCGCGACCAGCACGGTGGCGGTGCCGCGGGCCAGATCGAGGTCGTGGGTGAGCTGGGCCCGGGTGCGCATCGCTCCGCCGTCGTGCACCGCGCGCAGCACCCTGAGCAGGTTGTGGACGCGGAGCTGGCCGCTCGTCGTCGCTCCCGTCTCGCCAGGCACCCGCCCATTGTGTCAGTCGTTCTGGGTTGTTATGTTCTAGCCAAGAGCAAAAAGGAGGGCCTGTGGTCGACCCAGACGTGCGGCGTGCGCGGATGAGCGTGTTCGGTTATTTCGGTCTGTGTGGCGTCGTCGTGGGGATGTGGGCGGCCGGGCTGCCCGCCCTGGACGACCGGCTCGGGCTCGGCGCGGCGAGGCTCGGCACGGCGCTGCTGTTCGTCTCGTTCGGCGCGCTGATCTCCATGCCGATCGCCGGCCGGTTGTGCGACCGATGGTCCAGCCGGGCCGTCTGCGTGCCGGCCGGCCCGCTCTGCGCCCTGTCCCTGATCTGTCCAGCGCTGGCGCCCTCGTACGGCACGCTCATCCTCGGCGCGCTCGTCTTCGGCATGGGACTGGGGCTGCTCGAGATCGCCATGAACGTGCACGCGGTCGAGGTGGAGCGCCGCCATCCCAAGCCGATCCTGTCGGCGTTCCATGGAGTGTGGAGCCTCGGTGGCGCCGCCGGCGGCGCGCTCACCGCCGCAGGGCTCCACGCGGGGATCGGCTCTCAACGCATGCTGGTCGTGGCCGCGCTGGCCGGAGCCGTCCTGTTCCTGCCACCGGCGAGGTGGCTGCTGCCCGGCGCCGCCGGACCCGGTGCCGGTACGGAGGCGGAGCCGCACGTGAAGACGGCGCCCCGGCGGGTCGGGCTCTGGCGCTTGGTGCTGTTCCTCGGCACCATCGTCTTCGCCGGTCACCTCAGTGAGGGAGCGGCGCTGGACTGGGCGGCCGTGCACGCACGCGACGTGCTGGAGGCCGGGCCCGCGGTCGCCCCGCTGGCGTTCACCGTCTACTCCGTGGCGATGACGACGGTGCGCCTGCTGGGCGACGGGTTGCGCGACCGGCTGGGCGCGGCTCGCACCATCCGGCTGTCCGGGCTCGTGGCCGCCGCCGGCTACGCGCTCGTCCTGCTGGCCCCGGTCACGGGAGGGGCGAGGCTGGGCGTCGCCTGGGCCGGCTGGGCACTGGCCGGCGTCGGCCTGGCCACGATCGTGCCCGTCGTGTTCAGCGCGGTCGGGGCGGCGGGCGGCACCGCGGGGCGTGCGCTGTCGACGGTGACGATGTTCGGCTACGCCGGTCTGCTCGGCGGCCCACCCGTGATCGGGCACCTCGCCGACGCCACCTCGCTGCCACTGGCGCTGGCGATACCCGGAGTGCTGTGCGCCTACATCGCCGCGGCGGGCCCGGCCGGGATCAGGGCACTCGCCCCGCCCGGTCCCGAACCCGCCGTGCGCTCGTCCGTCAGAGCGTGATGCGCCGGCTCATGGTCAGGCGGACACGGCCTCGAGCAGCTTGCGGCGCTGCTGCTCGCCGAGGCCGCCGACGCGGCGGCTGTCGTCGATGCCGGCCTGCTCCATGAGCGCGGCGGCCTTGGCCGGGCCGTAGCCGGGCAGGGCCTTGAGCACCTGGACGACCTTGGTCTTCTTGGCGATGTCGTCGGTGCGAGCCAGGACATCACCGATGGTGAGCGTGCCGGCCTTCACCCCCGCGAGCAGCTCACTGCGCTCCTTGCGGGCCTGCTGCGCCTTCTCCAGGGCCTGGGCACGCTGCTCGGGGGTGAGCGTGGGCAGAGCCATGAACGTCTCCTTCGTTGTCATTGACCGTCGCAGCACGCGACGGGTATTCGGGCCATCATGGCGGAGTCTTGTGACTTCCGTGGTGGGAGGGTCGCCGCGGACGGCATCGTCAGGACGTGCCGGGGAAGATTCCGTCGACCACCCGGGCGGCCGCGCGGCCGTCGTCGAGGGGGCAGAACCGCCGCACGAACGCGTCGTAGGCCGGCCTGTGGCGGAGCGCCGTGTCGTCCGCGGAGCGGACGGCATCGATGAGCGCGTCGGAGGTCTCTATGAGGGGTCCCGGCGCCTCCTTTCCGAAGTCGAAGTAGAACCCGCGCAGCCGGTCCCGATAGTCGCGCAGGTCGTAGGTGAAGAACAGCATCGGCCGGCGGGTGTTGGCGTAATCGAACATCACCGACGAATAGTCGGTGATCAGCAGGTCGGCGACGAGGTAGAGCTCGGCGATGTCCGGGTACGGCGACACGTCGTGGACGAAGCCGTCGCCGTCCCCGGGCACGCCATCGACGATGTTGGAGTGCAGCCGCACGAGCAGTACGTGGTCGTCGCCCAGCGCGGCACGGGCCCGGGCCAGGTCGATCCGCATGTCGAACCGGTAGCGGCCCCGGCCGTAGTACTGGTCGTCACGCCATGTCGGGGCGTAGAGCACGACCTTCTTGCCGTCGGGGAGGCCGAGGCGTGACCGCACCCGCGCGGCTATCTCGTTCGCCCGCGGGCTGTGGAGCACGTCGTTGCGTGGATACCCGGTCTCGATGATGTCGCCGTCGAAGGCGAGCGCCCGGCGCAGGATCTCGGTGCTGAACGGGTTGGGGGACAGCAGATGGGTCCACTCCGGCAGGGCCGGACCCTTGAGGTCGCCGGGTCGCAGGGCCTTCCGCATGCCCGGGGCATAGGCGAAGTGCACCTCCTTGACATCACGACCGATCTTCTTCAACGGCGTGCCGTGCCAGGTCTGCAACACCACCTGGCCGGGATGGCGGTGGAACCGGTCACCGAGCCGGTGATTGGTGACGATGTAGCGCGAGGAGGCCATCGCGTCATGCCATTCGGCGCCGTTCAGTCGTACCGCCCGCAGGGTGCCGGGCAGTTCCACCTGGGCGTCGTCCACCACCCACAGCTGTTCCAGGTCGCAGCCGCGGCGGACCAGTTCCTCGTGGATCGCACGGGTGCTGTCGGAGTACTGCCTGCCGTTGAAGCAGGAGAACAGCACGGTGTCGCGCAGGCCGTCGCGGGCCACCCGGCGACGGGCCTCGTCCCGCAGCCTGGTGCCCGCGGACCTCTCCTCGGGCCTGAGGTCGCCGGTGACCTCGAGGACCAGCCGGCCGTCGTGGTCCTCCAGCGTGTAGCCGCGCAGCGCGACCTCGACGGCCGAGGGCAGCCGCTCGCCGACCCGCCCGTCCAGCCGTACGGCCAGCGCGCGGCCGCCCGCCGGCCGGAAGAGCACATCCCAGCGGCCGGGGCGCAGCGGCAGCGGGCCCCCGAGCGTCGCGATCGCCGCGGCGGGCACCCGCCCGCGCAGTTCATCGCGGTCGAAGGTCATGGCGAAGGCATGCTCCTTACGGCGGCCACGAGCGCGCAGGACCAGGTCGCCGCGCGGCTCGGATCCGGCGTTGGGGGCGGGGTGGGTGCCGCTCAGCTCGAACACGCCGGGCTCACGCCACGCGCACGAGGTGACGGTCATCCGCGCGGACCTGGTCCGGATCCGCAGATAACCGCCGACGCCACGGCCCGCCACGAGCTCACGGGCGCCCACGAGCCGTACGGCGTCCTCGACGCCCTCCGCCAGCGCCAGCGGCTCGCCGCCGAGCGAGACGGTCCGGTCGCGGGTGTCGTCCATCACCTCCGGGTCCGCGTCCGGGTCCTGGTCCGGGTCCCGATCCGCCGGGTCGTCGGCCAGCACCGCGTGCTCCAGCCGGGCGGTGAACCCGCCGGCGTGGACCGTGACGGGGATCGGCACCGGCACCGGCACGTCGGGGCGCGACAGGACCGGCTCGACCGCGACACCGTCCTCGGCGGTTCCCTCGATCTCGAGCGCGCCGCCGGACCAGCGCAGAGCGGTGGCCCTGGCCCGCACCGTCTCGATCCGAAGCCGCAGCCCGCCGTCGGCGACGAGCGGTACGACCCGTACGCCGTCGGCGACGTAGCCGTAGGGCGGGTTCGCGCCGGTGCCGGAGACGCCCCCGCGCAGCGCGCCACTGCGGTAGATCCCGGCGTTGAGGACCGCGACCTCGACGTTCCACGTGCCGTCGGCCCACCGGGTCCTGCGGCTCCATCGGCGCCGGCGCAGCCTGCGCGGATCGATGGTCACCTCGAAACCGGTCCATGCCCCTGATGCACGGCCGGGTCGCGGGGTCTGCCGGGCGCGCAGGAGGACCAGCCCGCCGTCCTCGGAACGTAGGATGACGGCCTTCACGGACGTCCAGCGCCGGCGCATGCCGACCGAGTTGATGTAGGCCTCGCCGGTGATCCGTAACCTGCCGTCGACCCACCGCACCTCATGCGCCCGGCCGCGCATCGCGACCTCGCGGCGGGCCCGGTAGACCGCGCGGGGGATCGCCAGCGAGTCGTCCTTCCAGTACGGATAGACGACGAAGCGGCGCACCGGATCACGCACGATGGCGGGCGAGGTCCCGCCGCGTTCGAACCGTACGAGCTTGACGAGTTCGGTCACCAGCCGCCGGCTCGCCAGATGCCACTTCAGCCGGGTCAGCGCCGGCAGCGCGGTGAAGGCCCGGGGGTCGACGCCCTCGGCGTAGGCGGCGGCCCGCTCGACGATCCGGACGCGCTCGTCGGCGCCGGCGTCCGGCATCGCGTCCAGGAAGACCCTCAGCTCGCGGTCGAGCGCGGTCGTCTGGAAGCGCAGGCGGTCCTTGGCCCGCCAGGTGCCGTCGAGCCGGGCGAACACCGCCGACACGGCGGTGTAGCCGTCCGCGATCTCGCGCGGCTCGGCTGTGGGTTCGGGCCACCCGTCCCGGCCGCGAACGACGACCGTACTGCGCAGGACGTCGACCGAGCCGGCCAGGTGGTGCGCGGCGATCGACACGACGAGGTCGTCGTAGCGGTTCACGTCCGGGAACGACAGGGCGTGCTCGTCCCAGAACCGCCGGCGGAACAGCTTGTTGGTGACGTACCGGTCCTGCAGCAGCGCGGGGTGCCGGGCGATGTGGGTGCGCAAGAGGGTCCGGGTGAACGCCGTCTGGTGTGTGCGGGACGGCGCGATCACGCGTTCGCGCCGCACGCCGACGTTGCCGGCGGCGAGGTCCGAGCCGGTCTCGGCCAGTGTCTCGGCCAGCGCGCGCAGACCGCCGGGGAGGAGCACGTCGCCGCCGTCGACGAACGCGAGGTAGCCGCCGGTGGCCTGGGCCACGCCGACGTTGCGGGCCGCGCCGCGGCTGGGCGCGCCCGCCCGGACCAGCCGGAACCGCTCGTCCGGCAGTCGCACCGAGGCCGCCGCTCCGGCACCGTCGTCGACCACGAGGACCTCGAGGCGGTCGTGGGACTGCGCCGCCACCGACCACAGGGTCTCGGCGAGGCGCGCGCCCGCGGCGTGGGTCGAGACGATGACGCTGATCGTGACGTTCATCGGTCGGCCTCCTTGCGTCGGGGAGGGAAGGGCGGGGTTGCGTCGCCGCTCGGGTGGGGTCAGCGTCGCCGCTCGGGTGGCCGCTCGCCGAGGATGACGCGCCGCACGGCGCGCTCCGCGGCGTTCCCGTCGTCGTAGGCGCAGAACCTCCGGCGGAACTCGGCGCGCGCCTTGGCGGCGACGTCGCCCCAGACCGCGCCGGACCGGAAGGCCTCGATCAGCCCCGCCTCGGTGGTGGCGACGACGCCGGGCGGTTCGGCGGTGAGGTCGAAGTTGACCCCCCGGGTGCGGACGTAGGTGTCCCAGTCGTTGGCGTAGATCACGATGGGCCGGTCGTCCAGGTTCGCGTAGTCGAACATGATCGAGGAGTAGTCGGTCAGCAGCACGTCCGAGGCGAGGCAGAGGTCCTCGATGGCCGGGTGCGCCGAGACGTCGAGGACGCGGCCGGCCGGCCAGCCCTGCCGGGTGGCGAGGTCCCGGGTCCGGTAGAAGTAGTGCGCCCGCAACAGGATGACGTAGTCGTCGCCGAGCCCGCGCGCCAGCCGCCCGAGGTGCACCATCGGTTCGAAGCCGAGCAGGTAGTCCCGGTGCGTCGGGGCGTAGAGGATTGCCCTCGCGCCCTCGGGGACGCCGAGTTCGGCGCGCAGCCGGGCCACCTCGCGGTCGGTGGCGCGGAAGAACCGGTCGTTTCGCGGGTAGCCGATCTCGAGCAGCTCGTGGCGGCCGGGGTAGGAGCGGTCCCACACCTCGGTCGTCAGCCGGTTCGCGGAGATCAGGAAGTCCCAGCGGTCGATCCGGCCGAGCAGCGCCTCGAAGTCCATGTCGCCGCCGGTGGCGAGCGGGTAGCCGATCTGCTCGATGCCCATGACCTTGAGGGGCGTGCCGTGCTGGGTCTGGAGGTGCACCTGGCCGCGGCGCTTCACGAGGTCGTCCGGGAAGTTGACGTTGTTGACGAAGTACTTGGCGCGCGCCATGAGCCGCAGATGGCCCCGGGTGCCGGCGATCACGTACTCGACGCCCGCGGGCAGGTTCGCGGCCTGGCCGCGGTCGCGTACGACCCAGACGCCGCGGACCCTCGGTGCCAGCTCCCGGGACTTCTCGTAGATGGCCGCCGGATTACAGGCGTAGCCGCGGTACCAGTACGCCGCGTAGACGGCGAGGTTCTCGTCGATCGGCAGGCACAACTGGACGCGGTAGTAGAGCCGCCCGGCGCGGCCGCGCAGGAACCGGGCCGTCGCCCGGGCCGCCGCGCGGGCACGGCGCCGCAGGCCGCCGTGCACCAGGATCCGGCCGATGTTCAGGACCTTGAGCAGGCTGAACAGGGCGAAGGTGTCGCGCTCGACCAGGCGGTACTTCAGCCCCTGCAGCCCGCCCGGGAGAATATGGCCGGATTTCGGGCGGTAGGCGGTGTAGAGGCGGGACATCTCGTGGAAGAACTTCGGCCGCAGCTCGCGCGGCACCCGGTCTTTCTTCGCGAAGACGATGAGCAGATGCCACATCATCCGGTCGAACATGCTCGCGCGGAAGGGCTCGCCCCGCTCGCCCAGCCGGTCGAGAAAACCGAATATCGAGCGGTACTGCTCGAAGACGTCCAGGTGCCTGGCGCTGACCGTCTTGGTGATCGAGGCGCCCTGGCGGCGCTGCCGGTAACAGACGGTGACCCGGTCGAGCATGCTGATCCGGTCGGCCGCGAAGAGCACCGGATAGGCGACGGGGGAGTCCTCGTAATACCCCTTGGTGAAGCGAAGGCCGTGCCGGAGCATGAACTCGCGGCGGATCACTCTGTTCCACGCGAACGGCAGGATCTCGAGCAGCTCCAGGCGATCTTCGAGCCGGAACACCTCCGGCGCGTCCGGGTCGGCGAACAGGTGCCTTTGGACGCTGCGGTGAATCCGCCCGTCCCAGTAGACCCGGGCGTAATCGAGCAGCAGGACGTCGGGACGGGTCTCGCGGAGCCGCCGGAACACCAGCGGCATGGTGTCGGCGGTCAGGTAGTCGTCACTGTCGATGAACCAGACGTAGTCGCCGGTCGCCATCGAGAGCCCGAGGTTGCGCGCCTCGCCCAGGCCCGCGTTCTCGTCGAGGTGACGCACCTGGAGCCGGGAATCTCGCTCGGCGAACGTGTCCAGAAGCTCACCGCACGCATCGGGTGAGGCATCGTTGATCGCTATGACCTGCAAATTGGGGCATTCGGGGTCTAGTACGGACTCCAGGCATTTCCGTAGATAGCCATATACTTTATGCACGGGGATGACGACGGTAAGCGAGATGTTGCTAGCTAAACTCATCAAAGCGGGCCATTCGTTCGATATGATTACATGATGATCCCCCGTTAATGAATGGACGGGGAGCGTATCTCCGGGCAACGTTAACCGGTCGCATTGGCGATTGGATCGGATTTGCTCAGCCGGTGTGCACATATCGCCCCCGGGGCTCCCGCCCAGGGGCCGTACGACGACCCGCGCCCGCGCAGCACGCCCGTGATGTCGTCCGGGGGGGTGTCGTCCGTGACGAGACCGTGACGAGGACGCCGTGCCACTGATGGTGAACGCCCAGAAAACGGGCGATGACCGGAAGATGCCCCTTGCTCTGCTATATCGTGATGAAGGATCTACCACCGTCGGCCGTGCGTGGAGCGGGTGGCTCGCCCGCGACCAGGCCGGGGCCTGCTCTCCGAATCCGCTGGCCGCCGGCCCTGCCGATCACCTCAAAGGAAGACGAGACAGGACGGATGTCGCAAAGTTCAAAGGTCATGCGGGTACTCGTGACGGGGGGAGCCGGCTTCATCGGCTCTCACGTGGTCGATGCCTTCCTCGAACAGGGTGCCGACGTCACCGTGGTCGACGATCTGTCCAGCGGCCGCCCCGCCCGGCTCGACCCGGCGGCCGAGCTGCACAAGGTGAGCATCGCCGACGCCGCCCGGCTGACCGAGATCGTCGAGCGGGTCCGGCCCCAGGTGATCTGCCATCTCGCGGCTCAGGTCGACGTCCGCGTCTCGGTGGAGTCCCCGGCCGAGGACGCCCGGATCAACGTCCTTGGAACGATCAACGTCCTGGAGGCCGCCCGCGCGGTCGGCGCGCGTGTCCTGTTCGCCGGCACCGGCGGCGCGATCTACGGCGAGCACGCGCCCGTTCCCTCCGCCGAGACGGTGCAGCCCGCGCCCGAGGCACCGTACGGCACCGCCAAGTACTGCGCGGAGCAGTACATCGGCCTGTTCAACCGGCTGCACGGCACGCGGCACGGCGTCCTGCGCCTGGGCAACGTCTACGGCCCGCGCCAGGACCCCTCCGGCGAGGCCGGGGTGATCGCGATCTTCTGCGGCCGGATCCTCCAGGAACAGCCGCTGACGGTGTTCGGCGACGGTACCCAGACGCGTGACTACGTCTACGTCGGCGATGTCGTGGACGCCTTCCTCGCGGCGGCGGACGGCGACCGGGCCGGAGTGTGGAACATCGGCACCGGAACGGAGAGCACCGTGCTCGATCTGATCGATCTTCTCGGCCGGGCGGCCGATCGCCGCCTCGAGCCGGAGTTCGCCCCGCCCCGTCCCGGCGAACTCCAGCGCAGCGCCCTCGACAACGCCCTGGCGGAGCGTGAGCTCGGCTGGCGGCCGGCCACCACGATCGAGAGCGGCATCGCGGCGGTCTACCAGTGGGCGGCATCGGGCGCACCTGAGCGGGCCGGCCGGTGAGCGAGATCCTTCTCAGCGTCATCGTCCCCGCGTACAACGTCGCCGGATATCTCCGGGAGTGCTTCGACTCCGTTCTCGCCCATCAGGGCGACGACATCGAGCTGATCACGATCGACGACCGCTCACCGGACGGCTCCGGCGCGATCATGGACGAGTACGCGGCGAGCGACCCCCGGGTGCGGGTGCGGCACCTGGAGAAGAACGTCGGCCTGGGCGAGGCCCGCAACATCGGGCTCGAAATGGCACAGGGCGAGTACGTCTGGTTCGTCGACGGCGACGACTGGCTGCCCGACGGCTCGATCCAGGCGATCACGCGGCGGCTTCGCGAGACCCGGCCGGACATGCTCGGCTTCGACCACTCGCGGGTCTACTGGGACGGCCGGGTGACGCGCAGCGCCCATCGCAAGGTGTTCAAGAACCTGCCGGAGTCGGGCGTCTTCACAATGCGCGAGCGGCCGAGCGTGATGGACTTCCTGATGATCGTCTGTAACAAGGCGATCCGGCGGGAGTTCCTGCTCGACCTGGGCCTGCGGTTCGGCGGCGGTTACTACGAGGACATCAACGTCACCTACCCGGTCCTCATGGCCGCCGAGCGCATCACCCTGCTCGACCGGGTCTGCTACTTCTACCGCCAGCGGCGGCGCGGCTCGATCACCAAGACCGTCGGCGAGCGGCACTTCGAGGTCTTCCCGCAGTACGACAAGATCTTCGCCTTCATGGACGAGCGCGGCGCCGAGGTCGACGAGTTCCGCAAGGCGATGTTCAACCGGATGTTCTGGCACCTGTTCATCATCTTCGGCCACGCCGACCGGGTGCACCGCCGCGACCGGCGCGAGTTCTTCAACCGGATGGTGGAGGGTCACCGCAAGTACCGGCCCGCGGGCTACCGGCCTCCGGGCGGCGTGCAGGGCGTGCGGCTCCGGCTGGTCGAGCGGGGCTCGTACCCTCTGTTCGTCGCGTTCCGCCGGTTCAACCTCGTCCGCGTCAGCCTCGGCAAGGCCTCTGCCGCCGTCCGCAGGACGCCCAGGCGGGTGGTCGCCGACGCCAAGGCCCGGTACCGCAGGCTCTACTACCGGATCCAGTGCCGCCTGCCCATGGACCAGAAGCTGGCGGTCTACAGCGCCTACTGGAACCGCGGCTACGCCTGCAACCCGGCCGCCATCCACGAGAAGGCCCGCGAGCTCGCCCCCGACGTACGGGGCGTGTGGGTGGTCAAGAAGAGCGGGGTGAAGACGCTCCCGCCCGGCGTCGACCACGTCGTGGCCGGCTCCCTGCCCTACTACCGGCTGATGGCCCGGGCGAAGTACTTCGTCAACAACGCCAACTTCCCGAACTTCCTCATCAAGCGTCCAGGGGCCGTGCACCTGCAGACGATGCACGGCACGCCGCTCAAGGCGATGGGCCTGGACCAGATCAAGTATCCGGTCGCCGCGAAGGGCACGGACTTCGACGACTTCCTGCGGCGCTCGGACCGCTGGGACTACCTCATCTCGTCGAACCCGCTGTCCAGCGAGGCGTGGCAGCGCGCGGTCCCCTGCGACTACGAGCTGCTGGAGATCGGGTATCCGCGCAACGACCGGCTGGTCAACGCCACTGACCAGGAGGTTGCGGGGCTGCGCGCGGACCTCGGCATCCCCGAGGGTTCCACCGCGATCCTGTACGCCCCGACGCACCGGGACTACCAGCACGGATTCGAGCCGATGCTCGACATCGGCCGGGTGATGACCGGGCTGGGACCCGATCATGTGCTGTTGCTCCGCGCTCACTACTTCTACAACGTCAAGGACGCCGCCGAGCGGTACGGATGGCCGGCCGACCGGATCATCGACGTCTCCGCCCACCCCACGGTCGAAGACCTCTGCCTCGCCTCGGACGCCCTGATCACCGACTATTCGTCGATCATGTTCGACTACGCGAACCTGGACGACCGGCCCATCGTGATCTACGCGAACGACTGGGACACCTACCGGCGGACGCGGGGCGTCTACTTCGACCTGCCCGCTGCCCCGCCCGGCGCGGTCGCGACCGACGAGAACGAGCTCATCGAGGTGTTCCGGAACAGGACCGCCTGGGACGGCGAGGCCGCCAAGCACCGTGCCGAGTTCCGCCGGCGGTACTGCCCGTGGGACGACGGCCAGGCCGCGGAGCGCGCCGTACGGCGGGTCTTCCTGGGGCGATAGCCCCCGCCCTCGCGTGATCGTGGCATTCAGAGATCGACAGGAGTTTGGTTTGCCAGAAGGGAACGCTTTGACCCCGGTGCCGGACGTCAGCGTGGTCGTGATCGTCTACAACGACGCCGCCCGGCTGCCGGCCGCCGTGCGCTCGGTGCTGGACCAGACCTTGCGCAACCTCGAGGTGATCATCGTCGATGACGCGAGCACGGATGGAACGCCCCGTGTCGCCGACGAGCTCGGCGCGGCCCACCCCGACCGCGTGCGCGTCATCCATCTGCCGGAGAACTCCGGTGGGTGCAGCCGTCCGCGCAACGTCGGCATCGACCACGCGCGCGGCACGTACATCATGTTCCTCGACAGCGACGACACCTTCGACCGGCATGCCTGCAAGACACTGCTCGGCACGGCGGAGGAGACCGGCGCCGAGCTGGTCGCCGGCCTGACCGTCCGCGAGATGGTCGACACCGGCAAGGAGGTCCGCTGGTTCCCCGGGCTCTACCAGCGCAGCGCGACATACGCGTCCATCAAGGACCATCCAGACCAGCTGCAGGACATGCTGTCGACGAACAAGCTCTACCGCCTCGACCTGCTCAACCGGCACAAGCTGCGGTTCCCCGAAGGGCTGCTCTACGAGGACATCCTGTTCATCGCGCATGCCTATCTCGTCGCGAACCGGATCGCGATCGTGCCGCACCGGATCTACAACTGGCGGATCGAGCGCAAGAAGGGCAACCTGTCGATCTCGAACCGCCGGGGCGATCTGCGGAACATCTCGGATCGGCTGGAGATCCACCGGCGGATCGACGCGGTCTACCGCGAGCACGGCGCCGACGACCTGAAGCTCCGCAAGGACACCCGGTTCCTCGACCACGACCTGCTGATGCACATACGGGATCTCCCCGGTCAGAACGACGAGTACCGGCAGAGATTCCAGAGCATCGTGCGGGACTATCTCGTCGACCTGGACCCGCGTGCCTATGCCGACAGCCAGAAGTTCAAGGCGATCGCCGGCTACCTGCTGCGGGAGGGGAACATCGCCGAAGCGCTGGCGGCGGCCGACTACACCCCCCCGAAGGGGCAGCGGCCGAAGCTCTCCACCCCGCTGGTGGAACGCGACGGCCGCGTCTACTGGTGTGATCGCCATCTCGACACCGAGGAGGGGCGCCGCGTTCTCGACGTCACCGACCTCGGCGTCCACGAACAGCCGCTGTCGAAGCTGGAGCCGGCCAACGACCTCACGGCGGTCGAGGCGGACGGCGCCCGGCTGCGTCTCGCCGGCGCGATGATCAATCCGATCGGCCGGATCCGTCCCGACGCCGGGCTGAAGTGCGAGCTGGAGTTCTACGACCGGCGGCGGCCCCGGCGCTCGGTCAGGGTCGAGGCCCGCGCCACGCACCTGGGCGACCGGATCGGCTGGGAGGCCGAGTTCGAGCCCCGCCGGTCGCTGCGCCCGCTCGGCTACGTCGATCGGGTCTGGGACGTACGGGTCCATCTCACCGTCGGCGGCGAAAAGATCACGACCCGGCTCGGCACGCACGACGTCGCCCACGGCGGGGTCGCGGTGCCGCTGCGGCCCCGGCTGAGCAGGCTCGCCTCCGACCACCTCGAGTCGTACGTCACCGAGCGTTCGGAACTGGCGTTCCAGCTCGTCGAGCGCGGCCGGCCCGCGCGGGCGACCCGGGCGGTCACCCAGTGGCTCACCGGTACCTCGGTCGGCCGCAGGGTGTGGAGCGGCATCGCCGGGGCCGAGCGCATGGCGCTCAAGGCGGCCGGTCACCGGCGGACCAAGGTGTTCGTGTACGGCGCGCTGCTCCGGCGGCTGCCCATCCGCAAGCGGTCCGTCGTCTTCGAGAGCGATCTCGGCCGCGGGTACGCCGGCAATCCGAAGTACATCCACGAGGAGCTGCGCCGTTCCGGCGCGCCCTACAAGGCCATCTGGTCCTACAGCGGCAGTACCCGCGGCTTCCCGAAGGGCACGAAGCTGGTCAAGCGGGACTCCTGGGCCTACTACCGCGCGCTTGCCCGGGCGGAGTTCTGGGTCGACGACGAGGGCGGCTTCCCGGCCGAGCTGGCCAAGCGCCCACGCACGACCTATGTGCAGACCTGGCACGGCTCGGCCTTCAAGCACCTGGGGCTGGACCGGCCGGACGTCAAGGCGGCCTCCCGCGGCGAGCAGCGGCGCGTGGTGGGCGAGGCGGACCGCTTCGACCACATCCTCGTCCGGTCCGAGCACGATGTCAGCGCACTCACCAGCGCGTTCAACCTGCGCGCCGAGCCGTTGCGCGGCGGCTACCCGCGCAACGACGCGCTCGTGACCGGGGGCGACCCCAAGGAACTGGCGTCACTGCGGCGCGAGCTGAAGCTGGAAGACGACCGTCGGGTCGTGCTGTACGCCCCGACCTACCGCGAGGGCCCCAACGGCAAGCCGGCAGCGCGGTTCGAGATGCCGTTCGACCTGGAGCGGTTCGCCCGCGAGTTCGGCGACACCCATGTCCTGCTGCTCCGCCCCCACCCCCAGACCGCCATCGTGTTGCCGCCCGAGCTGCGGCACGCGGTGCGCAACGTGGGATCCCCCTACGACATCACCTCCCTCATGCTGATCTCCGACGCGCTGATCACGGACTACTCCCCAGTGATGTTCGACTTCGCACTGCTGGGCCGCCCGATGGTCTTCTACACCCCCGACCTCGACGACCACGTCCAGAAGGGACGCGGCTCCTACCTGAACCTGGCCGAGCGGGCGCCGGGCCCGGTCATCCGGGACGAGGACGCGCTCTTCGACGTACTCCGCGATCTCGACGGGGTGACGGAGCGGTACGCGTCCGAGCTGGGCGAGTTCGTCCAGCGGTTCGGCGAGTACGACAGCGGTACCGCGGCCAAGTCGGTCGTCGAGCGGCTGTTCACCACGGGGAGGACCCGATGAGCGAGCAGCGCGACATCCTCCTGGTGTGCGACACCATCGGAGGCCCGGTCGACGGGCGGCACGAGCTGAGCCGCCTCGGCGAGCTGTTCGCCGGGGCCGGCCACCGGGTCCGGCTGATCGCCGTCCGGGCCGGCGGGGACCGGCCGGACCTGCCCTTCGAGACGACCGTGCTGACCGCCCGGCTGCGGTTCGGGGCCCGTGGGCGGGTGACCTCCCGGCTCGGTGAGCTCTTCCGGTCCGCCAGGCCCGGCGGCGTGGTGATCGCGACCGATGCGGCCGCCATGCAGTGGGTCGGCCGGGCCGACACCGCCGGGCTGAAGGTCGTCGGAGTCCACCGGGAGCCCTTCGCGGTTTCGGACGGCAAGCCCGAGCAGGCCCTCGTACGGGACTTCGCGCGCGCGGACCGGTTCGTGGCGCTCACCCGGGAGGACGCCGACCGCTGGGCCCGCGCCGGCCTGTCCAACGCCGACGTCATCCCCGATTGGTTCGACACCCCGCCGGACGCGTCGGCCTCGCTCACCGGGCAGGTCGTGCTCGGGCCGAGCCGGCTGACCCATGACAAGGGCGCGGATCTGCTGCTCGAATCGTGGGCGATGGTGGCGCGGCGGCAGCCGTCGTGGCGGCTGCGGTTCCACGGCGCCGGTCCGGACGAGCCGGAACTGCGCCGCCTGGCGACGAAGCTCGGGGTGGACGGCAGCGTCGAGTTCCTCCCGCCGGAGCAGGACCCCGCCGCCGCGTTCTCGCAGGCTTCGATCTTCGCCCTGCCGTCCCGGGCGGAGGTCTTCCCCGAAGCCCTGCTCGCGGCGATGGGGCACGGCCTGCCGGTCGTCGCCTTCGACGGCTCCCCGGCGGTACGGGAGGTGCTCACGGACGACGTGGACGGCCTGCTCGTCGACCCGGGGCACACCGAGCGGTTCGCCCTGGCGCTCGAGCGGCTCATGACCGATGACGGGCTGCGCGACAAGCTCGGTCGAGGAGGCCGCGAATCCGCCCGGCGCTTCGCCTCCGAGAACGTCGCCGCCCGCTGGGACCGGCTGTTCACCCTGCTCTATCGCTGATCTCAATCGTTAGTCGGAAAGGCTCACATGTCACCTCGGGTCAGCATCATCGTTCCGATTCGGGCGAGCGAACCTCATCTGCGGGAGTGCCTCGACTCCCTCGAGGCGCAGACGCTCACCGACATCGAAGTCGTCCTCGTCGACTGCGGCTTGGACGACCGGCTCCAGGACGTCGCGGACGACCGCTTCCGCGTGACGAAGGCCGAGGGGGCCTCCGCAGGCGCCGCCCGTGACACCGGGGCCGGCATCGCCACGGGTGAGTTCCTCATGTTCGCGGACGCGGACGGGGTGCTCGCCGAGGACGCCTGCGAGCGGCTGGCCGGCACCCTCGCCGCGACCGGCTCGGACTTCGCCGCCGGCAACGTCCACGTGCTCACCGACCGTGGGCCGCGCCAGTCCAAGGGGCACGGCCGGGCACTCGGCCGTACGCGTAAGCGCACGCACATCAGCCGGGACCAGGACCTGTTCACCGACTCCACGGTCGCGGGCAAGCTGTTCCGCAGGACCTTCTGGGACCGGCACGGCTTCGGCTTCGGCGACGGCGGGGGACACGGCGATCTCGCGGTGACGCTTCCCGCCCATTTTCAGGCGTCCTCCGTGGACGTGCTGCACGAGCCGGTCTGCTTCGAGCGCCCCGAGACGGCGAAGCCGCCGTTCGACGACGCCGCCGCCACCGAGGCGTTCGCCGCCGCGGTCAAGGCGCGGGCCTTCATCGCCGCACACGGCGGGGCCGGGCGGCGCAAGCACCTGCGGCACTACGACGAGATCGCCCTGGGCGACCGCCTGAAGTCCTTCCTCGACGCCATGCCCGACGCCGACGAGGCGCTGCGGAGCCGCGTCGTCGAGCTCGCGGCGGGTTTCGTCGCCGAGACCGGCCTCTCGGCACTCGACCCGCTGCCCGCCCTGACCCGGCTCAAGTGGTATCTCGCGCACCGGGGCTTCGTGACGGAGCTGGTCAAGGTCGTGCGGTTCGAGCGCGGCAAGACCAACGTCGAGATCGTGCGGCGGCGCGGCCGCCGCTACGCGCGGTACCCGTACTTCAGCCACGAGAAGATGGCGATCCCGCGCA
This sequence comes from Actinomadura alba, assembly GCF_014323705.1. Taxonomy (GTDB): domain Bacteria; phylum Actinomycetota; class Actinomycetes; order Streptosporangiales; family Streptosporangiaceae; genus Actinomadura_C; species Actinomadura_C alba. Next base: position 348,351 of record NZ_JABVEC010000002.1, read on the forward strand.
GCGTCTACCGGGCCGGGGCGGAGCTCGACCTGCGCACCAAGATCCATGACGTGAGCTGGCGGGACGGGAAGCTGCAGATCGCTGGCGAGGCGCACATCCACTCGTTCAGCGAGCGGCGCCGGTGGCTGTCGCTGAAGCTGTTCGTGCTGCGGCAGAGCGGTTCGCGCCGCACCCTGGTGGTGCCCGCCCTGAGCAAGCGCAGGCCCGGCGCGGCCAAGGGCAACGACCCCTACGAGTGGGCCGGCTTCTCGTTCGCCATCGACCCGAAGCGGCTACGGGCGAAGGGCGGCTGGCGGGACGGCACCTGGAACATCGTGGGCGGTGTCGTCAACACGGGCGTCTTCCGCCGGGCCCGGCTGCGCGGCGGCAGCACGGGCGGCGCCGCCCACCCGCCGTACCACTATGTCGACGACGACGTACGGGTGCTCCCCGAGGTCGCCGGCGGCCGCCTGCGACTGCGGGTCGAGACCGTGCGGGCCAAGGCCGTCACCTGCCGTGCGGACGGTGCGGAACTCGTCATCGAGGGCCGGCTCGCCGCGATGGCGGCCGAGCCGTCGGCGCTGCGCCTGACCGCCGGCCGCGACGCCGAGCCCATCACCGTCCCGCTGACCGTCACCGGCAAGAGCGGCGACGGGACCGCCTTCGAGGCGCGGATCCGGCCGGTCGAGCTGCCCGTCGAGGACACCGCGACCGAGACCGCCGCCGCATGGAACATCGCCGTCGTGGCCGGGAAGGAGACGGCCCGGCTGGTCATGGCCGAAGGGCTGGACGACGCCCGGTCGCTCGACGGTGACCGCGAGTTCGTCGCGGGCCGCACGTGGGACGGCTACCTCCGGCTCTCGGCGCATCCGGTCCGGCCGGTCATGAGCACCTGCGAGTGGCGGCCGGACGGCACCCTCGTGCTGTCCGGTGAGCACTCCGCGCTGGACTCCCGGTCCGCCGACATCGTTCTGCGGCTGCGCGGGAGAAGCCAGCAGCACGCCTTCCCCGTCACGGTCGACGGCAACCGCTTCCGGGCCGAGATCAGCGTGGCGGCGGTGACGTCGATGGCCGGTACCCTGCCGCTGCGGGCCGGCACCTGGGACGTACTGTTCCGGCGCACGGACGTCGACGGCGAGGCGCGGGCGGTCGAACTGGGCCGCGCGGCCGCCGAGCGGTTCCCGTCCCACGTCGAGGTCGACGGCCGCCGTTACACCCTCGACCACCACCGCTACGAGCAGGCGCTCATCACCGTGGGCTCCAACGTCCGGCCGGACGAGGCGCACGGGCAGCGCAAGCTGTGGGCGGAGGCCCGCGACCGCGCGGCCCGCGAAGGGCTCAAGGACGCGGTGATGTTCATCAGCTACAACGGCAAGCAGTTCTCCGACAGCCCCCGCGCCATCCACACCGAGCTGATGCGCAGAGGCTCCACGCTGGAGCAGCTGTGGGAGGTCAACGACGGGCAGGCCGCGGTGCCGGACACCGTACGGCCGATCCGCCGGCGCGGCGCGGAGTGGTACGACGCGCTGGCGAGCAGCCGCTACATCGTGACCAACGTGCGGATGCCGGAGTTCTTCACCCGGCGCGCCGACCAGATTCTCATCCAGGCCTGGCACGGCACGCCGCTCAAGAAGGTCGGCCGGGACGTCAAGGAGGTCCACTTCTCCTACGCGCCGGGCATGGCGACGGTGAAGAAGAAGGAGAAGAAGAGCGAGCCCAAGCTGGCGGAGTGGAGTCATCTGATCTCGCCGAACCGGTTCAGCACCGAGATCCTCGGCCGGGCGTTCAAGGGCTCCTACGAGGAGATCCTCGAGGTCGGGTTCCCGCGCAACGACATCCTGTACAGCCCCGAGGCCGACAAGATCGTGGCCGAGGTGCGTGCGCGGATCGGCATCCCCGACGGCAAGCGGGTGATCCTGTACGGCCCGACCTGGCGGGACGACCAGTACTACGGGCGCGGCCGGTACAAGTTCGACCTCCAGCTCGACCTGGACGAGGCCAAGCGGCGGCTGGGCGACGACCACGTGCTGCTGATCCGCCCGCACTCGAACGTCGTCGACGCCGTGCCGCGCGCCGGCGACGGGTTCGTCTACGACGTCGCGGCCTACCCCGACGTCAACGACCTGTTCCTGATCGCGGACGTGCTCATCACCGACTACTCGTCGCTGATGTTCGACTATGCCAACACCGGGCGCCCGATGCTGTTCTTCACCTATGACCTGGAGCACTACCGGGACACGCTGCGCGGCTTCTACATCGACTTCGAGAAGGAGTCGCCCGGCCCGCTGCTGCGGACCTCCGAGGAGGTCATCGACGCGCTGGTGAACATCGACCAGATCGCTCAGGAGTACAAGGAGGCGTACGACAGGTTCGCCGAGCGGTTCTGCGACCTCGACGACGGCGGCGCCGCGGGCCGGGCTATCGACCAGGTCTTCGAGAAGGGCTGACGGCCGCCGGGGTGGCCGCACGGACGGCGTCGAGGTAGCCGCTGATCGCGTCACGGTTCCTGGTGAGACAGCGGATGCGCGCGTCCATCTGCTCGCGGTGGCGTTCGAGGGCCGCGACCAGCTCGGGCGTCGCGTCCGCGACGTGGATCGTGCACGGGTCGTCGAGGCAGGGCAGGATCTGCTTGATGATCTTGGTGGGTACCCCGGCGTCGAGCAGCCCGCGGATCTGCGTGACCCGGTCGACGAGGCCCTCGGCGTAGTCGCGGTAGCCGTTCGCCGACCGGCCGGGCGCGAGCAGCCCCTGCTCCTCGTAGTACCGGAGCAGGCGCGGGGGCACGCCCGTACGCTCGGCGAGCTCTCCGATCCGCACGGTGACCCCTCTCGTCGCGGCTTTCCCTCACACTAGTGTGAACGTTCGAGCATGGCCTCATGACCGTACGGAGACCGCCCGCACCCGCCGCCACGCTCGCCGTGCTCTCGCTGGCGCAGTTCCTCATCGCCCTCGACTACTCGATCATCTACATCGCCTTGCCGAGCATCGCCGGGGAACTGCGGCTCGATCCGGCGCTCGCCCAGTGGATCGTCAGCGCGTACGCGGTCCTGTTCGCGGGGTTCCTCGTCGTCGGCGGCCGCCTGACGGACCGGGTCGGGGCGGGCCGCATGTTCATCGTCGCCGTCATCGCGTTCGGGGCGGCCGGCGCGATCGGCGGTGCGGCCGGTGACGGGACGGTCCTCCTCGCCGCGCGCGGCGCACAGGGCCTCGGCGCCGCCCTGCTGCAACCCGCCGTCCTCGGGCTCATCGGCACGACGTTCCCCGCCGGGCCGCGGCGCGGGCGGGCGCTGGCGGTCTGGGGCTCGGTCGGGGCGTCCGGGCTCGCCGCCGGTGCGATCCTCGGGGGGCTGCTCACCACGGCGTCATGGCGGCTCACCTTCTTCGTCAACGTCCCGCTCACGCTCCTGTGCGCGCTGGGTGCGGCGGTCTGGATCGGCTCTCAGCGCGACCGTACGCCGGCGGGCCGCATCCCCGTGCTCGCCTCGGTCCTCGGCACCGGCACCGTGCTCACCCTGGCGCTCGGGCTCACCCTCGGCGCCGACCGGGGATGGCGCTCCGCGCTGACGCTCGGCTGCCTGGGACTCGCGCTGGTCCTGTTCCTCTGTTTCGTCCGGAACGAACGCCGGTCACGCAACGTCCTGATCGAGCCCGTCCTGCGGCGCACGCCCTCGCTGCGGGCCGGCGCGGCGGCGACCGCGCTCTACATGGCGAGCGTCGGGTCGGAGTTCTACCTCCTCACCCTCCTGCTGCAGTCCGCGAAGGGCTATCCGCCGCTGCGCGCGGGGCTCGCCTTTCTTCCGCTGGCCCTCATGGTGACCGCGGGCAGTACGGCGGCGGGCCGGGCGATGCGGCGATTCGGCGCGGCGTCCGTGCTCGTGGCCGGGTTCGTCATCGCCACGTCGGGCCTGCTCTGGCTCTCGCTCACGCTGAGCGGCGACACGTACGCCGTCGACCTGCTGCCCGGGGTGCTGCTCAGCGGATTCGGGCACGGGGTCGTCTACACGTCCATGTTCGTCATCGGCACCCATGACGTGCCGGCGACGCACCAGGGCACGGCGGGCGCGCTGCTGACCACGTCGCAGTACCTCTCCGGTGCGCTCACCGTCGCCGTGCTGACGCTCGCGCTCGGCCCGTCGCCCGGCCACGGGAACTTCCGGGTCGCCTTCCTGCTCACCACGGCGGCGGCCGCGGCGGGAGCCGTTCTGGTCATGTTGTGGCGCGGTCGCCTCGGGACCCGGCCGGACGCGGGCTCCGCCTCCGGCCGGGTCCCGAGGCCCGGCACGCGCCTCGGGTTCAGGTCATGACTTGGCGTCTCTCCTGCTCAGCAGCCGGCCGACGGGCGGCTCCACCAGCCAGCGCGTGGCGCGGCGTACCGGCTCGGTGGCCAGGACGACCGACAGGCCCACCGCCGCGATGGTCGTCAGCACGAGACCGGCACGTGACTGCACCACGGGCTCGTCGATGAGCTTGGTGTAGTCGAACACCTTGAGTACCAAGGCGTGCAGCAGGAAGACGTACATCGTGCGCGTGCCGAGTTCGGTGAACCACGTCCGGCGCTTCGGGACCAGCGCGAGGAAGGCCGCGCCCAGCGCGACGGCCAGCGCGAAGACCGCAAGCCGTGCGGCCACCCCCATCGGCAGCGACAGCTTCATCTGCTGATAGGTCTCGCACCAGTAGAAGAACGACATCAGCCGGCTGTCGACGGACGAGCTCGTCCCGAAATAGAACACCAGGAACATGCCGAGCAGCACCGGCGCGCCCATCCACCACCGGGCCCGGCGGCGCAGCCGGTCGAACAGGTCGGTGTTCACGGTGAGGCCGAGAACGAAGAACGGCAGCAGGATGATCGTGTGCCCGACGTTCTTGTCCGAGCTGAGCTCCCAGCCGCCCACGACGAGCGCGACCACCACCGAGGTGGTGATGGGGTAGCGCAGATGCCGCCACAGCGGAGCCGACAGCCGCCAGCACACCAGCGCGGCCAGGAACCAGGTGACGTAGTGCGGCTCCAGCCACTGGTCGGCGGGGAAGGGCTTGTCCGCCACGAAATAGAGGTTGGCCCGGGACAGCAGCGTGAAGATCACATACGGCGCGATGACCGTCGGGACCAGGCTGCGCAGCTTGTCGCTCGACCGGACGTAGCCGCGGGAGAAGTACCCGGTGATGAACGTGAACAGCGGCATGTGGAAGGCGTAGATGACCATGTAGGCCGAGTGTTCGACCTGGCTTCCCTGCAGCTGCGCCCAGAGATGACCGACCACCACGAGGACGATCGTCATGAACTTGGCGTTGTCGAAGAAGGCGTCCCGTTGCTTGACCGGCGCCGGTGCCGTGGGAGCCGCGGGAGCCGGAGCGGTGTCCGGCGCCTGAGGTCCGTGGAGGGTGTGCGTCATGGTTCCGTCGGGGGTGCGAGGCTCATTGGACGAGGCTCATTGGACAGGGGGCTCAACTGATGGCGGGCGTCCTTTCGGGCCCGAAGTGCGACCATACCGATTCACGGTCGCCGGCACCGGCGGGATGCCATAAGGTCACCCGGCCCGGCCGCCCCGCGTTCGCCGTCAGCGCTTTGCCCTTGGATGGCGCAGCGGGGTGAACGCCCAGGTCATCCGGGGCTCGAGGGCCCACTGCATGACCCGGACGACCGGCTTGGTGCACAGCAGCGTGCCGACCACCGCGCCGCCGGCCGCGAGCGCGATGACGCCGGGGACGGTATGGATCCAGTCCAGGTCGTACCAGCTGGCGAACTTCATCAGCCGGGTGCCGAACCCGTGCAGCAGGTAGGCGTAGAGCGTGGTGGTGCCGAGCGCGGTGAACCACGTGCGCCGGCGGGGCACCACGGCGAGGAACGAGGCGACCAGGACGGTCGCGACGACGAGCATGGTGAACCGCATGAGGGTGCCCGTCACCAGGTCGACGTTCAACTTCGCGTGGCTGCTGCGCCAGTAGACCCACTCGGTGGCCATGTGCCGGTCGACGACGAACGACGCGGCGAACCCGCCGGCCAGGACGAGCGCGCCGAGCACCCGGGCGGCGGGCCGCTTGAGCAGTTCGAAGTGCTCGGGCCGGAGCAGCAGCCCGAGCACGTAGAACGGCACCAGCCCGAAGACCCGGTGCATGTCGAGCTGGTTCGAGAGCGGGCCCATGTAGGACATCAGCGAGATGGCCACCGCGACCCCGAGCGGCCAGCGGATCTGCTGCCAGACGGGCGTCGACAGCCGCCACATGAACAACGCCATGAGGAACCACGTCAGGAAGTACGGGTCCAGCAGCGTGATCTGCAGGCGGTTCTGGCCGACCAGCCAGTCGTAGGTCGAGTAGGCGACCTCGAACACCACGTAGGGCACGCCCAGGTTGGTGATGAGCTTGCGCGCCTTGCCCCCGGAGAAGGTGAAGTTCCGGGAGAAGTAGCCGGTGATGACGATGAACACCGGCATGTGGAACATGTAGATGAACAGGTACGCGGCGTGCGCCAGGTGCACGTCGTAAAGGCCCTCGATGGCATGGCCCGACACCACGAGCAGGATCGCGAGGAACTTCGCGTTGTCGAAGAACGGGTCTCGCGTCCTGCTCCGCGGCGCGGTCTCGGGAGCCGGCCGGGCCTGGGTGCCCACCGGTTCCCGCCCGTGCGGATCGGAGCCCGGATCCGCCGAGGAGGGCTGGACGGTGGTCTGAGTCATCGGGCGGCGGTCACTCAGGCCTGCTTGCAGATGTTCTGGTTCGCGCGGATCTCACCCTGCAGCTTGGGGATCGAGGTCGCCTTGCGCTTCACGGCGCTGAGGTCCGGGCCGATGATCAGATCGACGACGCCCGGCGTGCCGCCCTGCCTGGGCTTGGCGGTGACGGAGGCGCCGGTGAGCACGCCGGTCAGGGTGGCCGCCTGCTGATCGGCGCCGGCGCCGTACAGCACCTTGGTGGCGTTGACCGGCTGGGGGGCGGTGCCGACCGTGACGACCTGGAAGCCCTGGCCTTGCAGTTGTTCGGCGTAGCGCTGCGCGTGGCCCTGGATGGAGGTGCCGTTGTAGACCCGGACCCGTACCTGGCTCGCCGGCACCTTGGGGGCGGAGGTGCTCTTCTTGGGCTCCTCCTTGATCTCGCGGTCGGCGCGGATCGCGGCGAAGAAGTCGTTCGCGGCCGGCTGCGCGAGCGCCACCCGGTTGGGGTCGGGCGCGTAGGCGCCGTTGGGCACCGTGACGAACCGCAGTTTGCCGGCCGTCATGCCCTGCATGCTGCCGGCGATCTGCCGCATGACGCCGATCGACAGGGCCTTGTCTGTGGTGAGCGACTTGGTGCCCGCGTTGAGCAGGCTGGTCAGCTTGACGGGGTTGCCGAGGACGCCGCCGCTCAGCGCCTTGTTGGCGACCGATCCGAGGAACTGCTGCTGGCGCTTGATCCGGTCCAGGTCGGAGCCGTTGCCCAGGCCCTTGCGGCTGCGGACGTAGGCGAGGGCCTGCTCGCCCTTGACGTTGTGCCGGCCCCTCTTCAGGTACAGCTTGGCCTGCGGGTCGCTGACGTCCTTGGGCAGGCAGATCGGGACGCCGCCCATCGCGTTGACGATGCCCTTGAACCCGGCGAAGTCGACCTGCGCGAAGTGGTCGATCTTGATGTTGGTCAGCGCCTCGATGGTGGCGATCGTGCACGTGGCACCACCCCAGGTGAAGGCCTCGTTGATCATGGCCACGCTGGCCGGGGCCGTGCGCGTGCCGTCCTTGCGCTTGCAGGACGGTCTCGGCACCATGAGGTCGCGCGGGAAGCTGATGCCGACCGCCCCGGTGCCGCCCGGTGACAGGTGCAGCAGGATGGTGGTGTCGGCCCGCGCCGGCTCGTTCTTCATGGCCCGGCCGTACTTGGCGTTGTCGCCCGAGCGGGTGTCGGAGCCCAGCAGCAGGATGTTCAGCGCCGTGTTGAGCTTCTTGGGCCGGGGGCCGACCGCCGCGTCGACGTCCTCGTGCGTGATGTTGCCGTTCAGCTTCCGGTATCCGGCGTACGCGGTGAGGCTGGTGGCGACCATGAGCACGGAGAGTGCGATGGAAACCCAGCCGAGGATGCGCCAGCTACGCCGACGCGCCGGCGGGGACTGCTCCCCGTAGTCGGCGTCGTCGACGTACTCCATGTACATCGGATTGCTGCTCATGGGCTCCACAGGCTATTCACAGAAGGCGGCGTACGGGCCCGGTTCCTGGATCCCATCCGGGTACTCCGGCCACAGCGGTCACGTGCTCCAAAGAGATTCGTCGATCTAGGGCGGCTTTGTCGAGGTTTCGTAGAATTATGACCGAACTGTTAGCAGTGAGAGGTGCCAACAGTGTGACCAGGACGCCCTCCAGTGTGATAAAGGGCAGGTCGGTCAGGATCCGGCTCCCCGCGTCCAGTTGCCAGGTCAGAGCCATCTCGCGGCCGCGGTCCACGAGTTCGGCCGCGGTGAATGTGGTGTTGCTCACAACCAGTGCCGGTTCGTTGGGATTTGTGACTGCGTACGGTACGAAGTCGTCACCGTACGTACGGATATCGGCGGCGTAGTCGACCACACCGGCGGGCGCGGCGGCGAGCGGGGCGCCGAGCGAGTGCAGCGAGAGGCCGACGACTTCGCGCGCGCCGGTCTCGGCCGGCACCTGGGGCAGCAGCGCCTCGGCCGCCACGACGACGTCCGCGTCCACGTCGCCGAGGCCGGCCGCCTCGACCGGGACTGCGACCACCCCGGCCGACCAGCACGCCATCAGCCACACCGCCGTCTGCCAGTGCGGCGGCAGGGCGAGGGCCACGCGGTCGCCGGGCTCGGCATCCAGCCCGTCGACGAGCAGGTTGGCGGTCTTCGCCACCCAGTTGGCGAACGTTCGCCCGGACAGTTCGATCCGCTCGCCGGTCGCGTCGTCGTAGAAGGTGACCAGCGGCCGGGTCGGGTCGGCGGCGACCACCGATGCGAGCAGGTCCGCAGGAGTCGGTTCTGGCATAGGCAGAGCGTAGGGCCAACTCGGCGGCTTTGACGCGGCGCGGAGCGGCGACGGCGACGGCGACGGCACAAGCACATCGCCGGGACCGCTACGGTCGGCGGGGACGGTGACGCTACGCTCCGCTGCGGATGGTCTTGCACGGATGCGTGGTCGTGCTTGGTCACTGTGTACATAGGCGCAGGCTACGGACCGGGGTGGTACATGAGCGCGAGCAACGTCCTCGCGCGCCTCACGGTCGCCCCGGCGCTGCTGCTCGTCGCGTGGCTGGTGGCGGCCCTCCCGCTGCTGCTGACGGGGACCTTCACCATCGGCCCCGCACTCCTGCTGTTCGTGCTGGCCGCCGCCGTCCTCCTCACGCTCGGATTCCGGGGGGTGCGCGCTCGAGCGGAGGTCGCGCGGCCGGAGGCGTCGTGGTGGGCGGTCGCCGGCGTGGTCGCGGTGACGTTGGCCTTTCTCGTCCTGCAGCTGGCGATGTGCTCGGAGCAGATCATCGTCCGGCGCGACCCGGCGTCGTACGTGCAGTTCGCCGCCTGGCTGACCGACCACGGCTCGCTGCCGGTCCGGCAGTGGCGGTGGGCGTTCGGCGGTGGCGATCCATCCCTCACCTACCAGAGCCCGGCGTTCTACCAGCGCGGTGACGCGATCATCCCGCAGTTCATGGCGGGGCTCCCGTTGATCCTGGCCCTGGGCGGCTGGATCGGCGGGATGTACGCCATGGTCGCGATGGCTCCCGTCCTCGGAGCGTGCGCCGTGCTGTCCTTCGCCGGGCTGGTCGCCCGGCTGGTCGGCGCGCGCTGGGCGCCGCTGGGGGCGCTGGCCCTGGCGCTCACGCTTCCCATGCAGTGGGTGTCCCGGTCGACCTACAGCGAACTGCCCGCCCTGGTGCTGCTGCTCGGCGGGCTGGCGCTGCTGCACGACGTCCGCGAGGTGCGTTCGGGGGCGGCCAGGATCGGCGCCCTGCTGGCCGGGCTCGCGCTCGGGCTGACCGTGCTGGTCCGCATCGACGGGCTTCGGGACGTGCTGCCGGTCGTGGTCTTCGCCGGACTGCTGACGGCCCGCCGCCGCCCTACCGGGCTCTGGCTGTTCGCCGGGCTGGCGCTGGGCGTGGGCGCGGGGCTGCTCGAGGGCTTCGTGCTGTCCGGCCCGTACCTGAAGTACCTGCACGCGTCCCTGAACCCGCTGCTGCTGCTGAGCGGCGCCGTGGTGCTCGGCACGGTGGTCATGGTGGGGCTGCTGCGCGCGCCCTTCTCCGCGGTCCGGCTGCGGCGGGTGGGCGTGCGGCTGTCCTCGGGACGGTTGCCCGACGTGGCCGCGGTGCTCACCGTGCTGGTGATGATCGGTTTCGCGGTCCGCCCGTACCTCCAGACCGTCGTGAGAGTGCCGGCCAACGCCGACGACCGGATGAACGCCTCGTTCATCCTGCTGGCCCAGCGGGCGAACGGGCTGCCCGCCGAGATGGGCAGGGTGTACTACGAGAACTCCCTCTACTGGGTCGCGTGGTACATCGGCGTGCCCGCGCTGCTGCTCGCGACCGCGGGCGCCGCGCTGCTCACCCGCCGGATGGCGCGCCGCCGCTCGGCGGAATGGCTCCTGCCGTACGCGGTGATCGCCTGGACGACGGTGACCACGCTGTGGCGGCCGGGCATCACCCCGGACCACCCGTGGGCCTCGCGGCGGCTGATCTCGATCGTCATCCCCGGGCTGTTGCTGCTGGCGCTGTGGGCGCTCGCCTGGGCGGTGCGGCGGATCCCGCGGCTGGGGTACGGCCGGGGCGTGACCGGGGCGGTCGCCCTGGCGGGCGTGCCGTTCCTGCTCGTGCCGATCGGCGTCACCTCGGCCGGGCTGCTGTTCACCCGCACTGAACAGGGCGAGGTGGCCGCCGTGCGCTCCCTCTGCGCACGGCTCGGCCGGGACGCGTCGGTCGTCCTTGTCGAGCGGGTCACCGCCGACCGCTTCACCCAGGTGATCCGTGGCATGTGCGGAGTGCCCACCGCGCGCACCCGACCCGGGACGAGCGAGCAGGACGTGCGACGGGTCATCGGCAGGATCTATGCGGCGGGGCGCCGGCCGCTCGTGCTCGGTGCCGCACCGTCCAACGTGGCGCCGTACGGCGAGGCGCGACAGGTGCTGCACATCAAGACCCGCCAGGACGAGCACTCTCTGGTGACTCCGCCCGACGGCACCTGGGGCCTCACCATAGACGTCTGGATGAGCGAGCCTCTGCGCCCCTGAACCGCTCCCTCCTCGGGAGCGCGCGTCACTTGGGGCGGCCGACCAGGCGGGCCAGCCGGCGAACGCGCCGGGCGCCCCGCAGGGCCGGTGAGGGCGCCGCCGCCGGCTGCTGTTTCGGTTGTGCACCACGCGCCCGCTTCTTGAGGGTCGCGGCCTCCCGCTTCCACTTCTCGGCCTCCGCACGCCACCGCTGTGCCTCACCCTTCCAGTCGTTCGGCCAGGTCGGCGGCGGCACGTCGGCGGCGGGGACGAGCGTCCACTCGGTGCCGTCCAGCCAATGAGATCCGAACAACTCGTCGACGAGACCGTCCAGGTCCTCGTCCGGTGCCCGGAGCGCCACCGCGCGCGCGAATGAGGCGGTGCGCTCGAGCCGGGCAAGTGCCCTATCGTCCACCTGACCGGGCAGCGCCAGCGAGATGAGGCCGTAATAGTGCTCGTCGGCCAGCTTGACGAGCTTGTGCAGACCGCCGGGGGTCGGTACCCAGCCGGCCGGACAGATGAACCGAAAGGGGGTTGGAGCCGCGGTCTCCGGCACGGACTCGACCAGTTGGACACGGCCTTCGTGGCGGTACCGCTCGCACATCAGCCTGGCGTCGAGGAGCGGATCGTCCAGTAGCCCACGCCGCTCTTCGGTCAATGACGACCACGGGCCTATGAGGCTGACCCTGAGATCGTGCAGGCTGCTCGCCAGCACGCCGTCCACGGTCGCCCGCGCGTCCTCGTAGGAACGGTCTCGGCCGTCCACCACGACATCGATATAGGGCACCAGCCATTGCCGGCCCGGGTCCTTGCGCCGGTCTCGTAGCAACGGCACCCGGTTGGCGATGGAGGGCTCGCGGAACCGGGCTCCGTCGTCGCGCTGTCGGATCATCGCGGACATGCCGAGGTGCCAGCTCTTCGCCTGCCGCTCCGGAACGAAGACGGCGCCCGCCTGGGCCGCCCGGTAACCGAACTCGGTGTCTCCGCCCAGGATCAGGTCGGTGTCCATCCCGCCCGCAGCGTGATAGAGCCTTGGCGACAGCGACAGGGTCGCGCCCACGGCGACGGTGAACATGCGATGGGTCGCGGTGCGCAGCTCGTCGTACTTGTCGAAGATGTCCTCGACCCAGTCTCGGCGGCTGCTCTCGTAATCGAACAGATCGTCGCCCGCGTCCGCGACCACGGCGTCGAAGGCCCGCTGCGGCGACAGGTCGCCGGTCGCATATTCGGTGAAGCGCTTGCCACCGAGCACGAGGAGGTAGTCGGCGAGGTGGTGCCAGCGGGCCTGAGCCTCGACGTGCTCGCGGTAGACCAGCATGTCGGCATCGAGCCGGAGGATGATTTCACCGTCGGCCTGCAGCACTCCGGAGTGGAACGCGTGGCCGGATCCCCAGCCGCCCGCGGCGCTCGGCACGATGCGCGTGTCGATCGGGGCGATCTCCGGCAGCCGGAGGGGCGGGTCGCTGGCGTCGTCGACCACGATGACCTCGAGCAGATGAGCCGGATAGCTCTGAGCCGCCAGGCTGGCGAGCGTGATGTCGAGTTTGTCCTGACCTGCGTGAGCCGGGATCACGACGCTGACCGGCAATTCAGGCTTCCACTGACCGAGTGCGGGCGGCTGCAGCACGCCATGGTCGTTGCGCCGGATCCTGGGCTGCCCGGCCATGGCCGGAGATGAACTCGTCGACACTGTTGCCTCTATCGGGTACGGGTCACGGAGCCGCTGATGGGCTCGGAGATGGAGAGGCCTGCCGCGGGCAGAGCGCTCGCGGGCAGGTCGGCCGCCTCGAGCAACGCGCTCGGTCGGAATCCTCGCCACTGCCGGATCGAGCGCCTCAGGAAGTACCCGATGGACTCGGTCCAGGTGTGGCCGGAGCTCTTGCGCCGCAGGACGTAGCCGAGGCCGTGCGTGCGATAGATCTTCCCGCCCGCGGCGTCGATGGCACGCTGCAGGTGGGTGTCCTCAGACCCGGGCAGCGGCCGGAACCCCCCGAGTTCTTCGAAGACCGAGCGTTCGATCATGAGGGTTCCGCCGGCCACCTGCTGGTGCGGGCGCTCGGTGTCGGCTCGCAACCGGACGGTGAGCCCGATCTGCTCCAGATACGTGAATTCGTTGTGGCAGCCGACCAGGTCCCCACCGCTGTAGTGGCGCGCGAGCAGCAGGTCGGCCAGATGCTCGGGGCCGTACCAGTCGTCGTCGTCCATCTTCGCCAGGAACCGCCCAGAAGCGCGGGCTGCGCCACGATTGAGCGCCATCCCGAACGGCACCGTCTCGGGCACCTCGACGACGGACACCGGCCGGCCGAAGTCGGCGATGGCCGCGGTGACCTCGGGAGCGCCGGCGTCCACCCCGTGCAGCGTGAGCACGACCTCGAAGTCGACGAGGCGCTGCCGGCCGATCTGGCCGAACGCGAACGCCAGCATCTCGGGCCGACGTGTGCAAAGGACGACCGACACGGAAGCAGGCGGCGGTTCAGGTACCCCGGCCTGGCGGAACAGCCGCGTCCACCGCGCTCGCGTGCCATGGATGCGCAGCGCGGCCCGTCGCAAGAGGATGCTGTGCTCTTCGCGGACGAGGTCGTCCGCCAGTGCGCTCTCGTCGGTTCCGACGAGCAGCCGTATGAGTTCGTCACCGAGACAGTGCGCCCACGCCGGTATGCGCGTGGCGAACAGCGGAACCCCCGCCGCGGCCAGGCCGGCGACGACGTGGACGGCCGCGATCGGACCTGAGTGCCTGCCCCATTCGACGCGTACGGCTCGCACCTCGCGCAGCTGGGCGACGTCGACGTCGGTGACCGGCCCAGAGCCGGAGAACCGCCCTAGTACGAGTTCGCCGAGCCGGACCTCCCAGGCCGTGCCCTCCTGGGCCAGTACGGCGAATCCGAGTGTGGGCGCCACGACGAAGCCGATCGGGTTCACCGACCGCTCGTCCACCGGCGGAACGATGTCGGGATCGGTCAGGGCGGGCAGGAGCGTGCGTGCGGCGTCGATCCCGGGCTCGCCGAGCCGCCGCCAGCTCAGCTCTGGGGCGGCCGGGCGGTCGACCACGGGTACGAGCGGATCCGGCCACGCCACCGGCTCTCCCACAGTGGTGCGGAGGACCAGGTCGACCGGCGGATTGCGGTTCGGTTCGGTCACCACCCGGTCCGGCTCGACGAGCAGGGCGTTCGGGTCACCTGGTCGCCAGTGAACGGCGCCGACACCCGCGAGCCCCGCCGTGCGGCCCGGTCCCGCATTGAGGGGGTGCCCACCGAGCGCTTTGGCGGTGGCGGCCAGAACCTCACCCGCCGGCCGGCTGGTGGAGGATTGGGTCTCGACCGCCCAGCCGCCGGTCCGCAGTCGACGTACGCGGAGCTCCTCGAGCGTCCGCCAGCGTGGGTGCGGCGCAGGCACGGGAGGCGACCGGTCGGGCGGTGCGTAGGAGGCGATGATGAGGACGTGCCTGGTCTTGGGCAGCATGCGGGACAGCGTCGCGGCCCGCCGTACATCGGTGGGGGTACGGGCGAGAACGACCACCGAACCGATGCGCAGCTCGGCCAGTTCCGGCTCGGCGCCGATTTTGTCCAGATCCACCAACCGGCAGGCCGCGTGCCTGTTCAGGTCGGCGGAAACGGTGCTGATCGGATCGAAGCCCGCGCAGGCGACCAGAACGCTGTCGGGGCCACTGCGAGCCAGCAGGCGACGCAGGAAGTCAGGTATCACGCCCGCCGCCGGACGAAGACGTGCGCACCCTTGTCGAAGCGCCTCGTGCTGCGTTCGAGCTCGGGATGCTCGGCCAGCCAACGGTCACTGAGGGTCTTCTCGTCGTCGCGGTCGGCGTCGTCGAGCACGATGACGGCGTCCGCAGTGCATTTCGGAAGCAGCAACCGCATGGCCGGGAACCGTGCCTCGGAGCCGGTCGCCTGCGGCGGCCCATCGACGAACAGCAGGCCGATATCGGTGAGGTCGGCCAGCGCGTTCCTGTCGTACCACTGGTAGGACCGGTCCGCGTCGTCCCACGTGGTGAGCGGGGCGTGGCGGATCTCGACGACGTCCTCGAGGCCATGTGCGCGGACGAGATCCCGCGAGATCTCGGCGAACCGCTCGTCGTGTTCGAGGGCCACGACCCGCCCCGACGCGGTCTGCTCGGCGAGATAGCCGAGCCAGACGCTCGACGATCCGCTGCCGCATTCGACGACGAGGCCCGGCCGGCTGCGCCACATGGTCTCGGCGAGCAGGCGCATGACGTCCGGAGACGCGGCCCAGTCCCGCAGGGGGGGCATCGGGGCGCGCGGGCGCACAAGTCCCCGCAGGTCGACGTAGGCCTCGAGCTGGCGATAGGCGGTCTCGCCCGCGTGCCCGACCGACTTGAGCCGCTCGGACAATTCGGTGAACCAGGGATCGGGGGTCGAAGCTTTGCTGTGCAGTGCGTCCAGATGTGGTCGCAGCAACGTGACCTCGTCGCTCAGCACCGAGATCAGGGAGGTCACCCGCTCCTCGCCCTTGTCGAGCCGATCGGAGAGGGCGTCGCCCTGCGCCAGGATGGTGAGCCGATCCTCACCCAGTGACGTGAAGAGGTCGTCGATCCGGGGGGCGAGGTCGAAACCGGGAGCCGGAGCGGCGGACCGGTCGCCCTCGGCGTGCTCACGGTGGTTTCGGATGAGCCGCTGAACCTTGGCGTCGACCCGGCGCAGACCGATGAACAGCAGGAACGTCATGCCGAGGACACCGAGGACGAGGGCGAGCACGATCGCCTCTGACAAGGTGAGGACGTCCAGGATCCCGAGCACGAGCACGCCCGTGACGGCCATCGCTGAGCTGACGGCGGCGTACAGCGTCAACTGCCTGGGTGAGGGCGCACGCATCGAACAGCCTTCCGGCAAGAGATCATTGTGCGCGTATCTTAGCTGCCTGGATGATGCTGCTTTATGGTTTATGCGGGGGGTGATGCGTCCGCTGGGCGCAGGTCGCGATATGTGATCGATCTGTGGCCTGACGGATATCGTCGGACCCGGGTTTCCTCCCCGAAGTATCACGTGGTGAACAGGAGCGGCCGATGTCCTTCGGGGGCGGCAGGGTGACCGTGGCCCGGGTGTCGCATCCGGCTTTGGTCGGAGCGGTGGTCGCCGTCGTCTGGTTCGTCATCGCGGCCATGCCGGGTGGTGGCACCTCGACCGGCCGGCAGGGCAAGGAGGCCGGCCGATCCGTGGCCGAGCGGGCGCTCGCCGCCATAGGCGCGGGCAAGGCCTTCCGGGTCTACCTCCACCCACAGGGTTCCGACGCCGCCAACGGCGTCACGCCGGGAACAGCGGTTCGCAGTCTGGCGGCTGCGCAACGGGTGATCGCCGCGGCGCGCCCGAAGAGCGACGTCGAGGTCCGCGTCGCCCAGGGGGACTATGTCGCCCCACCGCTGAAATGGACGACCTTCGTTCCCGGGCATGCCATCACCTTCCTGCCGATCGACTACGAGATCGGGGAGAGCGCCGACGGGATCGCCGGACGGCCGGTCTTCCGGGGCGAGGGAAGCCCTGGCTTCTGGTTCAGGGCGCTCTTCGAGCAGGGCGGCCACCGGGGCGACACGCGCCTGCGCTTCTTTTTCCTGCGCGTCGAGGGATATTCCGAAGGCGGCATCACTTTCGACGGCGGCACGGCCGTGAACAACGCGAGGATGGTGATGCCGGCGTCCGGCGGCATGAACGGCAACACCGTTCACGGGATGGTGTTCCACGAACTCGGTTCGAAGCACACCGGCAGGGGTGTGGGCTATGGCGCGATCGATCTGATCAACTCGCGCGACAACCTGATCCAGGACAACGAGTTCACGCTGCTGGAGAACTCCGGCGGTTCGGGCAACGAAGCACTGATCCATGGCGTCTACCTGTCCCATCACAGCAGCGCCAATGTGATCAAGAACAATCGGTTCTACCTGGTGAGCGGGGACCCGATCAGGACCCGCAATGCCAGCGACGCCAACAAGGTGTTCGGCAACACCTTCCGGCGCACGGGTGCCAACGCGTACATCTCCGACTGGTTCGTCGACGGCGCCAAGCAAGGGTCCGATGGCGCCGCCGAGTGTGCCTCGAAGGGCAACGTGTTCTACGACAACAGGCTGATCTCGGGCTACCGTGCGGGCGTCGAGACCTGGTGGGTCAGTCCCGGTGGCGCCGGCTATCCCGGCCGCGGATGCGGCCACGGCGGGGACAAGAGGGTTCGCAGCTGGGGCAACCGAGTCGAGTAGCCGGCCGGCGCCCCAGCGCGCTGCGGCGGGCGTCTCACCCCAGTGGCCGCCTCCAGAGGACGACATGCTCGGCCCGGTGGTCGGTCGTCACTCCCACACCGAGCAGCCGGCCGCCGCTCACCGTGATGCCGCGGATCTCCTGGATACCAGGTCCGGAAAGTGCGGTGCCGAGTGAGCCGGAGAACTGCCAGGACGTCCCGTTGGCGGAGGTCCACAGGACCACGTCCTTTTCCCGCGGGCGGCCCGTCGTACCGACCGCGGTGAACCCCTTCGGCGTCATGACGAGGGACGTGACGTCGTTGGAAGAGCCAGGCCCTGTCGTGGGCGCCGGTATGGCCGTCGCACGCCAGGTGACGCCCGCGTCGTTGGAGCCGCCCGTGAACAGCCGCCGTCCGTCGGCGAACTTCGCCACGCCCAGCGCGGTCACGGTCCCGCCCTTGGCCGCGACATGGGTGAGATAGCCGGACGCCGCGCCGTCGGGCAGCGACATCCGCTGCGCGGACCACCGCATGCCGTCGGTGGAGGTCCATATCCCGGGCATCGACTGGTCGCTCGGATCGCGCCCCGGGTCGGCCGAGGTCCCGACGGCGACGTAACCCGAGGAGGTCGCGGTGACGCCCAGAAGTCGGCGCCAGGCACCTCCCTTGAACTCCAGGTCACGGCGGTCGGCCGATCGCCAGTTCCGCAGGTCGGAGGAGGTCAAGACGATGGCCGACGATCGTGCTTCGCTGGCGATGTCACTGCCCACGATGACGTAGCCCGCCGGACCGAACGCCACGGCGTTCAGATTGAGCGTGCGGCCCCGGGCCGGTGTGAAGACACTGCCGTCCACCCGCTGCCAGGCGCGACCGTCGGTCGAGACGGCGGTGAACGGTTTGACACCGCTCCATCCGATCGCCAGCCATCCCCGCGTGCCGTGGGTCACCTTGGTGAGGACGCTGCTGACGTCGGACCCGCCGAGGGCACTCGTGTCGGCCCGGTTCCAGGTCGTTCCATCGGCGGACGTCCAGGCGGCGGCCGTGCCGTTGGCGCTGCCCACGGCCACCGTCAGCCCGTCCGCGGTGGCGACGTCTCGTACGGTTCGATCGGCGTTGACGGCGTCCGGGACCTTCGACATGTCGACCTCGGCGGCCCGGCCTGATCCGTCGACGACCGAGAGATAGAAGTCCTGGTCGGGGCCGAGTCGTGTGCCGCCGACCGCGATGGCGCCGTTCGCGACCGCCACGCCGTTGGTGTTCCGCTTGGAGTCGACTCCGAGATCCGCGGCGAGCTGCCAGGTGGTGCCGTCACCACTGCGATGGAGGACTGTACGGTCGCCCTGAAGCTTCATGAGCAGGGCGAAGCCCTGGCCGCCGCCGGCCAGGTGAAGAAACTCCGCCGACTCGCCGCTCGAAGTGATGATGCGGCCGGCGGGCTGCCATGCCGCCCCGTCGGTGGAGCGGAAGGTGACCCCGAAGCGGTCCTCACCGGACTTGCCCTCGCGCAGGGCCAGGAACCCGGACGTCCCCGAAGAGAGGTGCACGGCGCCGAAGGCGCCACTGCCGTTCGGCGATTCGACGTTCCGCCACGTGCGGCCGCCGTCCGTGGAGCGCCAGAGGCCGGCTAGGACACCATCGCCCTTGACGATGTCGCCTGCGATCATCACCACGTCGCTCGAGGCCGCGACATATCTGAGCCGGCTCGCCGAACCCGAGTCGGTGGGCAGTTTCAGCTTGCCGCCGTCGAGACGCTGCCAGGACCTCCCGTCGGGCGAGATCCAGACGACGGGCCGGGCTGCGCCGCCGTTCGCTTGCTCTCCGACGGCGACGAAGCCCCGGGTCGTGCGCGCGATCTGCTCGATCTCGTCACCCGCGCGGAAGGCGGAGATCTGGCCGCCGACCTGGACCCAGTCCATGCCGTTCGTGCTGGTCCAGGCGACCCGGAAGTTGCCCTCGCCGCCGAGTGCCACCCACGCGCCCTCGGCGCCGACGACCGCGTTCGGCGCGCTGCCGGACGGCGCGCTGCCGTCCTCGGTTTTGATCTGGGCGACCCGCCATGTACGGCCGCTGTCGGACGACACCAGGAACCGCGGGCGCGGGATCGCGCCTCCGTCCTCGCCGCCGACCGCGACGAAGGTGCCGCCCACGGCGGCCACATCTCTGATCGACTGTTTCGTGCCGTCGCTCTGGGCGTTCTGGCCCGCGGTGAACGATGTGTCGGCGATCTTCGCCTCGGACTTGTCCGCTGTGGGCTTGTCCTCACCGGTCAGCAGGGTGAAGAGCCCGAAGCCGCCGGCGGCCACGATGAGCACGCTGACCACCACGAGGACCGGGATGGTCGGGAATCGGCGGCGCCGGCTGCCCTGGACCACCCACGGCTCGTCCCCACGCGGCACGTTCGGAGCGAAGGGCTGGCCCGCGGGCGCGCCGTGCTGCTGGAACCGCTCCAGGTGGCCAGAGGGACCGCCGGCGGCCTCTGGTGAGGACCTCAGAGTCATGGACGGCGGCGGAGGGACGGCGCCACCGAAGGCCTCTGAGCGCGGTGTCGGGTCACCGTACGCCGGTGGCGCGGCCGGGTCGTTGTACGCGGCCGGCGCGGCCGGGTCGTTGTACGCGGGCGGCGCCGCGGGGCCGCCGTACGCGGAGGGCACGGCCGGGTCGCTGTGCGGGGGTGGTGCGGCGGGGTCGCCGTACGCGGGTGGTGGTACCGGCTGGGCGAAGGCCTCCGGCTGGGCCGCCACGCCCGCGTCCGGAGGAGGGACCGCGGGCTGGGCCGGTGACTGCTGCTGCGGGCCGGACGAGGCGAAGGCGTCCGGGGGAAGCGCCGGCGGCGCCGCCCATGGGTCACCGAACTCGTTCGGCGGACCGTACTGCCACGGCGGGGCCGCCGGCAGACCCGGCATGGGTCCGGCCGGGTCTGCCGGCCTGCCCGGTGCCGGCTCGTCCTGCCCCGTGGCCTCCGTGGCCTGGGAACCGCCCCACGCCGGTGGCGGTGCCGGAACCTGATCCCACTGGTCATCCTCGGGGGGAGGCTGATTCGGGTCGTTGTTCTCTGGTTTGCCAGCCCCGTTCACGGCGCCCCTCCGGCCATACGTCTATCCAATTTGCCTAATTCGTTACGAAGAACACTAGTGTGCGCGCAAGCTCACGTTGGCTTGTGCACGGCGTGTCCGTCAACCAGCGGTTCCCGGGGGCTCGGCTGATGAGCCCATTCCCGCAGTTGGTTCACGAAGACGCTCCCGTGGTGGGGCCAGTGGAAGCGGCGGCGAGCCGCCTCGTGTCCCCGGTCGGCCATTCCGGTGCGCATCACCGGGTCGTCGCGCAGCCGTAGCACCGCGGCCGCGGCGGCCGCCGGATCCTTGTACGGCACCACAAGGCCGCATCCCGCCTCGGCCACGATCGCGGCGGCCGGCGGGACCGGTGTTGTCACGACCGGAATGCCGTGCGCCATGTACTCCACGACCTTGGTCGGCACTGAATGCCGGTAGTTCGGAAGGTCGTGCAGAAGAGAGAGCCCGGCCAGCGCCCCCTGCACCATGACCAGGGCGTCCCCGTTGCTCTGGTAGCCGTGCCACTGGACGAGGCCGGTGCGGTGGGCGTCACGGAGCAACTCGGCCGACTGCGCGTCGGCGCCGCCGATCAGCTCGGTGGTGATGCCCTCCGGTTCGAGCAGCCGCGCCGTTTCGATGAGGTCTCCGACGCCGCGAGCGTCCGTGAGATGCCCGAGGTAGACCACCCGATCGGCGCTGGGCGGTGGCGGCGGGGTGGTGGGCACATACGTGGTGTTCGGCACCACCGGGTGATCTCGACGGAACCGGTCGCGGTAGCCGTCCTCGGCGAGCAGCAGCCGCAGCCGCCGCTCGGCGAGCATCTCACCCGCCCGCACGAGCGGGCGCAGCACCGTCCGCAGCGGACGTGGCAGCCAGGGCTTGCTCACCAGTGCCGACGCGGTGTCCTCGTGCACGTCCCAAACCGTCACCGGACGCCGCCGCAGGAACGGCAGGACGAGCAGGAGCTCGGGGTCATGGACGAGCAGGACGTCGGCGTCTCGTGCGTGGCGGCCGAGCGCCCGCCACGCGCCCCACAGGGCGGCGATCCGGCGCAGGCCGCGTGCGCGTGGAACGTCCACACCGGTCAGGGAGGGCCACGGCGACGCTCCGGAGGCACTGAACGGCGCGAGATAGGTGACCGTCTCACCCGCGTCGAGAAGGGCCTGTATCTGCCGGTGCAGGATGCGGGCGTCCTCGGCATGGTGAACAACGGTGCACACGCAGACGCGCATCCTTCATCGCTCCAGACCGGCGAGGATCATCATCAGACAGACGCCTGGCCGCCTGTCCGGGATTACACGTATGAACCGGAATCTCGGGCCGGTCACGGCGAAGGGGTTCCCCCTTGGGCGGTTAGAAGGCGTTCCAGGGCCCACCTCCGCCGGGCCTCCCCTTGAACCGCCGTGGTGTGGGTGCGGCTGCTCCGTACATCGCGACCGCACCGGTCAGTGCAGCGCACTGACATGACATGCATCTCAACGGAAGTGTTACAGGGGAGTTTTTGGGATTTAGGTAAACTTCTCCGGGGGTTCGGGCGTCCTGCCTGTGAAGGGCAAGGACATCGCCTTTGTCCTACCTGATGAGGCGTTGGAGAACCTGCATGGTCAACGGTGATCGCACGGCCGGGCCGGCAGACGGGGAGGAACCGAAGATGGCCGCAGAGCCGCAGGACTCCCAGGCACGGGACGCCGCCTACGACGCCGTGACCAAGATGCTGCACGACGCCGAGAGCCGCCTGCGCGATACCGAGAAGCGCCTGCGGGACGCCGAAGGCCGCCTCAAGTACCAGGCATACAAGACCGAGTACGTGAACTGGCAGCTCCAGTCCTCGCTCTCCCGGCGCTGGTGGCGGCTCGGCCAGGCCATGTGGCACGTCAAAGAGCGACCCGCGTACATCCTGCGGCTCCCGGCGGACCTGTTCCGTGCGGCCCGCAAGTCGGCCATGCCCGCCCCGCCGCAGCGCCCGGGCGCCAAGTCCGCCACGGAGCGCACGCAGGGCTCCGGCACGGCGAAATCGCCGCACGACAGCCGTACCGCCATGCCGGCGATTCCGGACCTTCCGCTGCCCGACGGCCCGGTGGCACGGCCCGACCTGACCGTCGCCGTCATCCTTGACCGGTTCTCGGCGATGGCGCTGCGGTACGAATGGAACCAGGTCGAGCCGGGCCCGGACGACTGGCGGGAGGTACTCGACCGGGAGCGCCCCGACCTGCTGTTCGTCGAGTCGGCGTGGTTCGGCAACGACCGGCGGTGGGGCGGCCACGTCAGCGGGCCCGGGGGCCCGAGCGAGGTGCTCGCCGAACTCGTCGCGTGGTGCCGCGAGCAGGGCATCCCCTCGGTGTTCTGGAACAAGGAGGACCCGCCGAACTTCGACGTCTTCATCGAGACGGCGAAGCTGTTCGACCACGTCTTCACCACCTGCGGCGAGGTCGTCCCGCGCTACCACGAGATCCTCGGCCACGACCGCGTCAGCGTGCTGTCCTTCGCCGCGCAACCGCGCATCCACAACCCGGTGAACGTGCCCGGTGGCCGGGCTCATGACGTCGCGTTCGCGGGCACCTACTTCAACCACAAGCACCCCGACCGCGCCGAGCAGATGCGTACGGTGCTCGAGCCCGCCCGCGGGTTCGGCCTGCACATCTTCAGCCGGATGCTGGAGGGCGACAGCCGGTTCCAGTTCCCCGCGCAGTACGCCCCGCACATCGTCGGCACGCTTCCGTACGAGCGGATGCTCAGCGCCTACAAGGCCTACAAGGTCTTCCTCAACGTGAACTCGGTGCTCGACTCGCCCACGATGTGCGCGCGCCGCATCTTCGAGCTCTCCGCCTGCCGCACGCCGATCCTGTCCGGCCACTCCCATGCGGTCGAGCGGTTCTTTCCCGGTACGGTCTCCATCGCCCGGACGGCCGCGGAGACGCAGACCATCCTGGCCGGCATGCTCGCCAACCCGGAGATGCGCGACCGGCAGGCCCACCTGGCGATGCGCGAGGTGTTCGCCGAGCACACCTTCGGGCACCGGGTCGACACGGTGCTGGAGTCGATCGGCCTGCCGGGCCGGCGGCCCGAGCCGACCATCTCCGTCATCATGGCGACCAATCGGCCGGGACAGCTGGCCCACGCCATCGACCAGGTGGCCCGCCAGCGCTATCGGCGGCTGCAGCTCGTGCTGGTGCTGCACGGCCTCGACCTCGACCCGGAGGTCGTGCGAGACAAGGTCCTCGCCGAGGGCATCAGCGATGTGGTCGTGCTGACCGCCGACCGGTCCCTGCCGCTGGGGGAGTGCCTCAACCTGGCCGTCGACGCGGCGGACGGCGACCTGATCGCCAAGATGGACGACGACGACATCTACGGCGAGCACTACTTGTCCGACCTCGTCCCGGCGTTCTCGTACACCGACGCCGACATCGTCGGGAAGCGCGCCTGCTACGTGCAGCTGAAGGCGATCAACGCGACGCTGCTGAGCAAGCCCGAGACCGAGAACCGCTACGGCAACCTCGTGAGGGGCGGCACGCTGCTCGTCACCGGCGACGTTCTGCGCCGGCTGCGCTTCGACCATGTGCCGCGCGGATCCGACACCCGGCTGCTGCGCAAGGCCAAGGCCGAGGGGATCCGGATCTACTCGGCGGACCGGTTCAACTACGTCTACGTCCGGAGCGCGGACCCGAGCGACCACACCTTCCAGGTGAACGACGCCGAACTGCTCAAGCAGGCCCGGGTCGAGTTCTACGGGGCGCCCGAACAGCACGTCTGCATCTGACCTCAGGAGGACGTCGGCCCATCCCCGAGCGCGCTCGAACCACTCGCCGATCGATGACCGCATGTGGACGAAAGCTGCTGTCGGGCTGGTCGAACGAGCGCTGAAGCCGTGGATCTTGCCAGGTCCGACGTCTGCGGGGCCTCAGACGCATTCGGCGCGCTTGATCAGAAGGGCCCATTGTCCGGAAATCCGCTTGACCCTCGGATGCCGTCAGGTGATGATCACCGAGGTTGTCCGCTAGTCATACGTAGATAGTTGTATGTAGATGTTTGTGCGGTGCGTCCTGGAATGGGAGTGTGGCCTTGCCCGTACGTCCTGGTGTCTGGATGGTGTCGGTGATGGTCGCCGCCGCGCTTCTCCAAGTGTCGTCCCTCGTACTGCCGGAGTCCGCGTACGCACAGGATGTCTCGCGCGCTCATTCCGCGAATCCGAGGCCGGCTTCCGCCCTGGCCCCGCCTACCGTGTCATCGACGGACTATCCGGATGACGGCCAGTGGCGCGACGGAGTCGGCAGGTACGGGGACTTCGTCATCGACGACCCTGACGACCAAGCAGTGCGGTACGAACTGCGGCATAACAATGAGCCATTGATCACGCTGGAGACCAAGGCCGGGAAGCCGGTGACCGTGTCGCTCCTTCCGCGTCGCGCTGGACCCAATCTCCTCAGGGTTCAGTCCGTTAACGGCGAGGGCACTTGGAGCGCACCGACGACGTACGACTTCTCAGTCAAGGCGGGAACCACGTCCAAGGCCCATTGGAAGCTGGACGAGGCCGCTGACGCCACAGTGCTTCAGGCGGTGACCAGGGAGAACGAGGCTGAGATCTCCGCGCAACCGCACGGCGGCGTGACCCTGGGTGTGGAGGGTCAGCGCGGTACGGCGATGGGCCTTGACGGCGTCACCGGATACGCCGCCACCAGCGGTCCGATCGTGGATAACAGGAAGAGCTATTCGATCTCGGCCTGGGCACAGCCGGCGACAACGGCCGATGGCGTGCTTGTATCGCAGTCGGATGACGATGTCACCGGATTCGGCCTTTCCGCCTCGGCCGGCCATTGGGTTTTCGACACGAGGTCGTCCGATGACGCGGCACCGGCACGCGCGGTGTCGGATGCGCAGGTGCAGGTAGGTGAGTGGTCACACATCGTCGGCGTCTACGACGCGACGGCACAGGACCTCACGGTCTACGTCAATGGAATCCGCGCCGGTGAGGTGTCGTTCGAGAAAAGCGCGCTGAACGCCTATGGTCCGCTCCGGATAGGAGCCGGTTTTTCCGACGGCGAGCCGACGGATCTCTTTCGCGGCCAGATCGATGACGTCCAGGTGTTCGACCGAATTCTGGTGCCGGATGAGGTTCGGCAGCTGTCGGACCGGCCCGTGGTTCGGAAGGGGCGTTGGAAGCTCAATACCGACGGCAGTGACGACACCGGGCACGGAAATCATCTGACGCTGCACGGGGGTGCGGTGATCGATCCTGACTCCGGGTTCTTCTACGGGATGTCGCCGGCGGGTCTGCTGCTGAACGGGACCGACGGTCACGCTGAGACGGCGGCACCGGCGGTCCGCACGGACCAGAGTTTCACGATCGCAGGGTGGGTGAATCCCCCGAGCCGCCCCACCCAGGCAGCGACCGTGTTCTCCCAGGCCGGAACGGCCATCAACCGGTTCGCGCTGCGGTACGTCCCCGGGGAGGATCCGGCTGTTCAAGGCGAATGGCGGCTTGAGATGGCCGACGAGGATTCGGCCTCCTCGCGGACGACCGCAGTCCGGCATCCGCAGTTCAACGAGGGCTCCTGGGAGCATCTCGCACTTGTATATGACGCGGCCGGCGACACCATGAGCCTGTACGTCAACGGACGGCCGTACGCGGACGAGTCCGCGAAGGCCGGAGTGTTCGGTTTCAATGCATCGAACGGCGGCCTGCAGGTGGGTCGTTCGAAGCTCGGTGACCCCGAGTACTGGCCTGGCGCCATCGATGATGTTTGGGCCTACCAAGGTGCCCTCAGCCAGGAACAGATCGCCATCCTGGCCGTACCGAGTGAACTGGAGACTCAGGAGGGTCCCTGAGAATCGTGGGATCTGACCAAGTTACGCTGAATAGAGCACGGTTCTCGTCCTGAAGCTTCTTTCATAACATGCAAGGTACACTTCATGTTATGAAAGCTTCGGCGCCCATGCTGTTGCCTCTGCTGCGCTCGTCGTTCCAGGGTGAACTGCTGGCCTGGCTGTTCCTGCATCCCGAAGGTGAGTTCTCGCTCGTCGAGCTGGCCAGGCGGTTCGAGGTCTCCGCCGCCACCGCCACTCGGGAGGCCGATCGCTTCGTGGCCGCCGGTCTGCTCGCCGAGCGCCGGCAGGGCAATCTTCGGTTCGTGCGGGCCAAGACCGACAGCGTTGTGGCCGGGCCTCTCGCGGAGTTGCTCGCCGTGACCTATGGTCCAACCGCCGTGCTCGGCCCCCTTCTGGCCGAAACACCGCAGGTCGAAGAGGCATATGTGTACGGGTCGTGGGCCGCCCGTTACCGGGGGCGGCCAGGTGAGGTGCCGCGGGACGTGGACGTGCTCGTCATCGGTGACGCGGACGAGGATGACCTCTACGAGGTTTCCCGTAACGCAGAGCGCATACTCGGTCGCGAAGTCAACATCCGACGCGTGCCTCGAACGCTGTGGCGGAACCCTGAGGACGACGCATTCCTCTCCGCGGTGCTCAGCCGCCCCCTCGTACCGTTGAATCTCACATGAGGTGGGAGCAGGGGCGCGCGGACATCGAAGGCATGCTGCAGCGCGGTGAACTGGAACGCGTGCCGCCGAGCCGCAGCCACGCCGATGAGCTGATTGCCCAGGCTCGCGCCCATCTGGTTTCCGCCAAGGTCGTGGCGGAGGCGGACGCCGTGGGGGCATTCCAGTTGCTGTACGACGCCGCGCGGAAGGTCCTCTGTGGGGTTCTGGCCAACCAGGGGTTGCGGGCGACCAGCCGAGGAGGACACATCGTCGTGTACGAGGCACTTGCCGCGCAACTGGACCCGCCACTCGGACCCGCGCTGAGACCGTTCGACCGAATGCGCCGACGTCGTAATCACGCCGAGTATCCGCAAGTTGAGTCTCCGCAGTTCACGACGGATGAAGCGCTGCGTGAGGCTCCGAAGGTGGAGAAGATCCTCGATCTGGCCGTGCGGGTCACCGACCAGATGAGCCCTTACTGAGGGTTGACCGAGATCAGCTCGACGCGCTCCCTGGATGCGCCGGCACCCACGTCCAGCTCACCGGCTGGTCACCGTGACCGCGATCGAGTGCCGCTCGGATGCCTGTCGACGAGAGCGGGAGCCGGGCGGCGTACATGCTCGGCCTGGATCTCGTGTGGCTCGACGGGGGCGAGTGTCCGCGGTAGTACCGGGTCCGCGCCGGTACGGCCACCGGCGATCGAGTGATGTTGATCAAGTATCGAGGTGCACAGAGGTGCTTCGATGCTTGATCGACATGGGTGCTGTGGGTGGTTCCTACCCGGGGCGTCGCCCGGAGCCAGCCAACCTGTACAGACTTCGCGCCATCATGTGCCTATACCTATGGCATGAGCACTAGGCCGTTCACCGACGCGAGGAATCATCTGTCGGAGTTGATCGAAGAGGTTCGGCGTACCCACGAGCGGGTGGCGATCACGCGGCACGGCCACCCGGTGGCGGTATGGATCTCCCCTGATGATCTGGCGGCTCTGGAGGAGACCCTCGACGTTCTGTCCAGTCCGGCGGTGATGCGCCAGCTCGCCGAGTCGCAAGAGGCGATCGAGGCCGGAGACGTGCTCGACGCCGATGAGCTCGCGGTGTTGATGGCCAAGCGTGCTCGCAGGTCGGCATGACCGAGGATGCCCAGGGGTCGGCCGACGACCCGCTCGAGACCTACGCCTTAAGGGTCACGGGTCCGGCCGCGCGTGTCCTCGCCTCCCGGCTACCGGAGAAGGTGGCCACCGTCGTCCACGAGTTCATCACCACGACGCTCCTGGAGAACCCGTACCGGATCGGCAAGATGCTGTTGCTTCCTCCGTACGCCGGCACTCGGTCCGCCCAGCGCGGTGCGTACCGAGTGCTTTATGAGATCGACGACGAGAATCGGCTGGTCACCGTGACGCGGTCGAGCACCGCGCCGACGCCTACCGGCCGCGCTGACAGCGGGGCTCGCGCCCATGAGCCGATTCTGCCGCGCTGAACCGGACGACCGGGGCCGTGATGACACGTTATGTCGCCGGGGTCGGGCGGCGCCGCCGTCAGCCGCTCAACGTGGCGACCTGGGTGGCCGGTGGTGTCTTGATGAGTACGGGCTCGCCCCAGCGCTCGTAGCTGGCGGTGTGCGTGGCCTTCACGCCGGCCGGGCTGAGCAGGGTGGCCTCGAACTTGCGGGGCAGTCCCTTGTCGTCCACCCACAACTGCCAGCTCACCTCGGGCAGCCCGGCCTTCGCCATCTGGTCGAAGCTCGGATCGGCCGCCGCCATCGCCGCCGTCTTGGTCGTGCCGGTGTAGTGCTGGACCTGGACGCCGTTCACGGCATCGGTGCCGACCGGTCGCGTCAACGTGCCGTTCCGTACAAGCGCGAGCCCGGTGTCGGCGGACACCTCCCGCAGCGACTTCTCGGTCTCGTTGTAGATCGTGGAGAACACTCTGGCGAACGGGCCGAGTTGCGGATTGCTCAGGTCCTGGCGGGACAGCCGGATCCACGGCTTTCCGGGCGCCTGCTCCACGCCGTCGACCCTGGTGTAGATGACGCCATCGGTCACCACCGCCTCCGTGGTGGTGGGTTTCGCCTTGTCCGACTCGATGATCGTCATCTGGGCGGTCGGTGAGGGCGCGTCTGTACGGACCTGCGCCGTCACCTTCTCCTGCTCCTTTTGACTTGTGGCCGCGGATATGACCACGTGCGCGTGAAGCGTACGGGCGGACTTCACCTGCCGAGAGATCACGTCGACCAATGCCACAGGCTGGTCGGGCAGGGTCACCTGCTTGAGCGCGGCTGCCGGGACGGCGGGCTCTCGCCGTGGTCCTTCGTCGTCGGAACATGCGACCGAGCCCAAGATGATGAACGCACCGATGGTCCCGATCGCTGTGAGTCGCCTCATGGCGGGCAGCTTAAAGAATATTCCGGTGCATCGTCAGCTCTAGCGCGGCCCAATGTTGAATTGGGCCTTTAGGCCCATTCGCTGGGTCGTCAAGCTTGGTTGTGTCGAGTTTTACTCGATGGCATAGGGGTTCTGGTGATCGGTGGGCGATGGGACCGAGGGGAGGGGCCGGCCGCTCATATCGCGCTGGTCGCGGCGGTGGTGGCGTCGCTTGTGGCGGTGGGAGTGTGCCGCAGAGCAGCAAGGGGATCGTCGCGCTCTTCGCCGAAGATTGCGTGCGCCTCCTACGGCCCTCGATTTCCGGCGAGGCGAGTCAGGCTCGGCCGAGTGGGCGATGTGGCCCGCCGATATCCGTGAAGGGGGCGGTTGGGTCCTAGGGCCTGTTTCGAAGTGGGCGGAGCCATTCGTTGATGGCGGCGATGTCGAGGGTGGCCTGGTAGCGGATGGCGAGTTTGTCGAAGCGCGTGGCCATGGCGCGGTGGTGTTTGAGGCGGTTGATGCCGCACTCGACGGCGTGACGCTGCCGGTAGATGGCGGGGTCGAACGCCGGTGGCCTGCCGCCGTTGGAGCCTTTGGCGCGGCGGGCGGCGTCTTGGTCGGTCTTGCTGGGGATGGTGGCCTTGATCGCGCGGCGCCGCAGGTAGGCGCGATTGGCGCGCGAGGTGTAGGCCTTGTCGGCCAGGACCCGGTCCGGCCGGGTCCGGGGCCGGCCACCACCGGTGCGGGGAACCCGGATCGCGGCCAGGACCGGGATGAACTGCGGGCTGTCCCCGCGCTGCCCGGCGGTCAAGAGCATCGACAGTGGCCGTTGGCCTTGCTCGCAGGCGAGGTGAAGCTTGGTGGTCAACCCGCCGCGTGAGCGGCCCAAGGCGTGGTCGGCCGGCTCGCAACCCCTGCCGCCGGGAGGTTCCCTTTGCTCCTGCGGGCGTCTGCGGGCACCGGCGGCGTGCTGGTGCGCCCGCACGATGGTGGAATCCACGCTGACGTCCCAGCCGATCACGGCGGCCGCATCAGCGCGCGTCTGCAGCCTGGTCAGGATCCGCCGCCAGACACCGGCCCGCTGCCAGCGGCGGAACAACCCGTACACCGCTGTCCAAGAGCCATAGCACTCCGGCACATCCCGCCACGGCGCACCGACCCGCACCCGCCACCGGATCCCATTGATGAGCTGCCGCTTGGTCCACTTCGACGGTCGGCCTGGCCGCTTGGGCACGGGCAGCAACGGTTCCAAAACCGCCCACTGCGCGTCAGTCAGGTCGAACCGCCTCGTCACCGCTAGGGTGGCCACGAGGTCTCCGGTGTCAGGTTCTTCTTGGTCGATGAACCATCTACCGGAGACCTCACTGCTTAACGATCACGACACACCGCCCACCCCGACCAGACTTCGAAACACGCCCTAGGGCCCCTTCTTCGGTGAGAGGTGCGCTTGGGCCCTGAGGCCCTTTTCTCCGATAGATCCCTTTGGTTGGCTCGGGTTCTTCATATTGAGGAGGGCCGAATGCGTGATCGTCGATGGGACCGGGGAGAGGGGCCGGTCGGTTATATCGGTGTGATCGCGCTGGTCGCGGCCATGGTGGCGTCGCTAGTGGCGGTGGGGGGTGTGCCCGAGAGCGTCACGGGCGAGGTCAAGGCCGCGTTGTGCAAGGTCGGTGGGGAAAAGGACTGCGACCCGCGCGGTGGAGCCGGTGTGGTCCGTCCGTCGCGGGTTCCGGATGGTGGTTCGCCGACCGGCCAGGCGCTTCCGACCGGGCAGGCGCTTCCGACCGGGCAGGCGCCTTCGACGGGGCAAGTGCCTCCCGCCGCGGGAGGGCAGGCGGCGGCCATCGCCGCGCCTGCCCCCGGTGATTCCGTGGAGCAGGAATTTCAAAAAGCCGTCGATAACGCGGGGGAAGCGCAACTGGAGGCGGCCAGAGTCGAGCAGGAGTTCGGAAAGTTCGACGAAGAGGTCAAGTCGTTCCTCGCGGATCTGATCGGCATCACGGACGCGCAGAACTGCCTGACCAAAGGGGATATCGCGGCATGCTTGACGGCCGCCGCCGGGTTCGTGCCGTGGGGCAAGGCTTTCAAGATCTTGAAATCACTGCCCAAGGCGTACAAGCTCTGGAAGAAATTCGAGGCCCTCTGGAAGCGGCGCGCCCCAGCCCAGAAGCGGAACGAAGCCGCACAAAAAGGGCTCGAGAAGGCGATAAAAACCTGCGACAACAGCTTCGTCCCCGGCACGTTGGTGCTGCTCGCCGATGGTTCGCGAAAACCGATCGAGGACGTCGTCATCGGTGATCGTGTGTGGGCGGCCGATCCACCGCGCGGCGACAGCGGGTCACGGGTGGTGACCGCGCTGATCACGGGCATGGGCCACAAGCGACTGGTCGACATCACCATCGATTCCAACGGACTCCCCGGCGGGCCGCGCGCCATCCTCACCGCGACGGACCGGCACCCCTTCTGGGTCGCCAACGCCACCGCATGGGTCGACGCCCGGGATCTGTCCCACGGTGACACTCTCATCACGCCTGACGGCGAAGCCAGGTCGGTGGTGGCCACCCGCGAATACTCACGGGTGCAGCGCGTGCACAACCTCACGATCGATGACCTGCATACGTATTACGTAGAAGCAGGGGACACGCCGGTCCTGGTGCACAACGCCGCCCCTTGTTTCAACATGGTACCCATGCCTTGGATTCCTGGGGGAATGCGATCCCCTGCCGGTCTGGATTACCTCCCTGGATCTCCACATGGCCATCGATTGCGACATGTGCTGGCTCATGGCTCGCGTACACAGCCGGATCCCAGCAAATTGATCAACACTCAGTTCAAGAAGTATGGCCGGGAGCTGCTGCGAGAGGTCGACGAGGCCTGGGCGAAAAGGGACCTGAAAAAGGGGCCGACTTTTAATAATGCTAGCAACAAGACCGACGAGTGGGTGATCGACATGGGAAGAGTGGTCGGTTCGCGGGGAGAGCGGAAGATCAAGATCGTAGTGAAGCAGGGTACGAAAGAAATCGTGACAGCGCATCCTGTGTCATTCTGATGTCGGCGCGTGTCGTAATCACGTGCAGCGAGACCGTCGAACACTTCACAGGGTGGACATGAAGAGATACTTGTGCGGGCAATGCCGGGCCGGCTGGGTCGGTCGGTATCAAATAATCCGGACCGGGCTCATGGTGTGGGTGTGTCAGGAGTGCGATTCGCTCTGGCTGGACGACCAGAGGGTGGGGAAAGGTGAGAGCCTGGGAGCCCCTGGTGTCCTGCTCGATCAGATATCGGCTCCGCCCGACAGCAATCTGTACATGTACGTTGAGCGGTACGCCGGCCCGGGGACGCCGACGGATTGGGAACAGATCAAGCCCGTCGACGACGAATCGTAAGCGGTCAGGTCTTACCGAGGCCGGCCCTACTTGCAGATGTTCTGGTCGGCGCGGACCTCGCGGGCACCGGTGGGCCCCTCGCCCTCGAGACCCTTCCAGTCCTTACCGATGACGAGGTAGACCACTCCGGCCGGGACGGAACCGCGTGCCTGGGGCTTCACGCCGGGGACCAGCCGGGCCAGCGTGGCGGCCTTCCGTTCGGCTCCTCTGCCGTACAGGATCTGGGTCTTGGCGGTGCCGCCGTTGCCGAGCGCGCTAGGCGTGCCGACGATCGTGAACCGCTCCTCCTTGAGCCGGCGGGCGACCTCGGCGGCGTCGGCGGCGGGGCCCGCGCCGTTGTAGACGCGGACCTTCACGAGGTCGCGGCTCACCGGCTGCTCGGTGATGGCCGTTGTCGCGGCGGCCCTGGTGGCGTTGGCCTTGGTCGCGGTGGCCTTGACGGTCGGCGTCGGTGCCGGCTCGGGCACCTTGGTGTCTTTGCGGATCGCCTCGAAGAGAGGCTCGGCCCTGGCCCGGTCCAGCGAGACCCGGTTCGGGTCCGGCGCGTAGGCGCCGAAGGGGACGGTCACAAAGCGCACTCCGCCGGCGTCCATGCCCTTGAGGCTGCCCGCCAGCTTCCGCATGTCGCTGACGCTGAAGTCCTCGTCGGTGCTGATGGACTTCGTGGCCGCGTTGAGGAACCGGACGAACTTGGTTGGGTCGGTCAGCATGTCCGAACTGCTGGCCTTCTGGACCACTGCGGACATGAACTTCTTCTGCCGGTCGATGCGGTCGAGGTCGGAACCGTTGCCCAGGCCGCCGGTACGGGTGCGCACGTAACCGAGGGCCGCGTCGCCCTGGACCGTCTGACGGCCCGCCGGAAGGTTCAGCCTGGCCTTGCGGTCGTTGACGGCGTGCGGGAGGCAGATCTCGACGCCGCCGAGCGCGTCCACCACGTTCTTGAAGCCCACGAAGTCGATCACCACGAAGTGATCGATGTGGATCTGGGTGAGCTCCTCGATCGTCTGCCAGGTGCACGAGGGACCGGCGAAGGCGAACGCGGCATTGATCATGCCGAACTGCGCCGGGCTGGTCGGGGCGTTCTTCCTCTTGCACGCGGGAATGTTCACCATCAGGTCGCGCGGGAAGCTGATCCCGATCGCCTTGTCGCCGCCCGGTGACAGGTGCAGAAGCATCGTGGTGTCGGCGCGGGCGCCGTCGAGCGCGCCATAGGCGGCGTTGTCACCGGCTCGGCTGTCAGAGCCGATGAGCAGGATATTGACGGCCTTGCTCTGTTTCTTGGGCCGGTTCTCACCGAGCAGGCCATTGACGTCCTGCTTGTCGATGTTGCCCTGGAGCGACCGGTAGTAGGCGTAGGCGCCCCCGGCTCCGGCGATGAGGATCACCGCCATCGACAGCGCGGTCCACTTGAGAATGCGCCGTGCCCTGCGGCGCTTCCGCGGGGGAGCGCCGTCCTTCGACGGCGTCTCTGCGGCGGCACCGGTGGCGGACTCGGCCGGCGTGCCGGGTGCCTCGCCGGAGATCTTGTCCGAAGCCGGCTCCGAGACCGCTCCAGACGCGCCGCCGTTCTGCTCGCCGCCGTCGGGCACGTCGTCACCGCTCTTCGATGAGTTCGATGAGTCAGTCATGCGAGTGCCATTCAACGGCCGCTTTCACAGTGGCTCCCCGGTGTAGAACGCTGTGCCAATTATGCCGGAACATCGATTCCCCTGGACCACGGCCGCCGGCGCGTCGCCTACCGGACGGTCACGCCCGGTATCCTGCCCCACCGTGAGTACCGACGCCGTGCACGTGACGATCGTACTGCCCTGTTACAACGAACAAGATCATGTAATCGACGAGGTCGAGCGTATCTGCAAGGCCATGGACGCGAGCGCCATGACCTATGAACTGCTCGCGGTCGATGACTGCTCGACCGACGAGACGCTGGCCAGGCTCGAGGAGGCGGCTCCCCGCTTCCCCACCATGCGGGTGATCCCGTTCCGGCACAACAGCGGATCCGGCACCGTACGGCGCATCGGTTCCCAGCAGGCCCGCGGCGAGATCGTCGTGTGGACGGACGCCGACATGTCCTACCCGAACGAGCGGATCCCCGAGCTGGTCGAGATCCTCGACAACGACCCCTCGGTGGACCAGGTCGTCGGGGCGCGGACCACCGAGGAGGGCACGCACAAGGTCCTGCGCGTGCCGGCCAAGTGGTTCATCCGCAAGGTCGCCGAGCGGCTGGCGAGCTCACAGATCCCCGATCTCAACTCCGGCCTTCGGGCCTTCCGGCGGTCGGTCGCGGAGCCGTATCTCAAGCTGCTGCCGCCCGGCTTCTCCTGTGTCACGACGATCACGCTGGCGTTCCTGTCCAACCAGCACACGGTGCGGTACGTGCCGATCGACTATTTCACCCGGGCGGGCACGTCGAAGTTCCACTTCACCAAGGACGCCTACCGCTACATCCTTCAGGTGTTGCGGATGGTCATGTACTTCAACCCGCTCAAGGTGCTCATGCCGCCCGCGATCTGGCTGATCATGATCGGCCTCGTGAAGGGCGTGGTGGACATGTTCCGGCACCCGTTCTACTTCCCCGCGAGCACGGTCATGCTGATCCTCTCCGGGTTGATCATCGGGTCGCTCGCCCTGCTCGCCGACCTGATAGTCCGCTCCAGAGGCGCCTGACATGCGGATCGCGATCGTCGGGCCCGCCTATCCGTACAAGGGCGGCGGGGCACAGCACACCACGGAGCTCGCCCACAGGCTCGCGGCCCTGGGTCACGACGTCGCGATCGAGTCCTGGCGCGCGCAGTACCCCTCCTTCCTGTACCCCGGCCGGCAGACGATCTCGGCGCCCGAAGGGGAGCCGTTCCCGAACGTCCGGCGCGACCTCGACTGGCGGCGGCCCGACGGGTGGGTGCGCTGCGGCCGGCGGCTGCGCGGCGCCGACCTCGTCGTCCTCGTCCTGCTCAGCCCGGTGCAGGTGCCCGCCTATCTCGGCATCCTGTCCGGACTGCGCCGGAAGACCCCGGTCGTCGCGCTCTGTCACAACGTGCTGCCGCACGAGCGCAAGCCGTACGACCGGCCGTTGGTAAAGGCGCTGCTCAGACGGGCGGACCGGGTGCTGGCGCACTCGGAGGAGCAGGCGGGGCTCGCCAGGGGGCTCGCGCCGGCGCCGGTGACCGTCGCGGCCCTGCCCCCCCACCTGCCCGCAAGAGTGAGGGTCGAGGCCGTCGGCGGGGTACGGAACCGGCTGCTGTTCTTCGGCATGGTCCGCCCGTACAAGGGGCTCGACCTGCTGCTCCGCGCCCTGGCCCGGCGCCCTGACGTGTCACTGACGGTGGCCGGGGAGTTCTGGGGCGGCCTGGAGGAGACCCGCGCCCTGATCGCCGAGCTGGGCCTCGGCGAGCGGGTGGAACTGCGCCCGGGATACGTCGCCGCGGAGGACGTGCCGGCGCTGTTCGCCGGGGCGGACGCGCTCGTGCTGCCCTACCGCTCCGCCACGGCCAGCCAGAACGCCTGGCTCGGCCACGAACACGGCCGGCCCGTGATCGCCACCCGGGTGGGGGCGCTGGCCGATCACATCACCGACGGTGTGGACGGGATGCTCGTCGAGCCCGGCTCCGTCGACGCGCTGGCCGAGGCGATCGGCCGGTTCTACGCGGAGGGCGAGCCGGAGCGGCTGCGCGAAGGCGTGAAGGCCGTGGACCCCGATCCCTACTGGGCGACGTACACCGCCGCCCTCCTCTCGCCGGGCGGTTGACGGCCGGCCCGCGGCGAGCCGACGCCGGGCTCGGCGGCGAGGGCCGTCACCGCCGCGGGCACAGTAGTGTTAGGCGGCGTGGGAAGGGAACGCGCGGCGCAGCTCGAGTACTCCGAGTTCCAGGCCGCGATGCTCGACGAGGCCAAGCGACGCCGCAAGGCCGCCAAGATCATCGCTGTGCTCGCGCACTTTCTCGGCCGTGACCCGGGCTCCGACGGCGATCGTTCCTCGGTGCTCGACGGGCTGACCGTCGCCGACATCGGCTGCTCGGCCGGGTTCATCGCCGACGAACTCGCCTCGGCGGGCGCCCGCTGTGCACTAGGTGTGGACATCGACGTGCCGGGGCTGCGCAAGGCGGCCGACCGGTTCGGCGACCGGGTCGAGTTCGTCTGTGCCGACGGCTCCGCGCTGCCCTTCGCCGACGGGTCGATCGACGTCCTCGTCTTCAACCACATCTACGAGCACGTGGTCGACCCGGACGCGATCGTGGCGGAGATGCACCGGGTGCTCGCCGACGACGGGGTGCTCTACCTCGGCCTCGGCAACCGGCTCGGCGTCATGGAACCGCACTACAAGCTGCCGTTCCTGTCGTACCTGCCGCCCTCGCTCGCCGACCGCTATGTCCGTATGTTCGGGCGGGCCGACCAGTACTACGAGCGCTACCGTACGAGACCCGGGCTGCGGCGGATGCTCGGCGACTTCCATGTCTGGGACTACTCGTTCCCGGTCCTGGCGTCGCCGGAGCGGTTCGCCGGTGGGGAGCTGTTCGCCGGCGCAGCCGGTCGGGCGGCCCAGGGCACTCTGGCGCGCACTCCGCGGGTCGCGCTGCGGGCGCTGCTGCCGGTCGTGCCGACCTACCTGTGGATCGCCACCAAGACACCACGCAGGCCACTCGGGCCGCGGCTCGCGCGGCCCCCCGAGCCCGTGCGCACCCCGTGACCGGTCGCCCGCCCCGCCGCCGGTCCCCGGTGAGCGCCCGGCCCATGACCCGTGAGAACGCCCGATGACCCGCAAGAAGCTCATCCGGCTGGGGTTCCTCGTGGTCGCACTGGGATTCGGGGCGTGGGCCATCGCGGGCCGGTGGGCGGAGGTCTCGGACGGCCTCACCAGGCTCTCCTGGCCGCTGCTGGCCGGGTCCCTGGTCGCCGTGCTGGCCGCCCTGGTGGCGGGAATGCTGATGTGGCGGGCGCTGCTGGCCGATCTCGGCTCGCCGCTCCCGTTCACCGACGCGGCCAAGGTGTTCTTCGTCGGGCAACTCGGCAAGTACATCCCCGGATCGCTCTGGCCGGTGCTCGCCCAGATGGAGATGGGCAAGGACCTCGGCGTCCCGCGTCCCCGCAGCGCCGCCGCGTTCTTTCTGACCTACCCCATCTACCTGGTCAGCGGTCTCGCGACGGCCGTCGTGACCCTGCCCGCCTTCGCCGGCGACTCGGTGGCGCGCTACGCGTGGCTGCTCCTGCTGCTGCCGGTGCTGGTCGTGGGGCTGCATCCCCGCGTCGTCAACGCCGTTCTCGGGTATGGGCTCAGGCTGCTCAAGCGACCGCCCCTGGAGCGCCCGCTGACCCGGCGGGGCGTGCTGGCCTCGGTGGGGTGGGCGTTCGTGGGCTGGGCCGCGTACGGCGTCCACCTGGCGCTGATCGTGGCCGGGCTCGGCGCGACCGGCCCACAGGCGATGATCTTGTCATTCGGGGCGTTCTCGCTGGCCTGGTGCCTGGGCTTCCTGGTGGTCGTCGCCCCGGCGGGGGCGGGCGTGCGCGAGGTCGCGATGGTGGCGGCGCTCGCGCCGGTGCTCGACGGCGGCTCGGCGATCGCGGCCGCCCTGTGCTCGCGGCTCGTCGTGTCGGCGGGCGATCTCGTCTGCGCCGGACTGGCCGGACTGGCCGCGCGCCGTACGAAGGCCCCCCTCGCGGAGGCCGGCGAGGCACGGAGCTGAGCCGGCCGTCCACGGAGCTGACCAGCCGACTTACGACCGGCCGAATTGTCTTGATCCACGCGCGGACGCGTTTCTGACCCCACGAAAGTCGTGACCGGCGTAGGCTGCCGGATTGGGGAGTGATCCCCGCCACCGACCAGCCTGGGGAGGATCGTGGCGCTTGGGGTTCTCGTCGACGCGACCGCTGTACCCGCCGACCGCGGGGCGCTCGGCCGTTACGTCGACGGACTGATCGCCGCCCTTTGTGCCGCCGGCATCGATCTCACGGTCGCCTGCCAGCGGTCCGATGAGGAGCGGTACGGCAGGCTCGTCCCTGCGGCCCGCGTGGTCGCGGGTCCGGCCGCGATCGTGCATCGCGCGACGCGGCTGGCGTGGGAGCAGACCGGACTTCCGCGGATCGCCGCCCAGGTGGGCGCCGACGTGATCCACCTGCCCTACTACTCGATGCCGATCCAGGCGGGCCGGCCCACCGTCGTGACCATCCACGACGCCGCTTTCTTCTCCGAGCCCGAGGCGCACAACCCGGTGCGGTCGACGTACATCAAGTCGGCCACCCGCACGGCGTGCCGGCGCGCCACCCGGATGATCGTGCCGTCCAAGGCGACACGGGACGAGCTCGTACGCCTGCTCGGCGCCGACCCCACCCGGATGGACGTCGCCTACCACGGCGTCGACCACGACGCCTTCCACCGGCCGAGCGACGACGAGAAGCGGCGGTTGTCCGACCGGCTCGGCCTCCGCGGCCGCCCGTACATCGCCTTCCTGGGCGCCCTCGAGCCGCGCAAGAACGTGCCGAACCTCATCCGCGGCTGGGTACAGGCGGTGACCGGGCTGTCCACGCCGCCCGTACTGGTCCTGGCCGGCAGCGGCGGCTGGGACGACGAGGTCGACGGCGCCATGGCGACGGTGCCACTGAACCTGCAGGTGATCCGGCCCGGTTTCCTGCGGTCGTCGTCGCTGCCCGGTTTCTTCGGCGGCGCCCTCGTGGTGGCCCTGCCCAGCCGGGGTGAGGGCTTCGGGCTGCCGGTGCTCGAGGCCATGGCCTGCGGCGCCCCGGTGCTCACAACGCGGCGCGCCTCGCTCCCCGAGGTCGGCGGCGACGCGGTCGCCTACACCGAGCCCGACGCGGCCGGTATCGGCAGGGTGCTGCGCGAACTCATCGACGACGCGGGCCAGCGCGAGACCCTGGCCGACGCGGCCTACGCGCGATCCCAGGAGTTCACCTGGGCGATCTCGGCCGAGGCCCACCTGGCTTCGTACCAGCGCGCCGTCGAGCAGTGACCGGGGGCGGCGGCCGCCGCACGGCAATGTTCAGCGTTGCTTACCAATCCATTGCAGAACTATTCGCTGGACCTGAACGGTCGGCGGGCGCACACTGGAGGACGCGAGCGAGGACAGGGCCCGATCGGGCCATCTGACCTCAGGCTCGCCCCGCGGGAAGTCCCGGGCCGTGGCCACGGCCCACCGCCCCGAACGTCTTCGACGTCCGGTTTCGACCGGCAAGGACCCTCCCATGTCATTCGTTCTCGTTCTCGCTCTTCTCGTGGTGCTCGCGGCACTGGCCCCGATCTTCGGTACGGACAGCCGGGACGGCCTCGACTGGGCGCCGGGCCACTTCTGGCTCCGCCGCCGTTCAGGGTCCCGTTCAGGCACACGCTCGGGCACCGGCTCAGGCGTCCGCTCCCTCAGAACGAGCGGTAGTCCCGAATCGACATCCGCGGACCCCGCCGTGGCGGCGAAGTGCCGGACAGCTCCAGTAGCCGGGTGACCCGGTAACGATGCCCCGCGTACGGTTCCAGCAGCTCCAGCATCCCGGCGTCGTCCACCTTTCGGTCGGCCAGCGACCAGCCCACGAGTGCTGGCAGGTGGTAGTCGCCGACCGAGACGGCGTCGGGATCGCCGAGCGCCCGCTGCCGGATCTCCGCCGCCGTCCACACCCCGATGCCGGGCAGCGAGCGGAGCCGCTGCTCGCCGGCGTCCTCCTCCAGACGTGACGCCACCCGGGCCGCGTTCATGATGGTGCGAGCCCGTACGGCCTCCGCACCCGACCGGTGCCACTCCCACGACGGGATGCGGGCCCACACGGCGGGTGCCGGCGGGACCCTCATGCGCGGCGCTCCCGACGGGCCCGGCGCCGGATCGCCGAAGCGCCACAGCAGGTGGCGCCAAGCCCGCCACGCCTCCTGCCCCACCACCTTCTGCTCGAGGACCGCGGGCACGAGCGCCTCGAACACCCGTCGCGTGCGGCCGATCCGCAGGCCGGGCCGCTCGGCCGCGGCGTCCCGTACGACGGGATGCGCGGGTGCCAGGGACGCCGGGTCGTCATCGGCCCCCAGCAGCGCCGGAACCCCGTCGAGCAGCCACTCCGCCCCCTGACCCCAGGCGGTCGCCTCGATCACCCCGAGGTCCGGGCGCGCGCTGAGCCGCAGCGTGCCCGGGCCGTCGGGGCTCATGACGGCTCGCCAGACCGCGCCGTCCGAGGCGACGCGGAAGGCGGGATCGCCCGAGCCGCGCCGGTGCGGTGACAGGGTCAGCCGCACGTTCACCGGCCACGGCGGCCGCCATTCCCTCGAGGGCATGCGTTCAGTGTGCCGCCCGCCGGCGGGTGCCCGGGCGGCCGGGCCCGCGTTCGGTCGCATCGCTCACGTGCGGCCGACCTGGCCGGACGGCCTGCCGGGAATAGATCCACTTCGCCCAGCGTATGGTTCCGACATGAGTGATCTCGCCGCGATCCCCCCGTCGAACGCCCCGTCGGCAACCGCCCTGCGCCGGGCGCTCGCCCGGGCCAGAGACGGAAAGACGCTGGACCTCGACGAGGTCACGAGGCTGTTGCACGCCCGTGGCGAGCACCTCGACCGGCTGCTCGAACACGCCTCACGCATCCGTGACGCGGGACTGCGGGAGGCCGGACGGCCGGGGATCATCACCTACAGCCGTAAGGTCTTCATCCCGTTGACCCGGTTGTGCCGGGATCGCTGCGGCTACTGCACGTTCGCCACCGTGCCGCACCGGTTGGAAGCCCCCTACCTCAGCCCCGACGAGGTACTGGAGATCGCCCGCCAGGGTGCCGCCATGGGCTGCAAGGAGGCGCTGTTCACCCTCGGCGACCGCCCCGAGGACCGCTGGAGCGCGGCCCGGGAATGGCTGGACGCCAACGGTTACGACGACACGCTCTCGTACGTGCGGGCGATGGCCGTCCGGGTACTCGAGGAGACCGGGCTGCTGCCCCACCTCAACCCCGGAGTGCTGAGCTGGCGCGACTTCCAGCGGCTCAAGCCGGTCGCCCCCTCGATGGGGATGATGCTGGAGACCACCGCGACCCGGCTGTTCACCGAGAAGGGCGGCCCGCACTTCGGTTCGCCGGACAAGGATCCGGCCGTACGGCTGCGCGTGCTCGAGGACGCGGGCCGCACCAACGTCCCGTTCACCACCGGCATCCTCATCGGCATCGGCGAGACGATCGAGGAACGCGCCGACGCACTGTTCGCGATCCGGCGGACCATGCGGGAGTACGGCGCGATCCAGGAGGTCATCGTCCAGAACTTCCGGGCCAAGCCGGACACGAAGATGCGCGACACCCCGGACGCCGAGCTGGAGGAGCTCGCCGCCACGATCGCGGTCGCCCGGCTGGTGCTCGGCCCCAAGGCGCGGATCCAGGCTCCGCCGAACCTGGTCGACGCGCAGTACGAGCTGATGCTTCGGGCCGGGATCGACGACTGGGGCGGTGTCTCCCCGCTCACCCCCGACCACGTGAACCCCGAGCGCCCCTGGCCGCAGATCGACGAGCTTGCCGACCGCACCGCCGCTGCGGGGTTCACGCTGCGCGAGCGCCTGACCATCTACCCCGAGTACGTCCGTCGCGGTGAGCCCTGGCTGGATCCCCGGCTGTCGGCCCACGTCGCCGCGCTGGCCGACGAGAGCGGTCTGGCGCGCGAGGAC
Source organism: Actinomadura alba (assembly GCF_014323705.1). GTDB lineage: Bacteria > Actinomycetota > Actinomycetes > Streptosporangiales > Streptosporangiaceae > Actinomadura_C > Actinomadura_C alba. The sequence continues at coordinate 390,569 of NZ_JABVEC010000002.1, forward strand.
GCGCGACCCGAAGGGCTGCCCTGGCAGGAGCCGGACGGCGGATTCCCGGTGTCGAGCGGCCGTACGGATCTGCACGTCGAGATCGACACGACCGGCCGCAGCGGTGACCGCCGGGACGACTTCGATGAGGTCTACGGCGACTGGGAGGCCCTTCGCGACCGGCTGCCCGGGTCGGGCGATCCGACGGGCGATCCGACGGGCGCTCGCGGCGGGGGACCGGTGCGCCGGTTCGCCGGCGACGTGCTGGCGGCGCTCGCGAGCGCGGAGCGCGCCCCCGGGGCGATCTCCGACGACGAGGCCCTGGCCCTGTTGCACGCGGACGGGCCGGAGCTCGACGCGGTCGAGCGCCTGGCCGACGACCTGCGCAAGGACGCCGTCGGCGACGAGGTGACCTACGTGGTCACCCGCAACATCAACTTCACCAACGTCTGCTACACGGGCTGCCGGTTCTGCGCCTTCGCGCAGCGGCGGACCGACGCCGACGCCTACACGCTCTCTGTGCAGCAGGTCGGCGACCGGGCTGACGAGGCCTGGGCGGCGGGCGCCACCGAGATCTGCATGCAGGGCGGCATCCACCCGGATCTGCCCGGCACGGCGTACTTCGACCTCGCCCGTGAGGTCAAGCGCCGCGCACCCGGCCTCCACCTGCACTCCTACAGCCCGATGGAGGTCGTCAACGGCGCCAGCCGCAGCGACCTGTCCATTGAGGAGTGGCTGATCGCGGCCAAGGAGGCGGGCGTGGACTCACTGCCCGGCACCGCCGCCGAGATCCTCGACGACGACGTGCGATGGGTGCTCACCAAGGGAAAGCTGCCCGCCGAGCAGTGGATCGAGGTCGTCACCACCGCGCACGGGCTCGGGATCCCGACGACGTCGACGATGATGTACGGCCACGTCGACACGCCGGCGCACTGGGTCGGGCACCTCAGGGTGCTGCGCGGGATCCAGGAGCGCACCGGTGGCTTCACCGAGTTCGTGCTGCTGCCGTTCGTCCACCACAACGCGCCCATCTACCTGGCCGGGCTGGCCCGGCCGGGTCCCACCGCGAGGGAGAACCGGGCCGTGCACGCGCTCGCGCGCATCATGCTGCACGGCGCGATCGACAACATCCAGTGCTCGTGGGTGAAGCTCGGGGACGAACTGTGCGCTCAGGTGCTCCAGGGCGGGGTCAACGACCTCGGGGGCACGCTCATGGAAGAGACGATCAGCAGGATGGCGGGCTCGGGGAACGGTTCGTTCAAGACGATGAGCTCGCTGGAGGAGCTCGCCGCCCGAGCGGGCCGCCCGGCCCGGCAGCGCACGACGACGTACGGCCAGGTGCCCGAGGAGCGCATCGAGGCCGCCCGCCGCACCAACGGCGTCGGCCACTTCCTCCCCCTCGTCACCTGACGCACGTCAAAGCGCGCAGCCGCGAGCGGGCGCGCGGGGTCTGGACTGACGAGTGAGCGAGTGCCCTGAGCGGGCCGATGGTGGCTGGACTGAGGAGCGCAGGGAGCGAGGTACGAGCGACCGGAGCGACGAGGGAAGCCGCCATCTCAAGGGGCCCGCGAGGCGCCGCGCGGAGCGCGGCCGAGGGCAGGAACGAGCGCTCGGGAGCGAGGAGGGAAGACGCCGCGACAAAGCGCCCGCGAGCCGCCGCGCGGAAGCGCGGCCATGAACGCAGCGCGGCCGTCAACTCGGTCAGCGGACCTCGATGAAGGCGTCGGGCTCGCGCGGTGGGCGCTCGCGGGGCGGGGCGGCCGCGTGGCCGACGCCGACCGCGCCCATCGGGTCCCAGGCATCCGGCAGGTCGAGAGCCTCCCGTACGACGTCGGCGCAGAACATCGTGCTCGACACCCAGCAGGAGCCGAGCCCTTCGACGGCGAGCGCGACGAGCAGGTTCTGCACGCCGGCGCCCATCGACACGAGGAACATCTCCCGCTCGGCACGCGCCCGCCGCGCGTCCGGATAGGCGTGTGAGCCCTCGCTGACCAGGCACGGCACCACGAGGTACGGCGCGCGCCGCAGCACATCGCCGCGCTTGACCCGTCGCGCGATCGACTCCTCGGAGAAACCGTCCCGGCGCAGGTCGGCGATCCACGCGTCGCGCATCGCGTCGAGCAGCCGCAGCCGGGCCGGGGCCGACTCCAGCAGGACGAAGCGCCACGGTGTGGTGTGGTGCGGAGCGGGCGCCGTGATGGCCGCCGCGACCGCCCGACGTACGGCGCGCGGATCGACCGGGTCGGAGGTGAACTCTCGAACGGTGCGCCGGGCGTGCAGCACCTCGGCCGAGCCGTACCGGAACATGTCCTCGGCCGCGGGCCGCACGAGCGCGCGGGCGCCCGGCCCGGCCTCGTCGGTCACGAGGTGGCCCAGGCCGCGCACGATGCCGACCGGCACGTCGGACAGCTTGCCCTTGACCAGTTCGGCGGCGGCGGCGATCTCGTCGGCGATCGCGGTGATCGTGGCGTCGAGACGGTTGCCGAAGGAGTCGGTGCGGCCGCGCAGGTCGTCGAGCGGCCGTACGCCGGCGATGCCGATGGCGGCGTCGACGACGCCCATCCGCCAGGGCCGGCCGAGCGTGTCCGAGACGATGACGCCGACGTTCACGCCGAGCCGGTCGCTGAGCCCGGCGCGCAGCCGCCGCGCGGAGGCGTCGGAGTCCTCGGGCAGCAGCAGCACTGTGCCGGGTGAGGTGTTGGACGCGTCGACGCCGGCGGCGGCGAGGACCAGCCCGTGCCGGGTCTCGACGATCCGGGTCTCACCGCCGGGGTGGGTACGACGCGCGACGACGCGCACCGTCTCGGCATCGATGGCCTTCTCGCGGTCGTCGGCCTGGAGCACGCGCCCCTCGGCCTTGCTCACGACCTTGGAGGTGACCACGACGATGTCGCCGTCGCGCAGCGCGCCGCCGGCGGCCTCGGACTCACCGGACGCCGGTGGCGAGGACGGCAGGGCGGCGGCGATGAGCGCGACGAGATCATCTCCGGCGCCGACCTCCGGCAGGCCCGGAATCCCGAAGATCTCCACGTGTGTCGTCAACGACCGTCTCCTTCTGGGCTGAACGCGGAACCTCGACCCCGGCCACGCCCTCGCGGTCGCTCGTCGCGCCCGGGGGCGCACGACCGCGAGTTCGCCGCGGGAGGCTTGTTCACCGTAGTTCGGCGGCGAGCTCGAGGGCGGCTCGGGCGATGTCGGCGGTGGCGTCGACGTCGGTCATCAACAGCGGTCGGGCCCGTACGGTGATGCCCGCCACCGCCGCGTCGGCGTCGGGCGCGTCGGCCGTGTCGACCAGCCAGCCGTCGAGCAGCTCAGGGCCGTAGTGGGCGGCGACGGCCAGGGCCGACGTCTCCACCCCGATGGCGGTCAGGCAGGCGTCGGCCATGCCCCGGACCGGCGCGCCACCGATGATGGGCGAGACGCCGACGACGGTCTTCGCGGCCATCGCCGGGCGGATGCCGGGCACGGACAGGATCGTGCCGACGCTCACCACCGGGTTGGAGGGCGGCAGGATCACCGCGTCGGCGTCGGCGATCGCGTCGAGCACGCCGGGGGCCGGCTTGGCGTCCTCGGCGCCCACAGCCACGATCGACTCGGCCGGAACGGAGGCCCGCAACCGCACCCACCACTCCTGGAAGTGAACGGCGCGCCGCCCCTGTGCGTCGGTGATGACGACGTGCGTCTCGACGCGGTCGTCGCTCATCGGGATGAGTCGCAGGCGCTGGTCGTCCGCCGGCCCCAGCCAGCGTTCGCACAGCGCCTCGGTGACCGCGGACAGCGGATAACCGGCGTCGAGCATCTGGTTCCGCACGATGTGGGTGGCGAAGTCGCGGTCGCCGAGGCCGAACCAGCCCGGCCCCACGCCGTAGCGCGCGAGCTCCTCCTTCACCGAGAAGGTCTCGTCGTCGCGCCCCCAGCCCTGCTGCTCGTTGATGCCCCCGCCGAGCGTGTACATCACGGTGTCGAGATCCGGGCAGACGCGAAGCCCGAAAAGGCTGATGTCGTCGCCGGTGTTCCCGATGACGGTGATGTCGGCGTCCGGCGCGGCCCGCTGGAGCCCGCGGAGGAAGCGCGCCCCCCCGATGCCACCCGCCGGTACCACGATTTTCGTGATGGGGCTCGTCTCCTTGCGCATGCGTGTCAGTCTGGCATCCCGCCCTGACGTGCCCTGACGCCGGTGCCCATCTCCGTTCGAGTCTCGGTCGGGCCACGAGCACGGATGGGGTATGGAAAGCTTGAGCCGAAATCGGCTTATCTCTCTCTGGAGTCTCTCGTGAACAAGGAAGCCGTCCAGCGCCTGCGCGAACCGGCCGCCGGGGCCCTCCTGGCGTCTGCCGGCCTGCAGCTCCTCGCCGGGATCGTGATGTTGCTCGCCGGGGGTGGCAAGGACGTCACCCTGCCGGGAGGCGGCGAGGTGTCGACGGGCCTCCCGTTCAGCCTGCGCGCGCTCAACGAACTCACCGGCGGACAGCTGCTCACGAGCGTGACGGTGGTCGGCCTGCTGGTCATCGCCGTCCTGCTGGCCGTCCACGGCGAGACGCCGACCCCGAAGGCCCGCAACATCGTGATGGGCGCGCTCGGGGTCATCGGCGGCATCGCGCTGTTCAGCGTCATCGTCCTGCTGTCCGCGCTCGGCGCCGAGGCCCCGGCCATGGTGAAGTTCGCGGGGTTCCTGTTCGGCGTGGCCAAGCTCGCCGTGGTGGGCATCGGCGGATGGTTCATCTTCACCGTCTTCAAGGGGCTGCAGCCGCCCCGCCCCGCACATCCGCAGGGCGCCGTGCCGCCGGGCTATGGCGAGTACGGCTACCAGCAGGGTCAGGCCCAGGGGCAGCAGCAGTACGGGTACGGCCAGGAGGGCCAGCAGGCCTACCAGCAGCAGCAGTACCCCCAGCAGGGGCAGCAGCCGCAGCAGGGCTACGAGCAGCAGGGCTATGACCAGCAGGCGTACGAGCAGCAGCGGTACGAGCAGCAGTACCCGCAGCAGGGTTCGCAGCCGCAGCAGGGTTACGAGCAGCAGTACCCGCAGCAGCAGGGGTACGGTCAGCAGGACTACTCGGCGCAGGGCAGGCCGCCCGCCGAGGGCGAGAACGAGCCCGGTCAGTGGACTCAGGCGTACGGTGCGGGCGACGATGCGCAACACGGCGGACAGCATGGCCAGGAATACGGTCAGCGGTATGCTCAGCCCGAACAGCGAGAGGCCGATGAGGGGACCTGGTACCGCGATGACCGCGGTCGTCAGTAATCTCAGCTCACGACTGGGTCAATATCACGCCTAGACACCCCATTCGTACCCCCGAAATTCCTTCCCGCTTGACGGGTGGCGCATGACACGCGTGTAATTTCAGAGGTGTAGTTCTACGCCTTCCCAGGGGGACGGAGCTCGAGGGAAGGCTGACCAAGGGGCTCCAGGGGGCTAGGAGGTGCGCTGTGAGCGAGGTGCTCATCCCGCTGGCGCACGGCACAGACGGTGAAGAGTTGGGCTGGCAGGAGCGCGCACTGTGCGCGCAGACCGATCCGGAGGCTTTCTTTCCGGAGAAGGGCGGCTCGACTCGCGAGGCCAAGAAAGTGTGCCGGGCTTGCGAGGTTCGTGCGGAGTGCTTGGAATATGCGCTCCAGCATGACGAGCGTTTCGGCATTTGGGGGGGTATGTCGGAACGGGAGCGCCGCAAGCTGAAACGGCAGGTCGTCTGACCACAGTCGGTCGGGCGGGTGACGCGGGGGTTCGCGGGCACGCCGCCCCGGCCAGGGAGCTTGGCGTACAGTGGTCAGCCGTGCCGACCGGTTCGGTCGGCGCGGCCGACCACTGACGCGCCGCTTGGCGCACAGGCTGACGCCCAGCCTGAGACACAGTTCGAGCGGACCATTGTCGCCCTCTCTCGATCGTCATGTCGTCACCGCGGTCCTCGTCGCCCACGATGGTGCACGCTGGCTGCCCGAGACGCTCAAGGCGCTGCTGACCCAGACGCGGCCGGTGCAACGGCTCGTGGCCGCCGACACCGGCAGCCGAGACCGCGGCCCCGCCGTGCTCTCCGAGGTCGTCGGCCCGGGGAACCTGCTGCGGCTGCCCCGTACGACCGGATACGGCGAGGCCGTCGCCGAGGCGCTACGGCATCCCGCCGCGGCGATGCCCGTCCCGGCCGGTGAGTCGGGCGAGCCGCAGGTCGAATGGGTCTGGCTCATTCACGACGACTGCGCGCCCGCGCACGACGCGCTCGACCGGCTGCTGGTGACGGCCGAGTCCGATCCCAACGCGACCATCCTCGGGCCCAAGCTGCGCGACTGGCGAGACCGCCGGATGCTGCTCGAGATCGGCGTGTCCATCGACGGGGCGGGCCGCCGATGGACCGGCATCGACCGGGGCGAATTCGACCAGGGCCAGCACGACGGCGTGCATGACGTGCTCGCGGTCAGCTCGGCCGGCATGCTGATCCGCCGGGACGTGTGGGAGGACCTCGGCGGGTTCGACCTGGAGTTCGGGCTCTTCCGCGATGACGTCGACCTGGGCTGGCGGGCGCACGCGCACGGCCACCGCGTCATCGTGGTGACGGACGCCGTGGCCTACCACGCGGAGGCGTCGGCCCGTGGCCTGCGCGAGACCGGGATGAGCGCCGAGCGCGGCCGCCGCCGCGACCGCCGCAACGCGCTCCATGTCCTGCTCGCCAACCTCCCGCTGCCGGCGATGCTGGCCGCGCTCGCCCGCAACACCGCCGGCTCGCTGCTGCGCGCCCTGTTCCTGCTGCTCGCCAAGCGGCCCGTGGCGGCGCGCGACGAACTGGGGGCGCTGGGGGACGTGCTGCGCGCTCCCGGCCGGCTGCGGCGCGTCAGGTCGAGCCGTACGCACAATCGCAAGCGGGTCTACCGCAGCATCAGGCGTTTCCAGCCCCGTGGGGTCGCGCTACGCCGGCTCGCCGACCAGATGGCCGCGCTGCTGACGCCCGACGCGCGCGGCCGCCACGGTGCCGACGAGGAGACGGAACCGCTCACCGACACACCGGGACCCGTACGCCGCCTCCTCGGTCATCCCGGGGTGATCGTCGTGCTGGCCCTCGCGGGCGTCGCCATCGCCGCCGAACGGTCCTTGCTCTTCACCGCCGGGCGGCTCGGCGGCGGCGCGCTGGTCCCCGCGTGGGGCGGTGCGAGCGACCTCTGGGCTCAGTACGCCGCCGGCTGGCACCCGGTCGGCCTGGGCTCCGGCACCGGTTCGCCTCCCTACATCGGCGTCCTCGCGCTGCTGTCCACGCTGCTGTTCGGCAAGCCGTGGCTCGCCGTCATGGTGCTGCTGCTCGGCAGCGTGCCGCTGGCCGGCCTCACCGCCTACGTCGCGGCGCGCGCGCTCGTGCTCGACCCGCCGCCGACCGGCCGTCGCGCGCTCGCCGTACGCCGGCGGATTCCGGTTGCGGCGGTGCGGGCGTGGATCGCCGTGACCTACGCGCTGCTCCCCGCGGCGACCGGTGCGGTCTCCGGAGGCCGGCTGGGCACCGCCGTCGTCATCGTGCTCCTCCCGCTGATCGGACTCTTCTGCGCGCAGATGTTCGGCCTGCCCCGGCGCGTCACCGGCGCCGCTCAGGCCGGTGAGGGCGGTACCCGCCCCGGCCGGCCAGGCCAGGCCCGGCCCGTCTCCGCGCCCGCGCGGGCGCGGAGGGCGGCCTGGACCGTCGCGCTGCTCCTCGCCGTGGCCATGGGCTTCGTGCCGCTGATCTGGCTGCTCGCCCTCATCGCCGGCGTGCTGGCCTGGGTGGCCTTCGGGGTCGCGGGCCCCGGCGTCGACCGCAACCTGCTGATCGCGCTGGGCGTGCCACCGCTGCTGGTCCTGCCCTGGACGATCGGTCTGCTCCTGCACCCGTCGCGGTTCCTGCTCGAGGCGGGGCTGCACCGCCCGGAACTCGTCGACGCCCCGCTGACGGCCCTGTCGATGCTCGCGCTCGATCCCGGAGGGCCGGGCACACCGGCGATATGGGTCACGTTCGGCCTGCTGGTGGTGGCCGTCCTCGCGCTGCGCCTGCGCAGCCGCCGCACCGCCGTCCTGGCGGGCTGGATGCTCGCGCTCTTCGGGCTGCTCGTGGCGATCCTCATGAGCGCGCTCACGGTCACCAAGGGGGCCGACCGGGCGCCCGCCTGGCCCGGGACGGCGCTCACTCTCGCCGCCGCGGGGATCATGCTCGCCGCCACGGCCGCGATATCGCGCGCCGTCGAGATCCTCGCCGGCCGGCATCTGGTGTACCGGGCGGCCGCCGCGCTCGTCGTCCTGGTCGCGCTCACCGCACCCGTTCTCGCCGCCGCGAGCTGGGTGGGAACCGGGGCCGCCGGCCCGCTCGCCGAGGTCAGAACCGAGGCCGTGCCCGGGTTGAGCAGCAGTGTCACCCGGCCGCGCACGCTGGTGCTCAGCCGCGACGCCCACGGGCGAGTGTCCTACTCCGTGGTGCGCGGCACCGAGCCCCAGCTCGGCGAGCCCGAGTTGCGGACCACCGAAGAGGCGCAGCGGCGCATGGACGGGCTCGTCGCCGGGCTCGCGGCCGGCCGGGGCACCGGCGACGGTCAGGCGCTGACCCGGATGGGCATCGCGTACGTCCTCGTGCCGAATCCGGCCGCCGACCCGGTGACGAAGGTGCTCGACGCCGCGCCGGAGCTGACCAGGCTCGGCCGGACCAGCGGGTTCGCGATCTGGCGGTTGCTGACACCCGGCGGCCGGCTCATGCTCGTCGACGGTTCAGTGATCACTGTGCTGCCCGCCCGTGATACGTCCGCGAGGGTGCGGATCCCGCCGGGCGGCGGCGGCCGCACCCTGGTGCTGGCCGAGCCGGCCGACGGTGGCTGGCACGCGCGGTTCGACGGTACGGAGGCCAAGGGCCGGATCGTGGACGGGTGGGCGCAGGCCTACCAGGTCCCGGCCGCGGGAGGCGAGTTCACGCTGTCGCGCGGCATGCTGTCGCGGCACGCCTGGATCTGGGTACAGGCGGCCGGAGCGCTCCTGGTGGCCGTGCTCGCGCTCCCGGGCGGGCAGATGGAGCAGAGCGTCGCCGCCGCGAGAGAGCGGCAACGCGCCCGCGGCCGCAGGGCCCGTGGCTCCGACAAGCGTGGCTCCGAGCGTGGTTCCGACAAGGTCGTGGAGCGGGTCGCCGCCAGGTCGCGGCGGCGTGCCGGGACCCGCAGGGCCGTGGGCGGCCTCGCCGCACGCGCCCCGGACGGTGACGGCGGTGATGGCGCCGGTGCCGTCGCGGCAGAGGGCGAGAGCGGTCCCGACGGCGCCGGGAGCCTCCAGGACGCCGAAGCCGCCGGAACGGCCGACGGCTCCGGGGGCTCCGGCGGCGTGGAAAGTGCGGCGGGCAAGCGGTCCGAGCCGGCCGGAGAGGCGAGATCATGAACGGCGGCATGGCCGGAGACGAGAACGAACCCGCGCCCGGCGCCGGACCGAACGGCGAGGCTCCCGCGGGCGAGACGCCGGGACAGACCGTCGGCGAGACCACCGGGCACCTCGCCGACCCGGCGCCGGACCGAACCGTCGACGAGCCCTCCGAGCAAGCCGTCGCGCCCGGCGCCGACGAGAACACCGCGGACGGCGGGGAGGCCGGTGGCGACACCGGGCGCTCCCGTCGGGCCGCCGGGCGCGCCCGGCCGGGCGGCCGGCGAATCGATCTCGACGTGGTGATGCGTGTCGTCGGCTACCGCTACGCGACGGCCCTGCTCGTGTTGCTGGCGTTGCTCGCGCTGTACGGCGTGGCGGCGTTCTCCCGCCCGTCCGGCACCGCGCGTGCTCAGGGCGGTACCGCCCCGGTCACGTCCGCCGTACTCGGCTGTCCGGCCCCGGCCGGTGCCCGGATCAGCGCGCTGAGCGTCGCGCTGCCCGGCAGCACGGGCCGGGTCGACCTGGCCCCGACGAAGGGCGGAGCGGCGATCAACGTGGGGCCCGTGGCGGGAGCGGCCTGGTCGAAGGAGTTCCGCCGTGCCTCCGGGTCCGCGTCCGGCGATGGGGACGGGAACGGTACGACGGGCTCCCACACCGTCCGGGCGGACGGCGCGCTCGCCGGCGGGCTCGAGGTCGAGCAGACGAGCGCGGTCGGAAAGGGCGACGACCGTGGCCTCGCCGGGGTGCGCTGCACCGAACCCGGTACCGACATGTGGTTCCTCGGCCCCGGTCCGGTGGACGCCGAGGAGATCGAGGTCCATCTCACCAACGTCGACGACCAGCCCGCGGCCGTCGACACGCTGGCGATGTCCGGCGAGGGGCCGCTCGACACGACCGACGGCCGTGGGACCTCGGTCCCGCCGCACTCCGACCTGTCCGTACGGATCGGCAAGACGCCCGAAGGGCTCGGCGACATCGTCGAGACGGCCCGCGTGCTCGCGCTCAACGTGCGGGTGACGACCGGCCGGGTCGCGGCGGCCGTACGGATCCGGGTCGGCGACCGCAAGGGCGTCGACTGGCTGCCCGCCGCCGCACCGCCCGCCACCGACGTCGTCGTGCCCGGCATCCCCGGTGGGAGCGGCCGCCGCCAGTTGCTCGTCGCAGTGCCCGGAGAGGCCGACGCGCGGGTCGGCATGCGGGTGATGACACCCGACGGCAGCTTCGCCCCGGAGGGCAGGGGAACGCTCGACGCGCCCGCGCAGACCGTCACCCCGGTGGACCTCGAACGCGCCCTGTCCGGCAAACCGGCCGCCATCCGGCTCACCTCCGACCGGCCCATCGCGGTCGGCTTCACCGTCCGGCAGGGCGCCGACGTGGCGTACGGCTCCGCGACCCCGCCGCTCGGCCCGGGGCCGCTCGCGTCGGGAGGGGTGGTCTCGGGTAACCGGGACGACACCGTGGTGCTGCTGACGGCTCCGACCGGCGCGGCGTCCGTACGGGTCAGCGCGGTCGGTGCCCAGGGAGCCGCCGGCTCCCCTCAGGAGGTCAAGATCGCGGCCGAACGGACCGTTCAGGTACCGGTGCCCGTGCCGCCGGGCGGGCAGGACGGGTTCGGCGTCCTGATCACGCCGCTGCCGGGTTCCGGGCCGGTGTACGCCGCGCGGGTGCTCTCCACGGGCAAGGGATCGGACAAGCTGCTCACGATCCTGCCGGTCGGTCCCGCGCTCGTCTCGGTGGCGCGCCCACCGGTGGGCGACTCGCTGACGTCCTTGATCCCGTGACGTCTGATCGGCCGCCGCCGGCTCAGTCCTCGTAGGTGGGGTCGACCGACTCGGGCGACAGGCCGAGCAGCTCCGCGACCTCCTCGACGATCAGATCGCGCACCAGGCGGGCGAGGTCGCGCTCGTCACCGCCGCTGCGCGCCTCGACGGGCCGGCGGTAGACGACGACCCGCGGCGGCCTGCCGGGCTCGGCGGTGTGGGTGTGGCTGAGGGCCACCGGGTCGGTCGCGTCGGCCCACGGCTGGACCGGCGGGACCTCTTCGACGGCGAACTCGACCCCGGCGAGCTCGCGGCTCCACCGCTGGCCGAGCCGGCGTACCTCGTCGCGGACGAGATCTTGAAAACGTTCGGCGCGGGTGCGGGAAACCGGCGCCTCCGGAGGTGTTAGGGGGCCTCGGAGACCGCGGCCGTGCCGGTCGCGGCGTCGAGCGCCTGCCACGCGGGATCGCACGTCGTCCAGCTTACCGTCCAACACGCGGGAAGCCATCCGGCTTCTGGATCACAATGTCCGATCATGGCCTCCGGCGGAGCCGTCATCCCGTGAGGTCCGGCCCTGTCGGAGAGGCTGCGGTAATGCGGGGGTTTGTTAGGTAAATGAGCCGTTTACGGCGACACGTGCGCCGAGATGGTGGCGGAGGGGGCTCAGGGGAGGTACGGTCGGCCATCGTGAGCCCCGTCCGCACCTGCTCCCGCACCGCGTGCAAGCAGCCTGCAGTCTTCACGCTCACGTACGTCTACCGCGATTCGACCGCGGTCCTGGGTCCGCTCGCCACGTACGTCGAGCCCCACTGCTACGACCTCTGCGCGGCGCACGCCGAGCGGCTGACGGCGCCCATGGGATGGGAGCTCGTCCGGTTGCCGGCCGAGGAGGGCCAGCCGAGCAGCGACGATCTCGAGGCGCTCGCCGACGCGGTGCGCGAGGCGGCCAAGCCCGTCGCCCGCCAGGAACCGGTGGGGCAGGGCATCGAGGTGGGCCGGCGCGGACATCTGCGCGTGCTGAGATCGTCTTCTCCGCGGCAGGGTGACAAGCAGTCCGATTAGGGACCTGCCATTCCATTCCCGGTAGGCTCGGTCACCGATGCGACGCGGCGGTGCAGGCCGGTGAACGTCGTCCGGAGGCACGTGACGAGCAGGGAGCGTAAGTGGCCGACCTCGCCAAGATCTTCAAGGCGTACGACATCCGGGGCATCGTGCCGGCCGAACTCGACGCCGACACGGCCGAGGCCCTGGGCGCGGCGTTCGTCCGGGTGACGGGGGCGTCGGCGGTCGTCACGGCGCACGACATGCGCGAGACCTCGGTGCCGCTCGTCACGGCCTTCGCCCGCGGCGTGACCGCCCAGGGGGCCGATGTGATCGAGGCCGGGCTCGGTTCCACCGACATGCTCTACTACGCCAGCGGCAGCCTCGACCTGCCGGGCGCGATGTTCACCGCCAGCCACAACCCGGCCAAGTACAACGGGGTGAAGCTCTGCCGCGCGGCGGCCAGGCCGGTCGGCAGCGCCAGCGGTCTCGCCGAGATCCGCGATCTCGTCGAGAGCGGCGTCCCCGCCTACGACGGCACTCCCGGCACGGTGTCCCGGCGCGATGTGCTGTCCGGTTACGCCGAGCACCTTAAGACGCTCGTCGATCTGTCGGGGATCCGGCGGCTCAAGGTGGTCGTCGACGCGGGCAACGGCATGGGCGGCCACACCGTGCCGACGGTGTTCGAGGGCCTGCCGATCGATCTCGTGCCCCTGTACTTCGAGCTCGACGGGACCTTCCCGAACCACGAGGCGAACCCGATCGAGCCCGAGAACCTGCGCGACCTCCAGGCGGCCGTGCGAGAGCACGGCGCCGACATCGGGCTCGCCTTCGACGGTGATGCCGACCGCTGCTTCGTCGTGGACGAGCGCGGCGAGATCGTCTCGCCCTCGGCGATCACCGCCCTGGTCGCGGTGCGCGAACTGGCCAAGCACCCCGGGGCGAGCATCGTGCACAATCTGATCACCTCACGCGCCGTCCCGGAGATCATCCGCGAGCAGGGTGGCACGCCCGTCCGCACCCGGGTGGGGCATTCGTTCATCAAGCAGACGATGGCCGAGACCGGCGCGGTGTTCGGCGGCGAGCATTCCGCGCACTTCTACTTCCGCGACTTCTGGTTCGCCGATTCCGGCATGCTGGCCGCGCTCCACGTACTCGCGGCGCTCGGCGACCAGCCGGATTCGCCCGCGCGGCCGCTTTCGGAGCTGCTGCGGGAGTACGACCGGTACGCCGCCTCAGGCGAGATCAACAGTGAGGTGGCCGACCAGACGGCGGCGGCCGGCAAGGTGCGGGCCGCCTTCGCTGGGCGGCCCGGCGTGACCGTCGACGAGCTCGACGGCCTCACCGTGGGCGCGGAGGACTGGTGGTTCAACCTGCGGCCGTCGAACACCGAGCCGCTGCTGCGGCTCAACGCGGAGGCCGCGAACGACGAGACCATGGCGGCCGTGCGCGATGAGGTGCTGGCCATCGTGAGGGAGAGAAAGTGAAGATCGACTCCTGGTTGCTGGAGATCCTGGCCTGCCCCAAGTGCGGCGGGCCGCTGAAGCCGGACGAGGCCGCGGACGAGCTGATCTGCGGCGGTGAGTGCCACTACGCCTATCCGGTGCGTGACGACATCCCCGTACTCCTCGTCGACGAGGCCCGGGCGCCGGCGAAATGAGCGGCCCTGAGGCAGACGCGCGAGTGAACCCCGGAGTGCTCGAGGATCCCGAGGCCATCGCGGCGGCGGACCCCGGCGACATGCTGCGGCAGGTCGCCTCCTCGGCGGCGCAGATCCGGGAGGCGCAGCTGGCGACCGCCGAGGCGGGCATCACGCGGCTGGCCGACGGGACCCGTCCCCGGGCGATCGTGGTCGTCGGGATGGGCGGCTCGGCGATCTCGGGCGACGTGCTGGCCGCCGTGGCCGGGCCCGGCTGTCCCGTGCCGATCGTCACCGTACGGGGCTACCGGCTGCCGGGCTGGGTGGGCGCCGCGGACCTGGTCATGGCGGTGTCGTGCTCGGGCGGCACCGAGGAGACCCTGGCGGTCACCGCCGAGGCGGTTCGCCGGGGCTGTCGGCTGCTGTGCGTCGGTGCTGCGGATTCCCCGCTGGCAGCGCTCGCGGCGCAGGTCAGAGGGGTGTTCGTGCCGGTGCGCTCGGTGGGTCAGCCACGGGCCACGCTGTGGGCGCTCGCCGTGCCGTTGATCCTCGCCGTGCGCGAGCTCGGGCTGACCGAGGTCTCCGACGAGGTGTTCGAGGCGACCGCGAGCAGGCTCGAGGACATCAGCAACCGCTGCCGGCCGAGCAGCGAGTCGTTCCTCAACCCGGGCAAGCAACTGGCCGTCGACCTCGCCGGGGCGGTTCCGATGGCTTGGGGGACGTCCTCGCTCGCCGGCGTGGCCGCCTACCGGTTCGCCTGCCAGTGCAACGAGAACGCCAAATACCCCGCCGTCCACGGCGAGTTGCCCGAGGCCGACCACAACCAGGTGGTCGCCTTCGACGGCTTCTTCGCCGGCGCGGGGCGGGGCGCGGACGACTTCTTCCGGGATCGGACCGACGATCCCGAGACACGGCTGCACCTGCTCGTACTGCGGGACACCGAGGAGCATCCACAGGTCGTCAAGCGGCGTGAGGTGTCGGTCGAGCTGGCCCGGGCGCGCGGCGTTCAGGTGACCGAGATCATGGCGGAGGGTGATCACCCGCTGGAGCGAATCGCCACTTTGATCGCACTGATCGACTACGCCACGGTTTACTTGGCCATCGCGCTCGGTGTCGACCCGACACCGGTGTCTGCCATTCAAGAGCTAAAGGCGAGGATTGCTTAACTATGAGTGCAGAGGGTGGGACCAAGGCGATCGTCGCCGCATTGGCCGCCAACACGGGGATCGCGATCTCGAAGTTCGTCGCGTTCGTGTTCACCGGCTCATCCTCGATGCTGGCCGAGTCGATTCACTCGGTGGCGGACGCCGGCAACCAGGGCCTGCTGCTGATCGGCCGTAAACGCTCAGAACGCGCCCGCACGCCGGAGCACCCGTTCGGGTACGGCCGGGAACGTTACTTCTACGCGTTCGTCGTGGCCGTCGTGCTGTTCACGGTGGGCGCCGCTTTCTCGCTCTACGAGGGCGTCCACAAGATCAGTGATCCGCACAAGGTCGAGTCGCCGGCCTGGGCGTTCGGGGTGCTGATCGTCGCGATCATCCTCGAGTTGATCTCGTTCCGCACTGCGATCGTGGAGTCCAACCAGGTTCGCGGCGACCATTCCTGGGTGTCGTTCATCCGCCGGGCCAAGGCGCCCGAGCTTCCTGTGGTGCTGCTGGAGGACCTCGGTGCGCTGGTCGGCCTGATCCTGGCGCTGGCCGGCGTCACGATGGCCGTCGTCACCGGTGATGGGGTGTGGGACGGCATCGGTACGGTCTCCATCGGCGTCCTGCTGGCGGTGATCGCGATCATTCTCGCGATCGAGACCAAGAGCCTGCTCATCGGTGAGGGAGCGGGCCCGGAGGACGAGCTCAAGATCCTCGAGGCCCTCGAGTCCGTCGAGCAGGTCGACCATGTGATGCATCTGCGCACGCAGCACATCGGGCCGGACGAACTGCTGGTCGCCGCCAAGATCGCGGTGAAGCACGACGACACCGCCGCTGAGGTGGCACGGGGCATCGACGCCGCCGAGGCGAAGGTGCGCGAGGCGCTGCCCGTCGCTCGCTTGATCTACCTGGAGCCGGCGCTCGACGAACCGCCGCGCAAGGCGGACCGTGCCGGCACCGAGGCCACCTCTTCCTGACGGTCCGCCTCTTCCTGAGGTCCGCCCGCCGACGTGATCTCGTGCCTGTCCGTGTGGACGGGCACGAGATCGTCACGTGGTGGCTCAGCGGTGGCGTGGTGCGTTGGTCCAGGTGAGCAGGTGCGGTACCGGTTCGTCCGGCCCCGGCCGGGCATAGGCCCCGACCGCCCACAGGTACGACGTCCCGCGGGCGTTGGCCAGATCCTGGACGGCCCCCGACCCGTGCCCGGTCGGAGCTCCCTCACCGGGCTCCAGGTCACCGGGCGTCGGAGCGCCGGAGACCTCCCAGCGCTCACCGTTCCAGTGCGCCAGCAGCGCCGTGCCGTCGGTGCGCTCCCCGGCGGCCCAGACCCCGCCGCGCCCGTCCCCGGCCACCGAGTAGAGCCGCCCCCGCACCAAGGGGATGGGCACGTGCTCCCACACCGTCCCGTTCCAGTGCTGGGCCAGCGGCACGTCGGTGCCCGGGGACGCCGTACCCACCGCCCATACGTCGTTCGGCGACAACGCGACCACATCGGCCAGGACGCTCTGTGAGGTACCTCCGGCGGCCCGCGTGGGCGCGGCGGGCACCAAGGTCCACGTCCGGCCGTCCCAGTGGGTGATGACGGCTCGCCGGACGGCGTCACCGCCCTGGCCCGGGCCGGCTCCGGACGGCGACGCGGCGCTCCCGCTGCTGCCGACCGCCCAGACGTCGTCGGCGGCGAGCGCCGAGACGGCGACCAGTTCGCTGTGGGCCCGTTCCCGCGGCCCGGCCGGCTCGGACCGCTCGGAGAGGTCCGGCACCGCCACGGTCCGCCAGCGGCGACCGTTCCAGTGCCAGGACGCGGCTCGGGCATGGGCCTCGCCCCTGCTCCCGACGATCCAGGCGTCCCTCGGCGACCGGGCGTCGACGGCGCGCGGGAGGCTCCGCTCGTGTACCGGCATCGGCACGGCCTCCCAGGCCCGCTCGCCGGTCCAGTGGGCGGTGTGCGCCGTGCCGTCCGGCGTGTAGCCGACCGCCCAGGCGTCTCCCGTCGAGGAGGCGGCCACTCCCTCCATCGTGGTGTCGCGCGGCACCGGCAGTGCCGTCTCGCGCCAGCGGACACCGTTCCAGTGCGCGAGCAGCGGCATGCCGCCCCGGCCGCCCGCCGCGAAGGCGGTGTCGAACGACGGCGCGGAGACCGCGCTGAAGGTGGCGTTCTCGGTGGAGCCCTCGGCGCGCACGTAGTGCCAGCACTCGCAGTCCGCCGAGGTCGGCGCCGGTGTGCCGAGCACCGTCGCGCACGCCGCCAGCGCCGATGCGGTGAGCCGGAATGTCATGATCGAGGGCCCCCTGAGCTCGTCCTTCAGGGACATCTACCAATCCGGCGCCGGGATCCCGGGATTGCTACGGCGCGTGGCCGGTAAATTCCCCGTACAGATCAGTCGTGGGCGGCCGGGCAGAGAGAGACGGATCAAGTGGCGACACCCCCGCCGGCCGGCCGGCCGGTCATCTGACCCCAGCCCAGGCGAGACCGGCCGTCCCTCCGCAGGAGACACGACGACGGCCGTGCCGGCGGGGGGCGTCTCCTCTACGCACCGCCCGGAACCCCCTGTTCCGGGCGGCTTTGTGTGACGGCGGCGGCGCGTTCGGACCCCCTCGCCGAAAGCACCACCGCTTTCGTCACATAGATGACACTACGTCCATGCAGGTCGCCGGGCGTCCACCGCAAGGAGGGAACCGGGATCGTCCTCTAGGGGGATACCTGCGTTCGGTATCGCACCGGACGGTGAGGCGACCTCCCGCACCTGTGGGTGAAGATGGACTGATGACCCGCGATGAGCCCGCCAATGTGCCCCATGGCCAGGAACAGGAGAGGATGTCCGCTTCAGAACGGTACGCCCAGCACGCTTGGCGGCTGTCCGGCCGGATCGTGGCAGGCGTGGGCCAGGTGCTCCTGTGGATCCTCACTGGCATCGGCCGGCTGCTGCGACCCCTCACCGCCAAGATCAGCGCGCGCTTGTACGGCCCTGCGGCCCCGTCCTCGGCGCGAGCTCCCGGAGGTCCGGCTCATGCCCCTCACGGCGCCGCAGGCCCCTACGGGCCGCCGGCCGGCCCCTATGGACCGCCCGCCGGGCGGGACGGCGCGACCCGGATAGGGCCGCCCACGGCGCCGATGCCCCGTTGGATCAACGGCTGGCGCGAGTTCGCCGAGTCATGGTTCTTCGCACCACTGACCGGTCTGGCACTGGCCATCGCGGCTCTGGCCGAGCTGGCACCGCACGACGTGCCCCCGGTCAGCCTCGCCGGCGGCTTCGCGGTCGCCGCCACGCTGCCGCTGGTGTGGCGCCGGGAGTTCCTGCGTCCGGTCGCCGCGGTCGTGCTCGGCGCCTTCGCGGCCGGTCTGCTCTCCGGCCAGTCGCTGCTCGTGACCACCGCGTTCTCCGCTCTCTACACGCTCTACCTGCTCGCCCAGCACATGCCCCGGCAGTCGGCGGGTGTGCTGGCGGTGGGCAGCGTGGCCGCGCTGATCGTCGTCTACCTGGCGTCGGACAGCCTGAGCGACATTCCGTGGCCGGCCGGGATCATGGCCGTACTGGCCGCGATCGGGCTCGGCGACGCCCGGCGCGTGGCCGAGACCGCGGAGCGCACGAACGCCGAGGCGCGGGAGCGCACCACCGAGACCCTGACGAAGCTCCACGAGGTGACGCGCGAACAGGCCGTGCTGCGTGAGCGCGCCCGGATCGCGAGAGAACTGCACGACGTGGTGGCCCACTCGGTTTCCATGATCGCCGTTCAGGCCGAGACGGCGCCGTACACGATGGCGAACCTGTCCCCGGAGGCCGAGCGCGGGTACTCCGAGATCGCGCGCACCGCCCGGGAGGCCCTCGTGGAGATGCGGCGGCTCCTCACGGTGCTGCGCGCCGACGGCAAGACAGAGCCCGAGGTGACCCCGCAACCCCGGCTCGACCGGCTGCCCGACCTCATCGACCAGCACCGGGGGGCCGGCGGGCAGGCCGAGATCTCCGTGCACGGCGCCCCGCGCGACCTGTCGGCGACCATCGAGCTGTCGGCGTACCGGATCGTGCAGGAGGCGCTCACCAATGCGCGGCGGCACGCACCAGGCGCCCAGGTGCGGGTGGAGCTGACCTATCTGCCCGACCGGCTGGCCGTACGAGTGCGAAACGACGAGAGCGGCGCGACTGCGCGCACCAGGATCCTCGATCGGAGCGAACCAGATGGCGGGCACGGGCTCGTCGGGATGCGGGAACGTGCGACGATACTCGGCGGACGGTTCTCCGCCGGACCCGCGACCGAGGGCGGGTTCCTGGTGGAGGCCGAGTTGCCCGTCACACGTGAGGAGCCTCCCCGGCCGTGATCCGAGTGCTGATCGTCGACGACCAGACGATCGTGCGCGCCGGGTTCGCCGCGCTGTTGAACGCCCAGTCCGACATCAGCGTCGTGGGCGAGGCGGGGGACGGGCGCGAGGCGGTGCGAATCGCGGCGAGCGCCTGCCCTGACGTGGTGGTGATGGACATCCGGATGCCCGGCATGGACGGCATCGAGGCGACCCGTCGCATCCTGGCCCGGCCGGGCGCCGACTCGCTGCGCGTGCTGGTGCTGACCACGTTCGACGTCGACGAGTACGTCTACGCGGCGCTGGCCGCGGGCGCCAGCGGATTCCTGCTGAAGGACGCCACGGCCGACGACCTCGTCGGCGCGGTCCGAATCGTCGCCCGCGGCGACGCGCTGCTGGCCCCGCAGGTGACCGGCCGGCTGATCCGCGAGTTCACCAGGCAGCACCGCAGCCGGCCGCGGCCGCCCGCCGAGCTCGCCAGCCTGACGGCGCGCGAGACCGAGGTTCTCGTGCTCATGGCCGGGGGGCTGTCCAACGCCGAGATCGCCGCCCGCCTGGTGGTCAGCGAGCACACCGTGAAGACCCATGTCGCCCGCGTCTTCACCAAGCTCGGCCTGCGCGACCGCGCCCAGGCCGTGATGCTCGCCTACGAGTCGGGCCTGGTCGTCCCCGGCGGCGACCAGCCGGCCTGACGCCAGAGTTTCTCCAGCGCTACTCCCGGTAGTACTCGACCAAGCCACCACGGCCAGAGTGGTTGCCAGGCAAAGCGAGATCTTCTCTGTAATGACCTAGTGTAATCATTTGAATACACATAGCATGCATCTCCATGCCCTCCAGTAAGCATGAAGCGATCTGTGAGATGTTCCGGAACCGTCCGGCGCTGGCCGCCGAGATTCTCGGCGGCTCGCTGGGGATTTCGCTCCCGCGCTACCACGAAGCCAGGCTCAGGTCCGAGAACGTGACCGACGACCGGCTCGCCGAGCTACGCGCCGACGCGGTGATCGAATACTGGGAGGCGAGTAGAAACTTTGCCCTGATCGTCGAAGTGCAGCTCGACGAGGACAAGGACAAGTTCTACAGCTGGCCGTTCTATCTGATGGGCCTGCGCTACCGGTTGAGGTGCCCCGTCAAGCTGCTTGTGATCTGTCCACCTCGTGCCGTGGCCGCTTGGGCCTCCCGGACGATCGACCTGGACCATCCTGGGATGGAGCTGACGCCGATAGTTCTCGGCCCGGACCGGATCCCGCAGGTGATCGAGCCCGATGAGGTCGCCCGGACTCCTGAACTCGCAGTACTGTCCGCACTGGCCCACGGCGGTCGGCCGGACAGTGGCAAGACTCTCGATTCCCTCGTCGATGCCTACGGAGTGCTCGATAGCGATCACCGAGCGCTCTATCATGATGTCGTGTCTGCAGTGCTACCGCAGGCTGCGCGGCTCTACCTGGAGACCATGATGAAGCTCAAGGGCTACGAGTACCAAAGCGACTTCGCTCGCCACTACTACGGCGAGGGCAAGGCCGAGGGCAAGGCCGAGGGCAAGGCCGAGGGTGCGGCCGAGGGCGCGGCGAAGATGATCCTCATGGTGCTGTCGGGCCGTGGCATCTGTGTCTCAGCCGACGTCCGTGATCGCATAACCGGATGCACGGACCTTGCCCAGCTCGAAGCGTGGGCCCAGCGTGCAGGGGTTGTCGCGACGGCCGTGGAACTCTTCGACTGAGCCGTGAACGGGTCCCAGCCGGGCGCGCGGCAGCGGACCACAGCCAGTGGTCTGGGTCCGGCGGGAGTTGAGGGGTCAGCCCACTGCGGGGGCCAGGTCGGGCTTGAGGTCGGCGTCACCGGTGACGCCCGCGCGCGCGGCCTTGCGGCCCAGCGTGAAGACGTAGACGAGGAACGCCGCCTCGGCCACGACACCGATGCCGATGCGCAGCCACGTCGTGTGCACCCACCCGGTCACGAAGCCCTCGATCAATCCGGAGATCAGCAGGACCCCGATGATCCCGAGCGCGATGCTCATCGCCGCCCGGCCCTCCTCGGCGAGCGCTTGGCCGCGTCGCCGCGGGCCCGGATCGATGACCGTCCAGCCCAGTTTGAGACCCGTCGCAGAAGCCAGATACACGGCGGTGAGCTCGAGCATGCCGTGCGGCAGGATCAGCCCGAAGAAGATGTCCCCCTTGCCGTACGCGAACATCAGCCCAGCGATCGCGCCGAGGTTCAGCTGAAGGGCGAGCAGGCCGCCGAAGCCCTGAAGACCCAAGATCACCGGAATGCCGAGCAGTATGCCGCCGATGAGGCTGACGGCCGACACGAGGACGTTGTTGACCCACACATGGAAGGCGAAGGACGCCGCGGAATGCTCGGTGTAGTAGTTCGCGAAGTCGTGCTCGACCAGCTGCCGGATCTCGAACGGCGTTCCGAGCGACGCCTGGACCTCCGGGCTGTTGGCGACCCAGATCGCCATGATGAGCGACAGCCCGAGGCTGCCGGCCGTGGTGCCGAGCCACCACCACCGCATGCGATAGGCGACCGCCGGGAAGGACGTGGTGACGAACGTCCCCGCATCGCGCCAGAGCGGCGCCCGGGCCCCGGTGACGGCGGCGCGCCCGCGTGCCACGAGGGAGGACAGCCGGCCCACCAGCACCGGGTCCGGCGAGCTGGAACGCACCGTCGAGAGATGGGTGGCGGTGCGCTGGTAGAGCTCGACCAGTTCGTCGATTTCGGTGCCCGTCAGCTTCCGGCCACGGTTGATCAGGCTCTCCAGGCGCAGCCAGTCCTGGTGATGCGCGGCCACGAAAGCGTCGACGTCCACCGGGTGAGACTAACCTCTCGGACTACTTACCGGGCAAACTAGACGGTAGTCCGTACAGCATCCGGAGGAGACCCATGGCCGAACTCGTCACCGGCGAGGCCGTCGCACTCGATATCCGGGTGGCCCGGCTGGCCAGCCGGGCGGTCGCCCTCCTGCTGGATCTGCTGTTCCAGGCCTCGATCCTGAACGTCGTGCTCTACGTCACGGGCATGACCGCGGTGGTGGCCGACGAGGCGTGGGGCATTGGGCTCTCCATCGTGGCGATCGTCGCCGTCGTGATCGGTTATCCGACCGCGCTCGAGACCCTGACGCGTGGCCGTACCCTCGGCAAGATGGCCCTCGGCCTGCGGGTGGTGGGCGAGGACGGCGGGCCGGTGCGCTTCCGGCAGGCGCTGGTGCGGGCCCTCGCCGGATTCGTGGAGGTCTGGCTGCTCTTCGGCTCGCCCGCGCTCATCGCCTCGCTGCTCAACCTCCGCGGAAAGCGGCTTGGTGACATCTTCGCGGGCACCATCGTCATCCAGGACAGGGTGCCCGCTTCGGCCCTGCTCGGCCCCGTCGCCGTGATGCCGCCGCAACTGGCCGGCTGGGGGCAGTCGCTGGAGCTGTCCAGGGTTTCGGACGCGCTTGCCCTCACCGCGCGCCAGTACCTCACCCGGTTCTGGGAGCTGATGCCCGAAGTGCGTGACGCGATGGGGCAGCGGATCGCCGAGCAGGTGGTGGCCGTGGTCAGCCCGCCGCCACCTCCGGGCGTCCGCCCGGAGATCCTGCTGTCCGCGGTGCTGGCCGAGCGCCGCCGCCGCGAGGAGTGGCGGCTGCATCAACGGATGGTCCGCCGGACGGCTCTGCTGCAGCGTTCGCTGGGCGGCATCCCCTTCACCGCTCCCGGCGTCCCGGTGGCCGCCGGCGGTGCCCCCGGGCAGCCGTGGGCGACCGTGGGCCCGCTCGGGCCGCCCTCGGCACCCGCCGTAGCCGGCACTGGGCCTCGGCCGCCCTGGACGCCTCAGGGGACGCCTCAGCCCCCGATGTTCGGCACCCCGGTCCAAGGAGATCCGCGCTTCCCCTCCGGGCCGGGCGGCGGTGCCGGGCCGTACAACGGGCCGTACAACGGGCCGCCCCCCGCGATGGGCTGATCCTGGCCGGTCAGGGCACCACGGTGACGGGCCAGTGCCCGATCCGGACGAGCCGGACGGCGAGGGAACCCACCAGCCGATGACCCGCCTTCTCGGACGCGCCCACCACGACGCCGTCCGCCTTGACCTCGTCGGCGATGCGCGCCAGTTCGGTCAGCGGATCACCGCGGCTGACGACGAACTCCGCCGGCACGCCCAGGCGCGCCGCCGCGTCCGTCACCTCGCGGCGAAGGCCGTCGGCGATCTCGTCCATGGTCTGCTCGGTCGCCAGCGCGCCGCCCGGGGCCATGCCGGCCAGACTGCTCCTGCCGGCCACGTAGACGACCACGAGCCGGGAGTTCTGCCGGCGTGCCAGCCCGGCCGCGTAGGCGCCCGCGCGCATCGAGGTGGTGGAGCCGTCCACTCCGGCCACGATGACACGGGGCCCATCTGTCCCTAGTTCAAAGGAATGCTCCGGGTCTATACCCACATGTGCAGTATGCCGTCAAGTGGCCGGTTCTCACGCCGAGGTGCGACCCCGACCGGACCGTCTTCTGATCAACTTCCTCGTGCGCGCGCCGCGGATGTTCGCCGAGATCCTCGGCAAGCTGCTCTTCCGGTGCGGCGAAAACAAGAATGATCGCGCAACGGTAGGGCCCGCCCGGACGGTGCCGGGCGGGCCCTTTCGCGTGCCTTGTCAGGACTCAGCCGAGAAGGTGCTGCATCGCCTTCTTGACGAGGTCGTTCCGTGCGGCCTGGGTGCTCAGACCCTCACCGCCGAAGCCGACGTAGACCGTGTCCTCGGTGGCCACACCCGCGCCCTCTTCGAACGCCCGCTGCGACCTTGTCCAGTCGTTGGCCGCGGCGCCCGAGCCCGGGGGCGAGCCCGCGATGGTCCAGCCGCCGAGATCGGTCTCGAAGGAGGTCTCCGCGACCGTCGCGCCGTCCGCCGTCACCTTGGCGTCGTCGATGAACGCGCCGATGCCCTGGGTACCCCAGTCGCTGGCGTAGGTGATGGACAGTTCGACCTGCTTGCCCGCGTAGGCGGACAGGTCGATCTTCCAGTCCTGCCAGCCGTTGGACTTGCCGGAGGCCGCGTGCCACACGCCCGTCGTGCCCGTGGGCGAGCAGTCCGCACCCTGGTAGTGGGTCGTCATCGGGTGGATGGTCCGCCAGCCGGAGGCACAGCTGTCGCCGGTCTCCTGACTCGTGTGCCCATTGGCGTCCGGAAGGGTCGTCCAGTCGTCCGAACCGACCGTGTGCGCCTCGACGAACACGTGGTCCCAGTGCGCCTCGGTGTCGAACGAGAAACCGAAGGTCAGCTCGCCGGCGCTCTTGCCGGTCAGGTCGACCGTCCGAGTGAGCCTCTTGTACGACATGTCGGCCGACTGGCTGTAGACGTACCAGGCACCGGTGCGCGGATCGAACGGGGCACCGCCCGGCCGGTCCCACGCGAGCGGCGCCGAGCTGTCGAACTGCGGGAACTGCGCCTTCGGCAGGAAGCTCGACGTGGTCAGGAACGACGCGGTGTGGTTCTGGTTGTTCGCCGAGTCGCCTCCGTTCAGCGTGCTCTGGAAGCCGGTGAAGGCCCCGCCGGCGCCCTTGACCGGGTACGGCTTCCCGTCCGCGCCGGTGCCGCCGCCGTCCACGTACGTGTAGGCACCGAGGTAGTACTGCAGGAAGTCGTTCAGGATCGGCAGGCACGGCGGGTCGCTGAGGGTGACGCACTCCGGCTGGGCCGGGACGTCCGGCTCGTAGAAGTACGCGCCGTTGGCGCCCTGTGCCAGCCCGGCGTACTTGCCGGTGTGGAGCAGCTTGCCGCCCTCGTTGAGGTAGTCGCGAACGTTCAGTTCGATGTCGACGGCGAGCTTCGCCGTCGTACCGCCCGGCTGGCCGACCGCCCGGGTGATGATGTCGTCGCCGGTCTCCCAGACCACGGCCTTGTAGTGGCTGAGGACGCCGAGGTGGTGCGGTGCGGTGCGGCCGTTGGCGTCGACGTCGTACACGTCGGAGGTGTGGCCCGCGGCGGTGAGCGCCTTGGTGTAGGAGCCCGCGTACTTGGCCGTGGTGACGCCCTGTACCGGACTGGCGCCCGTGACGTCCTCGGCCGCGAGGACGAGCACCTTGCCGCCGATGTCCTCGGCGACCGTGTAGGTGAAGTGCCGGCTGGAGACGAGCTTGCCCTTCTTCTTCGCCTCGAACCAGACCTCCACCTTGTCCTTCGGCTTCGTGTCCCGCACGGTGCCGCGGAACTCGCCGTAGTAACGCTTGTTCTCATCTCCGTAGCGTTCGCCGCCCCGCCACTCTCTGGTGTCGGCGGTACGGGTCCGGCCGCTGTTGATGCGGTAGTTCAGCGTCAGGTCCTTGAGCGAGCGACGGGCCTCGACCGCCACCGGCTGCGTACGACCGTGCGACACCGGGAAGGAGTCGATCTCCAACTCGGGCGTGGTCTTGTCCACGACCGAGACGGGGTGGTCCGGGTCGTGGGCCGACTTCGCGGCGGCGATCGCCAGCGGGAGGTTCTTCTCGAACTCCTGCTGGATCAGTCGCTCGTCGTCCGGGAAGTGGAAGACGCTCGCGCAGTCCCCGGGGACCCACTGGTCGTTGGGGTCGAGGTTGCTGATCGTCTGGCAGGTGGACATCTCCGGCGTGATGGTCAGCGTCCCGTACAGCTCGGACATGTGACCGTCGGTCTCGCCGTTGGTGGTGTAGAGCTCCGCACCGATGTCGGGGTCGTACCCCGGCACGGCGGGATGCTCGTCGTCACCGAGCAGCGCCTCGAAGATGTGGTCGTCCGGGGTCGGCGTCTGGGTCTGCCAGCCGACACCGTAGAGCAGCAACTCCGCCGCCGAGTGGTAGTTGATCATATATTTGGGCCGGATGCGCTTCACGAAGGCGTCCTGCGCCTTGGTCTCCGGCTCCGAGTTCGCGGCGGCGCCGCGGAAGGTCTGGCTGTCGGGCGACGGGGACGAGCCCTCGTTGTCGTAGCCCCACTTGTAGCCGAAGTTACGGTTCGGGTCGACGCCGTCGAGGGTGGTGATCTGACCGTCCCCATCGTTGTCGCGCACGTTCTTGCGCCACATCCGGAAGTCCGGGTTGAAGGTCAGGTCATACCCGTCGACGTTGACGACCGGGATGAAGTAGAGGTCGGTCGTGTCGACGATCTTGGTGATCTCGGCGTTCTTGCCGTAGTTGTTCAGGAAGTGGTGGAGTTGCCGGCGGACGTTCTCGGGAGTGATCCACTCACGGGCGTGCTGTGTCGCCTGGTAGACGACGGCGGGGCGCGTGCCCTCCCGGAGGGTGCGGGCTCCCTTCGTCACCCGGACGGCCGTGATCGGCGTGCCCTTCAGCGACTTGCCGATGTCGACGGCCTCGGCGATCGACCGGTGGGAGTTCGCCGCGTTGACGATCTCTTCGCGGATGTTGCCCGCCCCGCTGTAGGGGCGGAACACCGTGCCTTGAGCGGTCAGGGTCTTCGAGCGCTCCGAGGCGGTCTGCCCCTTGACCTTCTTGATCTGGAGCGGCATGCCCTTGGCGCGCAGGGCGTCACCTTGCGCGCGGCTCATGACGGCCTCGACCTCGGCCTTGCCGTTCGCGGATCTGCCGAGGGCGATGTCCTCGTGATCCAGCCCGAGGTCGCGAAGCTGCTTCAGCTGATCCGCGGTGACCTGACCGGAGAACACCTCCAGCCGGTCCTTACTGCGATCCTGGCCGGGCGGGGCCGCGGCCGTGGCCGGCCCGGCCACGGCGACCCCGGCCGCGATTGTGATCGCGGCGAGAAGGGATGGGACAACGCGCGTCATCGCGGCTCCTGGTTGAGGGGTGCAGCGGAGCTCGCGCAGCGCACGAGAACTCCACTACGGGGGGGTGATCAGCCTCGTGTCACTACAATGATCAGGTCAACGGCATACGTCGGTTTTGTGGACATTTGCCGTTTTGTGCCGCGGTTTCCGTCGCCCGTGCCGTTGCGTGGAACGTGGGGGGCCCACCACGTACGATCCGGGGCTGCGAGAGCATCGCGATCGCGGGCCCCGCGCCGGTCAGTCCTGACCGAACACCTGGGGCGGCGGGGCCGGTACCGGCGGCCGCTCACCGTCGCGCAGCGGCCGGGCGCCGGCACGAAACCGGCCGAGGTCGTCGCCGAGCAGGCGGCCGGCCCGTACCGAGTAGTGGTCGTCGTTGTCGTCGCTGGCGTCGGTCCGGCCTGGATCGACGTCCGGTAGCGACGCCGGGGAGGCCGCGACGACGAGGTTGCCGAACCTGCGGCCGCTCAGCACTTCTTGCTGCGCGAGCAGCATCACGAACGGGAACACCTCGGAGACCGTGGCGACGACCTGCCGGGTGAATGTCAGTGACGAGCCGTCGGACACGTTGACGAGCTGCAGACCGTCGGATCGCAGGACGCGTGCGACCTCACGGGTGAATTCGTCCGTCGCGAGTTCGATCGGCATCGCGGCCGCGGTGTAGGCGTCGACGATGACCAGGTCGGCGGTGTCGTCGGCAAGGGCGGTCAGACCGGTCCGCCCGTCGGCGATCCGCACGTCGAGGCCCGGCACCGTGTCGAGGGCCAGCTGCTCACGGGCCAGCCGGACGAGCTCGGCGTCCGACTCGAACACCACCTGGCGGGACCCCGGACGGGTGGTGGCGACGTAGCGGGGAAGGGTGCACGCTGCGCCGCCCACGTGCACCGCGTCGATCGCCTCGCTTTGGGGAGCGAGGTGGTCGATCACATCGCCCATGAGCCGTGTGTACTCGAAGTCGAGATAGGTCGGATCGGACAGGTCGACGTACGACTGCGGCACGCCCCCGACGCTCAGCACCCAGCCGTTCTCCCGGTCCGCGTCGCCAAGGAGCTCGGCCGTGCCGCCGGAGATCGGGTACGTGCCGGGCAAGGGTCCGTCCCGCATGCGCCCACCTCCGCTCGCCCGGCCTTGGCCCCGATGGCTCTTCATCGCACTCACCGGCCGGGTACCACTCTGCCGCATCGTCGTCCCGGCCCGGTGAATCTGACGGGCTCCCTCGCGCGCGGCGGGCGAGCCGTGCGCCCGCCGGTGATGGTGGCCTTCCCCGTGTCCCCGGCCGTGTGCGCAGATGCACGACAAGGCAAATACGGCAGGTGCGACAGGAACGGCAACGATCTATACCAAATGAGACGTGCCTGTCTGCTGATCTCGCGGCGCGGGTACGTTCAACCGCCCAGAGTTCTCACTGTCGGAGGAACGGCCATGGGCAAGCACGACAAGACCAGTGGCGACAGCGCACAGCCCGGTAGGCCGATCCCTCCACCCACCAAAGACGGTGACAACAAGGGCGGCGGCGGGACCCGCGGGAAATGACGACGGCCGCTGACGTCACCAGCCGGATAGAGGCTCTCGCCGGGGTCCTCACGACGAGTGGAGACCTGACAGAGCCCAGGTGGAGGGAAGCGCTCTACGAGGTACCACGGCACCGATTCGTCCCGGATGTCGCGTGGGCGGCACCGACGACCGGGCACGGCCACCGCATCGACCGCACTGCCGACCCGGAAGCGTGGATGGCCGCGGCGTACGCGGACCATCCGATCGTCATTCAGTTCGACGACGGCGCAGCGGACGTCGGCGCGGGTACGGGCTCGTACACATCGTCGTTATCGGCCCCGGGAGTAGTCGTCGACTTCCTGGAACGCCTGAACCCTTTCGATGATGACCGAGTATTGGAGATCGGGACGGGGTCGGGGTGGACGGCCGGCCTGCTCGCGCATCGAGTGGGAGACGGGAACGTCACCTCGGTCGAGGTCGATCCGGTCGTGTCCGCGTTCGCGGCGGGCAGCCTGAAGCAGGCCGGCTACTCGCCGACACTGGTGGTGGGCGACGGCGCCGAAGGTCACCCGGACGGCGCACCCTACGACCTGATGCACGTTACGTGCGGTGTCACGACCGTGCCGTACGCGTGGGTGGAGCAGACCCGGCCCGGTGGGGCGATCGTGATGCCGTGGATGCCGGAGTACGCGGGAGGACACAAGCTCAAGCTGACCGTCCGGCCGGACGGGACCGCGTCCGGCCGGATCAGTGGTGGTTGCGACTTCATGATGCTCCGGTCGCAGCGGTCGGCCCGGAGCGAGCTCGACGGCGACTACCGGGAGACCGCCGCGATGGTCGACCCGCGCCGGATCGTGTGGTCGGCGTGGGGCGCGGATGTGGCCATCGCGGGGATGCTTCCGTCCATGGCCGGCAGGCACGAGGAGGGCGAGCGGGGCGAGTTCCGGCTGTGGCTGTGGACGTCCGATTCCGATGCGCTCGTGACGCACGCGCCGGACCTCGGCCGGTCCCTGGCGTTGCAGCGAGGCCCGAGGGATCTGTGGCAGGAGATCGAGGACGCCTATTTCGCATGGGTGCGGTTGGGCGAGCCGGGCCGGGACCGCTTCGGAGTCACGGTCACGCCGGAAGGTCAGCAGGTATGGCTGGACTCGCCCGATCGGGTGATAGGGCCCCTGGCCTGACGCGCCGGCTCATGGCGGCGCAATCGTCAATTACGTAATTACCTATCATTCGCACATGGACCTTGAGCGCCGCGTGGCGGAGTTGGAGCGTCGCCTCGCACTGCTGGAGAAGAGCGAGCCGGCCGGCGGCCGGCCCGCCGAGAGGACGAGCGGGGACTTCTGGGCGCTGGAAGGGCTCAAGGCCAAGTTCGCCGAGCTCGGCATCGACGCCGGTGGCGTGCTGTTCACCGGCGATGTGCGGGTTCCGGACGGAAGGCGCTATGAGTGGCAGTACGGCCTGGCGGCCGAGACCCTCCTGTCGGAGGACTGGCCGGAGGCCGCGGAGTCGTTCGCGGCGCTCGGCCACCCCATGCGGCTGCGCCTGCTGCGCGAGGTCCTGGGCGGTCGCCGGACGGTGGCCGAGATGACCGAACTGGACGGCGTCGGAACCACCGGTCAGGTCTACCACCACCTGCAGCAGCTCAGCGCCGCCGGCTGGCTGCACACCACGGCGCGCGGGCGCTACGACGTGCCCGCCGGCCGGGTCGTTCCGCTCATGGTGATGCTGACCGCCACGCGACGCTGATCCCTGCCGGCACCGTTCCGACGCCGTTCGCGGCGACCGCGGCGTCTTGTTCGCCGGTCAGCCCGTCACCGCGCGGGCCACCTCGTCGACGAAGGCGGGATCGGTCCCCATTCGTACGATCATCTGCTGGTGGGCGAAGCTCGTCATCAGCGAGATCCAGTCGGAAACCGCCAGCCGGCGGAGGGTGAGTGCGGTGACGCGCCGGGTGCCGTCGGCGGCCACGGTATAGGTCGCATCGCTCAGGACACCGGGGAACGAGCCACCCTTGCCGCCGAGCCGGATCAGCCCGTCCGGCAGCGTGCCGCCCAGGCGCATCGGCCACTCCAGATGCCGCCGGACGAGCGCGGCCTGTTCGCCGCGGCCGGTAAGGGCGCCGGCGAGCAGGGCGGCCAGCAGGCGGGGCGCCATCCCGTACGTCGTCTCGGCCCACGCCGACTGCTCCTCCAGCCCGGGTACGGTCATCGGGGCCGCCGCGCCGGCGAGATGACGCCGTTCCTGGATCCCCGCGAGCTCGTACCGGCGTGCGGCGGGCAGGGCGGCGAGGCGCCGGAGGCCGTCCATCCCGCGGTATGGGCTGTCGGAGGCGAAGGCGACCAGCATCTGCCCGAGCAGGGAGGGGACGGGCGAGATGCGCATGCCGGAGGCCTTCCGCGCCGCCGCGACGAGAGCGTCGGGGCCCACTCGGTGCCGCACGAAGTCCGCGGCCGCGTTGTCGCTGTGCTCGATCATCGTCGCCACGACGTCGTCGAACGGAACGGTCGCGTTCGGGTCGGCGGCGCGGCCGTCCTTCACGGCCAGTCCCAGCGCCGTCAGCGCCCGTTCGTGTGCGCCCCCATCGGTGCCGGGCAGCAGGTACGCCTCCCAGTCGCCGAGCCGGACCCGCTGCCGGGGGCCGATCCGCCGCGCCGCCGCGTAGGCGTCCAGGTGCAGCGTCTTGACCGCTGACGCCACCGGGAACAGCGCGCCCGCCCTGTGCCACACGTACGGACGGTCCGTCAGGGGCAGCCCGTCACGGCCGACCGCGTAGCTGACCAGCCCGGCGTTCGCCCGGTGGCCGGACAGGAAGGCCAGGAAGTCGCGCAGTGCCGCGTCGCCTCTCGCCGGCGCGGGGGCGGGGGCGGCGGCCGACGCGGAATGCGCCGTCCTACCCGTCACCACCGCGCTGATCGCCATCCCGGAGACCCCCAGGAGGGCGGTACGCCGGTTCATCCGGATCCCTTGTCCCATCTCGTACCCCTTTCGCCGCTGATGCGGTAAGCCACTTTATACGTACTTACGTAGTTACATACACAGCGGCGCTCGCGCAGCATGGCGGGAGCCCGCGACCATCGAGGGCGCCATGGTGGCCAAGATGCGCAACGCGGGCCAGTCGTGCGTGGCGGCGGGGGGCCGAGCTCCGCCTGGGCGGCCGGCCCGTACCGGGCCGCGGGTCCTTCTATCCGCCGACGCTGCTCACCGGCGTGCCGGAGGACGCGCTGATCACTCGGCGGGAGTTCTTCGGCCCGGTCGCCGCGATCGCCGCGTACGACGACGAGGCGAGCATGGTGGCGGCGGCCAACGCCACCTCGGCGGGACTGGTGGCCTTCGTCTACACGCGTGATCTCGACCGCGCGGTACGGGTCGGTGCGGGGTCGACGTACGGGGAGATCCCGACGATCGCGGTGATGATCCCGCGCCGGGTGAGCCAGTTGCCGAGCTGGTGGCGGTGCCGGTCAGCGAGGTCGTTGGCCTGGTGGTCTCGGACGCTGAGGCGGTCGGTGGGGAGCTTCACGACGGTCTCCGTTGACGGTGATGGGCCCGGTCGGTCAGGTGGTGTCGCGCCGTTCCTCCGGCGTGATCTTGCGGTTGTTCGCGGCTTATGAGAGTCCGCGAATTCGCCTGCTTCAGTGGCGGAGTGTCATGGGCAGAGCGTTTGATCGAGGGCGGCTGGGGCGATGCCGAAGGTTCTGCCGTTCCACCGCGATCTCAGTCGATGCGCCACCGCTGGGCGATGTTTCCCGTGGCGTCGTAGGCGACGACAGCTGCGGCCAGGGGTGCTTCGTAGCTGGAGAACCACCGGGATGCCGCTGGAATCGTCGGCGCGCCGAGCTTGAGGTCGGCCGACGTGCCGTCGGAGCGCTCGATCCGCACCGTCTTCACCTCGCGGGCGGCCACTCCAGCGAGCACCCGGGCGTCTTTGCCTCGCTGCTGTCCGAATACCACCCGGAGCTTCATGGGATTCCGACAATTCCGTCGGATGGCGGAATGGCCGCCGTGGACCCGGGCGAGGCGGAGCGGGGTTGCGGTGCCGGTGCAACGTGGCGCGGGCTTTCCGAAGGTCGAACAGAACCCATAGGTTCGCCGAGCAGGCACGCGCGCTGCTCGGGGAACTCGGGGAGCTCGGGGAACTCGGCGAGGAGGCCTGAGGCGCCCGTGGGCCGGTGACATCCCACGGGTGAGACGAGGTCGCTCGTTCCGCTGTGCGCAGCGGGTCGGCGAGGGCGGCCGCTCAGACGGTGCCGATGCCGAGGGTGCTCTGTCTCGGGAGCAGGCCGGTGCCGAGAACCTCGAGCCAGAACGGTCCGAGCAGGTCGGAGAGCCGGGCGCTGTCCGCGGCGCCGAGGGAGCGCCAGGGCTCGGCGGCGAGTTCGTCGGTCCGGCGCTCGACCTCGGCTCGCAGGGCGCGGCCCCGCTCGGTCGCCACGCCGGCGTCGTCCAGGAGGGCGCGCGCCGCGAGCCGATCGCGTGCGGCGGCCCACTCCTCCTCGCTCCAGCCACGGCCGGCGAAGGCCGCCACGGGCGCCGCGCCGATCCCCGCGAACGAGACCAGCGACTCGACGGGGTCGAGTCCCGCGGTGAGCAGCGCGGCGAGATGGCCGTCCCCGCGGTGCTCGCGCAGGATGGTCGCGGCCTGCCAGAGCACCAGGTGCGGTGGGTCGGGCCAGGGCAGTTCGGCGTTGGCCGCGGCGAGCGGGCGCCCGGCGGTGCCGGCCGCC
Source organism: Actinomadura alba (assembly GCF_014323705.1). Lineage (GTDB taxonomy): Bacteria > Actinomycetota > Actinomycetes > Streptosporangiales > Streptosporangiaceae > Actinomadura_C > Actinomadura_C alba. The sequence goes on from NZ_JABVEC010000002.1 coordinate 423,703, forward strand.
TCGGCGGCGCGCCGGGCCAGGGTCGCGGCCTCGGCGATCTCGGCTGCGTTCGCGAGCGAGGTGTGTCGTACGTACGCTTCGCGGTCGACTGTCCCGCGCACTTCCAGGTCATGTTCCAGCCGGTGCTGCTGCACGCCGACGACCCCGAGCTGCTGGCCGCCAAGGCCCTCGCCGGCGCGGAGCTGCGGGCCGGAGTGGCCGGTCTCTCGCCCGGCAGAAGCGCCACCGACGCCCGCACGTCAGGGATCTCCGCCTGGTCGCTGGCGCACGGCTTCGCCACCCTGCTGCTCACCGGCAACCTGGACGGTCCGGAGGGCCCGATCGGCGACCGGGATCCCGAGGAGGTCTTCCGGTCGCTCACCGAGAACCTCTTCCGTGCGACCGGCGGCGAAAACCCGTCCTGAGAAGCCCCAGACGAGGCCGCCTGGATCGACGCTCCACCCCGCGACAGCCTGTCCCGGCGGTTCCCAGGCGTGGGTGGCCGGGCCCGGCCACGATGGCTGGTCATCTGCGCGAGAGTGCCTGGCGTCGCATATGTGGCGGCCTGCGGACCCGAGCGGCCGCACCCCCGCTCAGCAATCGGGCACAGCGAGCAGAACGGGGAGAAACATGCCTCTGGGTACCGTCACCAGACCTGTAGCGGCCTTCGCCGCGGTCACCGCTCTCGGCGCGCTCATCGGGATCTCACCGATGGCCCGGGCCGAGGCCGAGCCTGGAACGACGGAGTGGCGCATCGCGGCGATCGACGAGAGCAGGCTCGGGGACGTCGTGGCGATCGGGCCGGACGACGCGTGGGCGTTCGGCGGGACGTATGACGGCCGGTTCGCGCCGGTGGCCCGCCACTGGAACGGCCGGAAGTGGACGACGGCCGAGCTGCCGTCCGGGCTCGAGCGGGTGATCTCGGTCGCGGACGCCTCCGGGCCTCGGAACGTCTGGGCGTTCGGCGGCGGCGATTCCGCCGGAGAGGCGTACGCGCTCCGGTGGGACGGCCACAGGTGGCGCGTCACCAAGCGCTGGCCCGCCGGGCAGCACATCGCCGACGCGGAGGTGATCGGTCCGCGCGACGTCTGGGTGTTCGGCGACGGCCGCATCGGCGAGAGCGTCGGTACCTGGCACTTCGACGGCCGGCGCTGGACGCGCGTCGAGACGCCGGCCTGGGGCCTGCAGGAGGCGAGCGCCGTCGCCTCCGACGACGTCTGGGCCGTGGGGTTCGGTCCCGAGCATCCGTGGGGCGACCTGCTGGCGCGCTGGGACGGCCGTACGTGGAGCGAGGTGACCGTTCCCGGCCTCCCGCGCGAGGACGACCACTACGTCGGGTTCAACGGGATCCACGCGACGTCCTCACGCGACGTATGGATCGTCGGCCATGAGACACGCGTGGACGGGGAGAGCTACACGAGCTCACCACTGGTCCTGCGTTTCGATGGGGCGACCTGGCGGCGGGTCGAACCGTCCGTCGGCACTGAGCCGCAGGGCCTGCTCGACGTGACGCCCGACGGCCGGGGCGGGGTGTGGCTCCGGCCGGAGTACTGGGAGCAGAACGGGAATCCGGACCTGCTGCACTTCGGCCAGGGCCGGTGGACCGAGGTGCGGCTGCCCCGACCGCAAGGAGGGGAGGTGTACGTATCCGACGTGACCGCCGTGCCGCGCAGCGCCTTCACCTGGGCCGTCGGCCGGGTCTCCTCTCCCGAGGCCGGCGACTCCGGTGGGGTCATCTGGGTGAACGGCGGGCGACCACGCTGACCGGTTCCCTCAGCGTGGTACGAGCAGCGATTCGGCGAGTGCGCGGGCCGGCCGGTCCGGGTGGTCCCGCACACTCAGGTCGGTGAGTGCGACGCCGGGTGCGTCCAGGACGACGTCTCCGGCGATGTGCACTCCGACCGTGCGGTCTCAGCGCCGCATGGGATCCCGGCGGTAGCAGCGCATCCACATGTCGACGCCGTCGTCGACGATCGTGGCGATCTCGTGCTCGGGGAGTTCGCGCAGCCCGTACTGGGATCGCTCCACCGCCTCGTTGAAGATGAGGATGATGAGCTGGCGGGCGGCGAGGCCGGGGTCGTCCACGTCGACGGTGCCGAGCCCTGTCTGCCGTTCGATCTCCTGGGTGAGGGCGAGTTCGAGGGCGGGCCGCGGCTGTCGCCATTCCCGCATCAGTTCGGGGTGGCGGATCTGCTCGGTGATGACCAGCCGGCGGAACGCGGCGATGTCCTCGCTCAGGTTCAGCCGCGTCATCATGCGGAACGCCGCGCGCAGGTCGCGGTCGAAGTCCCCGGTGACCTCGAACCTCTCGGCGAACGTGCCTTCAGGGCCCGTGGCCACGGTGTGCTGGACCGTCTGGACGACGGCCGCGAACAGCCGCTCCTTGCCTTCGAAGTTGTTGTAGATCGTCTGCTTGGACACGCCGGCTTCGGCGGCGATCAGGTCGATGCTCGCGTCGGCGTAGCCGCGCTCCAGAAACACCCGCCTGGCGGCGTCGATGACGACCTGCCGTTTCGCCGGCCGGCCCGGGCGGCGGGGACCCGCTTGACTTTCTGGACTCACGAGTCTAAGAATACAGGAAAGAATAAATGGAACGATCGGTCTAGGAATTATCCGAGGAGGAGAGCCGATGTCCAACAAGGTGGTGATCGTCGGCGGCGGCCCGAACGGGCTGCTGATGGCGTGCGAGCTCGCGCTGGCCGGGGTGCGTCCGGTCGTGCTGGAGCTCCTGCCGGAACGGGCCGCCGCGCCCAAGGCCAACGGCCTGGTCGGCCGTGTCGTCCAGGCGCTGGACTACCGCGGCCTGTACGAGCGGTTCAGCCAGAGCGCGAGGGCGCCTGAGCCCACCCCGTACTTCCCGTTCGGTGCGCTGATGCTGGACATGTCCGGCTGGGCGGGCAACGCGCTGTACACCATGCCGATCTCGCAGCAGCGGATGGAGGAACTGCTCGAGCAACGCGCGCGGGAACTGGGAGCGACGATCCGGCGAGGGCACGAGGTGACGGCGTTGGGTCAGGACGCCGATGGCGTGACTCTCGACGTGCGGGGGCCGGACGGCGCCTACCGGCTGGCCGCCGAGTTCGTGGTCGGCGCCGACGGCGGGCACAGCTCCGTCAGGAAGGCGGTCGGGATCGCGTTCCCCGGCGTCACCGACGACGGCTTCGTCACGCGTTCCGGGCAGGTCGTGATCCACCCGCCGGTGGCCGTACCGGACACCGGCGAGCTGGACGTGCCCGGAGTGGGGCGGCTCCGGCCCGGGTCCTTCACCCGCACGGAGCACGGCTGTCTCGGCTTCGGGATGTTCCAGCCCGGGGTGTACCGGGTGGGCGTCTACGAATGGGGCCGGCCGCCGGTCGAGGACCGCGATCACACGCCGTTCGAGGAGCTCAGCCAGGCGGTCAACCGGGTCCTCGGCGTCGAGGTGCCGATGAGCGAACCGCCGGCCGGTCCGGGACCCACGCAGGGCATGGTCCGGGGCGGCAGCAACTCGCGGCTGGCCGAGCGGTACCGGCAGGGCCGGGTGTTCCTCGTCGGCGACGCCGCGCACGTCCAGTCCAGTGTGGGCGCCCCGGGGCTGAACCTGGGCCTGCAGGACGTGCTGAACCTGGCCTGGAAGCTGGCGGCCGTGGTCAAGGGCTGGGCGCCGGGGGGACTGCTGGACACCTATGACGGCGAGCGCCGCCCGGTGGCGCAGCGGCTCATCATGCACAGTCGCGCGCAGACCGCCCTCATGTCACCAGGCCCGAACATCACCGCGCTGCGGGAGGTCTTCGCCGAGCTGCTGCGCGACCAGGGCAACGTACGGCACATCTCTGATCTCGTGGCCGGTGCCGATACCCACTACGAGATGGGCCAGGACGGGTCGGCCCATCCGATCACCGGCCGCTGGATGCCCGACCTCACGCTGCACGGCGACGAAGGGCCGGTCAGGGTCGCCGAGCTGATGCGCCCGGCCCGTCCGATCCTGCTGGACCTGGCCGGCCGGACCGATCTGGTGGCGGCGGCCGCGGGCTGGGCGGACCGTGTGGTGACGGTTACCGCGACGGCCGCCGACCGCCCCGTGGACTCGGCCCTGATCCGCCCGGACGGGTACGTCGCATGGGCGGCCGGTCCTGACGAACCCGGCGGGGCGGATGCGTTGCGGCATGCTCTACGCACCTGGTTCGGCGTCCCGTCCGCCCCCGAGGCGGAGTGACGCCCGGCTCCGGAGCGCGAACAGCTGCAAGATCGCGCCGGCGGCCTCACCGTCAACGTTCTGAGGGGTGAGCGTTCGAGGAGCCGCTCGGATGACCGAGTGCGGCGGAGAGTTCGTGGGCGACTGCGAGCGTGCGGCGACCGGCCTCGTCGAGATGAGGGGCGAGGCGCCCCTTCGGCGCTGAGACATTGATCGCGGCGACGATCACGCCGCGGAAGTCGCGCACGGGCGCGGAGACACCGACCAGGTCGGCCTCGAACTCCTCGTCGACGGCCGCGTAGCCGCGCTTGCGGATGAGACCGACCTCGCGCACCAGGTCGTCAGTGCTCTGGATCCGCTGCCGGAACGTCGCGGACCTCGAGACACCTGATTCGCTGAGCCAGGAATCGGCCCAGGAACGCAACGCGTCGGGGGCCCAGTCGGAGACCAGCACCCGGCCGGCCGAGGTGAGGGGCACGGGTACGGTGACGCCCTCCCAGCCGAGGCCGCGGAAGGCGTGCGACGGCGACACCGACAGCAGGGTGAGGACCGACGAGCCGCGCAGCACGCACAGATGGGTGGTCTCGTTGAGGCCGGCGACGAGGCGGCGGAGGTACGGGCCGGCGAGGTTGGCCAGGCGTGCCTCGGAGGTGCGTGCGGCGAAGGCGTACAGACGCCACCCGAGGCGGTACTCCAGGGAGTCGGGGTCGCGCTCGGCTATGCCCTCGGACTCCAGTGCCTTCAGTGCCCGTGAGACCTGACTCTTCTCTCTGCCCAGCAGTTCGGCGATCCGGCTCACGCCGATGCCCTGCGCCGCGTGTTCCGGGCGGGCGAGCAGGTCGAGTATCTCCATGTCGCGCCTGAGGCCCGCTGAGGGCGGCGTGGACGGGACTTGACGTGGGGGTATGAGCGGCAGATCGGTCAAGACGCGCTCCCGGGACTGACGTGATCGCTGTTGCGGTGATTGCAAGAAGTATTGCACTGATGAGAACTCCGCTTTACGGTTCATGCACAAACGGGCGGAATAAAGACCGGCCGTAACGTCCGATCGAAGGGCGGGGGTGTCACATGACCCTCAGCGAGTACGTGTCGTCGCGCTGGGACGAGCTGACCCAGGCGGCCGGCCAGCACGCACTCGTCGTCGCGCTGTCGATTCTCATGGCAACGCTCATCGGCGTCGGGGTGGGTGTCCTGACCTACCGCAGGCCGCGTCTCGCCGGGCTGGCCACCGCGGCCACCGCCGGCTTCCTCACGATCCCGTCCTTCGCGCTGCTCGGCCTGCTCATCCCCTTCCTCGGACTCGGCTGGGGCCCGACGCTGGTGGCGCTGGTGATGTACTCCCTGCTGCCCATCGTCCGGAACACGATCGTGGGACTGCGGGCCGTCGACCCGGCGGTGGTGGAGGCCGGCCGCGGGATGGGCATGAGCGCCGCACGCGTGATGGCGAGGGTCCAGCTGCCGCTCGCCTGGCCGGTGATCCTCGCCGGGATCCGCGTGTCCACCCAGATGATCATTGGTATCGCGGCGATCGCCGCCTACGTCGCCGGCCCCGGCCTCGGCAACCAGATCTTCGACGGGCTCGCGCGGCTCGGCTCGGTGAACGCCTTGAACGCCGCGCTGGCGGGAACCCTCGGCGTGGTCGTCCTCGCCCTCGCCTTCGACCTCTTCTATCTCGTTGTCCGCCTGCTCACCACCCCGAGGGGGCTCCGTGCCTGACGACATCAGTGATGGCGTGCGCATCGAACTGGACGGGCTCACCAAGCGGTACCCCGGCCAGGAGGTACCCGCCGTCGACAACGTCACGATGGCCATTCCGGCCGGCGAACTGGTCGTCTTCGTGGGTCCGTCCGGCTGCGGCAAGACCACGACGATGAAGATGATCAACCGGTTGATCGAGCCGACGTCGGGTTCCATCCGGATCGGGGGCGAGGACGTTCTCGGCATGCCGCCGGACCAACTGCGCCGCCGCATCGGCTATGTCATCCAGCAGATCGGCCTGTTCCCGCATCTCACCGTTGCGCAGAACGTCGCGCTGGTACCCAAACTCCTGGGCTGGCCGAAGGCCAAGGTCACGGCCAGGGTGGATGAGCTGCTGAATCTCGTCGGCCTCGACCCGGCCCAGTTCGCCGGGCGCCATCCCCGCCGGCTGTCGGGAGGTCAGCAGCAGCGGGTCGGTGTCGCACGGGCGCTCGCCGCGGATCCGCCGGTCATGCTCATGGACGAGCCGTTCGGTGCCACCGACCCGATCACCCGCGAACGCCTGCAGAACGAGTTCCTGCGGCTGCAGCGCGAGTTGCGCAAAACAATCATCTTCGTGACGCACGACTTCGAGGAGGCCCTGAGGCTGGGCGACCGGATCGCCGTGTTCCGCGAGCGTTCCCGGATCGCGCAGTACGACACCCCGGCACGTATCCTCGCCGACCCGGCGGACGACTACGTCGCGAGCTTCATCGGCGGGGACTCCACGCTCAAGCGGCTCGCGCTGATCAGCGTGGGGGACCTGGCGGCGGACCCTGCCGCGGAGGTCGACGGCCTTCCGCGGGTGAGCGCCACCGCGACCCTGCGCGAGGCCCTCGACGTCATGGTCTCGCACAGCACGCAGCAGGTCGCCTGCGACGGCGGGGTACTGACGTACGCGGCCATCTGCGCGGCAGCGGAACCGGCCCGCGAGCGGGAGGAGGTCCCCGGTGCTCGCTGAACCGGCCACCGCGGCGGCCGTTCCGGCGCCACGGACCGAGCGCGCCGCGAACCCTCGGCGCGCGATGTTGCGGTACCTCCTCACCCCGCTGGTCCTGACCGTGGTGCTCGGCGCGCTGTACCTGTGGGTGTCCGGCCAGGAGCTGGACTCGATCGAGCGGCGCACCCTGAACGCCGACTACCTCACCGCCCGGGTGGCGGAACATCTCAAGCTCACCGCACTGGCCGTGCTGCTGGTCGTGGTGACGGCGATTCCCCTGGGAGTCGTGCTCTCGCGCCCCGGGGCGCGCTGGCTGAGCCCTCCGGTTCTCGCCCTGGCCAACCTGGGGCAGGCCACGCCGGCCATCGGCCTGCTGGTCCTGCTGACCATCAAGTTCGGGGTGGGCTTCCGGATAGCGATGATCGGGCTGGTCGCCTACGCCGTGCTACCGGTCCTGCGCAACACCATCGTCGGTGTCCAGCAGGTCGACCGGGCGCTGGTCGAGGCGGCCCGCGGAATGGGCATGACGCGCACTCAGGTGCTGCTGCGGGTCGAGTTGAAGATGGCGATCCCGGTGATCCTCGCGGGCCTGCGCACCTCGCTCGTCATGGCGGTCGGAGTGGCCACGCTGGCCGCCTTCGTCAACGCGGGCGGGCTCGGCGACATCATCGTCAACGGCATCAAGCTCAACCGGACGCCGGTCCTGCTCACCGGCAGTGTCCTCACCGCCTGCATCGCCTTCCTCGTCGACTGGGTCGGCGCCGTCACCGAGGACCTGCTGCGGCCCAAGGGCGTCTGAAGCCCCGGTACCCCTCTCATCACCCCACCCCTCTCACGAACCGGAGTTCCATCATGTTCACCCTTCCCGGACGGGCCCTCGCGGCCGGTACCGCGGCTCTGCTGAGCGGTGCCATGCTCGCCGGTTGCGGCTCGTCGGGCACCACGGTCAAGCAGGGCAGCCTCGGCCAGGAGCTCAAGGGCGCGACCTTCACGGTCGGGTCCAAGGACTTCTCCGAGTCGATCATCCTCGGCGAGATCACCATCAGCCTGTTGCGAGCTCACGGCGCCACTGTCAACGACAAGACCAACATCAAGGGTTCGACCAACACGCGCACCGCGCTGACCTCGAAGAACATCGACATGTACTGGGAGTACACCGGCACCGGCTGGGTGACCTACCTGAAGCACACCAAGCCGATTCCGGACGCGCAGGGACAGTACGATGCGGTCGCCAAGGAGGACCTGGCCAAGAACCAGATCGTCTGGGGTAAGCCGGCCCCGCTGAACAACACCTACGCCTTCGCGATCCGCAAGGACAAGGCGGCCGCCCTCGGCGTCACCAAGCTGTCCGACCTGACGGCCCTGGCGCAGGCCAAGCCGAACGAGGCCACGTTCTGCATCGAGAGCGAGTTCTCGACCCGCGACGACGGCTGGCCCGGCGTGACCGAGGCGTACGGCATCAACGTGCCGAAGTCCAACGTCAAGTCCCTGGACACCGGCGTCATCTACAGCGAGACCCAGAAGGGCCAGACCTGCAACTTCGGCGAGGTCTTCGCCACCGACGGGCGGATCGCGTCCATGGGGCTGACCGTGCTGCAGGACGACAAGAAGTTCTTCCCGGTCTACAACGCCGCGCTCACCCTGCGGCAGGACACCAGCACCAAGTATCCACAGATCCAGCAGTATCTCGAGCCGGTCGCGGCCAAGCTGACCGACGACGTCATGCGGCAGCTCAACGCCAAGGTCGACGCGGACGGGCTGGAGCCCGAGACCGTCGCCCATGACTGGCTCAAGGAGCAGGGATTCGTCAAGTGAGCGACGCGGAACACGGGAGTCAGGTCATCGGCATGCAGATCGGCGAGAGCTTCGTAGGAGAGGGTGCGGAGGCCGCGCACGTCAACACCGTCCTCGGTTCCCGGACCGGGCCCGCAGGAACCGCCTGGGCCACCGCCCTCGCCACCCCCCGCGCGGGGCACGTGCCGTTCGTCGCCGTACTGCGGCCCGGGTTGCCGGCCAAGCCGATGACGCTGTTCGTCAACAAGGCGGCCGTCGAGACCACGACCCACGCCGACCTGACCTGGGGAGCGGCCCAGGCCGGAGTGGCGGTCGGCGTCATGGACGCGGTGGCCGAGGGAGTGGTGCCCGCGGATGCGGTCGACGAACTGGTGCTCATCGCCGCGGTTTGGGTCAATCCGGAGGCCGCCGACGCCGAACTGGTCTACGCCAACAACCGCTCGGCCACGGCGTCCGCACTGCGCGCCGGAGCGGCCGGGCTGCCGTCCGCCGGTGAGGCGCTGGGCGCACGGCACGCGCCGGTGAACCCGTTCTATACACCCCCGGGGGACGTGTGAAGATCACTGCCATTCGCCTGGACCGGATGCGGCTGCCGCTGGAACCGCCGTTCGACGCGGCCTGGGATCCGGTGCCGCGTACCTCGTTCGACGCCACGCTTGTCACCGTCGAGACCGACGAGGGCGTGCTCGGTTACGGCTCAGGCGACACGATGGCCGGCTTCGAGGCACACGAGCACCTGTTCCTCGGCCGGGATCCGCTCGCCATCGTGAACCACGTCAAGACGCTGGAGACGGTCAACTTCCACGCGGGCCGCTACTGGCCGCTCGAGGCCGCGCTCTGGGACATCATCGGCAAGGTGTCCGGGCGGCCGGTCGCCGGCCTGTTCGGAGGCGCGACCGATCGGCTGCCCGCCTACGCCTCCTTCGGGGAGCTGAAACCACCCGCCGCCCGGGCCGAGGCAGCGCTCGCCGCAGTGGAGGCGGGCTTCCGCGCCATGAAGATCAGAGTGGCGCGGGAGCGGCTGGCGGAGGGCATCGCGACGGTCCGTGCGGTCCGTGCGGCGGTGGGCGACGAGATCGCGCTGATGGTGGACCTCAACCAGTCGTGGCGGATGTCCGGCGATATCGAACCGGCCCTGGACCTGGCATCGGTGCGCCGGGTGGCCGCCGAGCTCGCGGACCTGGGCGTGCTGTGGCTGGAAGAGCCGCTGCCGCAGTACGACATCGACGGCGTGCGGACCGTACGGGCGCAGACCGGCATCCGGGTCGCCGGCGGCGAGATGATACGGACCATGCCGGAGCTGCTGAACCTGCTGGAGTCGGACGCACTGGACGTCTACCAGCCGGATGTCGTCCTGTCGGTCGGCATGCTCCGTGCGCGTACCATCGCCGAACTGGCGTTCGCCAAGCACCGCTGGTTCACCCCGCACACGTGGAGCAACGGTCTCGGCGTACTGGCGAACCTGCACGTCGCGGCGGGTGTCGGCGGCGGGCCGTACGTCGAGTTCCCCTATGACCCGCCGGGCTGGACCCCGGAGCGCCGGGACTTCTTCCTCACCGAGCCGGTCGGCGTGGACGCCGACGGCTACTTGCACGTACCGGACGGACCCGGGCTCGGGGCCGAGATCGACCTGGCCGCGGTACGCCGCTGGACCGAGGGTTAGGGAGGACACCATGGTCACCACGTACGAACAGTGGCGCGACCGGGCGGCGCGGGTCACACCGCGGAACGAGCTGTTCATCGACGGGGCCTTCGTCCCCGCCGCCGACGGTGCGACGTTCGCCACGGTCGGCCCACGCGACGGGCGGGAACTCGCCCGGATATCGGCCGCGGGCGACACGGATGTGGACCGCGCGGTACGCGCCGCCCGCACCGCGTTCGAGGACCGCCGGTGGGCGGACGCGAGCCCGCGTCACCGCAAGAAGGTGCTGCTGCGGTTCAGCGCCCTGATCCGGGAGCACCTCGAGGAGCTGGCGCTGCTCGAGACCCTCGACGTGGGCAAGCCCATCGGCGAGTCCCTGCGCGTGGACGTGCCCGGCGCGGCCAACTGCGTGCAGTGGTACGCCGAGGCCGTCGACAAGATCTACGACGAGATCGCCCCGACCGGGGCCGACGCGCTCGCCATGATCACGCGCGAGCCGCTCGGGGTCGTCGGTGCCGTGGTGCCCTGGAACTACCCATTGATGATCACCTCCTGGAAGATCGCTCCGGCTCTGGCGATGGGCAACTCGGTGGTACTCAAGCCGGCCGAGCAGTCGTCCCTCAGCGCGCTGGTGCTCGCCGAACTGGCGGTTGAGGCGGGAATCCCGGACGGGGTCTTCAACGTCGTCCCCGGTCTCGGGCCGGTGGCCGGAGCCGCACTGGGTCGGCACCAGGAGGTGGACAAGATCGCCTTCACCGGTTCCACGGGGACCGGCCGCCGGTTCCTGGAGTATTCGGCGCAGTCCAACGGCAAGCAGGTCGCGCTGGAACTGGGCGGCAAGTCCCCGCAGGTCGTGCTCGCCGACACCGAAGACCTCGACGCGGCGGCCTCGGCGATCGCCTGGGGCATCTTCTACAACGCCGGGCAGACGTGCAACGCCGGGTCGAGGCTGCTGGCCGACGCCCGGGTCATGGACGATCTGCTCGCCGGGGTGGTCAAGGTCGCCGAGGACATCCGGGTGGGGGACCCTCTCGACCCGGACACCCAGATGGGTGCCATCGTGGACCAGGCCCAGCTGGACCGGGTGCTCGGCTACCTCGCCCTCGGCCGTGACGAGGGCGGGCAGGTCGTCACCGGAGGCGACCGAGTCCGCGCCGAGTCCGGCGGCTATTTCGTCGCCCCCACCGTGCTGCACGGTGTCGACAACGACGCCCGCGTCGCCCAGGAGGAGATCTTCGGCCCGGTACTGACCACCACGACCTTCACGTCCGAGGACGAGGCCGTACGACTGGCCAACCGGACGAGGTACGGGCTGGCCGCGAGCGTCTGGACCGCCCGCCTGGGCACGGCGCACCGTGTCGCGCGCGCACTGCGGGCGGGCACCGTCTGGGTCAACACCTTCGACGCCAGCGACGTGATCACACCGTTCGGGGGCTTCAAGGACTCCGGCAGCGGACGTGACAAGTCCCTGCACGCGCTGGACGCCTACTCGGCACTCAAGACCACCTGGATCAACGTGGGGAACTCGTGAAGATCGGATTCATCGGCCTCGGCCACATGGGCGGCCCCATGAGCCGCAACCTCCTCGCGGCCGGATATGACGTGGCCGTGCACGACATACGGCGGGAGGCCGCCGCCGAGCATGAGGAACTCGGCGCGGCCTGGGCCGCCGGCCCAGGGGCGACCGGCGTGGGCCGTGACGTGGTGATCACGATGCTGCCCACGCCCCGGCATGTCGAGGCCGTGCTCCTCGGCCCGGACGGGCTGCTGGACGCCCTGTCTCCCGGTTCGGTGTGGATCGACATGTCCACCTCCGTACCCGAGGTGGCCGACCGGGTCCGGAACGTGGCCGCCATGCGGGGCGTGCACGTGCTCGACGCCCCGGTCTCCGGCATGGCCGCCGGAGCGCGCGGCGGCACCCTGCAGATCTTCGTCGGAGGGGAGCGAGAGGTGTTCGAGCGGGTGCGGCCCGTCCTCGACGTCCTCGGCGACCCGGACAAGATCATGCTGGTCGGCGGTCACGGCGCGGGCTACACGGTCAAGCTGATGATCAACCTGCTGTGGTTCGCGCACCTGGTCGCCACCACTGAGGTGCTCGCGATCGGGACCACCGCCGGGGTCGACCTCGGCGTCCTGCGCGACGCGCTGCTCGCCAGCCCCGCCGCGAGCGGCTTCCTCGACCGCGACGTGCTGTCGGTGCTGCGGGACGGCGACTACGACGAGTCGTTCGCGCTAGCGCTGGCCTGCAAGGACCTCGGTCTCGCCGTCGACCTCTCGCGGGAGGTCAGGGTGCCCGCCGAGCTGTCCGCCCTCGTCGAGCAGGTCTACCGGCGGGCCCGCCGGTCCTACGGCGACCTCGCCGGGGAGATGGCGCCCGTGAAGCTCTGGGAGGACCTGCTCGGTTCCCCTCTCCGTCTCACCACGCAGGGAGCGTGACCATGTCCCTACTGCACGAGAGCGGTCTCACGCTCACCTCGATGCCCGCCGCGCACCTCGGCGTCGGCGCGGTGAGGACGCTCGGCGAACTCACCGGGACCCGCCGCGTCATCGTGGTCACCGACCCGGGGATCGCAGCCACGCCCGTTCTCGGCGCCGTTCTCGACGCGCTCTCCAAGGCGGCGGACGTGGCCGTCTTCTCCGGTGTGCACGCGAACCCCACCACCGACGACATCGCGGCCGGCGCCACCGTCGCGCGCGACTCCGGTGCCGAATCGGTCGTCGCGCTCGGCGGCGGCTCTGCCATGGACGCCGCCAAGGGCATCGCGCTCGCCGCGGTGAACCCGCAACGCGGCCGCGACCTCGACTACCGGAGTGAGTTCACCGTGCCGGCGCTGCCGGTCTTCGCCGTGCCCACCACCGCCGGTACCGGGGCCGAGACCAACGCCTTCGGCGTCATCACCGACGTGGAGACCCATCGCAAGTTCTACGTCGGGCATGCCACCACGCTGCCGCGCGCGGCTGTGCTCGACCCGGAACTCACCGTCGGGCTGCCGCCCGCGCCGACCGCGGCGACCGGCATGGACGCGCTGACGCACGCGCTGGAGTCGTTCTCGTCGGTGCGCGCCAACCCGTGGTCGGACGGGATCGCGCAGCAGGTGATCCGGATGGTCTCCGTCCATCTGCCCGCGGCCTACGACGACGGCACGAGCCTGGAGGCGCGCACTCAGATGCTGCTCGCCGCCCACATGGCAGGCGTCGGCATGGCCGCCACCGGGCTCGGCATCTGCCACGGCATCGCCCACCCCCTCGGCGGCCGGTTCGGCATCGTGCACGGCGTCGCCCTGACGATGCTGCTCCCGCACGTCCTGCGCTTCAACCTGGGCGTACGGCTCGAACGGACCGCTCAGGTGGCCTTCGCCCTGGGCGTGGGCGACACCGCCAAGCCGGCCGAGTGGAACGCGGACGCCGCGATCGACGCGGTGCGGGCCCTTGGCGCCCGGGTCGGGCTGACCGGGCGGCTCGCCGACCATGAGGTTACGGCGGACGACTTCGAAGTGCTGGCGAAGGACGCGCTCGACGACGAGGTCATGGCGAACACGCCTCGGTTCCCGACCGCCGACGAGATCTGCGGCATCCTCGCCGCCGCGAGTTGAGGGAGACGGAGATGAGCATCGAGGACGAGGCCCCACAGGGCCTTTTCATCGGCGGCGCCTGGACCGACGCGGCCGCCACCTTCAAGGTGACCGACCCGGCGACCGGCGAGGTCGTCGCGGAGGTGGCCGATGCCACCGGACCGGACGCGGTGCGTGCGCTGGACGCGGCCGCCGGCGCCCAGGCCACCTGGGCCGCCACCGCGCCGAGGACCCGAGCCGAGATCCTGCGCCGGGCGTTCGAGCTCATGACCGAGCGCGCTGAGTCGCTCGCCCGGCTGGCCACCGTCGAGATGGGTCGGCCGCTCGCCGAGTCGCGGGCCGAGGTGGCGTACGCCGCCGACTTCCTGCGCTGGTTCGCCGAGGAGGCGGTCCGGATCGGCGGCGACCACCGGGTCGCCCCGACCGGTGACTACCGCATCGTGACGGCACGGCAGCCGGTCGGCCCCTGCTACCTGATCACGCCGTGGAATTTCCCGCTGGCCATGGTCACCCGCAAGGTGGCGCCGGCGCTGGCGGCCGGTTGCACGATGGTCCTCAAGCCCGCCGAGGCCACGCCGCTGTCCGCGCTCAGGCTCGCCGAACTGCTCGCCGACGCCGGTGTTCCGGACGGGGTCTTCAACGTCATCCCGACGCTCTCGCCTGCCGAGGTCACCGGTGCTCTGCTCGCCGACGGGCGGCTGCGCAAACTGTCGTTCACCGGCTCCACCGAGGTCGGCCGGCGCCTGCTCGCCCAGAGCGCGCCCGGCGTCCTGCGGACGTCCATGGAACTGGGCGGCAACGCCCCGTTCCTCGTCCTCGACGACGCCGACGTGGCCGCCGCGGTCGAGGGCGCCATGGTGGCCAAGATGCGCAACGCGGGCCAGTCATGTGTGGCCGCCAACCGATTCCTCGTCCACGCGGCTGTCGCCGACGAGTTCACCGAGGCGCTGCGCGAGCGGCTCGCCGCGCTGCGCACCGGCCCGGGGCTCGACCCCGGGTCACAGGTGGGTCCGCTGATCGACGCGAAGGCCAGGGACAAGGTCGGGGAGCTGGTAGCGGACGCCGAGCGGCGGGGCGCCAAGCTCCGTCTGGGCGGTCGGCCGGTACCGGGCCCGGGGAGCTTCTATCCGCCGACGCTGCTCACCGGCGTGCCGGAGGACGCCCCGATCACTCAGCAGGAGATCTTCGGCCCGGTGGCCGCGATCGCCGCCTATGACGACGAACAGAGCATGGTGGCGGCGGCCAACGCCACCTCGGCCGGCCTGGTGGCGTTCGTCTACACGCGTGATCTCGACCGCGCGCTGCGGGTCGGTGACGCCCTGGAGGCCGGCATGGTCGGCATCAACCGGGGGCTGGTCTCCAACGCGGCCGCACCCTTCGGCGGGATCAAACAGTCGGGCCTCGGCCGCGAGGGCGGGCTCGAGGGCATCGACGAATACCTCGAGGTGAAGTACCTGGCCATCCAGGCTTAGCGCGGTGTCCCGTGGGTCCATGTCGGCGGGGTGAAGGTCTGCGCCGACGACATCTGGGCGTGGGAACCCAAGGAAGCCTTCCACGAAGTGGCCCGGCGGTACGTGGCAACCTGACCGCGAGCCGACACGCCGGTCACTGCTGCGGGAGCGTGGGTGGGGTTTCGAGGTCGGTGAGCTCCACACCCGGCGCGTCGAGCACGACGTCGCCCGCGATGTGCACCGCGCTCGCCTCGCCGGTGGCCAGGTCCGTGACCTCGTAGCGTTCCACCGGCAATGGCGTCAGGTCGGTGTCGTAGGTCGTGACCTCGGTCAGCCGCCACCGTTGCGTGACCGTGAGCGCGGACAGCGCCGGCGCGCTCAGCCGTACGAGTCGTACGTCACCCTGGGAACCCGGCTCCAGCCGCAGTGACCTGGCGACGGCCACCAGGAAGCCGGGGGAGTCGCCGAGGAACCCCGCCGCCTCGGCCGAGTGCTCTTCGCCGTGCTCTCCGGCGGACCGGACCCACAGCAGGTCTCTGCCGACCAGTCCGCCACGGAGGAGCAGGTCGCGGGCGCCGACCTGGACCCGGATCTGATGCCATCGGCTGTCCACGGTGAGGTCCGTGCGCAGGCCGTCCGAGCGCTCGCCGACATAGCGCCAGCCGCCCGCGCCGGGCGCGCACTGGAAGACCTCGGTGGCCCCGCTCTCCGGGTCCGTGTACGTTCCGCGCGGCACCTGACCAGCCTGTCAGAGATCGAGGTCGCTGTGTCATCCAGGGCTCGTGAGGCAGGTCTCCACGTGAGGGTGGACCGCCGGGCGAGACCGCCCGTACCGGCCTACTGGCGGCTGACGACACGGGTGACGCCCGCGGCGATCGTCGTGGCGAGGATCCAGCCGGTCGCGATCAGGACATAGGCCAGCCATTGGTGCCCGCCTTGAGGATTGAACGCCTTCTCCAGGCTCAGGGTTCAGGAACCCATTCGCCAGGAGCCGAGGTACTCCTCCTGCGCCGGGCTCAGGACGTCGATCGCGATGTCCATCGAGTCCAGCTTGAGCCGCGCGACCTCGGTGTCGATCTCGGCGGGCACGCGGTGGACGGTGGCGGTGAGGTCCTGGTGCGACCTCGCCAGCCAGCGGCACGTGAGCGCCTGGTCGGCGAACGACATGTCCATGACGGCGGCGGGATGCCCCTCCGCCGCCGCCAGGTTGACCAGGCGTCCCTCGGCCAGCAGGACGAGGCGGCGGCCATCGGCGAGCGCGTACTCGTCGGCCTGCGGCCGGATGCCGTGGTGGACGTCGACGGCCAGTTCGGCGAGCGCCCGTACGTCGATCTCGACGTCGAAATGGCCGGAGTTGGCAAGGATCGCGCCGTCCTTCATCACCGCGAAGTGCTCCTCCCGGATCACCTCGCGGTTTCCGGTCACGGTGATGAAGACCTCACCGTGCCGCGCCGCCTCGTCCATCGGCAGCACCCGGAAGCCCTGCAGCGTCGCGTCGAGCGCCTTCACCGGGTCGATCTCGGTGACCACCACGCGGGCGCCCATTCCACGCGCCCGCTCGGCGACGCCCTTGCCGCAGTGACCGAAGCCGGCGACGACGATCGTCTTTCCGGAGAGCAGCGTGTTCGTGGCGCGGATGATGCCGTCCAGCGTCGACTGCCCGGTGCCGTAGCGGTTGTCGAACATGTGGTTGGTGTGGGTGTCGTTCACCGCGACCATCGGGAACTTCAGCACACCCTCACGGGCCATCTGGTGCAGCCTGATGACCCCGCTGGTGGTCTCCTCGCAGCCGCCCTTCACCGTGCAGAGCAGATCGGTTCGCTCGGTGTGCAGCGTGTTGACGAGGTCGCAACCGTCATCGAGCACGAGATCCGGCTCGATCGCCAGCGCCTGGTGAATGTGCCGGTAGTAACCCGCGCGATCGGTGCCGGCCCGGGCGAAGACGGCGGCGCCGTACTCCTCCACCAGGGCGGCAGCGGTGTCGTCCTGCGTGGAGAGCGGGTTCGAGGCGGCGAGCGCGACCTGCGCGCCGCCGGCCTGAAGAGTACGGATCAGCCCGGCCGTCTCGGTGGTGACGTGCATGCAGGCCGCGATCTTCAAGCCGTTCAGCGGCCGCTCCTCGGTGAAGCGGGCGCGGATCTGGCGCAGCACCGGCATGGAGCGGTCGGCCCACTCGATCCGCCGGACGCCCGCGCCGGCAAGCCCGGCGTCCGTGATGTCGTACGGGTCGTTAGAGCCGTACGCGCCCTGCCCACTCACGTCCTCAGCACTCCTTGCCCCCGCCCCTGCCGAAGACCGGCACCCGCCGTCCAGCACCGCCGTGATCATGCAGTCGTTCGCGCCCGGGGGCCCGAACGCCTTGGCCGTGCGCGAACAACTGCATGATCACCGCGGGGAAGGGCTCAGTAGCGGTAGTGGTCGGGCTTGTAGGGGCCCTCGACGTCGACGCCGATGTAGCCGGCCTGCTCCTTCGTCAGCTCGGTCAGCTTGACGCCGAGCGCGTCCAGGTGCAGCCGGGCGACCTTCTCGTCGAGGTGCTTGGGCAGCACGTACACGCCGATCGGGTACTCCTCGGTCTTGGTGAAGAGCTCGATCTGGGCGATGACCTGGTTGGTGAAGGAGTTCGACATCACGAACGACGGGTGCCCCGTGGCGCAGCCGAGGTTCATCAGCCGGCCCTCAGCGAGCAGCAGGATGGAGTGCCCGTCCGGGAAGACCCACTCGTCGACCTGCGGCTTGACGTTGTTCTTCACGATGCCTTCGGTCTTCGCCAGCCCGACGATGTCGATCTCGTTGTCGAAGTGGCCGATGTTGCTCACGATGGCCTGGTGCTTCATCTGGGCCATGTGGTCGGCGCGGATGATGTTGAAGTTGCCCGTGGTCGTCACGAAGATGTCGGCGATCCCGACGACGTCCTCGAGCGTGGTGACCTGGAAGCCGTCCATGGCCGCCTGGAGGGCGCAGATCGGGTCGATCTCAGTGATGATCACGCGAGCGCCCTGCCCGCGCAGGGCGTCGGCGCAGCCCTTGCCCACGTCGCCGTAGCCGCAGACGACCGCGACCTTGCCGCCGATCAGTACGTCGGTGGCCCGGTTGAGCCCGTCGATGACCGAGTGGCGGCAGCCGTACTTGTTGTCGAACTTCGACTTCGTCACGGAGTCGTTCACGTTGATCGCCGGGAAGGCGAGCGTGCCGGCCTTGGCCATCTCGTACAGACGGTGCACGCCGGTCGTGGTCTCCTCGGTCACGCCCCTGATCTCCTCGGCGGTGGCGGTCCACCGGCCCGGCCTCTCGCCGATCGTGCGGCGCAGGGTCTCGAGGACGATGCCCCACTCCTCGGGGTCGTCCTCGGCCGCTGAGGGCACGGCGCCGGCCTTCTCGTACTCCGCGCCCTTGTGGACGAGCATGGTGGCGTCGCCGCCGTCGTCGAGGATCATGTTGGGACCGCTACCGTCCGGCCAGGCCAGCGCCTGGTCGGTGCACCACCAGTACTCCGTGAGCGTCTCGCCCTTCCATGCGAACACCGGAACGCCCTTGGGCTCCTCGACGGTGCCCTGAGGGCCGACGACGACCGCGGCGGCGGCGTGGTCCTGGGTGGAGAAGATGTTGCAGCTGACCCACCGGACATCGGCGCCGAGCGCGACCAGCGTCTCGATGAGCACGGCCGTCTGGATCGTCATGTGCAGTGAGCCCATGATCTTCGCGCCGCGCAGCGGCTGCGCGTCGGCGAACTCACGACGCACGGACATCAGCCCGGGCATCTCGTGCTCGGCGAGCTGGATCTCCTTGCGGCCGAACGCCGCCAGTGAAAGGTCGGCGACCTTGTAGTCCATCGTTCGTGGCTCCTCGATGCGCGTCTTTGGGGCTTTGCCGCCGCCTCGCCCGGCGGTCTACGTCAGCGAGTCTAGGCACGCCGGTGCGGCGATAGCACGGCCGGGTGCGCGTTTCTGACATAAATTTGTCAGAATCGCTTCCATGCGCATCACGGAGGCCGCCCGGCGGCTCGGCACCTCACCCCGCATGCTCCGCTACCGCGAGGCCCTCGGACTGCTGCCGCCCATCCGGGAACGCGCGGGTCACCGCCGCTTCGGCGAGCCGGAGCTGCGAGCCGTCGCCCTCGGACTGGCCCTGGAGCAGCGCTACGACATCGGCCCGGCGGAGCTGGCGTTCGCCCTGCGGGTGCTGGCCGAGCCAGAGGTGCAGGTCCGAGTTCGAGAACTCGGCGAGCGTATCGGCCGGCTCTCCGCTCCGCCCGTGCGGGCGCTGGACTTCGAAAAGGAGAAGGCGCTCCGCCTCCTGCGGCACCGGCCGGTCCAGCCGCCCGCACCGCGGGGCACCTCACCGAAGCGATGAAAGGTGGCTTCGCCGACTCAGAGGCGGCCGGCGGCCTTCAGCGCCAGGTAGGCGTCGGCGAGGGCGGGGGCGATGTCGTCCGGGGCCGCGTCGACGACCTCGACGCCGTACTTGCGCAGCTCGGCGGTGAGCCGTTGCCGTTCGGCGCGGGCGCGTTCGGCCGCCGCGGCGTCGTAGACGGCGGCCAGATCGCCGCGCGACGTCGCCATCTCGCTCACCCGGGGGTCGGAGACGGCGGCGATCATGAGCAGGTGCCGCGACGTGAGCTGCGGCAGTAGCGGCAGCAGGCCCTCCTCGATCGCGGCCGTGTTGAGCTCGGTGAGCAGCACGATGAGGCAGCGCTGCCGCACCCTGGCCATCAGGGTCGACACCATGCCCGCCGCGTCGGACTCGATGAGCTCGGGTTCCAGCGGAGCCATCGCCTGCACCATCGCGGTGAGCAGGTCGGTGCGGGAGGTGCCCTCGACCCGTGCCCGCACGCGCCGGTCGTAGGCCAGCAGGTCGACGCGGTCGCCCGCGCGGGACGCGAGCGCGCCGAGCAGCAGCGCCGCGTCCATCGAGCAGTCCAGCCGCGGAATGTCGCCGACCCGCCCGGCGGCGGTACGGCCGGTGTCGAGCACCAGGTAGATCCGCCGATCCCGCTCCGGGCGCCAGGTGCGTACGACCACGTCGGCGCGGCGGGCGGTCGCCCGCCAGTCGATCGATCGCACGTCGTCGCCGTCCACGTACTCGCGCAGCGAGTCGAATTCCGTGCCCTGCCCCCGGATGAGCGCGACATGCTGCCCGGTCAGCTCGCGCAGCCGGGCCAGCTTGGCCGGCAGGTGCCGGCGGGACGGAAACGCCGGAAGCACCCGGACGGTCCACGGCGCGGGCCGGGAGAGCTGCCGGGCGGCGAGGCCGAGCGGGCCCATGGACCGCACCGTCACCGTCGCGGCCACGCGGTCGCCGCGCCGCGTGGGCGTCAGCGTCATGTCGAGGCGGCGGCGTTCGCCCGCCGGAATCGCCAGGTCGACCGACCGCGGCGCCGCGGCGGCGCTCGGCGGCCAGGCGTCCCGCACGCTCGCCCGCACCCGCCGCCGGCCGAGGTTCTCCAGCGTGAGCGACACCTTGGCCGTCTCACCGAGCCGTACGTTGGTGTCGCCGGCGCGGTGCAGGCGCAGGCTGCGCACGTTGCCCGCCAGCGCCAGGTCGATGATGACCAGGGCGAGCAGGACTCCCTCGACGGCGAGCAGCGCCCACCAGCTCGGCACGAAGATCAACACGATCGCGGTGAGCGCCGCCAGCAGCCCCAGCCGCCCCGTCAGCGCCATGCCGGCCTCCCGCCGCACACGGCCATGACCACCCTGAGGTCACCCGATGGGCGGTGGGCGCGATTCCGCATGATCACGGCGTCAGCGCGGGGCGGGGACGGTGGAGAGCACGCCGGCGAGCACGCCGTCGGCCGTCGCGCCCTCGAGCTCGGCCTCCGGGCGCAACTGCACCCGATGGCGCAGCGTCGGCCGGGCGAGGGCCTTGGCGTCGTCCGGGGTCACGTAGTCGCGCCCGGACAGCCACGCCCAGGCCCGCGCCGTGGCCAGCAACGCCGTGGCGCCACGCGGCGACACGCCCAGCTGCAGGGAGGGCGACTGGCGCGTGGCGCGGCACAGGTCGACGACGTAACCGGCGACCTTCGGGTCGACGTGGATGCCGCGTACGGCCTCGCGGCCCGCCGCCAGCTCGGCCTCGCCCGCCACGGCCTTCACCGCGGAGAGGTCACGCGGGTCGAATCCGGAGGCGTGCCGCTGGAGCATGCTGATCTCCTCGTCGCGGCTCGGCACCGGCACGGTGAGCTTCAGCAGGAACCGGTCCAGCTGGGCCTCCGGCAGCGGGTAGGTGCCCTCGTACTCGATCGGGTTCTGGGTGGCGCACACCATGAAGGGGTCCGGCAGTCGCCGGGGCATCCCCTCCACCGACACCTGCCGCTCCTCCATCGACTCCAGCAGTGACGCCTGGGTCTTCGGCGGGGTGCGGTTGATCTCGTCGGCGAGCAGCAGGTTCGTGAAGACCGGGCCCTCGCGGAACTCGAACTCCGCGGTGCGGTTGTCGTAGACGAGAGAGCCCGTCACGTCGCCCGGCATCAGGTCGGGGGTGAACTGCACTCGTTTGAAGTCGAGTGACAGGGTCTGCGCCAAGGTGCGGACCAGCAGCGTCTTCGCGACGCCCGGCACGCCTTCGAGCAGGACGTGGCCACGGCACAGCAACGCGATCACGAGACCTGTGACCACGGCGTCCTGGCCGACGACCGCCTTGGCCACCTCCCCGCGAAGCGCGGTGAGCGCCTTGCGGGCCGCGGCGCCTTCGCCGGTGTCCACCGCCGGCGAGCCGGCGGGCGCGGAGCCCGCGGCCTCCGGATCATCGGCCGCCTTGCCGAAGCTCACGTGCGCCGGCGGGTATTCGGTACTCAAGACTGGCGAACCTGCCTTTCCAGGTCGTCGAGGAAGTCGGTCAGCCTGACCAACTCGGCGTCGTCCGCTGGTGCAGGACCGTACAGGGCGAGGCCTATCGCCGTCGCGTCCCACGGTGCCCGGGCCGCCAGCGCGGCCACCACCTCCTGGGCGAAGGCGGGATCCTGGGCGCTGCTGCGCGGCAGGCCCAGCAGCGGCACGAGTCGTTCGCGCGCTCCCGCCCGCAGCGCGTCGGCGGCCCGGTCCCTGGCGTGCTGGGCCCGATAGAGCCGGGCGCGGCCCTCGACCGTCTCGGCCGAACGTACGACGACCGGCAACGGCTCGACGACGACCGGCCCCAGCCGGCGGGACCGCCACAGCGCGACCAGCGCCAAGGCGACGACCAACTGCAGGATCGCCAGCTTCACGCCGGCCGGGATCAGCTCGCCGAGGCTCTTCTCCTGGTCACCGCCCGCAGGGGGCAGGTCCGGGATGAGCCACACGACCGAGGACCGCTCACCCGCGAGGTTCATCCCGAGTGCCGCGTTGCCGTCCTCGGCCAGGTGCTCGTTGGTGAGCGGGAGACCGGAGCCGAGCACGGTCACCGTATGGCCCTCCACCGGCAGCCGCACCAACCGCGGCAGGGCCTCGGTGGGATAGCACCGCACGGCCGACGCGGGTGCCAGGTAGGTGTACGAGAGGTTGAAGTCGATCTCACCCGCCATGGTCGCGGCGGTGAGTTCGCAGCCGGGCGCGGCGTGCTGTCCGGGGATCCGCGCGGCGAGCCGCACCCCCGGGGCGAGCCGATCGAGCACGCGCTGGCGGGGCTCGACCAGCAGTACGTCCCCGCGGGCCCGGCTCAGGATCTCGAGGTCGTCCTCGGTGAGCCGTTCGGACCGCACGACAACCAGGGTCGCGTCGGTGTTGCCCGCCATCCTGGAGACCGCGGCGGAGGCGTTACGGGTGACCTCTACCCCGACCCCGCGGTCCCCGAGGATCTGGGCGAGCGCGCGTGTTCCGCTCTGGCCGGGTGACTCCGGGTCGAGGTACTGCGGCTGCACGGTCGGCCGCAGCGCCGCGAGGATCACCACCAGGATCAGGAGCGCCAGCACGGTGAGCACCACGTAGCGTGCACTGCGCCAGCGGCGCCTCACGACCTGGGCCGCGGTGGTGCCCTCGCTCGGCTCGGTGGGCCCGCTCGGCTCGGTGGTCTGTGGTGGCTGGACAGAGGTCACTGGGGGCTCCGGAGATTCGCGTCGGCGAGTTCGCCGGGCTCCAGGGGGCGCGGTGTGGCGGCCTGCGTCAACTCGTCGAGCACGGTCAACTGTTCGTAGCCTTCGCGGGTTCCGGGCCGGTCGCCATACCAGACGTCGTCGAAGACGCCCACCCCGGAGTGCAGGGCCTCGGCGATGTCGGGAAGCGCTTGCGCGGCCTCCGCCGCGAGCTCGTCGGCGGTGCGGCCGGGCCGGGGCTCGAGGATGACCCGCTCCTCGAGGTCACGGGCGACCGCCCGGAGCCGCTCGCGGATGGCCTCGGCCCACCGGCCGTCGGCCGCGTGGCGAACGGCCTCGGCCCGGTGGTCGCGGGCGGCCGAGCCGTCCGCCGCCAGCAGGGCACTGCGGTCCGACCTGGTGTTCCGGCGCCCGCGCATCGCCCAGAACACAAGGCCGACGGCGGCCACGATGACGAGGATGATCACGACGACGGCGAGCCACCCGCCGCCGCTGCCGCCACGGGTCGGGTCGAAGATCTTGTTGAACAGCTCCTTGATCCAGTCGCCGATGTTCTGGAACATCCGTTCGACCAGAGAGGGCTCGTCCTGGTGGTAGATCGGCTTTTCCAGCTCGCGGCGGGCCAGCTCACGCGCCTCGTCCCGCCCGATGGGCTCCCACACGCTCATGCCCGATCCCCTCCGGAGTGCGGCACGGGAGGCCGCGGCATGGTGGGCTGCGGAGGCGCGGGCGGCCGCCGGCGGGCGGCGCGACCCGGTGGGGGCACGAGCGGGCTGGTGCGCCACAACTCCAGGAAGTCCTCCGGCGGTGGCTCGTGGCCCGGACGGGTCTGCAGTTCCAGGTCGAGCCCCTCACGCCGCATGCGCTGGTCGATGTAGTAGAGCGCGATGACTCCGGCGTCGAACGGGGTCATCAGCGTCCAGGCGATGATCCGTCCCAGCGTGTCGACCGACAGGGACAGTACGAGGGCCGTCCCCTCGGGCTCCGGCCCGAAGGCGGTGAGCTGCACGATGGTGAAGGGCAGCCGCAGCGCGAGGAAGCCCATGAAGACCGTGATGAGCGCGGTGACCAGCAGGGTTCCGCAGGTCCGCCACCATCTGCGCTGTACGAGCTGGTGCGCCCGCCGCATCGAGTCGATCACGCCGCGCCGCTCCATCACCACGGCGGGTGTGGCCAGCACGAACAGGACGTACAACCACAGGGTCATCGCGATGGCGACCGGGAAGCCGATGATCCCCGCCAGCACGCCGGCCGCGGCCGGGCCGCCGGCGGCGGCCAGCAGCACGAACGGGACGATGGGCAGTCCCATCGCGAGCAGGGTGATCGCCATGATGGCGAGGGACGCCCCGACCAGCCGCGGCAACTGCGGCCGCGTGTAGCTCCACGCCTCGCGCAGCGAGGCGGGCATGCCGAACAGCGTGCGCCCCATGATCGGGCCGAGCAGCCCGGCCAGCAACAGCACGCCGAACGCGGACAGCAGCAGGCCCGCGGCGCCCAGGAGGACCTGGCTGCCCAGGCTCTCCGTCAGCGGTGAGGGGGTCAGCTCGTCGCCCGCGCCGCCGACGAAGAAGTACGTGGCGACCGTGATGAGCACCTGGATGACACAGGCGACCGCGAGTGAGACCCCGAGCACCGCGCGGGCGTTGCGGCGGATGTTGGTGATGGCGCCGTCGAGGACCTCTGAGGTACCGAGGGGCCGCAGCGGGATGTCGCCGGCCAGGAGTTCCGAGGAGTCGAAGGCCGCTCGCCGGGCCGGCGGGGCCGGGACGGGCGGCGCGGAGGGACCCTCTGGCGGCCCGGAACCAGGTGTGGTCCAGGCCTGTGGGTCGTCCGTCATGACTGCTCCCCGCGCGATGACTGCGTCAGGTCATCCTGTCACGGTGTGAGCCCGGGAATTCCTCATGCCCGTACCGCCTCATACCGCGGTCAGCCGATGCCCGCCTTCTGGCGAATCCATGAGACTCCCATGTGATCCTCGCGGTGTTGAGAAGGAACCGTATGATGTGAGTAAAGTAACATCGTGCTTACCGGCCGGGGACGGCCGACCCGGCTGCACCGGATGGTCTCGTCGGTTCGGGCCCGTGGCGCCCCGCTCGCGGGACGCCGCCCGGCGCGGTGAACTCGGGTGAACCGCAGGGCAACCGGAGGTGTCGTTCGGGCGTCATACTTGCAATCGGCGTTTGGTGTGGCCACGTCCCGGGATCGCGTCATGCGCGGCAGGGTCATGTGCAGGGCAAACGCGGGTAATCTGACTCGCCAGGGCGCTTGTGCCCATTACGACGTGTAACGATGAGGGCCATGAGAGGACGTGTACTGGTCGTCGATGACGACCTCGCGCTCGCTGAGATGCTCGGCATTGTGCTGAGGGGCGAGGGCTTCGAGCCGTCTTTCGTCCACGATGGCGACAAGGCACTGGAGGCCTTCCGGGAGGCTCGGCCCGACCTGGTCCTACTCGACCTCATGCTGCCGGGCGCCGACGGCATCGACGTGTGCCGTCAGATCCGTGCCGAGTCCGGCATCCCGATCGTGATGCTGACCGCCAAGAGCGACACGGTCGACGTCGTCCTCGGCCTCGAGTCCGGCGCCGACGACTACATCGTCAAGCCGTTCAAGCCCAAGGAACTCGTCGCACGGGTCCGTGCCCGGCTCCGGCGCACCGACGAGCCCGCACCCGAGACGCTCCAGATCGGCGACATCGCGATCGACGTCGCCGGGCACTCCGTGAAGCGTTCGGACCGGAACATCCCGTTGACTCCACTGGAGTTCGACCTGCTGGTCGCCCTCGCCCGCAAGCCGCGCCAGGTGTTCACCCGCGAGGTGCTGCTAGAGCAGGTCTGGGGATACCGCCACGCGGCCGACACCCGGCTCGTCAACGTCCACGTGCAGCGCCTGCGCGCCAAGATCGAGAAGGACCCGGAGCATCCGGAGATCGTTGTGACTGTACGCGGGGTCGGCTACAAGGCCGGACCCGCATGACCTGACGCCCGATACCCCCCGTGAAGGCCCCGTGAAGGCGTGGAAGAGGTTCGTCCGTCGTTGCCTCGTCCGGCTGCGCCGGGTCGTACGCGGCGGGTGGCGGCGATCGTACGCGCGGTGGCGGCGGTCCATTCAGATCCGGGTCGTCGCGACGACGCTGCTGATCTCGGCGATCGTCGTCGCCGTCCTCGGCGTCTTCCTCATGCAGCAGATCACCAAGGCGCTGCTCGACGCCAAGGGCAAGGCCGCCATGCTGCAGCTCGACGAGGGCCTCGGCGTGGTGCAGCAGGAGCTCGTGTCCGTGAGCCCGGACGCCACCGACGGACGCGAGAAGCTCGAGAACGTCGCCAACAACCTCAAGGCGCGCAGCGGGCCGTCCGGGCTCTACGAGGTGTACCTCCGGGACACCACCGACAGGTTCACGGACGGGTTCACGACCAACGAACTCCGCCAGCAGAGCGTTCCCGAGCGGCTGCGCCGTGAGGTGGCCGAGGGCCGGGCCGGCGCGCCCGAGCGCACCTACGGTGAGCTGGCCTATATCGGCCACGAGCCGGTGCCCGGTCTCATCGTGGGCAGCAGCGCCGGCGGGTTCGAGCTCTACTACCTCTTCCCGCTGACCCAGGAACAGCAGACGCTCACGTTCGTGCAGCGCACCCTGATCGGGGTGTGCGCCGCGCTCGTGCTGCTGCTCGCCGCCGTGGCCGCGGTCGTCACCCGGCAGGTGGTGATCCCCGTACGGCTGGCGGCGCAGGCGGCCGAACGCCTCGCGGCCGGGCGGCTGGAAGAGCGCATGAAGGTACGCGGTGAGGACGACCTCGCGTTGCTGGCGACCTCGTTCAACGGCATGGCGGCGAACCTCCAGGAGAAGATCGTCCAGCTGGAGGAGCTGTCGCAGGTACAGCGGCAGTTCGTCTCCGACGTCTCGCACGAGCTGCGCACCCCGCTGACCACGATCCGGATCGCCGCCGACCTGATGTACGAGCAGCGCGACCAGTTCGAGCCGGCGGTCGGCCGGTCCGCGGAGCTGCTGCAGAACCAGCTGGAACGGTTCGAGTCGCTGCTCACCGACCTGCTCGAGATCAGCCGGTACGACGCGGGCGCCGCGACGCTCGACGCCGAATCCGTCGACGTACGCGACCTGGTGCTGCGGGCGGTCGGCGACACCGAGGGGCTCGCCGAGCGCAAGGGCAGCAAGCTCGTGCTGCAGCTCCCCGGCGAGCCGTGTATGGCCGAGGTCGACTGGCGCCGGGTCGAGCGCATCCTGCGCAATCTGCTCGTCAACGCGGTCGAGCACGGCGAGGGCAAGGACATCGTGGTGATCGTCGCCGCCGATCGCGACGCCGTCGCCGTGGGCGTACGGGACCACGGCGTCGGGCTGAAACCGGGCGAGGCGCAGATGGTCTTCGACCGGTTCTGGCGAGCCGACCCGGCACGGGCCCGGACGACCGGTGGCACCGGACTCGGTCTGGCGATCTCTCGGGAGGACGCCCGGCTGCACGGCGGCTGGTTGCAGGCCTGGGGTGAGTCGGGCGCGGGCTCGCAGTTCCGGCTCTCACTGCCCAGGGTCGCCGGAGCGGAACTGCGCGGCTCCCCGCTTCCCCTGGTGCCCCCGGGGGCCGAGCTCGCCCCCACGCCGTTCGCACACCTGGAGATGGGCGAATGACCGGTACGTGGATGCGCATGTCCGCCCGGGTGTCGGCCCTCGTGTCCGTCGTCGGGCTTCTCGCCGCGTGTGCGAGCGTGCCCACCGGCGGCAGGGTGACCGGAGGGCGGCCGGCCGAGCGGACCGAGCCATTCGACGACCCCTATGTACGGATCGTGCCGGTGCCGCCCGGCCGCGACTGGCAGCCCTCCGACATCGTCAACGGCTTCCTGTCGGCCTCGGCCAGCTTCGACGACGGCCACGGCGTCGCCCGCGAGTACCTCCTGCGGGAGGTCCGGTGGTGGCCGGAGCCGTGGCCCAGCGTCACCGTCTACGAGAACGGCAGCCTGGAGGTCATCCTGTCGCGCACCGAGGACGGCCAGGCGACGGTGCAGGTCACCGGCAACCAGCTCGGCATCATCCGGTTCGACGGGCAGTACGAGGCGGAGCCGAGATCGGTCAACGAGACCTTCCACCTCGCGAAGGGCCCGCAGAACCAGTGGCGCATCTCCCAGCTGCCGACCTCGCTCACCAGCGGCCTGTTGCTCAGTCAGCGCGACGTCGACCGCGCCTTCCGCACGATGAACCTGTACTTCTTCGCGCCCGACGGGCAGGTGCTCGTACCGAACGCGATCTTCCTTCCGCTCGGGAACCGGCAGGATCTGCCGAGCCAGATCGTCCGCGCCCTGCTGAAGGGCCCCACGGTGTGGCTGCGCAGCGCGGTGCGGAACTCCTTTCCGCCCGGCACGCGGCTGCTCGGCGACGGTGTGCGGGTCACCGACGGCGTCGCGACGGTGAACCTCAGCCGTGAGGCGGCCAGGGGAAACATCGCCGGTATGTCGGCGCAGCTGATGTGGACGCTGCGGCAGCTCGCCGAGGTGAAGTACCTGAAACTCGAGATCGACGGCAAGGCGCGGTCTCCGGGAGGCGTCGGCCCCACCCAGTCGCCCGAGGACTGGCGGGCCAACAATCCGGACGGCGCGACGGGCGGCTCACCCCAGCAGGCCTATCTACAGGGCCCGGGCGGCCGGCTGGACCAGCTGTTCGCCGACCGCCCCACTCCGGTCGCGACGCTCGAGAACGGCACGCTCTCCGACCCCTCGATCTCACTCGACCGTCGTGTCATCGCCGGGCTCGGCGAGGCGAGGGACCGTGTCGTGATGGGCGAGCTGGCGATCAGCGGCGGGCCGACGCGCCTGCGCACCGTGATCTCGGCGCGCCACCGGGGCGGGACCTTCACGTCACCGTCCTGG
The DNA here is from genome assembly GCF_014323705.1 of Actinomadura alba. GTDB lineage: Bacteria > Actinomycetota > Actinomycetes > Streptosporangiales > Streptosporangiaceae > Actinomadura_C > Actinomadura_C alba. The sequence continues at coordinate 452,871 of NZ_JABVEC010000002.1, forward strand.
GACCGGCACGGCACGATGTGGACGGTCGAGTCGGCCGGTGGCAGATCGTGGCTCTGGATCAAGCTGAGCGGCAAGCCGCCCGTACGAGTGGCGGACACCGGGTGGGGGCTGAGCGGTTACAACGTACGGGAGCTGCGCATCGCTCAGGACGGCGTGCGAGCCGCCGCGATCGTCGTGGACGGTGAGAGGCGCGCCCAGATCCGGATCGGCCGCATCGAGCGGAACGGTTCCACGGTCACCGCGGGCGAGTTCCTGCCGATCAGTTCCGAGCTCGTCGACGTGGCCCATCTCGCCTGGCAGGACGCCGACGAGCTGGCCGTGCTCGGCCGGCTCCAGCGCACCACCGCCCAGATGCTGCCGTACCGGGTGCCGGTCAGCGGCGGAAAGATCGGCGGGATCGGCTTCGGTGCCCCGGGTGAGATCGGTTCCATCAGCGCGGCTCCCAACGCCCCGGTGCTGGTGAGCGCCAAGGTCCCCGGTAAGGACTCGGAGAACGACCGGGTGTGCCGGCTGACCGATCCACAGGACCGGCTCAGCGAATGGGACTGCTTCGTGGCCGGCCACGACCCCTTCTATCCCGGCTGAGGACCTGCCGGTCCCGGCTGATCGAGCACTGGCGAGGTCGTCCACGTAATCCACATTCCTCGCGACGGGTGCCGGAGGGGCGCGGAGGCGTGGCAGGTTCGTTCCGTGGCTGTGACTCGGTGCCTGGCGTTGGCCGGGGAGTTACTGGAGCTGGTGCTGCCCCAAGCCTGTGCGGGCTGCGAGAGGGCACGGGTGCCGCTGTGCCGGGCGTGCGCCGGGCGGCTGAGTGCGCCGGCGTGGCCGGCTCGTCCGTCGCCCGCGCCCGGCGGGCTTCCGCCACCATGGGCCGTCGCCGACTACGAGGGGGCCGTACGAGCCGTGATCCTCGCGTACAAGGAGTCCGGCCGGACCGGGCTGGCGCGTCCGCTCGGATCGGCCCTGGCGCGCAGCGCCTACGCCGCGGCCGGTGACGGTGCGGGGCCGTGGCCCGTGGGTTCGGGGGAGGCGGGCTTCCGGCTGGCGGGTGGAGAGGGCCGGGCGGCGAGCCGGCCGGTGTGGTTGGTACCCGTGCCCTCGGCGCGGGCGGCGACGCGGCGGCGCGGTCATGACCCGCTCCGCGGGATCACCATCGCGGCGGTGGCGGCGCTGCGCCGGTGCGGGGTGCCCGCGCGCCGCCTGAGCGTGCTGAGGCAGATCAGGCCGGTGGCCGATCAGTCCATGTTGTCGGCGGTCGAGCGCGCCGAGAACCTCTCCGGCGCGCTGGCGGTCGCGCGGCCCGGAGCGGTGGAGGGCCTGCGGGTGATCGTGGTGGACGACGTCCTCACCACCGGGGCGACGCTGGCCGAGGCGGCGCGCGCGTTACGGGCGGCGGGCGCGGTGGTCTCGGCGGCCGCGGTCGTCGCCGCGACCCGCCGGAGGGCAGGAGACCTTGCTCCATGGTGAGTTTTTTCACTGAGCGGGGATTATCGTCACGCACCGTCACGCTTCGTGATGATGATCGTCATGACCTTGGGGACACGCGCCGAACGATCATGGAAAATGGTCACTTGGAGTCACCCCTCCCGGCTTGACAACCGAAACTTGCCACGCGGCCACACGATCGTGGCCAGTGGGGAGACGTACGCCGTATGCTCTGCGCCATAAGGGTTTTCACCGCATGTGAGCGGTCCCGCCGGCTCGCCAGGGGAAGGATGGGTAACGGTCCGTGAGTATTTCCTCCGGTCACCCCCCTGACATTCGAGACGCGAGCGGTTAGCGTTCCTGACATGGCACCCGCCCGGGTCCGTGGTTGCGTCGGGCCTCACCAGGCCCGGCTAGCCGATGCCAGCCGCAGGCGAAACGGCCCACGTAAGGCGACTTCTCGTCGACCGATCACGGTGCGGCTTAGAAGTAAGTCCTGCCTTCTCGGGGGATCGGATATCTCCCGGCCGGAGAGAAGGACAGTAGTGGCGAGAGCGCCGCGAGACCCTCTGCAGGCGGATGTGGGGACGAAGACCAGGTCGGCCGGGCGGGTGCCCCCGCACATTCGGGAGCCCGTAGTTTCCGAGAGAAGGTGGGTATTGCGTGGACATCATCGTCAAGGGCCGTCGCACGGACGTCAACGACCGGTTCCGCCAACACGTCGGAACCAAGTTGGCCAAGATCGAGAAACTGGATCACAAAGTCATCCGGGTGGATGTGGAGGTCTCTCGCGAACCCAACCCTCGGCAGGCCGACCGGCGTGAGCGCGTCGAGCTGACGATCCAGTCGCGCGGACCCGTCATCCGGGCCGAGGCCGCCGCCGAGGACCGGTACGGAGCGCTCGACCTCGCGCTCGACAAGCTCGAGTCACGGATGCGCCGCACGAGCGATCGGCGCAAGGTGCACCACGGCCAGCGGGCGACCGCGAAGCTGGCCACGATGGAGCCGCTCGCGGACACCGGGCCCGAGATCGCCGAACCGGTTCCGGAGGCGCGGCGTGAGCCCGGGGGCACCGCGTTGGCCGATGAGGTCGACAGCGACTACGAGACGCCGCCCGATCTCGACGGCCACCTCGTCCCGATCCCGATGGAGGGTGACGGGCCGGTCGTGCTGCGGGAGAAGTTCCACAAGGCCGAGCCGATGACCATCGAGCAGGCCCTGCTCGAGATGGAGCTCGTCGGCCACGACTTCTTCCTGTTCCGTGACAAGGAGACCAGCTATTCGAGCGTGGTCTATCGCAGGCGTGGATGGGACTACGGAGTCATCCGCCTTGTCGAAGAGTGATACGGCGCATGCGTCATGTCACCACCACGGCCATGCCATGATCTAGAAAGTCCGGCATGGGCCACTCGGCAAGGGAGGACGAGTGAGCGAGAACCCCGAGACTCGCGGCGCGGTGGCCAACGATCCGATTCGCGTGCTGATCGTGGATGATCACGCCTTGTTCCGCCGCGGTCTCGAGATGGTGCTCGCGGGGGAAGACGGCATCGAGGTGATCGGTGAGGGCAGTGACGGGCTCGAGGCCATCGAGATGGCCGGTGACCTGCTACCGGACATCGTCCTCATGGACATCCGGATGCCCCGCCGCAGCGGCATAGAGGCCTGCACCGCGATCAAGGACGCGGTCCCCAGCGCCAAGATAGTCATGCTGACGATCAGCGACGAAGAGGAGGACCTCTTCGAGGCGATCAAGGCCGGCGCCACGGGATACCTGCTCAAGGAGATCTCGATCGACGAGGTCCCGCAGGCGGTGCGCGCCGTGCACGGCGGGCAGTCGTTGATCAGCCCGTCCATGGCGTCGAAGCTCATCACCGAATTCGCGTCGCTCGCCAAGCGGAGCGAAGAGCGTCAGCAGCAGGTCCCCGCGCCGAAGCTCACCGAGCGCGAGATGGAGGTGCTCCGCCTCGTCGCCCGTGGACTCGGCAATCGTGAGATCGCCAAGGAGCTGTTCATCTCCGAGAACACGGTGAAGAACCACGTTCGCAACATCCTGGAGAAGCTACAACTGCACTCCCGGATGGAGGCCGTGGTCTACGCGGTGCGGGAGAAGCTGCTCGAGATCACCTGACGGGCCGGCACGTCAGCCGGTGCCCTGAGTGCGGAGCAGCGCCCGGCGGGTCGGCTCCGCGAGCGCGGGCGGATCGACGATCTCGATCCGCACGTCGTCACAGCCGACCCAGCCGGCCGCCTCCCGCAGTGCCGTGCGCAGCGCCGCGAGTGCGACCTCGGCCCGGGCGGGCGTGCGCACGGCCCGCGGTTCGAACGACACCCGGCGGGCCACGAGCGTGCCGTTCTCCCGGGCCGGGTCGACCCGGCCGATCAGCTCGCCGCCGGCCAGCAGCGGCATCGTGAAGTAACCGTGCACGCGCTTGCCCTTCGGGACATAGGCCTCGAGCCGGTGGTCGAAGCCGAAGACCCGCGAGGTGCGCTTGCGGTCCCAGATCAGTGAGTCGAACGGGGAGAGGAGCGTCGTGCGGTGCCGGCCGCGAACCGGAGTGGCCAGCGCCTCGGGATCGGCCCACGCCGGCACGAGGGTCGCGCCCGGCCGCCACCCGCCCACGCGAACCGGAACGAGGCCGGTCGCGCCGCTCGCGAGAAGGCCGTCCAGCACCGTGGCCTGGCCGCGGCGCAGGCGGAGGAACTCGACCAGGTCGGCGCGCGTCGCGACGCCCAGCGCCCGGCCGGCGACGCCCGCGAGGTGCGCCACACAGGTGGCGTCATCGGGCGTCTGCCCGGTGAGCCCGGCCGGCAGCGCCCGTTCGGCCAGGTCGTAGACCCGCCGCCAGCCGGTCCGCTGAACGCATACGACCTCGCCGATGTCGAGCAGCCACTCGACCGCGATCTTGGTTTCTGACCAGTCCCACCACTCCCCGCCGCCCCGCGCGCCGCCCAGCTGGGTGGCGGTCAGCGGACCCTCGGCCGTCAACTGTGCGAGCACCTCGGAGGGGGCCTTCTCGGGGACCTTGTGCCAGCGGTACTCGCGCTCTCGGAAGGCCCGCCGCCGGAACTCGTAGTAGGGCCAGTCCTGCACCGGCAGCACGCAGGCCGCGTGGCACCAGTACTCGAAGGTGGTGGCGTGGCCTCCGCGCATTCCCCAGTAGGACCCCTCGATGCGGTCGCGGCCGACCGCGCCGAGCCGGGCGTACGGCACGAGCTCGTGCGAACGGGCGAGCACCGAGATCGTGTCGAGCTGCACGGCCCCGAGCCGCGCGAGCATGGCCGGCACGCCGCCCCGGCGGCCGTCGGCGCCCAGCAGTCCCTGAGCACGAAGTTGGATCCGCCGGGCATCGTCGGCCGAAAGCTCCACGGTGTTCTCCGCGGCGCTTTCGGATTTCACGGCGTTTTCAGAATTCACGGGGTTCTCAAGCGAGGGGGCTTCCACGCCGCAAATCGTAGACGGCGACACCGACATAACGCGTACGTCAGTGTCGATCTACTCGTTGTCCGTGCCGCGACACACCGAGCGCGAACGCGGATTCGTTCCCGGCGGGCCCGTCAACCGTGGGGGGATTCTTCGGGCTCGCGCCTCGTCGGCTTGTCGGTCGTCTCGCCGTACGGGCCGCCGCGCCGCTTCTCACCCGTACCGCCGGTGATCGAATAGTCCACGATCTCCGGAACCACCCGTGTCTCGTCCAGCACCACGTCGGAGAAGATGCCGACAGCGAGCGCGATCAGTCCGCCGATCGCCACCACCGCCGCACCGGCCCAGAACACCGGCCACGACGGGCCCAGTGTCAGCCCGGCGCCGCCGATCGTGAATCCCGCGATCATGATGCCGACCGCGAGCCATGAACTCGGACGTCCGCCATGAGAACCTCGGGCCATCACTGCTCCTTGAACGTTAGGGGGGCCCGCCAGGACCAGTGATGCGGGCTCCTTGGAAGACCTTCCCTGGAGCTTGAACCGAAACACAAGCGAAACAGATCAGCATGGATTGCGTCGGAGGGTGGCCTCCAGCATCCTGGGATTCGCCTACGATGGCAGCGTACGGGTGGTGTGTGCGCGGCCGGTCCGCGGTGACCCACGATCTGCGAGGAGCCTCCGAGAGTGCCACAAGTCATCGACAAGATCCTTCGCGCGGGCGAGGGCAAGATCCTGCGCAAGCTCAAGCGGATCGCCGCCCAGGTGAACTCGATCGAAGAAGACTTTCTCGAGATGAGCGACGCCGAACTGCGCGAGCTCACCGACAAGTACAAGGAGCGTCTCGCCGATGGCGAGACCCTTGATGACCTGCTCCCCGAGGCGTTCGCGACCGCGCGTGAGGCGGCCCGCCGCACCCTCGGTCAGCGGCACTTCGATGTGCAGATCATGGGTGGCGCAGCGCTCCACATGGGCAACATCGCGGAGATGAAGACGGGTGAGGGCAAGACCCTCACCTGTGTGCTCCCGGCGTACCTGAACGCGTTGTCCGGCGAGGGCGTGCACGTCGTCACGGTCAACGACTACCTCGCCAAGCGCGATGCCGAGTGGATGGGCCGTGTGCACCAGTTCCTCGGTCTCGAGGTGGGCGTGATCCTGGGGCAGATGACGCCCGACGAGCGCCGCAAGGCCTACAACGCCGACATCACGTACGGCACCAACAACGAGTTCGGGTTCGACTATCTGCGCGACAACATGGCGTGGAGCCTCGACGAGTGCGTGCAGCGCGGCCACAACTTCGCGGTCGTCGACGAGGTCGACTCGATCCTCATCGACGAGGCCCGTACCCCGCTGATCATCTCCGGCCCGGCCGAGCAGAACACCCGCTGGTACGGCGAGTTCTCCAAGATCGTGCCCCGGCTGCGCCGCGGTGAGGCGGCCAAGGACGGCGTCGAGGCCACCGGCGACTACGAGGTCGACGAGAAGAAGCGCACCGTCGGCATCCTCGAGTCCGGGGTCGAGAAGGTCGAGGACTGGCTCGGCATCGACAACCTCTACGACTCGGTCAACACGCCGCTCGTGAGCTTCCTCAACAACGCGCTCAAGGCCAAGGAGCTCTACAAGAAGGACAAGGACTACGTCGTCATGAACGGCGAGGTCCTGATCGTCGACGAGTTCACCGGGCGCATCCTGCACGGCCGTCGCTACAACGAGGGCATGCACCAGTCGATCGAGGCCAAAGAGGGCGTCCAGATCAAGGACGAGAACCAGACCCTCGCCACGATCACTCTGCAGAACTACTTCCGGCTGTACGGCAGGCTCAGCGGCATGACCGGTACGGCCCAGACCGAGGCCGCCGAGTTCAACAAGATCTACAAGCTCGGGGTCATCCCGATCCCGACGAACAAGCCGATGGTCCGCGAGGACGTCGCCGACGTCGTCTACAAGACCGAGCAGGCCAAGTTCGAGGCCGTCGTCGACGACATCGCCGAGCGCTATGACAAGGGCCAGCCGGTGCTGGTGGGCACCACCTCCGTCGAGAAGTCGGAGAAGCTGTCCAAGATGCTGAAGCGGCGGGGCATCAAGCACGAAGTCCTCAACGCCAAGCACCACGAGCGGGAGAGCACGATCGTCGCCGAGGCGGGCCGCAAGGGCGCCGTCACGGTCGCGACCAACATGGCCGGTCGAGGCACCGACATCATGCTCGGCGGCAACCCCGACTTCCGGGCCGACCTCGAGCTGCACCAGCGCGGGCTGTCGCCGCTCGAGACGCCCGAGGAGTACGAGGCCGCCTGGACCGAGGCGCTCGAGAAGGCCAAGGAGGCCGTCAAGGGCGAGCACGAGGAGGTCACCGAGGCCGGTGGGCTCTACGTGCTCGGCACCGAACGGCACGAGTCGCGGCGGATCGACAACCAGCTGCGCGGCCGGTCCGGCCGGCAGGGCGACCCCGGCGAGTCCCGGTTCTACCTCTCGCTCGAAGACGATCTCATGCGGCTGTTCAACTCCGCCCGGGTCGAAGCGATCATGACCCGGCTGAACATCCCGGACGACGTGCCGATCGAGTCCAAGATCGTGTCCAACGCGATCCGGTCCGCCCAGCATCAGGTCGAGCAGCAGAACTTCGAGATCCGCAAGAACGTCCTCAAGTACGACGAGGTCCTCAACCGGCAGCGCAAGGTCATCTACGCCGAGCGCCGCCGCGTCCTCGAGGGCGCCGACCTCGAAGAGCAGATCCGGTCGATGGTCGATGAGGTCGTCGAGGGCTACGTCGCCGGCGCCACTGCCGAGGGCTTCGCCGAGGAGTGGGACCTCGACCGGCTGTGGAAGGCCTTCAAGCAGCTCTACCCGATCTCGATCACCGTCGACGAGCTGGTCGAGGAGGTCGGCGGCGAGCTGTCCTCGCTCGACGCCGAGACGATCGCCGAGCGGGTGCAGAAGGACGCGCAGGAGGCCTACGACAAGCGCGAGGAGGAGCTCGGCACCGAGATCGTGCGGACGCTGGAGCGCCGGGTCGTGCTGACGGTCCTCGACCAGAAGTGGCGCGAGCACCTCTACGAGATGGACTACCTCCAGGAGGGCATCGCGCTGCGCGCCTACGCGCAGCGCGACCCGCTGGTGGAGTACCAGCGCGAGGGCTACGACATGTTCGCCGCCATGATGGACGCCATCAAGGAGGAGTCCGTCGGCCACCTCTACCGCATCGAGGTCGAGGTCGAGGATCAGCCGGCCCAGCCCACGGTGGGCGCGTCTCCGTCGCTGGTGAAGGACTCCGCCGACGGCGACGGCAAGGCCGCCGACGACGAGCCCGAGATCCGTGCGAAGGGCCTCGAGGAGCCGAAGCGGCCCACGAAGCTCCAGTACTCCGCGCCCGGCGAGGGCGGTGGCGTCGAAGAGCACACTGAGTCCGGCCCCGACAAGTTCGCTGACGTGTCGCGCAACGACCCGTGCCCCTGCGGCTCGGGCAAGAAGTACAAGCGCTGCCACGGCGACCCGCGCAACGCCTGAGACATCGGCACCCGGCCGTGATCACACGCTCGTTCGCGTGATCACGGCCGGGTGCTCTGTCTCGGCCGGGTGCTCTGTCTCGGCCGGGTGCTCTGTCTCGGCCGGGTGCCCTGTCCCGGTCGGCGCCGGCCGGGCCAGGGGAGGCGCCGGTTCCGTCAGGGCCGGCGCATCGTGGTCTCCAGCGCGCGGCAGCGCCAGCGGCCCCGGAATCGCTCCAGCCGAAGCGCGAGCGCCTGCACGTCACCGCCCAGCAGGGCCACGGCGCCCACCTCCGCGCGGTCGGGGGCGGGGGTCTGGATCCACGAAATGAGGATCCGGGGTGGCGGCACGCGACCGGTGACGGGGATCGGCGGACGCTGCAGGGAGAGTTCCTCCGTCACCCGGAGCGTCATCCACCTGGCCAGGTGATGGAACGGCCGCCGGCCGGCGAACGCCTCCAGGACCAGCCTGATGATGACCTCGGCTGCGGTCGTGAGGCCGTCGTCCGGCCCGGCGTTCCCCTCCCGTACGACCCGCGGCGCCGCGCGCCTTCTCGCCGGCGCGGTCGGCGGCCCGCCCGTACGCGGCCGCCGTGGCGGCCCCGTGGACGATGCCTTGGCCGGCGCGGATCCCGGGGACGGGCCCGGCGGCGGGCCGTCGACGGTGATCGCGCCGCGGCGCGTGGCGGGCGTACGGACGGCCGGATAGGCGAACAGCCGGACGGCGGATCGGTGCGACGTGCGCGTGCCCATGGGCTGCCTCCTGCGGTGGTTCGGATGCGGTCGTCCGGGTCCCGGCGCCCTCACGAGGCGGGGAACAGCACACCAACAGAGGCCTGGGGCGGGTCGTTTGATACGTCATGGCCGGATGCGGCCAGCCAGGGGGCCGGAGTCATGGGGCACCGGGGGAGACTCCGGGCGGTTCCGGGCGTCACCGAGCGGAGGGACGCCCCCGGCGCGGGTTCTCCAGCGCGGTGTAGAGGTGATAGCGGTCGGCCCGGTAGGTCGACATGGTGACCTCGGCGCACACGCCGTCGGCAAAGGAGTGACGCTCCAGCAACAGCACCGCGCTGCCGTGCGCGATGTCGAGGAGCTCCGCGTCGGCGGCGTCGGCGAGGCCGGCTTCGATGGTCTGCTCGCCCGCCTCGAACGCGATGCCGTAGCCGGTCTCGAGGACCCCGTAGAGGGAGCGGTCGGCCAGCGGCCGGTCGAGTAGATCGGGTGCGAGGGACGCCAGGATGTGCGCCCGCTCGATCGCCATCGGCTCGCCGTCGGCCGTACGGAGCCGCTCGATGACATGGATGCCGGTCCCGGCGCGGACGTCGAAGATCCGTGCCAGGTGCGCGCCGGCGGGTACGGTGCTCCGACGCAGATCGCGGGCCCCGGGCCGCAGCCCGCGTGCCAGCATGTCGGCGGTGAAGGAGACCAGCCGCAGCGGCATGTCGATCTTCGGCCGGGCCACGAACGTGCCCCGGCCAGGTACGCGGCGCAGCCGGCCCTCCGACACGAGCTGCTCGACGGCCTGGCGCACCGTCATCCGGGACAGGCCGTACTCCTGGCCGAGTTCGCGTTCGGACGGGATCGGCGCGTCCACCGGCAGTTCCGCGGCGTCGATGAGCGCCACGAGGATCTCGCGCAACTGCTGGTACTTCGGTACTGGGCTGGTGGGGTCGATCACGCCCATGGACCACCTCTGGTGACTGGGCGTCGGGGGAGGTATGGTTCGTACTGGTCTAGTCCGGACTAGACCACAGGGTAACCCCCATGTCAACGCGAACCGGCACGGCCGGTGACGCGACGTCATCACGACAGGATCCAGAGGCGAACGAATGACGCCGACCAGCTCATGAGCCCCACCACTGTCATCGCGGCGGATCGTCTGATCGTCGGCGCGAAGGAGTCCCGGCTGATCGGGCCGGGCCACGTGCGCATCGCCGGCGGAGTCGTCACCGAGGTGGCCGAAGGCCGCCCCGTCGATCCGGCCGACGTGACGCTGAGCGGTGGCATCCTGTCACCGGGACTGGTCGATCTGCAGGTCAACGGCTACTACGGCCACGATCTGGCCGACGCCGACGAGGCGGCCTGGCGCACGATCGTCGGCCGGCTGCCCGAGACCGGCGTCACCGCCTTCCTGCCCACGTTCATCACCGCTCCGGTCGAGACGCTCGCGGCCGCGCTGCGGCGTACGGCGCGCCTGGTTCCGGAACTGCCCCAGGGCGCCCGGGTGCTCGGCGTCCACCTCGAAGGGCCGTTCCTGTCCGAGCGGCGCCACGGCGCGCACAAGCGGGAATGGCTGACCGACCCGACGCCCGAGGCGCTCGCGGTGTTGCTGGAGACAGGTCTGGTCAGGCTCGTGACGCTGGCGCCGGAACGGCCCGGTGGTCTCGACGCCGTCCGTGCCCTCGCCGACGCGGGCGTGCTCGTCAGCGTCGGTCACAGCGACGCCACCGCCGACCAGGTCGCGCAGGCCGTGGCCGCCGGCGCCCGCAAGGTGACCCACCTGTTCAACGCGCAGACCGGCGTCGACCACCGCGCACCGGGCGTCGCCGCGCAGGCGCTCACCGATCCGGCGCTGAGTCCCGGGCTGATCGTCGACCTGCACCACGTGTCGCCGGTCGTGTGCCGGCTCGCCTTCGCGGCCGCCGGTGACCGGATCGTGCTGGTGACCGACGCGGCGGCGGCCGCCGGGATGCCGCCGGGCCGGTACGAGCTCGGCGGTGAGCCGATCGAGCTGCCCGAGAGCGGCCCGCCGCTGCGCGTCGACGGCACGCTCGCGGGGTCGGCGTTGCGGCTGGACGAGGCCGTCGGCAACGCCGCCGGTCTCGGTATCGACCTCATGACGGTCGTGGACGCCGCGACCCGGACCCCGGCCGACCTCATCGGCCGTCCCGACCTCGGCCGGATCGCCCCGGGGGCGGCGGCCGACCTGGTGTGGCTCGGGGACGATCTGCGGGCGCGGGCGACCTGGGTCGCGGGGCAGGCTGTCTTCCGAGAGCGCACGTGAACGCCCGTACCGGCCCCTGGGGGCCCGCCCCGACCGGCGGGCCGGCGAGAGGCCGCCAGAGCCGGGACCACCGAGTAGCAGAGCGCGCCGCCGGTCGGTGCGCGAGGGAGCACAGATGAACGAGAGCGCGAGAGCGAGCCAGGGTGTCACCCGCATGCGAGCCGAGATCGGGGAGCAGCCCGAGGCGCTGCGCCGCACGCTCGACGCCCTGCTGCCGAGAATGTCCGACGTCGGGCTGGTCGCGCGCGGTACCCGTCAGGTGCTCTTCATCGCGCGCGGCTCCTCCGACAACGCGGCCGTCTACGGGCGCTACCTCATCGAGACCCATGCCGGCCGGCTGGCGACGCTCGCCGCGCCGTCGATCGCGACCACGTACCGGAAGAGGCTGGACCTCTCCGGGGTGCTGGCCGTCGCGATCAGCCAGTCCGGCAAGACGGAGGAGATCGTCGAGACGCTCGGCTGGGCGGCCGACTGCGGTGCCCGTACGATCGCCGTCACCAACGGCGCCGGTTCACCGCTCGCCGACACCGCCGAGGTCGCGCTGATCACCGAGGCCGGTGACGAACTCGCCGTGCCCGCGACCAAGACGTACACCACGCAACTGGCCGCGCTCGCCGTCATCGGGCTGGGGCTGGGCGCCGACGTCGACCTGACCCAGCTGCGGCAGGTGCCCGAAGAGGTGGCCCGGGTGATCGAGGCGACGGAGTCGTCCGAGGCGCTCCCGGCCATCACCGAGGAGCTCGCCCGGGTCCCGGGAGCGGTCGTCTCGGGGCGTGGCATGGTCTTCGGCACAGCGCTCGAACTGGCTCTCAAGCTCAAGGAGGCGTGCTACCTGCACGCGATGGGCCTCTCGTACGCCGATCTGCTGCACGGCCCCATCGCCGTCGTCGACGAGGACACCCCGGCGATCCTGGTCGCCGCCGATTCGGGGCCCAACCTGGCCGGCACGATCGCGCTGGCGGGCCGGGTGACGGGGGCCGGGGCCCGGGCGTACGGAGTGGGCGGAGCCGCACTGGCCGAGGTGTGCACGCACACGCTGCCCGGCCCGGACCTGCCGGAATGGATCGCCCCGCTCGGACTGATCGTTCCGGGGCAGCTCATGGTCGAGGCGCTGGCCCGCCGCCTCGGCGTCGACCCCGACGTGCCACGCGGCCTGAACAAGGTGACCCAGACCGGCTAGACCTTCCATGATCGCCGTGTTGCGGCGGGACTTACCGGCGATCGTGTCACGTTGGGACAGTGGGTGTGCCCTGCGCGCCGACCTGGCACAGGGCCTGCGACAGAGGAGGCAAGCATGGCTGAGCGCCGGGTGAAGGTCGCGTCACCGGTCGGGCTGCACGCGCGGCCGGCCGCGCTGTTCGTGCAGGCGGCCGCGAGAGTGCCGGCCGACGTCGGCATAGCGCGGCCGGACGGTGATCCCGTCAACGCGAAGAGCATCCTCGAGGTGCTGGGGCTCGACGTCCGCCAGAACGAGGAGATCCGCATCATCGTCGGCGAGCGCGAGGACGTCGACGCCGATGTCGTGCTGAACGAACTGGAAGAGCTGGTCGCGGAGTCCGAGGGTGCCTGACGGCATACCCGGCCCGAGCGGCTCCGCGGCGGGTGAGCCCGCGGCCGGGGCGGCGGGGGCCGGCGATGCCGGTCTGCGCGGCATCGGGGTCAGTCCCGGCGTCGGTTTCGGCCCGGTCCGGGCGATCGTCGGCGCCGTACCGGAGCCGCCCGTGAAGCGGCACGACGGCGACGCCGACCAGGCCAGGAAGACGGCTGTGAGCGCGCTGGACGCCGTGGCACGCGATCTGGAGGGGCGAGGGGCCATGGCCGCCTCTGCGGGCCGTGCCGAGGCCAGGGACGTTCTCGAGGCCCAGGCCATGATGGCCCGCGACCCCGGCCTCACCGAATTGCTGTCCGTGAAGATCGACGAGGGCCTGTCCGCGCCGCGCGCCGTCTTCGAGGCCTTCGCCTTCTACCGCGAGGTGCTGGGCGGGGCCGGGGAGTACGTCGCCGGACGGGTCGCCGACCTCGACGATGTCCGCGATCGCGCCGTCGCGCGGCTGCTCGGCATGCCGATGCCGGGTCTGCCGGTGTCCGACGAGCCGTTCGTGCTCGTCGCGCGGGATCTGGCTCCGGCGGACACCGCGCTGCTCGACCCCTCCCAGGTGGTGGCGTTCGTGACCGAGGAGGGCGGGCCGACCAGTCATACGGCGATCCTGGCCCGCGCCATGGGCGTCCCCGCCGTGGTGGCCTGTCCGGGCAGCGCCTCGCTGCCCGACGCCACGATGGTGCTGGTCGACGGCACGTCCGGTGACGTACGGCTGGACCCGGCCGAGGACGACCTCGCGCTCGCGCGTGCCGTCGCCGCGCGGAACCGGGCCGTCCTGCCGGCGTCCGGGCCGGGCGCGACCAGGGACGGGCACGCCGTGCCGCTGCTCGCCAACATCGGTGTCCTGGCGGACGTCGACGCCGCGGTGGCCGCCGGGGCCGAGGGCGTCGGCCTCTTCCGTACCGAGTTCCTCTTCCTGGATCGCTCGATCGAGCCGGGCGGCGACGAGCAGGAGGCCGTCTACCGGCGCGTTCTGCAGGCGTTTCCCGAGCGCCAGGTGGTCGTACGAGTCCTCGACGCGGGCGCGGACAAGCCCCTCGGCTTCCTGCCACCGCCCGGTGAGGAGCCGAACCCGGCGCTCGGCGAACGTGGCGTGCGAATGCTGCGCCGCCACCCCGCGCTGCTGGCCGGGCAGCTCGGCGCGCTCGCCCGGGCCGCCGCGGACACCACCGCGATCCTGCGGGTCATGGCCCCCATGGTGACCGACGTCGATGACGCGCGATTCTTCGCCGAGGCCTGCGGTGAGGCCGGAATCGAGTCGCCGGGCGTCATGATCGAAGTGCCGGCCGCCGCGTTGCGCGCCCGGGATCTCGCCGGCGAGGTGGAGTTCTTCAGCATCGGCACCAATGACCTCGCGCAGTACGCCTGCGCCGCGGACCGCCAGGTCGGGCGGCTGGCCCGGTTGCAGGACCCGTGGCAGCCCGCACTGCTGGATCTGGTCGCGCTGGCCGCCGACGCGGCACAAGAGGCCGGCAAGCACTGCGGGGTGTGCGGAGAGGCCGCCGGAGATCCCGTGCTCGCCTGCGTCCTGACCGGCCTCGGAGTCACCTCGCTGTCGATGAGCGCGCCTTCCCTGCCGCTGGTACGGGCGGCGCTGGCCCGGCACAGCCTCGAGGAGTGCCGTACGGCCGCCGCCGCCGCGCGCTCGGCCGCCTCGGCCACGGCCGCCCGTGCGGCCGCCCAGAGCGTGCTCACCAGCATGACGAAGCCGTGACGATCAAGGCTTGTGGTCGCTCTGAGTGCCATGATCCATGATCGACTCGCCGTTGGGCGTCAGGCGACGATGAGCCAGCGGGTGCCGACGCGGCGGATGACGTAGCTCGACGCGAGGACGTCGCTCGGATCGGCCGGTTCGGTACGCCATTGGAGGTCGGTGATGTGCACGGTGTAGTCGGCCGGCTCGGGACCCTCGTTGGCGATCGGCACGGTGACGCCCCGCAGCGCGTTGAGGTCTCCGGCGGGCAGCCGTCGCGCGGCCGGTGGCATCTGGACCCGGCAGCCGCGAGCGCCGAACGTGGCCCGGTCGTAGGCGGGGGAGAGGTGGGCGCAGCCGCGCGGGTCGCCGGCCGCGATGCTCCGCAGATAGCGGAAGAGCACCGTGCGCGCGGGAAGGGACCGCCGTTCAGCGGCGGGGTCCTGCGGCGGCAGCGTGATCGTGGGCTCCGGCGTCAGTGGCGGCATGGAGTTCTCGGCCTCACCACCGGACCCGCACGAAGTGAGCACCGGGACGAGGACCAGAGCCGCGATGGGCAGCCGGACACGCACGCGGAACCTCCTCACCTGCCGTGCGCGAATCCTCCCAGCCCGGATGGTGGGTCGTCTACGGGATCGTCAGTCCGTCGCCGAAGCCGTACGCGTTCGGTATGGCGACGGGCAGCTTGCCGGCCGGCCGTACCGACCCGGTCATCACCTTGGCGAGCGCGTTCACGGAGGCGGAACCGGCGGAGTACGTCGCGAGCGCCGCCCGTGCCTTCGCTGTGTGGCGGAGGTCGTACGGCAGGCCCAGCGCGGCGACGACCACCGGCTTGGCGCCGAGCGCCCGGACCCGGGCCGCGGTGGCGGCTCCGCTGTTCCGCGTGGTGAGCACGGCGACGTCGGCGGACCGCGCGGTGCCGGCGACGCGGACGCCCTGGCGGCGGAGGGCACCGGCCACCGCCGCGCCGTCCGTGCCGGTGACGTACACGCTCTTCCCGGTCAGCGGGAGCAGCCCGCCCTCGTTCTTCACCAGCGTGATCGAGTGCTCGGCCACCCGCTGGGCGATCGCACGGTGCTCCGCCGAGCCGATCACGACATCGGCCGAGGCGGGGGCGGCCTCGGTGCCCGCGAACAGGCCGCGCGCCTCCTTGAGCCGCAGCACGCGGGTGACGGCGTCGTCGAGCCGCCGCTCGGGGATGGACCCCGCCCGCACAGCGTCGAGCACGGCGTCGTAGGCCGTCGGCAGGCTCGGGGGCATGAGGAGCTGGTCGGCCCCTGCCTTGATCGCCCGGACCGGTGCGGCCCTGTCACCGTACTTCCGCCGCACGCCGGCCATCTGCAGCGAGTCGGTGACGATGACGCCCTGATAACCGAGATCACCGCGGAGCACGCCGGTGAGCACCTTCTTCGAGAGCGTCGCGGGATCACCGGAATCGTCGAGGCCGCGGACCACGATGTGCGCCGACATGATCGAGTCGACGTTGTGCTCGATCGCGGCACGGAAGGGCGGCGCGTCGAGCAGCTCCCATTCCCGCCTGGTGTGCGCGATCACCGGCAGCCCGGTGTGGCTGTCGGTGGAGGTGTCCCCGTGGCCGGGGAAGTGTTTGGCGGTGGCCGCCACCCCGCCGTCCCGGTAACCGTCGACGGCCGAGCCGACGAGCCGGGCCACCAGCGTGGGGTCGGAGCCGAACGAACGGGTGCCGATCACGGGATTGGCCGGGTCGACGTTGACGTCGGCGACCGGTGCGAAGTCCTGGTTGATGCCCACCGCGCGGAGTTCGGTGGCGGTCACCCGCGCGGCCGCACGGGTGTCGTCGGTGCTGCGCGTGGCCCCCAGCGCCATGTTCCCGGGGAACCGGGTGATGTACGGCAGCCGGGAGACGAGGCCCTGCTCCTCGTCCACGCTGATCAGCAGCGGTACCTTCGCGGCCTTCTGCAGGGCGTTGGAGAGCTTGGCGGTCTGCCGCGGCGTCCGGGTGTTGCCTGGGAAGTAGATGATCCCGCCGACGTGGTAGCGCTTGATCATGGAGATCGCCTGTGCCCGCGTCTGGAAGGTCGGCACGAACAGCTGCCCGACCTTCTCCCGCACGGACATCCGGGCGACCATTCCGGGCACCGCCGAAGACGGAGTCGCGCTAGGGGTGCGCACGGGCGGACGCTCCTCCGCGTTCCCTGACGTGCACGCGGTCAGCGGTCCGATCGCCGCCGCGGCGGCGACGACGGCGAGAACTGGGCGAGGCATGGTGCTTAGCATGATGAGCACCCGACGTTAACACCGGTGAGGGGATGCTCCGGCCGTCCGCCGTCCGCCGTCCGCGCCGGCCCGCTTCCGGCGCCTCAGCGGACCAGCGGGATTCCGAGAAGCTCCTCGAGCCGGCCGACCGTCGACGCCACCTCGGTGTGGTGCAGCCCGATCATGCCGAGGGCCTCGGCGGCGCGGATGTTGTGTTCGATGTCGTCGATGAAGACGCACTCGTCCGCTCGCAGGCCCAGCGCGTCGAGGGCATGCCGGAAGATGCCCTCGTCCGGCTTGCGCATGCCGATCTCGGCCGAGATCACCACACAGTCGAACAGCTCGTGCCACAGCTCCCGGGGATAGTCGTTGCCCCAGGAGTTCGAGATCAGGCCGGTGCGGATGCCGCCGGTCCGGGCCTGGCGCAGCGCCTCGTACATCGCCTCGACCGGCTCGAAGCCGTGGAACATGCGGCGCAGCAGCCCCTCGGCGAGCACCGGGCCGCCGTCGGCCAGCCGCAGCTCGGCGGCGAGCCGCCGCTCGAACTCGGCCGGATCCAGCGTGCCGTCCTCGAGGCCGTGGATCGGATTGACCGCTCCGCCGTCATACGCCTGCCGCACCCACAGCCGCATGACCTCGAAATAACGCTCGGTGTCGAGGCCGTCCGCGGCCAGCCACGAGGCGATGGAGTCCTGCAGCGGGGGAGTCAGCACGCCGCCCCAGTCGGTCAGCACGCCACGTACAGTCGAATCCGGTTCGGTCATCTGCCCGATGGTAAGCGATGCGAAGTCCGCGCCCCGGCTGCGGTCGCCAGTGGGCGCGCTCTCCGTACCCGGCTCCGCCGCCGTGCCGCACCGTGCCGTACGGGTCGGGCGGCGGCCGGCTCGGGGTGCGGGGCCCGCCGAGCCGGGCGCATCGTCAGGACGGGGCCAACAGGCGGAGGGCGGCGCGAACCGAGCCCTGGGCATCGCGAAGCGCGGCAGCCGCGTGTTCGGGCGGCACCTCGCCCAGCAGCGACACCAGCGCGACCCGGGTGTCCCCGCCTGCTTCGGCGAGTGCCGTCTCGCACGTCCGCGCGTCCATGTCGGTCGCCTCCATGAGGATGCGCACGAGCCGGCCACGCAACTTGGAGTTGAGCGCGTTGACGCTGACCATCAGATTGGAGTAGGTGCGGCCCAGTTGGACCATCACCGTGGTGGAGAAGGCGTTCAGGACCAGCTTGGTGGCCGTGCCGGCCTTCATCCTGGTGGATCCGCTGATCACCTCTGGGCCGGTGGACAGCCCGATGTGCACGTCGACCTCGGCGCCGAACGGCGCCAGCGGGTTCGCGCTGATCAGTGCCGTGTGCGCCCCCGCCCGCGCGGCCGCGCGCAATGCCCCGACGACGTACGGCGTGCGGCCGCTCGCGGCGATCCCGATCGCCACGTCGCCGGGGCGTACCTCGGCCGCGTCACGGGCGCCCAGATCGGCGTCGTCCTCGACGTCCTCGACGGCCTGGCACATCGCGCTCAGCCCCCCGGCCTGATGGGCGATCACGTGCCCCCAGTCGATGCCGAAGGTCGGCGGCAGCTCGGCGGCGTCGATCACGCCCAGCCGCCCCGAGGTACCCGCCCCGAAATAGTGCACCTTGCCGCCGCCGCGCAGGCTCTCGACCGCGAGGTCCACGACCGTCGCCACGCGGGGCAGCACCTCGGCCACCGCGAGGGGCACACGCTCGTCCTCGTTGTTGATGAGACGCAGCACGTCGATCGTGGGCAGGGTGTCGACCTCCATGGTCCGCGGGTTGCGCCATTCGGTGGGGATGTCACACCGCTCTTGCTCGATCACCGGCGCCTCCGGTCAGTGCGCATGGTCCGGCCCCGAACCGCCTCATACGTCGCCTCGAGTGCGCTGCGGGTCGAACCGAAGGTCCGCTGCGCCACCCCGACGAAGACACAATCGATGACCGTGAGCTGGGCCAGCCGGCTCGCGGTCGCACCGGATCGGAAGGTCGTCTCACGGGCGGCGGTGGTCAGCACCAGGTCGGCCACCTCGCTGATGGCGGATCTTGGGAAGTTGGTGAGCGCCACCGTCGTGACGCCACGGCGCTTGGCGACCGTCAGCGCGTCGATGGTGTCGACCGTGGCCCCTGTATGGGAGATGCCCATCGCCACGTCGCCGGAACCCAGAACGGCCGCGCTCGTGAGCATGATGTGCGCGTCCGACCAGGCGTAGGAGACCCGCCCGATGCGGTGCAGCTTCTGCTGGAAGTCCATGGCCACGAAGGCGCTGGCGCCGACCCCGTAGATGTCGACGCGCCGGGCCTTCGCCACGGCGTCGACCACCTGTTCGAGGTTCTTGACGTCGAGCTGGGCCGCGGTCTCCTCCACCGCCCGGGCGTCGGCGAAGGTCACCTTTTCGACGATCTGTTCGAGGGTGTCGTCGGGACTGATGTCGCTGCCGACGATCCTGCCGCCGGAGGCGATCTGTGCCCTCCCGGCCTCGGTGGCCAGGGTCAGCCGCAGCTCCGGATAGCCGGTGAATCCGATGGCCCGGCAGAACCTGATCACGGTCGTCTCTGACGTGCCGCACGCGTGGGCGAGTTCGGTGATGGTGGAGTTGGCGACCCCTTCGGGGTCGTCGATCACCCGTTGCGCGACCCGGCGTTCGGCGGGGGGCAGCGAGGGCAGTAGCGACCGCACCCGCACGACCGTGCTGAGCGGTGGTGTTGCGCTGGGGGGTGCGGGGGCGTCGCTCACGTCGTAGACGGTGGCGAACGCCGCTCCCATGGGTTCCCCGTCCCCCGAATCCTGTCCGACAGGTTTCCTCATGGAGGAAAGTTTCTTACGGGGTACATATGGTGTCAATCTCGAAAGGGTCTACGGTCACGTTGTGTTGACCCATACGGCCGGTCCCTTCGTGGTCGGCATTGACGCGGGTGGCACAAGTACCCGCTGTGCCGTGATGACATTGAGTGGCGCCCTGGCCGGTTCCGGCTCCGGGCCTGGCGCCAACCCCAACTCCGGGGGCGACACCGCAGGCGCGCTGACCACCGCGCTCAGTGCCGCGGTGGGCGACCTCGATCGTTCCCTAATCCTCAAGGGCGTCTTCGGCATAGCCGGAGCCGGAGCCGCCGGCCGACCCGCGGCGGTGGCCGCGGCCAGACGGGCGTGGCGCGCCGTCGGGTTGCGCGGCTCACCTGCCGTTGTGACGGACATCGCCGTGGCCTTCGCCGCGGGTTCGTCCGCCAACGAGGGCATCGTCGTCTTCTCGGGTACCGGAGCCGGGGCGGCCGCGATCAGCGATGGCGCGATCAAGCGCCGCGCCGACGGTTACGGCTGGCTGGTCGGTGACGAGGGCTCGGCGGTCTGGCTCGGAAGAGAGGCGGTGCGGGCGGTGCTGGCCGCCTATGACGGCCGCGGTGCCCCGACCCTGCTCGCCGAGTCGGTTCCGCGCGCGCTCCTCGGCGCCGCCAGGCTCACCTCGCTCGGGGTGCCGGTCAAGCGCTCCGCCCGGCACGGACACGGCTTCCGTACCGCCCGGGAGGCCTCGCGGG
Organism: Actinomadura alba; assembly: GCF_014323705.1. Classification (GTDB taxonomy): domain Bacteria; phylum Actinomycetota; class Actinomycetes; order Streptosporangiales; family Streptosporangiaceae; genus Actinomadura_C; species Actinomadura_C alba. The sequence goes on from NZ_JABVEC010000002.1 coordinate 473,265, forward strand.
ACACCTCTCGCGAGCCCACCCGGGCGATGGCCATGGCGGGTTCGGGCGGCGGCCCGCACCAGCTCCAGCCGGGCTTCACCGCGACGCTCGAGCGGCCCCTCGTCGCGCCGAACGTCGCGCTGACTCAGGCGATCATCAAAGAGGTGTACGGACGGCCGCCGGCGGCGCTCGGGCGACTCGGCCCGGTGGTCTGCGCGGCCGCCATGGCCGGGGACCCGGTCGCCCGGCGGATCGCCGACGAAGCCGCCGAATGGCTGCTCATGGACGTGGCGGCGGTGCGTTCCGCGATCGACGGCCGGTGTCCCCCGGTGGTCATGGCCGGGTCGGTGCTCGGCAGCGGGCCGGTCAGCGACGCCGTGTACGACGGCCTGCGCGAACGGTACGCCGTGGATCCCACCCGGGCCGGCGACGGCGCGCGGGGCGCGGCGGGGCTGGCCCTACGGCGGCTCGGCCTGCGTTGAGTCGCGTCGCTCGCGCCTTCGCGGCCGGGGAGCGTCTAGGCTCCGTAGCTGGCACACTCGGAGTGATCGTGTCCTGTTGATCGCCCGTTGCCCCTACCGACGAGAAGGCATGCGCGTCTACCTGCCCTCAACGCTTCCCTCGCTCGGCCGCGCGCTCGCCGCCGGCGAGATCGGTCCCGTGCCGCTGGTCGCCTACGCGGTCACTCCCGAGCTCCGCGAGTGGTACGCGGACGGCGACCTGGAGGAACTCGAGTACGCCGCCCTGACCGCCGCCGCCCGGGCCTCCCTGCGGATGCTCGCCGACGATCCGGCGGCGCCGCCGCGCAGGGTCGTGCTCGCCGTCGAGATGCCCGACGAGGCGGTGGGCCGCTCAGCCGGCGACGCCGCGGTGGCCGACGAAGACGAGCGCGCGGCCGTACGGCTGACCGCGCCGGTGCCGATCAAGAAGGTCGCCTCAGGGCATGTCGACGAGCCGGAGGCCGCCGACGACATCCGGGCCGCCGTCGCCGCGTTGCCGGCCGCCGACGCCGGTGACGACGACGCCCGCTTCTCCGTCGACGGCGCCGAGGGACACGAGCTCCTGTGGTACGCCACCCAGGAGCTCTCACACCTCGTGTCCTGACCTCGCCCCACCAGCGCCGCCGGCCACCCTGCGGAATGGGTGTGCCGCGCCCGCTCGATCAGGTGTTGTGGGAGGTCGTCCCCAGGTCGCGGCCGGGTTCGCTGGCCCGGTCGAGGCGTGCGACGATGCGCGTATCGACACTGATGTCGGAATTTTGGGAGCAAGGCTGATGGACGCCGTCACGAACGTGCCCGCGCCGGTGAACGAACCGGTCAAGAACTACGCGCCCGGCAGCGCGGAGCGCGCCGCGCTCGAGGCCAAGATCAAACAGCTCGGCGACGAGCAGATCGACCTCACCATGACGATCGACGGCGAGCGGCGCCTGGGTGGCGGCACCCCGATCGACGTGGTGGAGCCGCACAATCACGCTCATGTCCTCGGCCGGACGCACAACGCCACGGACGACGACGTCCGGGCCGCGATCGACGCGGCGCGCCGGGCCGCTCCGGCCTGGCGATCGATGGCCTTCGACGACCGGGCGGCGATCTTCCTCAAGGCGGCCGAGCTGCTGGCCGGCCCGTGGCGGGCCACGCTCAACGCCGCCACCATGCTCGGGCAGTCCAAGTCCGTGCAGCAGGCCGAGATCGACTCCGCCTGCGAGCTGATCGACTTCCTGCGGTTCAACGTCGACTTCGCCAGGCGGCTGTACTCCCAGCAGCCGGAGTCCTCCCCGGGCGTCTGGAACCGGATGGAGTACCGTCCGCTCGAGGGGTTCGTCCTCGCGATCACGCCGTTCAACTTCACCGCGATCGCCGGCAACCTCCCGACCGCGGCCGCCCTCATGGGCAACGTGGTCGTCTGGAAGCCGTCGCCGACGCAGCAGTTCGCCGCCCACTTCACCATGCGGATGCTCGAAGAGGCGGGCCTGCCCCCAGGCGTGATCAACATGGTCACCGGGGACGGTCAGGCGGTCTCGAACGTGGCGCTCGGGCACCGTGAGCTGGCCGGCATCCACTTCACCGGGAGCACCGCCACGTTCCAGCACCTGTGGCGGACCGTGGGCGAGAACATCGCGGGATACGCCTCGTACCCGAGGCTGGTCGGCGAGACCGGCGGCAAGGACTTCATCGTCGCCCACCCGTCGGCCGATCCCGCCGTCCTCACCACGGCGCTGATCCGGGGCGCGTACGAGTACCAGGGGCAGAAGTGCTCGGCGGCGTCGCGGGCCTACCTCCCGCGGTCGCTGTGGAACGGCATGCGCGACGAGTTCTGTGCCACCGTGGGCTCCCTCACCATGGGCAACGTCGCCGACGACCTGTCGGCCTTCATGGGGGCCGTGATCGACGACCGGGCCTTCGCGAAGCACCGCACCGCCCTTGAGCGGGCCAAGGCGGCCGACGGGGTCGACGTGCTCGTCGGTGGTGGTGCCGACGACGCCATCGGCTACTTCGTCGAGCCGACCCTGCTCGAGTCGGCCGACCCCACCGATGAGATCTTCACCACCGAGTACTTCGGCCCGATCCTCGGCGTGCACGTCTACGAGGACCGCGACTACGACGCGATGCTCAGGCAGATGGAGAACGCGGCCCCGTACGCCCTGACCGGGGCGGTCATCGCACAGGACCGGGCGGCGCTCGCCGCGGCGAGCGAGGCGCTCCGGTTCGCCGCCGGGAACTTCTACATCAACGACAAGCCGACCGGCGCGGTCGTCGGGCAGCAGCCCTTCGGCGGCGCGCGGGCGAGCGGCACCAACGACAAGGCCGGATCGATCTGGAACCTGACCCGCTGGGTCAACACCCGCACGATCAAGGAGACCTTCGTGCCGCCCACCGACCACCGTTACCCGCACATGGGATGAGCCGCGCCGCCCGGCCACCGGGAGCAACTCCGGAACGATCGTGGGACCGGTTGCCAGGACCGGTGGCCAGGCCCGACGATGGGGACACCCCCGCACCGTCACGGTGCCTCTCATGCATGGGAACGTGAATGCCGCCGATTCAGCGCTTGGTGCTGTGGAACATCGATCACACGCTGGTCGACGTCGGACGCGTGACCAGGGAGGCCTACGCCGACGCCTTCCGCAGGGTGACGGGCCGCCAGTTGGTCACGCTCGCCCCTACGGCGGGCCGGTCCGAGTCCGAGATCATTTTTGAGACGCTGGCGTTCAACGACGTCATCACCGATGACGACCACCTGCCGAAGTTCATCGCGGCGCTGGGCGACGCCTTCCGCGCCCGCTACCGGGACGTCCGCGCGCACGGCCGGGTGCTGCCGGGCGCCCGCGAGGCGCTCGCCGCGTCGGCCCGGCTGCCGGGTGCCGTCCAGTCCGTGCTGACCGGTTCCATCCGGCCCAACGCGATCCTCAAGCTGACCGAGCTTCGGCTGGACCAGTACGTCGACTTCGAGATCGGCGGTTACGGCTCGGAGAGCTACCCCAAGAGCGCGCTGATCGGGCTGGCGCGGAGCCGGGCGGCCGAGAAGTACGTCGAGAAGCGCTTCGGCCTGCCGATCGGCGAGCCGGTCACCGTGCTCATCGCCGATTCGGCGCGCGACGTGCAGGCGGCCCAGATCGCCCGCGTCAAGGTCATCGCCGTGGCGACCGGTACCGCCAACGAGGCCGCCCTGCGCTCGGCCGGGGCCGATCTGGTGCTTCCCACCCTCGCCGACACCCAGACGGTGATCCGCGCCATCGACCACTTCACGAGCCCTTCCGCAACCTGACCCTGCCTCGCGAACGCCCGTGTCTCTCGTTGACTTGCGGCGTGCCGTTGGTCTCGGGGCCACCGGACCAGCGACACGCCGCAATTCGATGGAGCGGTACGCTCCGGTGGTGGCGCGGCCGGGCCGTCGGACCGTTGCATGATCGCGACGCGGGTCCGATGCCGGGATCGCCGCAGAGACGACATGGGAGCAGACGCTATGCCCGCCGACAACGAGCTCACCTCCGTCCTGGAGGGCGCGGAGCTCTGGAAGCCCTCCGCCGAGGTGATCGCCGACGCGAAGGTGACCCGCTACATGACCTGGCTGCGGGACCGGGGAGTGGTGGCCCGGTCGCATGAGGAACTGTGGCAGTGGTCGGTCACCGAGGTCGACGCCTTCTGGGACTCGCTGTGGAGCTTCTTCGACGTCCGCGGCTCGAGAGGCGACGGGCCGGTCCGCTCCCGCGGTCCGATGCCGGTCTCGCCCGACCCCCTGCGCTGGTTCCCCGGGTCGACGATCAACTACGCCGGCAACGCGCTGTCCCGCGCCGTTGATCCGGCGGTTCGCGACCGTACGGCAGTGATCTTCCGGGTCGAAGGCGGCACGGAGCGCACCCTCACCTGGGCCGAACTCGCACGCGAGGTCGCCGCGGTGCGGGCGGGGCTGCGCGACCTCGGCGTCGGGCGCGGTGACCGGGTCGCCGGCTACCTTCCCAACATCCCCGAGGCGCTGATCGTCTTCCTCGCGGTGGCGAGCCTCGGGGCGATCTGGTCGTCATGCTCGCCCGACTTCGGGGCACCGAGCGTCATCGACCGCTTCACCCAGATCGAGCCGAAGGTGCTGGTCGCCGTCGACGGCTACCGCTACAACGGCAAGCCGCACGACCGCCTGCCCGTCGTCGGTGACATCCGGGCGGCGCTGCCCACCCTCGAGGCCACCGTGCTGATCCCGTACCTCGACGCTGACGCGCGCCCGCCCGAGGGGGCGATGACCTACGCGGACCTGGCCAAGTCCGCAGGTGACGAGGCCGGTACGGCGGCGCTGGAAACCGAACCGCTGCCGTTCGACCATCCGCTCTGGATCCTCTACTCCTCCGGCACCACGGGGCTGCCCAAGCCGATCGTGCACGGCCACGGCGGCGTGGTCCTCGAGCACCTCAAGTCGCTGTCGTTCCATCAGGACATCGGGCCGGGCGACGTGTTCTTCTGGTACACCACCACCGGATGGATGATGTGGAACTACCTGATCGGCGGGCTGCTGGTGGGCGCCACAGTGGTCCTCTACGACGGCGCGCCGAACGGCGACACGCTGTGGCGGCTCGCCGCCGAGACGGGCGTGACCTACTTCGGCGCCGGCGCGCCGTACATCGTGTCGTCCATGAAGGCGGGCCTGCGGCCCGGTGCGAAGTACGACCTGTCGCGGCTCCGCGGGCTCGGCTCGACCGGCTCGCCGCTGCCGCCGGAGGGCTTCGCCTGGGTGTACGACGCCGTCGCCGCGGACATCCCGCTCGGGTCGTTCTCCGGCGGCACGGACGTGTGCACCGGGTTCGTCGGGGGCACGCCGCTCCTCCCGGTCCGGGCCGGTGTCATCCAGTGCCGCGGCCTCGGCGCCAAGGTCGAGGCGTACGGGGACGGCGGCGAGCCGGTGGTCGACGAGGTCGGTGAACTCGTCATCACCGAGCCGATGCCGTCGATGCCGGTCGGCTTCTGGGGCGACCCTGAGGGCGAGCGCTACCGAGGGTCCTACTTCGACGTGTACCCAGGGGTCTGGCGGCACGGCGACTGGATCAAGATCCTTCCCGACGGTGGCTGCGTCATCTACGGCCGGTCCGACTCCACGCTCAACCGGGGCGGGGTGCGCATGGGCACCTCGGACTTCTACCGGGTCGTCGAGGCCTTCGGCGAGATCGCCGACAGCCTGGTCGTCGACACCGGGCGGCTCGGCACCGAAGGGCGCCTGCTCCTCTACGTGACGATGGCCCCGGGTGCGGCCCTCTCCGACGAGCTGGTGGGGCGGCTGCGCGCCGCACTGCGTTCCGCGCTCTCTCCACGGCACGTGCCCGACGAGATCCAGGAGGTGCCGGGCATCCCGCGCACCCTGTCCGGCAAGAAGCTCGAGGTCCCGGTCCGCAAGATCCTGCTCGGCACCCCCGTGGAACGCGCCGCCAACGTCGACGCCCTGGCCAACCCCGAGGTCCTGGCGTACTTCACGCCGCCCGAGTGACCTGAACGCCGCGCGGCGGCACGGCCGGACCCGGCCAGGGAGGCGTCAGGCGTGGGGCTGACGGTCTCGAACCCGTACGTCGATGGGTGCATCTCACTGCGTACGGGACCGACCGGCCATTCCGGCCGCGGCCACGGAGATCTTGAAAGGACCGGTCCGCCATGGCAGCGACCGCCGACATGTCAGCCGACCCACTGCAGCCGGGCGACCCGCGGACGCTGGGCCCCTACGAACTGATCGGTCGTCTCGGCGCCGGTGGTCAGGGCGCGGTCTTCCTCGGGCGCGGGTCCTCCCAGGACCTGGTCGCGATCAAACTGTTGCGGGCCGATCTCGCCGAGGACACCGACGCGCGCGGCCGGTTCGTCCGCGAGGCGATGGCCGCCCGCCAGGTCGCCCGGTTCTGCGCGGCACAGGTGCTGGACGCCGACGTGGCCGGCGACCGCCCGTACATCGTCAGCGAGTACGTCCAGGGGCCGTCGCTGCTGAGGCTGGTCAGGGAGCGGGGGCCGATCTCCGGCGCCGCACTGGAGCGGCTGGCGATCGGCACGGCGACGGCGCTCGTCGCCATTCACCAGGCCGGCATTGTGCACCGTGACCTCAAGCCGGCGAACGTCCTGGTCGCCTCCGATGGCCCCCGGGTCATCGACTTCGGGATCGCCAAGGCGCTCAGCGGCACCTCCACGGTCTCGAGCCAGATCATCGGGACTCCGGCGTACATGGCTCCCGAGCAACTGCGGGGCGACTCGCTCACACCGGCCGTCGACGTCTTCGCCTGGGCGGCCACGATGGTGTTCGTCGGGACCGGGCGACCGCCGTTCGGTGCGGACGCGATACCCCACGTGGTGAACCGGATCATGTCCGCCGATCCCGACCTCGGTGACATGTCGGGACCGGTCCGGGCCCTGGTGACGGACTGCCTGGCCAAGGACCCCGAACGGCGCCCGTCTGCCCGGCACATCCTGCTGAGGCTGCTCGCCGAGGAGGAGGTCGTCCCGTCGGCGACCCCGGAGGCGTCCGGTGACGTGGACTCCGACGTGCTGGCGCAGGCGGCGACCCTCGCGGCCGGGCACGGGGCGATGGCCGGTCACGGACCCGCGGCGGGTCAGGAGAGCCCGGCGGAACACTGGGCACAGGCCTTTCCGGAGCAGCCGCCCCAGGACCAGACCGTTCAGGCGGGAATGTCGCATACGCACGGCGGCGGACATCCGCATGGCGGTGGACAGGGCCACAGCGGTGGGCGAGGGCAGGGCGGGCCGCGGCGCCGTGCGGTGGTCGCGTGCGCCGGTGGCCTGGTGGCCGCCGCGGCGGCGGTCTCCCTGGTGATGGCGGCCAACGCGGACCTCTGGAAGAGGCAGGGCACCGGGACGACCTCCACCACCTCCAGCCCTGGTTCGCAGGCGGAGATACCGTCCCTGAACCAGAACGGGGTGCCCACGGACGTCGACGCCGGCTTGCCCCGGCCGACCTCGACCGGCACCCGCACTCCGGCGCGGGCCACGACCGATTCGCGGCCCACCGGCCGGCCGACGTACACGAACCGGCCAACGCACTCGCCCACCTGGACGCCCCCGGCGACTCCCTCTTGGACGCCCACCCCTTCACCCGGCACGCCGACCGAGATGTCCGGTGGCTCGGGCGGGGGGCATGGATCCGGGGACTCCTGCGAACCCGGGGGTTGCGGCGCCGCGCCCGACACGCATGACGGCTGATCTCACAGTCATGATCAAGAGATGACCGGGCGCTCGGACATAGCGGCAATCCGCACTACGCTGGCGCATTGAGCGCAATGCCACAACGGCGTGGCGATGTCACTCGATGGGGAGCGGGACATGGGCGGGAAGCTCGACGAGGCCAAAGACGATCTACTCCGGCGGGCGGCTGAGACCTGCGCCCAGACACCTGGGGCGCGCCCCGACTGGGCCGGCGACAGCTTTGACTACCTGCGGCTTTACTACCGGCACGTGGCCCCGGAGGATCTACTCGGCCGAGACCCCGCCGACGTGTGCGGTCCCGCGATGGCCCACCGGCACCTCGGAGAGGAGCGGCCCCAGGGCCGTGCCAAGGTACGGGTCTTCACCCCGACGATCGAGGGGCACGGCTGGGACCCCGGTCACACCGTCCTGCAGATCGTCACCGACGACATGCCGTTCTTGATCGACTCGGTGACGATGGAGCTGAGCCGGCACGACCTGTCGACGCACCTCATCGTGCATCCGCAGTTCGGCGTGGACCGCGACGTGGCCGGTCATCTGCGCGGGTTCCGCAGGGCGACGGACGGCGACCAGGATCTCGACGAGGCCTGGATCCACATCGAGATCGACCGCACCAGCGACCGTGCGGTGCTGGACCGGCTGGAGATCGACCTCGAACGCGTTCTGACGGACGTGCGGGTCGCGGTCGAGGACGAGCCGAAGATGCGGTCGCTGGCCGGCGCCATCGCGATGGAGCTCACCGAGCACGCCCCGCCGCTGCCGGGCACCGAGATCGCCGAGAGCGTCGAGCTGCTCGACTGGCTGGCCGACGACCATTTCATCTTCCTCGGCTACCGGGACTACGACCTGATCGATGACGGCGCGGTCCTGCGTCCGGTCACCGGCACCGGCCTCGGCATCCTGCGCCCCGACAAGTTCGAGTCGCACAGCTTCGCGGCGCTGCCGCCCGAGGTGCGAGCGAAGGCGCGCGAGCCGAAGATCCTCATCCTCACCAAGGCCAACTCCCGGGCGACCGTGCACCGGTCGAGCTACCTCGACTACATCGGCGTGAAGAAGTTCGACGCCGCGGGCGAGGTGATCGGTGAACGGCGGTTCCTGGGCCTGTTCACCCACGTCGCCTACAGCGAGTCGATCTCGCACATCCCGATGCTCAAGCGCAAGCTCGACGAGGTGCTGGTACGGGCGGGGTTCACCCCGGACAGCTACGACGGCCAGGACCTCATCGAGATCCTCGAGGCATATCCGCGCGACGAGCTGTTCCAGACCTCGGTCGACGAGCTGGTGCCGATCGCACTCGGCGTGCTGCGGTTGCGCGAGCGCCGGCGGCTGAAGCTCTTCCTGCGCAAGGACGACTACGGCAGGTACATGTCCTGCCTGGTCTATCTGCCGAGGGATCGCTACACCACCCAGATCAGGCTGCGCATCCAGCAGATCCTGCGCCGCGCCTTCAGCGGCGTGACGGTCGACTACAGCGCGATGGTCTCCGAGTCCGTGCTCGCGCGCCTCCATGTCGTCGTACGGGGCGAACGCGGCAAGCCGCTGCCCGACGTCGACACCGAGGACCTCGAGGCCGAGCTCACCACGGCCATCCGGTCGTGGTCCGACGACCTCGTCGACGCGCTGGTCGAGCAGATCGGAGAGGAGCGCTCGGCGGCGCTGTTCCGCACCTTCGGCGATGCCTTCCCCGAGGGGTACAAGGCCGACTTCCCGGCCCGTACGGCGGTCGCCGACCTCAAGCGGCTCGACGGGCTCACCGAGCCGGGCGACACCTCCATCAACCTGTACGAGGCCTACAACGCCGCGCCGGGCGAGCGCCGGCTGAAGATCTACCGGTTGGGACCGCCGATCTCGCTGTCCCATGTGCTGCCGCTGCTGCAGAACATGGGCGTGGAGGTCGTCGACGAGCGGCCGTACCAGATTGACCGAACCGATCGCGACCCGATGTGGATCTACGACCTCGGGCTGCGCTACACGCCGTCGGCGGGAGTGGACGAGGCCGAGGTCAAGCGGCTCTTCCAGGAGGCCTTCACCGCCCTGTGGCGAGACGACATCGAGAGCGACGGGTTCAACGCGCTGGTGCTGCACGCCGAGCTGAACTGGCGGCAGGCAATGGTGCTGCGGGCGTACGCGAAGTATCTGCGCCAGATCGGAATCACGTTCAGCCAGAGCTACATCGAGCAGGTCCTGCGCGCCAACGCGCCGGTCACCAGGCTGCTGGTGCGCCTGTTCGAGTCGCGCTTCGACCCGGTCCGCAGCGACGGGGAGGAGACGCGCAGCACCAAGATCGCCGATGAGATCCTGGCCGCGCTCGACGAGGTCGCGAGCCTGGACCAGGACCGCATCCTGCGGGCCTACCTGGCATTGATCCAGGCCACCCTCCGCACCAACTTCTTCCAGACGCGGGCCGGTGTCACCGGCGAAAGCTCACCGGCCGCGGCGGGTGAAGCGGGGACGGCGTCCGTGCGGGCCGCCGGCGGCCGGCACAAGCCGTACCTGTCGCTGAAGTTCGACCCGCGGCGGATCCTGGACCTGCCGCAGCCGCGGCCCAAGTTCGAGATCTTCGTGTACTCCCCCCGGATCGAGGGGGTGCACCTGCGGTTCGGCTCGGTCGCCCGTGGCGGCCTGCGCTGGTCGGACCGGCTGGAGGACTTCCGCACCGAGATCCTCGGCCTGGTCAAGGCCCAGGCGGTGAAGAACACCGTCATCGTGCCGGCCGGCGCGAAGGGCGGCTTCGTGTGCAAGCGACTGCCCGAAGCCGGCGACCGGGGGGCTTACCTCGCCGAGGGCATCGCCTGCTACAAGCAGTTCATCAGCGGTCTGCTGGACATCACCGACAACCTGGTCGACGGCGAGGTGGCGCCCGCACCCGAGGTCGTCCGGCATGACGGCGACGACACCTACCTCGTCGTCGCCGCCGACAAGGGCACCGCGACGTTCTCGGACGTCGCCAACGAGGTGGCGGCGGCGTACGGCTACTGGCTCGGCGACGCGTTCGCCTCCGGGGGGTCGGTCGGCTACGACCACAAGGCGATGGGCATCACCGCTCGCGGCGCCTGGGAGTCGGTGAAATACCACTTCCGGTTCCTCGGCCTCGACGTCGGCGCCCAGGACTTCACCGTCGTGGGCATCGGCGACATGTCCGGTGACGTCTTCGGCAACGGGATGCTGCTGTCCCGGCACATCAAGCTCGTCGCCGCCTTCGACCACCGGCACATCTTCGTCGACCCCGACCCCGACCCCGAGAGCTCCTTCGAGGAGCGCAAGCGGCTGTTCGGCCTGCCGCGCAGCTCGTGGGCCGACTACGACACGTCGCTGGTCTCGGCCGGGGGCGGGGTGTTCCCGCGTACGGCCAAATCGATCAAGCTGACCCCGCAGATGCGGGAGGCGCTCGGCATCGAGCCCGACGTCGCGGCGATGACGCCGTACGAGCTGATCCACGCGGCCCTGTGCGCCCCCGTGGACCTGCTGTGGAACGGGGGGATCGGCACGTACGTCAAGGCGACCTCCGAGAACAACGCCGACGTGGGGGACAAGGCCAACGACCCGGTCCGGGCCGACGCGGCCGACCTGCGCTGCCGGGTGATCGGTGAGGGCGGCAATCTCGGGCTGACCCAGCTCGCCCGGATCGAGTTCGCCAGCGGCGGCGGGCTCGTCAACACCGACTTCATCGACAACTCCGCCGGCGTCGACACCTCCGACCACGAGGTGAACATCAAGATCCTGCTGGATCAGGTCGTCCGCGACGGGGAGCTGACCGGCAAGCAGCGCAACAAGCTGATGTACGACATGACCGACGAGGTGGCCGAGCTGGTGCTCGGCGACAACTACGGTCAGAACGTCGTGCTCGCGGCCTCCCGCGAACAGGCCGGGAACATGCTGCAGGTCCACGCCCGCTACCTGCGGAGACTGGAGAGCGACGGCAAGCTCGACCGGCGGCTGGAGTTCCTGCCCGACGACAAGGCGCTCGCCGAGCGCAGGCACGCTCCCGCCGGTGCCACCGGCGCGGGGCTGGGCCTGTACGGGCCGGAGTTCGCCGCGCTGCTGGCCTACGCCAAGCTCACGCTCGACGACCAGCTCGTCAACTCGGATCTGCCCGACGATCCCTACCTGGCGTCATGGCTTGTGGGCTACTTCCCGACACCGCTGCGCGAGCGTTTCCGCGGGTACATGGACCGGCATCCGCTGCGCCGGGAGATCATCGCCACTCAGGTGGTGAACGAACTGATCAACAACAGCGGCGTGACGTTCATGTTCCGGTTCAACGAGGAGACCGGGGCCTCGCCCCAGGACATCACCCGGGCCTATCTGGTCGCCCGCGAGGTCTTCGACATGCCGAGGTTCTGGCGGTCGATCGAGCAGTTGTCCGATCAGATCGACGTGTCGACCCAGCTCGCCATGCGGCTCGAAGCGCGCAAGCTCACCGAGCGCGGCGCGCGCTGGCTGCTGCGCAACCGCCGCCCGCCGATCGACATCCAGCAGACCATCGACCTCTTCGCCGAGGGTGCCGTGGCGCTGGCGCCCAGCCTGCCGAAGCGGCTGGTCGGACGGGACCTGTCGGCCTTCGAGGAGCGTCGTGACGGCTTCGCCGGCCAGGGTGTGCCCGAGGATCTGGCCGAGCAGGTGGCGATGATGGTCCCGGCGTACTCGACCTTCGATCTCGTGGAGATCTCGCACACCACCGGCCGGACGGTCGAGGAGACCGCAGAGGTCTACTTCGATCTGGCCGATCGGCTGGAACTCGCCCGCCTCAGGGAGCGGATCATCGCGCTGCCCCGGCCGGACCGGTGGAAGTCGATGGCACGCTCGGCACTGCGTGACGATCTCTACACGGCGCACGCGGCGCTGACCCGGGACGTCCTCACCACGAGCGAACCCGGCGCCGGACCCGAGGATCGGCTGGCCGCGTGGACCGACAAGAACGCCTCCGCGAAGGAGCGGGCGAGCCAGATGCTGAGCGAGATCTGGGAGAGCGACAGCTTCGACCTGGCCACCCTTTCGGTGGCCCTCGGTGCGATCCGCACCCTGGTCACCGCCGGTTCGCTGCCCAACTGACCCGCCCGGTGAAAGAGGGGCTGGTGGTCACCGTCGGGCGCCGGCGTGCTCCGCACACAGCGGTCAAGGAGGCGCTGAGCGCGCCGGCGCCCAACGGAACTCAGGAGGCGGCCGCCCGCACGGCCTTCCGGTAGCTGCCCGTCACGTCGACCGAGCCTTTGTCCTTGGGCGGGACCTTGGACAGGTACTGCACGAGCACGGTGGTGTCGAGCCGGTCCTTGACGTTGCCGGGCGGAGCGAGCCCGACCAGGTCGCCCGTGATCGAGATCGCCCCGGGCTTCTTCGCGGTGTAGCGCTCGTTCTGCTGCAGGACGTACCAGACGAGCGCGCCGCCGTCGGTGGTGCGCAGCGCGTACACCGGTGCGGTGCTGGGCGCGAACAGCGAGGTCAGGCCCACGCCGACCTTGGAGAACTGGCCGGTGGCCCGCTCGAGGGCGGCGTAGGCCTGCGTGGTGTGCGGCCCCGGACCGATGCCGGCCGCGGCCGGAGACTTGGGACCGCTCGTGAGCAGCGCGGCGTGCGCGGCACCGACCTTCGACGGGCTGAGGGCGAGCCGCGCGTCGCCGGGCGGCACCGAGGTCGCGTAACCGTTCTTGTCGACGGCCACTCCGCCGAGCGGCCCCGCTGTCGGGTACGGATCGGCGGCGAGCCGCCAGGGCGCACCGGCCTTGTCCTGGACGAACAGCAGCGCGTGCTGTTGCTCGGCTCGGCGCTGCCGCCCGTTGCCCTCGCGTGAACCGGTACGTTCCGCGCGCGAGGTGGCGCCGACGGCGAACCAGCGCGGATGGGCGGTCAGCTTCGGGATGTAGAAGGACGGCTTGGTGTAGGTGAACTGGGTGTACTTCTGCTTGGTCGCACGGCGCAGCTTGTAGCCCGCCGTGTCCATGTCGAGCTGCGCGCCCGTCTCGGCGGACGCCAGCAGCTTGTCGTCGAGGGCCTTGTTGGCCTGGTTGTTGGTGCTCTCGTACTTGTTGAGCACCTCCCGGGCCTCGCTCAGGGTGAGCTGCGGTGCCGGCGACGGGGCGCCGGGGCCGACGCCCGCGCCGCTGCACGAGGCCAGCGGACACGAGGCCAGCGGGACGGTGAGGGCCGCGAGAACGGCCAGACGGAGACGCATGAAACCCCCCGGGGGAAGACGATGACGCATTCCGGGGAGCATCATCGCAGAGTGATCGGAGCGTCACTCTGCGTTTACTCAGATTGGGGTTTACTCAGATTGGGGTCACCCTGATGCGCGGGTGAACGCCTGGGTCACCGCGCCGTCGTGCGCGACGACGTCGGCCCTCGGGGCGGTCTTACGACCCGGCCCCGGTGACGGCGTGTGCGCCGGTGTGCGCGCAGGGGGCTGGACGGGGACCACCGCGGCGAACTGCAGGGTCTGTGTCACGTTGAGCTCGTCCTTCAGCACGAGCGTGTCCAGCAGGTGGGCGGCGTCACGCGGGATGGACAGGCGGTTCCTCTTGTCCTTGAGAAAGGTCACGGTGTTCTGGCTCAGCGCGTACAGCACGAGGCCGCCGCCGTCGGCCGTGCGCAACGGAAAGATCGGGAAGCCGGTCGCCGTGAAGACGGTGTCGTAGGCGAGCCCGGCCTCCGCCGCCCTTCTCTTGGCCCTGCGCGTCTGCGTGTAGTAGCCGGAGGTGTAGGCGCCGGTCCGCAGCACGTCGGCGGCGACGGAGCCGGAGCCCTCCACGGCGAGCGTGGCGTGGATCCCGGAGACGCTGCGCGGCTGGATCATCAGCCCGGCGTCGAAGGTCGCGAGTGGCGTCGCGTAGCCCTCGCGGTCGACCACCACGTGGGGGACCTTCGTCTTCGCGTTCAGCACCGTCGTGAGGCTGAGCCGCCAGCGGGTGGACGGGGAGGAGCGGTGGAACGCCATGAGCGCGGTGCGCTTGGATCTCGGCTCCGACGCGCTGCGCCCGGCTCCGGCGGAGGAGCCGTTCCCGCTCCTGGTCGTCCGGTCGACGGCCGCGACGAACCACTGCGGGTAGGTCGACAGCCGGGGCACGTAGAGACGGGGGGTCGCGTAGTGGTAGCGCGGCACCGGCTCGCCCGTGAACGCGGCCTTGCGGAAGGCGGCCGCGATCAGCTGGGACTGGCCGTCGGCGGCCCACGACAGCGCGAGCCGCTCGTCACCGCTCGCTCGGGCCACGTCCTCGTTGGTGACGTACGCCCGGAACGCCTGCCTGGCCACCTCGGGGGTCAGCCGTTCGGGGGTGGGGGTGGAGGCGAAGGCCGCCGGGGCGGTGGGCCGCTCCCTCGGTTCCGAGCAGCCCATGACACCGATGAGCGCCAGCACGGCGGTCATCGTCAACGCGATCGTTCGGAACGTATGCCGTCGCACCGTCCTCTGCTTCACCGTCCGAGGCCCCCGGGCTTGTCATGATCTACATTCGCTGATCCGTGATTCTGCCACCCCTCAATGGTGGATGGAGACGGTGCCGTCGCTCACCGGTGCTTTCCCGCCGATAAACTCGACGTGTGGCAGCCATCGATGCTCAAGATCAGCTCAAGGAGCTCAACTCGACCCTCACCGGCATCGAGGCGGTGCTCGATCTCGACGGCATGCGGGGGGACATCGGGAAGCTGCGTGAGGAGTCCGCGGATCCCGAGCTGTGGAACGACCAGGAGCGTGCGCAGAAGGTGACCCGCCGGCTGTCCTATCTCGGGAGCGAGCTCAGCCGGGTCGAGGCTCTGCGCAACCGCCTCGACGACCTCGCCGTGCTGTTCGAGCTGGCCTGGGAAGAGGACGACGGCGACACCCTCGGCGAGGCCGAGGGCGAGCTGGGCTCACTCCGCAAGGACGTCCAGCAGCTCGAGGTCCGCACGCTGATGGCAGGGGAGTACGACGCGCGTGAGGCGCTCGTCACGATCAACGCCCAGGCGGGCGGTGTCGATGCGGCCGACTGGGCTCAGCAGTTGCAGCGCATGTACCTTCGCTGGGCCGAGCGGCACGGCTACCCGACAGAGATCTACGACACGTCCTACGCGGAGGAGGCCGGCATCAAGTCGACCACCTTCGTGGTACGCGCGCCCTACGCCTACGGCACGCTGCGCGGAGAACACGGCACCCACCGGCTCGTCCGCATCTCGCCCTTCGACAACCAGGGGCGGCGGCAGACGTCGTTCGCCGGCCTCGACGTGGTACCGGTGGTGGAGCAGAGCGACCACATCGACATCGACGAGAGCGAGCTGCGGATCGACGTCTACCGCTCCAGCGGTCCCGGCGGCCAGGGGGTCAACACCACCGACTCCGCGGTCCGGATCACGCACCTTCCGAGCGGCATCGTCGTCTCCTGCCAGAACGAGCGCAGCCAGCTGCAGAACCGCGCCTCGGCGATGAACGTCCTGCAGGCCAAGCTGCTGGAGCGCAAGCGGCAGGAGGAGGCGGAGAAGATGGCCGAGCTGCGCGGTAAGGGCACCACCAGCTGGGGCACGCAGATCCGCAACTACGTGCTGCACCCGTATCAGATCGTCAAGGACCTGCGCACCGGCGTCGAGGCGGGTAACCCCACGGCCGTCCTCGACGGTGAGATCGACGAGTTCGTCGAGGCCGAGATCCGCTGGATGCGCCAGCAGGAGAGCGCCGCCTCCTGAGAAGAGGTCCCCGCTAGGAGAGGTGCTGCAGCGCCAGCGCGAAGGCCAGGGCGAACGCCAGCACGAGTGCGATGAGGACCACACTCGGCGGTACCGAGGGGCCGTGGTCGTGGACCTCCGCGCGGGCGGCGCGGCAGGTCGGGCAACGCCCTTCGACGACCGGACCGGAGCATCGAGCACAGATCAAGTGTTCGCAGCTCATTCCGCGCCCTCCTCCTGGATCCCCGATCGAGGGACCGGTTACGTCCAAGTTGGACTTTCCATGTCAGTGTCCCCTCTAGACTGCGACATGGCCAACCGGACCGCCAAACCGGAGGCCCGCGGCGGCATTTGTCCCAAATGAGGACACCGTCGTCCAACAGACCCTAGACTGGCACGCCGTGATGCACTCGTGATCCACTTCGACAACGTCACCAAGGTTTACCCGAGCCAGAACCGACCGGCCCTCCAGCACGTGAACGTCGCCGTTGAGAAGGGCGAGTTCGTGTTCCTGGTGGGTCCCTCGGGGTCGGGCAAGTCGACCTTCCTGCGGCTGGTCCTCAAGGAGGAACGTCCGTCGCAAGGCCATGTCCACGTGGCCGGCAAGGACCTGAGCCGGCTGAACAACTGGAAGGTTCCGCACCTGCGCCGCAGGATCGGCTGCGTCTTCCAGGACTTCCGGCTGCTCCCCAACAAGAACGTCTTCGAGAACGTCGCCTTCGCGCTCGAGGTCATCGGAAAGCCGCGGCGCTTCATCGGCAAGGTCGTGCCCGAGGTCATCGACCTGGTCGGCCTGGAGGGCAAGGCCCACCGGATGCCCGATGAGCTCTCCGGCGGCGAGCAGCAGCGAGTCGCCATCGCCCGGGCGTTCGTCAACCGCCCGATGATCCTGCTCGCCGACGAGCCGACCGGGAACATCGACCCGGCCACCTCGATCGGCATCATGAAGGTGCTGGACCGGATCAACCGGACCGGCACAACCGTCGTGATGGCCACGCACGATGCCGCGATCGTCGACGCCTTCCGTAAACGGGTCGTCGAACTCGAGGACGGCCGCGTGGTCCGCGACCAGTCGCGCGGGGTTTACGGCCAGGCCTACTGATCTGGCCCGACTCGGCCCAGCCCGGCCAAGACCCCCGGCCAACGACCAGCGAGGACAGCCAAGAAGATGCGGGTACAGTTCGTTCTCCAGGAGATCTGGATCGGTCTCCGCCGGAACCTCACGATGTCGATCTCTCTCGTCATCACCGTCGCGATCGCGATGGCACTCTTCGGCACCGGCCTGCTCATCAACAAGCAGGTCTCGAACTCCACGAACTACTGGTACGACAAGATCGAAGTCTCGATCTTCATGTGCACCAAGACCAGCTCCAACACCAGCTGCAACAAGGCCGACGCGACCCAGGAGCAGAAGAACACGATCAAGTCCGACCTGGAGAAGCTTCCGCAGGTCTCCGCGGTCGAGTACGAGAGCAAGGACGCGGCGTTCGCGCGGTTCAAGGACCAGTTCTCCAGCACGCCCGGCATGGTGCAGAGCACCAAGGCCGGTGACATCCCCGACTCGTTCCGGGTGCGGCTGAAGAATCCGGAGGAGTACAAGTCGGTCTCCAGCGCCATGCTCGGCCGGCCGGGCGTGGATCAGGTGGTCAACGAGCAGGAGATCCTGAAGAAGTTCTTCCGGATCCTGAACGGCCTGCAGTGGGCCGCCCTGTTGATCGCCGGTATCCAGGTCATCGCGGCGGTGCTCATCGTCGGCAACACGATCCGGCTGTCGGCCTTCAACCGGCGCCGCGAGACCGGGATCATGCGGCTCGTCGGCTCGTCGAACATGTACATCCAACTGCCGTTCATCCTCGAGGGCGCCATCGCCGGCCTGGTCGGCGGCATCCTGGCGGCGTTCCTGCTGGTGCTCAGCAAGATCTTCCTGATCGATCGATTGCAGGGATCGTTGCAGTTCGCCAGTCAGCTGAGTTGGAGCTCGGTGGTCGGCATCATCATCTTCTCGGTCTGCGTCGGCGTCCTGCTGTGCGCGTTGGCCTCGTTCCTGACTCTGCGCAGGTACCTGAAGATCTGATCCGCGTAGAATTCTGGCATGCTCGGGCTCACGGGCCGCGTGCCGTGCGGCCTGCTCGCCACGTTGCGGATGACTGTGCTGCCGACAAAACGCCGAGGCTGATCAAGTGCCACGTGAGACAGGACGCAAGCTGGTCGCGCAGAACAAGCGCGCCCGCTACGACTACCACATCGATGACACCTGGGAAGCCGGCATGGTGCTCCAGGGCACCGAGGTGAAGTCGCTGCGAGCCGGACGGGCCTCGCTCGTCGACGGTTACGCCGTCGTGCGCGACGGTGAGGTGTGGCTGATGGGCGTGCACATTCCCGAGTACACGCAGGGCACGTGGACCAACCACGAACCGCGCCGCCCGCGGAAGCTGCTGCTCCATCGGCGTGAGATCGGCCGCCTGATCGGCATGACCTCGGAACAGGGGCAGACGCTGATCCCGCTGTCCCTGTACTTCAAGGACGGCAAGGCCAAGGTCGAGATCGGACTCGGGCGCGGCAAGCGCTCCCACGACAAGCGCCAGGACATCGCGAAGCGCGAGGCCAAACGAGACATGGACCGGGCGATGCGCCATCGTTCGCGGCCCTCCTCCCGGCGCGCGGGGGCGTAGGCATGCGCTCGATGTTTCGCCGGGCGGTCTCGGCGGCTGTCTCGGCGCTGCTCGTGGGCACCACCGCCACGGCGTGCTTCGCCGAGCCCTCGGTGCTGCCGACCGTACGCGACTTCCTCATCGCCTGGCAGGTCGGCAACTACCAGGCGGCGGCCCGGCATACGACGGGGAACCCCGCCGCCGTACGCGCGGCTCTCGCCCAGATCACCGACCAGCTCGACGCCGCGTCGCTGAGGCTGCGGATGGGGCAGATCCGAAAGAAGGGCAACGAGGCCAACGCCCGCTTCGAGGTCAAGGTCGACCTCGGTGAGAACGGCGAGCCCTGGCAGTACCTCGGGCAGATGAACCTCCGCAGGATCGACGGCGAGTGGAAGGTCGTCTGGAGTCCCTCGATCGTTCATCCCGACCTCGGCGAGGGCGAGCGGCTCGCCATCGTGACCGAGTCGCCGCCGCGGGGCGAGGTACAGGCCGTCAACGGCGGCACGCTGCTGCAGACCGTGCGGGCCGACATCTTCGGTGTCTATCCCGGAGCCGTGCGGAACATCCCGCGGACGATCAATCAGCTGGCACGCGACACCCGGCTCGACTCGGAGCGGCTGATCGGCCGGGTGCGCTCGGCCCCCCCGAACGAGTTCCTGCCGCTCGTGACGTTGCAGCAGCCCCTCAATTACAACCTTGGGCTGAAGCTCCGGCGGATCGACGGCCTGGCCGTCCGCACGATCGATGCCGAGATCGCCCCCCGTGTGTCGGCCGAACTGGTCGGCCGGCTCGGGCCCGCGACCTCCGCGCGGCTGCAGGAGGTCGGGGCGCCGTACCAGCCCGGTGACACGATCGGGGTCAGCGGGCTCCAGATGCTCTACCAGCGTCGGCTCGCGGGAATCCCGGCGGTCAAGGTCGTGATCGAGGACCGGGAGGGCAAGCAGGAGGTGCTGCGGGAGTGGCGAGGTCAGTCGAGCGCCCACGTCCGCACCACCCTGAAGAGCAGCGCGCAACTCAAGGCCGAGCGCACGCTGGCGCAGCTGAGGTTCCCGGCCTCACTGGTGGCGGTGCACCGGACCACCGGAGAGATCCTCGCGGTGGCCAATCACGGGACCGGCCAGGACAACCGGGCGATGGAGGGCAGCTACCCGCCGGGGCTCACCTTCGGCATCGTGTCCGCCGAGGCGCTGATGTTGAAGGGCATGGGGGCGAACAAGCAGACGGACTGCCCGGCGACGACCAAGGTGGACGGCCAGACCTTCACCAACCCCGGTCCGGCCAGGGGCAAGTCGACCTTCCAGATGAACTTCGCCTTCTCCTGCGCCACGACGCTGGCGTCGCTCAGCAAGTCCGTTGACACCGACACGCTGATGCGCGAGATCGACCGGTTCGGCGTCGGCAAGCAGTGGGGACTTCCGGTGCCGGCCTTCTCCGGCTCGGTGCCGCGGCCCAGGAACGACGCCGAGAAGGCCAACATCATGCTCGGGCAGGGCGGCGTGCGGGTCAGCCCGCTCACCATGGCTCTCGTGGCGGGGGCCGCCGACTCGGGCACCTGGCGTCCGCCGACGCTCCTGTCCGACCCCGCGGTGCCGCGGACGCTCCAGGCCCAGCCGCTCGAACCCGATGGATTCCAGGACCTGCGCCTGCTGACCCGGCGGTCGGTCTTCCAGGGCACCGCGAAGGCCGCCAGGGTCCCGGGCGGCGCCACGGTGTACGGCGTCTCCGCGGCGGTCAACTACACCGACGGCGGGCAGCAGAAGACGGTGTCGTGGTTCGTGGGGTCTCAGGGCGAATACGCCTTCGCGATCGCCATCGAGGGCAAGGCGTCCGCCGCGCAGCTCGCCCGGCGCTTCCTGACACTGCCCTGAGCGCGCCCTGACCCGCGAAAACCCCATGCTCGCAGGGCGTTGCGGCAGCTCGTTACCGTTTTGTAATTCCTTTACCCGAGGGTCGCAACCTTCGAGGGGCATCCGGACGTCTTAAAGAGTGACTGAGCTTCCGCTTGGGGGGTTGCGGACTCAGTCGCCGTGATGAGACCAGAGCCTCGTCTCGGGGGAGGCTCTGCCGTCCGGACCGGCCCGACCCTGCCGGTCGGCCCCGGGGGTGCGATTACGCGCCCCCGGGGCTCTTCTTTTCTTGGTTCTTCGTCTCGGTCCGCTCGCCTGGCGGCTCGCGGACCGTGTCGAATCACGTGCTCGCTGCTCATCCCGCGTTGGTGCGCCTTCGGCGCGTGGTGCGGGATCTGCGGTCAGGCGCCTTCGGCGCGAAGGGCAGGGGCAGCTTGCAGTGGCGGGCCGCCGTCCACCTGGCCGTGGAAGGACTGCCCGGAGGGCGGGCGCCTTCAGCTGCGGCCGGGAATCTCGTTGGCGGCGCGCCCGTTGACCATGTACGGTGAGGAAATGTGGGCGTTCAGGCGTCCGGTTGACAACTCAACATGGGGGTGACTGGCTTCGACTTCGGTGGTCGAGTCAGGTGAAGCGGGTCGAGGGTTGCGGTTACGACCTCGTTAATCCTGTGATCGCAAAACAACAAGTGCCAACACTAAGCGCACTGAGTTCGCCCTCGCCGCCTGAGGCGAGTAGCGACTCTGTCAGCCCGGGAGCGTCTCCGACCCGGGGTCTGGCATCGTAAGGAGACTCAACCTGCCGATCCGGTCGCGGGACTGGTAGGGAAACCCAACAGCGACTGAGCCCGTCGGCGACTTGCCTGCGTGAGTGCCGGGGCTGAGAAAACGATCAGCAGGCTGCACCCGGAGAAGCCCTGTATCACTATCGAAGGACGCGGGTTCGATTCCCGCCACCTCCACGAACGTGTGACGCGTGTGCCCACAGGCTTTGCCTGTGGGCACGCTTTCGTTTCGGTCATGTCTGCCAAGGGGGACGACCCCTGGAACCCCCGATGCGGGGGCTTCGCCCCCGCGCCACCACGGCGCAGACCCACGTCGGCCCTGCTCTCAAGCGCCCCCCTGGAACTCCTCACCACGCGTCGCATGGTCGCCGCCGAACTGCCGCCGTCCACCAAACCGAGCCGTGAGACCCGACCCGCTACCGGATCGACGACCTGTACCTGCGCTTCCGGCTCTCCTTCGTCGGCCCCCGGCATCCCCCCGTTGAACGAGGTCGTGGCGACCGCGTCCTGCGTGCCGCCGGAGATCGCCGGCTGGGCAATGGCGTTTCTCTCGTCGTCAGCGGACTTTGGTTTTGTTTGAGCAGAAGTTTGTCGGCTCTGCCCGGAACTTTCGCGTAAGAGACTCTATCTTTGGCTGACTCGCGGCTATAAGATCCGCGCTAGAACTTGGACCGAGCCAGTCGCTCACCAGCGATCCCGGTGAGCGCTGAGGCGCAGCTCGGCGTATCGGACACACGGCCCCCCACGACAGCGACCGACCACCCTCTGCCTCCCCTTCGGGCATACCGGCGCATCGCGCCGACCACACCCCTCCCTTCCTCCCCTTCTCCCCACCCCTTCCTTCCCGACCGGACCGTCTCCGTACGACGGCCCGTCAGTCGGGCGTACCCCCGAGGAGGTTCCATGCGCACACGCCTCCGCCGCCGCCTCATCGCATTCGTCGGGCTGCTCGCACTCATGGGCAGCGCGCTCATCGGCACGGCATCGGCATCCGCCCCCCAGGCGGCCGCGGCCGCGCCAGACAGCGACGGCATTCAGTACAGAGTCTTGGTCTTCACGAAATCCACAGGCGGAGACACTGCGGTGACCGCCGCCGGTGTCACCGCTATCAGGCGGCTCGGTGAGCAGCTCCGCTTTGCGGTCCAGGTGACCGACGATGCCCGCAAGTTCGACCAGGAGCACCTCAAGAAGTACCGCGCCGTCGTCTTCCTCAACACCAGCGGCGACGTGCTCACCACCGCCCAGCAGAACGCCTTCGAGGCGTACTACCGCGCGGGCGGCGGCTTCGTCGGCATCGGCTCGGCGATCGACGCCCAGCCCAGCTGGCAGTTCCTCTCCGACGTGCTCGGCACCCGCGCCGCGGGCCGGACCGATGTCCAGCAGGGCACCATCAAGGTCGCCGACCGCGTCCACGATGCGTCGAAGAACCTGCCCGAGTACTGGACCCGGTCGGACGCCTGGTACAACTTCAAGGCCAACGTCCGAGGCAAGAGCCACGTGCTCGCCACCGTCGTCGAGGACCCGTTCGAGTCCCAGCCGGGGGGCAACACGGTCACCGGCATCTCCGGCGGCACGATGGGCGCCGACCACCCGGTCACCTGGTGCAAGGACTATCAGGGCGGCCGCTCGTTCTACACCGCGCTCGGCAACACGGTGGCCGGCTTCAGCGAGGCCAACCTGCGCGCGCACCTCGGCGGCGCCATCAAGTGGGCGGCCGGCCAGGCCGACCCGGTCTACTCCGACTGCGGCGCGACCGTGCTCGCCAACTACCAGCAGACGGCGGTCGCGCTTCCACCGAACGTTAGCGAGCCGGTCGGCTTCGACGTCCTGCCCGACGACCGGATCCTCCAGACCGACCGCCGCGGCGGCGTCCGGCTGCACGACCCCAAGTCGAACAAGACCACCGTGCTCGCGAACATCCCGGTCTACCAGGCCAGCGAGGACGGCATGTACGGGCCGGGGATCGACAGCGACTTCAAGACCAACCGCTGGGTCTACCTCTACTACGCACCGCCCACCGTGAAGGACGTGAAGCTGTCGACCGGCGAGATCGTCACACAGACGACTCCGACGGCGAACGCGCCGAACACCGGGGACTCGCCGGCGACCTGGGATCCCTGGGTCGGATACTTCCAGCTCTCCCGCTTCAAGTTCGTCGATGCCACCGCGGACGAGCCGGCGCACCTCGACGTCGCGTCCGAGCAGGAGATCATGCGTGTTCCGGTCAACCGCGGCGCCTGCTGCCATGTCGCGGGCGACATCGACTTCGACTCGCAGGACAACCTGTGGATGGTCACCGGCGATGACACCCCGGCCGGGGGCGGCAACTCCGGTGGCTTCGGTCCCTTCAACGACATGCTGACCACGACCGGGCAGCTCAACGCCCCGCACGTCGACGCTCGCCGCTCGTCGCTGAACACCAACGACCTGCGCGGCAAGGTGCTGCGCATCTCGGTCAAGGACGGCGACATCGCCTCCGGTGAACAGAACGACTTCGGCGGCGCCTACACCGTCCCTGCGGGCAACCTCTTCCCCGTCGGCAAGGACAAGACCCGTCCGGAGGTCTACGCGATGGGCTTCCGGAACCCGTTCCGGATCCAGGTCGACGACAAGGGCGTCGCGTACGTCACCGACTACTCGCCCGACTCGCAGACCCCGCAGAACTTCCGCGGGCCCGCTGGGACCGGCCGGGTCGAGATCGTTCGCAAGCCGGCGAACTACGGCTGGCCGCTGTGCTACCGGACGGACCTGCCGTACTACCGCTGGAACTTCAACACCTCAACGCCGCTGGACAGTCCGCCGCAGGCGTTCGAGTGCGACAACCCGGACCGCGGACCGCAGAACAACTCGAGATGGAACCTGTCCGGCGGGCCCACCGTCGAGCCCGGCCTCGAATACGGCCCGCCGATCACCAACCCCGACGTCTGGTACTCGTACACACCCGAGAACCGGGCGGACAACCCGATCGGTACGCCGTGCTTCGCCTACTACAACGGCTCCGGCGCCACCACCTGCCCGCGGCTGTTCCCCGAGCTCGGCACCGGCGGTGTCGGCCCGCACGGCGCGGCGACGTACCGCTACGACCCGAAGAACCCCGATCCGACGAAGTTCCCGCCGTACTACGACAAGGCGGTCTTCTTCGGCGAGTTCACCCGGGACACGCTGCGCGAGATCCGGCTCGACTCGCAGAACCGGGTCTTCAAGATCAATAACCTGCTCGACTGCGGTGGCCTCACTCCGCAGCGGGTCCCGCAGACGACCAACCCGTTCGAGTGCGACACCCCGATGGACATGCAGTTCGACGAGAACGGACACTTCTACCTGCTGACCTACGGCGATGGCTTCTTCACCGTCAACAACGACGCCGGCCTGTACCGGTGGGACTACGTCAGGGGCCAGCGCGCCCCGATCCCCGTGCTCTCCGCGTCGCCGACCAACGGTCCCGCACCGCTGACCGTGCAGTTCTCCAGCGCGGGCTCACGCGATCCCGACCCGGCTGACTCGATCCGGTACGAGTGGGACTTCACCGGCGACGGCGTCGTGGACTCGATCGACCCGGACCCGCAGTTCACCTACACCACGCCCGGCCAGTACACGGCGCGGCTGACGGTGTTCGACTCGAGCGGCAAGTCCGCCTCGGCGAACACGACCGTCACAGCCGGCAACACCGCGCCGAGCGTGGCCGTCAACACCCCGGTCGATGGCGGCCTGTTCTCCTTCGGCGAGAGCATCCCGTTCTCGGTGACGGTCACCGACCCCGAGGACGGGACGATCGACTGTGACCGGGTCGAGGTGACGTTCATCCTCGGCCATGACAGCCACGGCCACGCCGAGGAGTCCGTCCGCGGTTGCACGGGCGTGCTGCCGACCGACCCGGACGACGTGTCCCACGGGGGCAACGTGTTCGGCGTCGTCAGCGCCTCGTACACCGATCGCGGCGGTGCAGGCGGCGTTCCGGCACTGACCACGGTCGCTCAGAACCAGGTCCGGCAGAAGCGCCAGGAGGCCGAGGTCGCCCTCGAGGAGTCCGGCACCAACGTCGCCACGACGAACGACCCGGCCGGTGGCGGCCAGCACCGCGGCAGCCTCGGCAGCGGTGACTGGATCGCCTTGAACGGACCGTTCAACCTGCTGAACAGCGACTCGCTGACCTTCCGGGTGGCGAGCACGTCGACGCAGGTGCCGGCGGGTAGCCCGATGGCCGCCGTCGAGGTCCGCCTCGACGCGGTCAACGGGCCGATTCTCACCACGGCGACCCTCCGGTCGACCGGTGACACGGCGACGTGGCAGAGCCAAACGTTCCCGATCACCAACCCGGGCGGCCGGCACAAGGTCTACCTCGTGTTCCGGTCGGTCACGGGCGGCCAGACCGGCGGCAACCTGGTCAACCTCAACTGGGTCGAGTTCGGGGGACAGGGGGTGAGTACGTCCTAGCACGGCCCCGCGGCCGGGCGTCGTGCGTCGGCACGGCGCCCCGGCCCGGATTTGCTCAACCACTTCGCGAGAGGGACCACAATGGCCTTCAACAGTAAGTTCAGCCGGCGCCGGTTCATGGGGGCCGGCGCGGGCGCGGCGGTGGCCGCGGCGCTCAGCCCACTCGGCCCCGCGTCCGTGTTCGCGCCGGCCAAGGCGAGCGCGGCGTCTGGGCGGCTCATCCCGGGCGGCAAGCTGGGCACGATCACCTACTCCCAGCGCGACGTGCCCACCCGGGTCGGCATCGCGGCGAGCGCGGCGCTCGGCGTCTCACCCACCATGGGCTACCTGGGCGGCCCGAACTTCCCCAAGGACCCGACCGACCTCGGCCCGCTCGTGCCGCTGCCCGGCGGCTGGGTGGAGCTGCTTGAGTTCCTGGCGAACAGTGGCTTCAAGCAGATCGAGTTCGCCGGCTACGGCCAGAACGCCGCGAACCCCGGCGGGACCGCGCCGAACCCGGCGCCGGGCGGGGTGACCACCCCAGAGTCGCGGGCGGCGTACCTGGCGTACGCCCGCACGCTGCGCGGCTTCCTGGACGCGTACGGCCTGGAGGCGATCGGCAACCACGGGTTCGTCCCGAACACGTGGAACGGGCCGAACAGCCCCGGCGGCACCATGTCCACCCAGGACTACGAGCGGCTGCAGACCGAGCTGGAGTTCGCGGCCATCCTGGGCCTGCCGTTCATGGGCACCGGCAACGACCCGACGAGCGCGAACAACCGCAACATCGAGCCGTGGACGGTCTCCGGTGAGAAGTGGGAGGCCCTGAACACGCTCAGCCTGCGGTGGGGCATCCATATGTACACCCACAACCACTCGCCGGCGTACAACTTCCTGCAGGACGGCCCGATGGTCACCGTGACCGAGGACCGCCGGACGGGTGCGCCGATTCCGCCCACGCAGGTGCGCGGAGAGTCGGGCAAGCGCCTCATGCAGCACTATCTCGACATCACCGACCCGGGCCTGTGCGTCGTCGAGCTGGACGTGTACTGGGCGCACGTCGCGCAGCACCAGTGGCAGTGGCGCTACGACTGGGAGGGCAACCGCGTCGAGGACATCTTCGACCCGGCCGCCCAGGTCGCGAGGCAGCCACAGCGGTACCAGCTGTTCCACGCCAAGGATGGCGACGCCACCGGCGAGGCACCCGGTGTCGGCAACGGCTACAGCATGGTCCCGTTCGGCGACCCCCGCAGCGACATCGAGTTCAAGACCTTCTACAAGACCATCGGCGCCAAGGGCCACTACAACTCGAACTACGAGCAGGACAACGCCCCGGGCGGCAGCACGGACCCGGGCCAGTCCCTGCGATTCGCCAGGATCAGCGCCGCCAACATGGCGGCACTCCGCGGCTGACGCCTGGCAGCTCTTCGTCCGCGATTAGGTCCACCTCTCGGGCATGCCTCTGACCTGCGGTCGCGCCGCGAGGTCAGAGGCATGTTCGCGTTCCGGGCCGGGCCGGTTCAGTCCTTACGGAGCTGTGCCTTGACGCGGTCCCTGAGCTGGTTCAGCGTTTTGATCTGGGCCCATTCGCCCTGGAGATCCTCGATCCCGCCGATGAGCCGGCCGCCGTCCTGGAAGACGATGCCCTGCGCGTCTGGGGTCATGAGCTTCGCACCGGGGGCCAGCCCGTTGGTCTTCCCGCGCATCGTCCCCTCCGCCTGGTCCTTGGACAGGAAGAGCATGACGGGGGTGCCCGCGGGGATCGATCTGCGCCACTCGCTCAGGGAGTGGACGGGCGTGCCGGCCTTGTCGTTGTAGCGCCCGCCCTGCCACAGCTCCACGTACACGCGCCCGTCCTTGACCTGGTCGGCGGAGCTCGCGCGCAGCTTGTCAGTGACCCGCACCCGCATCACCACGTGCGTGAGCGGATACGTGTCGCCCTCTTCCAGGAGGATCTCGCGGCCCTGCTCGATCGCCTCGACGGTGCCGGTCGCGATCACGTCGTGGCGGCGGCTCTTGACCAGCGCCTCGGGGGACTTCGCGGGCTCGTAGTCGAGGTCCTGCTGCCGCAGCAGCGAGACGTCGACACCCGACGACTTCGTCGACGTCGCCGACTTGGGCGCGCCGGTGGTGGTGGCCGAGGTCGTACCGCAGGCCGCCGCGCCGAGCGCCGCGGCGAGCAGGACGAGCGGGCCGATCAGTCGACGTTTCAACTCGGCTCCCTTCGAGGTTGGCCGTGGGTGTCGGTGCTGCTGGGACATGTCGCCCTCACCCGAACCAGCTGTTGATGTGGCTCCGGTGGTGCGACGTCCAGGTCCGGGTCCAGGAACTGGTGACCGTCCCGGTCCAGCCCGACCGCTGGCAGCTCGCCGTGTAGGGCGACGGGTAGTGGTTGAGACCGAGGCTGTGGCCGAGCTCGTGGCAGGCGGTCTTGCGGTATTGGCGGTTGCGGTTGGCCGAACTCGAGTAGTGGCTCCGGACCAGGCTCCCGTTGACTCTCAGGAGGAAACGGTCGCATCGCCTGGGAGAGGTGTTCGCCCAGAACACCGTACAGCTCGCCTCGCCGATATTACCGGTGTCGCTCATACCTCCCTCTCGCCACACAACATCCGTCTGCCCGGCTCCGCTCAGATCGCAGTTCGAAGCGTAAGAGCGGTTCGCGGCGGTGCTGTCGGTCATGTACACCATGGCGTTGTACATCTGGGCCCGCACCGCCGACGAGGGCGGGTAGACCGACGAGTAACAGTAGCCGTGATTTCCGGTGTCGGGCCGGAAATTGCTGTTGAACGGCCAGGTGTCGGCCGCCGCGGGAGAGGCGACGGCCAGCATGGAAAGCGGTGCGGCGATCAGCCCGGCCGCCGCCATGGCGAACAGCCGGTGAGTTCTTCGGCGTTTCGGCTCCATACGATCCCCTTTTTCGGAACGACCGCGGCGCCGGTGCCCCGACCGGTCGAAATAAATCGAAACCGCCGCGATATCTGATTCGTTCTAATAGTTAGGGGATTGAGCTGGAAAATGGTTGGAGTGCAGGTCGCTCGGTGCCGGGCCCGCTTCCGACCTCGACAGGGGGTCGACGTGAAGTACCGAATCCTTGGGTCGCTGGAAGTCCGAGATGGGCTGGGCGCCGTACGGCTCTCGCCGAGACTGAGGGATGTGCTGGCGGTGCTGTTGAGCCGTCCCAACGAGGTGGTCTCGACCGATCGGCTGGCCGCCGCGCTCTGGGAGGAGACACCGCCGAAGTCCGCGGTCAAGACCATGCAGGTCTACGTGCACCATCTGCGGCGGGTTCTCGGCGGCCGCAGCATCGATCGCCGTTCCGGCGGCTACGTACTGGTGACCGAGCCGGACGAGCTGGACGTGGCGCGGTTCGAGGGGCTCGTCGTGGCCGGCCGGGCCGCCGTCGCGGAGCGGGACCTCGACCGCGGTATCGGCCTGCTGCGCCGGGCCCTGGCCCTCTGGCGCGGTCCGGCATACGAGGGACAGGCGAGCATGCCCGGGGTGCGTGAGGAGGCCGCGCGGCTCGGCGAGCTCAAGCTGACGGTGACCGAGGAGCGGACCGAGGCCGAGCTGTGGGCGGGCCGCAATCGCGACCTGGTTCCCGAGCTCACGGTCGCGGTGGCGGAGAACCCGCTGCGGGAGCGGCTGCGGGCTCAGCTGATGCTGGCACTGCACCACTCGGGACGGCGGGCCGAAGCGCTCACGGTGTACCGCGAGGGACACGCCGTGCTCGCCACCGAGCTGGGTCTGGGCCCGGGCCGGGAGTTGCGCGGGATGCAGCAGGCGATTCTGGACGACGCCCTGGACGGGGAGGGCGTCACCTCTCCGATCGCCAGGTGCCCGCGCTGTCTGCGCTGATTCCGCTCGCCCGGTCCGGAGGCCGCTCCGGGCCACACTGAGGTCGACTGCGCTAGAATTCTGTACATGACGACCCTTCCGTTGGCCGAGGTCCGGCACAACCTCTCCAGGTTGGTCGATTCCGCCGTCACCACTCACGAACGCGTCGAGATCACACGCAACGGAGTACCGGCCGCCATCCTGCTGTCCATCGACGACTATGAAGCCATGCAGGAGACCATCGAGATCCTCGCCGACGCGGAGACCCTGGACGCCCTTCGCGAGGGCATGGCCGATATCGCCGCCCAGCGGACGTACGCTCCGGCCGAGGTCGAGCGGGCCATGCGTGACGCTGGTCGCCTGTGAGCCGCTACGAGCTGGTCATCTCCGCTCGCGCAAAGCGAGACCTCGCTCAGGGGTTGCCCGAGAAGGCCGCGATCGCGGCATGGGTGTTCATCAACGGCGCGCTGCTGGACAATCCTCGTCGCGTCGGCAAACCGTTGCGGCCGCCGCTTGAGCCTGCCTGGTCGGCCCGCCGGGGCGAATACCGGGTGATCTATCTGATCGACGACGGCCGGGTGATCGTGGAGATCGTCAACGTTCAACACCGCCGTGACGCTTACCGCGCCTGACAGGGGACGCGCCCGGCCGGGCCGGTCAGGTCCTCCGCAGGGAGGGCCGGCGCCCGGTGATCCCAGTACGCTGCCCTTGTGTACGAGCCAGAGCCGCGTCGGCGGCAGCGACCTGGGGACCTGTTCACGGGCATGGGCTACCTCGGAAGAGGGTTGGCCTGGGTGGCGAAGCGCCCTAAGCAGTATTTGTTCGGCCTAATCCCGGCATTCATCGCCCTAGTGCTGTTCGGTACCGGTCTGGTGTTCCTGGGCATCAACGCGGGCGATCTCGCGGAGTGGATCACTCCGTTCGCCGACGGCTGGTCGTCCGGTGCGCGGTCGGCGATGCGGGTGGTCGCCGCACTGGCGATCTTCGGGACCGGCGCCTTCCTATCGGTGATCTTCTTCACAGCGGTCACTCTGTTGATCGGCGAGCCCTTCTACGAGGGCATCGCCGTCCGGGTGGAGGAGTCGCAGGGCGGCGCCCCGCCGGAGCCGGACGTGCCGCTCTTCGTGCAGATCGTCCGCGGCGTCCGTGATGCGATCGTCATCGGGCTCATGGCCGTTGGATTCGCCGTGGTGTTCTTCGTGCTCGGGTTCGTGCCGGTCATCGGCCAGACGGTGGTGCCCGTGATTGCGGCCTGCGTCACCGGTTTCTTCCTGGCCGGCGAGCTGACCGCCATCGCACTGGAGCGCCGCGGCCTGCGCCGCAAGGAACGATTCGTCCTACTCAGACGGCAATGGCTGGTCGTGGTCGGCTTCGGTGCGGCGACGGTCGTGCTGTTCTTCATCCCGCTCGGCGCGGTCTTCGCCATGCCAGGCGCGGTCGCCGGTGGCACCCTCCTCGCGCGGGAACGCCTGGCGCCGGAGAAGGAGCAACTGTCCGCGCCGGGGACGCCTGGCATGCCGGGACTGCCGTATCCGCACCCTCGCTGAGACCGGAGCGGAGCCGCTGGCAAGCTGTGTCCGGAGCATGATTGCCCGCTCCCGCACGCGAGTGTTGATCTTCGCGTAGCCTGTCCCGCATGTCCGATCAGGGGGAGCTCGCGAAGCGCTCGAAGGCGCCGAGCGACGACACCAGTGCCTTCGAATCCGTCGCCGACGATGCGACGGGACCCATGCCGGCGGTGGAGCCGGAGGACGAGTACGGGCCGGCCTCGACCTGGTTCGATTCGGCCGATGCCGGCCGGTCCGAGCCCGACACGACCGGTACCGGAACGACGGGGACGCAGCGCGCCGCTTCCGCGCCGTTCGCACCTGTCGAGCCGGAAGACGAGCGTCCGCCGGGAAAACTGGTGTTCCCCGACCCTCAGGTTCCCGACGCGGAGCTCGATTCCTCCATCGGTGGCGCGGCGCCCGAGCCCGCCGAGCAGCAGCGGATGCCGGGACGGAACAGGCCGTCGGACTACATGGACTACTCGGACAACGAATACGCCGACACCGAATACCGCGACACCGA
Organism: Actinomadura alba; assembly: GCF_014323705.1. Lineage (GTDB taxonomy): Bacteria > Actinomycetota > Actinomycetes > Streptosporangiales > Streptosporangiaceae > Actinomadura_C > Actinomadura_C alba. The sequence continues at coordinate 505,144 of NZ_JABVEC010000002.1, forward strand.
ATACCGCGAAACCGAGTCCCCCGACACCCAGTACGCCGATACCCAGTACGCCGACACCGGCTACAAGAGCACCGGCTACGCCGACACCGATGACAAGGGCACGGGCTACGACGGCACCGGGTACGCGGACACCGGGTACAAGAGCACCGGCTACGCCGACACGGAGTACGCCGACACGGAGTACGCGGGCACGGAGTACGCGGGCACGGGCTACGCCGATGACCACCCGGCCACCGATCGGACCGCCTCGGACCGCGCCGTCTCGGAATATGGGCCGTTGGGCTACGCCGCGTCCGAGCCGGAGCCCGGCTTCGGCGAGGCCGCGGCAGGGACTTCGGACACCCGGGACGAGGCCCGTGGTTCCGCGGCGCGAGTGGAGTACTCCGCGCCGCCCGCGGGCGGCTGGGAGGGGGCTCTGTTCGACGAGACCGCCGACTCGGAGCCGGGTGACGGGCGCTACGCGCCGGTCATGCCGTCGGGGCCCAGCACGCCGCCGAAGCCCGGCACGCCCAGCAGTGGGAATCTGCGCATCCCCGACTGGATGCGGGAGGAGAACGGAGGCGCTTCCGGGGGCGGCTCCGACGAGGACGACTTCGGGGACGACTTCCGGGACAGGCGCAGGAGCAAGGGCAGGGCCAAGGCCAAGGACAGCGCCAGGGCCAAGGGCGGCGCCAGGGCCAAGGACAGCACCGAGGAGAAGGACAGCGCCAAGAGCAGGGACAGGAACTACGACGACTCGGGCGGTGGATCCAGGGCCCCGCTGTTCGCCGGCGTGGGCCTGCTCGTCGTCGCGTTGATCGCTTCCGCGGGCGTGTACTTCCTCAAGGGCAGGGGCGGCTCGGACCCCGAGCCTCCCACGCAGACGTCCGCCCGCGAGCGGCCCGCTGGCGGATCCCAGCCGCAGGGCGCTCTGCCGGCGCCCGCCGACAAGGCGCTCAAGCGGTTTCCCGGCACGCCCTCCAGGGCCGTCGGCCGGATGACCGACGCCCGCGCCGGGCTGTCGTACCCGAGATTCGGCTCGCCGTGGCAGATGCCCACCAAGCAGAACAAGCTCGGACAGCTGGGCTGGTCGGGTCAGCAGATCGTGGTGACCGAGCAGCGCGGTACCCGGCTCTGGTACGGGCAGCTGCTCAGCGGGACGCTGAACCCGGCCGAGGTGAGCATGTACGGCGGCCCGGGCACCGAGAAGGCGGCGGCCGTCGCCTTTGCCAACAGCATCGAGACCCGTTTCTACGGTTTTCCGCACCAGACTCAGCCGCACGCCTCACAGCCGCTCACGGTCGACGGGCACAAGGGCTGGCTGATCAGCTCGTATCTGCGGTACCAGCGGCCCGGCGTCAAGGCGACCGGTGAGCTCCTGATCACCGCCGTGATCGATACCGGCCGCAAGGTGCCGGCGGTGCTGTTCATCGGAATCCCGAACACTCACCGCAAGCTCTGGGCCGACGTCAGTTACTTCCTGAGCAACCTCCACGTCGCCCGCTGAGCCTCCGGCCGCCCGGGACACCGGGTCCGCCTGCGCGGCCCGACAAACCGAATATCGTTCTATAGGCTGTGGCTCCGCGGATACACGAGGTGGACCATGGCGATAGGGCTGTCCGAGGAACACGAGGCGCTGGCGGCGTCGGTACGCGGTTTCGCCGAGCGGCACATCACGGCTCAGGCCGTACGCGCGGCGTCCGACGCGGCGCAGGACGTCCGGCCGGCGTTCTGGTCGGCGCTGGCCGGGCAGGGACTGCTCGGCCTGCATCTGCCGGAGAGGCTTGGCGGGCAGGGCTTCGGGCTGGTCGAGCTGGCGGTCGTGCTCGAGGAACTGGGCCGGGCGAACGCTCCGGGGCCGTACCTGCCGACCGTTCTCGCCAGCGCGACCATCGCCGCCTCCGGGGCGGCCCACGACCTGGTGCCGGGGCTCGCGACCGGTTCCCGTACCGCCGCGGTGGCGCTGACCGGCGCGCTGACCGGTCACCGCACCGGCGGCGGGCTGACGGTGAGCGGTGCGCTCGAGCCGGTGCTCGGCGCCGCCCTTGCGGATCTGCTCGTGCTGCCGGTACGGGTCGGCGGCGGCGCTGACGAGGACGTGGGCGAGCGGCGCTGGGTGGTCGTCGACGCGGGCGAGGCGGCGGTCGAAGCGCTGGAGAGCCTTGACCTCACCCGGCGCGTGCACCGGGTGACCCTCGACGGCGTCGCGGTGAAGGCGGAGCGGATCCTGCCCGGCTCGGCCGATCCCCGTGGCCTGGCCGCGGTGCTCTTCGGCGCCGAGGCGTGCGGTGTCGCCGGCCGGACGTTGGACGCCGCGGTGTCGTACGCCCGGATCCGTGAGCAGTTCGGCCGGCCGATCGGCCAATTCCAGGGCATCAAGCACAAGTGCGCCCGGATGCTGGTGGGACTGGAGCGGGCGCGGGCCGCCGTCTGGGACGCCGCGCGGGCGATCGACGCGGATCCCGATCAGCGCGCGTACGCGATCGCGGTCGCGGGTGCGCTGGCGCCGGACGTTGCGGTCGCCTGTGCCGAGGACAACATCCAGGTGCACGGCGGCATCGGCTACACCTGGGAGCACGACGCCCATCTGTTCTACCGGCGGGCGCTCACGCTGCGGGCGCTGGCCGGTCCGAGCGCCGGGCATCGCGCGGCCGTCGCCGACCGGGTGCTCGCGGGCGTGCGGCGGCCGATGGACGTGGAACTGGCTGCCGACGCCGAGCCGATCCGGGCGGAGATCCGCGAGCGGGTCACCGAACTCGTCGCGATGGACCAGCCGGCGCAGCGGGCGGCGATGGCGGCCGGCGGCTGGGTGACCCCGCACCTGGCCAGGCCGTGGGGGCGCGCCGCCGGGCCGGTGGAGCAGGTAGTCATCCAGCAGGAGATGCGGCGCGCGAAGGTGAGTCCCGTGCCGCTCATGATCGGTGCCTGGGTGGTGCCGTCCCTGGTGCAGTACGGCACCCCCGCCCAGCAGGAGCGGTTCCTGGCGGCGACGCTGCGCGGTGAGATCGTCTGGTGCCAGCTGTTCAGCGAGCCGGGGTCGGGTTCGGACCTGGCCGGACTGTCGACCCGGGCGGAGCGAGTGGAGGGCGGCTGGCGCATCACCGGCCAGAAGATCTGGACCTCGCTGGCGCGCGAGGCGCAATGGGGCATCTGCATCGCCCGGACCGACCCGGACGCGCCGAAGCACCAGGGCATCACCTATTTCCTGGTGGATATGGCGGCAGAGGGCATCGACATCCGTCCGCTGCGGGAGTGCACCGGAGACGCGATCTTCAACGAGGTCTTCCTCGACGGCGTCTTCGTCGCCGACGACCTCGTCGTCGGCCCCGTCCACCAGGGCTGGCGGGTCGCGCGCACCACCCTCGCCAACGAGCGCGTCGGCCTGACGACCTCGTTCCAGTTGGGCGCGGACGTCCCCGCGCTGGTGGAGCTGGTGACGTCGCTCGGAGCGGCCGACGATCCGCTGGTCCGGGACCGGCTCGGCGCGCTGGCGTGCGACGAGCACGCGTTCCGGCTGCTCGGCCTGCGAGCGACGCTGAAGCAGCTGTCCGGCACCGACCCCGGTGCGACCGCCAACGTGCGCAAGCTGGTGGCCATGGAGCACGGCCAAGACGTCACCGAGTACGGATTCACGCTGCTCGGCGCCGAGGGCGCGCTGACCGGTGGCCGGAACACCGGGCTCCGGCGTGGGTGGACGCGCTACCTGCTCGCCTCCCGGGCGATGACGATCGGCGGTGGCACCACCGAGGTCAACCTCAACGTCATCGGCGAGCGCATCCTCGGCCTGCCCCGCGACCCGGACCCGCGCTGAGGGCGCGGGCCGGGTCGAGTCGTGCGGGCCGGGCGACCGGAGGCGGTCGGTCGCCACGCTCCCGGGGCTCAGGCCTGAGCGGCGCTCGTCTCGGTGCGGGACCGGCGGACCAGGACGATGCCCGCGGCGAGCAGCGCCACACCGATGAGCAGGGACGCCAGCGGGGTGATCGTCTTGAGCGTTGAGATCAAGCGCGCGCTCTCGTCGGCCTTCTTGACCAGTGCCTTCTGGCTGTCCGCGGTCATCTTGAGGTGGAAGCTGGCCGCCGTCATGGAGCCGGTGCTGTCACTGGTGCGCAGGGTCGTGGTGACCTGCTGCTCGCGGTTGACCGGTGCGCCGGTACGCGGGTCCACCCATATCGACACGTTCGCCTCGTAGACGCGGTCGACCGCGTAGTTCTGCTCCGCGTCCAGCCCGAGCAGCCGTCCGGAGAAACTGTCGATCTTGGCGATCGGCGTGGGCCCGACGTGCATGACGAACTTGTAGGTGTCGAGGCCCTGGATCTTCTCCTTGCCCTCGAAGTTCATCGGCCAGGTCCGCTTCGTGGTGGTGTCGAAGAACTGGTAGGTCTTCTGTTCGACGTCGCCGATCGGCCACGAGATCCCGAGCCCGGACTGGCGGACCGAACTGTCGAAGCCGGCCTCGGAGCCGATGCCCGCGCCGCAGCAGTTGGTCAGCTGGGAGGTCTTGCGGTTCAGGGCCGCCTTGTGGGACTGGACCTCCACCTTCTTGCCGATGCTCAGGTCCTCCAGCACAGTGAACGAGTCGAGCACCGTCGTGTCGCCGGTGCTCGCCTTGGCATTACCGGCGGTGGTGTTCGTGGCGACGAGCGTGGCACCGGTGCGCATCTGCCCGGTTTCGGTATCGAAGTAGGACGCCCCCGGTGCTTCGAGGGTCGACTTCTGGTACGTGTTCTTCGGTACGCCGATGAGCTGCTCCGCCACGTAGAAGCGCTGCAGCGGGGCCAGTGCGATGAGCGAGAACCCGAGCACGAGCGCGACCCAGCCGAGGGTTCGGCGCATTTTCTACCTCCTGGCGACGGCCGACCAGGGCCGTGGGGTGGGATCTCCGGGCAGGAATGCGGGCGGAGTGCGCCCGCGGTGCGCGGTTGACTGTACTAGCGAGTAGTTACGGATGCGGTGTATATCACACCTCCTCCGCCTGATGCGCAAGCCCAAGAAATGAACCTGTGATCTACGGGCGGCGAAAGCCCTGTCCATAGGGGTGGTCTGGCCGACTCTGGACCGTGGTCGGGCCACCGTTGGATAGCCTGTTTCCTCCAATGAGCGGACATACCGGATGAGCGGATTTACCGGCCTGTTCCATAGCGGCCTTTTCGCCACTGACCGGACCAGACATCTGGCCGCCGCTCTCACCGGGCTCGGGCTCGGGCTGCTCGCACTGGGGCCGGGCCTCGCGGACGGCTTCGTGCTGTCGTACGACATGGTGTTCGTGCCCGATCCGGTGTTCAGCGAGTTCACCTTCGGGCTCACCGGCACGGTGCCCCGGCACGTGCCGAGCGACGCGTTCGTCACCGCGCTCGGCAGGCTGCTGCCGGGCGATGTCGTGCAGAAGGTCATCCTGCTCGCCGTGTTCGTCATGGCCTGTACCTCGGCCGCCGCTCTGGTCCCCTCCGAACGGCTGCCGGCGCGGCTCGCGGCCGGTGTCTGCTACGCCTGGAATCCGTTCGTGGCCGAGCGGCTGCTGCTGGGCCACTGGGCGCTGCTCCTCGGTTATGCCGCGCTGCCGTGGGTGGTCGGTGCCGCCGCCGTCGTCACCGAGCGGGGCGGGGGATGGCGGCTGGCGCGTGCGCTCCTGCCGGCCGCGGTGGGCGGGTTCGCCGCGATGGCCGTGTCCGGGCTCACCGCCGCCATCGTCGCGCTCGGCGCCGCCGCCTCGGCCAGGTCGCGCGCGCTCGGGCGGACCGCCGTGGTGGTCGCGGTGCTCAGCGCCCCGTGGCTGGTCACCGGCTGGCTGCGGCCCTCGGGTCTGCCGGCCGACGGGGGCGCGGTCGAGGCTTTCGCGGCCCGCGCGGACACACCGTTCGGGACGCTCGGCAGCCTGCTGCTGCTCGGTGGTGTGTGGAACCGCGAGACCGTGCCCGCCGGATACGGCATGGCGCTCACCGCCGCGGCCTGGCTGGGGGTGGTCGTGACCGCGTTGCTCGTGTACGCGCGCTGGTGCCGGTCGGCGGGGCCCGGGGCCCGGTGGGCAACGGGCCTGTGGCCGGCCGCGGTGGCCGGCTTCGCGGTCGCCTCGCTCGGCGCCGTCGCACCGTGGTCGCTCGAAGGGCTGATCTCGATCTGGCCCGGGTTCGCGGTGTTCCGGGACGGGCAGCAGTACGTGGCACCGGTGGCGGTGGTCCTGGCCGTCGGTCTCGGCCTTGCCGTCGACCGGTTTCACCGCGGTGACCTGGCGGGGCTCGTGATGGGCGTCCTCGCCGTCCTCGCTCCGGTGGCGTTGCTGCCGTCGCTCGCCTGGGGTGCGGGCGGCCGGCTGGACGCCGTGCACTACCCGGCGGACTGGGTGCGCGCCCGCACGATCATCGAGGCCGACCGGGCCCCCGGCGAGGTCCTCGTCCTGCCGTGGGCGGCGCATCGCGGCTACCGGTGGAACGACCGGCGGCGGCTGCTCAACCCGCTTCCGCGCTACCTGCGGCGCGAGGTCATCGTCAATGACGCGGTGACCGTCGGATCCACGGTCATCGCGGCGGAGGATCCACGGGTGCGCGAGCTGGATCCCCTCATCAGGTCCAGTGCCGAGCTCACCGCCTCGCTGCGGGCCGCCGGGGTCAGGTACGTCTTCATCGACGACACCTCACCGGCCGCCACCCCGCCGGGCTCGGCATCGCCGCGGGACCGGCTGGCCGGGGCGGAACTGCTCCTGGACCGGCCGGACGTGACGCTTTTCCGGATCCCGCGGGCCTGACCGCCGTCACCCCGCGTGGCGTCGCGCGCGACGGTGCGCTCCCGGACCGCTGGTGAAGAGCACGCGGCGCCGCCCGCACCGGACCGCGGACACCGTGGGTAACCGCTTAGGGGTGATTAGTAGTGAATTGTCGTTGTTAGTTCATATGTCTAGTACTCGCCAGTAGGGACGTACTACTGTGGCGGCCACCACAGCCCCCGCCGGATGCCAGGAGGACCTTCGATGCGGATCGCAATCGCCGCAGTGACCGGAATCGTGCTCGCCGCTCTCGCTTCGGTCGGCGCCGTCGAACTCGTCAACGCCTCACAGAGCGAGCAGGTCACCAAGCCGCTCTATAACTACGGCTCGCGGTGACCTTCGCCGGCGATCACGTGCAGCTCGAGATCGTCGTCCCGGCGTACAACGAGGCCAAGCGGCTTCCTCGCGGACTTTCACTGCTCCTGCGCAAGCTGCGTGACCTGCCGGTTCCGGCGGCCGTCCTGGTCGTCGACAACGCCAGCACGGACGAGACCTCGGCGATAGTGCGCGACTGGGCGACCACCGCCCCGGTCCGGTTGCTGCACTGCCCCGAACGCGGCAAGGGCGCTGCGGTACGCATGGGCTTGCTCGCCACCCGTGCCCCGTATGTCGGATTCTGCGATGCCGACATGGCGACCGATCTCAGCTCGCTCGACGACGTGCTGCGGCTCATGGCCGAGGGCCACTCCATGGTGGTCGGTTCCCGGCGGCACCCGGACTCGGTGGTGGAGGAGTACGGCCGCCCGCTTCGCAGGCTCGGCGCCATCGTCTTCAACCGGCTCGTTCGTGACCTCGCCGGAGGCGCGGCGGACACCCAGTGCGGTTTCAAGTTCTTCTCCGGGCCGCTGGTGCGGGCCGCCGCGGCCGATCTGCGCACTCCCGGCTTCGCGTTCGACGTCGAGCTGCTCATGCACTGCATCCGCCATGGCGGTGTGGTCACCGACCTGCCGGTCGTGTGGCGCGACGTACCGGGCACGACCTTCTCGGTCCGCCGCCACACGGTCCGTTGCGCACGCGACCTCGCCCGTATCCGGGCGACCGCACGACGCCCCGCGACCACGTACGCGCCGACGCGGTCGCTCGTCCTCTCCGAGACCTCCGGGACCGGCCCCGGATGACCTTGAGCGTCGCCGGCCTGCGGGTGGCGATCGTCAACTGGCGCGATCCCTGGCACCCGGCCGCCGGAGGGGCCGAGCGCTACGCGTGGGAGATCGCCCGCAGGCTCGCCGCCGGCGGGGGACGGGTGCGTTACGTGACGTGCCGTACCCCCGGCCGGCCGCGCCGGGAGCGGGTCGACGGCGTCGAGTTCATCCGCCTGGGCGGGCGCTTCACCGTGTACCCGCTGGTGCTGCTCTGGATGCTGACCAGGCGCCGCGCCTTCGACGCGGTGATCGACTGCCAGAACGGAATCCCCTTCTTCACACCGTTGGTGCTGCCTCGCTCGCTGCCGGTGTTCTGCGTGATCCATCACGTACACGACCAGCAGTTCGGCCTGTACTTCCCCGCCTGGCTGGCCTGGATCGGACGGATTCTCGAGGGTCCCGTCGCGGGGTGGACCTACCGGCGGCACGCCTGTGTCGTCGTCTCGCTGTCCACCCGCCGGGCGCTGCGGGACCGGCTCGGCTGGCGGATGCCGGCGTACGTGGTCCCGAACGGCCACTCCAACGCGGTCGACGCGGTCGCCGTTGACACGGCCGCCCGTGACGCTCCCGTACTGGTGTGCGTGAGCAGGCTCGTGCCGCACAAGCGGGTCGAGCGGGTCGTGAACCTGGCCGACCGGCTGCGGCTCCGGTGGCCCGGGCTGCGGGTGCACATCGTGGGCGACGGGCCCGAGTCGTCCGCGCTGGCGGAGGTGGTCGCCTCCCGCGGCCTCGCCGGGGTCGTCACCCTGCATGGCTTCGTGCCGGAGGAGACCAAGGTGTCGCTGGTCGCCGCCGCCGACCTCCACCTCAGCACGTCCAGGGGCGAGGGCTGGGGACTGTCGGTGGTCGAGGCGGCCGCGCTCGGGGTCCCGACCGTCGCCCATGACGTCGAAGGACTGCGGGAGGCCGTGCGCGACGGGCGCACGGGCTGGCTGGTCCGCGACGGTGAAGACCTGGCCGACGTGGCCGAACGGGCGCTCAAGGAACTCGACGACCCGGCCCGCCGCCGTGAGATGGCGGCCGCGTGTGCTCATTGGGCCGCGCAGTTCGACTGGGCGCGCACCGCGAGCCGGGTCGAGGCACTGATCGCCGCCGCCGTCCGCGCCGGCTCGGCGTCCTCGGGTGACGATCGCGCACACGTCGTCAGCCGCTACGGTGATGATCAGCCGGAGGTGGTCGAGGGTCCGGTGCGCGACCTCATGCTGCGCGACCGGGCGGTGCGGGAGATACGGCCCGCCACCCCGATCGAGCGCCTCCTCGGCCGCCCCGACGAGCGGTCACACTGACCCACCACCCCGGCTGGAACGAATACCTACTGGATGGACACGTGCGGAAGCTGGATGGAGACGCGCGGAAGCGCCCCCGAGGAGCGCGGCGGCGTACCGGCTGAGGAGCGGACGAGCGCATCACTGCGCGACCGCCTTCAGGTCGTGGTCTGCTGCCTGGCACTGACCTGTCTGGCCACGTCGACCCGGCCAGGTCGCATCCTCGCCGACACCAAGATCGATATGCCGGTGGATCCGCTGGCCTTCCTCGGCCGCGCGCTGCACCTCTGGGCACCGGAGCAGTTCGGTCAGCTGCAGAACCAGGCCGTCGGCTACCTCTTCCCGATGGGGCCGGTCTACGTACTGGGCGATCTCGCCGACCTGCCGGCCTGGATCACTCAGCGCGTCTGGCTGGCCATGCTCCTCTGTGTCGCCTTCCTCGGCGCCCGCCGCCTGGCCGGCTGGCTCGGGATCGGCGGATCGGCCGGCGGGCTCGTCGCCGGCATGGTGTACGCGCTCGCGCCGACCGGCCTGGCCGCCCTCGGTCAGATCTCGTCGGACTACCTGCCGTTCGCGATGGCGCCGTGGATCGTGCTCCCGCTGATCACGGCCGTGCACGATCTGCCGGAGCGCGGCGGCCGGGGCCGGTTGATCGTCAAGTCGGTGGCCCGGTCGGGCCTGGCGGTGGCGTGCTGCGGCGGGATCAACGCCACCGCGACCGCTGCGGTGCTGGTGGTGCCCTTGATCTACCTGCTGACCAGGCCGCGTGGCACACCGCGCCTGCGCGTGCTGGCCTGCTGGTCGGTCTCGGTGGCGCTGGCGACGTTCTGGTGGCTGGTCCCGCTGATCCTGACCGCGAGGTACGGGTTCTCCTGGTTGACCTACACGGAGAAGGCCGTCACCACCACGGGCCCCACGGGACTGGTGACCGTACTGCGCGGTGCGGAGCGCTGGGTCAGTTATCTCGTGCTCGACGGGCAGGTCTGGTGGCCGGTCGGTCATGCGCTCTCGCTCAGTGTCCTGCCCGTGCTCTGCACGGGCGTCGTGGCGGCGCTCGGCCTGGCCGGGCTGGTGCGCGCAGGGCTGCCCGAACGGGCCTTCCTGCTGATCACGTTGCTGGCCGGACTGGCGATCATCACGGCCGGGCACATCAGCACGATCGAGGGCCCGGCGGCCGCGCCGATGCGGGAGCTCCTGGACGGGCCGCTGGCGGCGTTGCGCAATCTGCACAGGTTCGACGTGATCGTCCGGCTGCCCATCGCGCTAGGCGTGGCGCATCTGATCGGTTCGGTGCGCAGGCCACAGGTCCGGCTCCGGATGCGGGCCGTGGCGTTCACCGCCCTCGGCGGCATCGCGCTCGCGGCGGTGAGCAACGGGCTGTCGGGTCCCGGTGACTTCAGGGAGCCCCCGACGTACTGGCGTGACGCCGCGAACTGGCTGTCCGGACGGACCGGGGGAGAGGGGGTACTGGCGATCCCGGGCGCTCCGTTCGGCGAATACCTGTGGGGTCGGCCCATGGACGACATCATGCAACCGCTGGTCACGTCCCGGTGGGGCGTCCGGCAGCTCGTCCCGGACGGGTCGCCCGGCTACACACGCGCGCTCGACGCGATCGACCGGCAGGTGGCGGCGGGGCGCCGCTCGCCGGGGCTGGCGCAGTTCCTGTCCCGCATGGGCATCCGATACGTCCTGGTCCGCAACGACCTGCGCCGAGAGGGCCTACGGGGCGTCTGGCCCGCCCGGCTGCACCAGGCGCTCGACGGATCCCCCGGGATCCGGCGGGTCGCGAGCTTCGGCACCCAGCCCGTCGGCTGGGCCGAACCCGACGACGCCATCGGGGCGTTCGACCAGCTGTACCCGCCTCTAGAGATGTACGAGGTCGAGGCCGCGGACCAGAGCACCGGCGCCGGCCAGGCGCAGGCCGTCACCGCCACGGCGAAGGGCGGCGCGGTGACGCTGGCCGACGCCGACAGCGCGATCCGGCTGTACGGGTCGCCGGAGTCGCTGCTGACGCTGGCCGACAACGGGGCGCTGAGAGGGCGGCAGGTGCTGCTCAACGACGACGCGCCGGGCAGCGGCGGCACCCCGGTCGTCTCCGACTCGCTGCGGCTGGTGAAACGCAACTTCGGCGAGCTGGACCAGGGCTCGCCCACGCTGACGGGCGCCGAGCGGGGAGAGGCGGCCGACGTCGTCGAGCCCGGCTGGGAGCGTTACGCGACGGTGGCCGCCTTCAGCGGCGTCTCCTCGATCACGGCGTCGACGTCGGCCGCCGACGCCGACGCGATCCCGCAACTGCACGACGCCGGCCGGCTCCCTTACTCCGCCATGGACGGCGATCCCTGGACCTACTGGGAGACGGGGGGCTGGAACGGGCCCGTCGGCCAGTGGCTCGGTGTGCGGTTCGACCGGCCGACCGTTCCCGGGCGCGTGTCGGCGACCTTCGTACGGAATGAGAACGTGCTCGGACCACCGCCGAGCCGGATCGCCGTGGAGACCGAGGCCGGAAGGATCGTCCAGCCCGTCGTGAGCAGTTCGGCACCGCAGGTGCTCCGCGTGCCGCCGGGCCGGACCGGCTGGCTCCGGATCCGGATCCTGCGGCTCGCGGAACCGGTCGCCAGCCCCCTGCTCGCCCGGGCCGGCATCTCCGAGCTGACGATCGACGGAGTGCGCGCGGGCCGCCGCTATGAACTGCCGGCCGCGCGGGACGCCGGAGTGCCGAGCTCATTCGTCATGACGCGCGCCTCCGGCGCCGCGCCGGCCTGCATGAAGGGGTCGAAGCGCTGGGTCTGTTCGCCCGCACTCGAACGGCGGGACGAGGAGGGCGCCGGCTTCGAGCGCTCTTTCCTCTCCGCGGCGCCCGGTCAAGGGGCGCTGTCCGGCCTGGCCACTCTCACCGATGACCGGCTGATCCAGGGGTACACGGGCATCGGGTCGCGGGTGCGGGTCGCGGTCAGTTCGAGTCTCTCCTCGGACCCGGCGCTCCTCGCGCGCTCGGCCTTCGACGCCGACCCCGCCACCACCTGGATCGCCGCCGAGCACGACCTCACCCCGAGGTTCGCGGTGAGCTGGGGGCGTGCCATCCGGGTCGGCCGGGTCGACGTGGAACGCCCGGCCGGCGCGCGGGGAGCGCTCCGGGTGCGGGTGCGCTCGGACCGGGGCGACTCCAGGGAGGGACTGCTCGACCGGAACGGGCGTCTCACCTTCGCCCCGATGATCGCCAAGAGGCTGATCCTCGAGTTCACGGTGTCCGGCCAGCTCGCCCTGCAGATCACCGACATCACCGTGCCAGGTGTGGCACCGCTGCCCGTGCTGGGCCGGCTTCCGCTCGAGCTGCCCTGCGGCTTCGGGCCGTGGCTGGAGGTCAACGGCGTCAAGATTCCGACCCGGGTGTCCGGCGCGATGGACGATCTGCTGGAGGGGCAGCCGCTGCGGTACGAGTCGTGCCGGAGCGCGCAGGTCATCGGCGGGACGAACCATCTGCGGCCGTCGCCGTTCAGCCCGTACCGGATCGAGTCCGCGGTGCTCGACGTGGACGGCTCGCTGCGGCCGGCGCAGGCCCGCTCGCAGGCGGGCGCTCCCGAGGGGACGGCGCCGGAGCAGGCGACGACGCGCGAGGTGCGGGTGGAGCGCTGGTCTCCGGACGCTCGCGAGCTGCGGGTCGAGGCATCCCGGCGGTCGTTCCTGGTGGTGAACGAGAACTACAACCGGGGATGGCGGGCCACGGTCGGCACGACCGTCCTGCGGCCGGTCCGGCTGGACGGCTGGAAGCAGGGCTGGGTCGTGCCCGCGGGAACCGCCGGCACGGTCGAGCTGACCTACCTTCCGGGCCGGGTGCACCGCGTCGCCGTACCGGCCGGCCTCGGGCTGCTGGCCGTCCTGGCGCTCGCGGCCTGCGGGCGGGGCGGCTCGCGCGCCGTGCCGCGCCCGGTGCCCCGGCGGATCCGGGGGGTGCGCTGGACGGCTCTGCCCCTCGCGGCGGGCCTCGGCTTCTGGGTGGCCGGCGGCCTCGGTGTCGCCGTCGCGCTGGGTTCCTCGGCCGTGTTCGCGGCGGCCCCGCTTCTGGCGGCGCCGCCGGGCTCCGCGCGGAGGCGTCGTACGCTCGCCCGCGCGCTGGCGTCACCGTGGTCGGTGGCCGTGTTGATGTTCGCCGGGACGGTCTCGTGGGCGGCGAGCGCTTCGACGCGATCCACCGGTAATCCGGCGGCTCTGACCGACCCGCTCGGCGACCTCGTCCCGCAGTTGCTCGGGCTGGTCATCGTGGGCCGGCTCGTCATCGCCCTGTGGACGCGCCGCCCCGGCCCTGGGAGAGTCGCTGAATCGGCTTCTCGATCAGGTAGTAGCTCAACGTCGCGGCGGTGACCGTCGCGGCGGCGAGGATCGGCAGGTCGAGCAGAAGAGCACCGCGGAACAGCCGGTCGGTGCCGTCGAACCAGCCGAGGATGAGGACCATCTGCCAGAGGAAGACGCCGTACGAGATCCGGCCGAGAAAGCGCATCACGCGGTTGCCGAGCACCCGGGTCGGTCCGGGATGGGCGGTCGGCGCCAGCGCCACCGGCGCGATGAAGAACAGCGCGCACATGCCGAAGATCAGGATGTGGAACTCCGCCGTCCACACCCCGTCGAGGCTCGACAGGTCGGATGGCCCGGTCAGCGGCGACGCGGCGATGACGAAGAGGCAGAGGGCCCCCAGCCAGCAGGTGCTCCAGCACTCGCCGACCGTACGGCAGAAGCGCGCCGCCGGGCCGGTGGGCTCGGCGCGAGCCCATACCGCCACCACCGAGAGCGCCATGCCGGCCGCGAACCACGCGAGATACCGCGGCGGCCAGGCGACCGCGATCGGATGGTAGCCGGGAACGAACATGAAGAGCGTGTAACCGAACGAGATCAGCGCGTACGCGCCGAGACCCCACAGGAGCCGCCTGGCCCGGGCCGCGACGTCGACCTCACTGCCCGAGCGGCCGCGTGCGAACCACGCCAGCAGCATCGCGGTGATCGGCAGCGACACGTACCACGCCGCCTCGACCGCGAGGCTCCACGTCTGTCCCATCTCCCTCGGCCCGAGGCCGCTGCTCCACAGCGGGCCGGGGGCGTAGAGCTGCGTGAGGGTCAGCAGCCGGCCCCACGCCCGCACATCGTCGAGATGATCCCTCTCGGCGGTGAGCAGTACGCAGGCGACGAGCGCCCAATAGGCCGGAAGGATGCGCAGCGCGCGTTTCCTCAGGTAGGTGCGGGTTCGCGGCCTGACCCCGCCATCGAGCAGCGCCCGGACCCACGGCCGGTAGAGCAGCAGGCCCGACAGGACGAAGAAGACGGCCACGCCGACCTGACCGCCGTTGAACAACCACGCTGCGGGGACGGACGAGCGATTGAAACCCGAGTTGAGGGCCACGTGGAACACGAGCACCGTGAAGGCGGCGACCGCGCGGACGCCGTCGAGCGCGTCCTGATGTCCGGACACCGCCGGAAGACCGCCGGGCGGGCGGGCGACGCCTGCCGCCGGAGCCTCTGCCGTCATTCGGGTACCTCCGCGGCTCCCGCGTCCGGAACGGCGAGAACTCCGTGGTCATGTAGGGTTACGGCCCGGTAATGATTGCCGGGTAAGCCTAACCCCGGAGGTGGCGATGCGGCGACCGGCGGCGTTGGGGCTGGTCGGCGTGGGCGTGTTCTTCCTCGCGCTCGTACCGCTCCTGCGGTTCTACGTCCAGGATCAGGTCGTGGCCGTGCCGCGCAACTTCTACCAGGCGACCCGGCTGGAGGCGCGGGACGCGTCGTACTTCGACACCGCGGAACTCGAGATGCGCACGGACGTCACGCTGAGCGCCCGCAGCACAGTTCTCGGTGATGTGCGGCCGGTGGGTGGCGCGGACGTCGTGGTGTGGGACGCCTCCACGGCGGTCTACGACGACGATCGCGACCGGCAGCTCGAGGCGCTGGACTACCGGATCGCCGTCAACCGGCGTACGTCCGAGCTGGTGAGCTGTTGTGGAGCCCATGTCGCCGGTGACATGGGGGTTCGGTTCGCCGGGTACGGCCTGGTGCTCCCGCCGGCGGACGTGCGGAAGCGGGACTACCAGGTCTTCGACGTCATCACCCGCCGCCCGTGGCCGGCCCGCTTCGGCGGCGAGGAACGGGTTCAGGGGCTCAGGACCTACCGTTTCGTGCAGGAGGTCGGGCTCACCAAGGTGGGGGAACTCAAGGCCCTTCCCGGGCGGTTCCTCGGGCTCGGCCCGCGGAGTGGCAACGTCGACGTGGATCGTTACTACGCGGCGAGGAACACGGTCTGGGTCGATCCGCGCACCGGCACGCCCGTCAAGCACGAGCAGGTGGTCCAGACCACGGTGCGGATGCCGGACGGCCGGGGAGGGCTGACGGCCTCCGCCGCCCGGCTGGTCACCGTGCCCGCCGACCAGAAGAGGCTCGTCGCCCGGGCCGACCGGAACGCGCTCGTCATCGCGGCCGTCAGGACGTACGTCCCGGTCGGCGCGCTGAGCGCCGGGCTGCTGCTCGTCCTGACGGGCGGCGTGGTGGGCCTGGTCGGCGAACGGACCGCCCGCCGCGTCCGGGACACCTGATGAGTGTTAGTACGTGTTCTCGCCGTGACGGGTATCGCGCCCTGGTGTCCGGTCAATACTCTAACTAGAACCTGTTGCAGTTAGGCTTCACGCGCGCTTAGAGTCGAGGGGTGCGGACACGAGTAACGGAACTCTTCGGCATCGAATACCCGATCTTCGCGTTCAGTCACTGCCGCGACGTGGTCGCCGCCGTGAGCCGCGCCGGCGGCATGGGCGTCCTCGGCGCGCTGTACTTCACCCCCGAGGAGCTCGAGGTCGAGCTCAAGTGGATCGACGAGCACGTGGGCGGCAGACCGTACGGCGTCGATGTGGTGATGCCCGCGAAGTACGAGGGGGCCGACCTCGGCGACTCCGAGGACCTCATGGCCAGGTTGCAGGCCATGATCCCCGAGCGGCACCGCCTGTTCGTCAACGAACTGCTGGAGCGGCACGGCATCGAGCCGCTCTCCGAGGAGGGGGCCGGGCGGTACCTGCTCGGCTGGACCGACGCGACCGCGCGTCCGCAGGTCGAGGTGGCGCTCAGGCATCCGATCGCGCTGCTCGCCAACGCGCTCGGCCCGCCGCCCGCCGACGTCGTCGCGCAGGCTCACGAGCACGGCGTCAAGATGGCCGGGCTGGCGAGCAACGCCCGGCACGCCCGCAAGCAGGTCGAGGTGGGTGTCGACATCATCGTCGCGCAGGGCACCGAGGCGGGCGGTCACACCGGCGACGTGTCGACGATGGTCCTCATCCCCGAGGTCGTCGACGCGGTCGGGCCGGACACCATCGTGCTCGCGGCGGGCGGCATCGGGCGCGGCCGCCAGCTCGCCGCGGGGCTTGCGCTCGGCGCGGAGGGCGCGTGGACCGGGTCGATCTGGCTCACCGTCGACGAGGCCGACACCCCGGAGGCGTCGAGGGACAGGCTGCTGTCCGCGACGTCCCGCGACACCGTACGGTCCCGCTCCTGGACCGGCAAGCCGGCGCGCATGCTCAGGACCGCGTGGACCGACGCGTGGGAGAGCGAGAAGTCGCCCGGCACGCTGCCGATGCCGATGCAGTTCATGCTCATCTCCGACGCGCTGCACCGCATCAACCGGGCCGGGAGCAGCGAGCTCACGACCTTCCCGGTCGGCCAGATCGTCGGTTCCATGAACCGGGTCAGGCCGACCGCCCAGGTGATCTACGACCTGATGGAGGAGTACATAGCAGTGGTCGACCGCCTCAACCACATCACCGAGTCCTGACCGTTTCGCGGACCGAAGGCCCCCCCGGGGGGCGCCTCAGGGCGCCGCGAGCCGCCGCGCCGGAGGCGCGGCCATCGGCACAGCGTATTGCGGCAGGCCGCGGAACCAGTCGACCGTGTGCCTGAGGCCCGTGTCGATGGATACGGGCTTGACCTCGGGGAACAGTCGTCGAAGCCGCCCGTCGGACGCCTGCGAGTCGCGAACGTCGCCGAGGCGAGGCGGCTCGTGCCGGATCTCGAGCGGAAGGTCGGTCGTCATGGCCAGCCGCTCGGCGAGTTCCAGGATCGACACCCGGCTGCCGAAGGCGAGGTTGACCGGATCCGGGCAGGTGACGCGGTGGATCACGGCGTCGGCGAGTACCCTCGCCACCGTTCCCACGTAGGTGAAGTCACGGGTCTGCCGGCCGTCGCCGTGGACGCGCAGCGGCTCGCCGCGCAGCGCGGAGTCGATGAACGAGGGGACCACGGCCGCGTAGGCGTGGCCCGCAGGCTGTAGCGGCCCGTAGACGTTGAAGAAGCGCAGCGCCAGCGCGGGCAGGTCGAAGCTGCTGCCGTAGGCGAGCACGTAGGCCTCGGTCGCCAGCTTGCTCGCGCCGTACGGGCTGATCGGGCGGGTGGCCAGGTCCTCGTGCTTGGGCAGCGCCGGTGTGGACCCGTACACCGAGGACGAGGACGCGGCGATCATGTGGGTCGCCCCGCGCCGGCACGCTTCGAGCACGAACACGGTGCCGGTCGCGTTGACCGCGTGGCTGGCCACCGGGCTGGTGAGCGACCGTGGGACGGACGGCCGCGCCGCGAGATGGACCACCGCGTGGGCGCCGTCGACGACCTCGTCCAGCAGTTCGCGGTCGAGGATGCTGCCCTCGATCAGGTCCGCGGCGACGCCGTCGAGGTTGCTCGCCGACCCGGTGCTGAGGTTGTCGAGTGCGGTGACCTTGGAGATCTCCGGGCGCTCGGCGAGTTCGCGGCAGAGGTTGGCTCCGATGAAGCCGGCCCCGCCGGTGACGATGACTCTCAACGGGTCTCCTGTTCAGCGAGCGAGGAGGACGGCCACCAGCCCTGGTCGACGGCGATGGAGGTGTAGAGATCGCGCATGTCACTGACCAGCCGTTCGGCGCTGAAGCGTTCGGTCGTCCAGGCCTGCGCGTGCCGGCCCATCCGAAGGCGCAGCCGGTCGTCGCCGAGCAACCGGACGGTGTGGGCGGCGAGTTCTCCCGCGCGGGTGGTGGCGAGCAGGCCGGTCACCTCGTCCTGGACGACCTCCGGGACGCCTCCCACGCGGGTGGCGACCGCCGGCAGGCCGGCCAGCCCCGCCTCGATGAGCGAGACCGGCATTCCCTCGTTGTCGGAGGTGAGGAGGACGACGTCCGCCGCCGCGTACACGGTCTCGACGTCCGCTCGCCAGCCCAGCAGGAGCAGCGCTCCGTCCACGTCACCGGCCGTGGCGGCGACCTCGGGCAGCAGGTCCCCGTCGCCGCACACGACGAATCGCGCGGTGGGCAGGTCGCGGCGGACGGCGCGCGCCACTTCGACGAACCGGTCCGGGCGCTTGATTCCGGTCACCCGCCCGACATAGGCGACGACGGGCGCGTCCAAGGGCAGCCCGAGGGTGCGCCGTGCCGTCTCGCGGTCGGGAAGCGGGCCGAGGTCGGTGCCGGGCGGCACGACGTGGTACTGGCCGGCCCGCCCGATCCGGGCGCTCACGAGGTCGTCACGTACCTGCCCGCCGACGGCGACCAGATGGTCGGTGCGCTTCGCGAGCATGCGCTCGGTGTGCACGATCAGCCGGGTCTTCGGTGGTGAGAAGTAGCCGTGCAGCAGATGGCCGTGGAATGTGTGGACCCGCACCGGCACCCCGGCCATGACCGCTGCCAGCCGGCCGAGC
Organism: Actinomadura alba; assembly: GCF_014323705.1. Taxonomy (GTDB): domain Bacteria; phylum Actinomycetota; class Actinomycetes; order Streptosporangiales; family Streptosporangiaceae; genus Actinomadura_C; species Actinomadura_C alba. The sequence goes on from NZ_JABVEC010000002.1 coordinate 523,966, forward strand.
ACCCCGGCCTTGGCGGTGTGGGTGTGCACGATGTGCGGCCGGAACCGGCGCATGGCCGACGTGAGCCGGATCAGGGCGCGGAGGTCGTCGGCCGGGCGGACCGAGCGGCCCAGCGTGGCGACGCGGCGTACCCGCACGTCGGGCGCGCACAGGTCGACGTAGTCGGCTTCGTCCGGCCCGACGAGCCCGCAGTAGACCCGATGGTCGAAGTGTTCGGTGTCCAGGCCTCGCATCAGTGCCGTGACCTGCATCGCAGGGCCACCGATGTTCATCCGTGCGATGACCCGCATCACCCTGATGCGCCTGTCGCTCAACGTACGCCCCCCGCGTCGCAGCTTGATCACTCAACGTACATAGACGTCACGCTCCGTGCAACGCGCAACGCGCGGACGGCGGAATGTGCGGATGATCACGACGAATTACGGGGTGGCCGGACTAGTTGGCACCCGACCCTTTCGGAATCTATTCTGCGGAAAGTCGACCTCTATTTCGGCCGCCTCAGAGCAGCCCAAAAGGAGTCCGCGCCCATTTAGAAAGCATCGCGATCAGGGCGTGATAACTTGTGCACCGTTCCCCTAACTGCTTCCGGCAGTGCTATAGGGAGAATTCATCGTGGGCAAGGGGATTGTCCATTTCTGTTCGGGGGGAGCCTTATGGGTTCATTTTCTAAGAGAGTCCGTGGCGTGGCGGTCGCCGCCGTGGCGGGAGTGGGACTGACGGCGATGCCGTCGGCCGCACACGCCGCGCCGACGGCGGTCGTGGCGGTGTCGTGCAACACGCCGGCGCTGATCGCGGCGATCACCGCGGCGAACGCCGCCACCTCACAGACACTCAGGCTGGCCACGGGCTGCACTTACGACCTCACCGCTGCGGCCCAGACCGGTACCCGCGGGCCGAACGGGCTGCCGATCATCACCGGCAACGTCACTCTGGTCGGCAGAAACACCACCATCAGGCGGAACGCGGCCGCGTTGTTCCGCATCGTCGAGGTCTCGGCCGGTGCGGGGCTCGCCCTTCGCGGGATCACCCTCACCGGCGGTGACGGCGGCGCGAACACCGGTGGTGCCATCCTCAACGCCCGCGGCAGGGTGCTGCTCTTCCGGAGCCTCGTGTTCGGCAACACCGCCGACAACGGGGGCGGCATCTCCAATGACAGTGGCTCGCTGAGGCTGGTGAGCAGCACGGTGAGGAACAACACCACCGGCATCGGTGGCGGTGGCGGTGGCATCTACAACGACGGCGGCATGCTGGTGAAGTTCAGCCGGGTCAACTCCAACCGGGCCAACACCGACGGTGGCGGCATTTACAACGAACTCGGCGGCAGAGCCTATATGTACCGCAGCGACATCGTCGGCAACATCGCCGTGAGCGAGGGTGGCGGCATCTACAACGGAAACGGTGGCTACCTGCGGGGTGATCTGGTGCGGGTCTCGTTCAACGGGGCGGCGTCCGGTGGCGGCCACTACAACCTGGGCGCCCCGGGAAGTGGGGCTTTCACGCGCAGCGCCGTCACGCAGAACAATCCCAACAACTGCGCTCCTCTCGGCACGGTTCCGGGATGCACGGGCTGACATTCCGCCTTTGTCTGCTTCTGGTAGTCACGCTTTCTTGACGGCTACCGCCTGCCGGGTGGCGGGGACGGACCTCGCCGCCCGGCAGAGACAGCGGTGCGAAGAATGGGGTTGCGGCCCTGGTCGCCGGTTGTGGTCGACGTGGAATGGAGCAGCGTGTGATCTGCAGAGTCAGAGTCCGGCCGCGGCGCCGACTCATCAAGGCCGCGCACCGACACGTGTTCTGGCGCGTCCCCGGCCTGCAGAGGCTGGTGCGGGCGGGCGCCGGCCGGGGGTATGTCGCTCCGGCGGTGTGGCGGCGGTTACAGCCCCTCGGCCAGTGGACGTTACACGCCCCTGACGGCACGCCGTTCGTCTACGACGCCGTCGAGCACGACGGGCTGGCCCGGCACATCGTCTGGACGGACATGCGGGACTGGGAGAGCACGACGCAACCCGTGCTCTTCGATCTCGCGAGGCGGTCGGAGGTGTTCGTCGACGTCGGCGCGTACTCGGGGATCTACACCCTGCTCGCCTGCGTCGCCAACCCCCGGCTCCGCGCCGTCGCGTTCGAGCCCAACCCCGTCAAGCTTCCGCAGCTGCGGTCCAACGTCATCGTCAACGGCTTGCAGGACAGGGTGACCATCGTCGGCAAGGCCCTGGCCGCGGAGGCCGGTTGCGCCACGCTCACGATCCCCTCCGACGACTCGGCGGCTTCGCTCGGCACCGCTCGGCCGTCCGTCCGTACGGTGGACGTCGACGTGACGACCGGCGACGAGGCCCTGGGCGACCTGCCGGTCGGGCTCATCAAGATCGATGTCGAGGGCTTCGAGCCCGAGGTGATCAACGGGATGCCGCGGCTTCTCCGCACCTGGCGGCCCAGGATCATCGCCGAGTGCCTCAATCCCGACTCGCTGGACAAGGTCCGCGAATCGGCGTCGGCGTTCGGCTACCGGCACGCGTATCACCTCACCCGCGAGGGGCCGATCCGGCTCGAGGCGCGGTCCTTCCACCCCTGCAACTACCTGTTCGCGACCGAGCCGGTGACGGCCACGTCATGAGGGGATGTCGGTCTGGTGCTGAGCGATGAACGCACACTGTCACGTACCGTCCCGCCGCGCGGTGAATCCCCGGCGGGACCCGCCCGGGTCCTTCTGCTGATCGGGCAGCTCGGCCTGGGCGGCACTGAGAAGCAGGTCGCCCTTCTCGCCCGCGGGCTGCGCACGCGCGGAATCGATGTCCGGGTTCTCGTGCTGTTCGAGGGCGGGGCCTGGGAGAACGACCTGAATGCGGCCGGCGTGCCGGTGGTCCACCTCGGCTTTCACCGCAGGGTGGCCGGCTGGCGGATGCTGCCGGGCAACCTCGCGGCGTTCCGCAGGTTCGTGCGCCATCTGCGCCGCATGCGGCCGGACGTGCTGCATGCGTTCCTGTACCACAGCTACGTGACCGCGGCCCCCGCCGCCAGGCTGGCCCGGGTGCCGGTGCTCGTAGCGGGTCGCCGCAGCCTTGGGGACTACAAACAGGAGCGCCGCGCGCTGCTGGCGGCCGAGCGCGCCGCGACGAGCCTGACCGACCTGCTGATCGCCAACGCGCACTCGGTCGCCGACGACACACTGCGCCACGAAGGGGTACCGCCCCGCAAGCTCACCGTGGTCTACAACGGGCTCCCCGACTCCGCCTTCGCCCCGGCCGTTCCGGCGGCGATCGACACCGACCTGCCCGTGGTCCTGTGCGTCGCGAACCTCAAGCGCTACAAGGGCCACCGGTATCTGCTCGACGCCGTGGCGCGGCTCCGGCCGGGCCTTCCCTGCACGCTGGCGCTCGCCGGCGCGGGACCGGAACGCCCGGCGCTGGAACGCCAGGCCGACCGGCTCGGCATCGACGTGCGCTTCCTCGGGGCACGGACCGACGTCGCCCGGCTGCTGGCCAGGGCGGACGTCGTGGTCCTCCCGTCCCTGCACGAGGGCATGAGCAACGCCGTCATGGAGGCGATGGCGGCGGGGCTGCCGGTGGTCGCCTCCGACGTCGGGGGGACCGCCGAGCTGATCCGTGACCGGGGTGTGCTGGTGCCGCCCGCCGACGCGGGTGCGCTCGCCGCCGGGCTCGAGCGCGTGCTCACCGACCCGGCGTTCGCGGCGCGGCTGGGTGAGCGGGCCCGCGCTTGGAGCCGGGAGCACCTGCACGTCGATGGCATGGTCGACCAGCACGTTCGAATCTACGGGGAACTTCTGGAGCGCCGATGTGCGGAATAGCCGGTGTCGTGTCCACAGCCGGCGTCCAGGCGGGTCTCGTGCGCCGGATGTGCGACGTCATGGTCCACCGCGGCCCGGACGGCGAGGGCTTCCACGAGGACCACGACGCCGTGCTCGGCATGCGCCGGCTGGCGATCATCGACGTGGCCGGCGGTGACCAGCCCGTCTACAACGAGGACCGCACCGTGGTCGCGGTCTTCAACGGGGAGATCTACAACTTCCGCGAGCTGCGGGACGAAATGCGGGGAAAAGGGCACCGCTTCACCAGTGAGGGTGACACGGAATGCCTGGTCCACCTGTACGAGGAGTACGGCGACGAGTTCGTGCACCGGCTGCGCGGCATGTTCGCCTTCGCCATCTGGGACCGCCGCAGGCGACGGCTGCTGCTCGCCCGCGACCGCGTGGGCAAGAAGCCGCTGTACTGGAGGGCCGGCGGCCGCTCGCTGTCGTTCGGCTCGGAGTTGAAGTCGCTGGTGCGCGATCCCGCGTTGCGGCGTGAGGTCGACCCCGTGGCGCTGCACCACTACCTGACCTACCAGTACGTGCCGGCTCCGTGGTCGATCTACCAAGGGGTCCAGAAGCTGCCGCCAGGGCATCTGCTGGTCTGGCAGGACGGCGTGCACGAGCTGCGCCGGTACTGGCGGCTGGACTTCACGCCGCATCGCGTCGAGGACGAGAACGAGGCCGCCGAGCGGCTCCGCGAGCTGCTGCTCGACGCCACCCGGGTCCGGATGGTGAGCGAGCGCCCGCTGGGCGCGTTCCTGTCCGGCGGGATCGACTCGTCGGCGGTCGTCGCCGCGATGGCGCGCCAGTCCGGTGAGCGCGTGAAGACCTTCAGCATCGGGTTCGACGACCGGAACTTCGACGAGCGGCGCTACGCGCGCAAGCTCGCCGAGCTGTACGACACCGACCACCACGAGATGGTGGTCACCCCTTCCGCTCTGGACGTCCTGCCGACGCTCGTCTGGCACTTCGACGAGCCGTTCGCCGACTCCTCGGCGATCCCGAGCTTCTACGTGGCCAGGATGAGCCGCGAACACGTCACCGTGGTGCTCAACGGCGACGGCGGCGACGAGAGTTTCGGCGGGTACGGCCGTTACCTGGCGATGGCGCGTACCGACCGGATCAGGGTCCCCCCGAGTTCCCAGGCCTGGCTGGCCCGGGCCGGTTCCGCGATCCTCGGCCGTACCGCGCCGCGTTCGTCGCTGCGGAAGGTGGGCCGGGTCCTCGAACTGCTCGGACAGCCGCATTCGCGCCGGTACGCGGGGCTCGTCTCGTACTTCACGCCGGCCCAGAAGCTCGCGCTCTACACCGGCGAGCTCCGGGAGCAGGTCGCGCACGAAGACAGCTACGAGCTGCTCGACGAGGTCGTGGCCGCGTCCCGCGCCGACTCCACCCTCGGCCAGATCATGGACGCCGACGTCAACACCTACCTGCCCGGTGATCTGCTGGTGAAGGTGGACATCACCACGATGGCCAACTCACTCGAGGCCAGGTCGCCGCTGCTGGACCATCACCTGATGGAATGGGCCGCCGGGGTGCCGGCCAATTTGAAGATCCGCTCGGGCACGACCAAGTATCTGCTGAAGAAGGCCGTGGCGCCGTGGCTGCCGACCGAGCTGATCACCCGGCCGAAGATGGGGTTCGGCGTCCCGCTGGCGGCCTGGCTGCGTACCGACCTGCGCGAGCTGTCATGGGACGTGCTCACCGACCGTACCGCCAGATCGCGTGGGTTCTTCCGGCCGGAGGCGGTCGTGGCGCTGCTCGAGCAGCACGACTCGAACTGCGATCACAGCAGCCGCATCTGGGCGCTCATCCAGTTCGAGCTCTGGCATCGCATGTTCGTCGACGATCCGCACCCGGCCGGCGTGCCGTATCCCTCGGATGGACCGCATCCCTCGGGTGGGCCGTATCCGTCCGGTGGGCCGTACCCGTCGGATGGCGAGCTGCCCTCGTGCGGCGACGCCAGGCCGCGGTCGACATGACGCGCTCACGATCGGGCGGCGACCGGATGACGATCGTGCTGGCCGTCGGCTCCCTGCGGCTCGGTGGAACCGAGCACCAGGTCGTCAAGCTCGCCGTGGGGCTGCGGGACCGCGGCCACGACGTGCACGTCATCGCCCTTCGCTACGGCGGCCCGCTGCGGTCGGCGCTCAAGGCGGCCGGCGTCCCGGTGCGGGTGTTCGCCTACGACGGCGTCCGGCAGCGCGACGGCGCCGGGCGGCTGTCGCCGCGCGGGTCGCTCACGCACCTGGGAAGGCTCCTCGCCCTGTGGAGGTACTTCAGAAGCCTGCGGCCCGACGTCTGTCACGCGTTCCTCTTCGGCTGCTACACCAGGGTGCTTCCGCTCGCGTGGGCCGCCGGGGTGCCCGTGCGGGTCAACGGTCGCCGGGGCGCGACCCCGCCGAGCCCGCTGGGCGTCCGGCGGGAGATCCTCGACTTCCTGGGCCGCCGTGCCTCGTCCCTGTACGTGTGCAACTCGCGCGCGGGCGCCGATGAGCTCGTACGGCGCGAACGCGTGCCCGCCCGGCGGGTCGTGGTGATCTCCAATGGCGTTGACCTGCCCGACACCGTGGCCGACGTCGAAGGCCGGCCGGCCCGGGGGATCGTCGTGGCGAACCTCATCCACTACAAGGGCCACGCCGATCTGGTCGACGCGTTGACGCTGCTGGCCCGGCCGCCGAAGATGACCTTCGTCGGTGAGGGCCCGGAGCGCGACGCACTCACCCGTCTCGTCGGTGCGCGGGGGCTGACGGGCACCGTCGAGCTCACCGGGGCGGTGCCGGACGCGCGCCCGCTGTTCCTCGCCCACCAGTTCGCGGTGCTGCCCTCGCATCAGGAGGGCCTGCCGAACGCCGTGCTCGAGGCGATGGCCGCGGGGCTACCGGTGATCACGACGACGGTCGGCGGCATCCCCGAGATCGTGACCGACGGCGTCACCGGGCTGCTGGTCCCCCCGCGTGACCCCGCCGCTCTGGCGGACATGATCGAACGGGTCGCGGCCGACCCGGGCCTGCGCCTGCGGCTGGGGACGGCCGCCAGGCGCGCGGCCGAGGACTTCGGGGTGCCCAGGTGCGCGGCGCGGCACGAGGCCGCCTACCGGGCGCACCGGTGGTGAACAGCGCGGCTCGCCAGGTCGCACACTCCATCACGACCCGCGTCACCATGCTGCTGGTCGGTGCGACCGTGAGCGTCGCCATCGCCCGGGGGCTGGGGCCCGAGGGCCGGGGCGCATACTTCGTGCTCGTCACCATCGCGATCACGGCGATCTCGCTCGGCCATCTGTCGGTCGAGCAGGCACAGGTCTGCCTGTGGACCCGGCCGGAGGCGCGTGCGGCGCTCGCCGCCAACAGCGTGGTGCTCGGGACGCTGGTCGGCGTGCTGTCCGCGCTCGCGACGGTGGTGGTGACCTCCGCACTGGGCCCCGACGTCGTGCCGGTCCCGAGCCACGGCCTGCTGGCCGTCGCCCTGCTCGGCATTCCGCTGAGCATGACGGTGTTGTACGTCAACAACATCCTGGTGCTGCGGTCCCGGATCGAATGGGTCAACTGGAGCGGGCTGTGCGCCGGCGCCGTTCACTGCGTCGTGCTCCTCTCCCTGGCGGCGACCGGGCGGCTGTCGCTGACCTGGGTCGTCGTGATGTGGGTGGTCTCGCTCGGGCTGCCGCTGGCGATCCTGATCCCGGTGGTACGGCCCCGGCTGCGCTGCCGCGACCTGTCTCTGGCCCGCCGGGAGCTGGGCATGGGCCTGCGCTACCACACCGGTCTCGTGTCCCTGTTCCTACTGTTCCGGGTCGACATCCTGATGCTCAACGCGATGATGACCCACGTCGCGGTCGGCCTGTACTCGCTCGCGGCGACCCTGATCGAGCTGACCCGGGTGGCGGTCGACTCGATCGCCCAGGTCGCGCTGCCCCGGCAGATGGAGGGCGACCAGGGCTCGGCCGCCGCCTTCACCGCCAGGACGGCTCGCCTGACGTTGCTGTTCGCGGTGGCCTCGGTCGGCCTCATGTGCCTCGCGGCACCGATCCTGATCCCCGTCGTCTACGGCACGGCGTTCGCCGGCAGCGTCGCACCGCTGCTCGGGCTGGCACCCGGCCTGGTGGTCCTCGGCGCCACCAGGACGGTCGCCGCCTTCCTGCTCCGGCTGGACCGCCCGATGCTGATGTCGGCGATCTCGGTCACCGCGCTGGTCGTGAACGTGGTCCTGAACCTCGCCCTGATCCCCGCGTACGGCATCGTGGGATGCGCCGTCGCCTCGAGCATCGGCTACGGCGTGCTCGGCGGTCTGCAGGTCGCGTGGTTCCTGCGGGCGACGGGGCTACCGCCCCGCGCGCTGCTGCCCGGACGCGGGGAGATCCGCTATCTGGTGGCGGTGTCGGCGCGATCGGCGGCCGCCGTGACGGCCCGCGTGCGCAGCCGTGGTCAGCGGGATCTCGCTGGGGATGACCGCTGATCCTGTAGCCACAGCAGCGTGCCGAGCGGCAGCGCGGACGCCCACAGGATCCGGGCCGGCCCGGACAGGTCCGCGAACTGGCGGCGCAGCGGGATCCGCTCGCCCAGGCTGCACCGGCTGTACTGCACGGCGGCGCGCAGGAACATCGAGGGCGCGTGCCGGAACCACGCCAGGTCCTTGGTCAGCATCGCCGAGTAGTGCTGGAGCACCGGCCTGCGCATCTGCTCGGTCTTGCGGTGGCTCAGCCGGTCCGAGCCCGAGGTGTGGACCTGCACCAGCGGGTCGTCCACGTAACGGGTCAGGTACCGGCAGCCGATCTCGCGCCAGACCATGCCCTCGAACACGTAGTTCTGCCCGGTCGGCTCGGGGAACGGATGGGCCCGCAGAACATCGGCGCGCAGCAGCCCCGAGCGGTCGCCCGTGGCCCGGTGGATGTACACGGCGTCGTGCCAGGAGCAGTCCACCGGTGCCGGGCCGGGGAAGTCGTCGCCGATTCTGCGCCCGTCGTCGTCGACGCAGCGTCCGACCACGCCGAAGAAGCCGTCCCGCCGGGTGGAGGGGATCTCGTTCCAGCGGGCGAGGAGCCGGGCCATCCCGCCCGGCACCAGTTCGTCGTCGGAGTCGACGAGCGCCACCAGTTCTCCCCGCGCGAGGGGGACGCCCCGGTTGACGGCCGTGTGCTTGCCCCGGTTCGGCTGGCTGACGTGCCGGATCGGGAACGGCGCGCTGCTGGTCAGGTCGGCCATCAGCTCGGGTGTCTCGTCGGTGGAGCCGTCGTCGACGACCACCCACTCCACGTCGATGCCCTGAGCGGCGATGCTGGCGTACAGGGTGGGCAGGGTGGCGGCGCGGTTGTAGGTGGCGGTGACTATCGATATGAGCATGGTCGGTCGCTCTCTGTCGTCGGTGGCCGGTGGTGGGGCGCCGTCACACGGAGGCCTTCGGCCCGGTCTTCTCGAAGACGTACTCGTTGCACCCGAGCCCGCCCGCGCAGGTCTTGAGATGGCGCAGCTCGAAGCCCCGGTCACGCAGGAAGGCGAACACCTGCTCGGGCTTGGCCACCTCGAAGGGGTATCCGCCGACCCAGTCGACGAGGTCGTGCCGGGCCGACATCCCGCGGGCCCGCGGCCCCGCGGCCGGGCGGTGGGGGCCCTGCCGGACCAGCCGGACCGCCCTCCGCAGCGGTACGTGGCGGCCGAGGTAGGCCGCGCTCGCGGCCACGAGCGCGCGGCGCATCAGCGGGCCGGATCTGTTGTAGCGCCGCTTGACCCGCCGCCACAGCCGGCTCTCGATCCCCTGGTCGTTGTAGATGGAGATGTACAGCAGGCAGCCCGGGCCGACGAGGCCTGCGACGGCCTCCACCGCGGCCCACAGGTCGCCGGTGTGGTGCAGGACGCCCCAGGAGTAGACGATGTCGAACCGGCCGAGCGCCGAGACGGTCCGCTCGTCGAGGATGGAGCCCTCGGTGATCGTCCAGTCGCTGCCGGGGGCGAACCGCTCGCGCAGCTCCACCGTCGCCGCGACCGACTCGGGGTCGAAGTCGAAGGACCGGACCCGGGCCCCGAGCCGGTGCGCGGCCAGCGAGAAGAGCCCGCTTCCGCAGCCGACGTCGAGGAACGTGCGGCCGGACAGGTCGCGGGTGCCGAGCGAGGTGACGAGCGAGTCGACGGCGGTCGCGATGCGGGGTTCGTCGACCAGCTCGATGAATCGCAGCCAGTTGCTGCCGAACGCGAACCGGTCGCCCGCGCGGATCTCGGTCGGGCTGTCAACCATGGGCTTGGCCTTTCTGGTGAGGACGCCAGACGGGCCCGTCGCGCAGTCGAGCGGGCTCCTGGCATGGGTCCGGTGATGACGCGCCGGCCGGATGGCGGGCGGCGGCGAGCAGGCAGCCGAGGGACAGCCAGAACGGCATGCTGATCGTCGGGTTCGCCAGCAGGTTGGCGAAGAGCAGGTTCGTGGCGAAGGCGAGCGTGATGCCGAGCGGAAGGGACAGGTCCCCGGGCCGCCGTCCCCGGACCGCCAGCCACAGGATGACGAGGAAGACGACGAGGGTGGCCGCTCCCGACTCGGCCGCCAGGCGGAGGTAGTCGTTGTGCGTGCCGATCTCGAGGCCGAAGCGGGGTGAGCGCGCGGCGTAGGAGCTGAACGTCCCGTACCCGATCCCGTGGAAGGGGTGCTCGACGGCCGTCCGCAACGCGAACTCGGCCGCCTGCTGCCGGACCTCCCTGCTCCGGCTCAGATCCGCCGGCCCGCGGTCGCCGGCCGTGACCCTGCGGACCAGCTCGACGATCCCCGGGAGCATGACGGTGACGCCGGTGCCGACCGCTATCAACGCCTGGTGCCCGCGCGGACGCCCATGGACGAGGGTCACGGCGACGCCCACGGCGGCGGCGACGAACGCCGCCCGCGACTGGGTGCAGACCATCGCCACCAGGCAGATCGTCCCGGGTACGAGCCACAGCGGATTGCGCGTGCGCCGGGTGAGCCCGACGGCCGCGACGAGCGGCATCGCGAGCAGCGCCGCGAGATAGTTCGGGTTGAGGCCGAGCCCTTCGAGCCGGCCGCCCATCTCCTCGCCGGCCGCGAGGGCGTACCCGGCTGCGAGGGCGCCCACCAGCGCGGTCATCCGGGCGAGGTCGCGCGGACGAGGCGGGGCGGCGATGGCAGCGGCCGTCAGGGCGAGGCCCGCGAGGATTCCGGCGAGGTCATAGAAGACGATCATCACCGGCAGCGGCCCGTCGAGGCACGGCACGAAGCTGACCAGCAGCAGGCAGCACATCAGCGCCGCCCACAGGTGCGGAGGCCGTACGGCGTGGACGCCCGCCACGATCCGGACCGCCGCGGACAGCGTCACCACGACGATGGCGAGGATGACGAAGGTGGCGTCGGCGACCACGGTGCCCACCACGCTCAGTGGGATCAGCAGCAGCGCCGTGGCCGTCGGCCGGCGGAGCGCGGCGGCCGCCAGGACGGCGGCGGCGAGCGCGAGGACGGTGAGCCGCTGCTGGCGGATCAGCAGGCAGGTGAGGACCAGTGAGCCCAGGACCGTCAGCGCCGGCGTGGTGCGCACCAACGTGCGCACCAGCGCCGACCGGACGGCCCCGTGCCGGATGAGCACGTGCCGGATGAGCGCGTGCCGGATGACCGCAGCGGTGGTCACCGCTGCGCCCGGCAGTCGTGTCCGCGGCGCCGTCGAATCGGTGGCGGCAACGACCGTTGGTCCATCACGTCACTCGGCGTCCTTAGGTCGGATGGCCAGATGACCAAGGTTTTGATCAACGATCACATACCCACTGTCACGGACTAGATACTACGGGTAGTCAATACTCGCAACGACCATCCGGGATCTTGGGAGCGTGTCATGGCGAGGACGAAGTATCTGGTGACGGGCGGTGCGGGCTTCATCGGGTCGCATCTCATCGACGCGCTGCTGGCGCGCGGTGATTCGGTGATCGCCCTGGACAATCTCTCGACGGGTCAGCTGTCCAACCTCGACGCGGCGGGCGGATGCCCGGGGTTCCGGTTCGTGCACGGTTCGGTCCTCGACGAACTGCTGGTCGACGAGCTGACCCACCAGTCCGACGTCGTGGTCCATCTCGCGGCGGCCGTCGGGGTGAAGCTCGTCGTGGCCCAGCCGCTCCGGTCGCTGACCACCAACATCCGCGGTTCCGAGATCGTGATCGAGGCCGCGCACCGGTACCGCAGGAAGATCCTGGTGACGAGCACGTCCGAGATCTACGGGAAGAACTCCTCGGGCCCGCTGCACGAGGGGGCGGACCGCATCCTCGGCAGCCCCACCGTCGTGCGCTGGGCCTACAGCACGGCCAAAGCGGTCGACGAGATCCTGGCCAACTGCTACCACCGCGAGCGCGGGCTGCCGACCATCACGGTGCGGCTCTTCAACACGGTCGGGCCGCGGCAGAGTCCCGCCTACGGCATGGTCATCCCCAGGCTCGTCCAGCAGGCCCTGCGCGGCGAGCCCCTGACGGTGTTCGGCGACGGCCGCCAGACGCGCTGTTTCGCGCACGTCGCGGACGTGGTGGACGCGATCCTGCGGCTCCTCGACGAGCCGGCCGCCATCGGGCACACCTTCAACATCGGCTCCTCCGAGGAGACCAGCATCGCGCGGCTCGCGGAGAAGATCAACATGCGCTGCCAGGGCCGGTCGGACGTCGAGCTGATCCCCTACGACCAGGCGTACGGGCCGGGGTTCGAGGACATGCAACGACGCGTGCCCGACACCGGGAAGCTGCGTGAACTGACCGGATGGGTGCCGAGCCACTCACTCGACGACGTGCTGACCGACGCCATCGCACAGGCTCGCCACGATCTCGACCTGCATCCCGAACCAGTGTCGGTGTGACCGGCATGCTGGCCCCGATGGCGGGTGCCGCCGTCGGGGCCCTGGTGCTCGCCGACGTGCTCAGCGGTGTGCTCCGGCGGCTCGCGCTGCGGCGTGGTCTCACGGATCGTCCCGGCGTGCGCAAGGCCCACACCCGGCCGATGCCCTACCTCGGCGGGGTCGCGATCACCCTGGGCACGCTGATCCCCGTGGTCGTGCTGGTGCCGCGCTGGGACGTGCGCCTCGCGGTCCTGGTCGTCGCGAGCGTCGCCGTCGCGGTGCTCGGCCTCGTCGACGACCTCAGGTGCCTGAGCCCCGTCGCGCGGCTCGTCGTCGAGGGGCTGGCCGCCACCGCGGTGGTCCTGATCGGGGGCCGCATCGCGGCGTTCGGGAACTGGCTCGACCTGATCGTGACCATGCTGTGGATCGTGGTCATCACGAACTCGTTCAACCTGCTCGACAACATGGACGGCGCCGCCGCCACCGTGGCCACCGTGGTCGCGGGTTTCCTGGCGTGGGCGGCGTTCCTGAGCGGGCAGACCGGCCTGGTGCTGCTCCTGCTCGCGCTCTCCGCCGGGTGCCTGGGCTTCCTCATCCACAACTGGACGCCGGCGCGCCTGTTCATGGGCGACGCGGGTTCGCTGTTCATCGGCTTCGTCATCTCCGCGGCCGCCGTCCTCGTCGACCTGCCCGGCGGGCCCATGTCCAGGATCGCGGAGATGCTCCTTGTCACTTTTGTCGCCACGGTCGACACCTGCCTCGTCCTGGTCTCCCGGAGCCGGGCCGGCCGCCCGCTGCTTCTCGGCGGCACCGACCACATCTCGCACCGGCTTCGGCGGCTCGGGATGAGCATCCGGCAGGTGACGTTCACCCTCTTCGCCGCGACGCTCGTACCTTGCCTGTGCGGTGTGCTGGTCGCCGAACAGCGGCTCCCGGGCTTCGCGGTGGTCGCCGGCGTCACCGCGATCGCGGTCTTGGTGATCTCGGTGCTGCTGAGGGTCCCGGTCTATCCGGCCGAAGGACGGCGTACGGACGCTCCCGCCCCGCCCATCTCGACGCGGGCGCTGTCCACCGACCGGTCCTGACCCGGATCCCGCGGCGGCACGGCCGCGGGTGACGGCGGCCGTGCAGCCGTCTGTCTCACAGGCGCTCGACGGTGGGACCGGCGCATCGGTTGCGGGTGTCGAAGATGTACCGGCTCGCGCGTTGCACCAGCTCGAAGTCGAAGACGTCGTGATCGGCGAGGACCACCACGGCGTCGGCGGCCCGGAGCTCCGAATCGTCCAGGGGGACGAGCGCCACCCCGGGTGGGACGTGCAGCGGTTCCACGTACGGATCCGCTGCCCGGACGTCCGCGCCGAGCTTCCGCAACGCGCTCACGACCGCGATCGCCGGCGACTCGCGCAGGTCGCCGGTGTTCTTCTTGTAGGCCAGCCCGAGCAGGAGGATCCTGCTGCCGTTCACCGCCTTGGATCGCGCGTTCAGGCCCTCCGTCACCCGCCGGACCACGTGGTCGGGCATGTGGTCGTTGATGTCGTTGGCGAGCTCGACGAACCGGAAGTTGTGCCCGAGGGTCCGCTTGACCTGCCAGGAGAGGTAGGACGGATCGACCGGCAGGCAGTGTCCGCCGACCCCCGGGCCCGGCGAGAACGGCAGGAACCCGAACGGCTTGGTCGAGGCGGCCTCGGTGGCCTCCCAGATGTCGATGCCGAGCTGGTCGGCGAAGATCGCTATCTCATTGATCAGCGCGATGTTGACGTGCCGGAAGGTGTTCTCGATGAGCTTGATGAGTTCGGCCACCTTGAGGGTCGACACGGCGATGGGCCGGTCGACGATCCGTCCGTAGAAGTCCTGGACGGCCGCGAGTGAGGCGGCGTCGAGACCGGCCACGATTTTCGGGGTGTTCTGTAGGTTCCAGTGTGGATTGCCGGGATCGATCCGTTCCGGGCTGTACCCCACGTGGAAATCATCGGGAGCGCGCAGACCGCTGTGCTCTTCGAGCAACGGCAGGAGCAGTTCCTCCGTCGTACCGGGATAGGTGGTCGACTCGAGCACGACCAGGCAGCCGGGCCTGAGATGGTGCCCTATTGTGCGCGCGGCCTCCTCGACATGGCTCAGATCCGGGACCCCGTCCCGCAGCGGCGTCGGGACGGTGATCACGCAGATGTCGAAGCCGGCGGCGTCGGCGGGGTCGTACGTCGGCAGATAGCGGCCGGTCTCGAGCGCCGTCACGAGCCGGTCGTCATGGATGTCCTCCACATAGGAGTCGCCGGCGTCCAACCGCTTGACGCGCTGCTCATCGGAGTCGAGGCCGACCACGTGAAAGCCGCTGTCCAGCGCCCGGAGTGCGAGAGGCAACCCCACATATCCCTGACCGATCACCACAAGTCGCCGTGCCATGAACCCCTCCGCAGTCGAATCGTCCGCAGTCAAAACTCGGCTGCTCCATAAGTAGCGCCAGAGTGATCATGGGGAAAAGGGTTGCATCGCTCAATTTTCGGCAAACTCGCCACTTCACGGTCGGCCGTTGTCAAGGCGCTTCGGCCGGTCAATGGATTTCCTGGCGCGTCGCCGTTCCAGGCGCCGCTGATCTGGGCATCTGTAGTTAATCTACCTTCGTAGAGCTCGCGTGCGGTGAGGCTTCACATGTCTATCGCGGCGATTATCGGCGATGCTGCTCTGATGTCGGGAAGTGTATGAAATGGAATTCATCAAATATCTTCGCCTACTCCGGAGACATTGGTTGCTCATTGCGGTTTCCGTGGTCCTGTCGGGGGGTGTGGCCATGGTCGTCACCATGCGCCAGACGCCTCAGTACCAGGCGTCGATCACGATGTTCGTGTCGGCGGCCGACCGCACCACGAACTCGTCCTCGGCCTACCAGGCCAGCCTGCTGTCACAGGAGCGCGTGAAGTCCTACGCCAACCTGCTGAAGAGCGAGCGGGTGGCCAGGAAGCTCGCGACGACACTGGGCGGCGGCCTGTCCGCCGCGGGCCTGCAGGCGAGGATCTCGGCCGAGGCCATCCCCGAGACGGTGCTGCTGCGGGCGATGGTGGTGGACGAGTCTCCCGAGCGGGCCAAGAGCATCGCCGACGCCCTCGGCGTCGAGTTCGGCGCGCTGGTCCAGGAACTCGAGCGCCCACCCGGCGACGCGCGCCCGCTCGTCAAGGTGACGGTGGTCGACAACGCCCAGGTGCCGGCGTCGCCGGTGAGCCCCCAGCCGCTGCTCAACCTGATGCTGGGACTGCTCGTCGGCTTCGGCATCGGGGTCGGCGGCAGCCTGCTGCGCGAGGACGCCGACAGCTCGGTGAAGTCCGGCGGCGACCTGCGCCACATCACCGGGGGAGCCGTCCTCGGCACGATCGGCTACGACGGCGCGGTGTCCAAGCGCCCGCTGGTCGGCGACGGCGCCATGCACACCCCACGCGCGGAGGCGTTCCGCTTCCTCCGCGCCAACCTGCAGTTCGTCGACGTGGACGAGCCGGTGCGACTGGTCGTGGTCACGAGCGCGCTGCCCAAGGAGGGGCGCACTCTGACGACCTGCGACCTGGCGGTCGCCCTGGCCCAGGCGGGCCGGCGCGTCATCGTGATCGACGCGGATCTGCGCAAGCCCCGTGTCGCGCGCTATCTCGGCGTCGACGGCGCGGCCGGGCTCACCAGCGTTCTCGTGGGGCACGCCGCTCTCGACGACGCGCTCCAGCAGTGGCGGGACCTTCCGCTCCTCGTGCTGCCGAGCGGGCCGATACCGCCCAATCCCGGTGAGCTGCTCGGTTCACACCACATGCACCAGCTGCTGGAGGAGGTCCGTGACCGGGCCGACCTCGTTCTGATCGACACGCCTCCGCTGCTGCCGGTCGCGGATGCCACGGTCCTCGCCCGCAACTGCGACGGCGCCGTGATGATTGCCAGGCACGGCCGCACGCAGGCGGACGAGCTGCGCAGCGGGGTGGAGCGGCTCCGCGCGGCGGACGTGCGCCTGCTCGGCAGCGTGCTGAACATGGCTCCGGCCAAGAGCGGGCTGGGCTACGGCTATGCCGGCGAATTCGAGGGGTCGGCGAACGGCGTCAAGGCCCGCTGACCACCACCGGGGCGGCCGGTGCGGGTCACCGGCGGATGAGCCGGGAGAGAACTCTCTGCTGAACCGGCTCCCGGGGGGTCAGCGACCGCGGAACACGGCCGGCCGCTTCTCCCTGAACGCGCGTGAGCCCTCCTTGGCGTCCTCGGAGCCGATGACGGGCCACCCGATCTCATCGGAGACCTTCAGAGCCTCGTCCTCGGGAAGATGCGCCGTCGCGCGGTAGGTCCGCAGGATCGCCTGCACCGCGAGCGGCCCGCATGCGGCGATCTCGGCGGCGAGGGCGCGGGCCGCCGCCAGCGCCCCGCCGTCCGGCACGATCTTGTTGATGAGGCCCATGCGCAACGCCTCCTCTGGAGCCACGGACCGGCCGGTGAGCAGGATGTCCATCGCGAAGGCGTAGGGGATCTGCCGTGGCAGCCGGATCGCGGAACCGCCCATCGGGAACAGCCCGCGTCTCGCCTCGTACAGGCCGAGCGTCGCGCCCGCGGCCACCACGCGCAGGTCGGTGCCGATCAGCAGCTCGGTGCCACCGGCGACGGCGTACCCCTCGATCGCCGCGATCAGCGGTTTGGTGGGCGGCTCGTCCCGCAGCAGGGCCTTCCAGTGGTAGTCCGGGATCTCGGCGGCGCGCCGGCGCACGCGCTCGTCCTCGGACGGGGTCCCCATGGCCTTCAGGTCGGCGCCGGCGCAGAAGTGGCCGTCGGCTCCGGTCAGGATGCCCACCCGTACGTCCGGCTCCGCGGAGATGTACGCCCAGGCCTCGGCCAGCCCGACGAGCATGTCCTGGCTCAGCGCGTTGCGGGCGGCGGGCCGGTCCATCGTCACGGTGACCACGTGGCCGTCCCGCTCGACGACGCAGTGCGGAGTGCTGATGGGCAGCCGTTCGGTCATGCCGTGCCTCCCTCTCCGGCCCCGATCCCGCGATGGGCCTCGATCGGGCGTGTTCGATCGGGCGGGCTCGATCCGGGACCATAAAACGAGAACCGATTCTAGTAAGAAGGTGTCCTGCTGGACAGGCCTTGCCCGGCAAAACGAGAACGTGATCTACTGCGGGTCCGGAGTCATTTCTCCGGGTGACGGGGCAGACCGGCACGCTGACACCGTACGACTGCCGAGGGAGAACCGATGGGGTCGTTGGGCTTTTGGCGGCTCGCGCAGCAGGATCCTGACCGGATCGCGGCCGTCGACCCTGATGGCACGGAACACACCGCCGGTGAGCTGCTCGCCAGATCCAATCGGGCCGTCCACGGCCTGCGCGCCCTCGGGCTGGTGCCGGGCGACGGCGTCTGCGGTCTGGTGCCGAACGGCACGGAGGGGCTCGTCCTCTATCTCGCCGCGCTGCAGGCGGGGTGGTACTACACCCCGATCAACTGGCATCTGACCGGGCCCGAGATCGCTTACATCGTGGCCGACAGCGGGGCCAGGGCGTTCTTCGCGCACGAACGGTTCGCGGCCGAGGCGGCGCGCGGGGCCGACGAGGCCGGGCTGGAGCCCGAGCGACTGTTCGCGTTCGGCGAGGTCGCGGGCTTCCGGCCGTTCGCCGAACTGGTCGAGGGGCGGCCGGCCGAGCCGCCCGGCGACCGCACGAACGGCGCCACCATGCACTACACCTCGGGTACCACGGGGCGGCCCAAGGGCGTGCGGCGGCGGCTGGCGGGCCTCGACCCCGACGACGCGGCCGAGCTGATGACCTTCCTGCTGTCGTTCTTCGGGATCACCCCGGGACGGCCCAACGTCCACCTGGTCACCTCGCCCGGCTACCACACGGCGGTCACGCAGTTCGGCGGCACGGCCCTGCACATGGGGCACACCCTCGTCTACATGGACCAGTGGGACGCCGAGGACACGCTCCGGCTGATCGAGCGTCATCGCGTCACCAACACCCACATGGTGCCGACCCACTTCAAGCGCCTTCTCTCCCTGCCCGAGGCGGTACGGGCGCGCTACGACGTGTCGTCGATGCGATGGGCGATCCACGCGGCGGCGCCGTGTCCCGTGCCGATCAAGCAGGCGATGCTCGACTGGTGGGGCGACTGCGTCTGGGAGTACTACGCCGCCACCGAGGGCGGCGGCACGATCGCCTCGCCGCAGGACTGGCGGGCGCATCCGGGCACCGTCGGCAAGGCGTGGCCGATCAGCGAACTGCTCATCGTCGACGAGCACGGGAACGAGGTCGCGACGGGCGAGCCGGGCACCATCTACATGAAGATGGCGGGGAGCGAGTTCGAGTACAAGGGCGACCCGGCCAAGACCCGGGCGAACCGGTTGAAGGACCACTTCACCGTCGGCGACATCGGGTACCTCGGCGAGGACGGCTTCCTGTTCCTGTCCGACCGCAAGGCGGATCTGATCATTTCTGGCGGCACCAACATCTACCCCGCCGAGATCGAGAACGAGATCATGGTGCACCCCAAGGTCGCCGACGTCGCCGTCTTCGGCATCCCGGACGACGAGTGGGGCGAACAGATCAAGGCCGTGGTCGAACCGGCGGCGGGCGTCGAGCCGGGACCCGCGCTCGCAGCGGAGATCATCGAGTCGCTCGACGG
The DNA here is from genome assembly GCF_014323705.1 of Actinomadura alba. Lineage (GTDB taxonomy): Bacteria > Actinomycetota > Actinomycetes > Streptosporangiales > Streptosporangiaceae > Actinomadura_C > Actinomadura_C alba. The sequence continues at coordinate 543,189 of NZ_JABVEC010000002.1, forward strand.
CCGGATCGCCCGGATGAAGTGGCCGAAGTCGATCGACTTCATCGACGCCATGCCCCGTGAGCCCAACGGCAAGCTGCTCAAGCGCAAGCTCCGAGACCCCTACTGGAGGGAGCGCGACAGTGCCATCTGATCCCCGCCGTGATCATGCAGTTGTTCGCGCGAACAACTGCATGATCACGGCGGAGAGGGAAGGAGGGGCGTGAGTTCTTCGGCTCCGAACCACGCGCTGGAGTTCCCCGGCGGTTACACGCGATCGGTCGGACCGGTGATCGGCCGTTTCCTGACCGAGCTCCGCGACGGCCGGCTCGTCGGCGTCCGCACGGCGTCCGGCCGGGTGGTCGTCCCGCCCACGGAGTACGACCCGGAGGACGGCTCGGCGGTCACCGGCGAGTTCGTCGAGGTCGGCCCGGACTGCACCGTGGAGTCCTGGTCGTGGGTGCCCCGGCCGCGCCGGAGCCATCCCCTCCAGCGTCCCTTCGCCTGGGCCCTCATCAGGCCGGACGGTGCCGACACCGCCCTGTTGCACGCGCTCGACCTCGGCGTGTTCGAGGAGGGCGCGAAGCCGCCGCGCGAGCTGAGGACCGGCATGCGGGTCCGGCCGAAGTGGCGCTCTGAACGCTCGGGCGGGATCGGCGACATCGAGTGCTTCCGGCCCGACATCGCGATGATCAACGACTCGCGCCGTACGGAGTATCACCTGCCGCCGGGCCGCGCGCTCGAACGGTTCCTCGAGGGGATCGCCGAGGGCAGGTTCCTCGGCCACCGCTGCGGTGTCTGCGGAAAGGTCTACGTGCCGCTCAAGGGCCTTTGCCCGGTCGATGGCGTGCCCACCACCGAGGAGGTGGAGGTGCGCGACACCGGCACCGTCACCACGTTCGCGGTGAACAACATCCCCGACCCCCGCGCGCCGGAGGTGCCGTTCGTGTCGGCCTACATCCTGCTCGACGGCTCCGACCTCGCGATGCTCGCCCTGGTCGCGGGGGTCCCGGCGGATCAGGTGCGGATGGGCATGCGGGTCAGGGCCGAGTGGCGGCCGCGGGAGGAGTGGGGCGCGACGATGGCCAACATCAAGTGGTTCGCCCCCCTCGACGAGCCCGACGTCCCCTTCGCCGCCATCAAGGACCACCTGTGAAAGCGAGCGGAGCGAGGCAAATGAACACAGCGGTGGTCGCGTTCGTGCAGTCGGCGCACACCGGTGAGGACACCGGGCTGTCCGAGACCGAGTTGCTGGCACCGGTCATCGCCGAGGTGAAGCAGAAGAGCGGCGTCTCCCGGTTCGGGTTCACGTGCTCGGGGTCGTGCGACTACCTTGCCGGTGCGCCGTTCTCCTTCGTCGCGGCGCTCGACGCGGTGGGCGCGTGGCCGCCGATCTCCGAGAGCCATGTCGAGATGGACGCGGCCTGGGCGCTGTACGAGGCCTGGGTACGGCTTCAGCACGGTGACATCGACACGGCGCTGGTCTACGGCTTCGGCAAGTCGTCGCAGGGCGACCTACGCGAGATCATGACCTTGCAGCTCGACCCGTACTACCTCGCGCCACTCGGCCCGGACCAGGTGTCGCTCGCCGCGTTGCAGGCGCGGGCCTATCTGGAGAGCTCGGGTGCCGAGGAGGACGACCTCCTCGCCGTCGCGGCCCGGTCGCGCGCCGCCGGGCGGGCCAATCCGTACGCGCTTGACCTGCCCGATCCGGATCCCACGGTCGGCTACGAGGTCGCGCCGCTGCGGCCGTACGACGTCGCACCGATCACCGATGGGGCGGCGGCGATCGTGCTCGCGGCCGGCGACAGGGCACGTGAGCTGTGCGAACGCCCGGCCTGGATCCGCGGCATCGACCACCGCAGCGACGCGCACCAGCTCGGCGCCCGGGATCTGACCCGGTCGGAGTCCGCCGCGCTCGCGGCGGCTCGGGTGGGTGTCGGCGACGTCGAGGTGGCGGAGCTGCACGCGCAGTTCAGCCACGAGGAGCTGATCCTGCGCGCCGCCCTCGGCCTGCCGGACGGCGTCGTGGTGAACCCCTCGGGCGGTCCGCTGGCCGCGAACCCGGTGATGGCGACCGGCCTGATCAGGATCGGCGAGGCGGCGGCGCGGATCCACGACGGCTCGGCGACGCGGACGCTGGCGCACGCGACGTCGGGCCCCTGCCTGCAGCAGAACCTCGTCTGCGTGATGGAGGCGGAGTGAACGAGGCGATGGAGCGCCGCGAGCGGGCGTCAAAGCGCCCGCGAGCCGCCGAGCGGAGCGAGGCAATGAGACACGAGGCGGACTGATGGCGAACCCTTGCGCGGTGATCGGGGTCGGGCAGACCGAGTACCGGACGAAGCGCCTCGACGTGTCGATCGCCGGCCTGGTGCGCGAGGCGGCGCTGCGCGCGCTCGAGGACGCGGACCTGACGTTCGGGGACATCGACGCCGTCGTCATCGGGAAGGCGCCCGACCTGTTCGAGGGCGTGATGATGCCGGAGGCCTACCTCGCCGACGCCCTCGGTGCCCGGGGCAAGCCGGTGATGCGGGTGCACACGGCCGGTTCCGTCGGCGGCTCGACCGCTCTGGTGGCGGCCGGGCTGATCCAGGGTGGCGTGCACGATCGGGTGCTCGTCGTGGCGTACGAGAAGCAGTCCGAGTCCAACGCCACCTGGGCGCTGTCCACGCATCCGCCCATGACCGCGTCGCTGGTGGTCGGCGCCGGGGGGTACTTCGCGCCCCACATCCGGTCCTACATCCGCCGCTCCGGCGCGCCCGACCACATCGGCACGCTGGTCGCGGTGAAGGACAGGGTCAACGCGCTGCGCAACCCGTACGCCCATCTCAAGATCGAGGGCATCAGCCGCGAGATGGTCGAGATGACGCCGATGCTCTGGGAGCCGCTGCGCTATCTCGAGACCTGCCCGTCCTCTGACGGGGCGGCGGCGATGGTGCTCGCGAGCGAGAGCGCGGCGCGGGGCGTGAACCGGCCCGCGTGGGTGCACGGCGCGGCCATGCGCTCCGAGCCGATCTTCTTTGCCGGCCGGGACACCGTGAACCCGCAAGCCGGCAAGGACTGCGCGGCCGACGTCTACGGGCAGGCCGGCATCACCGACCCGCGGCGCGAGCTCGACTGCGCCGAGGTCTATGTCCCCTTCTCCTGGTACGAGCCGATGTGGCTCGAGAACCTCGGCTTCTGCGGCGAGGGGGAGGGGTGGAAGCTCACCGAGCAGGGCGCGACCGCCTTCGAGGGCGATATCCCGTGGAACCCGTCCGGAGGCGTGCTGTCGTCGAACCCGATCGGCGCCTCGGGGCTCATCCGTTTCGCCGAGGCCGCCCAGCAGGTCCGGGGGCTCGCCGGCGACTGTCAGGTCGAGGGGGCGCGACGCGCCCTCGGCCACGCCTATGGCGGCGGCGCGCAGTTCTACGCCATGTGGGTCGTCGGCACCGAGAAACCGTAATCCCCCGCGGCCTTCGGAGGTCGTCCGATGGAGTTCAACCACGCTGATCTGTTCGAAGGACTGGCCGACGCGATCGGCGACCGGGTGGCCGTCGTGTGCGGTGTGCCGGCGGACGACGGCACGCCCGGAACGTACGTGCGGATGACGTACACCGAACTCGACGCGCACGCCAACCGGCTCGCCCACCACCTGGAGTCGGCCGGGGTCGCCGCCGGCCAGCACGTGGGCGTCCAGCTCTACAACGGCATCGAGTACATCGCGACCGTGCTCGCCGCGCTGAAGATCCGGGCCGTGCCGATCAACGTCAACTATCGCTACGTCGAGTCGGAGTTGCTCTACCTCTATCGCGACTCCGACATCGTCGCCCTGGTCCACGACGTCGAATTCGCCGACCGGGTGGCGGCGACCGCCCAGCGGGCGCCCGCGCTGCGGCACCTGATCTCGGTGGGCGGCGTCTCGGTAGGCGGTATCTCGGTAGGCGGTACGTCCGGCGGCACCGCCGCGGTGGCGTACGAGGAGGCCCTGGCGGCGCAGCCCGCCACCCGCGGCTTCCCGGCGCGCAGCGGCGACGACCTCTACATCATCTACACCGGCGGTACGACCGGGATGCCGAAGGGCGTGATGTGGCGGAACGAGGATCTGTTCATGGGGTTCGGCGGCGGCAACCCGTACGGCGAGCCGCGCGCGACCCCGCAGGAGGTGATCGAGCACGCCAGGAACGCCGGCCCGATGGTGATGATGGCGGCGCCCCCGCTGATGCACGGGGCCGCGCAGATGGCGACCTTCATCGCGTGGTGGATGGGCTCGACGATCGTGTACACGCGCAGGTTCGACGCCGCGCTGGTGCTGCACGCGATCGAGCACGAGAAGGTCCTCACGCTCAACATCACCGGCGACGCGATGGCGATCCCGCTCGCCGACGAGCTGGCGGCCGGCGAGTACGACCTTTCGTCCCTCATGGTCATCAGCTCGACCGGGGCGATCCTCAGCGGCTCGGTGCGGGCGCGGCTGCAGGGCCTGCTGCCGAACACGATGATCCTCGACAACTTCGGCTCGAGCGAGTCGGGCTACACCGCCTCGGGGGTCGAGGGCAGCACGCCGGAGTCGGGCCTGAGGTACCGGCCCAACAACGACCGCCTCGCCGTCCTCGACGAGTCGCTCAAGCCGGTCGAACCGGGCTCCGGCGACATCGGGCAGGTGGCCAAGCGCGGGCACATCGCGTTCGGCTACTACAACGACGCCGGCAAGACGGCTCGTACCTTCCCCGAGGTCGACGGGGTGCGGTGGCTGCTCACCGGCGACGTCGCGACCGTCGAGGCGGACGGCACCATCGCCATCTTCGGCCGCGGTTCGCAGTGCATCAACACGGGCGGTGAGAAGGTCTTCCCCGAAGAGGTCGAGGCCGTCCTCAAGGGCCATCCCGAGGTGTTCGACGTGGTGGTCACGGGCATTGCCGATGATCGGTTCGGCAGCCGTGTGGCGGCGGTGATCCAGCCGTACGGGGAGGCGCCGGCGGCCGAGGAGCTCGACCGGCACTGCCGCGGGCGGCTCTCCGGCTACAAGGTGCCCCGCACGTACGCGTTCGTCGACCAGGTCAAGCGGTCGCCGGCGGGCAAGGCCGACTACCGCTGGGCACGGGAGGTTGCCGAGCGCTCCGCACGCGGCTGAAGATGCGCTCTCCTTTCGCGGACCGTGCCGGAATGGATACGCTGAGTATCCCCCCGAAGGTGTGATCTCAAGGAGTGCGAAGGGGATGAAGACGTTATGGTCGCCACCTCCCGCAAAGCCGTGCCGAGAGAAAGCCCGCCGCAGAACGAGAGCTCAGGGGCCGATGAGCCGGATCCGTCGGATGCGGCGAGCGGGCCACCTGCCGCTGTGCGGCAGAACCTCCGCGCCCTGTATGACCATCTCGTACCGCATCTGGGTAGGTGGCGGGCCGAGATCCTGGACGGGCGGCTCATCGTGAGCCCCTTGGGGACGCCCGAGAACCAGTGGATGGCCCTGTTGCTCGCAGACGCGTTCCTGCCGTTGGCACGGGAGCGCGGGTGGCGCGTCTACCCGGGCCTCGACGTATGCCTGCCGGGTTCACGGGACCCCTTCGAGCCCGATTTCGTGATGGCGCCGAAGGACGCCCCGCGCTGGGGTGTCCGTGAGGTGTTCACTGACGGCCTCGTCATGGTCGGTGAGATCGTTTCCCCGGGCAGTGCCGAGGACGATCGGGACAAGAAGCCGGGCATCTACGCGGGGGGTGGGGTGCCGGTGATGCTGCTCGTCGACCCGCTCTCCGAACCGCCCACGGTGACGGTCTTCAGCGGTCTGCAGGACGGCCGCTACACCGAGTCGGCCTCCGTGGAGATGGGGAAGAGCCTGCACATTCCGGAGCCGGTCGACTTCGAGCTCGACACCGTGATCTTCCTGGAGGACTGAGCTGAGCGTCCCGGGGGACGCGGTCGCCGGGGTCTGCGGCCTGTCTTGAGGATCGTGGCCGGTTCTGGCCATCCGATTGCGGTGTCGGTAGGCTCGCTGTAGCAGAGTTGCTCGTAAAGAGAGCCTCTCTTTCGGAGAGGAATATGATCCGCGTGTCGAGCCAGGAGCGGGCGAAGCTCATCCGCGAGCAGCTCATCCGGGAACTGCAGCGGGCCATGCAGCGCAACACCATGTGGACGGTACTGCTGCACAGCACCACCGCGAGCAAGGCCGGGATGAACGTCACCGACGCCCAATGCGTGAACCTCCTGGTGCTCGACGGCCCGATGACGCCGGGCCGGCTGGCGCAGGCGATGGGGATCACCACGGGCGGGGCGATCACCGCGGTCATCGACCGACTGGAGAACGCGGGCTACGTCAAGCGCACCCGCGACCCCGACGACCGCCGCAGGGTCATCGTCGAGCCCGTCCCGGAGGCTGTGGAGAGGTTCGCGCGGTACTTCGAGCCGATCGCGCGGGCATCGGGGGAGAAGTTCGCGACCTTCAGTGACGATCAGCTGCGGGTGCTGCTGGACTTCGCTCACACCACCAGCGACGTCATGCCCGGCGTGATCAGGGAGATCCAGGAACTGCCGTAGCGCCGGCGGCCTCGGCCAAAGCGGTCACGACGAGCGCGTCGAGCAGCGCGGTCGTGGCGGGCGGGTCGGGCGGCTCGCCGTACGTCGCGGCCATCACGCGCCGGATCGAGCCGGGCAGCCTGACGGCGCGCACACCGGGGTTGCGGGCGGCCGACAGGGCCAGCCCCGGCAGCGTGGCCACCCCCAGTCCCGCCGCGACGAGGGCCTGCACGGCGACGTAGTCGTCGGTCGTGAAGGACACCCGAGGCTGGAACCCGGCCTCCGCGCACATGTCGAGCAGGTGCATACGGCAGTGGTCGCACCCGGCGATCCACCGGCGGTCGCGGTGGGCGGCGAGGTCCCCGTCCCCGTGCTCGTGCCCGTCCTCCGGGTGCGGACCGGCGGGTGTGATCAGGTAGGTGGGCTCCGCCAAGAGCGGCCGGGTACGGATGCCGTCCTCGAGCCGCAGACCGTGCCGCGGGTCGTGCCGCTGGGCGCCGCTGTCGTCGTCGTACTTGAAGATCACCGCGGCGTCGACCGTTCCGTCGCGCAGCATCCGCACGGCCTCCGGCGTCTCGGTCTCGACCAGCTGCAACTCCAGCCCCGGATGGTGGGCGGCCAACCGGGCCGCCGCGGCAGGGACGAAGGTGCCGAGGGCGGAGGGGAAGGCGGCCAGCCGTACCCGGCCCTGCCGGAGGCCGACGTGCGCCGCGAGTTCGGCCGACGCGGCGTCGAGCCGCCCGAGGATCTCGGCGCCGCGCTCGGCGAGCAGCCGGCCCGCCTCGGTGAGGCGGATCCCCCGGCCGGCGCGCTGGATCAGCGTGGCGCCGGTCTCGGCCTCGAGCCTGGCCAGGTGGTGACTGACCGAAGGCTGGGAGTAGTGCAGCTCGCGGGCCGCGCCGGTCACCGATCCGGTGGCGGCGACGGCGACCAGGACGCGCAGGCGGATGACGTCCAGCATGAGGACAACATATCGATGTCATCTATGAAAAAGGACAAGACTTGGCATTGGACCTATAAGTGGAGCGGATGCAGGCTAGGAGTATGACCCTCAACGGATCCGTCATTGCGCGACCAGGGCTGGAGCACCTCGTCGGCGGCGTGCGCGCCGCCGTCGACCGGCACGCCGGCTGGCAGCGCACCGCCTCGCTCGTCGCCGGTGTGCTCGAGGAGCGGCTGCCCGGCCCGGACATCCTCACCGTCGAGGAGCAGACCGGCGACCCGGCGGGCTACCAGAGCCACCTGCTCCACGTGGAGCCGGACGGCTCCTTCTCCGTACTCGCCGTAGTGTGGCGGACCGGCCAGGTGACGGCGATCCATGATCACGTGACCTGGTGCGTGGTGGGCGTGCTGCGCGGCGTCGAGCATGAGGAGCGGTTCGAGTGCCCCACCGGCGACCATCTCGTACGGGTCGGTGAGAGCGCCAACGCGGAGGGCTCGGTGACCGGCTTCGCCCCGCCGGGCGACATCCACCGGGTGTGCAACCCGAACCAGCTGACGACCATCTCCCTGCACGTCTACGGAACCGACGTCTCCCGGATCGGCTCCAGCGTCCGCCGGGAGTACGACCTGCCGATCAGGTCGGCCGGGCGTTGACCGGCCTCAGGACGTCGTCGAGCGTCTCCGCGAGCAGCCCGGGTACCCGTCACGGGCGGCGCCCGAGCAGGGCCACGAGCCGGTCCTGGGTGCTCGCCGACTCGGCTACGTCTACGGGGGCGGCGAAGATGCCGAGGCCCTGCCAGTCGCCGATCCGCGACTCGGCGCCGTCGTACACCATCGCGACCAGGTCCTCGTCCATCGCGTCGTCGGCACCGATGCCCCGGGCGAGGTCCCACGCGTGCACGGTGAGGTCCATGGTCATCTGCCACGCGTACTCGGCCGCCGGAGTCAGGCCGCCGGTGGTGTACACCGAGCCGTCCAGCGCGCCCCGCCGGTGAAAGGCGACCTTCGACTCCGCCGCGGCCTGCTCCCAGGCCCCGACCGGATCGGTGCCGAGGACGTCGCCGTCGAACCGGTCGCCGACCTCGGCCAGGGTCGCGCCGCGCAGGAGCAACGGCGCCCACAGGTGCTCGCTCGTTAGGTGGTCGACCAGATCGCGCACCGTCCAGTCGGTGCACGGCGTGCCGGCCGACCACTGTTCGTCCTTCACCTGGTGCACCCGGCGGTCGAACTCCGCGAGCGCCTTGTCGAACGCGTCGAGCTGCTTCATGCCTCTACCACCTTTGTCCGCCGCGACCCTCTAGCCACACCTGCCCAATGCCGCCCGCCTTCATTCGACGAGAGTGGTTGCGCGAGGCCGCGACCGTTGATCGCGGACTCGTCGTGATCATCAGCCAGTGAGCCGGTTGTCGGCAGGGCCCCATGAAGTGCGTCGCAAGGAAGAGCAGAGCCACTATGACGAGCACGCCGAACGTGCGAGACGGCTGGATGTGCTCCAGCGGGCCGAGAATGAGTTCGACCCGATTCCGTTCGACGTGGAGGCGGCGAGGATCTACGGCCGGGTGTCAGCGGCCGTGGTCGCCGGCGGCCGTAAGCCGCGGCGCAGCGCGAACAACTGCATGATCACGGGCGAGGATCTCGCCATCTCGGGTGGTACACGCGCGAGGTGCGCGAACAACTGCATGATCACGGCGGTGGTGGGGGGGCTGGCGGCGAAGGGAGCGGGGCGCGACTGAGACGATCAAAGATTGGGGTAGGCATAGGTGCCCGGATGCTTGATCGTCTCCCGTGGGGGCGTTCTTCGTCACTTGGTGGAGGCGTCGCCCCGGTGCTCGGTGCTCGGTGCTCGGTGCTTGGTCAGCGGGTGGCGATGATGGCGGAACCGTGGCCGAACAGGCCCTGGGTTACGGCGATGCCGACCCGGGGGTTCTTCACCTGGCGGCCCTCGGCTTCCCCGCGCAGTTGCCAGGTGAGCTCGCAGACCTGCGCGATCGCCTGGGCCGGGACGGCCTCGCCGAACGAGGCCAGTCCGCCGCTCGGGTTGACGGGCAGCCGCCCCCCGAGGGCCGTCGCCCCCGAGCGCAGCAGGTGCTCCGCGTCGCCTTCGGGACACAGGCCGATGTCCTCGTACCAGTCGAGCTCCAGCGCGGTCGACAGGTCGTAGACCTCCGCCAGCGACAGATCCTCCGGCCCGACGCCCGCCTCCTCGTACGCGGCGTGCGCGATCGCCGAGCGGAACGGGCGCTGCGGCTCCGGCACGGTCATCGTCGAGTCGGTGGCGAAGTCGGGCAGGTCGATGACGGTCTTGGGAAACGTCGGGGTCACCGTCGACACGGCCGAGATCCGCACCGGATCCGGCACGCCGTGCGCGCGGGCGAAATCGAGTGACGACACCACGACCGCCGCGCCGCCGTCGCTGGTCGCGCAGATGTCCAGCAGCCGGAGCGGATCGGCCACCACCGCGGACGCCTGCACGTCCTCGGCGGTGACCTCCTTGCGGTAGCGGGCGTTTGGATTGGCCAGGCCGTGCCGGGCGTTCTTCACCTTCACGGCGGCGAAGTCGTCGAGCGTGGCGCCGTGGACGGCCATCCGGCGCCGCGCGTACAACGCGAAGTACATCGGGTTGGTCGCGCCCAACAGGCGGAACCGCAGCCAGTCCGGATCGTTCGGCCGATCCCCGCCGACGGGCTTGAAGAAGCCCTTCGGCGCCGCGTCCGCCCCGACCATCAGCGCCACGTCGCACAGGCCGGCCAGAATCCGCGCCCGTGCGATGTCGATGGCCTGGGCGCCCGAGGCGCACGCCGCGTAGCAACTCGCCACCCGGGCCCCCGACCAGCCGAGTGCCTGCGCGAACGTCGCGCCCGCGACGAAGCCCGGATAGCCGTTGCGGATCGTGTCAGCTCCTACGACGTACTGGATGTCACGCCGGCTCAGGCCGGCGTCGGCGAGCGCCGCCCGGGTGGCCACCAGGCCGTACTCCACGAAGTCGCGGCCCCACTTGCCCCACGGGTGCATCCCGGCGCCGAGCACCGCGATCTCTGTGCTCGTGCTCATTGGCTCGCTCCGCTCGCCGGTTCGCGGGCGCTTTGACGCGGCGGCTTCCCTCGTCGCTCCGGTCGCAGGCTCCCTGCGCTCCTCAGTCCAGCCACCGCGCGCCCGCTCACAGTGCTCATGGGCTCGCTCCGCTCGCTCCGTTGACGGGGCGCCATTGCCAGATCAGGTATTCGGCCTCGTCGTCCGCGTAGAGCGTGCCGACGGTGAGCTCGACCTCCATCCCGACGGCAAGGTCGTCGACGCCGATGCCGGGGACGACCTGGCCGAGCACGACGATGCGCTCCTCCTCGAGCTCCACCGCGGCGATCGCATACGGCCGGAACGGCTCCTCCGCCACGTGCGGGGGCGGCGGCCGGTACCGGTTGCCGGCGTACGACCAGATGCGCCCGCGAGCGGACAGCGGGTGCTCTTCCAGCTCGGATCCGTCCTTGGGGCCGGTGCAGGCGGGGTTGCGGCAGGCGAGCTCGTTGCGCGGGAAGTACGGCGTCCCGCAGCTCGTACAGCGGGTGCCGACCAGCCGCACGGGATCGGTGGTGAACCAGCCGTCCACGGCGGGACGTCGCACAAGCCTGCCCACGCGGCCTCCTTGACCAAGCGACCGCTCAAATCTATAACACGTTCTACTTTGCCGGGAAGGAGGGTGACTCGAGTGCGACCGCGAACAATTGCAAGATCACGGTGGGGGAGAGGGGGGTGCGGGTGGTGTCGGGGTTGGTTTGGTGTGGCTATGCGTGGTCGTTCGACTTGATGGCGGTGACGAAGGTGGCCCATTCGGTTGCCGTGAAGGCGAGCTTGGGGCCGTCGGGGTTCTTGGAGTCGCGGACCGCGATCGCGCCGGGCAGTCCGGCGACCTCGACGCATTGGCCGCCTTGGCCGCTGCTGCGGTTGCTCTTGCGCCACTGTGCGGCGGCGACTTCGACGCAATCCTCGCCGCCCTGTCCGCTGTGGCTGCTCTTGCGCCAGTGCATGGCGGGCAGGTCCAATTCGCTCATCTGAGGTCCTCCACAGCCTTCACGATCCTCTTGTGGGACTCGCTGCGGGACAGCGCCGCCCCGGTGACCAGGTCGAACCGTACAGCGCACTCCGTCACCGTGTCCGACTCCTCGATGACCTGGCCGATGCCGGGTCCCTCCTGGTACAGGATCTCCGTGCCGTCACCAAGCCGCAAGAGGGTGAACTTGCCGTCCAGGCCGGCGTAGGTGACCGACGTGAACGGCAGCACCCGCACCTGGATATGTGGAGACTCGGCGAACTCCGCCAGCCGCGTGAGCTGCTCGCGCATCACCTCGGGACCGCCGACCGGGCGGTGCAGGACGGCCTCGTCGAGCACAAAGGAGGCGTGCGGCGGCTTCTCTCGGCGCAGGATCTCCTGTTGCTCTAGGCGGGCGGCCACCCGCTCGTCCAGTGCATCGGACGAGAGCGAAGGATTCATGACCGCTCGGATGTAGGGCTCGATCTGAAGCAGGCCAGGGACAAGCTGCGCCACGAAGGAACGGATGAGCGCCGCCTCTCTCTGCAATTCCATGTACCTGGGAAACCCGGGCAGCAGGACGCGGCGTCTGGTTGCTCGCTTGATGGATTTCCACAGGCGGTGGAAGCCGCCGTCGCTGTCGAAGTAGGTGTCGAGGTCGATGGCGAACTCCTCGGAGGGGGACTTCTCCGCGAGTTCGACCTGGCCGATCCACTGTGGTGAGCAGCCGAGTGACTCGGCGAGCTGGTTCATCGACAGGCCGGCCTTGTTGCGGTACGTACGGAGCTCGGCGCCGAAGTGGCCGATGAGGGAGTCAGGATCGGGATCGCGCTGAGGACGGGGCATGGGGCTCTCCGAAATCTCCACCCGAGGCCTGGTTGGTGTGAGCCAAGGGTGGGTTGCGTTCGAGCTGATCGAGGTTCATTGCGCAGCGTAATCGCGTCACGACACTCTGGTCACTGAAACGGCGAAGTCGCATACGCGGCCGGAGCAGGGCTTCCAATGGGCAGCCTGCCGGTCGGTCTCGAACCCCCCAATGGAAGGACCGCCATGACGTTATTGCGGGAATCGGTGGCCCTCCCCACGCTTTTCTCGTGGTCGGTGGTCACCCGCTGCGATGGTGCGGTGCTTCTGGGCGCGGTCGGGGTCACTGATGAGGAGCAACGCGCCTTGGCGGGGCTCGGGGATGCGTTGCGGGAAGCGCCGGCCGGGGCTCGTGGCCTCGTTCACCGGGTGATGCTCAGCTTCGCCAGGTGCGGTTACGTGTACGAGAGCCTGATAGCCCGCGCCGCCCTCGACCCCCGCAGCGGCGCGATCGTGTGGGAGCAATTCCCCCGCGGCTCATTCGGCAGGCTCAACCTCCTTTTCGGCGAGACGGATGACTCGATTCCTCCGGAGGCACTCGCGGCCGGACTCGCGGATCTGGAAGCCGACCGCGAAGTACGAGCGCTTGCGGAGCCGTACCAACACGGACGGCTTTAGGCATGGGCGTGCTCTGGGTGCCCGACCTCGTGTGGCCACCGGTGCCGAAGAGCCTGCACCGGGCGGAACCCCAACTGGTGCCGGGCCGCGTGCCCACTGATCGTCCGGCAGGGGAAGGCCGGACCAGCGGCGGCACGGCCGTCCCCCCGGGTCGTGCCGCCGCGCCCCTCGTACGGCCCCGCGTCAACGGGACATCCTCTGCCGGAGCGCCGGGCCGTACGAGCCTGCGGAACCGGTGCCGTGTCCGCGACCTCTTCTCGTTCCGGCGGCTCGGCGCCGGGCCTGCCCGGCCACACGCTCAAAGGACACGGAGGACCGACTGAAATGCCCCATCAACACCACCTCAGTGACCGGGACCGTGAGGCGCTCCATCTGGCTCATGACCTTCGGATCCGGATGGCGGAATGGATGTCGGACCGTGGCCTCGCCGGGACGCCGGTGGTCTCGCCTTACATTGACCCCTCGGGGCTGCCGAGCGTGCTGGTGCAGCTGAACTCTTACGTCGCCCGCGCCATGGTGCTGAGCCTTGGCGAGACCTCAGTGACAGGTCCACGGAGATCACCGACCCGGTAGAGGCGGTAAGCGTTCACCGCGTCCTGCAAGGCGGCATACCAACTGGTCGGTCACCTCGCTAATGTGGGACCGAGCCTGATTCGGTGGGCTGCCGGCGCAGCACGTCGTGCGAACAAGGGAAGGAACCGGTACGTGCAGACGGGACTTCAAGGCAAGACCGCATTGATCACCGGCGCGTCGAGGGGCATCGGCAAGGCGATCGCCGTGGCACTGGCCGGAGAGGGCTGCAACGTCGTGCTGTCCTCCCGTAAGCAGGACGCCCTCGATGTCGTGGCCGGAGAGATCCGTGCCGCCCATCCGTCGGCGGGGGTGCTGGCCAAGGCCGCGCACGTGGGCGAGGAGGACCAGGCCCGCGCCTGTGTCGAGGCGGCCGTGGCCGAGTTCGGCGGGATCGATGTGCTCGTGAACAACGCCGGCACGAACCCCTACTTCGGCCCGATGGTCGATCTCGACACCGCGCGGGCGGCCAAGACGGTCCAGGTGAACCAGTTCGCCATCGTGCAGTGGACGCAACTGGCCTGGAAGGCGTCGATGGCGCAGCGCGGCGGTTCGATCATCAACATCGCCTCGGTCGGCGGCCTGGTGACCGAGCACGGCATCGGCTACTACAACGCCACCAAGGCCGCGGTCATCCACCTGACCCGCCAGTTCGCCATGGAGCTCGCTCCGGGCGTACGGGTCAACGCGATCGCACCGGGCCTGGTCAAGACGCATCTCGCCCGCGCACTCTGGGAGAACAACGAGGAGGGCATCAGCAAGTTCATGCCCCTCGGCCGGATCGGCGAGCCCGAGGACATCGCGAACGCGGCGGTCTTCCTGGCCGGCGACACCGCGAGCTGGCTGACCGGGCAGGCCCTCGTGGTCGACGGCGGCGCCATGATCCGCCCATCCATCGCCTGAGAGAGCAGGGGAGACGTATGAGCGCACGCTGGGGACTGACCATTCCGCTCACCGGGGTGCCGCTGCCGGAGCATCGGGAGATCGTCGGTGAACTGGCCGACCTCGGTTACACCGACGCCTGGTCGGCCGAGACCAATGGTTCGGACGCCTTCACACCGCTCGCGCTCGCGTCGCAGTGGGCGCCGCGGCTGCGGCTCGGCCCGGCCATCGTGCCCGTCTTCACGCGCGGCCCGGCACTCCTGGCGCAGCACGCCGCCACCATGGCCCAGCTCGCACCGGGCCGGTTCGTCCTCGGCATCGGCACCTCCTCGCCCGTGATCGTGGAGCGCTGGAACGGCGTCCCGTTCGAGGAGCCCTACAAGCGCGTCCGCGACACCCTGCGCTTTCTGCGGAGCGCCCTGAAGGGCGAGAAGGTCACCGTTGACCACGACACCGTCTCGGTGAAGGGGTTCGCGCTCGACCTGGTCCCCGAGACCCCGCCGCCCATCGTGCTCGCCGCGCTGCGTCCCGGGATGCTGCGGCTGGCGGCCAGGGAGGCGGACGGAGCGATCACCAACTGGCTGGCCCCGCACGATGTCAAGAAGGTACGGGCCGAGCTCGGCGCCGAGCCGGAGCTGCTCGCGCGGATCTTCGTGTGCCCGACGGAGGACGCGGAGAACGCGCGCCGGCTCGGCCGCAGGCTGATCGCCGCCTACATGACCGTGCCCGTGTACGCGGCCTTCCACGAGTGGCTCGGCCGCGGTGAGGCGCTCAAGCCGATGAACGAGGCATGGGCCGCCGGAGATCGCAAGGGCGCCCTGGAACTCATCCCCGACGAGGTGGTCGACGACCTGATCGTGCACGGCTCGCCGCGACAGTGCCGGGCGCGTGTTCAGGAGTACGTCGACAACGGGCTCAGCACCCCGATCCTCGCGGTGCTGCCGGGCAGCGATCTCTCGATGCCCGCCGCCGTGCGGGCCCTCGCCCCGGCCGGATGAGAGGCGCCAGGTCCGCAAGCCAGGGCGTTTCGGCTGTTTAGGGGAGGTCAGTGCGGGCAAGGGGCCACCGATCCGCGAATCGGAGTGTCCTGGTGACCAGGGCGTTTCCGGTAAACGAATACATGAGGAGTGGTCGTGCTTACGCTGACCGACAACGCCGCACAAGTGATCCGCTCGGTGTCCGACGAGCCCGAAGTGCCCCCGGAGACCGGTCTACGCATCGCCTCGGGGCCCGAGGGCTCCGGCTCGCTCAGCCTGTCGGTGACCGCTGGCCCGGAAGCGGGCGACAAGGTGGTCGAGAGCCATGG
Source organism: Actinomadura alba (assembly GCF_014323705.1). Taxonomy (GTDB): domain Bacteria; phylum Actinomycetota; class Actinomycetes; order Streptosporangiales; family Streptosporangiaceae; genus Actinomadura_C; species Actinomadura_C alba. The sequence continues at coordinate 558,857 of NZ_JABVEC010000002.1, forward strand.
CGTACGGGTCTACCTGGAGTCCGAGGCGGCTGAGATGCTGACCGACAAGACCCTCGACGCCGAGGTCGACGAGCATGGGGATGTGGCATTCCTCATCGGGGACCAGGCCTCTGAAGGAGGATGACCAAGGGCGCTGAACGGTCGTCCGCGCGATTCGTGATCTGACGGCCGTTCAGCGTCCGCGTCCGCCCGGGGCCCTGGATCCGTGGATCCGGGGCCTGATCGCACATGCGAAGATCGACGTCAGCGGCACCGCAAGGGAGGGAGGCGAGAGCGATGCGGCTCACCAAGCTGGGGCACGCGTGCGTACGGCTGACCGAGGACGACCGGACGCTCGTCATCGATCCGGGCGCGCTGACGTCCGAGGACGCCTTCGCGGGCGCCGACGCGATCCTGATCACGCACGAGCACTTCGACCACTTCGAGGGCGACCGGCTCCGGCGCGCGATGGCCGCCGATCCGCGACTCGAGGTCTGGACCTGCCGTCCGGTCGCCGAGGGGCTGTCCGATCTGGGCGGCCGGGTCCACGTCACCGGGCACGGTGACGCGGTGACGGTGGCCGGCTTCGAGGTGCACGTCTACGGCGAGAAGCACGAGATCGTCCATCCGGACGTTCCTCCTGTGGACAACGTCGGGTTCCTGGTGGGCGGCGAGGTCTTCCACCCGGGCGACGCGTTCACGGTGCCCGACGTCGAGATCCCGACGCTCTGCCTGCCGACGAACGCGCCGTGGATGAAGGCGCTGGACATGTACGCCTACCTTCGCGAGCTCGAACCGCGGCGTGCCTACTCCGTACACGACGGCCTGCTCAATGAGGTGGGTCTCAGCCTGGTCGACGGGCAACTCGGCGGTGAGGCCAAGCGGACCGGCGCGGACATCCGGCGCCTGCGCGACGGCGAGTCCGTGGAACTGTGACACCGCGAAGGAACTGACACCGCGACTGACACCGCGAAGGGGAGAGGGGAAGGGCGAAGCATGCGCATCGAGGCGGTCTTCTTCGACATCGGGGAGACGCTCGTCAACGAGGGTGAGATCTACGGCCGCTGGGCGGACTGGCTGGGCGTTCCCCGGCACACGTTCCTCACCAAGCTCGGCGCGATCCTCGTGACCGATGGATCGTACGCGGAACTGTTCGAGTACTTCCGTCCCGGCTTCGACCTCGAGACGGAGGAGCGGCGCAGGGCGGAGGCGGGCATGCCGAACGGATTCACCGCCGACGACCTCTACCCCGACGCCCGCGCCTGCGTGTCGGCCCTGCGCGACCAGGGCGTGTTCGTCGGCGTGGCGGGCAACCAGCCCGCGGCCGCCGCACGGCAGTTCGCCGATCTCGGCCTGAAGGTCGACGTCGTCGGCATCTCGGCGGCGTGGGGCGTGGAGAAGCCCGCTCCGGAGTTCTTCCGGCGGTGCGTCGAGGCGGCCGACCGGCCCGCCGGGCAGGTGCTGTACGTGGGGGATCGCATCGACAACGACGTCCGTCCGGCGCTGGACTGCGGGATGCAGGTCGCCTTCCTGCGGCGGGGACCCTGGGGGTACATCCAGCGCGACGACGAGGCGCTGGAGCGATGTCGCTTCCGGCTGGACTCGCTCGCCGAACTGCCGTCGCTGGTCGCGGAGCACAATCGCGAGCACTGACGGCCGGGCCGCGAGCCCTCGGCCGGCCGCCGGACCGATCCGTGCGTAACCGCGACACGGACCCGGTGCACCCACCTACGATTACCATGATCAGTAGAATCGTCCCCGCGCCACGGCCGCGGAGTGTCCAGGTTTGTACCGGCTCTCGGAGGCACGTCCCCGGTGTCGGAACTATGGGCCCCGGAGTTACCACGAAAGTCGGCTGGGTAGGGGGGACGTGACCTGCGAGTCGCATCCGAAATGTCAGCAAATATCGATATGGTCACACATATGCCTAATGAGTCGACCGGGGATCTCGGCCCCACGGACCCCGTGGAGACCCGCGCCGACGCCGACCCGAGGCGCCTGCTCGCCCGGCGTTACCGGCTGGGCAAGCCGGTGGGGCGCGGCGGAATGGGCACGGTATGGCAGGCGCACGACGAGGTCCTCGGCCGCGACGTGGCGGTCAAGGAGGTCATCCTTCCGCACGGGCTCAGCGACGATGAGCGCGCGATCCAGTACAAGCGGACCTTCCGCGAGGCCCGGACCGCCGCACGGCTGGGCCACCCCGGCGTCGTCACCGTCTACGACGTCGTCGAAGAGGACGGCCGGCCCTGGATCATCATGGAGCTCATCCAGTCGCGGTCGCTGGATCAGGTGATCAAAGGTGAGGGGCCGCTGCCCCCGCGCCGGGCCGCCGAGATCGGCCGGCAGATGCTGGCCGCCCTGCACGCGGCGCATGAGGCCGGAGTCCTGCACCGCGACGTGAAGCCGAGCAACGTGCTCCTCGGCGCGGGCGACCGCGCGGTGCTGACCGACTTCGGCATCGCCACCGCGACCGGTGACGTCACTCTCACCCAGACCGGCCTCGTGATGGGGTCGCCCGCCTACATAGCGCCCGAGCGCGCACGCGGGCGCACCGTCGGGCCCGCCTCCGACCTGTGGTCCCTCGGCATCACGCTCCATGCCATGGTCGACGGGAAGTCACCGTACGAGCGGTCCGAGCCGATGGCGTCGCTGGTGGCGATCATCTCCGAGGAGCCGGAGCCCGCCGCCAACGCCGGGCCCCTCGCACCGGTCATCGAGGGTCTGCTCCGCAAGGACCCCGACGAGCGCATGGACGCCCGCGAGGCCGGCACCCTGCTGGACGAAATCGTCCGCGCGGAGTCTCCGGCCGTACATAATCCGGCCGTACAGAAGACGCGTCCGATCCCGATGCAGCAGGGCGAGGCCACGCGGGCCCCGGCGCGGGACGCGGCGGAGGCCCTACCCGAGTCGCCGGCCGCTCGCACCGTCGGCGACGGCGACGCGGGAATCGCCATCCCCTGGGACGCGGACGCCGACGACACCGCCGAGGCGGCCGACGCCGTAGTGGGCGCCGAGTCGACCATGGCGGCCGACCGGTCCGCACCGGGCCCAGCCGGCCGGCGGTGGACACCGCGAGTACAGGTGACGACGACCTCGGTGATCCTGGTCATCGTGGGGATCGCGCTGCTGGCGCTCGGCATCGTGGCGATTCAGGCGGCGAACTCCGACAACGACGCCGCGCAGCAGTCGAACAACTCCAAGGCGCCGGTGGGGTCGCCGAAGAGCCCGTCGGCGAAGTCGTCACCGAAGTCGCCGGCGCCCTCACCGAGTCCGTCGAGCTCACCGGAGCGGAGCTCGTCCGGCGTGCCCGAGGGCTTCCGCACCCATGAGGACCCGAGTGGTTTCTCCGTGGCCCTGCCCAGGGACTGGAGCGGGCCCGAGCGGCGCTCGTACTCGAAATCCAGCGTGTTCTTCTTCTCGCCGGACCGCGACGCCTACCTCCAGATCGACCAGACCTCCGAGCCGGGTAAGAGCGCGCTGGAGGACTGGCGGAGACAGGCGCAGAGCGCCCCGAGCCGGTTCCCGGGATACCGGGAGGTCAGGCTCGAGGCACTGGCCGAGGGCGACCCGGTCGCCGATCCCTCGGGCCGTAAGGCCGCGGACTGGGAGTTCACGCACGGCTCGACGCACGTGCTCAACCGCGGCTTCGTGACCAACGGTCATGGTTACGCGATCCTGCTGTCGGTACCCGAGCGCGAATGGGACAAGACTTTCGAGCGTCTCGCGCCCGTGTACGAGTCCTTCAAGTCCGAGGACTGACTGCGCGCTCCCAACCCACCCGGCCGTCACGAGGCGGTGAACGTCCGGTAGACCGTGTCGAGGTGGGTCGTCGCCGACGACCAGTCGTGCTCCAACGCGCGGAAGTAGATGGCGTAGGTTCGGCCGTTCAGGCGTACGAACCGGTCCTTGGCCCGCACGGTTCCCACGCCGGCGGCGTCGTCGAAGGTGAAGTCCCAGTCGGCGGCGTCCACACCCTGGTACTTCAGCCCCTGGATCGACGTGATGGCGTAGCCGGGAAATCCGGGGTCGCCGGGAGCGTCGCCATCGGCCCGGTAGGCCTGTTGCAGCGGGGTACCGGTCCAGGCGGTCTGGTCGATCTGCAGGAACGTTGTCCGGTGGGGAGCGTCCCAGAAGACGCTCCTGCCCGCCGACCGCCTCGTCCAACCGGTGGGAACCGCGACGCTGAACCCGGCCTCGTCGGCGGTGCTGTAGCCCGCGGGGGCGCTGTTGCGGAGGGCCGTCGATCCGCCGGAGCCGTTGCCCCCGGTGCCATCGCCTCGTGAACGCGAGGTCTCGCTCCCCGCGGCCGCGTCCGTGCTCGTCAACTGGGACCGCAGCATCAGCCCGATGACGATCGCGGCCACGACGATGATCGCCGCGACGACGACGATGAGGGCGGTCTTCGCGCGCTCCCGCTGCCGCGCCGTGGCCTGCGGTCGCGGCTGGGTGTCGTGCCAGTGCGCCATCTCGGACGACACCCGGTCCCACTCCACCTGGGTCGGTGGGTCCGCGGCGTGCGGCGGTACCGGCGTCCACGAGGACGGCTGCGTGTGGGGTCGGTCGGGTGGTCGCGTGGGCGGCGGGGTGTACGCCGTGCGATCGAATTGCGCGGCCATCTCGAGCGACGCGGCGTCCCGCACCGTACTCTCCGTGCCGCCGAACCCGCCGGGTGGCGGATCGAGCATCGTGGCGTCGTCCGGCCGAGCCGCGCCGGTGCGTGCCACGGCGCGAAGCATCGGCAGCGCCTCGTCGGCGCTGATGCGGTAGGCCGGGTCGCGGGTGAGCAGGCCGTCGAGGACCGGGCGCAGCGGCCCGGCGTTGCGCGGCGTCGGCACCGGCTCGGTCAGGGCCGCCGCGAGTGCCGCCACCCCGTCTTCGCGCTCGTACGGCGGCCCGCCCTCGACCGCCGCGTACAGCGTGGCGCCGAGCGCCCACAGGTCCGAGGCCGGCGATGCCCGCTCGCCCTGCGCCCGCTCCGGCGGAATGTAGTTCGGCGAGCCCATCACCAGGCCGGTCTGGGTGAGCGTCGTGTCGCCCTCGGACTGGGCGATGCCGAAGTCGGTGAGCACGACACGACCGTCGCCGGTGACCAGCACGTTGCTCGGCTTGACGTCGCGGTGCAGCACTCCGGCCGTGTGCGCGTGGCGCAGGGCGCTCAGTGTCTGGTGGCCGAACTCCGCAGCGCGCGCGGGCGGGAGCGGGCCGTCCTCGTTGATGATGTTCTGCAGAGAGCGAGCCTGGACGAACTCCATCACGATCCACGGCCGCCCGTGCTCCTCGACCACGTCGTGCACGGTGACGACGCCGGGATGATTCAGCCGCGCCGACGCCCGCGCCTCGCGGAACGTCCGCTCGTACAGGATCCGCTCTTCGGTGGCGGTGAGGCCCGGTGGGTACAGCACCTCCTTGACGGCCACGTCGCGGCCCAGCACCTCGTCGTGCGCCCGCCAGACGGTGCCCATGCCGCCTCTGCCCACGACTGACACGAGCCGGTAGCGCTGTCCAAGCAGATGACCCTGATCCTGCGCCATTGCGAAATCGTCCCCTGTACGAAGGTCAGCCGCCTACTCTGCGGAGCCTGTCCCAGAATTGCTCATGGTGATGCCCGAGTCACGTCCGTTCACCCCGACTTCACTAGGACGCGGGCCGTACTCCCGGGGTTTCAGCCGCAGGACGGCGGTGCGCGCGGCTCAGGGGGTGAACGTCTCCAGGAAACCGTTCACCCGCTCCTGGGAGGTGTTCCAGTCGGCGGCCGGCAGCGCGACGAACACCGCGTAGCGCCCTCCGTCGGCGGCGATGACACGGCGGTCCACTCCGTGCATCGGTATGCCGGCACGGCCGTTCCAGGTGAACTCGATGTCGGCGGCCTCGTAGGGGGTACCGGTGACGTGCCGGAGGCCGACCCGCCGGTAGCCGTCCAGGGCCCGGTTGGCGAGGACCTCGCGCTCCCACTGCTTCCATGCCTCGTACGGCCGTCCAGTCCACGGCGTTCGGTCGACCTGGAGGTAGGCCGCGGATCCGGGGTCGCGCCAGAACACGCTCGCGCCCTCCGACGAGCGGCGCCATCCGGCGGGCACGGCGACCGTGGCACCGGACACCTGTTCCCTCCGCCAGCCGGCCGGCAACGCGCGCGCGGTCGAGGTGGCCGAGGTCGGCGCCGGACTCACGGAGGCGGGCGCCGCCGAGCCGGCGGTTTTCGTCGCCGTCGCGGTCGATGAGGCGGTCGATGAGGCGCCGTCCGCCCCCGACGCGCGGTGCGAACGGTCCTGTACGAGGAGCACGCCCACGAGCACGATGACGACGGCGACCAGGCCGCCGACCATGGCCAGCAGCCCGCCGTTCAGATCTCTGCGCCGGCGAACGCCCACCGTGTTGAGATCGCCGTCCGCTGTCGACCACGGCACCGCGTCGGGCCCGATCTGAGCGGTCAGGTCACCCGGCCCGGCCACGGCACCGGAGATCGTCGGCCGCGGCTCTCCCATCGTGGGGGCACCGGTGGATTGCGGGGTGTGCGGAAACGGGCTGTGCGGAAACGGGTTTTGCGGATGCGGGTTTTGCGGATGCGGCGTGGTGCCGTCCGCGACCTGGGAGAGCAGGTCCATGGCCGTGCCGGGGTCCATGCGCTGGGCCGGGTCGCGATGGAGCAGTCCCCGCAGCAGCGGCATGAGCGGCCCCGCGTTGTGCGGGGGCGGGGGGTCCTGCGTGAGGATCGCCGCCATGACGGCCATGGCGCTGGTCTGCGGATAAGGCGGTCGGCCTTCGCAGGCGGCGTAGAGCGTCGCTCCGAGCGCCCACAGGTCGGAGGCGCCCGTCGCGCGTTCGCCTCTGACCCGTTCCGGCGCGATGTACGCGGGAGATCCCACCAGCAGACCGGTATGGGTCAGCTGTGGGTCGCCCTCCACCTGGGCGATGCCGAAGTCGGTGAGGATCGCGCGGTCGTCGCCCGTGATGAGCACGTTGCCGGGTTTGACGTCGCGGTGCAGGATGCCCGTCGCATGGGCGGCCCGCAGCGCACCGAGCGTCTGGCGGCCCATGTCCGCGACCCATCGTGGCGGCCGCGGCCCTTCGTGCTCGATGACGTCCTGCAGTGAGCGCGACTCGACGAACTCCATGACGATCCACGGTCTGGCGTCCTCGTCGACGACGTCGTGGACGGTCACGATGCCGGGATGGTTCAGCCGGGCGGTCGCCCGGGCCTCCCGAAGCGTGCGATGGTGCAGCAGGTCCCGCTCCTCGTCGGCGAGGTCGCGGCGTACGACGACCTCCTTGACCGCGACCTCACGGGCGAGCACCTCGTCGGTCGCCCGCCAGACGGTGCCCATGCCGCCCTGGCCCACGACGGACATCAACCGGTAGCGCCGTGCGAGGAGTCGCCCCGCCTCCTGTGCCCCCTGTGACATGTCCCGCGACTTTACAGATCGCCGCTAACAGATCCGTATCGCCGTAGAAGATTGGCAAAGACAGTGATGATCAAGCTTTGATGATCAGGCTTTGTGGCGGTGTGGCGTGCCAGGATCCTTGATCGACGTGATCTGGGCGGACGGCTGACCGAGCCAGCCGGGTCTGACCAGGCCGGACTCATAGGCGAACACCACGAGCTGGGCCCGGTCGCGGGCACCGAGCTTGACCATGGAGCGGCTCACGTGGGTCTTCGCCGTCGCGGGGCTGACCACCAGCCGCGCGGCGATCTCCTCGTTCGTGAGTCCCTCGCCGACCAGCGTCATGACCTCGCGTTCGCGGTCGGTGAGCGAGTTCAGATGGGGCGACGGGCGCGGCTCCTTCGCGCGCGTGGCGTACTCGGCGATCAGGCGCCGCGTCACGCTGGGCGACAGCAGGGCGTCCCCGGCCGCCACCGCCCGCACGGCGTGGATGAGCTCCACCGGTTCGGTGTCCTTGACCAGGAAGCCGCTCGCGCCTCCGCGCAGCGCCTCGAAGACGTACTCGTCCAGCTCGAACGTCGTGAGGATGACGACGCGGGTGCCGTCGAGCCGCTCGTCGGCGGCGATGAGCCGGGTGGCGGCCAGGCCGTCGAGCACGGGCATGCGGATGTCCATGAGCACCACGTCCGGCCGGTTGGCGCGTGCCAGCCGTACCGCCTCCTCACCGTCGCCGGCCTCACCGACCACCTCGATGCCGTCCTGGGCGTCGAGCAGCGCGCGGAACCCAGCGCGTACGAGCACCTGGTCATCGGCGAGCAGCACGCGGATCATTCATCCTCCTCGAAGGGCAGCCGGGCAAAGACCCGGAACCCGCCACCGGGCAGCGGGCCCGCGGAGAACCCTCCGCCGAGAGCCAGCGCCCGTTCCCGCATGCCGGGGAGCCCGCTGCCCCCCGAGTCGTCAGGGAGCAGCACCGCTCCCTTGCCCTCGTCCTCGATCTCGACCTCGATGTCCAGCTCACCGTAGGTGATCCGGACCCGGGTCCGGACCGGCATCGGGCCGGCGTGCCGGGTCACGTTGGTCAGCGACTCCTGGACGATCCGGAACGCCGCCAGGTCCACGCCGGCCGGCAGGGGCCGGGCGGTGCCGCCGATCTCGCTGTGCAGGTCGAGCCCGGCCGCTCGGGCCCGCTCCAGGAGTTCGTCGAGGCGTGCCAGCCCGACGGTGGGGGCGCGCGGTGCGACGTCCTCGCCCTGCTGCCGCAGCACGCCGATGACCGAGCGCATCTCGCCCAGCGCCTCCTTGCTCGCCTCCTTGATGGCGGCCAGCGCGGTGCGGGCCTGCTCGGGTCGGTCGTCCATGAGATGCAGGGCCACCCCCGCCTGCACGTTGATCATGGAGATGTTGTGGGCCAGCACGTCGTGCAGTTCCCTCGCGATGCGCAGCCGCTCTTCACTCGCTCGCCGCCGCCCCTCCTCCTGCCGGGTCCGCTCGGCCTGTGCCGTCTTCTCGCTGCGGATCCGTACGATCTCGGCGCTGGTCAGCACGACCAGCACCCAGGCAACGACGAACGTGGTGCCGAGGAGGGTCGGGCGCTCCATCGGGAAGACGCGGTCGGAGGCGACACCGGCCTGCTCCGCCGGCAGGCCCAGCCGGGCCGACAGTGTGAAGAAGCCGGTGAGGCCGGCGCCGGTCGCGATCCACACGAAGCGCCGGTGCCCTGCCGTCACCGCGGCGGTCATCGCCACCGCCGCCGAGAGGAAGGCCGGGCCGTAGACGTAGGCCCGCAGGTAGTAGAGGAGGGTGATGGCGCTCACCGCGAGCAGCGTGACGATCGGGCGCCGGCGGCGGGCGAGCAGGATCAGCGGGCCCGCGCAGAGCAGGAGGTGCGCGAAGAGGTCCAACCTCGTCGGGTCGTAGATCTGCTCGTCGCCGTACACGCCCCGCTCGGCCCCGGTCGAGCCCATGAGCTGGAAGAACAGGACCACGAGCGGCACCGTCCACACGGGCAGCCGGCCGAGCCCCGGCCAGTGCGCCAGCCGGCTGATGCGGGACGAGATCACACCGACACCGTAGGCGAGAGACCGGCGTGGTCACGTCCCCCTGGCGAGGTGGCCGGTGCTACGCCCGGGGAGGCCGGTGCTACGCCCGGGGAGGCCGGTGCTACGCCCGGGGAGGTACGCACTGACCGGGACCCAATGCGCCGGCGGGTGGCGTGGCCGGCCGCGTCCGCTACTTCCCTGGTCGCACGGGCGGACGTACCGCGGTGGGAGTAGCGATCGTGGCGGTGATCCACCGTGCGAAGGAGCGGAAAGGTCTCCGTGCGCCTGATGACACGGCCGCCCGGGCACGCGACGATGGCAGCGCGACGGAACGGAAGGGGCCGGTGATGACATCCCCTCCCATCGCGGCCCACGCCCGCACCCCGGTTCGGGTGGGGTGGGCGGCCGCGGATCAGGTCGTGCCACGGCCGCGCTCGGAGGCCGGCGAGGCCGGTCGCGTGGTCTTCATCGTGCTGCTCGGCAGCTGGATAGTGGCCGTGACCGCTTCCGGGGTCCTCATCCCGCCGGTGCCCCTGCTGGTCTTCCTGCTGTTCCAGGTCTCGGCGCGTCGCCGCCGGGCGTCCCGAGGGCCCGAGCCCGCGGTCGCCCGCGGCCCGGCTCGGCAAGCCGAGCGTCCGGTGTCGGTGGGCCACTGAACGCGGCGCAGGACGCGCGCCCGGGCGACTTCGTTGTCGTCGGGCGGCGAGTTGACCGTTAACGGCCATGTGGCGATCCGGTCCGGACATTCGCGTGGACATCAGCGACTTACAGAGTGACCGTCTCGATGGTTGATGATTCACGGACAGGGGTTTGCAATGATCAACGGCCAGGCCGCGTCGCTTCCCGCGGGCGATCCGCACGACCTCGCGCCGCGCGCCTCCGCCCGGGTGCGCGAGTCGCGGGAGCGGGCATGCGACCCGCGCGCTCCGGAGGCCGGAGGACCGGCCGGGGTCGAGGACGTCGCGGGCGAGGACGTCGCGGGCGATGCCGTCCTCTGGCGACGCCGGCTGCGGCACGACATCCACCACGAGCTCGGCACCATCATCATGCTGGCATCCGCCGTGATGGTGTCGGACGACGTCGGCCCGAGGAGCCGGGAGCGGGTCGAGCAACTGCTGGGCGAGGCCCGGTGGCTCGACCACCTCCTGCGGCAGCTCGACGAGGACGGCGACTCGCCGGTGCGCCGCCCGGAGCGCATCCGGGCGGACGACGGCCAGGCGCAGCGGGTCGCGCGGTTCCTCACCCCGCGTGAGCGCGAGGTGCTGACCCGGCTGACCCGCGGTGAGTCGACACTGGCCCTCGCCAAGGCCATGGGCGTGACCCGGAGCACCGCCCGCACCCACGTGCAGAGCGTCCTCACGAAGCTCGGCGTGCACTCCCAGCGCGAAGCGGTCATCGAGGCCGCCCGGTACGGCCTGGTCAGTGTCGAGACCGGGGAGTGGCTGCTGTCCTGAGCCCGGCGCAGCACGTCCCCGAGCGCCTCCGGCGGGATCCATCCGCCGCTGACGCGCCGCGGATCCCGCAAACGCCGTACCCGATCGCCGGCTTGGCCCACGATGAGCGGCCCCGAATGGACCTCGTACCGGTAGTGATATGGCCGCTAATGTCCGCGTATGACCAACCTCGCACTCTTCGCCATCGCGTCCGGCGCCATCGTCGCCGTGCCGGGGCCGAACCACCTTTACATAGCGACGCACAGCATCAGCGCCGGCCGCCGTGCCGGGATCGCGTCGGCGCTCGGGGTCGAGACCGGAACGCTCGTGCACATCCTCGCCGCCGCGGCCGGCCTGTCGGCGCTGATCGCGGCATCCGCCACCGCGTTCAACGCGGTGCGCTACGCAGGTGCCGCCTATCTCATCTACCTGGGTGTTCGTACGCTTCTCACACGCGATCAGGACGACGGTGACCAGCCGGTCGTGCCGCGGCGGCTGGGCCGCGTCTATCTCGAAGGCGTCGTCGTCAACATCTTCAACCCCAAGACCATCCTGTTCTTCCTCGCCTTCCTGCCGCAGTTCGTGAACCGAGAGGCCGGATCGATCCCGTTGCAGGTGATCGGCCTTGGAATGGTGCTCGTGCTGATCGGATTGGCCAGTGACGTCCTCTACGCGTTCGGTGCCGGCTCGCTGGGTGAACTGCTGCGCCGGAGCCCCCGCTTCCGGCGTGGCCGGCGGTACGCCACGGGTGCCGTCTACCTCGGCCTCGGCGCGGCCACCGCGTTGGCGGGGCCTCGTCGCGCATAGGAGTCGCACATAGGAGTCGCGCAGTAGGAGTCGCGCATGGGAACCGGGTTCGGGGGGAACCTTCCGGCTTGCCGAGCCGGGTGGGAGGAAAGGTTCATCCTTTGCATAGCGATTCGTTGCAACGCGTTGACATGCGAGATCCGCAGCGTAGTTTGGCCCCTACTGTGCCCATACTGCGTCAAGAGGATGTTCCGGATGTGTCTTCATGCAGTAGTCACGTGTCGCCCGGTCGTGTCCCGGGCTCAGGTGGGCGCCCCTCGTGAGCGTCGGATCCGGCCGCGCCAGTGCGGGCGGCGCCCGCGAAGGCAGCGCCCGCGAAGGCAGCGCCCGTGAAAGCATTGCCGGTGAAGGTATTGGTCGCCGGTGTCGGTGACGTCCTGCTGAGCGATGACGGATTCGGTGTCGAGGTCGCGAGGCGGCTCGCCCGCGACCCGTTGCCCGGTGGTGTCCGGGCGATCGAATTCGGGGCCCGCGCCGCCCGTCTGGCCGCTCACCTTCTGCACGGGTGCGAGCTCCTGGTCCTGATCGACACGGTGCAGCGCGGCGGCGAGCCCGGCACCCTCTATGTGATCGAATCCGACGGCACACGGGCCGTTCACCGCTCCGGTGCCGTTCGCGCGCCCGGAGGCTTCTCGCCGCCGGCCGTGCCCCGCCCGTCGCCCGCCACGGGTGAGGCGGCGATGGGCGGCGCCGAGGAATCGCTCGACGCGGTCGTCGCGGTGTTCCGGTCCCTCGGCGGGGACATCGCCAGGATCATCGTGGTCGCCTGTGAGCCCACCGACGTCAGCGCCGGTGTCGGACTCACCGTGCCGGTCGCGCGAGCGGTCGACGACGCCGTGGTGATCGTACGAGAACTGCTCGTGGCGGCGATGGAAGAGACGCCCGGCCAGGCCGGCTGATCACTGGCCGATCAGCCAGGCCATGGAGCGGGTGGCGGCGAGGGCGTGCTCGCCACCGGCGGTCAGGGCGTGCCGAGCCGGCGCAGTAGCTCCTCACGCCTGGCCTCCAGCTCGGCGGCGAACGCCTCCTGCTCCTCGGCCGCCGTGATCAACAGTGCCCGCTCCGCCGCGTCGGTCGGCTCGTACCATTCCTCACCGATCTGCCGGCGCAGCTCCTCAGCCGTCCGGCGCAGTTTCATGAGATCGGCCTCCACCTGACGGAGCTCCTCCCGGAGTGCGGCCTTCGAGTCCTCTGGCTCCATGGATACCCCTCCCCGTACGGCGTGCCTGCTTCCCCGGCGTGCCTGCTTCCCCGGCATGCTTGCTTCCCCGGCATCGCGCCTCCACACGCGCAGGAGGTCAGCCGCGAGGGGCGTACATGATGACGGCGACACCGGCCAGGCAGACGAGGGCGCCGATGACGTCCCAGCGGTCCGGGCGAAAACCGTCCATGACCATGCCCCAGGCCAGCGAACCGGCGACGAAGACGCCGCCGTACGCCGCGAGAACGCGGCCGAAGTGCACCTCGCTCTGGAGAGTGGCCACGAACCCGTAGAGCCCGAGGGCGAGGACGCCGCCGCCGATCCAGGCGAGACCGCGATGTTCGCGAACGCCCTGCCAGACCAGCCATGCGCCGCTGATCTCGGCGACGGCGGCGAGGACGAACAGCAACAGTGAACGGGCGATGGTCACGCACGCGACCGTAGCGAACGGCCTGCCGAGCCCGGCCGACCGCCCCGGGAACCCGCCGGTGTCACACAGGCGTGCGACACGATCGCGAACGTCAACGACACCGCGCTGGCCGTGAACACCGGTGCGATCGCGCACTCCGCCGTCGTCTACGCCTACAGCGGCGACCTGCCCGGTCCGGACGTACGGCCCGCGCCCGCCGCGAACCGTACCGCCGCCAAGGCCGCCGCCCCGACCACGATCACGACCACGGAGGACTCACGAAGTAGGGGAGGACCCCCCGGAACGACACCGCGCGCGCGCCGATCGGTGCGCGCGTGCGGCTGTCAGCCGTCCTTCGGGATGGTGAGGCGATCGAGGCGCAGGCCGCCGAAGGCGTCGGCGGTGACACCGCGCACCCGCTCCGACCAGACCAGGTGGTCGTGGCCGTACCACAGCGGCGTGACCGGCAGATCGCGCAGCAGGGCGCTCTCCGCCAGACGGGCCGGTACGACGCCTTCGTCGGGGGTGGCGGCGTCCTCCGCCTCAGCGATCAGGTCGGCCGGGTACTTCGCGCGATAGCCGGTCGGGACCCCCAGCACGGGGGCGAGTGCGGCGACCGGGCTCGGATAGGCGGGCGCCGAGTGCACCATGAACGGCCCGTCGACCCGCTCGTCCGCGAGCGCCTCCCGGTACTCCGCGGTGGGCAGTGCCTTCAGCCGTACGTCGAGTTTCAGCGCGTCGCGCAACTGCTGCGCGACGGCCCGCATCGCGGGTTCGTCGGTGGCGTCGAACCAGAGGGTCACCGGGCCGGTCAGCCCTCCGGCGTCCGACAGCGCCGCGGCAGCGGCGGCCGGGTCGTGCACGCACATCCGGCACTGGCCTTCTCGGCGGCCAAGCGTGACACCGGCCGGGACGAGTGAGACGGCGGGTGAGGCCTGCTGCCCCAGCGCGCCCTCGGTCACCGCGCTCCGGTCGACGGCCATCGACATCGCCTGCCGCAAAGTCACCGACGTGAACCGCTTCTCCCGCAGCGGGAAGGCGAGGTAGGTCGTCTCCCGGCCCTGCACGATGAGGTGCCGCCCGCGGAACTCGGTCTCCATGAACCGGTGCCTCTCAGCCGGCACCCGGGTGGCGACGTCGAGTTCACCCGCCTGTACGGCTGCGTACTGCCGTGCCGCGTCCGGCATCGTCCGCACGACGATCGGCCGGTCCTCGGGCTTCGCGCCCACCCGTACGAGGGTGGTCTCGCGCTGGTCGTGGCCGCGGACGCGGTACGGGCCGTTGCCGATCGGCAGCCGCTCGTACGACCGCCAGTCGCGCGAGCGCAGGACGGCGTCCGGCAGCGGCAGGAAGGCCGGGTCGCCGAGCAGTGCGGGGAACCCGGTCAGCGGGCGGTCGAGGGTCACCCTCAGCGTCCGGGCGTCGACCGTCTCGAGGCCGGCGACGCGTCCAGTCTCGGCGGCCTTGGCCGCTCCCTTCACCCGCGCGACCTCGGTGAACAGCCGTGCCCCGTGCCATCGTTCGCGCAGCACGGCGGTCCAGGCGCCGGTGAACGAGTCCGCGGTCACCGCCGAACCGTCGTGGAACCTTCCGCCCGCCCTGAGCCGTACGGTCCACACCCGCCGGTCGTCGCTCGTGATCGACTCGGCCGCCGCGTTGACCGCCGCCCCGGTGCGCGGGTCGTACGACACCAGGCCGGTCCACACGGCGCCCGCGATCATCCGGCCGGTGGCGTCGCGCACGTCACCGGGAACGAGGGACGCCGGCGCGGCCGCGCCCACCGAGATGCGCTCGTCGTCGGACCCGCTCAACGCTCGTACGGCGACGACCGGACCCACGAGCATCGCCACGGCACCCGTGACGAGGGCGACAGTACGCGTGGTGGTCTTCACGGGCCTCCCTGGAGTGCGACGTGGCGACGCCGGTGAGCGTACGGCAACGTGGGCCGACTGCGGAAGATCTTCAAGACCGGTGGAGCGCACCCCACACCTCACCAGCCGACTGTTCAGCAACCGACATACGGCGGCCGGAATGTTTGGCACTCGTCGCCGATGATCAACACCGGGTGCACGTCGACACTGGTCGCGGCGATGATCCGCTCGAAGTGGAGGCGTGATGTCCACCCGAACCGCCGTGCGGCGGGCCTTCTATAGCAGTGTCGCGGCCGGCGCCGCGCTTGTCCTGAGCGCCGGAACGGCCTGGGCTTGTCCACCGGACCAGGGTGCGCAGCAGACGCGGACGCAGGGCGTACAGGCTCAGGGCGAGGGCCGTGACCTCGGGACGCACGCCGGACACTCCCGGCGTGACGTGGGCAAGACATCGGCTCAGGTGTCCGAGGCCGTCAAGGGCGTGCAGCACGTGGGCAATGTGCCCGACGCCAAGGACGCCACCTCGCTGGTGTTCATGGACTACGGCAGCGGCCGTGACAAGCGCACCATCGTGTACGTCTCCGGCCGGTTCGGGCTCAAGGGCTACGACATCACCGCCGATCCCACGCGGCCGCGACTGGTCGGAGAGTTCAGCCTGCCGGGCTTCTGGCAGAGCGAGGACACCGACGCCGACCACAAGCGCAAGATCCTCTACCTCTCGCGCGACCCGCGCGCGTACGGCGGCACGACCGACACCGGCGAGTCGGGCGTCTACATCATCGACGTGTCGAAGCCGGAGAGCCTCAAGCAGCTCGCCTACCAGGTCATTCCGGCCGGGCACACGACCTCCTGCATCAACGACTGCCAGTACCTGTGGACCGGCGGACCGGCCAAGGCCAGCTGGATGCCCGCGGACTGGGGCGGTCGCCCGGTGTGGGTCACCGACGTGCGCAACCCGCGCAAGCCGAAGGTCTTCCCGAACCCGATCGACACCGGCCGCAACGACGGCAAGACCGACTACACCCACGACATCCAGGTGGACTCCAGCGGGGTGGCGTGGGCGTCCGGTCGCGGCGGCGTGCGCGGCTACCACACCAGCGGATGGCGCTACGACCCGGTGAAGAAGCAGGCGCGCAAGGCGACCGCGTGGGATCCGGTGCCGTACGCGGGCGGCGGAATCGACGAGGCGACCACCAACTCCTCGTTCATGCACAACAGCTTCCGGGCCGTCGGGCGCACCCGGGACCAGGGCGCCGACCCGAAGAAGTGGGGCGACGGCGAGATCCTCGTCGTGACCGAGGAGACCTTCAACGACGGCTGCGCCAACGACGGGCTGACGGTGATCGCCTCGCTCAAGGGGTCGTACGGCGGCCAGGGCTGGCGCTCGACCCCGGAGGCGCCGTTCCGGCTGCGGACGCTCAGCACTTGGAGCGTCGCCGGCCAGGAGGGCAGCCGTGATGACTCCGGCGACTGCTCCGCGCACTACTTCGATGTCAAGGACGGCGTGATCGCGCAGGCCTTCTACGGGCAGGGCACCCGGTTCCTGGACATCACCGACCCGACGAACCCGCGGCAGATCGCCTACTACCGGCCCGACGACGCGCGGGCCTGGGCGTCGTACTTCCACGGCGGCTACGTCTACGTCGCCGACAACGCGCGCGGCATCGACATCCTCAAGCCCACCTACCGTCGCTGACCCTCCGACCACCACCCACCCGTGATCATGCAGTTGTTCGCGCGGCCCCGAGCCGACCACCCGCGAACAACTGCATGATCACGGCTGTGTTGGTCGGAGCACCGGTCAGAGGGCCACGAAGGCGAGGCCCCGTTGCTTCAGCGCGGGGATCACGCGCCGCAGAGCCTCGACGGTCTGGGCGCGGTCCCCGCCGCCGTCGTGGCAGAGGAGGACATCTCCGGCCTTCGCGCCCAGGAGCTTGGCCTCGATGCTGCGCGTGCCGGGGCGGGTCCAGTCGCGCGTGTCGACCTCCCAGTCGATGCTCACCATGTCGTGCTGGGCCGCGGTGTCCATGATGTGCTCGGTCCAGGCCCCGCCCGGGGCCCGGAACCACCTCGGCGCGACGCCGGTGGTCTGCGCGATTCGGTCGTGCGCGCCGCCGATCTCCTCCCGCAGCCGGGCGGCGGAGGCCCCCGGCAGGTCCATCGGATGGGTCACGGTGTGGTCGGCGATCTGGTGTCCCGCCGCGACCATGCGCTTCGCCAGCGCGGGGAACTCCTTGACCTGCTCCGCGACCACGAAGAACGTCGCGGGGACGCCGAACTGGGCGAGCAGGTCCAGCATCATCGGCGTCCACTTGCGATCCGGGCCGTCGTCGATGGTGAGCGCCACGGCGTTCGGGGGAGCGGCGGGCGTCACGTCGTGCAGTGTGTGCACCGGTCGGCGCAGTGCCCGCATCGGCCGCCCGCGCGCGTAACCGGGATCGGGTCGCGTGTGCCGCGACATCTGGAACGCGGCGGTGTCCGCCGGATGCTCGCCGGGCCGCACGGGTCGTGCGGGGCGGGCCGATTCGCACGAGGCAGTAAGCATCCCCGCGCCCACGGCGGCGAAGGTCACCAGCGCGTGCCGTCTGCACATCTCTCCCACGACGTCCCCCGACCTCGTCTCCCGCCGCGTTCCCGGCCAGAACCCGACATACCCGGGGGTGTCTCGGGGGCAAGGCGGAGCAAGGGCGAGTCTCGGTCGCTTCCTCGTCAAGCCGGGGTGAAAAGGGTCAAGTCCTCTCACTCGACGTCGTCCACAGCGGTGGCCATCCGGGGGTCGAGGGCCGTCGACCGAATTAACGGGTATTTCCGGTGGGTTGGTAGGGAATACATCTGTCGATGAGACCGTTGCAAGCGCCCGTGAGGTTTTCCGTCGTGCGCACCTGGCTGGTGGCCCGGCTCTATGTGGATCTGTGCCGCCTGTCCGGCGTGCTCTGTTGACCGACCCGGTTCTACGAGTCATCTCGACCCGCCATCCGGCCCTTCTGGTCCCTGTTGATCCAGACCGATCCATACGATCCGTGCCGATTCGTACTGATCTATAGCGATCCGTACCGGTTCATGTCCACCCATGCCGTCGCGACATCGACGTGACGGTCCCCGCTCATGATGGAGACACACCCCTGTGAGTCGTACCGTAACCCCCTGGAAGTGGCCCTTCGGGGCACAGATCTTGGTCGGCGTCGTCCTCGGCGTCGTCCTCGGATTCATCGCCCGCAACGCCGACGTCGCCTGGCTCGCCACGACCCTGACGAAGATCGGTGAGATCTTCGTCCAGCTCCTGAAGCTCGCCGTGCCGCCGCTCGTCTTCACAGCGGTGGTGCTCAGCGTCACCAACCTCCGCAACGTCTCCAACGCCGCCCGGCTCGTAGGGCGCACCGTCGCCTGGTTCATGGCGACCTCGCTCATCGCGGTCGCGGTCGGCATCGCCATCGGCCTGATCACCAACCCGGGCCAGGGCGTCCGGCTCGACGTCGCGGGAGCCACGGCACCGGCCGCCGAGGACCGCGGCTCGTGGCTGGACTTCCTCACCGGCATCGTCCCGACCAACGTCTTCACCGCCTTCTCCGAGGTCAACGTCCTGCAGATCGTCTTCCTCGGCATTGTGATCGGTGCCGCCGCGATCGCGATCGGTGACAAGGCCGAGCCGTTCCTCGCCCTGAACCAGGCCGTACTCGAACTGGTACAGAAGGCGCTCTGGTGGGTGATCCGGCTGGCTCCGCTGGGAACGCTCGGCCTGATCGGCAAGGCGGTCGCGAGCTACGGCTGGGACCTGCTGTCACCGCTCGCCAAGTTCACCGTCGACGTGTACGTCGGCTGCGCCATCGTCCTGTTCGTCGTCTACCCGCTGCTCCTCGCGTTCGTCGGACGGGTCAGCCCGGTGCGGTTCTTCGCCAAGGCCTGGCCGGCGCTTGAGCTGGCGTTCGTCTCCCGGTCCTCGGTCGGCACCATGCCGCTCACCCAGCGGGTCACCACCGAGCGTCTGGGCGTCTCCGGGGAGTACGCCTCGTTCGCCGTGCCGTTCGGCGCGACCACCAAGATGGACGGCTGCGCCGCCGTCTACCCTGCCCTCGCCGCGATCTTCGTGGCGCAGGTGTTCGACCTGTCGCTGGGTGTCCAGGACTACCTGCTCATCGCGCTGGTCTCGGTGGTCGGCTCGGCCGCGACGGCCGGCCTGACCGGCGCGCTGGTCATGCTGACGCTCACGCTCAGCACGCTCGGCCTGCCGCTGGCGGGCGCCGGTCTGCTGCTGGCCATCGATCCGATCCTCGACATGGTCCGTACCGCGACGAACGTGGGCGGCCAAATGGTCGTGCCGGTCCTCGTGGCCCGGTCTGAAGGGCTGCTCGACGACGAGGTCTACAACGCCCCCGCCAGACCGCTGGAGGAGGCACCGGCCGTGGCCCCGCGCACCCAGCCGCTACCCGCCTGATCCCCCGTACGCACTGATCCCCCGTACGAACCGCGGCGGG
>NZ_JABVEC010000020.1 GCF_014323705.1 Actinomadura alba
CCTCGCCCGCCGCGCCGAGCTCGACCAGGACGGCGGCCGACCGGCGGACCGCTGTCCGCCAGTCGGCCGCGACCACACCCTCGCGTGCGCCGACCACCGTCACGCCAGCCACCCCTGCTCGGTCAACTGGTCTCTCAGGGCGGTCTCCAGCGCGCCGGTGTCGAGGAAGTCGCTGATCGTGATGACGACCGGGGCCAGATCGGGCAGCTCGCTGGTGTGCATCTCCTGGCCGATCACAACGTCCGGCCGCATGCCGCGCGCGGTCGACACGTCGGTGCACTCGACCCGGGCGTCCACCCCCAGCGCGCGCAGCGCGTCCTCAGCGGTCATCTTCAGCATGAGGCTCGACCCCATGCCGACGCCGCAGACGGTCAGCACCTCGAGCGTTCTGTCCAAGGCCATCGTCGTACTCCCTTCGCTCTCAAGCCCGTCCGGCGGCCGCCTCGGGCGCGTCCTGCGACGCGGCGGCCCGCTCGCGGCGACCGAGGATCAAAAGGGTGGCGACGGTCACCGCGAGCGCCGCGATCGGGATCGCCCAGATGGCGGCGCCGCCGATGATCGGGTCCAGGGCCTTGATCAGCCAGGCGATCACGTACCAGTCGGGGTCGGCCAGCGTGGCCAGCTCGGGCGCGGTCCGGTCGAACAGACTCCAGGTGACGGCCTGGCCCACGGCCAGGCTCAGCCCGGTCAGCACGCCGCCGATCACCGCACCGCGCCAGCCCGCCACGACGTTGCCGAACAGCCCGGCCGCGCCGCCCACGAAGAAGAGCATGATCATGGGCGGGGCCAACGTGAACCAGCCGGCCCCGGCGAACACGCCCAGGCAGGCGAGGAACACCACCATGGAGGCCACGAAACCGACCATCACGGCGGTCGGCGCCACCGGGAAGACGGCCGGGGCGTCGAGCGCGGGGCGGGTACCGGGGATCACCCGGTCGCCGAACCCCTTGAACGCGGGCACGATCTCGGCCAGGAACATCCGTACGCCGTAGAGCAGGATCGCGATGCCGCCCGCGAAGCGCAGGCCGACCAGGAGCCCCCACACCCAGGGCGAGAGCTTCTCGTCCATCTGCGCCGCCTGCTCGGCGACCACCCGGTCGTCCGCGAAGGCCACCGCCACCAGCACGATGACCGAGATGACCAGGGCGGTGCTGACGTTGATGTCCTTGAAGAACGACAGCTGCCGCGGGAGCTTCAGCTTCTCGGTGTCGTGCTTGTCACGGTCGCCGAACGGACGGGCGACGTACCCCGTGACCAGGCAGGCCAGCGAGCTGGTGTGCGCGAACCCGAACCGGTCGTCGGGCAGCACCCGGCGCATCAGCGGCCGCATCCACAGCGGCTGCAGCGTCCAGTAGGCGGCCACGAAGCCCGCGCCGCACAGCACGAGCGTCGGCTGGTCGGCGTCCGGCGCGATAGTCACCAGCGAGGCGACGGTGACCGTACTGATCCAGAACATGAGATGGCCGGTGAGGTACAGGTACCGGGCGGCGGGGAAGATGCGCACGATCAGCACGTGCGCCAGGAACGCGACGGTGATGACCAGCGCGATGGTGCCGCCCTGCGAGGCCAGGAAGTCGGCGAGCGTGCGATCGGCCTTCGGCGGCGTGGTGCCCACCGCGCTGGCGAGCACCGTCTGGAAGCTGGTCAGGCCGCCGACGAAGACCTCGACGCCGATGAACAGGATGACGACGCCGATCGTCGCCCGCAGAGCGCCGGCCAGCGTGTCCTCGAAGCGTTTGCGCTGCAGCATCAGCCCGGCGAGGGTGATCAGTCCTATGAGGATGGGGACCTGGCCGAAGACGTTGTCGGCCAGGAAGGTGAGGAGGTCCTTGACGATGTCCACGGGGGCACCTCGGTTCTCACGGTGATGAGGGGGTGTGCGGTGGTGCTCGGTTCGGGCTAGGGTCAGTGCGAAGGCGGACGCAGTTCGAGTTCGAGCCGGTATCGATCCCCCCGATAGACCGAGCGGACGAACTCGACCACGCGCCCCTCTTCGGTGCGGGACACCCGCTCGAAGAGGAATGCCGGTGCGTGTACGGGGACGCCGAGTCGCTCCGCCTCCTCCGGGGTGGTGACGGTCGGCTCGATCGTCTCGGCGGCGGAGGCGATGTGGACGCCCCGCGCTCGCAGCAGCGCGTAGAGCGACCGTCCCTCCAGGTCCTTCCGGCGCAGATCAGGCAGCAGTTCCTTGGAGATGTACAGGGTCTCGATGGCCATGGGCGAACCGTCCGCGAGCCGCAGGCGGCGAATGGTAAATACCTCTTCGGCAGGAGAGACGGACAGCCGCTGCCCGATCTTGGCCCCCGCCGGACCGGTCCGGAAGGACAGCACCCGGCCGCCGGGACGCATCCCGCGCCGGATCATGTCCTCGGTGAAGGAGGTCATGGTGAGCGGCACGGCGATGCGGGGTTCGGTCACGTACGTGCCGCTCCCGTGCCGCCGGTCCAGCAGGCCTTCGGTCACGAGCTCGTCGATCGCCGCCCGTACGGTCGGCCGGGAGACGCCGAGATCCTCGGCCAGCCGACGCTCGGGAGGCAAGGCGTCGCCGACCTTCAGGACGTCCAGCATCGCCAGCAGCTCGCGGCGCACCGTACG
The DNA here is from genome assembly GCF_014323705.1 of Actinomadura alba. Taxonomy (GTDB): domain Bacteria; phylum Actinomycetota; class Actinomycetes; order Streptosporangiales; family Streptosporangiaceae; genus Actinomadura_C; species Actinomadura_C alba. The sequence continues at coordinate 2,596 of NZ_JABVEC010000020.1, forward strand.
CCGTTTCGTCTGCGTGGCGCGCGCCCTGCCGACCGATACCACCGCGTCTCCCTCCAGGGACCGCCGCTCCCGTCGAGGGCAAAGGTAGGCACCATGGTCGCGAATGGTCAATACCACTTTGTTGATGTTTGCCGTGGCGGAGCGTCGCCGGCGCGCTTTACGGTCGCTATGAGTCGACTTACGGTCGCTACCGGTCGGCTGAGACACGGGCACACACGACGGGCGGCAGGAGAGGCGGCGGGATGAGGGCTTTCGCACGGAGCACGCTGACATTGGTGCTGCCCCTGCTGCTGCCTGCCGTTCTGTGCGCCACACCGGCTCGCGCCGGTACCGGCGCAGACCAGGGGGATCACCGGGGGGATTGGCGGCTGATCCGCGCCGAGTCGTTCGACAAGGCACTGGACGACCGGCGAGCCCCGTGGTTCCTCGACGACGACGGGCCCTCGAGCCCCTACAACGTCGACGTCTACGACAACGACGGCGCCTTCTTCGAGACCGTGGGCGGCCCGGCCTTCCGGGAGCAGCTGGCGACGTTCGACACGTACCGCAGATCGTTCGGCTTCGGCACCCACGGCTGGCTCACCGCCGAGCTGGCCGCGCGCGACTCCGATCGCGATGGCAAGCCCGACGCGCCGCCCACCCTCACCGCGCGCAACGGCGTCGCGCACCTGAACGAGCCGAGCCACCACGGCGGCGTCCTCATCCGGTCGACCCGGCCCTTGCCGGCCGAGTACCGCGTGGAGATGACCCTGCGCGGCCTCGACTTCGGCGGGCAGCGCGACGGGTCATGGGACTACCCGGACGGCCGCGTCAACGGGTACTCGCCCGAGGGCTGCAAGACCAACCATCCGTGGGCCCCGGGCGGCGACTTCGCCCGGCCCGAGTGCTCCTGGGCCGACGTGCGCACGGACTCCAACGGGTTCTACTACCTGGGGATCATGGATTACGCGCGCCCGGCGCCGCACAACAACGTCTTCATCCACACGCACCGCAAGGTGGCGATGGACTCCTACAACCGGTACAAGTACACCGGCACGGGACTGCGCGTCTGCAACCCGGCCACCGGGCAGTACGAGCCGTACCCCGCGAGCACCGGCAACGGCGTCAACGCCATCTTCATGACCGACGACCGCCGGTACGCGACGCAGCCCGGCACCGAGTACCTGATGCACAGCGAGTGCGGGTTCGCCAAGGGCGGCGCGATCGTGTCCCAGGTCGACCTGCGGCCGGAACTGCTGCCGCGGGAGAGTTACCGCTTCGCCATCGAGCGCCGTGACGGCGCGTACACCATGGAGATGTCCGGCGTCTTCGCCCACGTCGGCCAGGCGACGTACCGCTACACCCGCCCGTTCGTGCAGGACGGCGAGCCGATCTGGCACTACAACCAGAAGCCGGAGGAGTACGACGGCGCGTTCAACGGGGCGTGGACCTGGACCGGAGCGGGCGGCACCCTGGTCGACCAGGACGTATGGCCGGCCGGCTCGGCCTACCCCGACCACTTCATCATCGGCGACCCGCACATGAACTTCTACGAGGGCGACGCGCAAGTCGACGACGTCCGCCTCTACGTGCCGTCCACGCGGTAGACACGGCACCCGGCCGACGGAACCGGGTGACCCTGGCCTCCTGAGGGCGAGCAGGACGACACCACCCCACCGCCTGCCCGTGTCCTGGCGGCTTGGCGATGACGCCGCCCGCACCGACGAGCCGGCGATCGGCCGACGCCTGGTGCGCCGCGACTCCACCCGTCGCCCCTGAGAGGCGTCGCCGCACGGCGCCCCGGATGAGGATCGGGCGCTCGGCGCGTACCTGCCCCCTCCACGTGGGCGAATATGGCCGGCTGAGTCTTGACAGCCCGATCTCAAACCGGTTTAGATCAAACCGGTTTGGTTAACGGGATGTTTCCGACTTCTTTCCGACTTCTTCCATTGGATGTGCCATGGCCGAGCGACGTCCGACGATTGCCGACGTGGCGCGCCGCGCGGGTGTGTCGAAGGGGACGGTGTCCTTCGCGCTCAACGGACGTCCGGGCGTCGCCGCCGCCACCCGGGAACGCATCCTGGAGGCCGCCGAAGCGCTCAACTGGCGTCCGAACCATCGCGCCCGCTCGCTCTCGGTCTCCCGCGCGTTCGCGCTCGGCCTCGTCATCGCCCGAGATCCGTCGCTGCTCGGCTCCGACCCCTTCTTCCCGACATTCATCGCCGGGGTCGAAACCGTACTCGCCGAGCGTGGTCAGGCCCTCGTCCTTCAGGTCGCCGGAGGGGGACAAGCCGAGACGGAGGGCTATCGGCGCCTCGCGCAGGACGGGCGGGTGGACGGTGTCTTCCTCACCGACCTGCGGCGGCACGACCCGCGGATCACCCTGGTCGACGCGCTCGGCCTCCCGGCCGTCACGCTCAACCGGCCGGACGTTCCCTCGCCGTTCCCGGCGGTGTGCCTGGACGACCGGCCGGGCATCGCCGCCGTCGTCGACCATCTCGTCGGACTCGGGCACACCCGGATCGCGCACGTGGCCGGGCCCGACGACTTCCTGCACGGCCACGGCCGCCGGAAGGCCTTCCTCGACGCCCTCGCCGCACAGGGCCTGCCCGCCGGACGGGTCGAGGTGAGCGACTTCACCGCGTCGGGCGGCACCGCCGCCACCCGGCGCCTGCTGGACGCGCCCGATCCACCGACCGCGATCGTGTACGCCAACGACCTGATGGCGATCGCCGGGATCAACGTCGCGCACGGCCTCGGCATCAGCGTGCCGGCGCGGCTTTCGGTGGCGGGCTTCGACGACACCGAGTTGTCGGCGCACCTCCACCCGCCGCTCACCACGGTACGCACCGACGTGTTCGGCTGGGGGCAGGTCGCCGCCCGCAGCCTGCTCGCCCTGATCGACGGAGAGTCCACGGGGGACGTCGAACTCGAACCCGCGCGGTTGGTCGTACGGCGATCCACCGCCCCGCCCTCCGCCCCCTCGGAGACCTCACCCGCAACGCCCTACCCCACCCCGGAGGAGTCATGAAACACCTCAGCGTCACGGCAGCGCTCGCCGCCATCGTGATGACCGCCGCGGCCGCCTGTGGCGGCGGCACGTCCACCAACCCCGACACCGCGCCGGCCCGCGGGCCGATCACCATCTGGTACTCCAACAACCCGGATGAGGTGGCCTGGGGCAAGCAGATGGTCGAGGCGTGGAACGCCGGCCATCCGAACGAGAAGGTCACCGGGCAGGAGATCCCCGCGGGCAAGACCTCCGAAGAGGTCATCGCCGCGTCCATCACCGCCGGCAACGCGCCCTGCCTCATCTACAACACCGCGCCCGCGGCCATCCCGCGGTTCCAGAAACAGGGCGGTCTGGTGGCGCTCGACGACTTCGACGGCGCGAAGGCCTACCTCGAAGACCGCACCGGCGGCCGGGCCGGGCAGTACCGCTCTCCGGACGGCAAGTACTACCAGATACCGTGGAAATCCAACCCCGTCATGATCTTCTACAACAAGAAGGTCTTCGACAAGGCCGGCCTCGACACCAAGAACCCGCCGCTCGCGACGTACGACCAGTTCCGCGCCGCCGCCCGCAAGGTGGTGGCCGCCAAGGCCGCGGACTATGCGATCTGGCCGTCGCCGGGGAGCGAGTTCTTCCAGCCCTGGTTCGACTTCTACCCGTTGTTCGCCGCGGAGACCGGGGGCACGCAGCTCGTCAAGGACGGCAAGGCGCAGTTCACCTCGCCGGAGGGCGAGCGGGTCGCCGCCTTCTGGAAGTCGCTGTACGACGAGAAGCTGGCGGCCAAGGAGACCTTCAACGGCGACTCGTTCGCCGACGGCAAGGCCGCGATGGCGATCGTCGGGCCCTGGGCGATCGCGGTGTACAAGGGCAAGGTCGACTGGGGCGTCGCACCGGTGCCCACCTCCACCGGCAAGTCACCGGCCGAAACCCACACCTTCAGCGATGCCAAGAACGTCGCGATGTTCTCCGCGTGCAAGAACCGCGGCACCGCCTGGGATCTGCTGAAGTTCTCGACCACCAAGGAGCAGGACGGCAAGCTGCTGGAGATGACCGGCCAGATGCCGATGCGGTCCGGGCTCTCCGCGGCCTACCCCGAGTACTTCGGTCAGCACAAGGAGTACGAGACCTTCGCGGGCCAGGCGGAGCGCACGGTCGAGGTGCCCAACCTCGCGAACTCCATCGAGATCTGGCAGACGTTCCGCGACGCCTACTCCAAGTCGGTCATCTTCGGAAAGCAGGACCCCAAGGCCGCCCTCGGCGAGGCGGCGACCAAGATCGACGGCCTGGCCGCCGGTTCGTGACGGACCGGACGGCACGACCATGACCATCTCCCTGCGGCCGCCGGCCCGCGCACCGCGCGCGGGCCGGCCGGCCGGCGGGCTCGGCCGCCAGGTCCTCGGCATGGCCTTCGTCACGCCGTACGTGCTGTTCCTGGTCGCGGTGTTCGCCTATCCCCTGGGCTTCGCGGTCTACATGTCGTTTCACGACTACTTCTTCACCGCACCCGGAGCCGTCGTCGACCGGCCCTTCGTCGGGTTGGCGAACTATACGGCCGTCCTCTCGGATCCCGCCGTACGGCAGTCGTTCGGCAACATCGTGGTGCTGCTCGTCATCAACGTCCCGCTCACCGTGGCGCTCTCGCTGCTGCTCGCCACCGCGCTCAACGCGGCGATCCGGTTCCGGACGTTCTTCCGGGCGGGCTACTACCTGCCGTACGTCACCGCGAGCGTCGCGGTGGTCGGTGTCTGGCGGTTCCTGTTCAACTCGGGTGGCCTGGTCAACTCGGCTCTCGGGCCACTCGCGCCCGACCCAACATGGCTGGTCAACGAGCACTTGGCGATGCCCACGATCGCGCTGTTCGTCACGTGGAAAGGCCTCGGCTTCTACATCCTGCTCTACCTTGCAGCGTTGCAGAACATCCCCAAGGAACTGTACGAGTCGGCGTCCGTCGACGGCGCCGGCCGGTGGCGGGCGTTCTGGTCGGTGACCGTGCCGGGCGTACGACCGGCGACCGTGCTGGTCGTGCTGCTCGCCACGGTGACCGGCGCCAATCTCTTCACCGAGCCCTACCTGCTCACCGGCGGCGGCGGGCCGGACGGCGCCTCGGCCTCGCCGGTGCTGCTGATGTACCAGCGCGGCATCGAGCAGGGCAATCCCGACGTCGCCTCGGCGATCGGCGTCATCCTCGTGTGCGGCGTCCTGCTCATCGCGTTCGTGCAACGCCGGCTGCTGGAGAAGAGGTGAACCCATGGCAGTGAACACCACCCGGCCCGCCTCGAGTCGCACCGCCTCCGTCGGCGACGCCCGGCCGCGAAAGGAGACCGGCGGGTCGCGCTCGAGGGCGGCCGTCCGTTACGGCGTCCTGCTCATCGGCGCGTTCGTTTTCCTGTTCCCCTTCTACTACATGCTGATCGGGAGCCTGCAGGCCGAGCCGGACTCGTCGCCTTCGGGCGCCTTCCCGGCCCCCGGCAACCTCACCGTCGCCAACTACAGCGAGATCGACCGGGCCATCGACCTCGTCCAATCTTTGATCAACTCGGGAATCTTCACCGGCGGCGTGATCCTCTGCACCGTGGTGTTCGGGCTGCTGGCCGGCTATGCCCTCGCGCAGCTGGAGTTCCGCGGGCGGGGTGTGCTGTTCAACACGATGCTGCTGGTCCAGGTGGTGCCGTTCCAGCTGCTGACCGTCCCGCTCTACGTCCTGATCGTGCGCGACTACGGACTGGCCGACAACCACCTCGGCATGATCCTGCCGTACGCCATCAACTCGACGGCGGTCTTCATCTTCCGGCAGTACTTCCTGCAGCTGCCCCGTGAGCTGTTCGACGCGGCCCGCATCGACGGTGCCGGCGAGTTGACCATCCTGGTGAGGGTGGCGGTCCCCCTGGTCAAGCCGGCCCTGCTCACGGCCGTGCTCCTGACGTTCATCGGCCCGTGGAACGAGTTCCTGTGGCCGTTCCTCATCACCAAGCAGGCCGACATGCAGCCGCTGGCGGTCTCGCTCGCCAACTACATGAGCAACGTCGCCGCACGGGCGGCCAACCCGTACGGTGCGATCCTCGCCGGCGCCTGCGTGCTGGCCGCGCCCGCCGTGGCGCTGTTCCTGATCTTCCAGCGCCGTTTCGTCTCATCCAATCTCGGCAGCAGTGTGAAGGGCTGATGTGGTGACATCCTCAATGCCGACCGTTCCCTATACCCTCACCCGGCTCGGCGTCGTCATGACGCCCGAACCCGGCAACGAGTTCGAAGCCGAGGGCGTGCTCAACCCCGCGAGCGGGCGGACGCCCGACGGCCGGCTGCACCTGCTCCCGCGCCTGGTCGCGAGCGGCAACGTCTCCCGGGTCGGGCTCGCCGAGGTCGTCCTGGACGGCGGCGTGCCGGTCGGCGTCGAGCGCCGCGGCGTCGTGCTCTCGCCGGACGAGGGCTGGGAACGCGGGCTCAACAACGCCGGTGTGGAGGACCCGCGCATCACCTGGGTGCCGCGGCTCGGCGTGCACCTGATGACGTACGTCGCCTACGGCCCGCTCGGCCCCAAACTCGCGCTCGCCGTGTCGGACGACCTGCGGCACTGGCGGCGCCTGGGTCCGCTGCACTTCGCGTACCAGCCGGATCTCGACACCGACCTGAACCTCTTCCCCAACAAGGACGCGGTGTTCTTCCCCGAACCGGTGCCGGGCCCGGACGGCGAGCCGGCGTACGCGATGCTGCACCGGCCGATGTGGGACCTCGGCTGGTTCCGGCCGGGTGAGGGCGTCCACCTGCCGGCGGGGGTCACCGACGAGCGGCCGGGCATCTGGGTGTCGTACGTCCCGGCCGCCGAGGTCGAACGCGACCTGGGCGCTCTGGTCCGCCAGCGGGACCACCGGCTGGTCGCACTGTCCGCGTACCCCTTCGAGGAGCTCAAGATCGGAGCTGGGCCCGCACCCATCCGCGTCGAGGAGGGCTGGCTGCTGATCCACCACGGCGTCAGCGGGCACATCCCGCCCGGCTGGGATCCCACGAACCAGCAGGTGCGCTACGGAGCCGGCGCCATGCTGCTGGATCCGGCCGACGTCACCCGTGTCCTCGCCCGCACGGCGACACCGATCCTTGAGCCGGAGACGCCGGACGAGCGGGACGGCACGGTCGCCAACGTGGTGTTCCCCACCGCGATCGAAGAGGTCGACGGGGTGCGGTACGTCTTCTACGGCATGGCGGACGCCAAGATCGGGGTCACTCGGCTGGATCGGGTCGGATGAGCGGGACGGCCCGGCCACTCGGTCTGGGAGTCGCAGGAGCCGGAGGGTTCGCGGAGTTCATCACCGCCGCCGTCGCCGACCTGCCGTCCGTACGGCTCGCCGCGGTCACCGACGCCGACCACGAACGGGCGGCACGGCTGGCGGCGGCCACCGGAATCACCGCGTGCCGGTGGCCGGAGCTGCTGACGAACCCGGACATCGACGCGATCGTGGTGGCCACTCCCCCGGACACGCATGCGGAACTGGCCATCGCGGCGCTGCGGGCCGGCAAGCATGTGTTCTGCGAGAAACCGCTGGCGACCACGCTGGAGGACGCCGACGCGGTCCGCGATGCGGTGCGGGCCACCGGGCAGGTCCTCGGCGTCGACCACGTCCTCCGGTACAACCCCCTGCTGCGTCTCATCGGCGCGCTGCGCGCGGACGGAACGCTCGGTCCCGTCCAGCGGTTCCTGTTCGAGAACGACGCCGCCGACGAGGACCTGCCGGCCGGCCACTGGTTCTGGGATCCGGCCGCGAGCGGCGGGATCCTCGTCGAGCACGGCGTCCACTTCTTCGACGCGGCGGCCGCGCTCATGGGCGGTCCGGCCGTGCGGGTCCAGGCGATGGGTGCGATCCGCCCCGGCGGCGACGCGACCGGGGTGACCGACCTGGTGGTGGCGACCGCGGCCCATCCCGATGGCGCGCTGGCGACGTTCGCGCACGGATTCAGCCATCCGCGCCGGTGCGAGCGGCAGCTCACGCGCATCGACTTCGGCACCGCCGAGGCCCGCCTGTCGGGCTGGATCCCGGTCACCGCCGAACTGGACCTGTGGACCGACGACGCCGGCGTCGCGAAGTTGCGGCGGCTCCCGGAGCGTGCGGCCGACCTGCTCGGCGTGCCCGGTCACCGGCTGACCGGGGCCGAGAAGGTCGATGTCACGGTGACCGCGAACGCCGGCCCCGCCGCCGCCCGCGGCCGAGGGCACGACCGGGTTCTCCCGCACCACGTGTCGGTGCTGGTGGACCTGGGTGGTGCGGGCGCCAAGCAGCGGGTGTACGCCGAGAGCGTCCGGGCCGCCGTCCACGACCTGGCGTGCCGCGCCCGCGAAGGCGGCCGTCCGGTCGCCGACGTCGACAGCGGCTGGACGGCGGTGGCCACGGCTCTCGCCGGCACCGAATCCCTCCGTACCGGCACAACAGTCGAGATAACCCAGATCAACGCTTCCTGACCCGGGAGGGTGACCATGTCCATCCATCGGTCCATCCGTCGCAGAACCTTCCTCGCCGCCGGCGCCGTCGGGCTGCCGCTGGCCGCCGCGGGCGTCACCGCACCGGCGGCCGGCGCGGCCTCCGCCGGGCCCGCCGGCCGACTGACCAACCTCGCCCATCTCGACTGGCTCCGCGCGGCGATCACTCCGCCGGACCAGCCCGGCCACAGCACCTACCGGCTCACCGACGAGCCGGCGATCGGCGTGCTGTGGACCTACGCCGACCGGCAGCCGGACGGCACCTACAAGCGGATCGGCGGCGGCACCTACGACCCGGCCACCGACACCTACGGTCAGGGCGCGTTCAACGCCGACGACATCAGCCGCGCCGCCGTGGTGTACATCCGGCACTGGCAGACGACCGGCGCGCCGAGCAGCCGTACCGCGGCCTACCAACTCCTGCGCGGCCTCACCTACCTCCAGACAACGGCCGGCCAGAGCGCCGGCAACGTCGTGCTGTGGATGCAGCCGGACGGCACGCTCAACCCCAGCGCCGAGCCGAAGGAGCTCCCGGACCCCTCCGACAGTTCGGACTCGTACTGGCTGGCCCGCACCATCTGGGCGCTGGGCGAAGGTCATGCGGCCTTCGCCCGCACCGATCGGCGCTTCGCCCGGTTCCTCGGCGACCGGCTCCAGCTCGCACTCGACGCCGTCGACCGGCACGTACTCGGCCGGTACGGCGAGTGGCTGGACATCGACGGCACCCGGGTGCCTGCCTGGCTGATCGCCGACGGTGCCGACGCGACCGGCGAGGCGCTCCTCGGGCTCACGGCCTACGTGCGGGCGAGCGGCGACCCTCGGGCGCGCGGCGTGCTGGCCAAGCTCTCCGAAGGGGTGGCGGCGATGCGGGCCGGCACTCCCCGGACCTGGCCGTTCGGAGCCGTACTGCCGTGGGCGCTGTCCCGGGCGGTCTGGCACGCCTGGGGCGGGCTCGCCCCCGCCGGCCTGGCCCGGTCGTACGACGTCCTGGGCGACAAGCGGCTGCTCGACGCCGCGCTGACCGACGTCGCATCGTTCACCCCGCACCTGCTGATCACCGCCGGACCACAGAACGGCTGGCTGCCGACGCCGAGCGACCCGGTCCAGATCGCCTACGGTGCGCAGTCGCGGGTGGAGTCCCTGCTCGCGGCGGCCGACGCGGGAGACCGGCCACGGCTGCGCGCCCTTGCCGGTGTCGCGGCGTCGTGGTTCTTCGGCAACAACCCCGCGGGCACGCCGATGTACGACCCGGCGACCGGCCGTACCTTCGACGGAGTGGACGGCGGGGGGAAGGTCAACCAGAACTCCGGCGCCGAGTCCGCCATCCACGGGTTGCTGGCCGTGCTCGCGCTGGACAGCGCGCCGGACGCCGCGGCCGTGGCGCGCACCGCCACGGTGGTCGAGCGAACCGGCTGGCGGCTCATCGAAGCCGAGACCGGCACACTGTCGGGTGACGCGGGCCCGCACCAGCCCAGCGGCGCCTGGACCGGCGAGAGCCTGTGGAGCGGCGGAGCCGGCGTACGCCTCGGCCCGGGCGGGCGGCTCGTGCTCGACGTGCCGATCACCGAGCCGAGCGTTCTGATGCCGGCGGTGGAACTCGCGCCGGACGCGGGTACGAGCGAATGGCGGGTGGGCGCCGAAGCCGTCGGGCTGGTCGATCATGGGGCGGTAGGCGCGCAGGGCGACTCCCCCGCGCCGGGCCTGCTGGCGGTCCGGACACTGCCGCGGACGGTGCAGCGCGGCGGCACGGTGACCGTGACCGGCGTACGCGGCACCACGGTGGTCGACGGGCTACTGGTGCAGCCCGAGGTGGAACGGCTGGTCCTCGATGGCGGCGGCCACGGGACCGCCCTGCTGCGCAGCTTCGGCACCGGACCGCGCCGCGCCGTCGTGCGCGTACCCGGCGTGGGTGCCGCGACCGCCTGGGTCTTCGACGAGACCGGCCGGACCGTGCACACGACGAAGGCGACCGGCCCCGTCGTCACGGTGACCCTGCCCGCCGGAGGAGGTGCGCTCATCCGCCGCTGACCGTCGAGAGAGCTGGTTGGAAGAGCAGGGCGTTCGGGCCGTACAAAACCTTGTCTCCAGGCACAGGCGGTTGCCCGCCTGTGCCTGGTGCGGGTCGAGGGCGTGCCGATGGCGAACGTTCGATCATAGGCGAATCCGGAGCGTGTTCGATTCCTACATGGTGTAACCGCCGTGGCCTCTGGCAACGTTTGTTCGACGAACATTCCCCCCGGAAGGTCCACCATGACCAGCCCCTTCGTACGCCGCCGACGCCTCGCCGCAGAGCTGCGCGCGCTCCGCGAAGCTCGCGGAATGACGGCCGACAGCCTGTCCAGGCTGATCCATCAGTCCCGCATGAAGATCTCCAAACTGGAGAACGCCCATATCCGCCCCGACCTCGCCGAGGTCATGAAGATCCTCGACGCTTTAGAGGTGACCGGCGATAAGTGGCACGAGATCGTCCGCATCGCCCGCGACGCCGCGGAGAGAGGCTGGTGGGACTCCTTCGGCGACGCGATGGGCGACCGCCAGCGCATTTACGCCGACATCGAGTCGGGCGCCGAGACCATCCGTGAATATCAGCCCGGTGCGGTGCCGGGCATCCTGCAGACCCCGGAGTACACCTGGGCGTTGATCGAGCTCGCCAAGGCCGAAGGGCCGATCGGCTATCTTCCCGAACGCCTGGCGGAGGCGCGGCTCCAGCGGCAACGAACCGTGCTGTGCCCCGGTGGCCCGCCGTACGAGGTGATCCTCGATGAGGTGGGGCTTCGCCGATTCAGTGTGCCGCCCGAGGTGATGCGCACCCAACTGCACCACATCATCAACATCGCCGAGACCGAGCCCCGAGTCACCATCCGGGTCTTCCCGCTGGTCACCGGCATGGTCGAGACTCTGATGCCGAGGTCACAGCTCATCCTGTTCACCTTTCCCGACCCGTCCGATCCGCCGATGGCGGTCGCCGCGACCGTGTCCGCCGACCTCTTCCACACCGAACCCGACGAGGTCGCCCGGTACCTGCGCCGGTACGGCTATGTGCGAAACGCGGCACTATCGGAGGTGAGCAGCCTTACCCTCCTAGGCGAGCTCGCCGACCAGATCATCGACCAGGCAGGACCGCACACATGACCGGGAAGTACAGCGGCTGGCGCAAGTCGCGCCGCAGTGAGCCGAACGAATCCTGCGTGGAGGTGGCGTCCGCCGCCGACGGCACCATCGGAGTCCGCGACACCAAGGCCCATGGCACCGGCCCCATCCTCGAGTTCACCCGCCGCGAATGGGTCGCCTTCGTGCGGTCCGTACGAGCCGGCGACTGACGTACGCCCGGCTCACCCCTCCACTGGTCCATGAACGTGCGAGTTGGAGGACCCGTCGTTGAGCTGGCTCGGGAGGATGTCCGGGCGCTCGTCGGCGGTTGCCTGCAGTGCGGCCTTCTCGGCTGGGCCACGTTGGCCCTGCTAGAGCGGCCATCGCACCCTTCGTGATGCCGCTCCGAAATAACTGAATGTATTCGATCACTTACAAGACCGATGCGAACTCTCCAGTGCCGAGCTACGCTCTTTCTCATGGCTGCACAACGTACGTACAATCTCCTCATGGGGACCAAGGACGAGCGCATCAACCTTCGGGTCGATGCCGGCCAGAAGAGCCTGCTCGAAGCGGCGTCCGAAGCAGAGCAGACCAGCGTGTCGGCCTTCGTCCTGTCTGCCGCTACCGCGGCGGCATCGAATGTGCTCGCCGACCGCCGTGCGTTCATCCTCGACGAACAGGCGTGGACCGCGTTCGACGCGGCCTCGAAGCAGCCCGCGCGAGAGGTTCCGGGTCTCCGCCGGTTGATGACGGATCCGACCGTGCTCGACCATGTCGAGTGAAGCTCTCTCCCGTAGAACCGCTGACCCGTACCCACCAGATCGACGAGTTCGACTGCGGTTCCGCCGCCCAGAGTGAGTGGTTGCGGCGTTACGCGCTGCAGGCGCACGCATCGGGTGGCTCCAGGGTCTACGTGGCCAGCGATCTCAGCACCGACCGGGTGGTCGGTTACTACGCCCTGGCAGCCGGTAGCGTCGGAAGAGCAGATTGCCCCCGGCGTCTTCTTCAGGGCGCTGGTGGTTACGACCAGCCGGTGATCCTGCTGACCCGCCTCGGAGTGGACCGTGGCACCCAGGGAGCCGGACTCGGCAAGGCCCTACTCGTAGACGCCCTCCACCGGGTCAACGCCGCCGCGGACCTGATCGGCGTCCGAGCCCTCCTGATCCACTGTGAGAGCGAGAGCGCACGCGCCTTCTACCTGAAGCCGGCGCAGTTCGACGAAAGCCCCACAGACCCCCTGCATCTACTGCTCCTACTCAAGGATCTTCGTAAAGCCCTCACGTGATGGCGCGGACGGTCATCCAGTCTCGCGGCCCGTGGATGCACGATCCTATTCGGCTACGTTCTTCCAGAACCGGATGAACTGCTGCTCCAGGCCGATTCCGGCTTCCAGCGCGTGTCTCATGCCGGGTGGCAAGCCCTGCTCCGTGATGTCGAATTCCTGCCGGGTCTGTTCGTACTCGGCGAGTTTCTGCTGGTGTGCGGCCAGCTGCGCCGCGGCAAGTTTCTTCGGGTCGCCGCCGAAGAAGAGCTTGAGCGTCGCGGGGTCGCGTGCCTCGTAGAGCTCGGAGGACGGTTCCGCGCGCCAGGCGTTGAGCTCGGCGAGGCCGTCGTCGGTGAGCCGGTAGAGGCGGCGGCGCCGCCCGGTCTGCTCCCGCTCCTCGTGCAGTAGCCCGGCCTTCGCGAGGCGCTCGGCCTCGGTGTAGAGCTGGGTGTGCGGGAGGGCCCAGAAGTTGACCACGCTCTTGGCGGAGAACAGCTTCAGGTCGTAGACCGTCGCCGGCTGGCAGTGCTCGACCAGGCCGAGGATGACGTACGACGTGGTCGTCAAACGGACCGTTGACATGCACCTGAGGCTAACGTACCTTCCGAATGGTTCAGTCCGTACCATTCGAGGTGAATCGTGGGACGTACCGCTGAGCTCGGCCTGAGAGCCCTGCACGACGAGATCGCCCTGGACGACCTTCCGGTCAGCGGTGAACTGCCCGGCTGGCTCACCGGATCGTTGCTGCGCACCGGACCCGCCGTCTGGGAGATCGGTGGCGACCGGCTGCGTCACTGGTTCGACGGGCTGGCGATGCTGCACCGCTTCGCGTTCTCCGACGGCCGCGTGTCCTATGCGAACAAGTTCCTGGACAGCGAGGCGTACCGCGCCGCGCGGCACAAGGGCCGGCTCACCTCACGTGAGTTCGCCACCGACCCGTGCCGGTCGATCTTTCAGCGCGTGCAGTCGCTGTTCTCGACGACCGCGACCACGGACAACGGCAATGTGAACATCGGAGTACTCGGCGACCGGTTCCTGGCCATGACCGAGAGCGCGCTCCCGGTGGAGTTCGACCGCCGCACTCTCAAGGCCGCCGGCGTCGCCTACCAAGCGCCCGGCCAGCTCTCCACCGCGCACCCGCACCGCGACCGCGCCACCGGCGCCATGCTCAACTACGCCGCCAAACTCGGAGCGAAGAGCAGCTACCGGTTCTTCCGTGTCGACGCCGAAACCGCACGGCCCGAGGTCGTCGCATCGATACCCGTGCGGGAACCTGCCTATATGCATTCGTTCGGACTCACCGAACACTGGTTCGTGCTCGCCGAGTTCCCGCTGGTCGTCAATCCTGCCGGCCTCGCCTTGTCCGGCAGGCCCTTCATCGAGAACTACCGATGGAAGCCCGAACGCGGCACCCGGATCACGCTGATCGACCGCGAGACCGGAAAGGTGGGTGGCACGTTCGCCGCGGATCCGCTGTTCGCCTTCCATCATGTCAATTCCCATGAGGATGGCGATGAAGTCGTGGTCGACGTCTGCGCCTTCGACGATGCGCAGGTCATCAAGGACCTCTACCTCGATCGCCTGCACGGCTTGATGCGCGATTCCGCTGGTGCGGATGCGCTTCAGGCGGCACACCTCACCCGGTTCCGGCTGTCACCCGGCGATTCGAGTGTGATCACCGAACGGCTGAGCGAAGAGCCGCTCGAGTTTCCGCGAATCAACACCGGCAGGTGTCAGGAACGTCCTTATCGCTACGTGTGGGGAAACGGGCAGGGCAGCGGCTGGTTCGATCGCATACTCAAGGTCGACATCGCCGACGGCACCGCCATTGCCTGGAGCGAACCCGACTGCTTCCCGGCCGAGCCGGTGTTCGTCCCCCACCCCGAAGGCGTCGAAGAGGACGAGGGCGTGTTGCTGTCGATCGTGCTCGACGCCAAGCGCGAAACCTCGTACCTGCTCGTACTGGATGCCGCCACGCTCGAGCAGATCGCCCGCGCCGAGGTTCCGCACCACATCCCGCATCACTTTCACGGCGGCTTCACGTCGAAGTCGTGAACCAGATGCCGAACCTACCTGGGTGATCGCCGGCAGGTCTGGTCAGGGATGGAGGGTGGCCTGACCAGTGATGCGGATACCGGTCCGGTCGCCGGGGCGAAGGGTGACGTGACCGCCGATGCGGATGTCGACGGGCGTGTCGAGGTCGTCAACGGTGACGGTGATCAGGGCGTCGTGGCCGTAGTAGCGGATGTCGGTCACGGTCCCGGCGGGCACGGCTTCGCCGGGTTCGGTGAGCCGCAGCTGTTCGGGCCGCAGAAGCACGGTGCCCTGAAGGGCTTCGGCGAGCGCGTCGGTGGGCTCGCACAGCTCCACGGTGCCGAGGGCGGTGGTGGCCGTACCGTTCACGGCTGTGCCTGGGAGGAGAACGGCGTCGCCGACGAAGCCGGCGACCCACGGGTCGGCGGGGCGGTTGTAGATGTCCTGGGGGTGACCGCGCTGCGCGACGCGCCCGTTGCGGACGACGGCGACGAGGTCGGCCATGGACAGGGCCTCCTGCTGGTCGTGGGTGACGAGGACGGCGGTGGCTCCGATGTCGCGAAGGGCGGCGCGGACATCGGCGCGCACCCCGGCGCGCAGGGCGCTGTCGAGTGCGTTGAACGGTTCGTCGAGCAGGACCAGCGCGGGTTCGGGGGCCAGGGCACGGGCCAGGGCGACGCGCTGCTGCTGTCCGCCGGACAGTTCGTGGGGCATCCGGTCGCCGTATCCGGCCAGGCCCACCAGGTCGAGCATCTCCTCGGTACGCCGGCGGCGTGCGGCCCGATCGGTCACGCCGAACGCGACGTTGCCGGCCACGCTCAGGTGAGGGAACAGCGCACCCTCTTGGGGCACGATCCCGATGCGGCGGCGTTCCGGGGGGATGTGCGTTCCGGGGCCGGTCAGGGTGCGTCCACCGACGGTCACGGTTCCCGCGTCGGCGCGCAGAAAGCCCGCGATGATGCGGAGCAGAGTGGTCTTTCCACAGCCCGAAGGGCCGAGTACGGCAGCCAGCGAGCCGCTGGGGACGGTGAGGTCGAGTCCCTGCAGGACGGTCATGTCCGGGCCGTACGCCTTGGTCAGGCCCTTGATCTGCAGATCGGTCATGTTCGCTGTTTTCCGAGAAGGTAGGAGGGAACGGCTGCGAGCAGGATCAGCGCAGCGGCGTACGGGGCGGCGTCGGCGTAGGATCCGACGCCGGTCTCCGTCCACAGCCGGGTGGCGAGGGTGTCCATACCGGTGGGACGCAGCAGCAAGGTGGCCGGCAGTTCCTTCATGCAGACCACGAAGGTCAGGGCCGCCCCGGCCGCGACCCCGGGTGCGGCCAGCGGCACGGTCACGTCCCGCAGGACGCGCAGGGGACCACGGCCGAGTGAGCGGGCGACGTCCTCCAGCACGGGCGGGGACTGCAGGACGGCGGCGCGGGTGGCGGCCACCGCGACGGGCAGGAACAGCACCGCGTAGGCGCAGACCAGCAGCGGCAGTTCCTGGTAGAGCGGGTTGGCGTAGCGGACCGCGAAGAAGACCATCGAAAGCGCCACGGTGATCCCGGGCAGGGCATGCCCGGCGTAGGCGGCCTGCTCCAGCAGGTCGGCGGTCCGCCCCCGGTAGCGGGCCGCCACCACCCCGACAGGCAGAGCGAGCGCGGTGGTGAGCGCGGCCCCGGCCGCGGCCACGCCGAGGGTGACGCCCGCGGTGTTCACCAGCCCGGCGGGATCCCAGGCGGCGAGGTTTCCGGCCGCCAGCCAGTAGCCGAGGGTGGCCAGCGGGAAGACGACGGCGGCGGCGACGATGGCCCCGCACCAGGCAAGTGCGGGGATCGTCATCCGCCCGAGGCGGACGGGGACGGCGGGGCGGGCGGTTCCGGATCCGGTTCTGGAGTGCCCGCGCCGTCCACGGGTGCGCGTCTCCAGGGCGACGAGGGCCACGGTCATCACCACCAGGACGACGCTCAGGGCGGCGGCCGGAGTGCGGTCGAAGCTGGCTCGGTAGGAGGTGTAGATGCCACGGGTGAAGGTGTCGTAGCGCATCAGCGACACCGCACCGAAGTCCGACAGGGCGTACAGCGCGACCAGCAGCCCTCCCCCGGCCGCGGCCGGTCGCAACTGCGGGAGGGTGACCCGCAGGAAGGTCCGCACCGGCCCGTGCCCGAGGGATCTGGACGCCTCCTCCTGCGCGGGATCGATCCCGCGCAGGGCGGCGGCGACCGGCAGGTAGACGTAGGGATAGCTGACCAGGGTCAGCGCCACCGCGGACCCGGTGAACCCGGCGAGTTCCGGCACCGCGGACAGCCAGGCGAAGGCCGCCACGTAGCTGGGCACGGCCAGCGGCAGGGTCGCCACCACGGACCATGCGCGGACGCCGGGCAGCGCGGTGCGCACGGTCAGCCAGGCCAGGGAGATCCCCAGGACCAGGCTGGCCGCCACCACCGCGACGGCCAGCCCAAGGCTGCGGCCGAGGAGCAGGGCGGTTCCCTCGGTGGCCGCGACTCCCCAGGCGAAGCCGAGGCCACGCTCCAGCGAGCGCACGGCCAGATAGCCGAGCGGCAGCAGGGCGAAGGCCCCGGCCAGGCACGCCGGTGCGAGCAGGACCCAGGGGGCGCGGGCTGTGGTCATCTGGGTCAGACCATCCCGGCTTCCCGCAGCATCGCCAGGGTCTCCTGCAATGAGTCGAGCTTGCCGAGGTCGATCTCGGGCGCCTTGAGAGACTCCAGCGGCGGTAGGCCCGGGACCGTGCTGGTGACCCCGGAGGCCAGCGGGTACTCCTTGGTCTTGTCGGTGAAGTAGGTCTGCGCCTCCTTGGAGAGCAGGAAGTCGACGGCCTTGACCGCTACCGCGCTGTGGTCGCTGCCCTTGAGCACGCCCACGCCCGCCACGTTGATCAGCGCGCCGGGGTCGCCGCCGGGAAGATAGTGGAGCTTGGCGGTGACCTTGTCCGCGCCCTTCTCGGCGACCTTCTCGTACCAGTAGTAGTGGTTGAGCAGACCGAGGGAGACCTGCCCGGTGTCCACCGCGTTCAGCAGGGCGAGGTTGTCCTCGTAGGGCTTGATGTCGTTGGCCTTCAGGCCCTTGAGCCAGTTGCGGGTGGCCTCGTCGCCGTCGAGGACCCGCATGCCGGTGACGAACGCCTGGAAGGAGGCGTTGGTCGGCGCGTAGCCGATCTTTCCCTTCCACTCCGGCTTGACGAGGTCGCGCACGCTGTCAGGCGCCTTGGCGACCTGGGAGGGGTTGTACGCCAGCACACGGACCCGGCCGGAGACGCCGACCCACTCTCCCGCGCTCGCGCGGAACTGCCCGGCGACCTTGTCGAGGGTCGGTTGGGGCAGCTTCTCAAGACGCCCCTGCTTGGCCAGGGCTCCGAGCGCTCCGGCGTCCTGGGAGAGGAACAGGTCGGCCTTGGTCTTGTCGCCCTCCTCCAGGAGTTGCGCGGACAGTTCCGCGCTGGTGCCGTAACGGACCTCGACCTTGGTGCCGACGGACTTCTCGAGCTTCTCGAGCAGCGGTTTGATGAGTCCCTCGTTGCGGCCGGAGTAGATGACGAGACCGGCCTCCCCCCCGACACCGCAGGCCGTCCCGAGGGGAAGCAGGAGGGCGGCGACAGCGAGCGCGGAGACACAGCGGGTCAGGGCGTTGCGCATGGGGACCTTCCTAGGGGGCTACGGTCCGATCTAGGTACATATTGGCATAGAGGTTAGCCTTACCTAAAATGCGCTGGGTGAGAAATTCCCACCCGAATCCGAAGACCGTCCCGTTCGCCGGCGAACTCGCGAAGCACGCGGATCGAACGGCGGTCATCACCGCGGACGGCACGCTCTCCTACCGCGAGCTCGCCGCACGGGTGGCGGCCACCGCCCAACGCCTCGGATCCGAACGGCGACTGGTCCTGCTCGCCGGCTCCAACACGGTCGACACGCTCGTCGTCTACCTGGCGGCGCTGGCGGCCGGCCATCCCCTCCTGCTCGTCCCGCACGACCGTCCCGAAGCCGTGCGGTCGCTGGTCGCCGCCTATGACCCGGACATCGTGGTGCACCCGGACGGCGTCCTCGACGAGCGGCGTGCGGTCTCCGCACACATGCTGCATTCCGACCTCGCGCTGCTGCTGAGCACGTCCGGCTCGACCGGCTCACCGAAGCTCATCCGGTTGTCGCACGAGAACCTGCGGGCGAACGCGGCGTCCATCGCCGATTATCTGGGCATCCGTGACAGTGACCGTGCCGCCACGACCCTGCCCATGCACTACTGCTACGGCCTGTCGATCATCAACAGCCATCTCCTGTGCGGCGCAGCGCTGATCCTCACCGACCTCTCGGTTGCCGATGCCCGCTTCTGGGATCTGTTCCGCGACGCGCGGGGCTCCACTCTCGCGGGCGTCCCGTACACCTTCGACCTGCTGGACCGGGTGGGCTTCGAAGAGATGCGGCTTCCGCACCTGCGGTACGTGACCCAGGCGGGTGGCCGGCTGCCGGCCGACCGGGTGGAGCGCTACTCCGCGCTCGGCCGCCGGCGAGGCTGGGACCTGTTCGTCATGTACGGCCAGACCGAAGCGACCGCCCGCATGGCCTACCTGCCACCGGATCTCGCGGCGTCCCATCCCCAGGCGATAGGCATCCCGATTCCGGGCGGGTCCTTCCGGCTCGAGCCGTTGCCGGACTGGCCCGACCCCGACACCGGCGAACTGGTGTACTCGGGGCCGAACGTCATGCTCGGATATGCCGAGAGCCCTCCCGACCTGGCCTTGGGCCGTACCGTCGAGGAGCTGTCCACCGGCGATGTCGCGCGACTCGGCCCGGAAGGGTTGTACGAGGTGGTGGGACGGCGCAGCGGGTTCATCAAGCTCTACGGACTGCGGATCGACCCTCATCGCATCGAGACGATGCTCGCGCGCGACGGGCTGATCTCGTGCTGCACCAGCGACGACGAAGGGCTGGTCGTGGCCGTGACCGGCGATGTGGACGCCGGCCACATCAAACGGTTGGTCGCGGCCGAGTGCGGCCTACCCGCCCGGGTGGTCCGTGTGCACGTCCTGGCCGAGCTGCCTCGGCTCCCCACGGGCAAACCCGACTACCAGGCCGTACGCCGGCTGACCGGCCCAGAACCCGTCTCCACCACGGACCTGTGCCGCCTGTACGCACAGATTCTCGACCGACCCGACGTCACCGAGGACAGCAGCTTCGTCAGCCTGGGCGGCGACTCCCTGTCCTATGTCGAGATGTCCCTGAGACTCGAGAAAACGCTGGGGTCGTTGCCCGCGGACTGGCACACACGACGCATCCGCGACCTCCGGCGTCCGGTCCGGCGCGCCAGATGGCGCACTCTGGAGACGAGCCTGGCCCTGCGCGCCGTCGCGATCGTCCTCATCGTCGGTTCGCACATCACGATCTTCACGATCCGGGGCGGCGCGCACGTGCTGCTGGCGGTGGCGGGCTTCAACTTCGCCCGCTTCCATCTCACGTCGGCCGACCGGCGCGACCGCCGCCGGCACGTGCTGAGCGGCCTCGCGCGGATTGCCGTGCCGAGCGTGGCCTGGATCGCGCTGGCGGCGCTCGTCACCGACGACCACCACCTGGGCAACGCCCTCCTGCTGGAAAGCGCGCTCGGACACAACAGCAACTATTGGTTCGTCGAGGTCATCGTCTACATCTTGATCGCCATGGCCGCGTGGCTGAGCGTCCCGGTGCTGGACCGGGCGGAGCGGCGCTCTCCCTTCGGGTTCGCCCTCGGCGTCCTGCTGCTCGGGCTGGCCGCCCGCTTCGACCTCTTCGGGCTCTTCGACCTGCCGTCCGCGATCTCCGCCCTCTGGATGTTCCCGCTCGGCTGGGCCTCGGCGAAGGCGAGCACCTCGGGGCAACGGCTGCTGGTCACCGCGACTGCTCTGGCCACGGTTCCGGGCTACTTCGGCTCAGGCGAACTGGCCCGGGAGACCATCGTCATCGCCGGCCTGATACTGCTGATCTGGGTACCGGCGCTGCCGAGCACGGGTTCGTTCAACCGCCTCGCCGGTCCGCTGGCCGCCGGCTCGCTGTACATCTATCTCGTCCATTGGCAGATCTATCCGCTGCTCGCGGACCATTCGCAGCTCCTGGCCCTGCTCGTCTCGCTTGCGTGCGGCGTGGCCTATGCCGCCATCACTACGAGCGTCATGCGGTACGCCGCTTCGAGATCATTTCTGCGTCGCCGCCACGACCCCGATGGACCTGGCGATGCCCGCCGACCACGAAACCCACCCAACGCCGAAACCGGACACGAAAGGTCCCCAACTATGCCGGTGGAAAAGGGTGGGGGCGGGTAGAGGCCGAAGTCCGATGGGAGCCAGCGGATTTGCCGAAGAGCGCCAGGGCGGGGCGTAGTGCTCGGCGTTGTACGGCTCGATCTCCCGGTAGCCGGCCGAGCGGTACATCTCGATCGCCTCGGTGAGGTTGCGATTGGTGTCCAGCCGGACGGCGGTCCAGCCACGGCTCCTACCGAGGCGAGGCGGATGTGGAGCACCGTCTCACATGGGCGTACCATATATGTTACGTTTCTCCATGTGGAGGTGAAGATGATGGTCAGCGCGTTCTGGAGCGATCTGGCGGCCGATCTGGAGGACCCTGAGTTTCTCCGGGACTACGTACGCGAGTCCGTCCGCATCGCCACGGTGGACTCGATCATCAACGCGCTGGACGACGCGCGGATCTCTGAGGGGATGTCGAAAGCGGAGTTGGCCAGGGCGATCGGTGCGGAGCCCGCCGTGGTGCGCCGATTGTTCGCGGCGGGCAACTCGACCCCGAATCCGACGCTCGGCACGCTCGTCGATCTTGCAGCGGCAGTGGGGCTGCGCATCCGGGTGGAGCCCCTTCCGGACGAGGAACGGCAGGCCGTCACGGAACCATTGCGCACTGGCCGCGTGGCCGAAGCGAGCATCAAACGGCTGGCCCAGTTGCGGCAGACGCCAGGTCGTGGGGCCGTCCGGCCGGCCTGACACCCCGCTCAAGCGACCGACCGTGGATTACGGGCCAGGTACTCCTGCCCGAGTTTCCGCACACCGGCGTAGTCCGCAGGGCTGAGCCTCGTCCGGAACGGCTTGTCCAGGCCGGTCACGATGACGAGCAGCGGCTTGTCGGTGTCTTTGGCCTCATAGTCCAGCAAGCAGTAGAGCCGGTAGTGGTGTCTGCCCATACCGGCGAAGGCAATCCACGACTACCTGCGGGGGACCGAACGGCGTAGCGGCGATAGATCGGATGCCTTGGCCTGGAGAGCATGACGTGGCCGGCCTCCGGTGGCGATCACGGTGAACAGATCAAGTCGCTCCTCGCCGGCTTCCCATCGCACGCGGAGCCTGCAGTCAAGGCGATATCGCGAACTGGCCACATGTCGCCACGGCGATGATCGCCCCCTTGACGAGTGACCTCCGGCAACTCATTCTACGTCTGACGTCCTACGTCCGATGTGCGGAGTTTATCGTGAAAAAGCTCTTACACGAGGTTTAGCCCGCTGTGTCGTATCGGTCACCACCCCGCCGTCTTCGTCACGGGAGCCGAACCATGTCATCGTTGCCAGCCTCCCTACCAGCCCGCGTGTGCGCCACTCTCGCCGCCACGCTGGCCCTCATGTCGATGCCGTCCATTGCCTCCGCGTCTGCCGAACCGTCCGTCGCGTCCGCGCCGACCGGGGCCGACACCCAGTGTGAAGCGAACGTGCCGGACGCCGGCGGGTTCACCCCGGTGCTCGGCATCGACCTGCCGGCCAGCGCAAACTGGCTGAACCAGACGCCCCAGTACAGCTTCGACCGGACCGCCGATCTGACCACCGGCTTCGACCGGGTCGGCTACTGCCTGGAACTCGACGGACCCAATGGCCCGCAGTGGGTGTGGACGTCAATGGAGGCGTTCACCACCGACACGCACCGACTCGGGTTGCCGACGATGTCCGGCCAGATCACCCGGCAACGGGTCGACGACCTGGACGTCCGCACGAACGTTCCCGGCGTCACCACAGGCACCGGGCAGACCGGCTATCTGGAGATGTGGCCGAACCGGTACGCGAGCGGTGCCAGCACCCAGGTCGCGAACGCCTCCTCTCAGACGTACGACGCCGACGACAGCGTGAACGGCGGTACCCTCGGGCACGGCTCGTTCCAGGTGCACCAGATCGGCCCCACCCGGACGTCCGCCCTGACCCCGAAGACGGTGTTCGCGGTCAACGGCTTCACCCAGTCCCCGCCGTTGTCGATGGGCATCGGCACGAACGCAAGCGGCCAGCCCGACTGGACCTTCGCGAACAACGCGAACAACCACACCACACGTCGGCTGACGGTCTACGCCCGCCCCGACCTGGTCAGCCTGACCGCCGCGCCAAAAGACCGGGAGCTCTATCCGCGGGACGCGGCTGGTGGCGCCTCGGTCCCGGTCAGTGGCCGGGTGACCGACAACCGGGTGAAGGTGGTGCAGCTGTGGGTCTCCACCGGCGGTAGGAGCAGGGTCCACGCGGCACCGGTGCGCAACGGCGCCTTCACCCTCGCACCGCGCATCACCGCCGGCCTGCACGCGTACGACCTGCGACTGCGGGCGGTCGGGGCAGGCGTCGACCGGGAGGTCGCACACTGGACCGACATCGTCTCCGGCGACGCCTACGTCATCCAGGGGCAGTCGAACGCTCAGGCCGCGCGGTACGTCGGCGACTCGGCCGGCGAGGAGTCGCCCTACCTGCGCAGCTTCGGCTCGTCGACCACTGACGCGACATTGTCCGGCGCGGACCGGGTCTGGCACTACGCCACAGGCGACGTCACCTACCAATCCGGCTCTGCCGGGCAGTGGGCGATCCGGATGGGCCGCAAGATGGTCGACACCTACAAGGTCCCGGTCGCGCTGATCAACGGAGCGCACGGCGGCCAGCCGATCGCCTTCTTCCAACGCAATGACGGCGATCCCGACGCCATCGCCACCAACTATGGCCGGCTCCGGCAGCGGCTCACCGCGGCCGGGATCCTCGGCGACATCCGCGGCGTGCTCTTCTATCAGGGCGAGTCCGACAACGACAACGCCGCGGTGCACGTGGCCGGCTTCACCTCGCTACTCGAGGACTGGCGGTCCGACTTCGGCGCGAACATCCCCGGCGGCAGCAAGTACTACACCTACCAGGTCCGTACCTCCCCCTGCGGCAACAGCACCACGATCAACCTCCGCGACGCACAACGCCGGATGGGCGACACCCTCGGCGTCACCGTGCTGTCCACGAACGGACTGTCCGGCCACGACGGCTGCCACTACGCATGGGTCGACGGGTACCGGGAGATGGGCGACCACACCTTCGCCGTCGTCGCCCGTGACCTCTACGGAGGCCCGTCCGCCGGCGTCGCACCGCCGAACCCGCAGTCCGCGGCGTTCAGCAACGCCGATCACAGCCAGGTCACCGTGCAACTGCGCTCCACCGACCCGCTGACCGTCGACCCCGGCAGCGAGGCGGACTTCCAGATCGACGGCAGCACCGTCAAAGTGACCTCCGTAGCCTATGAGGCGGGCGGCAAGCTGGTGCTCACCTTGTCCGGTCCCGCCACCGGCGCGACCGGCGTCAGCTATCTGGCACATCTGCGCAGCGGCCCGTGGATCACCAACGCCGTCGGTGCCGGACTGCTCGCCTTCACCGGCATCCGGCTCGACTGATCGCTCCATCGGTGCGTCGGTGGCCGACCCGCCACCGACGCACCGGTGTACCTGCCGCCTACAACTCCCCAGCGACCCAGGAGATCAGCCAGGCATCCCCCCGACGCGACAGCGCTGCGCACACCACCGCCGCCACCATGGGCGCGCCGCGCTGGGCACGTCGCGTGACCGCCGTTTTGTCGCTCACGATGCTCCTCAGGCGAAGTCGTACTCCCAGTCCAGCTCCCAGACAAGGGTGACGCCGTCGCCGTCGAGTGCAGTGACGATGCGGCCGTTCTCGCTGATCCCGATGCCCCAGGCCTCCTCCGCCTGCCTGCCCAGCACGCGAAGGCGGGCGCCGGTATCGAGGTCCCACACCCGGATCTTCTGGTGGAAGACCGATTTCACCGATCAGCGCGATGAACGCGGCTCACCTATAGACGGCTCTGAAGGAGCTTGCCCAGTCGAATCGCGGTCTCCTGGCGATCGTCCGAGCTTGCGGTTCTCACCTTGATCCCGCAGAAGTCGCCACTACGGCAGGGGAACCACAGCTCGCCGTGGTTGGCGGAGTAGGTGGCGCCGTCGGCCAATCCGCTCACCGGCTCCCCGATCTCGGCTACGGACTCGTACTGGTCCTTGGGCAGTACGGAGGCGAAGATCGCCTCGGTGAAGCCCTCGGGTGCGCCCTCCTTGGCGGAGGTCGCCGTCCAGACGCATCCGCCGAATGTGTAGTCGTGCTTGCCGCCGTCATTCGGGCCGATGGCCTCAGCGACCTCCTCCTTGGTGAGGCGCTTGCAACTCTCGCTGTCTTCGGGGCCTTCCGCACCGGCGCCTCCCGCACTGGGAACACCTCCCTTACCGGGAAGACTCACCGAACCGGAATCACCGCCTCCACACGCCACGACCAATGCCAGAGCACTGCCGAGAATCGCGGCGTGTGCCATCTTGCTGAAGAGCTTCACGAGTCGTCCCTTCGTACGTGCGCCTATGTGGGTGTGACGGCGGGGGACTGGACCGGGTTCGTCCCGCGGGTCCACTCGGACAGCAAGGACTTCAGCACGATCGGGACGTCGCGGTCACGAGTAGTCGACTACCTGTCGTAGGCGGACGGGCGGCCTCGTCCCCAGATGGAAGCTCCCATGTGCTGGTGTGTACGATCCCGGGCGTGGGCCGGGTTTGGCCGTTGACCGGCCGCGTCGAGGAACTACGCCTCATCGACCAGGCGACGTGGCAGGGCGGCGGGCCGAAAGGCGTGGTGCTGGCGGGGGCGTCCGGGGTCGGCAAGACCCGGTTGGCTCAGGAGATTCTGGCCAGAGCAGGCCGGCGAGGCATGGCGACCCGATGGGTGGCCGCGACGACCTCGGCGCGAGGCCTGCCGCTCGGAGCGTTCGCGGGGCTGCTCGGAACCGTCGGTGATGACCCGGCCCGGCTCCTGCGCCAGGGCATCGACTCGCTGCTCGCGGGCACGGGTCGCGCCGGCGTCATGGTGGGCGTGGACGACGCGCACCTCCTTGACGAGGTGTCCGCATTGCTGGTGCACCAGTTGGTGCTGCACAAGGCGGTCACCATGATCGTCACCATGCGCACCCGCGAGCCGGCGCCAGATGCGGTGAGCGCGTTGTGGAAGGACGGACACCTGACACGGCTGGAGGTCCAGCCGCTCTCGGTGCCGGAGACCGGGGCGCTGCTCGAGGCTGTGTTGGACGGGCCGGTGGACAGCGCCAGCATCGTGCGCATGTCCGCACTGACCAGGGGAAACGCACTTTACCTGCGGCATCTGGTCGACGGGGAACTGGAATCGGGCCGGCTCCATTCGGTGGGCGGAGTGTGGCGCTGGCCGGGCGGTGTCACGGTCTCGCCGGGGTTGACGGAACTGGTCGAGGCCCGGATGGGCCGGCTGTCCGAGCAGGTGCGCAACGTGGTGGACGTGCTCGCCCTCGGCGAGCCGCTGGGTGCCGGCCTCTTGACCGAACTCACGGATGCCGCCGCGGTGGAGGAGGCCGAAGCACGCGGATTGGTGAGCGTGGAGCGGGACGGCCCGGCGCTGCGGGCCCGGCTGACCCATCCACTGTACGGCGAGGTACGGCGCGCGGGCATGGGCATGCTGCGGGCCCGCCGGCTGCGGGGCCACATCGCGACCGCCTTGGCGAACACCGGCGGTGGAGACGCCGACGACACGTTGCGTCGCGCCGTACTCAGCCTGGACTCCGATCTCGAACCCGACCCGGTACTGCTCACCGAGGCCGCCGGACGCGCCGTCCAGCTCTGTGACCTGTATCTGGCCGAGCGGATCGGGCGGGCCGCGGTCGCCGCGGGCGGTGGTTTCCAAGCCCAGATGACGGTCGTGTCGGCCGTCGGCGGGTTGGGCCGCCACCCGGACATCAAGGCCGAGATGGCCGCACTCACCGCACTGGCCAGCAACGCGGCCGAGCTGGTCAGGGCCACGGTGAACCAGGTGCTCCATCTGGCGCTGCTGGCCGGCCGGCCGGACGAGGCGGAAGCCGTTCTGGAGACCGCCGAGAAGCGGGTCAGCGCGGACGCCGACCGGGTGCACCTCACTGCGGTGCGGGCCTACCTGGAATCATGCCTGGGCCGGCCGGAGCGTGCCGTACAGGCTGCCGCCACGGCACTGGCCGAGCCGGAACTCCCCGACGAGTCCGTGGTGCTCGCGAGCTGCGGGATGGTGGCCGCGTTCGCCACCCTGGGCCGCGTCGACGAACTCAACCAGGCTGCCGCTCGCGGCCACACGGCGGCTGCCCGATCGACCGAGCTCGCGTTCCTGCGTGTCCCCCTGGCCGGATGGCACATGCTCGGGCTGCGCCTGGCCGGCCACCTGTGCGAAGCGCTCACCGTCGCGCTCGAATGCCGCGAGGCATCCAACGGCCTGGCGTTCGGGACCGAACTCTCAAGTGCGGTGGTGGGAGACGCGGAACTCGCCCGGGGTCAGGTGAACGTCGCTCTGCGCCTCCTCCGCGAGGCCCGCGTCGGCATGGAAGGGCCCGGCAACGCCGGCGGCTTCCTGTACTTCTGCCTATTCTCGACCACCCGAGCGCTCGCCGTTTCCGGTGACGTCGCGGGCGCCCGGCGGGCTCTGGCGGAGCTCTGGGACGCGTGGCATCCCGCGCTGCTGATCCTGGAACCGGAGATGCTGTTGACTCGGGCATGGGTCGCCGCCGCCGAGGGCGTGGTGAGCGAGGCGGTCCGGCTCGCGCATGAGGCGGCGGAGGTGGCCGCCGCCCGTGGGCAGCTCGCACACGAGGTCCTGGCACTGCACACCGCCGTCTGTTTCGGCGACGGTTCGGTCGCCGGCCGGCTCGCCGACCTGGCCACCCGGGTGGCCGGTCCCCGGGCACCAGCCGCTGCGGCACAGGCCGCCGCACTGGCCGCCGACGACGGTGACGCCCTCCGGGCCGCCTCCATTCAGCTCGAGCAGATGGGCGACCTCCTGGCCGCCGCCGACGCCGCCGCGCAGGCGGCCGTAGCCCACACACGACGCGACCAGAAGACGGTGTCCACGGCGGCGAGCGCCCGCGCCCATCGGCTCGCCGAAGCATGCGACGGCGCCCGCACGCCGGCGTTGACAGCCGCGGCCCGGCCGCTGCCGCTCACCACGCGAGAGCGCGAGGTCGTCACGCTGGCCGCCCACAGCCTGTCCAACCGAGAAATCGCCGACCGGCTGGTCGTCTCCGTACGAACCGTGGAAGGCCACCTCTACCGAGCCGGCGCCAAACTCGGGACCAGCAACCGCGCCGAGCTCGCCGCTTTGATTCACCACGGCTGACTACCGACGGCGGTCCTTCGTCCTTGCGCTCGGCCGAGAACGGACCAGCGATCAGGTAGCCGTTGAGACGCTGCGCCTGGTCGGTGGCGAGGGCGTTCATCGGAAACAGCAGGACCGCCTTGACGCCGACCTGGTCCTTAGCCCGCTCGCGGCGGCAGTGGTCGAGCACCGGGATCAGGAACGATTCCGTCTCACCGGAACCGGTCCCGGTCGTGATCAGCGTCGGCTGCGCGGCCGTACGGCGGGTGCTGAGCCGCTCGAACGCCTGCGCCTGGTGCCGGTAGGGCTTGAAGCCCGCAGGCGCCCAGTCGAGCCGCCGCCGCCAGCCCGGCTTTAACGCTGCGTGACGCTATCATCACCCAATGCTGGTCAACGTCTACGTCGACGGGTTCAACCTCTACTACGGCTGCCTCAAGGGCACGCCCTACAAGTGGCTGGACCTCGACGCGCTCTCCCGCCGACTCCTGCCCCGTGATCGGATCCATCGCATCCGCTACTTCACCGCGCAGATCGGCAGACGCCCCGACGACCCACAAAGGCACAACCGCCAGCAATACTATCTGCGCGCCCTTGCAACGATTCCTCACCTTGACCTCCACCTGGGGCGCTTCCAGGAGACGACGACCCGGATGCGCCTGGCCAACCCTCCTGCACAGGGTCCGTGCACGGTCAAAGTGATCAAAACGGAGGAAAAGGGATCCGATGTCAACCTGGCGACCTACTTGCTCGCCGACGCGTTCCGACGGAATTTCGAAACCGCTCTCGTGATCACCAACGACGCCGACCTGGCCGAGCCCATACGGCTCGTCTGCCACGAACTCGGCCTGCCGGTGGGAATCGCCAACCCGCACCCGCCATACAAACGCAGCGTGGCGCTGGAACGGACGACACCGACGTTCTTCAAGCAGATCCGGCCAGGGGCGCTCCGCGACTGCCAGTTTCCCGACACGATGCGCGATCAGCACGGTCAGGTAAGGCGCCCAGTGAAGTGGTGAGAAAAACGCAAGGCCCCGTCCGCTGGACGGGGCCTGCTCCCACCAGCCTAGGCGAGTGGGGCGATGGCCCCCATTGAACTCCATCCGAACTGTACGCGTCAACTCACTCTGAGTATCCGCCCTGCGGCGAAACCGGCCAGCGCGCCGCAGCGAGTGACCACATGGCCGCCGGGCCCCCCGCCACGGCTGCATGAACGAGGACGCCGAAGCTGCCAGAGACGACGTATGCGGGGATGGGGCTCGCGACGCGACACAGCCACTCCAACCCCTCGGCGATCGGCCCACTCTCCCCGCCGTGATCTTGCAGTTGTTCGCGCTCGCAGGGGTACGCGAACAACTGCAAGATCACATCGGCTGCGGCGGCGCCGTGGCCGGGGCGGGTGGCTCAGGTGCATCGTCCTCGCCTGGATGGATGCCGAGCTCATCGAGCAGCGGCCAGAGGTTCGCCATCGCGGCTTCGGGGTCCCGGTAATACACGCTGCCGCGCACTCGCCAGAAACGCCAGCCCAGTCGTTCGAGGACGGTCTGCCTCCGGAGATCGTCCTCCCATTGCTCGGGGCCGTGGAAGCCGTCTCCGTCACTTGGCCTCGGCGAGAAGAGCTCGCAGCTTGTCCACCACGTAGCGGGCGTTGCCGGCTTCGATCGCCGCGTCGAGAGAACGCGCGCTCGTTCGATCTGGACTTCGGCCTCGGCTTGATCGGCGCGTCAGGGTTTGCGGCCGGTTCCGGCGTAGTAGTAGGCGCTGCGCGGATCCTCGACGGTCCGGTCGGGATGCCAGGCCAGCAGCGGCACCACTCCGGGCTCGACGAGGTCGAGCCCGGAGAAGAAACGCTCGACCTCGGCCTGGCTGCGCGGGACCAGAGTGATCCCGGCCTGTGCCGCGGCCTCCACGGCGGCGGCGAGCTGCGCGGGAGCGAAGTCGGCCGTCGGATGGGTGATCGTCAGATAGCTCCCGGACGGCAGCGCGTCGAGCAGGGTGGACACCATCGCCTGCGGATCGTCGCTGTCTTGGAAGTACATCAGGATCGCCACCAACATCAGGGCCACGGGCTGCCCGAGATCGAGGGTCTGCCTGAGGGCCGGGTGAGAGAGCAGCGCCTCGGGCTCCCGCAGGTCGGCCATGACGAAGTCGGTCTTACCGGCCGGTTCACTCGCCATCAGCGCGCGTGCGTGGGTGAGCACGATCGGGTCGTTGTCGACGTAAAGCACACGTGTCTCCGGCGCGATCTGCTGAGTGACCTCATGCAGATTCGGCGAGGTCGGAATCCCCGTGCCGATGTCAATGAACTGCCGGATGCCCGCCTCCTTCACCAGATAGCGGGCGGCGCGCTCCATGAACGCGCGGTTCGCTCGGGCCATCTCCGGCAGGGTCGGGATCGCCCGCACCATCGCATCGCCCAGCGCTCGATCGGCGGCGAAGTTGTCCTTACCGCCCAACCAGTAGTCGTAGACCCGCGCTTCCTGCGGGACGTTGATGTCGATCCCCGCGGCCGAGAAGTCCGGCGTCGTCAACGGTCCTCCAGGAGAGGTCGATGGCCAAAACGATCACACCTTACGCCGATTCCCATCCCTTCATGCCCAGATGCGAAAGACGGCACGATCATCCGGTCGGACCCGGCGAAGCGGCAACACGTTTCCGCGGAAACGCCAGCCTGGTCATCCCGGCTCCACCCGTACAGCCTGGTACTGGCAGTCCACAGGCTGAGGCGCGTACTGCCTGTCCTTCCACGATCCGGACCACCTGGAACTCCTCCCCCAGCCTGCCGAAGCTCGAGGGCCCCACGGGATCAGGCGATCCCGCGGGGCCCGGGGTGCCCTCTCACAGGCGGGAGCGGTGCACTCCGCCCTGCTCGGTGCCCGCGTACAGCCAGCTGCCGTCCGGGCTGACGGCCAGGCTCATCACCGACGTGTTCTGCAGGCCGGATGAGATGTTCGTCCAGGTTCGTCCTCCATCGGCGGAGCGCAGCACGCCCCTCCCACCGAGGCGCAACCCGTTCGCCCAGTGCGCGGTGGTGCCCGCGAACAGTACGTCGGGGTCGCGCGGCGACACCACGAGCGACGACACGAGCAGTCCCAGAGGCGAGGTCTCACCGTTGCGGAACGTGCGGCCGCCGTCGGTGCTCCGGCTGAACGTGGCGCCTGCGGTCACGATCTGCCGCGGTCGCCGGGGGGCAATCGTGATCGCCGACACCGCGCCGTCGGTGACCTTGGCGATGTGCGCACCTCCGTCCTCGGATCGGTAGAGGCCGTCCGGGGTGCCGACCCACACGCGGTCTCCGTCGCGCGGGTCGCCCGCCAGTGCGTCGATCTTGTGCCCCAGGTAGTACCTGCGCCAGGTCTGCCCGCCGTCCCTGGTGACGTACAGTCCGCTGCCCACGGGGCTGGCGAATCCAATGGAAACGTGCCGGGGATCGGCCGGGTGCACCATCAGGGCGGTCGGCGCCTCGGGCGCGGTGGTGACGTCGGACCAGCTCACGCCGCCGTCGGCGGATCGCGACAACCTGAGTCCGCCCCAGGCGTCTGTGCGCACCTTCCACAGCAGACGCGGGTCAGACGGCGAGGCCGCGATCTGCCGGACCGCGGTGCCGATACCCCCTTCACTGGAGTTGCCGCCCCACTCCGGGTTCACGCTCGGTCCGGTCGGCAGTGAGGTCAGATGGGTTTCGGTGTCCGTACCCGCGACCAGTGCGCTCGTGCCGTCCGTCCTTTTCCCCACCGCCAGCGCGTACACGGAGGTGCCCTGTACACCGATGCGGTCGTAGTGGGCGCCGTCATCTCGGGTCGCGTAGAGCCCGGCGTTGCCGGCCGACACCAGCGTGGCGTTCCCGAGCTCGCCGAAGTCGGCGTCGGCCGGGCCCCTGGCCGGCTTGGGCAGCGCACTCCATTCGGCACCGTGGTCGCGGCCGATGCGATCCTGTTGAAAGCCGCCCGCATAGACGTTTTCGCCGACCATCCGCACCGAGAAGACGTACTTGTCGTTGGACGGTGTTTCGTACAGCACCGTCCACGAACGGCCGCCGTCTCGGGATCCGTGCACGATGCCGTCGGAGGTCGCCGTCACCACAAGCTCGGTGTCCGCCGCCACGCCGACCGTGCCCGAATAGCCGGTCGTCTGCAACACCTGCTTGGCGGGCGCGAGATCGTCGCCGGTCACGTCGCGTATCGCCCAGACGCCGCCGTACGCGCTCATGTACAGGTCGCCGCCGGTGAGGGCGGCTCCGGTGATGCCCCTGGGCAGCGTCGCCGCATGCGTGGTCCAGTGCTCGCCCCCGTCATCGCTGCTGACGACCCCGCCGGCGGTCACCGCGACCAGCGCGTCGCCGTCCGACACCAGCGCGTCCACGTGGATGTTGGGGAACGGCAGGGTACGCCAGGTCCGCCCGGCATCCTCGGTGGACAGCACCTTGCCTTCGTAGGTGGGGTCGAAGGCCACAGGTGACGAAGCCTCGGATCGGCCGTTCACGGCGAACCACATCCGCTCGGGATCGCGCTGGTCGACCACGACGGTGCCGGTGCCGCCGGCCACCGGCAGGCGGTTGAGCTGCCGCCATTGGCGGCCCTGGTCGGTGGTGAGCCAGATCCCCGCCTTACCGTCCTGCGTGAGGACGAGCTGGTCGGGTGCGGCCGCTGAGCGCGCGAGCAGGCCGGCCTGTCCGTTCGGTCCCGTCGGCTGCCAGCGGCTGTCGCCCGTCGTCGGCGGGATCACCTCGAAAGCAGTGGTACCGCTGAGCCGCCGCCCTCCGGTCGTGGTGGCGCTCGCCTCGACTTTGTACGTGCCGGGCTTGCTCCCGGTGACCGGGGCCCGGTACCAGCGGTCGTGGTCGAGGGTGGCGCTCACGTCGGTGCGCCGCCCGTCCGGGGCGGTCACCGTGACGACCGGTGGCGCGTTCAGCGCCGCCGGGGCATAGGCGAACACCTCGGAGTTCCCGTCGCTCGGATCCGGGGTGGTGCGCAGCAGCAGCGGCCGGAGCACGAGCAGGTACGGCACGCGCGGCCCGCCGGCCACCGTCACCCAACCGCTGAGATCCGCGTCGGTGTCGGGGCGGACCGCGGTGGCGGTGACGGTGACGGTCGCCGTGCCGCCGGCGGGCACGGTCGTTCTATCCGGAGTGACCCGGACCTGGCCGGGGCTGCCGGGTGCGGCGGTGACGCCGAGCCGCGCCTTGAAGGGTTTGCGTCCCCGGTTGGTGAGCGTGATGGTGGCCTTGACCGTCGTGGTGCGGTCGCGCAGGTCGGCCAGGCCGAACGAGATGGTCGGGGGCTGCGCGGTGACGGACGCGTCCGCGGCGGCGGTCACGTCGAGCCGGCCGGCGCCCTGAGTCGCCGGGCCGGTGCCGGTCAGCGGCTTGGCGGTACCGATGAGGGCGGCCTGGATGTTCTTTGTGCCGAGCTGGCGCAGCAGCGCGGCGGCACCCGCCACGTGCGGGGAGGCCATGCTGGTGCCGGACATCCGGTACTCGCCGTGGTCCCACAGGCTCTTCGGTACGCTCGAACGGATCTCGACGCCTGGTGCGACCACATCGGGCTTGAGCGTGTACCGGCTGGTCGGGCCGCGTGAGCTGAAGTCCGCGATCTGGTCGGTGACGTCCTTGCCGGTGACGGTGATCTGAACCTTGCCCGGTGCGGACAGCCGGCCCAGCGCGGCCCACTGGGTCTCCTCCACTCCCAGTACGACGATCTTGTCCATGCGCAGGTCGTCGCCGGAGGCGAGGGTCGAGGGCGTGGCCGGCTGGGCGCCGCTCCGCGCGGTGACCTGTGGTCCGGCGGAGCCGCCGGAGTACATCAGCGCCGCGATGGCGCCGCGCTTCTCGGCCTCCCGGGCGCGCAGGATGTCGTACCAGCTCGGCTGGTCGGGGAAGCCGGAGTAGGCGACGACCTTGCCGCGGACGTCCCCGACGCGGTCGAAGTCGGCGGGTTCGCCCTGCCCCACGTCGACGAGTGTGCCGGTGAGGGGCTTGGCGGGCGGGCTCGCCGAATAGAGGACACGGGTGGTCTGGAGCTCCTCGCCGGTCTTGGCCAGCCGCGCGGCCGGCATCCGGATGCCGCTGAAGGAGGCTCCGACGGCCACCACTCCGTCGGCGGCGGCCGGGGTGCCGATCGTCTCCGCTCCCGGGCCGGAATTGCCGGCCGCGGCGATGACGGCCACGCCGGACTCGGCGGCGCGGGTGGCGGCCTGTCCGAGCGGGTCGGTGCCGTCGCCGGGGCCGCCGAGACTCATGTTGACGACGTCGGCGCGGTGCGGGTTCGCCGGATCGACGGCGGCCTCCAGCCCGGCGATGATGTCGGACTCGTAGCCGCCGCCGCCCGCGTCGAGGACCTTGTACGAGGTCAGTGAGGCGCCGGGAGCCGTCTGCGCGATGATGCCCGCGACGTGGGTGCCGTGGGCGTTGTCGTCGGTCGGATCGCTGTCGCCGTTGACGAAGTCGTGACCGCCGACCACCTTGCCGGCCAGGTCGGGGTGGGTGGCGTCGACGCCGGTGTCGAGGACGGCCACGGTCACGCCGGAGCCGGTGACGTCGTGGCCCGCCGGGTCCTTGCGCCGCCACAGGTCAGGTGCGCCGATCAGCGAGATGTTCTCGTCGGTGGTGGCCTTCATCGGGAGGTCGGGATGGACGGCCTTCACGCCGGGCAGGGCGCGGACCTTGCCGAGCTGCCGGGCGGGCACGGTCGCGGCGACCGCCGAGACCAGCCGGGAGAACCGCCGGGTAGTGCGTAGGGCGACGCCGGCCTTGCGCGCGCTACCGCTCAGGTCCAGCTGAGCGGCACGCGCGCCGGGTGCGGTGTCGAGTTCGATGATGACCCGCTGATCGGGGTCTGACGGTTCGGCGTGGGCGGGGCCACTGAGTGCAGGGATGAGCGCGGCGAGGAGCGCCGCGGCCACCATCGAGCGCAGCCCTCGGTTCTTGATCATCACCGACTCAGGGTGGCCTGTTGTGACAAGAGTGATCAACAGTTATATGTGGCTCATTGCGGACCCTGGCACATACCGGACACGATGCGGAGATGGTTCAGGACGGCCGGATTTTGGCACCGCTGGATGTGACCGCCTTCGACGAGACCGCGTACCGGGAACTGCTGGCCGGCCCCGAGTCCACCGTGCAGGAGCTGGCGCTGAGGCTTGGATGCGGACCGGACCGGCTGGTCAGAGCGCTGGACCGGCTGCGTGCCCGGGGTCTGGTGAGCCGGCTGTCCGGCCGCCCGCGACGCTATGCCGCTGCCGAGCCGGATGTGGCACTGGACGCTCTCATCCGGGACCAGGAGCAGGACCTGGCCCGGCTACGCAGGGCGGCCACCGAAATGGCCGTGCTGTTCCGCCGGGAGCGCGCCGGTCACGCCGGCGCCGTGGAAATGGTCACCGGGCGGGACGAGGTGGCCCGCAGGTTCATGCGGCTGCAGCACGGGGTCCGCAGAGACATGCGCATGCTGGACCGGCCTCCCTACGCGCTGGACACCACCAATCCGGTCGAGCCGACCGCGCTCCAGCGTGGCGTGCGCTGGCGGGCGGTGTACGCGCCGGAATCGCTCGCGCTGCCGAGTGCGCTCGATGAGATCCACGCGCTGGAGGCGCTGGGAGAACAGGCGCGGGTGGCGGCCGGCATCCCGGTGAAGCTGGCCATCGCCGACGCTGACGCCGCACTGGTGTCGGTCCAGCTGGAGCAGGCCGGCACCGAGGCCGTACTGGTCCATCCCTCGGCATTGCTGGACGCCTTCATCCAGTTCTTCGAGTTCACCTGGGAGCGGGCCGCTCCTTTGGGCGGCTCCCCCGAGTCCCCGCTCGCCAAGGACGACCGGCGGCTGCTGGCCCTGCTGCTCGCCGGTCTGAAGGACGATGCGATCGCCCGCCAGCTCGGGATGAGCACCCGGACCATGCGCCGCCGCATGAAACATCTGCTCGATCTGCTGGGTGCCGACAACCGCTTCCAGGCCGGCGTCCAAGCCACCCGCCGGGGCTGGCTCTAGCCGGGTTTGCGAATACACCCCGTCGTCTGGTTAAGTTCGGGCCAGGTCATGAGTGCCAGCGCCAAGCCCCGGCTCGCTGGCCGGCAACCCTCGCGCTCGCGGCGGGGTGCCCCGGGTGAGGACCAGGTCCGGCACGAGGTGTGCCGGGCAAGCGCGGGCCCCGCCGCACGACGTCATGGCAGGGGTCCCAGGACTCCCCAGGAGGGTCGGCGTTGTCCACCATCATCCCCGCCGTCGCGAAGGCCACCATCGACAAGACCCCGCTCCGGGCACGGCGGGACGAGATCCCCTTGGTGCTGGGCGCCGACCTCGAAGTGCCGCTCAAGGGCGGCGGGCTCGTCCGCTACGCCAATCTCGACTACGCCGCGAGCGCGCCCTGTTTGGAGCCGGTGAGCGCCGCCGTCGCCGCCGCGCTCCCGGCCTACTCGAGCGTCCACCGAGGCGCGGGCTACGCCTCGCAGCTCACCACCGCGAGGTACGAACAGGCCAGGCACACCGTACGGGCCTTCGTCGGAGCCCGCCCCGATGACGCACTGATCTTCACCCGCAACACCACCGACGCCACGAACCTGCTGGCCCGCTGCCTGCCCGAGGGCACCACGGTCGTGGTCTTCGACACCGAGCACCACGCCTCGCTGCTGCCCTGGCCCAAGACCGTACGGCTGGCGCCGCCCACCTCCCCCGGCGCGGCGATCCTGGCCGCCGACCAGGCGCTGGCGACCATCACCGGGCCGACCCTGCTCGTCGTCACCGCGGCCTCCAACGTCACCGGCGAGCTGTGGCCGATCGCCGGGCTGGCCCACGTAGCCCACCGGCACGGCGCCCGGATTCTGGCCGACGCCGCCCAGCTCGTGCCGCACCGCCCGCTCAACCTCGCCGCGCTCGGCCTCGACTACGTCGTCTTCTCCGGGCACAAGCTCTACGCTCCCTTCGGCGCGGGCGCGCTGGTCGGCCGGGCCGACTGGCCGGCCCGGGCGGAGCCGTACCTGCGAGGGGGCGGCGCCGTGACGTCCGTCGCGGAGATCACCGAGTGGAGCGACGACCCCGAGGCGCGGCACGAGGCGGGCACGCCCAACGTGCTGGGCGCCATCGCCCTCGCCGCCGCCTGCGACGCGCTGTCCGCCACCGGGTGGACACCGCTCGTCGAGACGGAGGAGCGGCTGCTGGCCCGCCTGCGCGCGGGGCTCGCCTCGATCGAGGGCGTACGGGAGCTGGCCCTGTGGGGCCCCGACTATCCGCGGGTCGGCATCGTGTCGTTCACCGTCGAGGGCCGCATCGCCCGCGAGGTCGCGGAGCTGCTGTCGGCCGAGCACGGCGTCGGCGTCAGGGACGGCAAGTTCTGCGCGCACCCGTTCGTCCGCCACCTGCTGCGGGTCGACGACGGCGGGTGCGCGGACGCCACGACGGGGGCCGTCCGCGCCTCGATCGGCATCGGCTCCACCGAGGAGCACGTCGACCGGCTCATCGCCGGCGTCCGGAGCATCGCCGCCGGGTGACGGCCGCGCAAGGTCGGTGGCGATCGCCTCGTCCTCGCGGTCGAGGCGGTTCCGGAATGAGCCGCTTTGTCCTATGGTGACGGACGTGATCTTGCTATTTGCCGCCGCGCCCCTCGGCTGGACGCGCCGGACACCCCGGTGCTGACCACGGCCACCGCCAACGCGACAGCCGAAAGCCCCACCACCGCACGGATCGCGTGAACCCCGCACTTTCCGTTGCCCCCGAGAAAGGTGGACCAAATCATGAGCCACGCGCAGAACGAAGGGCTGAGCCGGCGCCGCGTCCTGGGCGGAGCAGCCGGGCTGACCGCCGGCGCGGCCGTCGCGACGGGGCTGCCGTCCAGCGCGTCCGCCGCCACCGCGCAAGGCACGCCCGATCTCGCCCGCTGGCGCAAGCAGGCGGCGCACGTGAGGATCACCCGCGATGACTGGGGCATCCCGCATGTGGTGGGCAAGACCGACGCCGATGCGGTGTTCGGGATGATGTACGCCCAGGCCGAGGACGACTTCAACCGGATCGAGAGGAACTATCTGGTCAGCCTCGGCCGCCTCGCCGAGGCCGAGGGCGAGAGTGCGATCTGGCAGGACCTGCGCCAGCGGCTGTACATCGATCCCGAGACGCTGAAGAAGGATTATGTGAAGTGCCCGGCCTGGCTGCGCAGGCTGATGCAGGCCTGGGCGGACGGGCTGAACTACTATCTCGCGACGCACCCCGAGGTGCAGCCGCGCGTGATCAACCGGTTCGAGCCGTGGATGCCGCTGAGCTTCTCCGAAGGCAGCATCGGCGGCGACATCGAGCGGGTGCCGCTCACCCAGCTCGAGGCCTTCTACGGCAAGCGCGCGGTGCCGATGACCGATGCGGAACGCGGGCTGCTGTTCAGCGAGCCCAAGGGCTCGAACGGCTTCGCCATCGCGCCGAGCCACACGCGGGACGGCCATGCGCTGCTGCTGATCAACCCGCACACCAGCTTCTTCTTCCGCTCCGAGCAGCACGTGACGAGCGACGAAGGGCTCAACGCCTATGGCGCGGCCACCTGGGGGCAGTTCTTCATTTACCAGGGCTTCAACGCGCACGCGGGCTGGATGCACACGACGAGCGGCATCGATCGTGTCGATGAGTTCGCCGAGACGATCGTGACCGGGGCCGATGGCACCCGCTCCTACCGCTATGGCAACGAGCTCCGGCCGGTGACGACGAAGACGATCACGTTGTCCTATCGCACGGCCGATGGCGGACGGGCGCAGCGCACCTTCACCACCTTCGCCACCCATCACGGCCCGATCGTGCGCGAGGCGGACGGTAAGTGGATGGCGTTCGCGCTGATGAACAAGCCCGTCGAGGCGCTGCAGCAGAGCTATCTGCGCACCAAGGCGCGGGATTACAAGAGCTACATCAAGGTGGCGGACTTCAAGGCCAACAGCTCGAACAACACGCTGTTCGCGGACTCGAAGGGCGACATCGCCTTCCTGATGCCGCAGTTCGTGCCGATCCGCGACGACCGCTTCGACTATCGCAAGCCCGTCGACGGCAGCGATCCGGCGACCGACTGGCGCGGGCTGCACAGCCTCAAGAGCCTGCCGCAGGCGGTGAATCCGAAGAACGGCTGGACGTTCAACACGAACAACTGGCCCTGGACCGCGGCCGGCGCGGACAGCCCCAAGGCCGCCGATTACCCGCGCTATTTCGACCAGGCCGGCGAGAACCCACGCGGGCCGCAGGCGATCCGGGTGCTGAGCGCGCGAAACGACTTCACCCCGCAGACGCTGATCGCAGCCGCCTTCGATACCTACCTCACCGCCTTCGCCCGGCTCGTGCCGGGCCTGCTCGCGGCGTGGGACAAGCTGCCCGAGAGCGACCAGCAGAAGGCGAAGCTCGCCGAACCGATCGGCCTCCTGCGCGGTTGGGACTATCGCTGGGGCGCGACTTCGACCGCGACGTCGCTGGCCGTGTTCTGGGGCGAGGCGCTCTGGGCGCCCTTGGCCCAGGCGGCCAGCGCTGCGGGCATGTCGATGTGGGATTACCTGGCCGAGCGTGCCACCGATGCGCAGCGGCTCACGGCGCTCGGGGAGGCGGCGGAGCGGCTCACGCAAGATTTCGGCAGCTGGCAAGTGCCCTGGGGCGCGATCAACCGCTTTCAGCGCAACGACGGCGCGATCGTCCAGCAGTTCGACGATGCCAAGCCGAGCAGCCCGGTGCCTTTCACCTCCGCGCAATGGGGCTCCCTCGCCTCGTTCGGGGCGAGACGCTACCCGGGAACGAAGCGCTATTACGGCACCAGCGGCAACAGCTTCGTGGCGGTCGTGGAGTTCGGGCCGAAGCTGCGCGCCTGGGCGGTGACAGCGGGCGGCGCGAGCGGACATCCCGGCTCACCGCACTTCAACGACCAGGCCGAACGCTACGCGAGCGGCAACCTCCGCCCCGTCTATTTCCATCCCGAGGACCTCAAGGGCCATATCGAGCGGACCTACACGCCGGGCAAGTGATCAATCGCCAAAGGGAAGCCCATCGGCGAAGCGCTCCTCGAAACCGGAGACGGTGACCCCGGCCCTTCTCGCAGGAAAGTTCGTCGACGCCGAGGCGCGTCAGCCGGCCAGCCGGTCGGTGCGCGCCTCGGCATCGGCGCTAACCCTGACGCCTCCAGCCTCGCCAAGTTCTACGCCACGCCCGCCCAGCAGCCCGCCGTAAGCATCCAGCGTCGAGATGCCGGGATCTCGGTTCAGCGTGACTCGCCGGGCGCATGGGCACGTCCTTTCTCGTACACGGACAAGCCCTTGGACAGGCGGAGCGGGACCAGGATCAGTTCGACGACGAGGCCCTTCCACGCGTAGTAGACGTTGACCGCCTTCGTCAGATACGCGAAGGGAATGTTGAGCAGGACCCCCAGCACCGGCAGCCTCCGTCGCCGCGCGGCGTGGACCAGCAACGGCACCAACAGGATCAATTCGGCGCCGAACCACCACGCCACCGTTCGGCCGACCGGCTGATGCATCGCCATCGTGGCGATGAAGGGCCCGGCCAGCCACAGCGGCACGGTGAGGATCTCCAGCACGGCCACGATCACCCACAGCGCCAGCATGGGTTTTCTGGTGATCAGCGGCCGCAGATGCAGCCGGACGTTCTGAAAGAAACCGGCCATCCAGCGCCACACCTGCTTGCGCAGATAGGTGAGGGTCTCGGGGTCGGCGGCCCACGCGACGGCGTCGGCGACATAGACGGTCCGCCTTCCCGCGATCTGCTGCGACCAGGTGTAGTCCATGTCCTCGACGATGGTGCGCTCGGGAAAACCACCGAAGGCCACCAGCGGCTCGCGCCGGAACACAGAACAGCAGCCCGAGCAGACCATGGGGCTGTTGACCGCGTTCTGAATCGGCCGGTGCCAGTGGAAACCGAAGAGGTACTCGATCGATCTGCCGCGTTCCCAGGGCGTCCGGCTGAAACGGGTCTGGACGTTGCCGGCCGCCACGACCACGTCCGGATCGTCGAACACCGGCTTGATCTTCTCTATGTAGTCCGGCGCGAGCACGGTGTCGGCGTCGACCGCCAGCACGAGTTCGCTCTCGCAGTGCGGGAGCGCGTGGTTCTGCGCCTTTGCCTTGCTGCCGAGGTTCTGTGGCGGGGTCAGCACGGTGACGCCGTAGGATCGCGCCACCTCGCCGGTGCGATCGACGGAGCCGTCGTCGACCACGATGATCTCTTCCGGAGGGACGGTCTGGCGGAGAAGGGCCTCCAGCGTCGCCGGAAGCCCCGCCTCCTCGTTGTGCGCGGGAACGATGACGGAAAGGGTCCGGCTCATCGCGGCCGCCTGAATCTCATGAGTACCTTTCCCGCCATGGCGGCGAGCGCCACCGTACAGTAAATGGCGGTTCCAAGCCCCATGCCTAGAAGACCTCCGTGCATTTTCCATCCTTTCATGGAAGCCATGGTTTTCGGCCATGGCATTCGGCCCAGCAGCTCGGTCACCGATGCGACCGTTTGGCATTTCCACCATGCTGAACTCCACACGTCGCACGGGTCCAGCCCCCTTTTCCATCTGTGGATAACTCACCAGAGCGTGGACGTTGACGCACCCGGCCGAGCATCGTCACTGCCCGTTCGCGCTGCCCGAGCCTGTACGGGATCGACTAATAACAGGCGCCGCCCTCGTTGCCCGATAAGCTCGATTCATTACCTTTCCCGGCCCCACGCCTCAGAGCAGCGGGGTGAGATACGGGCTGGGGTTGCCGTGCCAGGACACGTGGAGGTCTTCCCTGGCCCGGGTGCAGGCGACGAAGATCAGGCAGCGTTCCCGCTGCAGGTCGGCGGCATGGAGGGACTTGTCCTCCTCCACGGGCGTGACCGCGCCGGCCATCGGCATCTGGTGCTCACCGGCGCCGA
Organism: Actinomadura alba; assembly: GCF_014323705.1. Classification (GTDB taxonomy): domain Bacteria; phylum Actinomycetota; class Actinomycetes; order Streptosporangiales; family Streptosporangiaceae; genus Actinomadura_C; species Actinomadura_C alba. The sequence continues at coordinate 44,663 of NZ_JABVEC010000020.1, forward strand.
TGACGGCCACGCAGCGGAACTCCAGCCCCTTCATGCGGTGCATGGTGCCGACCCGTACGGCATCGCCAGGCAGCACTTGGGCCAGTGAGCCGGCGGCGATCCCCACTCGCCTGAGAGCAGTGACGGCGTCATCGACCAGCGTGTTGGACCGGGCGGCGACCCCCACCTCGGCGGGTGCGACCCCCGAGTCGAGCCAGGTCCGGACCCGCGCCGCCAGCTCGTCCATCTCGCGGGCCTTCGTCGCGTACGCCGCCGTCCTCGGCGGCGACCCGTGCACATCGGAGCGGCATCCGCTCAGCGACTCCAGGCCCTCGTCCATGTCGTCGACCCGCTGGCCGGCGAGCAGCCCGAGGCTCCACCCGAGGATCTCCGCTGTCGTCCGGTAGTTGATCGTCAGCCGAGACGACCGGCCGGCGACCCGGATGCCGAGGCTGCGCAGCGACACCGTGGCGCCGTAGATCCGCTGGTGGGTGTCACCCGCGATGAACAGATCATCCGGCCCTTCGGACACGGCCGCGCGCAGCAGCCTCCATCGAACCGGGTGCAGGTCCTGCGCCTCGTCGACCACCACGTGGCCGTACGGCTTGGACGGCGACTCCGCGAGGATTCTGGCCGCTTCCACACAGATCGAGTCGTACGTCCAAAGCTTGCGCGAGGCGAGTTCGGAGGTGAACTCGTCGATCGCCTGCCAGACCTGCGCCTTCTGCAGGTGGCCGAGGGCCCGTCCCCGCCCGGGCCGCTTGGCCGCGAGATAGCCGTCGGCGTCCGCCACCGCCTGGCCGAGCACCACATCACGCCATTCGGTGGCCAGGAACGTCTCGGTGAAAGACAGCTCGAGCCGGCTGATGATCCGCTTCCAGATCGATTTCTCCTCAGCGGACTGCAGGATCGCGAGCCGGCCGTGTTTCTGGGAGACCACCTGATAGGCGACCTGATCGACGTGCCGTACGTCGATCCGTCCAAGTACCTCCTCGTCAGAGGTCAGAAGCTTGAGGTTCTCCTCGAGCGAGGAGGACAGCGTCGAGGAAGAACAGGCTCGTTCTCAGCCGGCGTCATTGGCGCAGCGAAACCCGATGTTCGCCGCCGCGGATTCGGCGGTGTTGCTCGACCGTGCCGCCAGCCGGTACCGGTAGCAGTACGAGTCGTGGCACAGGAACGAGCCGCCTCGCATGACGCGCGGGGCGGAGCGACCGGGGTCGTGGACGGGGCCACGGGGGTCGGATACCGGGGCCTGGGCTGCGCGGGCGGCGTAGGTGTCGGCCGCGAAGGTGTCAGCACACCATTCCCAGACGTTGCCCATCGTGTTCCACAGCCCGAAGCCGTTGGGCCGGAACGACTTCACCGGCGCGGTGGCGACATGACCGTCCTCGCCGGTGTTGTGGGTCGGGAAGGTCCCCTGCCAGACGTTGCACATCCACCGGCCACGCGGTGTGAGCTCATCACCCCACGGGAACCTGCTGCCCTTCCGTCCACCGCGGGCCGCGTACTCCCACTCGGCCTCCGTGGGCAGGCGCTTGCCCGCCCACCTGCAGTAGGCCTGCGCGTCGTTCCAGCTGACCTGAACCACGGGGTGGTTCTGCAACGACCCGATGGAGGACTGCGGCCCGTCTGGGCTGCGCCAGGATGCGCCCCGCACGACAAGCCACCACGGTGTGCCCAAGGGGCTGCCGAGGATGTCGGACGGGTCCGCGCGCACCGTGAGATGGAACACCGCCGACATGCCGAGCCGTTCGGCATCGGTCACGTACCCGGTGTCCTTCACGAACGCGGCGAACGCGGCGTTGGTCACCGTGGTGGCATCGATCAGGAACGGGTCGAGACGCACCTCGTGGACGGGACCCTCACCGTCGGCGGCATACCCCTCCCCGAAGGCGTCGCCCATCGCGAACATGCCGCCCGGAACACGGACCTGCCTGCGGGTCCGGCGGTCCGCCGCGGACGGGCGGAACGGCCCCGGCGGCCCGAGCGTGATGGTCTCGATCACCGGGCCCGTCGTCTGGCCCGTGCTCGTGGACGGGGCGCAGCACGAGGTGTCGCCGCCGGAGTGCGAAATGTGGCCGGACATCGCTCAGGCGGCCGTGACGGCACCGGCCAGCAGCCGCTCGGCCTCACGGACCAGCGCGGGGTGGTCGGCGGCGACATCGGTCCGCTCGCCGACGTCCTTGTTCAGGCGGTAAAGCTCGACCGGCCTGGACCCGCGGCGGACGGCCTTCCAGTTCCCGAAACGCACCGCCTGGTTCCGGTTGTTCTCCCAGTACAGGTACTCGTGGCCGGGCTGCTTCCCACCGGTCAGCGCCGGAACGAAGGACACCCCGTCCAGCCCCGAAGGCGCCTGCGCTCCTGCGACCTCGGCCAGCGTCGGCAGCAGGTCCCACACCGCGACCGGGTGGCGCACCGCGGACCCCGGCGCCGGGCCGTCCGCGCCCCGCAGGCTCGCGGGGAAGCGGACGATCAGCGGCACCCTGATGCCACCTTCGTACACGGTGAACTTGATGCCGCGCAGGGGGCCGTTGCTGTCGAAGAACTCGGGGTCGTGCGGGAGTGTGCTCCCGACGTGGTCGTAGTTGGCCCCGGCCTCGTGCGGGCCGTTGTCGCTGGTGACCAGGACGAGGGTGTCCTCCGCAAGGCCGAGTTCGTCCAAGCGGGTCAGCACGCGGCCGATCTCGGCATCGGTGCGGGTGATCTGGGCGGCGTGGTTGCGTTCGCCCTGGGGCCAGTCCTCATCGCTGTAGGGCGCGTCGCTGGGGATTTCGTTCGGAGCGTGCGGGGTGGTGTAACCCAGGTAAAGGAAGAACGGCCCGTCCTTGCTGCGGTCGATGAAGTCCAGCGCTTCCTGCGTGAACAGGTCGGTGGCGTAGGTGACGTCGGCGCCCTCGTTCTCCGGGTAGGCGACCCGCTGGTCGTTACGCCACAGATAGGCAGGCCAGTAGTCGTGCGCGTGCCGCTGGTTGATATAGCCGAAGAAGTAGTCGAAGCCCTGGCTATTGGGATGGCTGGCGTTGGCTCCGGTGTCGGGTCCCAGCCCCCACTTGCCGACATGCGCCGTGGTGTAGCCGGCCGAGCGCAGCGTCTCACCCACTGTGACGTCCTCGGGCAGCAGCCCTGAGCCGGCGTCGTCGTTGGTCTTGACCCGCGAGTGCCCGATGTGCAGTCCCGTGAGCAAGGAGGCCCGCGTCGGAGCGCATGAGGGGTTCGCGTACGCCTGGGTGAAGCGGAGCCCTTCGGCGGCCAGGCCGTCCAGCACCGGTGTGCGGATCACCCGCTGGCCGTAGGCACCCAGCTCGCCCCATCCGAGGTCGTCGAGCACGATCAGCACAACGTTCGGCGAGCGCCCCAGACGCGGTGCCCGTCCCGCGAGGGCCTGCGCGGCGGCCGCCGGGGCCAGCCCGGCCAGGACCGCCGCGCCCGTGGCGCCGGCGAGGAAGCCTCGCCGGGAGGTCATATTCTCCATATTTCCTATCTTAATAGTATGCAATATCTAGATCAACCCACGTCTCACCTGGCGAGATGGGGGTCGAGGTACGCACCGGAGTAGACGCCCCCCGGCCACGGCGCCGACGCCGCACGGCCGATCGTATTGCATACTTTTTTGGTTGACTTTACCCGAAAGCGTCAGCGACGATCTACCCCACTGATCTCGCCCAGGCCTGAAACGTGGCCGTCATCGAAGGACACCGCCATGCCCAGCCGCCGCCAGTTCCTCTCCGGTTCCGCCCTGGCCTTCGGGGCGGCCGCATTGCCCGCCGTGCCCGCCGCGGCGGACGTCCCGCACGGCGAGGGCGCGGGGCCGGGCAGGAGGCGTCCCAACGTCGTGGTGATCCTCGCCGACGATCTCGGCTACGGCGAGCTGGGCGCCTATGGCCAGCGGACGATCCAGACCCCCAACATCGACCGGCTGGCCGCGGAGGGGCTGCGGTTCACCGACGCGTACTCTTCCGGCCCGGTCTGCGCGCCCTCACGGTGCTCGCTGCTGACCGGACTGCACTCCGGTCACGCGAGGGTCCGCATCAACCCCAGCGGCGACCCGAACAGCGTGGCGTTGCGGGACGGCGACACCACCTTCGCCGAGGTACTGCGCGCACGCGGCTACCGCACCGCCATCATCGGCAAGTGGGGGTTCGGACCCGAGCAGGCCGGGCAGGCCAGCCACCCCAACGCCCGTGGGTTCGAGGAGTTCTACGGCTACATGACCCACGGGAACGCCCACAACTACTACCCCGCCGACCTGTGGCACAACGGCGAGAAGGAGCCGGTGCCGGAGAACGCCGGCGGTAAGAAGGGCGCCTTCGCCCCCGACCTGTTCCGCGACCGCGCGATCGACTTCATCAAGGCCCACCGGGACGAGCCGTTCCTGCTCTTCCTCACTCCGAACGTCCCGCACGCCCCCAGCGACGTGCCGAGCACCGCGCCCTATGACGGCGCGTCCTGGCCCGCCGCCGACAAGGGGCATGCCGCCCAGGTCACCCGGCTGGATGGATACGTGGGATCGGTCGTTTCCGCGCTGCAGGACCACGGCCTGGCCGGCTCCACGATCGTGCTGGTGACCAGCGATAACGGGCCGCACGAAGAGGGAAGCTTCAACCCGGACCTGTTCGATGCCAACGGCCCGCTGCGCGGCTACAAGCGAAACCTGTACGAGGGCGGGGTCCGGATCCCTCTGATCGCCTGGTCACCGGGCCGGATCCGTCCCGGCACCAGTGACCGGCCGACCCAGCAGACCGACCTGCTGCCCACGCTCGCCGAACTCGCCGGAGCCCCGGCGCCGCGCGACATCGACGGCATCTCCATCGCGTCGCTACTGGACGGCGGCTCCGGCAGCGCCGCGGCGGCCGGGCATCTGTACTGGTACCGGCTCGACACCGGCGTGACCCGCCGCGCCAACGAGGTCGAGAGCGGCCGCATCTCCCGCGCCGCCGAGGCGGTACGGCAGGACGGCTGGAAGGCGGTGCGGTTCGCGCCGGGCACCGACCGCACGGTCCCCGACGACCAGTGGCAGGTCGAGCTGTACGACCTGCGATCCGATATCGGGGAGACCACCGATGTCGCCGCCGCCCACCCGGAGGTCGCCGCGCGGCTGGTCGGGCTGATGCGCAATTCGTGGGTCGACGACTACGAGCGCGAGCCATTCGGGCTGCGGCTGGAGGCCCCCGAGATCCTGCTCCCGGGGATCACGTACACCATCACCGCGACGCTCGCCAACGGCTCCAGGCAGATCTGGACGGGAGGGCGGCTCCGGCTCCGCACGCCCCGCGAGTGGACGGTACGGCCGATCACACGGGACGGCTTCGGCCGGCTGACCCCCGGGCTATCGGCGCGGGCCGAATGGCAGGTCACCGTCCCGGAAAAAACCAGCGCCACCACCTGGCCGCTGGAGCTGACGGTGACCTGCACAGCGGGCGGGAGGCCGCTGAGCTTCCGCGCCGAGCGGACTTTCGTCCCGCCACCGCCGCCACCGGCCGCCGACGCCTACCTCAGCGACCTGACGTGGCTCAGCGCGGTCAACGGCTGGGGCCCCGTCGAGATCGACACCAGCAACGGCAAGGCCGAGGCCGGAGACGGCACCCCGATCAGCTTCGGCGGCACCCAGTACGCCAAAGGACTCGGCGTGCACTCCCACTCCGAGGTGACCTACCACCTGGGCGGTCGGTGCACCCGGTTCAGCTCGATCGTCGGCATCGACGACTTCTCCGCCCGCCAGAACAACCGCGGCAACGTTATCGCCGAAGTCTGGGCCGACGAGACGAAGATCTTCGACAGCGGTGTGCTGCGCGCGGCCACCGGCCCCCAACCGGTGGACGTCGATGTCACCGGGGCACGGCTGCTGCGCCTGGTGGTCCGCAAGGCCACCGAGAGCAACAGCTTCAACCACACCTCCTGGGCCAACGCCTTCGTGCGGCACGCGAACCCCGACACATGACGACCGGGACCTGACGAGGGCTGGGCGCAGCAGATCTGTTGACCCGATGATCAAAGCTCCCTACTATGTCGGTATGGATTGTGGAGAATTCCTCTCCGCTCGCCTGCACGTCGACTTCAAGCGGCAGGAGAGCGCATTGTGTTCGCTCGTCTCGCCATAGCCGGTCAGGGCCGCCATCTCGACCTTTGGTGTGGCTCCCAACGGCCTGACCGTTCCGCCACCTAAAGTCTTCGCGATTCCGCGTGTGACCTATTAGTCATATTCGGTAACGTTCGCCGAGCTTTCTCACATAGCAATTTCCTCTCTGGTGAGCCATTCGGCCGACGTCATTCTTGTCCGCCTTCTACTCTTCCGCGCGCCTGCGCAGAATTTTAGTACCTCATCCGAAAGACGGCATCTCTACCAACATTGAGAGGAGTTAGAAATGCGCGACGAACACGAAGGCCAGGTTAGTGGGGAGTCAGAGGTCAGCCGCCGCCGCTTCCTCGCGGGGTCGGCCGCGGCCGTGGCGGCGACTGCCACCCTTTCGGCGCTTCCGGGTGTCGCAGGGTCGGCGTCAGCTGTGGCTCGCCCGACAGGGACTCGCCCGAATGTCCTGCTGATCGTCACCGACGACCAGCCCAAGGACACCGACTGGGCTACCCAGAGGATCCGCAACTGGCTCGTGGGCAACGGCGTGGAGTTCACCAACGGCCATGTCACCACGCCGCTGTGCGCACCCTCCCGATCATCGATATTCTCCGGTCGCTACGCGCACAACCACGGTGTGCTGAGCAACGGACACTCCTACAACCTCGATCAGAACACCACCGTTCAGCGTTACCTCAAGGAGGCGGGGTACCGTAACGGATTCTTCGGCAAGTACCTCAATTCCTGGAACGTGGCCGATACCCCGCCCCACTTCGAGGATTTCGCGCTGCTCGGCCCGGTCGTCTACAACGACGGTCAGTACAATCGCAACGGCACGGTCCAGAAGATCCCTGGTTACTCCACCCACGTCATCAGGGACTTGGCACTCGACTTCATTCAAAAGGGCACGAGTGACACGCGCCCCTGGTTCTTGGTCGTCACTCCCAAGGCCCCGCATGGCCCGAACACCCCTGAGCCCAAGTACGCCAACACTGCCGTACCCGCATGGAATGGCCGCCCCTCCGTTTTCGAAACCGACAAGAGCGACAAGCCCGCCTACGTCCAGGACGCCAAGGCGACACTCGCCGACGGCCAACGGATACGTCAGGACCAGTTCCGCACCCTGCTGTCCGTCGATGACGCCGTGCAGTCGATCCACAACAAGCTTCAGGCCACCGGTCAGCTCGACAACACGCTTGTCATCTACATCGGCGACAATGGTTTCGCCTGGGCCGATCACGGCAGGACCGCGAAGTCGGTGCCCTACCGGCCGTCGATCGAGGTGCCGTTCTACCTGTCCTGGCCGGCGGCCGGGTTGGGCGCCGGAACGACCGACAACCGCCTCGTGGCCAACATCGACATCGCACCGACCATCCTGAACGCCGTCGGGATCAAGCCCGACACCCCCCAGGACGGGCGCTCACTGCTGACCCCTCACAGGCGGTGGCACCTGCTCACCGAATGGTGGAAGCAGGGCAACGGCACGGCAGGCCCGACCACATGGGCGTCCTACATCAGCACCCGCGAGCAGTACACCGAGTACTACGACCTGCGCGCCGACCGCCAAGGCGCTCTGGCGGGCACCGGGGCCGTGTTGTTCCGCGAATACTACGACCTGGTCAACGACCCGTACCAACTGACGAACAAGCTCTATCAGGCGACACAGCGCGATGAGCGGAAACTCGGCATCCCTGCTCTCGCCGCCCGGCTCGCCGCCGACCGTGAGAGTCGAGGCCACCTCTAGCCGACACGCGGCCGACAACGCCTGCAATTCCGCCCGCGTACGCAGCACACGCGTACGCGGGCGGTATCACGATCACTCGACCGAGCGGAAAGGTAGATGACATCGTCGTCCTACGAGGAAGTGACGTCTGCCTTGGCGGTTTGGGCCTTCCGGTCAAGCCCATCGTCCAGAGCCCGTCCTGGTACACATCCGAATCCAGCAGCGGCTCTATCGGGCTCCGTCGCGACGGTCAGTTCCGTACGTAACGGCGCGGGCCCACCTTCGACGGCACGGGCGAGACCTCGGCGACGTACCCGGGTGGTGGGTCGCCGACCACCAACCACACCGGGTTCACCACGGCCCGTTGGAGTCGGCGCGTCCTCGAGATCAAGGCGACGAGCACCAACCCCAACGCGATTCTCAGTGTCCACCACACCTCTGGCGAGTGCATGTTCACCCTGACCAATGTGGGCGGGGGAAAGTACCAGGACCAGCGCCAGTGGCTGGACAACCCGGGGAGCATCACGGTCAAGATCACCGGCCTCCTTTGACACTCACAGGATCAGAGTGGCACGAGCGACCCGTCGGCCAGGGTCCAGCCGTTTGCGATCTGGAGGATCTTCGTCATCCGGGTGCCGGCGACTCCGATGACATTGCCCTCTATATCGACGGCGAGGTGGGTGAGGTCACCGGCGGCCTCCCCGAGGACGGCGAGCACGCCCGAACCGGAGTCGCCGGGGGACGCCGCGCTGACCCACGAGAAGCCGTCGCCGTTCTTGATGTCCCAGCGGATCGCGGCGCCCACGCGCGGAGTGCCGCCGGCGCCGAACGCGGTCCCATGTCCGAAGTGCTTGACCGGAAGGCCCACCTGACTGCCCGTGTAGACCCCGGAGGGTCCGCCCCAGACGGGCATGGTCGGGTTCATCCAGGAAGCGAACTCCGGGAAGATGTCGATCATGGCGAAGTCGTCGCCGATCCCGTTGTCATGGGAGACGCTGATCTTGCCGATGACATACAGGCCGGGGAGGCTGCCGGAGGTGGGTGGCGGCACGACGTACGCGCTGACCAGCTGGCCGTTCTTGCCGCAGTGTCCGGCGGTACCGAGACCCCACGCGGCGCTCTTCTTGAACACGAAGTTGGCGGTGCACCAGCCCAGCAGGTTGTCACTTCCGTCGCTGCCCAGCAGGGTGAGCAGCCACTGGCCGGGCCGGATGCCGGGCTGGGCAAGCCCGGCGGCCTGGCCCTCGCTGACCCCGCCGGGCAACGTGGCGCCCTCGGGTAGCCTTACGCCGTCCGTCCCCGAGGCGAGCAGCCGCCGCTCGAACTCAGGGGTGTACCAGGACGGGCTCACCTTGGTGGAGATCGGCTTGTAGGCCACGCCGTCCACATACTCGACCTTGGTCTGGCCCGCGACGGCGCTGCCGGTCAGCGGAACGAAGGACGCCAACGCCAGCAGTGCCGCCGCCGCGATCCGGAAGGGGTGTCGTGTGCGCATGGTGCCTCTCTTGTCGTACGGGGAACATCCGATTCACCCGCGGAGATCATGGTCAGGGGCGGAAGGCCTTGGTGCACTCCGTGAGGTCCAGCCGCTGTGTCTTCCCGCGGTCGACCGTGATGGTGGTCTTCTGCAGCACCGCGCCGTCCGGCTTCTCGCAGGTGAGGGTGTAGCTCTCGACGAGACCGTCGCCGAAGACCTGCTCGTCGGTTCCGTAGAGCCCGGCCTTGAACGTCACCTCGCTCGTCACCGAAGCGAAGTTCACCGCCTCCATGACGTACGTGCCAGGCGCGGGGTTGTCGATCAGCGCCTCTTCCTTCTCGTTGATGAAGTTGCCTGAGCTCCCGACCTGCTTGAGCGTGCCGTCGGCCTGCTTGAGGTAGACGTTGAGGTCGACGTCGTCGGGGGTCGGCCAGTCGAGGTTCACCTTGAGGGCGCCGATGCCCTGCTCGGTCACGGTGAACTCCCGCTGCACCTTGTTCTGCGGCTGCCACCCAGCGGTCGTGACCGTGGTGCTCTCCTCACGGCTTGGGTCCTGGTCCAGCACCTTCAGGCGGTGCTGCATGACCTCCGGCCGTGTCGAGGGGTTGACGTGCCAGGTGTACTTGCCGCCTCCGGGTACGACCAGGGTCGACTCCAGCGTGTCGAGGATGACCTTCGGCCGACCCGGCTGTTCCTCTTGGGAGGTCTTTGTCGCGAACTGCTTCTTCAGGCGCAGCACCGCACCGGCCGGCGCCTTGCCGGAGACGAGCGAGTGCGTCTGCGAATTCGCGGCGTTCTCCAGGGCGATGAGGAACGCCTCACGGTTGCCCTTCCCGGCGTGATCGCCCGCGCCCACGTACTCGGCGACGGTCTCGGAGAACGGCGGGTGGAACTCATCCGGACCGATCTCGAAGGTGTAGCCGAACCCGCCGGTCGCGCCGTACGACCAGTCCTCCGTCGTGCCCGTCGTGTCGTACAGCTCGTAGCCGTGGAGGTTCTGGTAGCCGTTCTGCGCCGCCATCCGCCCGCCGAGGTCCTTCATGGCCGCCTCGTCCACGGTCTCGCCGGTCTTGCGGACACCCGGGGGCCGCAGGACCAGGTTGCTGAACGTGTGATTGGTGATCAGTGTGGTGACATGCCGGGACGACACGAGTTCCCGGATGTTCTGCGTCTCCGGCTCGGAGAACGGACCGGCGCCGCGGTAGGTCTCGTCGGCCGGGCTCGTGCCCGCACCCGCCCCGCCCCACAGACCGCCGTAGTTCCGGTTGACGTCGACACCCAGATACCGGTTGTACGGCGCGTAGCACTGGTCCGGCGGCGGCGTGGTGCCGTCGACCAGCCGGCAGTTCTTGCGCTTGTAGGCGTTGCCGGGATTGGCCAAGACCGTCACGGTGCCGCCGTTGTCGACCTCCCGCGTATCGACCAGGTCACCCCAGGTGCGCGACTGGTGGAAGCCGTCGACGTTCACCACCGGAACGACGATGACCCGCGTCTTCTTCAGCAGGCCGGTAATACGGGAGTCGCTGCCGAAGTTCTTGACCAGGTCGACCGCGAACTCCATCGAGAGCTCACCCGACGGCCATTCGCGGGCGTGGTGCACCCCCAGCATCAGGAACACCGGCTTGCCGTCGGTCGTCGACGCGACGTTGTCGGAGATCTCCACGCCCTTGACGTCGCGGCCTTCCAGCGACGGGTGATTCAGCGTGATGGACTTGACCAGCTTCGGGTGGTCTGCCGCGAGCGCGGCCATGTCGCGGTTGTAGTCGTTGAGTGTCCGGTAGGTGTCCCTGCCGGAGGGCAGCGGTGAGGCGGCGGTCGCGGCCGCGTATGCCTTGTCGATCTTGTTGATCTCCAGCTGGCGCTTGCCGATATCGGGGATCCTGACGGTCCAGGTGAACCCGTTGCGCGTCAGCCGATCCCGGTCAGCGGCGGTGTGGAGGACCGCTTCGACATAGGTGGGGCCGGCGTGCTCGGTCAGGTCCAGTCCCAGGGCGCCCAGGCGGTCCTTGTCGGCCGCCGTGGATGTCTGGACTCGGACGAGCTGGGCGGCGAAGGCCGCGTCGGTCTCGGCCGCCGTCACGCCGGTAGCGGCCTGGGCAACGCTTGTCGCCAGGGCACCGGCCGCCAGGCAGGCGACCAGCCTGCGAACAGCTCTTCGGGGGGAGCGGAATGCGGACGGCACGGAACCTCCCGGTTCGTTCGCGACCAAATTCGTTGAGCAATCGTCCAATACGGTCATTGGGTTTTGGTTTCGCCCCCTTTGCCCGAGGCTGGCAGCAACTGCGCTTTACGCAGCACCTCCTGGTACGCCGTCGGAGTTGATGAAGGTAAGGGTGAGATCGACCCGGGTTCCGGGGAGTCCCGCCCAGTTGTGGACCTCGACGCGGTACCGGCCGGGGGTCGGTCGCGCCAGGCGGAGTTGTTCTTCGGTCAGGCTGCTGGAACCGCCGGAGGCGAGATCCCCGCTCCAGGTGCCGTCGGCGTTCCGCCGTTGCAGGTAGAGGTCGATGTCGGCCTGGCCGGCGGGGATCGCGCCCACGATGAGGTTGGCGTTGTCCTTGCGCTCCTGGACGTCGAATTCGAAGAACTCGGAGTTGACGCCGGACACGCGCTGGCCGGCGCCCGGAGCCGCCGGGGTGACCGAGCCACGGATCGTCGCCTGGGCCGGGCCCCCGGTCTTGGAGCGGATCTCGAGCGGGACGGTGTCGGCCATGAGCGCCGGGTCTGCGACGACGGGAACGCGCAGCGCGGTGCCGGTCGGCCCGGTCATCACCGTGATCCGCGGATCGGCGGCGAAGGCGGGCACCTTGTCCGGGTCGCTCGCGGTCACCCGGAGCACGAGCTTGTGGCCGGCCCGCAGGTCGTGCGCCATCGCGAAGCCCGGCGGCTTCATCGTCATGGCGACGGTGGGCACCACCGGGGTCACCTTGTCGAGGCCCTCGCGCAGCTCAGGGTTGATCGCGAACTGGCTGATCCGGCGCCGTGCGCCGTCCGGGAACTCGTCGTAGAGCGTGGCGATCAGGTGCACCCTTTCCACGGTCACCGAAGCCACGAGGTCGAGCTGGGGTTGGCCGGCGAGCACGGTGTCGCGCGTCATCGGCGCGGTGGCGAAGTCCACGCCACCGGTTCCCTGCGGGTCGGTGGCGCCGCGCGGGTCGCCGGTGAAGCTGCTGCCGCCCGCCGTCGACGGACGTGACGTCGCCAGTTGGCCGTCGGCCGTCGGGTACAGATCGAGCGTGCTCGCACCTGGCACCGGCCAGGAGTTCGTCACCAGGATCTGCGAGCGATCACCGGTGCGGGCGCCCTCGAAGGTGCCGTCGGAAAGGAACAGCTCGGCCGCGGGGCCGGTGTCGACCTTGCGGCCGGCGAGGTGCTTGTCGAACCAGGCGTGGAGCGCGTAGGTCCACTGAATGCCTCGCCGGGTCGGGCAGCAGCCGGATCCGTGGTCCCACTGGCCGAGCCAGATCTTGTCACCGGTCCGGCCGCCTCGCTTGGTGAACCACTCCATGCCCGCCACCCTGGCGGCGTTGTCGTTCACGCCGTGCACCATGAACACCGGAATGTCCGCGGCGGTGGCCGCCGCCCGCCAGTCGCGCTCCGCGTGCCAGGGGGCGTATCGGCCGGAGGCTTGATCCTCCCCGGTGACGAGGGAGGAGTTCGGCAGTCCGCAACCGGTGTTCTCCACGTTCTTGCCGAAGCTCTCCCCGCCCGGCAGGTGCCGCTCCAACGCGATCTGCTCATAGGCGTACATCGGTCCCGCCCACTGCAGGAAGTACGGGACACCGGCCTGGAACTGGTGGTCGTACATCGTTGCCAAGCCGGCGCTCGGCACGATGGTCGTCAGGCCCCGTGGCTTCATGGCGGCCGCGAGGGAGGGCGTCGATCCGACGTAGGAGTGGCCGGTCATGCCCACCCGGCCGTTCGACCACGGCTGCCCGGCCGCCCATTCGACGACCGCCTTGAGGTCCTTGGCGTCCTTGGGGCCCAGGTGATCGAGGCAGCCCTGTGACTTGCCGGTTCCGCGCAGGTCCATCATCACCACCGCGTAGCCACGTGGTGCGAAGTATCGGGTGAGCCCGAGCGGTTTCGAGTCGGCGTCACGCGGCTCCGGCAGGATCCGGGTGCCGTCGCGATCCGCGAGCGTGCCGTGGTACGGGCTCGCCTCCAGGATCACTGGGTGTTGCGTCTTGTCGTTGGGCCGGGTGATCTCCAGGTAGACGGCTACCCCGTCCGCCATGGGCAGCAGCAGGGTCTCCCGGACCACCTGGGTCTGATAGTCGTACGTCGGTTGCGACAGGCCCTTGATCTTGGTGTAGTCGAACGCCTGTGCCGGAGCCGCGGACGCGGCGACCGGGGACAGACTCGTGAGCATCAACGCGACCGCAAGGCAGGCGATGAGCCGCGTGAGGGTGTTACGGATGAGCGCCAAGGGAGTGGCATTCCTTTCGCGACATGAGGAATGGCATCCTCAGCTCCTGACGGTGAACGTGCGGGTCACGCCGGTGAACGGGGCGATCCGGCCGAGCGGGTCCTTGGCGTCGCCGTGGTAGCGAATCCGGTAGCGACCGGTGGCGACGTCGTCGGGGATGTCCCAGGTGATGGTGATCGTTGATGCGGCTATCCCGTCGCGCGCCCAGCGGAACGTGGTCGACCAGTCGCCGTCGTCGGCGATGCGGTGCCATGTGGAGCCGTCCCAGAACTGCACGTCGAGGTAGGTCGAGTTCTGGTGCAGGTCGTTGCCCGGGAGCACGGCGACCGTCGCCGTGAGCCGACCCTTGCGCATGGAGGGACGCGGCCGGCCGACGCGCGGCATGCGGCGCAGTCGATGTCGATCCCGGAGTGGCGGGGTGGGGGGCCTCACGCCAGTACCTCCGAGGCCGCGCGTCGGCCGGCGCTGACCGCGCCGTCCATGTAGCCGGACCAGTAGGTCGCGGTTTCCGTACCGGCCCAGTGCACCAGGCCGTGCGGTGTCCGGATAGTAGAGCCGTCGCCGTAGACGGTGCCGACGCCCGCGATCGCGACCGGACCGCCGAGCGACCACCGTTCATGCGTCCAGTCATGCTCGACGTAGTCGCTCGGGCTCAGCGCCTGGGGGCCAAAGGCGGTCGCGAAGGCCCGCAGCACCGCGTTACGGCGCTCGCCGGCGGGACGGTTGCCCCAGTCCCTCCAGGTGGCGCCTCCGACGAAGGCCATCAGCACACCGACGCCGGCGTCGGGTGGGCTGTTGTCGAAGCTGACCCGGACCGGGCCGCTGTCCTGCACGCTCATCCCGGACAGTCCCGCGGCGCGCCAGAACGGTGTCGGGTAGACCGCGTCGACCTTCATCAGGGCGCCCATCGACATCCGCTGCAGCAGCTGCATCTGGATCGGTGGCGGCAGGGGGTCCCACTCGATCGCCAGGGCGAGCGGCGGCGGCACCGCGACGATGGCGCGGGACGCGGTCACCTGCCCACGATCGCTGGTCACCACGACCCGGGAGCCGGTCTGCGCGATCCGCCGGACCGGCGCCCGCAGCGCCACGATGTCGCCCAGCCGGTCGGCCAGCCGCAGCGGGATCAGCTGCGAGCCGCCGACGAACCGTGAGTCCTGCGCACCCCCGGACGTGCCGGCGGACCGCTCGAACGTGCCGGGATTGTCCTTGTCGCCCGCGGTGGCGATGTACCAGAGGAAGAACAGCAGGGACACGTCCCGCGCGTTCCCGCCCACCAGCGGTTCCAGGTAGGACCTGAGCAGGTTGGCGGTGGCGGGGTTGACGGTGTTGGCCTCGATCCAGTCGTGCAGCGACGTGGCATCCCATGCGGCGGCCTTCGGTGCCTTCCACGGTGCGTCCACGGGCACGTCCCGTGACATCTGGTCGATCTTCAGTTGCAGTGCGGCGGCATCGGGCAGGATCGCCGGATCAGGGGGGACCGTCCCGGTGTAGCGGGTCGTGGTGCCGCCCGCGACGTAGACGTTCTGTCCCTGGTCGTAGGCCTTGAACGTGGCAACGCCCAACTCCTCGGCCAGGGCGAGAACGTGGTTTTGGGTCGGGCCGACGTACGCCCCGCCGAGCTCCACCACCGAGCCGTTCGCGAGCTTGTGGTTGAGGACGCGGCCGCCTACTCGGTCGCGCGCCTCGAGCAGCAGCACCGAACGGCCCGCCCGGGCGACCTCGCGGGCGGCCACGAGCCCGGAGATGCCGCCGCCTACCACCACGACGTCCACGGTGGAGGGCAGGCGGCCGGCGGGGGCGGCCGATGCCGTACCGGAGGAGATGGGCACCGTGCCGCCCACGGCGATCGCGCCGGTCCCGGCCAGACCGCCGAGCAGGCGGCGGCGGGTGAACGTGGGCGGGATCACGGTGTCCTCCTCGTGAGGCTGCGCCTCAGTGCCGCCGCGATCCGGCGAGCGTCGATGGCAATTTCGCGGAACATGCCGCTGGCCGGATTCGTGTAGCCGAGGAAGTGCAGGTGGGGGGCCGCGTGGTGGGTTCGTGCGCCATGCGCGAGCGGGAGTCCCAAGCCGTCGAGTACGCCGAGATGCCCGACCAGCGGCTCCAGTCCGCGCCGGTACCCGGTGGCGACCACGACCACGTCGGGGTCGATCGCGGTGCCGTCCACGAGGCACACCTTCGCACCGTCGAACCCGATCAGCGCCGGGACCGGCTCCACCCGGCCGGCGAGGATCGCGTCGACCACCCCGACGTCGAGCACCGGGATCTCGCCTCGGGCCGCCCTGCTGTACACGCCCGGACCCGGATCGGGCAGGCCCTTGTGGTGCAGGCGAGGTACTGACATCTTGCGCACCGGCTCGGCGAGTCGATCGGCGACGACCGCCGGGACATGCCGCAGCAGCACAGCGGTGAGCTGGGTTGGAATCCCGAACTGGGAGCGGCGCAGGATGTACGGCGGCGTGCGGAAGGCAAGCCGCACCCTGGAGGCGCCGTGCTCGGCCAGGTCGACCGCGATCTCCGCACCGGTGTTGCCGGCCCCGACGACCAGCACGTCCCGCCCGCGGTACGGTCCGCCGTTACGGTAGTCCCTGGCATGCAGCAGTTGTCCGGTGAAGTGCTCACGGCCCGGCCAGTTCGGCTGCAGCGGGCTGTGGTTGTACCCCGTCGCCACCACCACCGCCGTGGCCCGTACGTCGCCGGTCGGCGAGCGCAGCGTCCAGCCGCGGTCATCGCGTTCGACCCGGTCCACCCGTACGCCGGTACGGACCTCGAGCTCGTGGTGGGCGGCGTAACGCTCCAGGTAGCGGATCACGCCGTCCCGTGACACCCACGGGCCTTCCTGCCGTGGGATGCGGTAGCCGGGTAGGTGGGACAGCCACCGTACGGTGTGCAGGTGCAGCCGATCGTAATGACCGCGCCAGCTCGCCGCCAGTTCGGTTTCGCGTTCGAGGACCATGCTGGGCACCCCGCGAGCTCGGAGTGCGGCCGCGGTCG
Source organism: Actinomadura alba (assembly GCF_014323705.1). Taxonomy (GTDB): domain Bacteria; phylum Actinomycetota; class Actinomycetes; order Streptosporangiales; family Streptosporangiaceae; genus Actinomadura_C; species Actinomadura_C alba. Next base: position 61,335 of record NZ_JABVEC010000020.1, read on the forward strand.
CCAGCCCGGCGGGCCCCGCGCCGATCACGGCTACCGGGTGGCGCACTGAGTCGTCGGCCATCGGGATTCCTCGCAAGGCCATACGGATGGCGAGTGGGTGGGTAAAAGTGAACCCGAGTCAGATTCATCATTTGTACACTCGTCACGTGGCAGCGGCAAGGGGCAATACGGGGGTGCGCCGGGCGCCGGTGCAGCGCCGCAGCAAGGAACGCGTCCAGCGGATCCTCGACGCGGCATCGGACCTGATCGTTGAGCGCGGCGTGAGCGCCTTGGGCACCCGGACGATCGCGGAACGGGCGAGTGTTCCGGTCGCCTCGCTGTATCAGTACTTCGCGGACAAGGACGACATCCTCCTAGCGCTCGTGGAGCGGGACACCGCCGAGATGGACGCGGCAGTGGCAGCGGCGGTGGGCGCGCTGGAGACCGTCTCTGTGCGGATGACGGTGACCGCGACCATGCGGGCGTTCGTGACGATCTATCATCAGCGGCCCGCTTTCGTGGTGATCTGGTGGCGAGGCCGGACCAGTCGTGCGGTGTACGACTTCTGCCGCGTGCACAACAAGCAGATCGCAGCCGACCTCTTCACCTTCGCGCAGGACATGGGGCTGGTGCGGCCCGACACCGATCCGCAGGTCGCCGAGCTCGCGGTGGAGGTCGGCGATCGGGTGTTCCAGCTGGCGTTCGAAAACGATCTGCGCGGCGACCAGCGGATCATCGCCGAAGGCATCGAGCTGGTCACCGGTTACCTGGAGCGCTACGCGACCCCAGCCGGGATCGCCGGGATCTCTCGGCTCGGACAGGACGATCCCGCGTAAGCCGGACAGCGGTGACACGCCGGTGAAGTCAATGCGGCCTCGATCCGTCCGCATAGCGCTGAGGCTCATTTCCGCTAACGGAGTCTTGCGAGGAGCACTACTCCTCGTTACCCTCCAGTAGCCAAAACGGATCTAGAACACGTTCCAGGTTGTGCGATTACTGGCCGTCACGGTGTCCCGCACGACGATGACCGACTCGCTCGAAAGGCAGGACGATGTCCTTCTCCAGAACCAGTCGTTCACGGCGGACCGCCCTTGCGAGCGCCCCCCGGTGCCGTAGGTCCCCACGAATCCTTGGCAGCATCGCCGCAGCCCTCACGCTCGTCGCAGTTCCCGGCACGGCGTCCGCGGCCGCCGTACCCCAAAGCGGCGCCGGCCTGCGGGAGGTGTTGTTCGTGGGCAACAACTGGGACGGCACGGCCGACGTCATCAAGTCCACCGGTGACTTCGCCAAGATCGGCCGCCTCAATGTCATCCCGGACAAGGACCAGCGCCTCGCGGAGATCTACAGCGACCCGGTGAAGCTCGGCTATTTCCTGGGCATTCGGCAGACCGTCGGCGAGGGACACGACCAGTTCGTCGACGACATGTACTCCACCCCCGACGGATCGGCCGTCGTCGTCTCCCGCCCCAGCTTCGCCGACGTGGTCTCGATCGACCTGGCCACAGGAAAGATCAACTGGCGCTTCCCCGTCTCGGGTTACCGCTCAGACCACATGGCGGTCTCGCCGGACGGGCAGCGCGTCGCGGTGTCGGCCTCCACCTCGAACACCGTCCACGTCCTGGACATCAAGACCGGCCGGGAAGCCGGTTCGTTCAAGACCGGCGACAAGCCCCACGAGAACGTCTTCACAGACGGCGGCACGTACATCTGGAACATGTCGATCGGCGACGTCAACACGCCCCTCGACGCCCCGGAGCTGGACGCGACGAAGGGCGACCGCCGCATCACCATCGTCGACGCGAGCACCTTCACACAGGTCAAGGTCATCGACATGCGCGACCGGCTCGACGCCTTCGGCCGTCAGGACATGTCCGACGCGGTCCGGCCGGTCGCCTTCACGCCCGACGAGTCCAAGCTCTACTTCCAGGTCTCGTTCTTCAACGGATTCTTCGAGTACGACGTCGCCTCCGACAAGATCACCCGGATGAAGACGCTCCCGAAGAACCCCGCCACCAGCGAGGACCGTACAACCTGGGTCAACGACTCCCGACACCACGGCATATCGATGAGCCCCCGGGGCGACAAACTGTGCATCGCCGGAACGATGGACGACTACACGACGGTCGTCGACCGGGCCTCGCTCCGGGAGGGGCCGCTGGTGTCGGTCTCCAAGCCCTACTGGGCGACCGTGAGCGGTGACGGGAAGTCCTGCGTCATCTCCGAGAGCGGCGCGGACCAGGTCACTGCGATCAGCTTCGCAACCGGCAGAAAGGTCGTGTCCGTGCCGGTCGGTGACCACCCGCAGCGCGTGCGCCTCGGCCACGTGGCGGCGAACTGGACCGGCTCGGCCGCGGGCTGATCGAGCTGGACGGGATCGCCCGCCGGCGACGAAGGACCTCTGACATCCGGCTTGCTGCCGTCACCCGCGGTTTCCTAGCCGCAGTACCCACCCCGGATCTTGGCGTGGACTGGAGCGACTTCCACCACCGGCCCTCTCGGATGTCCGTCAAACGAAATAAGGCCGCAGAATGGTTCAGTTCGCGACGGCTGGGGGGACGTTCTGGTTGAGTCGAAAGAGGTTATCGGGATCCCAGGCCCGCTTGATTTCGGCCAGCCGGTCGTAGTTGTCGCCGTAGGCTCTGCGGACCCCCTCGGGCCCCTCGTCGGCGAGGTGGTTGACCTCCACGCCAGTCGCCCATGACCGTGTCGCCGCCCATAGCTGGTCAGCCCAGTCGATGTGCCTCTGCGGGTTCTCGTCGTCCGCCGACCAGGCCGCCCCGATTTCCAGACAGTAGGACGCTTCCCGGTGCCGGAAGGCGGTAGCGTCGGCCGCGACTCCGGCCACGGCACCACCCATCGGCAGTAGAAGCACACCGTTCTCCGGCGAGCTCAGCCTACCGCCGAAATCAATCACGGCTTCGATCAGTTCCTCGGTTATCGGACCGCCCAGATGAGAGCGCATGTGATAGGGCGTGGACTGCCCCTGTGCGTCGAACATGTGCTGGAGGACCTCGAACGAGGTCGGTTCGACCAGGTCGGCGAACGGCTTGCCGAAACCACGCACCGGCGCGAGCTCACGCTCCCCATCAGAGATGGGTCCGACGTAACACGTCGCCAGCGCAAGCACAGGCTTTCCGTGCAGTTCCTGGGGAACGAACGGCGCCGGCGGAGCGGCGAGGATCGCAGGCGCCACATTGACCTCATCGGGAGCGCTCTGGCCGTACTGGGCGAGGAAGCGGAGCACCTCAGCGGCGTCGTCCAACCGGTGCATGACCAGCCCGCCGAGCACCCGGTCGACCGGGTGCAGGCGCAAGGTGAACTCGAGGACGACCCCGAGATTGCCGCCGCCCCCGCGCAGGCCCCAGTACAGGTCCTGTTTCTCGTCGGCACTCGCCCGGACGATCTCCCCCGAAGCGGTGAGGACGTCGGCAGCGACGAGGTTGTCGCAGGCAAGCCCGAAGACCCGCGCAAACCACCCGTTGCCCCCTCCAAGTGCCAGCCCGGCGACACCAACATCGGCTACGTGCCCACCGACTGGCACGAGGCCGTGATGCGCGGTCGCCGCGGTGAGATCACCCCACCGAACACCGGGGCCGACCTTGGCCGTCCGCTGCTCCACGTCGACGATGATCTGCTTCATCGGGCCCAGGTCCAGGACCAGCCCGCCCTCGGTCGTCGAGAAGCCGGGGAAGCTGTGCCCGCCGCCGCGGACGGCGACTTCGAGGCCGGTATCACGTGCGACCGCCAGTGCCGAGACGGCATCGTCCCGGGTTCGGCAGCGTGCGATGGCAACGGGTTTGCGGTCGATCAGCTGGTTCCAAACGCGGCGGGCCGATTCGTAGCCGGCGGCCTCGGGCAGGATTACCTCGCCACCGAAGCCTTCAGCCAACGTGCGTAGCGCATTCTCAGATTTCACGTCCCCTCCAATACTTGAGCACACAGGGTTAAAAACCACTCGAATGGCCATCGCGATATTAGGGATTTCCGCGTCGGTGAGGAGAGGGACTTGTAGTCCTGAGCGGGGCGGCTGGGAGCCACGAAGCCGAGTTCGACCATGAATCTTCTCCGGAAGGAGTGCCTTGGGGTAGGACCGTCCACGAGGACATCGCTGTGGATCAGCTTGTCGTTCCGCCGAAGCTGTCAGTGTTGCTGTCACTCAAGATCGAATGCCCCGTCCTTGATCGGGGGCGAACTGCCGACCTTCCGCTTTCAGGCGGACCGAGTGCCCTCGTGGCGGTGGGACGCACCGAGGTCAGCGGTGGTCCACGACTGTCGTCGTGCGCTCATGGTGGCTGACGTTGTCGTCACCGTTGTCGTCAGGTCTCGCGCTATCTCAGCCCTGGTCACTCGGTGGTAAGTCTCGACGAAAGAGGGGATGCGGCAGCGATCGCCCCACCGGCCAGTACTGGCGCGACCTCTCCCTAAAGGCTGTCCCGTAACCGCTGGTTGTTGCGGGTATTGAGCTGTTCCTGGTCGTAGGCTGCCCATGTGCCCCGGCCAGGCATTGTCAGTGGCCGAGGGCACACTGGCGGCATGAGGGTCTCCTGGTCCATGGCAGCCGATGCTTCCCATACCTCTCCTGTCTGGGTGGCATCGATGGGCGGCCCGTTGGCCGTTGTCCCTGTTTCCGTACTGGCCGCATGGGGCGGCTGCACGGAACCAGGAATGGTCGTGGGAGACGCAACCGCTCTGGACGACTACGACCGGGCCTGTGCGGTGGAGGACCTGGCCGGGGTGATCACCGTGGGCGAGGACGGCGCGCAGGCGCTGGTGTTGGCGGACGAGCCCGCCACCAGTTGCTACCTGCCCGAGCACCGGGCCTTTCTGCGCTGGCTCGCCGCCGACTCCGCAGCCGGGCTGAAGGCCGCGGCTGAGACCGTGCTCGCGGATCCCACCGCCGAGTGGGAGGAATGCGGCGTCTGGGTGACGGTCGGCCAGCCCTGGCGTAACTCCGAACCCGGCTGCATGCCTGAATGGACAATTGAGCGGGCGGAACCCATCGTTCCGCCCGCTCGTCCTCGTCAAGCGCCGTATTCCGATGAAGGGTCAGCGAACACCGAAAGGATTCGGCAATGGTCAGCCGACCGAGTTCAGCGCCGCGAAGTATCCATAGCGCTGGCCCGTGGCGGTCGGGTGATAAGATTCGTTGATCGGATAGGTGACCGAGTTCAGCCATCCCTGGGCGCTGCACAATTCGTGCCCGTTGAACTCGTCACGTACGCCGGAGAGGACGAATGCCGCCCGTGAGACCGCGCTCGCGATGACGCCATCGAGCACATCCGCCGCACCGTTGAGGGCGCTCCGCTTGGTGTTGCTGAGCCCGGCACAGAAGCTCGGATTGGGGATGTAGAGCCGGGGGTAGTCGAGCACGATGACGCGCGCCGTCGCAGCCCTGCTCCGGATGGCGCCGTACAGTGAGTCGAGCCGACCGGGGAGTTGGTTCCGCATGAAGGTCTTCGCGTTCTCGACCGCGGCGATGCACTCGGAGTCGGAGCCGAGCACGCAGGTCTCCATGACACTGGAGAATCCGGCGTCATTGCCACCGATCGTGAGGGTCACTCGCGTGGTGCTGGAACTGACAGCGCTGAGCTGGCTGTTCATCACGGTCGTGGTCGTCGCGCCGGAACAGGCGACGAATTTGAACGATGTGGGCGCGTTGGCGTTCGCCCACAGCTTCGGATAGGCATTGTTACTGCGCTTACAGTCGCCGCTCGCGGAGTCGTAGCTCCCCGCACCCAGGCCGGACGCGTACGAATCACCGAGTGCCACGTAGTTCACGGTGGCGGCGGATGCGGGTTGGGCGGTGGCGGCGATGCCGACGATGAGGGTTAGTGCAGAAGCGGCAAGCGCGATAGGGCGGGGGACGCGCATCAGCCCTCCAAGGGGGGAATTGGAGTGTACCGACTTACTTATACACTGAAATTCCACACTGGGGAGTAGCTGACTTGTTTGACGATTTTGGCATTGTTTGCCATTGACACGGCAGGCGATTTATGTTGCTTCTGCAGTCAACCGGGGCCGCACTTGCGGTCGAACGTACTTGCAGGAATTAATTACGGCAATCAAATTCTGACTTTCCGGCAGTCGGCCGTCGCGGGTCAGCGCTCGACCAGGCAGATCCCAGGGTTCGTGCGGGCTGACGCCTTGCAGCCACGCCAAAATGCGGGGCAGAACCGCAAGAAAGGGCAGCCGCTGGCCGTCGTCGTCCGGCAGAGGCTGTGTTGCACCGCAAAGATGGCTTATGACGGCCCGGCTGCTTCGGTGCGAGCATTGAATACCAGTTCCCAAAGGTGCCCGTCGGGGTCACTGAAGTAACCTATGCATGACCCGTCGTAGTCATCGGCGGGTCGGGAAACCGATCCTCCTGCTGTCTCGGCACGCACGAGAATGTCATCCACCTCTTCCTTACTGCCCATCGCACACGAAATGGTGCACGCACCCATGACAGTCACATACCGGGAGGATCGGCGATGTCCTCGACAGAACCACGCAGCCTGATCAGGGATCTCGTCAGTGAGGTTCGCCCCTTTGACGAGCGGGAAGCCGAGGACCAGCGGTGGATGCTCGACTGGATCGACTCAGGCGCGCAACTATTCCGGCTGGAAAAGCCGGCGAACCCGCCGCAGCATCTCGTCATCTACGCCGCATTGATCGACCAGGGATCCCATTCCGTCATGCTCGTCGACCACGCTAAGGCGAAGGCGTGGCTGATGCCCGGCGGTCATGTGGATCCGGACGAGGATCCCCGCCGGGCGGTCGTACGGGAACTGCGGGAAGAGCTCGACATCGCCCCGCCCTTTCACCCTGTGACGGGCAGCGACCCGCTATTCCTGACGGTCACCCAGACGAGGGGCGCTGACTCGCACACAGACGTCACCCTTTGGTTCGTCTTCCAGGCGGATCAGCGGACGCCGATCAGTCCTGATCCTGTGGAGTTCTCTGCGGTCCAGTGGTTCCGGCTGGATCGCTCTGGCTGGGCAACCGACCAGTTCGATCCCGGCATGGCGCGCTTCGTCGCCAAGCTGTCACAACTGCTGGACAGGTGATCACTGTGTCATCCGGTGCGCAGGCCGCGTGATTCGGCGCGCAGGATCTCCACGGCGGTCTGGACGCAATTGCCGCAGATCCAGACGCCGGGGCCGGCGACGAGAGGGCCGAGGTCCTTGCAGCCGCAGAACGAGCAGGCCCGGTCGGTGCCCTTGGCCCTGCCGATGCGGCGGTGGCGGCGTTGGACCGGGGCGATCCATTCCTCGAGTGCCTTCTTGATGTGGTCGGGGTCGACGCCGAGGTCGTTGAGAACGCGGCGTGCCGAGGAGCCGGGGTCGAGGGCGAGGCAGAAGAGCAGGTGTTCTGTTCGGATCTGGGACTGCCCGCGCCGGGCGGCCGATCTCGACGTGGCGCTCAAGCTGGCCGCCGAGGGGTCGAAGGCGTGCAACCGGAGGTCGAGGTGCGGCCGTTTCTGTGAGCGTGGTCGATGTCCGGGAGGCGATCACCCGCGCGCACCATGAGGAGTGGGCGCGGGTGGTCGCCTCCCTGACCAGGCGTTTCGGTGATCTCGACATCGCCGAGGAGGCGGCGGCCGAGGCGTTCGCGACCGCTGTCGGGCGGTGGCCGGCTGACGGCGTGCCCCCCAACCCCGGCGCCTGGCTGACCACCACCGCCAACCGCAAGGCCATCGACCGGATTCGGCGTGAGAACAAGCGTGACGACAAGCACAAGGAGGCTCAGCTGTTGTACGACGACGACCCGCCCGAGCCCCTCGACGCCATCGATGATGAGCGGCTCCGGCTGATCTTCACCTGCTGTCACCCGGCGCTGGCGATGCAGACCCGCGTGGCGCTGACGCTGCGCATGGTCGCCGGTCTGACCGTGCCCGAGATCGCCCGTGCCTTCCTGGTGCAGGAGAGCGCCATGGGGCAGCGGATCACCCGCGCGAAGGCCAAGATCAAAGCGACTCGCATCCCCTACCGGGTGCCGTCCGCCGAGGATCTTCCGGACCGCGTCTCCGGCGTACTCGCCGTCCTGTTCTTCGTCTTCAACGAGGGCTACCTGGCGACCGGCCCCGACACCGATCCCGTACGTCACGACCTGACCGCCGAAGCGATCCGGCTCACCCGCCTGATCCGTGCCCTCATGCCACAAGACGGTGAGGTGGCCGGGCTGCTGGCGCTGATGCTCCTCACCGAAGCCCGCCGCACCGCCCGCGTTTCGGCAAGCGGCGAACTGGTCACCCTCGACGAACAGGACCGTGGGACCTGGGACGCGGCGCTGATCACCGCGGGCCACCGGCTGGTACGCGAACGCCTGGCCACCGGGGCGGCCCCGGGTCGCTACCAGATCCTCGCAGCGATCAACGCCGTGCACACCTGCGCCCGCGACGTACGCGACACCGACTGGTCGCAAGTCGTCGCCCTCTACGACCAGCTCACCCACCTCGACCCCTCGCCGATCATCGCCCTCAACCGGGCCATCGCAGTCGCCGAACTCGCCGGCCCGCAGGTCGCACTGGCAGCCGTCGACCATCTCGAGGACAAATTGGCCGGCTATCACGCCTACCACGCGACCCGCGCCGACCTACTCCGCCGACTGGGCCGCAGCCAGCAGTCACGCACGGCCTACGACAAAGCCATCGAACTGGCAGGCAACACCGCCGAGACCGCCTCCCTGACACGCCGCCGCAACCAGCTGGGGTAACGCCCCGCGAATCCCGATCGAAATCCGGCCGTTTACTTGTCCGCGAAGTTCGACCAATGCTTCCGCGACCTTGGCGAAGGCGGCAAGGTCGAGGGATACGCCCGCAGGTCCCTGAACATGGACGGACGCTACGTACACGGTAAGGCGTTCAACCAGACGCTCCTCGCGGTCTCACACGCTGTCCAGCGCGGCGGCCTTATTGGGCCTTGACGAAAACAAACGAGTCCCGTTTACTTTGGGCGATTTGGGTGATTTCGGGCCGTTACCGGGTTTACGAGCCGGAATCAAAGGTGGGGGCGCCCTCGGGCCGCGGTCCACAAGCGGGAGAGACGAATGGGATGAACAAGACAAAGAGGTCGCACGGCGGCGCTTGAGCAGGCGGCCTGCACGACACCTTCCAGGTCGCCTCGAATTAAGTGCGGCACGGCGGTAGAAGCCCGCAGATCAAGCGCCCGTCCCCAAGAGAGGGCTCATGAAGATCACATCTCTACGTCACATCGTCAGCCTGGCGGGTTTCGCCGCGCTGCTCCTCCTGCTCATGCCTGCGGTGCAGGCGCCGGCGACGGCCGCGGTGGGGTCGGCGAAGCCCACGGCGGCGACGCTGGACCGCTACGCGCGTGACACGTGGGCGTCCTTCGTCGCCATGACGGACGCCAAGACCGGCCTGCCGACCGACAGGCTTCGCGACGACGGCACGCGCAGCCGCCAGACCTCGACGACCAACATCGGCGCCTACATGTGGAGTGCGGTCGCCGCCGAGCGGCTCGGCATCATCAGTCACGCCGAAACCGTCGCCCGTATGTCGAAGACGATCAGCACGCTGGAGCGGATGGAGCGCCACCAGCCCAGCGGCCAGTTCTACAACTGGTACGACTACAGCACGGGAACGAAGCTCACCACCTGGCCGCCCAGCGGCGCGCCCCTCACCCCGATCCTCTCGTCGGTGGACAACGGGTGGCTGGCCACCGGCCTGCGGATCCTGCGCAACAGCGTCCCAGAGCTCGCCTCCCGCGCCGAGGCGATCTACGACTCCATGAATTTCGGTTTCTACTACCGCCCGGACGTCAACCGGATCCTCTTCCACTACGAGCCCGACACGGGAAAGTCGGCGTGCTGCTACGACACGATCGTCAGCGAGAGCCGGATCGCCAGCTACATCGGCATCGCGAAGGGCGAACTGCCGCCCAAGGAGTACTACGGCGCCTGGCGTAGTTTCCCGGACACCTGTGACTGGAGCTGGCAGGAGACCCGCCCGATCGGCGTCTGGCGCAGGTACCTCGGCGTGGACGTCTTCGAGGGCGCTTACCCGTATGCCGGCATGCGCGTGACGCCGTCCTGGGGCGGCAGCATGTTCGAAGCCCTGATGCCATCGCTGTTCGTGCCCGAGGAGCAGTGGGCACCGCGCAGCTGGGGAATCAACCATCCGCTCACCATCGACGCGCATATCTACCACGGGCAGCACGAGGCGCGGTACGGCTATTGGGGCTTCTCGCCCGCGAACGTTCCCGAGGTTCCCGCAGGCTCTGTCGAGGGCGACTACTCCGCGTACGGGGTCGACGCCATTGGGATGGACCCGAACGGCTACCCGTCAAACAAGGACAGGACACTTGTCGACCATGGCTTCTCCGGCTGCCCCGGGCGGCCGGCGCAGCCTGATCCCTCGCCGAGCGCGTACACCAACGGCGTCGTGACACCGCACGCCGTCTTCCTGGCGCTGCGCAACCGTCCAGCCGAGACCATCTCCAATCTGACGAAGCTCATGCAGAACACTCGTGTCTATACAAAGTGGGGGTTCGCGGACTCAGTGAACGTCGAAACCGGCGCGGTCTCGCCCTTCTACCTCTCGCTCGACCAGGGCATGATCATGGCCGCGATCGGCAACGCGCTCGGAGACGACGTGCTCCGCAAGGCGTTCGCCACCCCGGACATGAAGCGCGTCCTCCGCCCCGTGATCGGCATCGAGCAATTCGGCGCGAGCGCGCGCCCCACGTCATGAGCGGGCCTCGCAGCTATACCGGCGTCTGCCGCTGACAAGGAGATCGCCAGGCACTGCCGCCGCCTGAACCGGCGGCGGCAGTGCCGCCCCAGGCGCTCACGTTCGGCTCCTCTGGCGCGTTATGCGCTCAAGGGCCGTTGCGTACAGGTGGAGCGGAGTGCTGAAGCGGTCGATGAGGCCCGGCAGCGGTGGCAACTTATCCACGTAGGTCATCAACCGATCGCCGACCGAAATCGCGTCCACAGGTCGTCGCGCCGGCTCCTTGGCCAGGAGTTCGATGACGAGCCCCTCAAGTCCGGCAGGTACGTCCGCGCGAGTCCGGGTCACCGGCACGGGCGGCTCCGACCGGTGCCGAGCAATCTCGGTCATCGGATCGACAGAGGCGAAGACCCGCTCATTGGATGAGGCCCCGAGGGTGCTGGGCTGGGGTGAGCCCGCGGTGGCCCAGGCCAAGGCGGCTGCCCGGGTCGCCGAGGAAGTGTGGGGGCTGGCAGTCGGTTCGCCGGAACCACCCGGTTATGTGGACTGATCCGTGACATGACCCGTGCGGTAGTGGGCAGGCCCGGTGCGCATCGTCCAAGGCGCGATGTCGCACAGGAAGCGGTGGACGATGCGGTCGTAGTCGTAGGTGGCGGCCAGGTGTCGGCCTGCCGCACGGAGCCGGGCCCGGTCGGCGGTGTCGGCAGCCAGTGCCCGGGCGAGCGCGTCGGCCAAAGATGCGGGGTCGGCCGGGCGGGCGGAGTAGCCGGTCTGATCGGTGACGAGTTCGGCCAGGCCGCCAGCGGTGGTGGCGATGACGGGGCGTTCCACAGGGATCAGCAGCGTTGATCCGTGTGGCATTCTCTGCCGCGTGCCGGCAACCGCCCGCCCCCATGCAAGTACATCCGGGCCGCCCCCTACCGGATTCAGGCCGGGGGTCACCAGCCATGGACAGGGCGCTGCCGGTGAGGTAGGCGCGGATGCCCTCGGCGGGGTATTCGATGGTGTTTGACGGTAGGACTGTCGGGTCGGTCCACAGGGGCTTGCCGCACCTGCACGGCGCGGAATTCGGCATCGTGCGTCGCGGAGTCAGGCAGCAGGATGTTGACGCCCTCGCTGGCGACCATGGCGCGACTGGTTCAGTGAACTTGTGGGGCTGGTGGGAAGTGGGTGGCTACGCTGGCGGGATGGCTGACCACGGATTAGTGACCGAGACGCAGTTGGATCTAGACGCTGTCCTGGCCGTCGGCTGGGCCGATCCGGGGGACTTCTCACCGGAGTAATTCGCGCGGGCCGAGACATTCTGGGAGTCGCGGCGTCGGCAGGACGAGCGGTTGCTGGCGACCCGCGATAAGGCGGCACAGCAGATCCAGGAGTGGACCGGTCGTACGCCGCGTGACGTCGGGTCGCTGGGGTCCAGACCAACCTCGAGACCAGTGATTTGGACTTGGGAATCGGGTATCCGGCGGCTGAGCGGAACCTGCTCGTTGACGCTCTTGGCCCGCACGCGACCTTCAAGGTGAGCGGAAAACCAGGTTCAACACCACGCCGGTCCGCCGGCGGACCGGGCCGCGGCGGGTCCGCCTCAGACATGGACCCGGATTACACCGCTACCGAGTCTTCGCGTGAGTCGTCCTGACCCACGTCCTGGCGATCTTCAGGGAAACGTGACCGCGATGTCCAGCCCCCCGCCCGACCGGGCCCGTGCGACCAGCGCCGCGCCGTGCGCGTCGGCGATCGCCCGGACGATCGCCAGGCCTAGACCGTGCCCTTCGCCATGCCGGATCCGCCGGCCGTGAAGCTGCTGGAACGGCTCGAACAGCCGGTCGACCTCCTCTGGCGGAACGACCGGGCCCGAGTTGCGGACAACGATCCGGGCCCCGCCCTCGACGGTCGCGGTCGCCACCTCGACCCCGCCGCACGGCACGTTGTACCGCAACGCGTTGTCGACCAGGTTCGCCACCAGGCTCTCTACCAGCCGCGGATCCCCCGATGCCGGCGCCGCTTCGAGCGCCGTCTCGACCGTCACACCAGCGGACTGGCGGGACAGCAGGACCCCTCGGGTGACTTCGGCCAGGTCGAACGGCTCTCGCCGCTCCACCCCCTGCTCGCCGCTGGCCAGGGTGAGCAGCGCCTCAATCAGCCGCTCCTGCACCGCGCCCAGCGCGAGCACCTCCCGGCATGCGGCCCGCAGCGACTCGACCGTCGCGTCCGGGTCGGCGAGGGCGACCTGCAGCAGGGTCCGCTCCGCGGTGAGCGGCGTGCGCAGCTCGTGCGACGCGTTCGCCACGAAGTGCCGCTGTGATGCGAACGCCGCCTCCAGGCGCTCGAACAGCTCGTCGAGGGTTACCGCCAGCTCGGCGAACTCGTCGGTACGCCCGGTGGGCTCCAGCCTGCGGTGCAGGTTGCTCGCCGAGATATCCTGCGCAGTCGCTGTGATCGTGCGCAGCGGCCGCAGGAACCGGCCCGCCACCAGCCAGCCCAGCCCGATCGACACCAACACCAGCGCGGCCAGGGACACCGACCAGGTGACGAACGGGAACTGCGCCACCTGGGCCGGCTCCGGCGCGGGCACGGTGCCGGCCGGCTCGGTCTCGTTGAATCCGAGCAGCGGCACGGTCAGTAGCGCCGCGCCCGATACGAAGAACGGGCCGGCGTAGAGCAGCATGAGCTGCGTGCGCAGCGTCCGCCGGCGGAGGATCATGGCTCGCCGATCCGGTAGCCGCCCTCACGTACCGTGTGCACCACTGGGGGATCGCCGAGCTTGGCCCGCAGCCGGCGGATCGTCGTCTTCACCGCCGTGGTGAAGGGGTCTGCGGCCTCGTCCCACACCCGCTCCAGCAGCTCCTCCGTCGGCACCGGCCGCCCGGCCGCGGCTAGCAGGCACTCCAGCACCGCGAACTCCTTCGGGCTGAGGTCCAGCCGCCGCCCGCCCCGCGACGCGACCCGCCGGCCGGCGTCGAGGGTCAGGTCCGCGCATTCCAGCACCGGCGGTACCAGCGTGGTGGGGCGGCGGGCCAGCGCGCGGATCCGGGCGACCAGCTCGGCGAAGTCGAACGGCTTCGGCAGGTAGTCGTCGGCGCCCAGGCCCAGCCCGTCGACCCGGTCCTTGACCGTACTCGACGCGGTCAGCATGAGGACCCGGCTACCTTGGTGCGCGGCGACGATCCGCCGGCACACGTCGTCGCCGTGCGTGCCGGGCAGGTCCCGGTCGAGCACCACCACGTCGTACCGTGTGACGGCCAGGTGTTCCAGCGCGTCGTCGCCGTCGAGGACCACGTCGACCGCCATCCCCTCGCGGCGCAGCCCGGTCCCGATCGTGCGGGCCAGAATCTCGAAGTCCTCCACCACCAGCACGCGCATCCCACAACGATGCCAGGTCGACGGTGGCATCCAGGTGTCGTCCGGCGGCACCGGGCTGACACCACCGCCCGCGTAGAACCTGACCCATGATTACTGTGAACGGACTACGGAAACGGTTCGGCGCGACCAGCGCCCTCGACGGGATGACGTTCACCGTCCGACCCGGGCAGGTCACCGGCTTCGTCGGGCCGAATGGCGCCGGCAAGTCGACCACCATGCGGGTCGTCCTCGACCTCGACGCCGCCGACGCCGGCGAGGCCCTCGTCGCCGGGCGGCCGTACCGCACCCTCCGCAACCCGCTGCGGCACATCGGCTCGCTCCTCGACGCCGCCGCCCTGCAGCCCGGCCGCACCGCCCGCAACCACCTCCTGTGGCTCGCCCACTCCCAGGGTCTCGGCGCGCGCCGGGTCGACGAGGTCCTCGACCAGGCGGGGCTGCTGTCCGTCGCCCGACGCCGGGCCGGCGGGTTCTCGCTCGGCATGCGGCAGCGGCTCGGGATCGCCGCCGCGCTGCTCGGCGACCCGCCGGCGCTCATGCTCGACGAGCCGTTCAACGGCATGGACCCCGAAGGCATCATCTGGATGCGCCGCTTCCTGCGGGCCCTCGCTGCGGAGGGGCGCGCGGTCCTGGTGTCCAGCCACCTGATGAGCGAACTGCAGGACACCGCCGACCACGTGGTGGTGGCCGGCCGCGGGAAGGTCATCGCCGACGCGAGCGTCGCCGAACTGCTGGCGACCGTGTCGGGCGGCCGGATCACGGTGCGTTCTTCCACGGCGGATGCGGCAGTGGTACTGGCTGAGGCCGGCGCGTCCGTCACGCCCGCCGGCGACGGCACGCTCACCGTCGCCGGCCTGCCCGCCGAGACGGTCGTCGCGCTGCTCAACCGCCACGGCGTGCCGTTCTCCGAGCTTGCCGCCCACCGGGCGACGCTGGAGGACGCCTACCTGGAGCTCACCCGCGACTCCGTCGAGTACCGCGCCGCGACCCCGGGGGAGGTGCGGTGAACGCGTTCGCGAAGACGCTACGCGCCGAATGGACGAAGTTCCGCACCGTACGCGGCTGGGTGATCGGCACCGTCACCGCTGCCGGGGTCATCATGGCGCTCGGGCTCCTGCCGGGCCTGCAGGGCTCCTGCGGGAAGCACGGCCCCGGCTCCGAGTGCGTGCTGCCGGTCGGCCCCGGCGGCGAGGAGGTCACCGACAGCTTCGCATTCGTCCACCAGCCGCTCGCCGGGGACGGCAGCATCACCGTGCGGGTCACCGCACTGACCGGCCTGCTGCCGGGCCCGAACCCGGACGAGCCACGGCCCGGCGTCGTGCCGTGGGCCAAGGCCGGCCTCATCGTCAAGGCCGGCACCGGTCAGGGCTCCAGCTACGCCGCGGTCATGGTCACCGGTGACCATGGAGTGCGGATGCAGCACGACTACACCCACGACATCGCCGGCAGCCCCAGCGCCGTCACCGCCACCGCGCCGCGCTGGCTGCGGCTCACCCGCACCGGCGACACCGTCACCGGCGCCGAGTCCGTCGACGGCAGCAGCTGGACCACCGTTGGCATCGCCCGGCCGGCCGGCCTGCCGGCGACCGTCGAGGTCGGGCTGTTCGTCACGTCCCCGCAGTACGCCGAGGAGGTCAACGAATCGCTGATGTCCGGCGCCATGGGCGGACCGAGCCAGGCGACCGGCACCTTCGATCACCTCGCGCCGCAGGGCGGCTGGACCGGCGCGGCCTGGCAACGCGACAGCATCGGCGCGTCCAGCAACGGGCCGGCGATCCGCGACAGCGGCTTCGTGCGGGACGGCGACGTCTTCCGAGTGACCGGCTCCGGCGACATCGCCCCGGCCGTGCCCGGCGCCGCCGGCACCGGCGCGTCCGTCACCCAGACGCTCGTCGGCACCTTCGTCGGCCTGATCGTCGTGGTCGTCGTCGGCGCCATGTTCGTCACTGCGGAGTACCGTCGCGGGCTCATCAGAACGACCCTCACCGCCAGCCCCGGCCGGATCCGAGTGCTCGCCGCGAAGGCGGTCGTCGTCGGCGCCGTCACGTTCGCGGCCGGCCTCATCGCGGCGGCCGTCGTGGTCGTCCTCGGGCAGCGGGTGCTGCGCAGCAACGGCGTGTACGTCCACCCGGCGTCGACGCCGGCCGAGCTGCGGATCGTGGCGGGCACCGCCGCCCTGCTCGCCGTCGCCGCGATCCTGGCGCTCGGCCTCGGCTCGCTGCTGCGGCGCAGCGTCACCGCCGTCACCACCGCTGTCGTCGTGATCGTCCTGCCGTACCTGCTCGCCATGACGGTCCTGCCAACCGACGCGGCGCAGTGGCTGCTGCGGGTCAGCCCGGCGGCGGCGTTCGCGCTGCAGCAGGCGGCCCCGGAGTACCCGCAGGTGGCGAACCTCTATACGCCGCCCAACGGGTATTTCCCGCTCCCGCCCTGGGCCGGGTTCGCAGTCCTTGCCGGGTGGACCGCCCTCGCCCTCGGCGCCGCCGCGGTGATGCTCCGCCGGAGGGACGCATGACGTTCGCGCTGCACGCCGAGTGGACCAAGCTGCGCACGTCGCCGGGCACCCTGGCGCTACTCGTCGTCGTCGTCGCCGGCACGGTCGGGGTCAGCGCGGCCGCGGCCGCCTGCTCAGGGCCGGGCTGCGGCGCCGACCTGCCGAAGCTGAGCCTCACCGGGGTGCAACTCGGTCAGGCGGTCGTGGCGATCCTCGCGGTACTGGTGATGGGGAACGAATACAGCAGCGGCATGGTCAAAGTCACGCTCACCGCCGTGCCACGCCGGAGCCGGGTCCTGGCCGCCAAGGCGGTGGTCGTCGCCGCCGTCGTAGCGGTCGCGGCGGCCGTCGCCGTCGCCGGGTCTCTCATCGTGGGCCGGCTCCTACTGCCCACCCACGACCTGGTCCTGCGCCCGGCCGTCGGCTCGGTGCTGTACTTGGTCCTCGTCGGCCTGCTGAGCCTCGGCACCGCCACTGCGGTCCGCAACCCGGCCGCCGCGATCAGCGTCGTCCTCACCCTCCTGTACGCCTTGCCGATCGTCACCGGCGTGGTCACCGACCCGGCGTGGCAGAAGCACCTGCAGCAGATCGGGCCGGCGAGCGCTGGGCTGGCGGCGCAGGCCACAACCGGCGATCTTGTCATCGGTCCCTGGAAAGGCCTCGGCGTCCTAGCGCTGTGGGCGTTTGGGGCGCTGCTGGCCGGCGGCGCGGTCCTCAAACGCCGTGACGCCTGAACGGCGGTGCGTCTTCGCTCGCCGAGCCGCATGACCGGTGGCTCCCAGACGCCTCTCTGATCCGGACTAGCCCTACGTACGCCGCGGGCCGACCGGAGCGCGTTCGGCCAGCCCGCCTGCCCATTCCACCCGGCCGCGTGCGTCTGGCGACCCGCGGCATGTGGCGCGCATTCGTAGGAGATCACCAATCGGACGGCTTGCCTATGCCACGCGGCCCACCTACCTGATCAGCGCAGCCCCGGAGATGCGGGCGTACGGTTGTTCCCGGGATCGTCCACTACGACAATCCCGATCAGCCGGTGCCTCCACGGCCGCCGTGGGCGGGTGATCATCCAGGTGCCAAGGTCCGCTATTGCGGTCCCGAATCTCAGTGCGTCGGGCTGGGAGCGGCGCAGCACCCGCAGCCCAAGCGTCCCGGCGAGCATGCGCAGCCCGGGCCGGGTGCCGTCGCGCGCGGTCACCGTTCGCAGCCCCATCGCCCGCTGCCCCGGGGTCCGGCCCCACAGCATCGGCGGGACGGTCTCATAACCGAGGGCGATCAGGGCCAGCCACCGCTCGGCGGCCGTTTCGGGCAGCGGATTGTGCGGCATGAAGAGCCACTTCAGCACCGCTTGGCGGCTCGGCGGTGTCCAGGTGGCGGCCTGCGGATGCGTCTCCTTCGACGCGTCGGCCTGGCCTTGCCGATGCTTGCGTATTCCGTCCCGCACCATCGGCACCCAGATCGGCGCGGTCGCCGCACCGAGCACCACCGCGTCGATCAACTCTGCCGCGTCCTGCCGCCTGAGGCGGGCCGCCACGATCTCGCCTGCCATGATCCATGACACCACAGCAGGCGAATCCTTGGCGAGACCTCCAGCTGCACTCCCCGTTGCAGTCCGGCGGTTGCGTCCACGGAGATGGCGCTCTGGCTCCTACTTTCCCGAGTGGCTGCTGGAGCGTCGACGCGGTGCCACCGCTGCGCTGCGCTGGCTGACCAGCCCGCCCGCAGAGCCGCCCATCGGCAAGGGCCTCCGAGGCGTCGGGTCCGCCGAGGTCCAAGCGATCCGGGGCGTCACCCGCACCTACCTCGAACTGGATAACCGGCTGGGCGGAGCCCGCCTCCGAAAAGCCGTGGTCGACTATTTGGACACCGAGGTCGCGCCGCTACTCAAACACGGCCGCTACAGCGACCAGGTCGGCCGGAGCCTCGCCGGCGCCGAACTCGCACAGCTTGCCGGATGGCTCAGCTATGACGCCGAACAGCACGGCCTCGCCCAGCAGCACCGCCTCCAGGCGCTCTCGCTCGCAGAATCGGCCGGCGACAGCGCCCTGTGCGGCGAGATCATGGCCGCGATCAGTCACCAAGGCATCTACCTCGGGCAGCCCTCCATGGCGATCAACCTTGCCCGCACCGGACAGGCAGCGGCCCGCCGCGCCGGCCTGCCGACAGCGTGCATTCGGTGTCACACGAGCGACGGTCGGGTCGGGTCCAGCAGTTGGCTGACTCCGCCATGGTCGAGTGCGGCGATAAGCGCGTCCGTGCCCTGCGACACCTTGAGCCCGACCTCGGCCGGATGCAGCGGTACCAGCGCGAGCAGTTCGATCTGCGTCCCGTCCCCGACGTCAATGGTCCGCGCCTCCGGTCGGACATTGAGCATCGGCGTGACTACCACCCCGGCGAACGGCGTGCCAGGTGCGTACGGCATCGCAGGATCTCCGTTCGGTACCGAATGCCACTCGCCGATCCACGTCCCGTACTCGTGCGGCAACCGCGCCACCTGCTTCAACACCCGTACCGGCCACCCCGTCCGCTCGTCCTGCAGGGCCGCTTGCGTCAGCGGCCACTCCGCGGGGAGGCACAGCATCAGCTCCGCGTACGGACTGATTCCATGCCCCTCGGGCACAGTCATCGGCCGCTCGCTCATCCCCAATGTGACGAGCGTCTGGTTCGGCCGCTCCGCGGTGGGGCCGACCACGTAGACGTGCACACCGACGAGGTGCGAGGCGATCTCGTGCAGCACGAACGCGACCGGCCCGAAGTGCACGGCAACGTGCCGGTCGATGGCCTCGGCCACCTCCTGCCGCTGCCCGGCCGCCGCCACGAACCCGTCGTACCGCGGCTCATGCCGCACGATCCCCGCCCCAGACACCTCACCCACGGCCACGTAGCCTAGAGCAGTCGACAGCATGGGTGACCAGGCGGCGACGAGCAATGACCACCCGATGAGCGAGCGCCATCGCCGAGCAGGTCCACGGCGCACCCCGCCTCCACGAACCGCCACAGCACCACCGCAGCGGGCGCATCCGCTATTCGGCAGAGTCGGACGGCGTGGTCCGGCGAGCGGGCACCACTCGACCAGCGGCATAAGTGGACGTCGCCAACTGGCGTGGGTCTCAGCTGCCGGCCGCTCGCGAGGCTGCGGCTACAGGCTGAAGGCGATCGAGCGCAGGATCAGCACAACGACGAATACCGCTGTGAACGCCAGGTCGATCGACAGCCCGCCGGCTCGCACCGGCCGCAGCACCCGCCGCACCGGCGAGATCACCGGCTCCGTCCAGGCATGAGTCAGCGCGCGGGCCCGGCTCACCCACCGAGGGCTGTTGGCCAGTACGCCCGCCCAGTCCAGCACCAACCGGGCGATCAGCAGCAATACGAACGCCGTCAAGGCATACCCGAGCAGGGTTCCGATGAGGCTCATGACGAACTCCCCCGTTGTGGCCGCGCTGGCCGTCTTACCCCTATCAACGCCGCCGGCCAGGTCGGAAGTGCCGCCTTCACCGTGTTCTCAGCCGACTATCAGGACAGGCCAGCGCAGGCACTTTGGGCAGCAGCGGCTGACAGCCGAGTCGATGTTCGTTGAGCGCACCGCGGCATGAGCGGACGTTCGCGGTGATCGCGCGGGGCATCCAGATAGGCCTGGCATCAAGCGCACCAACCGCCCGTACTTCGTGCTGCAGGGCAATATCTGCGCGCTATTGGCGGCGAAGAATCACGTCAACGTGTTCCTCTACGACGGCGCCATCGTCCCTGACCCTCAAGGCATAATCACCGGCGGACATGACAACAAAACTGCCCGCACGGTGGCCTTCCACCAGGACGAACCCATCAACGCGCCCGCCCTCACCGCCATGTTCAAGCAGATCATCGCCAACAACCGGGCCGGTGGCTGGCGCAAACTGAAGCGCGAGAGCTGAACAGGCGAGCAACTCCCACGAACATCGCGGCTACTTAGAGACTTCCTGCAGGATCGGTGTCCGGCCAGACTCGGTCCAGGTGCTCGGCGAGACGCTCCCACATTGCGGCTGCCCACCTGTGAGGCACGGGCCTTGCCTGAAGTTGCCGTAGCACCAGGACGGCCGTCCAGGGCCGGCTTGCCGGGCGGTGCCGTCTCGCCATTCGGCACGGGAGTTCACCTCGGGCCACCACGCCCCAAACCCGAGCCGGAACGCCACCCATCCAGCGAGGAGGAGACTGGCGCTCATGACTAATGATGAGGCCGGGTCCAGGCAGCGTTTCCTGGTCCTTCATGACTATGGCATGGGCGGTGTGTGGTGGTGGGTCCACGCGCGATCGGCTATCGCCGAGGTCGAGGTGGTCGACGGCTCGGAAGCGGTCGACCAGGCCAAAGGCTGGGACCTGGACGAGGTCGACGCCGACGCGCCGACCATGCCCGCGGGCCTGGACGACTTGCGCGCCAAGCGGGAGGCTCAACGGAGCATGCCCGGGTTCGGGGCGCTGGCAGACCGAAGCGTTGTCTATCTGCGGCGCCGCTGGGACGGCGAAGACGATGTGGATCCAGCGATCTACTTGATGGAGATCGGATCTGACGGGCGCCGGCTGCGTCAGGTGGAGCTCGCCGAGGATGGGGGCGCAGTCAAGAGCGATCCGAATGATTGGCCCTTCAACCCGCCGGTAGTGGACCTCTTCGACCCGGAGCTGAAGGACTTGGAGATTAGCCGCGACGACTTCGAAGCGGCATGGCAACGCGCCCGCAAGGAAGACAGCAGCTTCTGACCACCCTGCCGGTGTCCTCCCTGATCAATTGGCTCACGAGGCCTGCCCGTCGAGTCTGTTGAGCAGGCCATCGAAGATCTGTTCCCGGGCGATCGGCTCTGTACGGGGCGTGACGGGTGACCTTCCGCTATGTCCGGGGGGAGGCCTTGCCTCTGGTCACTTGAGGACGGCTATTGCGATGACCCCGGCCGCGGGGATTGTGCCGTGATCGGCATCGCTGATGTGGAAGCGTGAGTCCGCCGAGGCCAGCCGATTGTCTCCCATCACCCACATCCGGCCCGCCGGGACGGTAACGGGGCCGAACGGCTGCTCCGCTGCCCGGGTACCCGGCGAGAGATAGGGCTCGGACAGGGCGGTGCCGTTGAGCGTGAAGGACCCGCCGGTCGTACAGCAGCCGATGCGATCTCCACCGATGGCGATCACCCGCTTGACGAATGGCTTCCCGCGGCCGCCGTCCCAGCTCGGCATCATGAACACGACGATCTCTCCGCGCCTCGGCGTGTATCTGCCATCGCTGACAGGTCGAGCGTCGAAGGTCTGCCCCTGCTTGATGGTCGGCGCCATCGCCACGGACGGGTCGGTGTAGCGGTGGTATCCGTGCACCGCCGAGTTCACGACGCCACAGCCCGCCACGAGCCAGAACAGCGCCATCACGGCGATCAATCGCGTGCTCATGACGGTGAACCTATCGGCAGGTCAATCGGGCTAACACCCCGCGTATACCTGAACGCGGGCACAGGGTGCCGTCCTGTGCGTAGGCACCTCGCGGTCTCATCGGAGCCGTGCAGACAGTAGGAGTTCAGGCGTTCTCGGTACATCGAGGACGCCCGGGTCAGGCGGGTGCGCCATCAGGGACTTGAATCCCGAACCCGCGGATTGAGCGCGCGGTGTTCACTGCCGGAGCGTCGCGTTGTAGCCGGTCCCGGCACCGGATTCCCCGGGCAGATGGGGAGGGTTGGCCGGAATCACTGCGTTTCCGTGGACCCAAGATATGAACGACTCCTTACGGCTGCCCGCCACCTGGTGACCTTGGTCGGGCGGCGTTGTCTACTTGCCTTCGCGGGCTTCCCCTCGGCCCGCGAACGGAGACGCACGCCCATGCACCAGACGAAACACCCCACCACCATGCCGCCCTGTCGATGGGGCGCGGTACGGCAGTGCCGGCTCGCGGTCGTGTCGGCGCTCGTGACCGGAATGGTCCTCGTGCCCGCGGTGTCCGTCGCAGCCGCCACTCCAACGAGCACGTCGATCGTCTCGCACCCCACCGCGCACGAGTACAGCAACATGCGGCAGCCGTCCACGACTCTCCGCAACCCGGCGAATCAGTCGTCGACCAAGCACCCGTCCCACAAGCCGAAACCGACCCCAACACCGACACCGACGCCGTCGAATCCGCTGGCGCCGCACGCGCCGGTCGGTCTGTACGTGGCCTCCTCTCCTGAACTGGCCCCGCAGTCCTGCCAGAGCATGACCACGCCACTGGCGCGGAGCACTCACCCTGTCTTCGGCGTCAGCAGCGGCGCCCCGGCCTACAACGCCGACCGGCCGAACCTGCGGGCTACCTTCGAGGTGTCGCGCTCGAGCGGAGAACCCCTTCTCACCCAGAGCGTGACCTTCGTCGGTTCATCGGCGCGCTTCCAGGTACCCGACGGCGTGCTGACCGACGGTGCCTACCGGGTGCGAGCGCGGGCCGAGGACGGGGCGGCGGTCTCGGAGTGGCTGCCCTGGTGCGCGTTCACCGTCGACACCTCCAACGCGGTGCCCACCCCGAGCGTCCCCGACACGCTGCGCATCTCCACCGGCCCCTACTCCGGATTCCAACAGTGCGGAGCCGAGAGCGGCGATCCTGCCGTGAGAACCGGTAACAGCCTGAGCTTCGCCGCCAACCCGACCCCCTCGATCATCGGCGTCACCTACCCGAACCTGAGCGCGACCTTCGAGATCGGCCACCCAGGGCAGGAGCCGCTGATTCGGAAAACCGAACCCGTCTGGCCCAGCGGCCTGGTGTTCGGCGCCGGCCTCGCACCAGGGACGCTGACACCCGGCTCCTACCAGTTCCGCGTCCGCGCCGAGGACGGGAACGCGGTCTCGGCCTGGTCTTCCTGGTGCGCCTTCACAGTCACCGAATAGCGGGCGGAACAATCGCGGGAAGACCATGTCCGCCACCGCGCCTCGACGCGCCCACGATTGGGGGACCGATCGGGTCGACCCAGCTGACGCCCACAGCTACACCGTCCCGTTGTGTGGGTTCACCGGCGACCTCTCCGACTCGATGTGGTGGCCTGGCGATTTCGGTCGCCATGGGTCTTCCGGTACGGAGTCGTCCGGCCGCGCAAGCCCTGGGTGATCCGGGTCGGTCAGTTCCCGTAGGACCTGCCGAACAGCCTCCGCAGGAGCGCCGGACCCACCGACCCGGGCTGCGGGAGGCAGGATCGAGACCATTGGGCGGCGAACCTGTTCAAGTACTTCAACAACTTCATGGAGGCTGGCAAGAATGGCCTCGACGTACTCATCTGCGACGAGGCCCACCGCATCCGCGAGGTCTCGGCCAACCAGTACACCCCCGCTCGGCTGCGCACCGGACGTCCGCAGGTCGACGAGCTCATAGATGCGGCCCGTGTGCCGGTGTTCCTGCTGGACGAGCACCAGATCGTACGTCCCGGCGAGATCGGCTCCGTTGAGCAGATCCCGCAGGTACGCCGAGGCCAAGGGGCTCCAGGTGGAAGTAGTGCCGTTGGACGGTCAGTTCCGGGCGGGCGGCAGCCGGACCTACGGGGAATGGGTGCTGCGACTGCTCGGTCTGCGTGACGGCGGTCCGCAGCGTTGGACCGGTGACGAGAATTTCGAGGTCACGTCCGCGGAATCCCCGTACGAACTGGAGGCGGTGCTGCACTCCCGGCTCCAAGCCGGCTTTTCCGCACGGATGACGGCCGGATTCTGCTGGCCGTGGAGCAATCCGCGTAAGGACGACACGCTTGTCCTGGACGTCGAGGTGGGCGATTGGGTTCGGCCGTGGAACGTCAAGGGTGAGCGGGGCGTGGGCAACTTCCCTCCCAGCGCGCTATGGGCCACCGCCGATGGCGGCTTCGAGCAGATCGGCTGCGTCTACACCGCGCAAGGTTTCGAATACGACTGGAACGGCGTGATCATCGGCCCAGACCTCCTCTGGCGGAACGGACGTCTGATCACTGTCCGCTCCGCCAGCAAGGACCCGGCGCTCAAGAAGAACGGCATCACAGACGAGCAGGCCGATCGTCTGATCCGTAACACCTACAAGGTCCTGCTCACCCGAGGCATGGTCGGCACAGTGCTCTATTCGGTGGATGAGGAGACCCAGGAGTTCCTTGCCGAGCTTGTTCGTTAAAGAGCTAAGAACCCAGGTGGTGTGAAGCCGCGGCCCTGGAGTACCTTCCTCGGGGGTCCGGAGGGGGGATCGGAGCGTCTATCCCAGGACCGCGACGCATCTCCCCCGCCTCAGAGCTCCAACTCGAACCAGGTGCAGGTGCCGCCGCCACCATCCGGCTCCATGCCCCATTCCTCGGCAACCGCCTTGACCAGCAATAACCCCCGGCCCGACTCGGCATACAGGTCATGGATGACCCGGGGCATGGTCTGCGCGCCGCCTTGGTCGACGCCGTCGCTGAAGAGCTCTCTGAACCACGGCAGGCATACCGCGAATTCGACGCTGCTCTGCAGCTCACCCATCTTTCAGAGCTTCTCAAACCCGTAGGAGGTGTGCCGCGGGTCGGCCAATAGTTGCTTCGTTGCCGCGACAGCTCCCCTGGCCCGCACCACGCCAAGGAACTGTTTGGGTCGTAGCCGCACCTCCGCAACTTCTGCCGCGTCGAGGAGTTCTTCATCCGCCTCCGCAGCGATCTCACCCCGGAGATCTGGCAAGCCGCCCTCGCCGAAGCACGCGAACGTCTCTGCCTCCTCGACCCCGACGACAAGGCCCTCGACGGCCTGAAGTTCAGCGATGCCTCCCGGCCGCCTCGCCGAGGCCCGCCTTGTCCGTCCGAATCGCCGATCTTGATGGCGCCGGGATCGTCTTGCGCGAACCCAACCGATTCGTCGTGGCCACATCGTCATAGCCGGACGATAGGCAGCGAACCGCGACGCTGCCGGGATCATGTCCGTATACGTCAGCGAATGCAATGCCGCGTGATGTACACGACGTCGTCTTGGCAGTAGGCACCCGATCACATGGCTGCCGGCCCGTCGTACAGCCGCTTTGGCGCACCCCTATACCACACGAGATGGGGGTCCTCGGGTACCAAGCACCGCTCACCGCAAGACGCGCCGACATCGAGCGGCCGGGCTGGACCACCGGACCAGTGGCGAAACCTACGTGGCAGTCGAGTTGAAGGAGTCGAGCCAGGGCGAGATCGAGGACGAATGACCCAAACACGCCCCTGCTGTCTAATATGTCCGACTCGCGGTATTTAATTTGATTGCCGGATAATCCCTCTATGGGTCCTCCGCTCGCTGATCTCCCCACCGCAAGTTCATCGCAGCCGAGCGCCACCACCAGAACTCCTTCGAGGGGTCGTCGCGTGGCGAGGGGGCCGGAGTTGCTTACGGCCATGGTCTACGTGCCTGCTCGTTCGCAGGGGAACTTGGACATCGGTATCCAGCAGTCGATCTGGGGCTGGCGATCGGAGACCGTCGACCGCGGTGGCACCAAGCAAGTGCTGGAGAGCCTGCGTGCGGGTGACTATCTGATGTTGGGGCATCAGGGGCCCAATCCCCGCGTCCTGCCGGGCCGCTGGGCTGACGCCAGTCTTGAGAAACTGGTGGTGGCCCGCCTTTCCGGCGCGGTGTACCAGGACACGGCCCCAGTGTGGCCGGACGACGTCTACCCACACCGGGTACGCCTGGACATCCTCGAGATCCAGGAGAACGTCAAGGGCCACATGCTCGGCCCCGGGGCCATGGAGGCTCTGCGACTGTCCGCGAACAAACAAGGCGCACCAGTCTTGCAGCAGGCTCTGGACGCCGTCGATCTACTCATCGACTCCACCGCGGGTGAGGCGGCGGACTCCGACACGCTTGACGACCCAGCGGACCGCTATCTGGACATCGACGGTGCGCTGGACCAGCGAGCCCGCACATTCATTCGCAGGGAACAACAGCGGCTACGCGCCAAAAAGTTCGGCAAGGCGAAGCGTTTGCAGTGTGCGCTGTGCAGGCGGATCTTGCCGTCGCAGGTAATACACACCGCTCATATCAAAAGGCGACGGGACTGCAGTTTTGACGAGCGGCGAGACCTGGCCAACATTATGGCCGCGTGCGTGCTCGGTTGCGACGTGCTTTTCGAGTACGGATACCTCTACGTGGGTGACGACGGCACGATTCACGCATCCGCGGCAGCAGAGAGCGAGCCAGGCCTGGAAGAGGCCGTCGCCAGAACGCTAAGGCAGGACTGCACGGAATTCAATGAGGACAGCCGCCCATATTTCGCCTGGCATCGCGAGCATGTCGCGCGGAAAGCGCACCCATGACTTCAACGTCCGGCGAGCAGGTCCGTTGTGTCTGGCGTGGTCGGGTTGGAGAGCTGGCGCAGTTGCTGGGCCAGCCCTCTTTTTACGCCAGCTGCGTTCAGCGGTACGAGGCTGCTAATTTCGGCTCGATCAGTGATGCCGAGCACCACAGTTGGCATCGAAGTTGGCCTCCGCTGGTTGATGTGCTGTTGCGGGCGGGTCTAGGAAAGATGCAGATCTACCTGGAGTACGGAACTCCCGGTGGCGCTGGTCGCTTCGACGCCCTGCTACTAGGAAAGACCAAGCATGGCACCCCCGCCCTTATCGTGGTTGAGCTTAAACAGTGGACAGAGACACAGGTCCTATCCGACCGGCTGGTTCGCCGCTCAGACGGTATGGAGGTTTCTCATCCTGTCGTACAGGTAGCCGCCTACCTGGCGTTCATCAGAGAGTGGTTCGAGGCCGGCTCGGCAACGGTGACCGTTCGTGGACTGGTCTTCCTTCACAACGCCACCAGCGCCGAGGTTAAAGAACTGCAGGCAGGTCCACAGCCCGACCCATCCAACAAGATCCCGGTTCTGAGCGGGGAAGACCTAGGGGCAGGAGTACCTAGGAAGTTGTTGGCTCAACGACTGCTCGCCGCTGATCTGCACGCCCCAGGTGACCACCAGATCACCAAGTTCGAACGCACTCGCTGGGCTCCAACCCGGCGCCTTCTGGACAGCGTGGCCGACATGCTCGAGTCTGCTCGGTCCTTCACCTTGATCGGTGACCAGCAGGAGGCCTTTCTGCGTATTAAGCGAGCTGTTAACCAGGCCAAGCAGCGGCGTGAAAGGGCTGTTATCACGGTCATGGGTGGTCCCGGCAGCGGCAAGACCGTCATAGCGACTCGGCTTCTGGCGTATCTGGCGCGGCAGCCTGGGTTGGAGCCTCGTTACGTCAGCCCTTCTGGCACGCTTATCGCGCAACTACGCGAAGCCGCAGGCGACCGGGCAGCAGCGGATCTTTTCCTTCTTCCCCGAGAGATGATCACACACGCCATTCGTGGTTCCAGGATCACAGTCTTGGATGAGGGCCAGCGGTTTCCGAGACCAGATGGTGGACGGCTGCTGCAACAGATCATGTCCAAGGTACCCATACTTCTGCTGTTCTTGGACGAGCGGCAGATCATCCGCCCCAACGAAGGTTTTACGGTCGAAGAGATACGACAGATGGCATCCGCCTACGGTGCCGCCGTACACCACCTGACTTTGGCCGGCTGCTTTCGCTGCAATGGGTCGCGAGCCTACGCGAACTGGGTTGACCAGTTGCTCTACGACACCCCGCAACAGTGGGCAGGAGGCGACTTCGACTTTGCCTTGGCCGACGACCCTGCCCAACTCCAAGCTTGGATCGATTACCACACGGTTGCAGGAGCCCGCGCACGCACCGCTGCCGGCTTCTGCTGGCCCTGGAACCGCGACAGGTCCACACTCCGCCCGGAAGTAGCGATTCGGTGGATTGATGCAACCGGACAGCAACGACTTTGGGAAGCACCCTGGAACGCCGCCAAGGCCATGGGCACTCCCCCGCTGGCACCACACCGCAACTTTTGGGCAACTCACCCGGGAGGTCACCGGCAGATCGGCTGCATTTATACAGCCCAGGGTCTGGAATATGAATACGGCGGAGTCATCATCGGCCCAGACCTCGTCTACCGCGACGGCACCTGGCAGGCCCGGCCCGGCGAAAGCCACGACGATGCCCTCAAGGGTCTGCCGCCGCATCAATACCTGCCGCTCGCCCTCAACATCTACCGGGTGCTACTCACCCGCAGCACCCGAGCCACTCGCATATATTCCACAGATCCTGAGACCCGGGCGTTCCTCGCTTCGCTTCTGAAAAGCCACCAGCCGGAGCAAGCTCGTGATGGCTCAGGGGTCGCGACCCATTAATCGTGTTAACACGCGCCGACAGTGTGCACGCGTGGCTGAGCAGGCAGGCGCTCACATCGCGCACCATCGCCTCCCGTTCGTCGGTGCCCAGCAAACGCGCCGCGGATCCGGTCGGTCTGCGTTAGACCCTCAGTACTTCCTCCACAACCTCCGCTACGGAATGCAGGTGGCTGATACCAGCACGAGCTTGTCGCCGCCGGGTTTCCGGACGCAGCACCGGAACTGCCCTGGCCAGCTGTCGACCGATGTCCCCGCCAGCAATGACCGGCTCCGTGGGCCCTGTCGGGAGAAGCGGCTCGGTCCGGCGGAGACGGCACAGGAGAAGGGACGCCATGAGCTGGAGGAGTTCTGCCGACAGTCGAAGCAGCCGACGATCTCGGGCGCATCGCCGTTCAGCTGGCACATCCAGCCACAGCCGGCTCAGCTCCTTCGCGTCATCGTCGCGGTCGCCTTCCACCCGACGGTGCTCAAACACGTGTACACGCTCCTTCGGGGGCGCGATGTCGAGACCGGACGGCCGGATCCAGAACGACGCGATGAGCAATTCGCCCGCCTGCAGAGCGCCCAGGCACAGGTACTCGACCTCACCAACTGGCACGTTCCTGCAATGCCTCGAACGCGCCAGCTTCCGCGGAAGCGGATGATCTCCAGTGAGAACGCGATCCTGTTCAGCTATGCCATGTGGCTCATCGGACGGATCAAGTTCAACGCCCCGATCGAGCGGCTGCGCGAAGTGATCGCACGGTGGTTCTTCATGGCCCACACCACGGGTCGATACACCAGCACGTTCGAGTCGCAGGGCGAACAGGACTTCGCCCGGCTAAGCGACGCGGAAGACGCCGAAGGGTTCTGCCGCCGCATCGACCAGGTGGTCGAAAGCACGTTCACCAACGATTACTGGACCATCACGCTGCCGAATGAACTCTGCACCTCGGCGGCCAAGTCTCCGGCGACAACATCAAGATCTCTGACAAGGCGCCGAGTGAATACTGGCCCGCGGAGGTCACCGCACGGGGGATCTCCCCCGCGCGCCTCGCCAGGCAGTGTTATCTCCACGCGCTACCCGACGGCTGGGAGCACTTGGACTACCGGGAGTTCCTGGAGCGTCGGCGCAAGCTCATGGCGCAGGTCGTCCGCGACGCCTTCAGCCTGCTCAGCGAGAGCTCGTACAAGCCGTCGTATCCGAAGCCTGAAGGCGAACCGCCGAGGCCGAGCCGTACGCACGTCGGGGTCAAGCTCGCCGACCTTCTCAACACCGGCCTCCTCTCACCGGGCGCAACGCTGATCGACGCCCAACAGGGCGGGGACTCGGTGGCGGTCGTCCTGGATGACGGGCGCATCTTCCTCAACGGCGAGACGTACGACACTCCGTCCGGTGCCGGCAAGGCCCTTGCGGAGAGCAGTGTCAACGGCTGGGAGTACTGGTCCGCCGATACGCCGGACGGTCTGCGTACTCTCGCATCGCTGCGCGACGAGTATCTCGCGCGCGACGCCTAGCTTGATCTTTAACCTGGGGTGTTGGTGGTGGGGCCCCGGTTGATCACGGTGGAAGCCCTTGGTTGATCATTCCTTCTTGCGACAGACGGAAGATCACAACCAAGGGCTTCGATGATCAGTGTGCACGATGCTGGCGTTGCCGGCGCGCTCGGGGAGCTGTCATGGTTCCGGCGGGAGTTCTACCAGTGCCTGACCGCGCGGGCGGATGCGTTGTTCGAGCTGACCAACGCGGTGTTGTGCGCGGACGGCCCCGTCCACTCGCTGGCGGACACGTCATGGCGCGAGAAATCGCCGCCCCGACCGGCATCGGCCACTAAATCCCCACGGAAAGATCCGCCGCCACGGTAGTGCAGCATGTCAGGCGATGTCCACAGATGCCTTATCTGTGAGGAAAGTACACCGTGGAGATTTGTGTACGAAGTTCACAAAATGCCTGGATTTTGACGACCGCGACGCACGGCGCAGCGCCCGCCGAAGGCGATCGGACACTGATCGCGCTCTTGAACGTGTGCACCCCAACCACGCCACCTGATCATCGAAGGCATACATGTGGCCCGCGTCGTGGCGGGCCCACGGCACAGGGGTCACGGTGAGCCCGTGCTCAGAACACGTCACCCTCGCCGCGTAGGTTCGGCGGCCGGACTGTCCGACGCCGATGTAACACGCCACCCGAATGTGGTCAATACCGTCAGAGCGAGGGTCGACGGGTGACCGGGGAGCAACATGGACATGACGCCGATTGATCGCTTACCGTCGCGGGATGAAAATGGCGCGCCGGCACGTCACCGGCCGGCCGCGGACCGGGAACGTTCCGGGCAGTCGCTTCTCAGCGCGGTTCGGGGCAGTGCACCATGCAAGCTGCCCGGATGCGGAAGTCACCACAACAAGGTGTGCCAGCGGGAGGATGGATGAAGCAGGTACTGCCGGTCATCGAGTACTGGCGTCGCCGGATCGAGGACCATCCGCTGCACACCTGGCTGGTGACCAACGAGCAGGGCGTGCGGCCAGAGCAGAAGCTGTGGTTCGCGCTCTACTTCACGAACTTCATCATGTACTTCCGCGAGCTGAACCTCTACCACATCTCCTATTGCCAAGAGCGCACATTGGACCGGCAGCGGGAGGCGATCTCCGCGCACGCCGACGAGGACATGACGCATTCCCGGATGTTCATGCGGGACCTGCGCACGCTCGGCTGGGACGAAATGCTGGGGTGGCGCCCGTCGGAGTTGTACTACTGGCTGTTCCTCAGTGAGGTCAACGAGCCGTTGCGCCGGCGCACCACGCAGATCACGAAGCTGGTTATCGAGGCTGAGGACCCGGTGGTCCGGTTCGCCGTCGTGGAATCGATCGAGATCTGCGGCAACGCCCTGTTCCGGCACACCAACAAGCTGGCCAACGAGTACACCGCCCGCACCGGCAAGGAGCTCATCTACTGGGGCGACTTTCACCTCGAGCGGGAGACCGGTCATGCCGTGGAGGACGACGCGTTCGAGGATGCGGTGCTCACCGAGGAGCAGCGCGAGGCGGCACGGCGGCGGGCGATCCGGATCTTCGAGCTGATCGACGAGCAGAACAGCGACATGCTGCGGCTCGCCCAGGAGACGATCTCGCAGGGCGGCTTCGAGTACCGGCGCGGCATCCACGCCGCGCCACCGACCTGGGTACCGACGATTCCCGGTCCTGAGGTGTTCGACTTCAACTTCTGGCCGGACACCGACGCGCACCCGAGCCAGCGCGTCATCCAGCAGACCTGGCGGCAGTGCCGGCAGGCGTTGCGCGACTCGGAGCACATGGGCTTCTTCACCGCGGACACCCTGACCGAAGCCAGGCCAAGTTGCGCTTCGCGGTGCTCTACAGCGCCACGGACACCTGCGGCACGCCGACGGTCTACAAGTACATGCTGCCGTACCCGATCCCGGTCAACGCGCAGCAGCGGGCGATCAACCGGCTGAGCAAACGGTTCGGCCGCCGCGCCGCGATGCTGTTCGTCGACTGGCAGTCGCTGGACCTCGACGAGCACCTGGACTGGTCGGTCAGCCGCACGCTGGACTTCATCTACCTGGACAGGGCCACCGACGCGCACCGCGACACCCGGGGCATCATCACCCACCACATCGACGTCACCCTCGACCCCGTACTGCGCTACTGGACGATCGCCACGCTCAAGGGCCTGACCGAGACGTACGCGACGGCCACCGGCCGGCTCGCCGAATGGGTGGCCGAGGAGGTCGGGCTGGACCTGCCGTACATGACGCTGCGGCTACGCCCGGACCCGCCGGAGCTGGAGGAGGATCCGGAGGCCGAGGCCATCGAGTTCTGGCGGCTGCCGGTCAGCGAGCAGACCGCGCAGCAGGGCGTCGCCCTGGTCACCGGGATCTACCAGCAGATCCTCGCCCGGCTCGACGCGATGGTCGCCTCCTGGGACAAGCAGGACTACCCGGAGGTGCTGCGGGTTCTCGGGGAGGCCGGCCGGTGACGGTCACCGCGGTCATCTTCGACGTCGGCGGCGTGCTGGCCCATCCGGGTGCCGGCCAGTTCTCGGAGGAGTTCTTCGGCAGTCATCTGGCGAACGGCGACCATCCGTGGCACCGCCTCGAACGCGGCGAGCTGACCCTGGCCCAGGCGATGCCGATGCTCGATCTGCCACCCGGGCCGCCCCGTCCACCCCTGCCGTACACGCTGGACGAGGACTACCTGGAACTTGCCGAGCAACTGGCCGAGGCCGGCGTGAAGCTCGCGCTGTGCACGAACACGCCCCGGGAGTCCGCGCCGCTGTGGCAGGCGCTGTACCCGTGGGCGGACCTGTTCGACGTGATCATCCGCTCCTGCGACATCGGCGCGCGCAAGCCCGACGTGCGTTTGGTGCGCACCGCGCTGGAACAGCTCGGCACCGACCCGCGCGAGACCCTGTTCGTCGACGACCTGCCGGCCAACTGCGAATCGGCCCGGACCCTCGGCGTGACCGTCGTCGACGGCGGCGGCCCGGAAGGCATCACCCGTATCCGCACGCTGACCGGTGTCGCGGCGGACGCCCCGCGCCGGGCGATCGGTTACCGCGGCCCGCGGCGACCGCCCGTGCACAGCCGCGGTGACCAACTGCTGGTGGACGTAATGTTCGCTCCGGAACACAACGACGATCCGTACCCGCTGCTGCGCGAGTTGCGCGAGACCTCGCCGCTGCACCAGCTGTCCGGCAGCCCGGTCTGGTACGCCACCCGATACCAGGACTGCCGGCAGGTGCTGCGCCACCCCGACTTCCTGAAGAACACCGAGTACATGGCGGTGGACTTCGTGACCGGCGAGGCGGTACCCCCACCGCCGGCCTCGCTGACCCTGCCGCTGGCGTTTATCGACCCGCCCGAGCACACCCCGGTACGCCAGCTGATGAACTCCGGGTTCACCCGCCGACGGCTGGACGACTGGCGACCGTGGCTGCACAGGCTCGCCACGGGGATCGTCGGTAAGGCCCTATCGGAGGCCGGGCCGATCGACGTGGTCGAGGCGATCTCCTATCCCCTGGCCATGCAGGTCATCTGTGACCTGGTCGGCGTGCCGGCCAACACCCGCAACGACTTCCGGTCACTCATGCGGGACGCGTCGGTCATCTTCGAGCCGGCCCTGCCGCCGCAGCGGACCTACGACGCCATCACCGCGATCATGACGATGACCGAGTACCTCACCGACCTCGGCGACACCGAGGAAGGGCTGCTGCGCGACCTGCTGCACAAGGCCCGCGCCGCCGGCGACGTGTCCGACGAGGACGTGATCGCCAACATCACCTTCCTGTTCTTCGCCGGCTTCGAAACCGTCGCCCACCTGCTGTCCATCACCATGTTCCTGATGGCCACCCACCCCGACCAGTACGCGCTGCTGACTGCCTCACCACAGCTCGCCGCCTCGGCGGCCCAGGAATGCCACCGCTTCCACAGCCCGGTGCGGACCAACGCCCGGGTCGCCGGCCGGGACCTCGACCTGGCAGGCACGCCCATCCCCGCCGGCAACGCCGTGGTGACCCTGCTCGGCGCGGCCAACCGTGATCCGGCAGCGTTCCCCGACCCGGACCGGTTCGACATCACCCGCCACGGACCGGTGCCGCTGACCTTCGGCACCGGGATCCACTACTGCCTCGGCGCCCAACTCGCCCCACTGGAGGCAACCGTTCTCCTGGACAGCCTGATCGCGGCCGGCGTCCGTCAGATCACACCCCGGCAGGCCGACTGGAAACACGCGATCGTGCTGCGCGGCTTCGACACACTGGAGCTCGACTTCACCTGAGCTGCCCAAGCGATGTCGATTGACCTACGTCGGTAACCAGTACGACAGCGCAATGCCCCGTCGGCGGCCACATCTCCCACCCGGAAACCGGCCCAACGGAGCTTGCTCGACGCGAGAAAGAAGGCTGGCAAGAAGGGCGCCTCATCCGACACGGCCGATCCACGAAGCGGACCTGTGACGCCTAACCCCCTTCGGCGCCCCACCGATGTGCGTAAAGGCCGCTGCATCCACGAACTGGCCATCGACCAGTGCGCTTACTGTCTTCCTCCCGCCACCCGGAAGCGGAGCGCCCGCTGACCATGCGGCCGAGTCGGCGGCTCCGAGGGTCGCCGTAGCCGCGCCCGGATATACGCGGGCCCGGCCCGGATCGAATGATCTGGGCCGGGCCGGGATTCGCCTGCCGATCAGCTCGACATGCTGGTGAACATGCCGGGCTCGTAGATACCCCCCGGGTTGCGCAAGATCACGTTGAGCCGGTTGGCCGCGTTGATCATGGCGACCAGGGAGACCAGCGCGGCGATCTGGTCGTCGTCGTAGTGCTTGCGCACCTGGGCCCAGGTCTCGTCGGACACGCCGTGGTGGGCGTCGGCGAGCCGGGTGCCCTCCTCGGTGAGCGCCAGCGCGGCCCGCTCGGCCTCGGTGAACACGGTGGACTCGCGCCAGGCGGCGACGAGGTTGAGCCGGACCGCGGTCTCCCCGGCGGCCGCGGCCTCCTTGGTGTGCATGTCGACGCAGAGGCCGCAGCCGTTGATCTGGCTGGCGCGCAGTGCCACCAGCTCCTGCGTGGACGTCGGCAGTGACGACTGCTGGATCACCAGGCCGACGTTGGCGATCCGCTTGGCGATCTTGACGCCGATCTCGTTGGTCATCAGGTTGATACGGGGTTCCATGACCTGGTCCTCACTCGTGGAGTTGCGTGCCGCGCGGATCGTTCGCGGCGTCCTGACGAACATGGAGATGCCGGCGACCCGATCCCTGTGACAGCGCGGTCATGTGGCGTGCGCCACCGATCGTGGGTGTCACAAAGCGGTGGGGACCGGCGTCTTGTGTGTGGGGCATGGTCGAGGGCGAACAGGCAGGAGCCGGCTATGAGCGAGCGCAGCGAGCGAACAGTGGACACAGCCGAGCCGCTTGCTCGTGGCGACCGGATGGACTCCGCCACCGAGGCGTTCGTCGCCCACCGCAACCTGCTGTTCACGGTCGCCTACGAGATGCTCGGCTCGGCCGCCGACGCCGAAGACGTCTTGCAGGAGACCTGGTTGCGGTGGGTGGGCGTCGATCTCGACACGGTGCGGGATCAGCGTGCGTACCTGGTCAAGATCACCACCCGCCAGGCGCTCACCCGGCTGCGTACGCTCCGCCGGCGCAGGGAGTCCTACGTCGGGCCCTGGTTGCCCGAGCCGTTGCTGACCGCACCGGATGTGGCCGAGGATGTCGAGCTCGCCGAGAGCGTCTCGATGGCGATGCTGCTGGTGCTGGAGACTCTCACGCCGACCGAGCGGGCGGTGTTCGTGCTGCGCGAGGTGTTCGACTTCGGGTACGGCGAGATCGCCGAAGCCGTCGGCAAGAGCCCGGCCGCGGTCCGCCAGATCGCCCACCGGGCACGGTCACACGTCGCTGCACGCCAGCCGCGCGGGGTTGCTTCTCCGAACGAGACCCGACGTGCGCTCGAGGCGTTCCAGCGGACGGTCGAAACGGGCGATCTGCAACACCTGCTCGACATCCTCGCGCCGGACGTCGTCGCGATTAGCGACGGTGGCGGAGTCAAGCAGGCCGTGCTGCGGCCCGTCGTGGGGGCGGACAAGGTGGCCCGCTTGTTCACAGTCGGCCTCACCATGTTCGGCGCCGATATGTCGGTCGAACCGGTGCAGGTCAATGGCGGTCCGGCTCTGATCGTCCGGCTCAACGGGGAGATCGACGGTGTCGTCGCCATGCGGATCGACGACGGCCTGGTCACCGGGTTCTACTACGTGCGCAATCCCGAGAAGCTGTCGCGTGTGGAGCAAGAGACCGCTGTGAGCCGCTGAGCAACACCTACTGATGGCGGGTATCCCATGCGCTCAGTCGACGTCAGCCTCCGGATCGAGCGGGGCGGAGGCCCCCGTCCGCAAGTCCGCCCGTGACGACGCGGGTCATCTCTTCGCCGAGTTCCGCCGTACGGCGTAGGGCCGATTGGAAGGCCTCCAACCGGCGGAAGGCCTCTCCGCACGCTCGTTGCTCCTCGATGGGCAGCAGCGGAACCTCCGCCCGACGAACGTCCACCCGATAGGAGGTCGACATCGAGGTGTAGTGCCGCAGGTTGCGCGAGCCGCGAAGGATTCCGGCGAGAAAATACGGATCGATCCGTTCCGGGTCCGGCCGTAGGACGAAGATGTGGCGTCCCGCCATGAGGCCGCCCTGCTCCTCCACTCGAGCGATCGGGGCTCGTACGAACGTCGGAACCAGCACATCCCCGGCTGGGTCACCGGAAGGTCGGCGTGCGGGTCTTTCAGACGCGCCGAGGGCCGGGTCCCGCGGACGACATCCCCGGCCGTGAGCACCGGCGGTCCTTCGCCCGCCTCGTCGTACGCCTGGACCTGATGGGGTTGGATGACCGACAGTGCCCCAGTCCGCGCAAGCTCGGCGATCGACATCAGCAATCCGGGCCCTGATCCCGCCTGTACCTTCGGGACCAGCTCTGTGACCTCCGCCAAGAGGTTCACGAGATGGCAAGGGGTCGACCATCCGGCGCGCCCACATCATGGCCGACGACATATACACGCACGCTGCTCCCATCCCCACGGCCACAGAGCCGAAGCAGAACAGCTTCCTTCGAGCGGTTCAAGGAGCGTTCACCGAGGTTGCAGCCGAACTCGAGCTGGTTCTGGTGTGAAATTGCCCAAGTGCAGCGCCGGGCCGTCCGTGAAGTCGATCGCGTGCCCGCGGAACACGGCGAACGCCTCGGGAAAGATGGGGTCGATCCGACGGAGACGGACAAGCCTCTTCGCCGAGACGGCCCGGCTCGGTGGCTTCCGGCCGGGCCGTCTCGGCGAACGGGCCGCTCATCACTGAGAAGACCGCTCGGAGCAGCCGTTCAGTCTCCGGAGACCGGCGTCGCCCGGCCCAGCGCCGGCGGGCGGACCGGGGACATCTTCTCCAGGTAGCGCCAGAGCGCGTCGCCGCCGTTGTAGAGGCTGCGGTCCTGCTTCGTCGCCTCGAAGAGGGCGGTGAAGCCGGGCGTGGCGTTCTTGGCGAAGAAGTTGTTCGCCAGGGTGGCGATCCGGTACGTGGCGTGCGGCCGGACCGGCCGGTTGCCGATCCGGATGTCACCCTGGTCGATGCGATGGCCGACCGGCTTCGCGGGGTCGTACGTGTAGCGGACGTTGCCGGAGACCGCCATCTGCCGGTACCGCACCGACCCGTCGGCGGCCTGCTGCCACTGGCTCTCCAGCAGCGCGTCGAGCTGGGCGCCGGTGATGTCGCCCCGGACCAGACCGACGCCGATGCCGCTGTCGTAGACGGTGCCCAGGGCGACTTCGGAGAAGAGCACCTGGCCCGGAGCGTCGGCCGGGTTGGCCGGGTTGGCGGCGTACCGGAGGTCATTGCGAAGGATGCCCGGCATGGCGACCGCGAGGTCGGCTCGCCCGTCCTGGTTCGCCGCCCAGCGGAAGGCGTCGGCGGTCGCGTTGTACATGGTCGACTCGGCGGCGTCTCCCGGCGCCCGGGTCAGATCGGCTGTCACTTTCGCCACCGGGGTGTTGCCCCGTTCCACCGACCGCTTCCGCCAGTACTCCGCGATCCGCAGCGTCTCAGGGTCGGGTGTCACGTCCTTGGTGTTGGCGTGGTTCACCGAGGTGGTCCGGTCGCGCAACACCTCACCCGTCTTCGGGTCGAGCTGGAGGTTGATCTCGTTGATCAGCCGGCCGTGGTTGGCCGCCTCGACCACCGGCCGTGGGTTGCCCGCCGGGTCGGGGAGCGTGCAGTTGACCAGCGCGTGCCAGTGCCCGGTGACGATCGCGTCGACGTCCGGGGTGATCCGGGCGTTGAAGTCCACCGCCGGGCCGAACGGGTTGACGCACTCGTCGTAACCGGCACCGGACTGCTGGGAGAAGCCCTCGTGGACTACCGCCACGATGGCCCGGACGCCCTGCTGTCGCAGGACCGCGGCGTACTTGTTGACCGTGTCGGCCTCGTCGAGGAAGGCGAACCCCTTCGGCGTGTACGACATCTGCTCCTCAGAGAGGAGCTTGGTGGTGGCGAACACGAAGCCGACCGGGATCCGGCCGCCGCGCCCGTCGTCGACGTACTCCACGTGGTACGGCGGCAGCTTCGGCTTGCGGGTGTGCTCGTCGACGAGGTTGCCGGAGTGGTAGCCGAAGTCCGCGCCGCGGAACCGCCGCCCGGTCGAGTCTTCGAAGCAGAGGTCGTCGTCGGGGCGCCCGTCGCAGGTGCCGTCGATCATGTGGCGCAGGAACCCGTAGCCCCGGTCCATCTCGTGGTTGCCGACCGTCGAGAAGTCCAGCCCGATCGAGTTCAGGTACTCGATGGTCGGCTCGTTCCAGAACCAGCCGGTCTCATTCGGCCAGCCGGTGAAGTCGTCTCCGGCGGAGAAGAGGATCGAGTTCCGCTTGCCGGCGCGGAGCTGCTTGAGATGGGTGGTCAGGTACGCGCCGCCGCCGACCTGCTGGGCGGGTTCCCCGGCCCGCGCCCCGGGCACGGTGGTGGTGTAGTCGCCGAAGTAGCCGTGCAGATCGGTGATCGACATCAGCTGCACCGGCACCGGCGCCCCGGCGGTCGAGACCGCGCCGGTGGCGGTCGACGTGGCCGCGCCGGCCGCCGAGGTGGCCGCAAGGGACAAGGCCAGACCGGCGATGATCCCCAGGATCGAGGTGGAGCGTTTCCGGTGCCGGACCGGGCCGGAGCGGAATATTCGTATGGCGTGGCGCATGTGGTCGGGCTCCATGTGACTGAGTGGATCTTGTCCTCTCGGGAGCGTGTCGACCGGCGCTTAACGACGGATGAACGGTGGACCTGGGCAGTCTGACCAGGGGTTTACCAACGTGGCATGCCAGGAGCGCGACGACGGGTTCGGCCAGTTGGTTCGGCCAGTTGGTCACGGGCGGCAGGCGCTCTCAGTGTGGTTCTGCGGCACACTCGTGCAGACGCGTGGTCGCCTCGCCCGGCGATAGACCGGTGTGTTCTCCGGCGAAGGTCAGGATGTCCGCGGTCAGGGCGCGTTCCTTGCTTGCGGGGGAAGCGGCGTGGGCGGTGTCGGGTTCTCGGCGCATGAGGATCGGCCGGTCACCGCTGGTGGCGTGCTGGAGGGCAGCGCACATTTTGGTGACGTGGGCCTCTCCGGTCTGCAGGTCGGTCACCGCACCGGTGAAGAGGAATGCCGGATAGTGGGTTCCGGGCGTGATGTTGTGGTACGGGGAGTATTCGAGCAGCCAAGGGAGCTGTTCGGGTTCGGAGGCGGTGCCGAATTCGTCGGTCCATGTGCATCCCAGACCGAAGTGCTCGTAGCGCACCATGTCGCAGAGCGGTCCCGCGGCGATGACCGCGGCGTACAGATCCGGTCGCCGCATCGCGGCGGCGGTGACCAGTAGGCCGCCACCGGATACGCCATAGCTCGCCAGTTGGTCACGGGTGGTCCGGCCGGTGTCGATGAGCCAGGCCGCGGCGTCGTTGAAGTCGCTGATCGCCCGGTGCTTGTGCGGTCCGCGCCCGGCGTCGTGCCAGCATTGGCCCGCTTCGCCGCCTCCGCGTACGCAGGCGACCGCGTAGGTGCCGCCGGCGCCGACCCATGCGGCCGCCAGAGGGAAGAACCATGGGCGCATGGGCATGCCGAAGCTGCCGTAGCCGTACAGGAGGGTGGGACGGGGGCCCTGATGGTCCTCGGCCGGGGTGAACAGGAACAGCGTGACCTCGGTGCCGTCGCCCGCGTGATAGCGAACGCTGCGGCTGCGGACCTTTGGAGTGTGTCCGGCCATCGCGGCACCGGTTTCCTGTTCCGTCTCCCCGCTGACGGCGTCGTAGCGATGGATGGTGGGCGGAGTGGTCGCGTCGCAGTAGCTGAACCATGCGTGATGTCCGTGCGGGATCTTTGTCCGCAGGGTCGATACGACGCCCGCGCCGGGCAGGGGCAGACGGCTGAGCTGCCGGCCGCCCGCCAGGTCGTGCAGTGTCACGGTGGAGGTGCCGTGGCGGGTGCGTGCCACCAGGAGGAGCGGCCGCGGAAGGGCCGGGTCGTCCAGGACCAGACACTCGTCCAGCGGGGCCTCGGGATCTTCGGCCACCAGCGTGCGCCATGCGGCCGGGTCGGTATCGTTTCGACGCGCCGTGCAGATGCGGCCGCACGGGGCCTGGTAGTCGGTGACCAGCAGCAGATCGCCGTCCGCGAGGAAGCGTGGGAGAACACGGGCGCGTACGGCGGACCCGTCCACGAGCTTGCCGAAACGCGGGGCCTTCGGATCGATGAGTTCGGCCACGTGCACATCGTTGTGCGAGGCGGGCCCGGCCATCGCGGTGATCGCCAGGTACCGGCCGTCGGCGCTGACCGTGAGGCCGTAATAGTGGTCCGGGGCATCGTCGCCCCCGAACACCACCGTGTCGGCCTGCCACGGCGTACCGATTCGATGCAACCTCACCCGCCGCTGCAAACGCCGGTCGCCGGGAGGCAGTTCCTCATCAGGAACGCGGCTGACGTAGTAGAACGCATCTCCTCCCGGCAGCCAGGCGAGCGAGGTGTTGCGGGCGCGGGGCAACGGTCCGTCCACCACTTCGCCGGTACGCACGTCCAGCACCACGATGTCGCTGCCGGGCTGCTCGGCGACCTCCATCTGGACGGCCACCCGTTCGCCCTCACGCGACGGCCACCAGGCGTACAGC
Organism: Actinomadura alba; assembly: GCF_014323705.1. Taxonomy (GTDB): domain Bacteria; phylum Actinomycetota; class Actinomycetes; order Streptosporangiales; family Streptosporangiaceae; genus Actinomadura_C; species Actinomadura_C alba. The sequence continues at coordinate 102,618 of NZ_JABVEC010000020.1, forward strand.
CCGGTATGGCCGGACGGATCGAGTTCCACCGGATCGACCAGTGCGCGCCTGTTCCCCTCGGCGTCGATGACGAGCAGGCGCCGTTGCTCATCTCCGCGCAACTGTTCGGCGAGGAACATGACCGATCCACGCACCATGGGAGGCTCGGACACGCCGAAGGATGACACCTGATCTACCAAGTACGCCCACGATCGCAGTTCCTCACGCCATCCGGCGCGGAACGCTCGGAAGAGCCGATCCTGAGCCGCGGCCCAGGCCCGTACACGCGCATCAGTCCCGTCTTCCAGCCACCGGTAGGGATCGGCGACCGGGAAACCGAACAGATCCTCCACCACATCACCGCGGCGGGCGACAGGGTAGGACAATCGCGCCACGAACGCCCCCTCCGACGTATTCCCGCTTGCCATGGGCCGGGGCACTGCGGCGTTGGCCGACCGCAGTACCCCGACTCACTCAGCTATGACTCGCCTCGAAGGATGTCCTCCTGCCAGCGGCGTATGCCTCCAGAGCGGGGAGCCGGACCGGTTGAACTATAGGGCAGGTATCCATTCATAATATCCTCCCGGATTCCTGCGTTTCGCCCGAAATGAGCGATTACGCCGACGACTATCCCCGCGCCCACGATCGATAAACCAAGAAGCGCTCTCCCCCGGCACGCCTGTCCGCGTGTGCTGCTGCGTTAAGCACCGATCCTCCCGGTCATCCCTCTGCGGAAACTTCGCGCAAAGAAGGAGGCATACTGAGGATGCCATGCGAAGATCGATCTCTTAAAAAGTAATTCGGGGCTTTGCCGGACCGGAATCTTCTGCCACCACAAAACAGATCACATGCAAAGGGTTGTCAACCTTTGCCCCGTCGCCGCGTGACTCCACCAGGACGATCTACCACCTCGGTGTCGGTGGGGCCCACGTGGCCGCGGCGAGCAGCCTGGACCTCGCCCTCAACCCCTGCTCATCAAGATCCGAGATCATGACGTCGATGGAGAGGGAGAATGCCGGGCGGAAGCGGCGAACAGGAGTAGATGGTGACCGGACGGGCGAGCGGGAGCATCTTCGGGCTGGCGTACGGGGACGCGTTGGGGAAACCGACCGAGTTCCTCGACATGCGGCGGATCGTCAAGAGGTACGGGCCCGACGGCCCGCGTGAGCTCGAGGGGGCGCCGGCGCTGGTCACCGACGACACACAGATGGCGCTCGCCGTCGGGGAAGGACTCGTCTACGCGCTGACCCATCCGCCGTTCACCCCCGATCTGGTGGCCCCGATCTGGCGGCGGAAGTTCGTCGACTGGGCGCGGAGCCCGGACAACAACCGGGCGCCGGGCAACACGTGCATGCGGGCCATCGCCGGCCTGGCCGAAGGGCATCCGTGGGTCAAGGCGACGATCCAGGGCTCCAAGGGTTGCGGCGCGAACATGCGCGTGACGCCGGTGGGGCTGGTGCCCGGCCTGACCGGTGAAGAGCGGTCGGGGGCGGCTCAGCTTCAGGCGGCGCTCACCCACGGGCACCCGACGGGTCTGGCCGCCAGCGAGCTCACCGCGTACGTGGTGTGGTGGCTTCGCGAGGGCATGGCGCCCACGGAACTGCAGAGCGCGCTTCGCGAACACTGCCGTTCGCAGCGCACCACCTACCACGAACGCTGGCTGGGCGAGCTGTGGCAGCGTCCGGGTGTCAGCACCCCGGCGGAGTTCATCGCACGCGGCTGGGACGAGTGCCTGGAGGTCCTCGACCGTCTAGACGCGGCGTTGCCGGTGGCCGATCGGAACGCCGACCCCTGCCTGGCGACCGGCGGCGGCTGGATCGCCGAGGAGGCGCTGGCCACGGCGCTGCTCTGTTTCCTGATGTTTCCCGATGACCCGGTGGCGGCGATCTGGCGGGGCGCGGCGAGCTCGGGCGATTCGGACTCGATCGCGTGCCTGGCGGGAGCGTTCGCGGGCGCATACCTGGGCATGGACGCCTGGCCGGCCGAGTGGGCGACGCGCATCGAGTACGCCGATCGGCTGACTCGTCTCGGCCGCGCCTTCGATTAGCGGGGGTGATGCCGGCGACTCCGGTCCGACCGCCGGTTCAGCAGAACGTGAACGGCGGTAGGTGGCAACAGGCCGGCAACGTGCGCCCGGCTGCCGTGGGCGGCCGGGCGCTCGTCGATGGTGCGGTGCCGGGGAGCGTTCCCGGCGGGCGGATCAGGAATCCCGCCGATCAACGCCCGCTCGCGGCGGTCAGAAGTAGCAGATGAAGGCGGTCGTGGTGCCCGCTCCGGTGACCATTCCGGTGGCCTGCTCCACGGCGATCACCGTCGAGACCCTGGTGTGGCCCAGGCAGCCCATGTTGGCGAACTCCTGACCCCGGGGGTCGGCGCTGACGATGTTGCCGTTCGCATCGGCCTGCAACGCCCTGCCCGCCGGGTACGGTCCGGCCCCGTCGGGCCGGATCGTGTAGAACCGTACGACACCGTTCGGCCAGAGGGCGCTCCCCCGCGCGAACATGCGACCGCCACTGTTGAACGGGCCCTGGGTCGTCGTCACCCACACGGTGCCGCGGGGAACCGACGCCGGTTCCAGCAGCCGGTACGGCGAGTTGACGTTGTCGGAATATGCCTGGTCTCGGCTGGCCGGTGGGACACAGACGAGATCGTTCGGCCGGACCAGGCGCCACACGAATCCGGTCTTGCAGGTGTTCGGCCCCCACGCGCCGCCGTTCGGCTCCCGCCGGTACGGGGCCCATGCGTTCTCGTCCACCGCCTGGTCACGGATCTGCGGGGTCACGCAGACCTGGTCACCCGGCACGGCCTCGCGCCAGACGAAGCCGTTCTTGCAGGTGTACGGCCCATACGGCGCCGCCACGGCGGCCGGCGCCTCGACGGCCACCACACCCGCGGCCACCGCCAACGCCGCGAGCACCCGGCCCAACGCCCGGCGCACGCCGACGCCACGGCCGATTCCGCCGTGTGTCGTGGTTTTCTCACGCTTCACTTTCCGCTTCCTTTCCCCCCGCCGCTCCGCTCGCATATGGCCATTCGATAAATGGCCGACGTCGAGCGGGCAACATAATCCCTGCCGAAACAACACCGACCAAGATTGATCGGACCGGCACATCATTAGACGCATCGGCGCCATATCCCGTCAATTGCGGAATGGGATGTGACCGGAAGCGGTAGCCCGGCGAACCGCAGTGCCGGTTCCGCCGTCTAATGGAGCTTCCGGCCCGGAGCCGCCGGTGCTCCTTGCCGGGCCGGCGTACCCCGAGGTGGCGGTGCGGCGGATCCGAGGAGTAGTCGCGTGAGTGCTGAGAGGATCGCCCGCGCCGCCGGCCGGCGTACCCAGGACGAGGGTAAGTCACCCAGTTGGGACAGCTGTGATCTTTACATGTGGAAATCTGTGGATTACCTTGATCATCACGTCGTGAATTACCTGTTGGGTGGCGCCCCCGACACAGAACGTGATTGCCCTGCCCCGGTGGGTGAGGCTTTCATCGAAGTGACGACAGGAGATTTGCCGTGGGCTCCTCCGAGAACATGCAATCCCCATCCGGTCAACGACAAGCGTCCTCTCACGAAACATCGGTCATCCATTCACAGCGGGCGACTAACCGCTCCCGGCGGCGCATAAGGCGCCGGGTCTCGGTGCTGGTGGCCCTGGTAGCGGGCGCCGCCGTCGTCATCGCGAATGCGCCCATGGGCGGAACGAACGGCACCATCAGAACTGACGACACGGTCCTGTCCTCGGCCCCGAAGTACGCCATCGGCCTGCAGCCGGCGAAGGACCCGGGACCCTTCCCGGAGAGCGTCACACCGACGACTCGCACCATCACGATCGCTGGTGTGCGTGACGGTGAAAGCGAATTCGACGTCGTCAGGTACAGCCAGGTGCAGCCGAAGACACCTGGGCAAATGGACTTCGACCACTTCCACACCGGCATCGAGATCCCGTGGTGGCTGCGCAAGTGGGCCCATGAGCGTCCTGACCTCGTCGACCTGTACATCGTCGGGGAGAGCTTCAGCGGTCAGCCGATCTACCAGCTGACCATCACGGACAAGTCCACCGGTGCCGACACCGACAAGCCGGCCGCCTTCTTCGAAGGAAATCGGCATTCCGGCGAAGTGTCCTCAGCCGAGAGTTCGCTGTGGCTCGCTCACCATTTGATCACACAGGCCGGCAAGGACAAAAAGGTCGACAAACTGCTCGCCGAAAAGGCCTTCTACATACGGCCGGTCAACAATCCGGACGGGCACGACCTGTACCTCTACACCGCTCAGACGAACCGGTCGACGGTGCGGCCGTATGACAACGACGGGGACGGCAAGATCGACGAGGACCCCGGCGAGGATCTCAACCGGGACGGATACCTGAGCCAGATGCGCCAGTACGTCGGGGCAGGCAAGGGAACGCACGTGATCGACGAGCGTGACCCGGCCAAGAACACCATGCAGAACGTCGGCGCCGGTAAGGGTGACCACCTCATGTTCTCCGAGGGGGTGGACAACGACGGTAACGGTGGCTACAACGAGGACGGTGTCGGCGGGCTCGACCTGCACCGCAACTATCCCTACAACTGGCACGTGATGCCGGAGGCCGACGAGACGGGGCGGAACCTGACCCAGGGCGGTGCCGGCGAGTATCCGTTGTCGGAGCCGGAGACCCGCCATGTGTACAACTGGCTGATGTCGCACACCAACATCGGGGTGGTGAACAGCATGGACACGCGGGTGCCCATGCACCTGCGGGGCCCCTCAACGTGTGACCCGACCGAGTGCATGTACACGGGCGACCGCAAACTGTACGAGCACTTCGACAAGGCAGGCGCCGGGTTCACTGGCTACCGGTATACCGGCAGTGTCTATATCGACTACGCCACCCGCAACGGCGGTGACCCCGAGCCGCTGTTCGGTCACGGGCCCGACTTCGGATACTTCCAGTACGGCGCGATCTGGTACGGCGACGAACTATGGAACGGCGGCGACTTCACCGACTACGACGGCGATGACAGATTCGCCGACTGGGAGCGATCAAGGTGGTGCGCCGAGAACGGCCGTACCAACTGCTTCCTGCCGTGGACCACGTTCCAGCACCCGAAGCTCGGCAAAGTCGAGATCGGCGGGATCAACCCGAAGTTCTGGTCGCAGAACCCGTCACCGGATCTGATCGGTAAGTGGGCTGCGAACCAGGCGCGTTTCAACCTCTACCTGTCCGAGTCGCTGCCGCAGGTGAAGCTCTCGCAGGTGAATGTCAAGGCGCTCAGGGGCGGCCAGAGTGACGGTGCGACGCACGAGATCGCGGCCACGGTCACGAACACGGGCCGCATCCCCACCGCGCTGGAGCAGGCGAAGGAAATCAAGATCGTCGCCCCTGACACCGTCGAGGTCGAAGGCGCGAGGGTCGTCGGTGGAGCTCCAGAGTTCTACCTGGATGGTGGGAGGACAGAGAAGGTGAAGCTCCGGGTGATCAAGGCGGACGCCGACACGATCACTGTGAAGGCCGTCAGTGTTCGCGGAGGTCTGTCCTCCGCGCCGGCACGTCTGAGCTGACCTCCTGGCAGTACGCCGTCCGATGCGTTTCCGCGGAAACGCATCGGACGGCGTACGAGCAAGGCTCTTTATGAGCGGGATCCTGACTCAGGTCACTAGCGCATGACGGTCAGCGTCACGCTGTTGTTCTTGTAGGACACCCTGAACTGGTGGCCCTTCGCGTGCACGACATCCCCTTCGCTCAGCGAGTGGAAGCTGCCACTGATCGACTTGCCACTCATGATCGTCAGCACGGTGCCCCGGGTCAGCGTTCCGTTCACATCGATGTCCAGCTTCCCGTCCAACACCAGATCACCGGTGGCCCGCACGCTCGTGTAGTCGTTGCCGCCGGAGATGGTGACGGCGAGGTCACCCTTCCGGCCGATGCGCACGTCCCCTCCAACGTTCAGGACATTGCCGGGAACGACGTGCTGATCGGCGGCGTCCCGCGCTTCTCTGGGCGCGACACCGGGCTGCAGTACGCCGTCGCCGATGTTGACGTCGTTGGCCACGCTGCCGCTGCCACCGAGCGTCCCGCCGCGCACATCGATGGGGCTGGCGTGCGAGCCGACGATGGACAGCTTGCCGTCGAGGACCGTGCTCGTCCCGTGCCAGGTCTCGTTGCCGGCGAGGAAGAGAGTTCCGTTGCCACGCTTGGTGAGGCTGCCCTCGTAGACGCGGGCGTTGCGGGCCTTCTCACGCCGGGTACCGGTGGCGTAGTCCGACTTGTCGGCATCGCTCGCGTTGGCGGGCAGCCCGTGTGTCCAGCCCTTTTCGACCTTGGTCGCTTCCCAGGCGGCCGCCTCGGCGGCATCCTCCTGCCGGCGCGCCTGGATGGCGACGTCGGAGATGTCGTTGGACCACACGTCGCTGCGCCCCTGCGTGTCGACCCGGAACGGCCCCACGAGCTGGCCCGGGCCGTTCATGGCCTCCCGCAGGCTGACCGTGTGCCAGCCGTTGCGCTTGTCGGGAACCTGCACGACCTGGCCACGGGTGGGGTTCGCAACGGCGTTGCCGCCCGCGTCGCTGATCGTGTTGTTCTGCCGGCCGGTCGTGAACATCGTGTAGAGCGCCTGCTCGTTGGTCATGTACGGGAAGCGCTGCATGATCAACGACAGCGCGGCCGCCGAGTGCGGCCCGGCCATCGACGTCCCCGACGCGGCCCTGTAACGCGGCTGCGGTACGCCGTCGACGAGCTCCACCCACGTGCTGTTGATCAGCCTGCTCGGCGCAGTGACGCAGGACCACTTCGCGACACCGCACTGGTTGAACTCCTGCTGCCCCGGGACCAGCACCGAACCGTCGGCGTTGAACGTGCGCCCGATGTTGGGATTGATTCCCGACGTGGTGTACCAGCGACCCTCCAGGTCAGGCCGGAAGTACGGCGTGGCGGCCCGCGCCGTCGGGTTCGCGACGCCGGCGTTACCGGCGGTGAACTGGAGGATCTTGCCGGTCCGCGCGACCTCGATGGCGCCGTTCAGCCAATGCACGGTGTTGCCGTTCGCATCGGCGACGCCATCTGGAGTCGACAGGTAACGCCACGCCGCGTTCAGGCCAAAGGTGTTCGGGCTACCAGGCGGCGGCTCCAGCGTGTTGTAGTTCTCCGTGGATGGCGCGCTGCCCCAGCTGCTGGTGATGAGCCGGATGGGCTTGCCGTTCGCCGTCTCCGCCTTGCTCACCGACCGGTACACGTTGGCCAGATAGGCGTTGTCCGGCGTCTGTGCGGCGGTCGCGTTCGGCGGCACCAGTCCGTAGAACACGCCATCCGTCTTGTGGGTGTTGCCGCTGTACGCGTTGGCGTTGAACGCGACGCCATGCATGTTGGCCTCAGGCCCGCCCGGCTGCGTTTCGCCGACGCCGTCGCGGCTCGCGGCCACAGTCCCGCTGACATGCGTGCCATGACTGTCGTTGAACGCCGGGTCGTAGAAACCCGATGTGGGCCCGGTCTCGCCGCCCTGGGCTGTCACCGAGAAGAAGCGATCTCCGGTCGCGTAGTTCGTGTCGAGGCTTCCGTGCTCTCGCACGTGCCCGGCGAAGACGCCCGAGTCGACGATGCCGATGTTCATCCCGGTGCCGGCATAGCCGTCGGCGTAAGCGAACTCCGCTCCGATCGACACCAGGCCGGCATCCCGGTTGAACTCAGCGGTCCGCCAACTCGCCGGGTCGCCGAGGCGGCCGGGATCTCCCACATAGGACGTGATGCGCGGCTGCGCCTCCGGCGACCGCGCCAGCGCCGGTTGCGCGACGACGCAGGGCACCACCACTACCAACGTCAGCGCCGCGACCCGCGCCGTCTTCCTGTGCTTCCTGACTGGCACTCCAGCCTCCTCCAAGATCGATCGGAGCAAAAGGTATCTTCGCGTCCATATCGGATCAATAGGGTTGGCCAGAACCGGTTGAGCCTCCGGCATAGGAGGACGTCTCATCTGGTGAGGTCGAACACCGGTTGCATCTGCCGCCACGTGCAGCCCGACGTCGCCACGAACGCGATGGGCCGCCGGCACCTGCCGATCGTCGTGTCTGTGCCGGCCCCCTCCCTGCGGCCGCGCCGGCTTGGGCGGTACGACTCTCTGGAACGACGAAACGGTGTCCTGGTGGCTGTTGGAGGCGCCTTGCCCTCCTCCATGGGCGTGATCGCACCGACCAAGTGACCGCCCCCGGGCTGAACCGCCAGGATGCTCACCATGTCGCTAAGATCCCGATTCGACAGACGCCGCTCCGGCGAAGAGCACGCCACCGACCTCGAGCAGGTCATCTCGGGTACTCGGCCGGAGGACGGCACCGGCGTGAACGACCTGGCCGAGATCCTCTTGCGTCATGACCGGACCGATGGCGCGGCCACGGGCCGTACCGCGCTCCGGCTGATAGCGCGCAACCCATCTCTGCTCCTGGCACTCGACCAAGCGGCCCGCGGCACGTTGTCCACGCCCTCGGCCGGGTGGGCCGACATCGCCCGCGACAGGCTGCAGGGCCGGACCGGTGGCGTCGTCGCCATGGCCCTCGCGTCTTCACACCGGGACGGCCGGGTCCGTGAGGCCGCGGTAGACACGCTGCTCGACTTCCGCCGGCCCGACCTGCTGCCGTACGTGGCACTGCGAGCCGCCGACTGGGTGCCCCAGGTGCGCGACCACGCGCGGGCCGGGCTTGCCCTGGCCCTGGACGAGCCGTCGGCAAACACACTGGAACTCCTCATCCCGGTGACGTTGCGCCTCGCGGACCGGCTGCGCGGACACTTCGCACATCGTCAGGTCACCTCCGTGCTGATGGCCGCTCCCCCTTCTCTGCTCCATGCCGTCATGGATTCGGTCCGCGGCCGGGCCCGCCGCCTCGTGTTCGACTGCGCCGTGACCACCGGCGCACTCTCCCAGCCCGAGTTGCTGAAGATCGCGCTCAGTGATCCAGAGTGGCGGATACGGGTCCAGGCCGCCGAGATCGTCGCTCGGGACGCGGTCTGGACCCGGCGCACCATGCCGCTGGAGAAACTCGCCCGCTCGTCCACGCCGCCGGTACGGGTGCTGGGCCTGACCGGCCTCGACCGGCTCGACCCGACGGCCTCCGCCGAAGAGCACCTCGCCGATGCCTCCGGGCTGGTCCGCGCCTTCGCCCGGGCCGTACACCAGCGGCAGGGCGGCAATTGCGCCGCCTTTTACCGCGGCCGACTCACCGCCGGTGCTGATCCGACCCCGGGTCTGCTTGCCGGACTCGGTGAGTGCGGTTCCCGCGCCGATGCCTGCGCAGTGGCGGCCTGGCTGGACCACCCGCTGGCCGCCGGCCGCCGTGAGGCCGTACGCGCGCTCGGCAGGCTCGGTGGCCTGCCCAAGGAGCGGGCGGTGGCGCTGCTGACGGATCCATCCGCAGCGGTCGTACGGGAGACGGCCGCAACGCTGCGCCCTCTGGCGAGCGGGTTGTCACCCGAGCCGCTCGAGGAACTGCTTCGCCACGCCGGCCGATTCCAGGTCCGGAGGGCCGCCTACACCGTACTGCGCGAGACCCGGGGATGGTCCCGGCTGCGTGCCGCGCTCATCGCGGCCGCCGACACGGATCCCGAACTCGCCCACCGGGGCTTCGTCGACGCCACCTGGTGGGCCCGGCGCGACGAGATCCAGCACGTGCCTGCGACTGCACTCCGCAAGGCCGATCTCGAGGAGCCGCTGCCCATGCTCACCGCAGAAGAGCACCACGCCCTTGCCGGCCTGGCCGCAGCGGCCGCTCCGGCCATGTCGCCGTACGCCCTGGACAAGCTCACCAGGCGCCTGGACGAGCATCTCGCGGCCAGAGCCCGCTGACCGGCCAGACGCTCGCCGGGGCCTGCCACGCCTTCCGGCGATCAGGCCGCTGGCTGGGTGGCGGCACGATCCGGGGGTGTGGCCGTGCCGCCACCGCTGGTCCGGTCTTCCCCTACCGAACGAGAAGTGCGCGCGCCGTCCGCGCCTTCCGGCACGCGCGCGTTCAGGGGACGCTTGTCAAGCAGTCTGCTACCGGCGCCGCGGGTTTGGTCCGCCGCAGGGCCAGGAACAGGGCGCTGCCCGCCGCCAGGAGCGCGACGGCCGCCAGCGCCCAGCCGGTGCCGTACTCGGCCTGCCGGGTCGAGCCGCTGTCGTGGGCGATGGTGAGGAACAGCGTGCCCACCGTCGCCACACCGATGACCTGGCCGAGTTGCATCACCGTGAGCAGCAGGCCACTGCCGTCGGCGGCGTCGGAGACCGGCACGTGCTGCAGCGCGACCGTGATGATGATGGGCATCACGCCGAGCCCCAGGCCGATCATCGCAGTCAGGAGTTCGTACGGCACACCGCCGCCGGCCAGCGGCCCGACGCACAGGTACGCCGCCGCGGCGACCGTGAATCCGGCCGGGATCAGCCGGGGGTGCCAGTGGGCCGGCAGCCGTTGCCAGTTCAGACCGACCAGCGCGAACGCGGCGACGCACGGGATGAACGCCAGTCCGGACTCAAGAGGGCTCAGCCGCAGGTCGCCCTGCAGATGCAGGGTCGTGGTGAACAGGAACGCACCCCACGTGCCCGGTCCGAGCAGGAGTGTGGCGGTGGCGGGGGCCAGTCCGGGCGCGCGCAACACCCGCCCCGAGATCAGGGGCCGCCCGCCGCGGGCCGCGACGCGCCGTTCCACCGTGATGAAGACGCCGAAGAGCATGATGCCGGCGGCCAGGGACGCCGGGGTCCAGGCCGGCCAGCCCATCTCGTGTCCGAGGATCAGCGGCAGCACGAACAGCAGCACCGCCGGGGTGAACACGAGCAGTCCCTGCAGATCCAGGCCCGCGCCCCGGTGTCCCTTGTCGGCCGGCAGGACGCGCGGTCCGGCAGCCAGCAGCAGTATGCCGATCGGCACGTTCACCAGGAACACCGTCCGCCATCCGGCGCCGAACAGATCGGCGCTCACGAGGAGCCCGCCCGCGACCTGGCCGACGACGACGCCACCCGCGATCACCGTCGAGTAGGCGCCCAGCGCCCTGGCCCGTGCGGCGCCGCTGAAGTTCCGCTGGATCATGCTCATCACCTGCGGTGTCATCAGCGCGGCACCGGCACCCTGCAGGAACCGGAAGACGATCAGAGTCCCGGTCGTCGGAGCCAGCCCGCACGCCAGCGAGCCGAGGGTGAAAACTGTGAGGCCGAGGTGGAACATCCGGCGATGCCCGGCGATGTCGCCCAGCCGCGCCCCGCTGATCAGGAGCACCGCGTAGGAGATCACGTATCCGGCGACGACCAGCTGCAACATGGCTCCGGAGGCGTGCAGATCCGCTCGCAGGGTCGGCAGTGCGACGTTGACTATGTTGACGTCCAGGATGGCCATGAACTGGCCGAGAAGGACGATGGCGAGAATCAGTCCGCCGGACCCGCCCCGTTCCCTGGACGCGGGAACAGTCCGCCGCATCTGGGTTGTCTGTGTCATCTGGGTCATGTGGATCAGCTTGCGGGCGAATTGATACTGGTAACGAGAGCCCGCTGATACTGGTACCGAGAGCACCTGGCATGTGAGGTCTCTGTCGTGCAGGGTGGGAGCCGTGACGATGACCCAGCCGAAGACCGGCACCCAGCCGAGGGCCGCCCTGAACGGACGGCGCAGCGGGCGGCGCCGGCCCGAGCTGGCGTCGTTCCTGCGCAGCCGCCGTGAGCGCATCACCCCCGAGGACGTGGGCATGCCGCCAGGGCCTCGTCGCCGCACCCCCGGGCTGCGCCGGGAGGAGGTCGCCCAGCTCGCCGGCGTCGGCGTGACCTGGTACACGTGGCTGGAGCAGGGACGGCCCATCAACGTCAGCACGCAGGTACTGGACGCGGTGGCCCGCACGCTCCGGCTCGACGCCGCCGAGCGCGAGCACCTGTACCGCTTGGCCGACGTACCGGAGCCGCCGCCGGTGACGGACGAGACCCACACCATGACGCAGGACATGCGCATGATCCTCGACAGTGTGGACCCGCTACCGGCGGCACTGGTCAACGCCCGTTCCGACGTACTCGCCTGGAACCAGGCCTACGCCGCGCTCTTTCCGGCTCTGGTGAACGCCCCTGTCGCCGAGCGAAACTCGGTCTGGTTCGTGTTCACGACGCCGTCCTGCTGCAATCCGATCCTGAACCTGGAGGAACAGGCACCCGAGCAGGTGGCCATTTTCCGGTACCGGTACAGCCGACACCTGAGCGAGCCGGGATGGCAGGAGTTCATCCAGCGGCTGTGCACGGCCAGTCCCGAGTTCGCCCGACTGTGGGCCACCCACGACGTCGCTCCGCCCCGCCCGTGCGACAAGATCTTCCGCTATCCGGCGGTCGGCGACGTGGCGACGCGCACCACCAGCCTGGAGCTCGCGTCCGCCCCCGGCACCCGGATGGTCGTCTACATCCCGATCGACGACGAGAGCCGCGACCGCATCGCCCGCCTCCGTGATCACCCGGAGGCGGGCGCCATTCGCCACCGCCACTGATCCGGCCGGCACCCGCTTCGTTCAAGACGCCTGTCGCCCGAGTACGAATTCGCGACGGGTCTCGTAGTCGCGGTCGACGGTGAGATGGACGGTGCCGTTCTCGAGCTCGTACACCGCCGACCACTGCGTGTGGGGTTGGGCGACCTGGGACAGCAGTGTCATCGCAGCGCCCGGGTCGAGGTGGCCGCCAGTGCTGCCCATCCGTTCCGCGATCGTGCTGTGCCGGCGGTCGTCCCGCCTGGTCCGCTCGGTCGCGCCGTACTGCACGAAGTTGACCATGTTCTGCCAGTCACCGGCGCCCGGGATGACACGCATCTCCCCGTCGACGAACTCGACGACGGCCGACCGCCCCCGCGCGTCGGCGAGCAGGTAGTGCAGCGGCGGATCGCTCGAGAAGTCGATCACGTGACCGCGGAAGAGGGCGAGGGCCTCGTCCACCGTACGAGCCCGGTCGAGCACGAGACGCTGGATCCGGACGCTGCCCACCACCGGCAGGCCGGGTGCCTTGGGCGCCTCGGCGCTGTCCACCGCCGCCATGCCGATCGCCAGGCCGTGCTCATTCATGCCGTCGAAGGGCAGCGCGACCGCCTGCAGAAGGATCCGTTGGAGGGCGGCATCGGTGGTGAGCCGGCGGGCCTCGGCCCGGTCGATGCCGAGATAGGAGATGTCCACCAGGGAGATCGAGGCGGGCCCGCGGTCGGGCCGGGTGGTGAGCAGCAGCGCCGGATTGGGATCCCAGTCGAAGTTGCGGGCGAAGAGCGGCCCCTTCGGCCCCTTCGCCGCGAGGAAGAGCGAACACGCCCACGGCCCCGTCGCCGCGACCGGCGCTGCGATCTTGCGCATCGGGTCGTACGACCCGTACAGGGTCATCGCGAAGAGCGGATGGTCGGCGTCGACCACCCGTAGCGTGGCCAGGCTGCGCTGCTCGTCGGCGGTGAGCGGCCGCGCCGCGACCGCACCGTTCGTCGCCGAGCGCGACGGCGGCCACCAGACGGCGAGCGTGCCCGAGCCGGCCAGCAGGGCCCCGAGCACGGCGATGATCAGAAGACGACGACGCACACTCATCGGGTAACACGACACGAACCCCACGGCAAGACCTCAAAATCGGGCTAGCCGGGCCGACGGGCTGCGATCAGCGGTCCGAGGACGCGGGTGCCCGGCCCGATTCGCCCGCCCGGGCCGGGGAGCTGGGTGGTGTTGTCGATGGTGAGGGGCTCACCGCAGTGCGCGCAGGCGGGCACCGCGGTGGTGTCCCGGCCGCAGTCGAGGTGGCGGACCGTGGCGGGCGGGCCGGCCTGGCCGGCGCACCACCGGTCGCCCCAGTTCATCAGGGCGAGCAGCACCGGGAAGAGGTCCTTGCCCTTCTCGGTCGCGCGGTAGTGCTCACGGGCCGGCCGCTCCCGGTACCGCTCGCGGACGAGGACGTCCTCCTCGACCAGCCGCGCCAGCCGGGCCGCCAGCACCTTGCGCGAGATACCGAGGTCGTGGACGAGGTCGTCGAACCGCGTCACGCCGGCGAGCACGTCACGCATGATCAGCGCCGTCCACGCGTCACCGAACAGGTCGGTGGCGCGGGCGATCGAACAGGCCACATCGGCGAGCGGGGTTCTGGTCACGGCATGACCCTACCCAAGTTCCCCAAAGAAACTCGTCGTGTTAAGTTCCCCGAGGAAACTCAAAGCGCTGACGGTCGTACGAGCAAGGGAGAACCGATGCCAGGCCCGCACATCGAGCTCGACAGCCGGTCGCCCGAAGCGGTCGACGGCCGCCAGATCAGAGCCGTCGTCTTCCAGGACGTGCGCATCGAGTACGTGCGGAGGACCCTCGAGAGCCTCGGCCTCGCCGCGGCCGGCTGCCGGGTCCTGGTCGTGGGCAGCGGCCGGGGACTGCTGGCGCACGGCCTGGCCGGGCTGGGATTCGACGTGGTCGCCGTCGATCCGTCCGCCACGGCGACCGCGATGGCACAGGAGTCCGCCGAGCGCGAGCGCCTCGCCGTCGTGCACAAGACCGCGTCCGCTGAGGAGCTCGACCTCGGAGACGCGGTATTCGACGTCGCCTACTACGCCGACACCTTCGAGATCACCGCGCGGCTCGACCGCGTGGTCGAGCTTGCGGCCGGGGTGCTCAGACCCGGCGGTGTGCTCATGTACGACACCGTCAACCGCACACCGCTGTCCCGCCTGGTCTACCTCGGCGCGTTCCAGGGCATCCCCATGACCCGGATCATGCCTCCCGGCCGCTACACGGCGAAGCGGCTGCGGCCGCCGGCCGAACTCATCGAGGTCCTGGGCCGCCATGGGCTGCGCAACGAGGACATCTGCGGCTTCAAGCCCAAGGACCCGCGCAGCCTGCTGAAGGCCGCCCGCGCGCGCCGCCGCGGCGAGATCACCGATGAGGAGATCCCGCCGATGGTCGACTTCGCACTCACGCCGGACGAACACCCGCTGGTCACCTACCTCGGGTACGCCCGCAAGGTCTGAGCCTCGAAGCACCGGCTCGTGGCGAGGCGGGATGGGGCGGAGTCCGGTCTCGTGCGCACGGGGTCACAGGTCCTTCGCGACGGCGATCCCGAGCCGCGCGGGCAAGACCCGGCGGACCGGCCGCCGCCCGCGAACGCGCGGCGGCCGGGTTCAGAACGCGCGGTGGTACTGGTCCGGCCGGCGCGGCGTGGCTCCGAGTTCGTCTGCCGCGCGGTTGGGCCAGTACGGATCCCGGAGCAGCTCGCGGGCGAGCAGGACCGCGTCGGCCTGCCCGGACTCGATGATCCGCTCCGCCTGCCGGGGCTCGGTGATCAGCCCGACCGCGGCCGTCGGCAGATCGGTCTCGGCCTTGACGTGGGCCGCGAACGGCACCTGGTAGCCGGGACCGGTGGCGATGCGCGCACCGGGCGCGTTGCCGCCCGACGAGGTGTCGAGCAGGTCGACACCGTGCACCAGCAGTTCCTTGGCCAGCCGTACGGTGTCGTCGGCCGTCCAGCCCTCGCGTCCGTCCTCGGGGTTCTCGGTCAGCCAGTCAGTGGCGGAGACGCGGAAGAACACCGGCAGGTCGTCCGGCCACACCTCCCGTACGGCGTCGACGACCTCGAGCGCGAACCGGATGCGGTTCTCGAACGAACCGCCGTAGGCGTCGGTGCGGTGGTTGGTGAACGGCGACATGAACTCGTTGATGAGGTAACCGTGCGCGCCGTGTACCTCGACCACCTGGAAACCGGCCGCGAGCGCCCGCCGGGCGGCGGCGCGGAAGTCCTCGACCAGCCCGCGGATCTGGTCCACGCTCAGCTCGGCGGGGGTCGTGTGGGCGCCGGTGAACGGAAGCGCGCTGGGCGCGACGGGCCGCCAGCCGAGCTCCTCATCGAGGCCGATGGGGCCGCCGCCGCGCCACGTCCGGTCGGTCGAGGCCTTGCGGCCGGCGTGGGCGAGCTGGATGCCGGCCACCGCGCCCTGTTCCCGCAGGAAGTCCGCAATGCGGGCGAAGGCCTGCTGCTGACGGTCGTTCCAGAGGCCCAGGTCGGCCGGGCTGATCCGGCCCTCCGGCGTCACCGCGGTGGCCTCCACCAGGATCAGGCCGGCGCCGCCGACCGCCCGGGTGCCCAGGTGGACGAGGTGCCAGTCGGTCGGCATCCCCACTTCCGGGCCCTCGTCCGCTGCGGAGTACTGACACATCGGAGCCATCCAGACCCGGTTGGGAATCGTCAGGTTCCTCAGCGTCAAAGGCTCGAACAGGGCACTCACAGCCGCGCTCCTCAAGGTGGCAGTCCATGCGCTCACGCACAGGTCAGCACAATAGTACGACAGTCACCGTACTACGCAATCCATCGAACTACGATATCGGCCGTACAATCATGGAACCTGCTCTGAGGGGACACCGTGCCGATCGCAACCGCCAGGCCTCTGGAACACCCAGCGCGCGAGGAGATCCGGCTGGAGGCCGTGCTGCACGCGCTGGCCGACCCGATGCGCCTTCAGGTGGTGCGCTTCCTCGCCACCCTGGGCGAAGGCGAGGCGGCCACGTGCTCGGCCATCGACCTGGCGATCAGCAAGTCGACGGTCACCCACCACTTCCGAGTGCTGCGCGAGGCCGGGGTGATCAGCCAGGTCTACCGCGGCACGGCCAAGATGAACGCCCTGCGCCGCCGCGATCTCGACGCGCTGTTCCCCGGCCTGCTCGACACCGTGCTGGCCGCCGACGCGGCCCAGCGCCGACGCGTCCGCTGAACGCCGCCGGTCAGGTTCTGCTGAACGCCGCCGGTCAGGTTCTGCGGGCCAGGACCACGCAGGCGGCGCCGAGGAGGACGGCGGTGAAACCGGTGAGGACGGCCCAGTCCACGGCGACCGCCCGGCCGAAGGTGTCGCCGTAGGACGCCAGTAGCGGCGGGCCCAGGGAGGAGCCGCCCTCCGCCCACAGCCGCTCGACGTTCAGCGTGTGGCCGAGCGCCTCGAACGCCCACCGGTTGGACATGGCGTGGCTGAGCCACCGGCCGACGGCGGCCATGATGGGCACCGGCAGGATCGCGCCGACGAACAGCACCTGCGGGAAGCACAGCATCGGCAGCGCCAGCGTCGCCTGTGCCGGATCGGTGACCGCGGCCGAGACCAGCAGGCCGAGCGCGAACGCCGCGGCCGACGACAGCAGCAACGACACCCACAGCGACCCGTAGGTGCTCCACCCCGCCGCGGGCAACCGGTCGAGTGCGCGCAGCACCCCCAGCATGGCCGCGTCGACCGCCGCCAGCAGCGGTACCAGCACCGCGACCTTGGACAGCACGTACGTCCCGACGCCGAGCCCGGCCAGCCGCTCGCGCCGCAGCACCGCGATCTCCGTGCAGATCTGCAGCAGCCCGTAGGTCAGCCCGAAGAAGAACCCGCCGAACGCGATCCAGAAGAGGATCATCACCGTCGCGCTCGGGCTCGGGTCCGCGAACGAGAACGCCCCCGGCCGGAACAGCACCGCGAACATCGCCAGCACCATCACGGGCGACCCCGCGAGGATCGCCACCGTCAGGCGGTTGCGGGTCAGTATGTCGGCGCCGCGCCTGGTCAGCAGCCACCACTCGCGCACCGCCCCAATCCCGCGCCGCTCCCCCGCGATCGCAGGTTCCACGACCACGCGCCCCACGACCACAGGCTCCGGCGGCTCGGACGGCTCCTGCCGCTCGCCACGGGACTCGGCGAACCGCCGCGCCCACTCCCCCGGCGAGATCTCACCCGCCAGCCGCTCGTAGATCTGCTCGACCCGGTCCGCCTCGAAGTACGAGAGCGCCTCCGCCGGCGTGCCGAAGAAGGCAAGGTGCCCTTCGCGCGCCAGCACCGTCACCTTGTCACAGTGGCCCACATCCGAAGGGCTGTGCGTGGTGAGCACCACGGTCGTCCCGCCATCGGCGAAGCGCCGCAGCAACCGCATCACCTCGGCCGCGATCGCCGGGTCGAGGCCCGAGGTCGGCTCGTCCAGGAAGAGCACGCGCGGCCTGGTCAGCAGTTCGACGGCGATGCTCGCCCGCTTGCGCTCGCCGCCGCTGAGCGTTCCCACCCGCTGGCCGGCGCGTTCGGTGAGGTCGAGATCGCGCAGTACGTCCCGTACGGCCCGGTCGATCTCATCGGCGGTCGTCGCGGCGGGCAGCCGCAGCCGCGCCGCGTACGTCAGCGTGCGCCGCAGCGACAGCTCCAGGTGCACGATGTCGTCCTGGGGGACGTAAGCCGGGGCGGACCGGTCGCCGTCGCCGGTGACCTGACCCTCGGCCGGCGGGCGCACGCCGGCCATGGCGTCGAGCAGCGTGGTCTTGCCCGCGCCGCTGCCACCGATGATCGCGACGAGCTCCCCCGCCTCGACCGTCAGCGACACGTCGTGCAGTGTGGCGCGCCCGCCGGCCACCCGCTGGCCGACGCCCCGCACGTCGATCCGCAGTCCCCGTCGCTTCGCACTGTCCAGAGTCATGACGCCCTTCGACCGCATGCCGACGTGCCGCGATCATCCTCTGCCCGTGCCCGGCGGTAAAGGGGCGTTCGGCGCTCCAGATCGTTATCCGCAGGCAGCCACCCGTTCGATCAACCATGCGATGGTCCGACCGGTCCGACCGGTCCGACGTTCCCGGACGATCATGATGCGGTGCCGCCGCCCGGAGTGCGAGCGGCCGCGATCTGGGCGGCGACCCTCGCGGCCCGCTCGGCGATGCCGGGCAGGTCGGCGGATCGGCCCCGTCAGGGCCGCCGGTCGAGCGTGACCGTCGCCGATCTGGTCTGGCCACCGGACGCCACGGTGAGCGTGACCGTCCCGGAGCGCACCGCGGTGAGCGTGCCGGCGGTCAGGTCGAGTACTGCCCGGGTGTCGTGGCGCAGGCGGGCCGCCCGCGCCTCGTGCTCGGACTCCGCGACCACGAGCCCGGCGCTTCCGCTCCAGGTGACGCTGGCCGGATGGCGCAGCGGGAACCTGAGGCCGAAGCCGCTGGTGACACCGGTCGCCGAGACGTTCCCCGACGTGCCCTCCGTGAGTCGTTCGGGCGTCGACAGCTCGATGCCGTCGATGACCGGCCGGCTCTCGGCCTCCAGCCAGTCGCGGGTGCCCGGGTCGGGAACGCCGGGCCGGACGCGTCCTGGTGTGGCGTCGACGCCGACCCGCATCCAGCCGAAGAACCCGCCCTTCTCGGCCGAGCTGTACGGCGTCTTGCCCACGGCGGGGGTGTTGACCTCCAGCACCCCGTCGGCACGGGTGGCCGAGGCGGTGTGCGCGTGGCCGCTGAACACCGCGGCCGGCTTGCCTGCCTCCTCGCGGAAGTCCGCCAGCCAGCGCTCCACAAGACCTGCCTCGAGCCCGTCGGACAGCTGCGAGGCCCCGGTGCCCGACGGGTCGTGCGGCGGGTGGTGGAAGACGACCACCACGCCCGTGACCTCGCGGTCCGACGACGCCTTCGTCAGCTCGGCCCGCAGCACGGGCACCTGGTCCCAGTCGGACGTGCGCAGGCTGCCCGAGTGCGAGTCGAGCAGGATGAAGCGGGTGCCCCTGTGGTCGAACACCTGGCGGGTCGGGCGGCCGGTCGCGGCGACGAAGTTGTCGAGGGTCCCGCTCGCCGAGGTGCCGGACTCGTGGTTGCCCGGAGTCCAGTGCACCGGCAGGCCGGCCGGGACGTGGTCGCGCAGCAGACCGTTCGCGAAAGCGAAGTCCTCGGGCTTGTCGGTGTCCACGAAGTCACCGTTGACCAGCAGGAAGTCGGGCTTGGCGGCGACGGCCTGGTCGAGCGCCGTCGCGGCCTGCCGCGCGGCGAAGGAGTCCGGGCCGGCCGCCGCGCTCACGTGCAGGTCGGACAGGACCGCGAACGTCCAGCGATCGCGCCCGACACCGCGCTGCTGCAGCACGAAGGGGTCCGGCGGCGGGGCCTCACCGGGCTCGGTCTGCTGCCCGACCTGGGCGGCGAGGCCGTCGAACCACAGCTCGCCCGCGTCCTTGCGGTCCTGCGCCGTCTCGACGACGTAGATGTTGGTCAGCGTGATGGGCTGGGTGAAGCCGGTGGGCAGAGTACCCACGACCCTCCGCCAGCCCGTCCAGTCGACGGTCTGCGCGAAGGTGAACGGCACGTTGGTGGTGCCCTGCGAGCGCAGTGTGGCGCGCAGCCAGTGCCGGCGGCCGTCGCCCTTGACCCACAGCGCGAGTCCCTTCGCGCCGGCGGGCAGGGTGAGCGGGGCCGGCTGGGCGACCGCGTATCCCGCCGAGGTACCGGACTGGCCGGTGAAGTCGTACGTGAGCCGCAGGGCGTGGTTGCCCACCGCGGCGCCCGGCCGGTCGGCGGCCTCGGCCATCGCGACCGACGCGGTCGCCCGCGCCGACGACGCCGTCCACCTCTCGCCGGTCTCGAACTCGGCGAGCGACCGGTCGACCAGGCCGACCGTCACCGGGAGCTTCGCCGTCACCCCGCGCACCTTGGCGGTCACCGTGGTGCCCTTGCCGCCGGCGTCGGCGCGGCCGGTGACGCGGAGCCGGCCATCGGGCTCCGCAACCACGTCGATCACGTCACGGTCGTAGTCCAGGGCCACGTCGCGCGGAGCCACGGCGGCGTCGAACCCGTCGGCGTCGAAGCCGGTCAGCCCGACGTTCGCCGTCTCGCCCGGATCGATCGAGGCGGCCGGCGTGGTGAACGCCAGGTGGTGCAGAGGGCCGAGCACTCGCAGCTCCTGCGCACCGTCGGCCGGACCGGACCGGGCGCGCAGCCGGCCCGACCCCGGGGACTTCGCGCGGAAGACCCCGCCGCTGACCCGGCCGAGGCCGCCAGGAGCGGCCGTCCAGTCGACCCGGCGCCCGCCGACCGGCACCGCCGCGTAGGTCTCGTCGTATCCGGCGACCGCCACATCGCGGGTGAGCCCGGGGAACACCCGGTCGGCGTTCAGGCGTACGTCCAAGCCCTGCAGAGTGCCGGACCCCCGGCGGCCGAACAGGCCGACGCCGTTCGGCACCGGCCGCTCACCGCCATCGGACGGAGTGTTGACCACGCTGACGCCGGAGTCGCCGGTCCGCCGGGCGACGAGTTCGCTGGAGCCGCCGCCGTCGAGCATGAACGCCTCCGTGGCGCCCAGCCGGGCCATGAGCTTCGCGGTGTCGTCGAAGCTCAGTCCCGGGGAGAAGCTCGCCGAGCCGTCGACGGTGACCAGGAGCAGGCGGCGTCCGCCGTCCCGCCAGCCGATGGCGGTCCGGGGCTTGAGCGCGTCGTTGCCGGTGCTGGGCGGGAAGTCGATCGCGCGGCCATCGCGTACGAGCACGTCGCCGCTGCCGAGCGCCATGCGCAGCGGGGTGGCGGTCTGCGGCGCGAAGGTGAGCGCGGCGTCGTCGCCGGGCGCGGCGTCGGCGAGCCAGCCCGCGGCCGCGCCCCGTCCGAGCAGGACCAGTCCGTCGTCGGGCACGGGCGCCGTGGTGATGCGGTCGCTGACCGCGGTGACTTTGCCGCCGCTGACCACGACCTCGGTGTACGGGCCCGGATCGTGAATGAGCGTGCGCAGCGCAGGCCCCCACTGCGGGGTGAAGGCGGTGATGCCGTCGGCCCCGACGGTGGCGGAGTTGAGCGCGCCGAGCGGCCGCTCGGCGCCGGCGACCGTGACCGTACCTTTGATCATGAGGTCGGCGAGCCGGGCGAGCCCGTCCGTGCCCACGCCCGCGACCGTCGTGGGCTGGGTGGTGCCCTTGCGCAGCGTGCCGTTCTGGATCTCCGGGCCGATGGCCGCGTTGGTCTCGGTGATGTTGAAGAAGTCGCCGTTGACCGCGGCGACGGAGCGCTGGGCGTCGGCGGCCCGCGACAGCGGCCGCACCTCGCTGACCTTGCCGGCGACCAGGTCGACGCCGACCGACCGGTCGCGGAGGTCGGCGCCGAGCACGTGCACCCGTGTCCAGCCGGCGCGGCCGAAGGTGTCGAACGTGGTACGGACGATCCCCGGTGCCACCGGGCGGTCCACCCGGTCGGCCTCGACCGACTCTCCCGGGACGGTGGTCTGGTACGCGGGCACATCGAGGCGGGGCGGGTCCGCCCAGGCCGGCGCCGAGAGGGCGGGCGTGCCGAGAGCTCCCAGGGTGAGGGTGCCCGCTGCCAGCAGGGAACGTACGCGCATGCGAGCCTCCATGGCGATGGTGCGAGGAAGCTAGCGTGAGCCGATCACCCGTTGCCCGTACCGCCCATGGCCATACGCGATCCACTCGGTGAACAATCTTTACCGGTACGGGCCACCGTCACCCGCGCTGGCGGGGAGCGCATTCCGGGCGGTCCTCGGCCTGAGCCGGTGGCTTGCCCGCCGGCTGTGTCACCGGCCGCTGGTCCGGCGGGGTCGTGGGTACCAGAACTGCGAGAGCACCGCCCATGTTGCCGACCATCTCCGTGCACACCCCCTGCCGGCCGTCCGCCGTCACACCCGCGAAGAGCGAGCCTCAACGTAAGCGGCCGGCGCCAGAGCGCACATGAGTACCCCCTACCTATCTTCACGACTCTTCACGACGGCAGGGTCTCCTAGGTCAGCCGCCGTCACCGACAACGGACCGCGAGCTCAGCGCACTCCACGGGGGCGGAACTGGATGCTGATCCGCAGCCCGGTGACGCGTGCGCTCTTGGGGATGGCGTGTTCCCACGTGCGCTGGCAACTGCCGCCCATCACGATGAGGTCACCGTGGCCGAGGTCGTGGCGGAGCGTCGGTCCGCCTCCGCGCGGGCGGAGCAGGAGAGTACGCGGCGTGCCGATCGAGACGATCGCGACCATGGTGTCTTCGCTCCTGCCGCGCCCGATGGTGTCACCGTGCCACGCCACGCTGTCCCTGCCGTCGCGGTAGAGGCACAGGCCGGCGGTGCGGAACGACTCGCCGAGTTCCTCGGCGTAGTGGACGTCGAGGGCTCGCTTGGCCTCGTCGAGAGCCGGGTCGGGAAGCGCCTCCCCCTCGGCGTAGAAGGCGAGGAGCCGAGGGACGTCGACGACCCGCTCGTACATCCGCCGTCTCTCGGCCCGCCATGGCACAGCGTCGATCAGCCGGTCGAACAGGGTGTCGGCGCCGGAGATCCAGCCCGGCCGCACGTCGATCCAGGCCCCGCGATCGAGCTCGGTGCGCCGCACCGAGGAGCCGAGGAGACCCGGCGCCACGTCGTCGTCGCAGTCCAGCAGGGACGCCTGGAACGCACTGGTCATGCGACGAGTGTACGCGGCCGAGCGAACACGTGTTCTAACGATCAGCCGTCGGGCTCCGGTGGACTGAGGCGTCGAGCCGGTCCCCGGCACCGGTGTGCCCTTTCCCCCGGCCGCAGAACAGGATTCTGCCACACTGACCGGCGATATCAGCCTTTACGACGATTGCCAGTGATACCACAAAATGGCTCTATATCATGATTTTGACCGCGAATTGGCGGGGTCGAGGTCGAAGTCTGAGCCTACGGACCCTTAGGGTCGGCCAGTAGGCACTAGCCGCACACACGTGGAGTCCGTCGTCTGGACGAGCGAACGGCACGACGACCCGATCGCGACGAGACGTCGCCGATGGAGGCGGATGAGCCATGTTCACACCCTTGCTCACGGCCGGTGCTCTCGCGGTCTCGTCCCTGCTCACCCCGGTCGGAACCCCGCGACAGTCGCCACCATCGAGCGCGGCGCACGCGCGGCCGGGAAGCCTCCAGCCCGGCGACATCGACCGGCTCGTGGGCACCTGGCAAAGGGCATCGCCGAACCAGGCCGTGCTCTACCAATGGAAATTCTCCCATAACGGTAAATACACGTGGAAATTCGGGACGATAGTCGCGCCCGGCGCGAACACCGGTACCCCACCCCGGACCGAAGAGCTGGAGACGGGAACGTTCAAAGTGACCGACGGCCGGATCGAGTTGACGCCCGGCGCCTGCCACACTGAGGTCCGGAACCGTTCTCTGCCCGGCGGCGGCTATACCGCGAACCTGGACGCGGCCCCGCCACGAGCGTATTCGTGGTCGATCAAGACGGGCGAGGACCAGCAGCAGGTGCTGACGCTCACCGACGCCGGCCGGGCGCCCAGCGGTTCGTGCCTGCCGATCAGGCGCGACACCGCGTTCGGCTTCGACTACGGCGACTCGGGCGAGTTCGCCTCCATCGACTGACCCTGACCGGCGACCCCAGAGCGGCGATCCCGGACCGATGACCCCTGGCCGGCCGCCGGCACGGCGTTCGCGAGCGTACGGCCGGACGGCGACGACCGGTGGTGACAGGATCTGACCATGGAGGTACTCAGCAGCCGGATCCTGCTCCGCCCCACCGACGCCGAGCGCAGCCGCCGCTTCTACCGGGACACCCTGGGCCTGGCGGTCTACCGGGAGTTCGGCCCGCCGGACGATCCGGGGCTGGTGTTCTTCCTCGGCAACGGATTCCTCGAGGTGTCGGGGCACGACCCGCGACCTCCTGGCGGCTCACCCGCGATCTTCATGCAGGTACGTGACGTGCGAGCGGAGCACGCGCGGTTGCACGCCGCCGGCGTCACCGTCACCCGGGAGCCGAGGCGGGAGCACTGGGGACTGATCGAGATGTGGATCGAAGACCCGGACGGTGTGCGCATCGTCCTCGTCGAGGTACCCGACGACCACCCGCTCCGGCGCGACTCGCGCTGAGCCGGCGGCGTTGTACGGCGCGACCGGCGAGCGCCTTTACATTGTAGATCCGTTATGTCACAGATCCGTCCAGAAAGTCGATCAGGGCGGCGTTGAACTCCTCCGGGCGTTCCAGCGGCGGCAGGTGCCCGGTGTCGGGCAGCACCACCTTCCGCGCGCCCTTGATCCCCTCGGCCAGCAGGTCCGACGCCGCCTGGATCTCCGGTACGTCCGCCGACCCGATCACCACCAGCGCGGGTACGCCGACCTCGGCGAGCCGCTCCTTGGCCGGCGACGTCGGCGGCCGGCCGGGCGCCTGCGGCACTGTCCACATTCGCTCGTTGACCAGCCGGTCCATGTCCAGGGCGAGCCGCCACACCTCCGGCGCGAGGTCGGCGCGGCTCCGGCCAGGGCCTGCGACGAGGAACTCTGTCTCGGCCGCCGCGTGGGCGTCCAGGTCGGCCGTCTCGACGGCCCCCGCCGCTCCGGCGCGGTAGCGCCGAAGGCGGTCGAGGCCGATGACGCTGTGCACCCGCTCCCGGTAGAGGTCCAGCATCGACGACGGCCACGTGTGCCCGGACAGCCCGGCGGCCACCAGCGTCAGCGAGCTCACCCGCTCGGGCGCCGTGAGCGCGGCGTCCAGGACGATCTTGCCGCCGTCGGAGCACCCAACCAGCGCGGCCTGCTGTACCTCGAGCGAGTCCAGCAGCGCGAGCAGGTCCTCATGGTGAGCGAAGTCGCCGACCGCGTCGGCCGACTCGCCGTGTCCTCGCCAGTCGTAGCGGATCACGCGGTGGCGGCCGGACAGCGCCGTGACCTGGTGCTCCCACATTCGCCGGTCGGCGCAGCCGGCGTGGACCAGCACCACCACGGGGCCGGCGCCCGCGTCGTCGCAGCCGAACCGCACGCCATTGCTCTTGATCATCGCCATCCCGTCACCCTACGCACCGCGCCCGCGCCACGTGCCTCGGCGACGCCCGACCGAGCCCGCCGCCACCGCCGTAAGGATTCGCAGCGCCCGCGCACAACTGCATGATCACGGAAGGGGAGCCGCCGCCCCACCCCAGCCGGGGCAGCCACCCTAGCGTGATCATGCACTTGTTCACCCCAGCGGACCAGCGCAGGCACGCCTAACTGCATGATCACGGCAGGAAGGTGCGCACGCCCTTCACCCGGCGCCGCCCCGACCCCCCGGACCCGGACCCGGACCGGACCCGGACCCAGCGTGTAGGGGACGAAACTGACACCTTTCCCACCCCATGGCCGTGATCATGCAGTTGTTCTCGGCCAGCGACCAGTTGTTCTCGGCCGGCGACACTTGGGTGCCCCGAGGCGCGAACAACTGCATGATCACGGCGGGGAAGGGGGCCGGGCGGCTCGCGCCCGCACGCTCTCGGGGGCGGCCGCCGTGCCATGCTGGGAGTGTGGCCGAGGAAGAGAAACGGTGGCGGGTCCGGCCCGAGCAGGTGGCACTGAAGGCCGCGGCCGCCGTGGTCTTCGCGCTGGTCGCCCTGCGCGGCGACGCGGGCTTCGTCCTGCTCGGCGGGATCATCGCCCTCGCCCTGACCGCCCTCGCCGTACGGGACATCCTCGTTCCCGTACGGCTGGCCGCCGACCAGGAGGGCATCACGGTCGTGACCGGCATCGCGGGCACGCGGCGGATCCCCTGGGCCGAGATCAAGCACATCCGGCTCTACAAGAGCCGCCGGCTCGGCCTGCCGAGCCGGCTGCTCGAGATCGACACCGGGGACTCGCTGCACCTGCTCAGCACGCACGACCTCGGTGCTCCGCCCGAGGCCGTGGAACGGGAGCTGCGCACGATCAGGCTCGGCGCCACCGGGCGGCCCGAGGACGCGGCCGGGCGCCAAGGGGACGCGGTCCAGCGGCCAGGGGACGTGATCCGGCGGCGAGGGGACGTGATCCGGCGGCCCGAGGACGGCGAGACGCGGTAGGACCGGCCCGCGCGGGCTAACGGCGCTTGAGCGTGGCGAGCCCGCGCGCGACGAGGGGCTCGACCATGCCACCGATCTCGGTGAACCCCTCCCCCACGGTCTTGCCCTGCAGATGCCGGAAGTGGATCCCTTCGCTGATCACGGCCAGTTTGAAGCAGGCGAACGCCTCGTACCAGGGCAGCGGGGCCAGATCCAGGTCGGCCGCGGCGGCATAGAGGCCGAGCAGTTCCTCACCGGGCGGGAAGCCGAACTCCGGGCGTACGGGCCGGTTCGGCAGTTCCTCGAAACCGCCCCAGTAGAGCAGCAGCAGCCCCGCGTCACTGAGCGGATCCCCGAGGGTCGCCATCTCCCAGTCGACCACCGCGGCGATCGAGTCGTCGGCGCCGACGATGACGTTGTCCAGCTTGTAGTCCCCATGCACGATCGCGGGTCGCTGTGTCACCGGGATCGACGCCGCAAGTCCCGCGCTCAGTTCCTCGGCACCATCGATCTCCCGGCTGCGCGACGCGGCGAGCTGGGTGCGCCACCGCGCGACCTGCCGCTCCAGGTAGCCCTCGGGCCGCCCAAAGCCGGCCAGCCCCACCTCCTGCGGGTCGATGGCGTGCAGCCGGCCCAGCACGGAGACGAGGTCCAGTGAGATCGCCCGCGCGCGGTCCGGGCCGAGGGTGAGGGTCTGCTCCTCGAAGCGGTAGACCGTTCCCTCGACGCGCTCCATCAGATAGAAGGGGGCGCCGAGCACGCCGGTGTCCTCGCACAGCCCGTACGTCGCCGGGACCGGCACGGACGTGCCGGCGAGCGCGCTCATCACCCGGTGCTCCCTGGCCATGTCGTGCGCGGTCGCCAGGACGTGGCCCAGCGGCGGGCGCCGCAGCACCCAGTCGCGGGTGCCGTCCGTCACGACATAGGTGAGGTTGGACTTCCCCCCTTCGACCAGCTTCGCCGAC
Organism: Actinomadura alba; assembly: GCF_014323705.1. Taxonomy (GTDB): domain Bacteria; phylum Actinomycetota; class Actinomycetes; order Streptosporangiales; family Streptosporangiaceae; genus Actinomadura_C; species Actinomadura_C alba. The sequence continues at coordinate 129,999 of NZ_JABVEC010000020.1, forward strand.
AGCGGGCCGGACACCAGATCGGGCGACCGGTGACCGAGGTGGCCGCGCAGCCGCTCCAGGTCCACACCGGGCACGTCTCCGGCGGTCATCTCCGCATCTCCGCGCTCATCTCCGCGCTCCCGAGAAGATCATCGTTGACGGACATATCCCGGCAACCCTACGGTAATACCGACTGGTCGGTATGTAGCGCAGCTCACACCCGGGATACCTCCCGCGCCCCCCGTAGGAGATGAGGTCGTCCATGATCACCAGCACCATGCAGGACTTCCCGCTCACCGTGACCGCGATCCTTCGCCACGGTGCCCGGGTGTACGGCGGCAGCGAGTGCGTGACATGGACGGGTGCGGGAGCACGGCGGGCGACGTACGCCCAGATCGCCGAGAACGCCGAACGCCTCGCGGCGGCGCTGCGGCGGCTCGGCGTGGGCACGGGCGACCGCGTCGCGACCTTCGCCTGGAACGGCCAGGAGCATCTGGAGGCCTACTTCGCGATCCCGGCCATGGGCGCCGTGCTGCACACCCTGAACCTCCGGCTGTTCCCCGACCAGCTCGCGCACATCATCGGCCACGCCGAAGACAAGATCATCATCGTGGACGACACCATCGTGCCGCTGCTGGCCCGCGTCGCGGCCGGCCTCAGCACGGTCGAGGCGTACATCGTGGTCGGGGACGGCGACGCCACCGCGCTCGAGGCGGGGGGCGCGCGGGTGCTGCGCTACCGGGAGTTGCTGGCCGCCGAGGAGCCCGGCTTCGCCTGGCCCGAGCTCGACGAGCGCGCCGCCGCCTCGATGTGCTACACGAGCGGGACCACCGGCGACCCGAAGGGCGTGGTCTACTCCCACCGGTCGACGTTCCTGCACGCCCAGTCGATGCTGTCGGCGAGCCTGGCGGGCCTCATCGAGGCCGACCGGGTGCTCGCCATCGTGCCGATGTTCCACGTCAACGCCTGGGGCCTGCCGTTCGGCGCGTTCCTGTCCGGCGCGACGCTGCACATGCCGGGCCCGTTCCTGCAGCCCGAGCACCTGACCGCGTTCATCGCCGCCGAACGCTCGACGGTGGCGTCCGCGGTGCCGACGATCTGGAGCGCCATCCTCAACCACGGCGCCGAGCACGACCTCGACCTGTCGTCGCTGCGGGCCGGTACCTCCGGGGGCGCCGCCGCGCCCCGTACGCTGCTGGAGCGGTTCGAGGCACGGTACGGCCTGCGCATCATCCAGGGCTGGGGGATGACCGAGACCAGCCCGGTGGGCGGCATGGCGTTCCCCCCGCCCGACGTGCAGCCGGGCACGGCCGAGGACGTCGACTGGCGGATGAAGTCGGGCCGGGTCGCGGCCGGGGTCGAGATGCGCATCGTCGACGACTCCGGCGCGTCCCTGCCGTGGGACGGCGTCAGCGTCGGCGAGATCGAGGTCCGCGGCCCCTGGATCACCGGGTCCTACTACCGGGACCCCGCGCCGGAGAAGTTCCACGACGGCTGGCTGCGCACCGGCGACATCGGCACGATCGACGAGCGCGGCTACTTCCAGATCACCGACCGTGCCAAGGACGTCATCAAGTCCGGCGGCGAGTGGATCTCGTCAGTAGAGCTGGAGAACCACCTCGTCGCCCATCCCGAAGTACTGGAGGCCGCCGTCATCGGCGTACCCGACGACCGCTGGGACGAGCGGCCGCTCGCCTGCGTGGTCCGGCGCGACGGAGCGACGGTGTCGGCCGCCGAGCTCGCCGCCTTCCTCGACGGCAAGGTGGCCAGGTGGCAGGTGCCGGAGAACTGGACCTTCATCGACGAGGTTCCCAAGACCACGGTCGGCAAGTACGACAAGAAGCCGCTGCGGGCGCTGTACCACGGCGGCGACCTCACCGTCGAGCGGCTCTGAGCGGCGCCCGGCCGGGGCTCACGAGGGGGTGTGGCGCAGACCGTCGAGAAGCAGGCCGACGTAGTACTCACTGACCGTGTGCGCCCCGAGCGGTCCGCCCGCGCGATACCACGTACTGACCTGGTGAACGGCACCGAAGAAGAAATGCGTGACGATATCCGCCGGCACGTCCGAGCGGAATATTCCGGCCTGCTGCCCTTCTTCGACCAGTGATCGGAAGCGCTCGTGATAGCGCCGCCGTTGGGCCCTTATCGCCCTTCTTTTGTTCTTCGGCAAGAGGTGCATCGACCGGAAAAAGACGGTCAGCTCGTCCAGATGCAGGAAGCTCGTCTCGATGACGTCGACGGCCGCTGCGCGCAGGCGCTCCTCGGCGGTGCCCTGACCATCGGCGAACTGCTCCAGCCGGCCGGTCTGCATCATGAGCAGCCGGTGGTAGATCTGGTACAGCAAGTCGTCCTTCGCGGCGAAATAGTGGTACATCGCGCCCTTGGTCACGCCGGCCGCGGCCACGATCTCCTGCACCGAAGTGCCTTCGAAGCCCTTCTCCGCGAACAACCGCGTCGCGACCGCGAGCAGCCGCTCCGGCAGCGGGCCCGTGAGCACGGCGGCACCGGACGGGGGCTGTCGCTCCGACACACCTGCCATGACTCCGCCTTCCCGCGATCAGGCCGGGCCGGCCTTCACGATCACCGTCCGCACCAGCCGGTCACCCTACCGACCCGTGACCCCGGCACGCGCCGGGGTGGACCGCCGCACCGGCGCCCAACGATCTGGTTGTGCCCGGAAAAAGGCTACCTAATGCCTGGCAATCCGTTCCAGAATTCTACTGGCGAGGAACATTACCCGACCCCATTGACGGCGTAAGACACGCAATCTATGGTGTCGATACCGACTGGACGGTATGCGCTCGATAAAGGCGCGTCCTCCAGCATCCACCCCTATCCGCTACGACACCCCTATCCGCTACCACATTCGCTTCGAGACGTATCCACGCCCTGCACCTCCACACGCTGCATCGCCGGTTCTGGACGTGTCGCCTTCGAGACGAGGAACGATGACCTCTCCTCCCGCCCTGCTCGAGCTTCGTGACGTGACGGTTCGCTTCGGTGGCCTGGTGGCTCTCGACGGCGTCTCCTTCGACGTGCCGCAGGGCCGGGTGACGGGCGTGATCGGGCCGAACGGCGCCGGCAAGACCACCGTCTTCAACGTGATCTGCGGCTTCGTCCGACCCGACGAGGGCCGGCTCCGATGGCGCGGTGAACCGCTGACCCGCCACCGGCCACACGACCTGACCAGGCTCGGCATCGCCCGCACTCTGCAGGGCCTCGGCCTGTTCCCCGGCCTGACCGTCGTGCAGAACGTGATGGTGGGCGCCGAGCGGCACGCCCGCGCCGGTTTCCTCTCCGCGCTGTTCGCGCTGCCGCGCTCGGACCGGGACGAGGCGGCCCTGCGCGACCGCGCCATGCGCCTGCTGACCGAACTCGGCGTCGCCGAGGTCGCCGGCCGGTTCCCCGGCGAGCTACCGTACGGCGTCCAGAAGCGGGTGGCGCTGGCCCGGGCACTGGTCGCCGAGCCCGACCTGGTGCTGCTGGACGAGCCGGCCGCCGGGCTGTCCGCCGGCGAGATCGACGAGCTCGCCGCGCTCATCCGCGGGCTGCGCGACGAGGTCTCCGTTGTGCTGGTCGAGCACCACATGGACCTGGTGATGGAGGTCTGCGACGACGTCGTGGTCCTCGACTTCGGCAGGCTCATCGCGCGAGGGAGCCCGGACGACGTCCGCGACGACCCGCTCGTCGTCGCGGCCTACCTCGGCGACGAGGTCGACGACAGCGCCGCGGACGAGCTCACCGAGGGCGGGACCGAGACGCACGACCAGCCGTCCCACGGCGGCGGGGTCGGATCGGAGGCCCGCCGTGCTTGAGCTCCGCGAGCTCGTCGTCGCCTACGGCGCCGTGCGCGCCCTCGACGGGGTGTCGCTCACGGCGGCGAAGGGCGGGATCACCGCCGTCCTCGGTGCCAACGGCGCCGGCAAGACCACGCTGCTGCGCGCCGTCAGCGGTCTCGTACGGCCCCGCTCAGGTGAGGTCCTGCTGGACGGCCGTGACATCGGCCGGCTGCCGGCCGAGGAGATCACCCGCCTCGGCGTGGCGCACGTGCCGGAGAGCGGCGGAGTCATCATCGAGCTGACCGTCGAGGAGAACCTGCGTCTCGGCGGGCTGTGGCGGCGGGAGAACGCCGCGCTGCGCCGCCAGATCTCGGAGATCTACGACCTGTTCCCACCGTTGCGGGTCCGGCAGGGCCGGGTGGCGGCCACGCTGTCGGGGGGCGAGCGCCAGATGCTCGCGCTCGGACGTGCGCTGGTCAGCCGGCCGCGGCTGCTGCTCATGGACGAGCCGTCCCTCGGTCTCGCCCCGCGCGTGGCCGCCCAGATCATGGCGGTGCTACGCCGGCAGCGCGACGAGCAGGGCCTCACCGTCGTCCTGGTCGAGCAGAACGCCCGCAGTGCCCTGTCCGTCGCCGATCACGCGGTGGTGCTGAGCCTCGGCTCGGTCGCCGCCGAGATCGCGCAGGGAGAGGCCATCGACGACCGGCTCCGACACGCCTACCTGGGGTTCTAATGGTCGAATTCGTCAACCTCACGCTCTCCGGCATCACCAGCGGCATGGTCTACGCCGCCGTGGCCCTCGCCCTGGTGCTGATCTGGCGGGCCACGCGCATCGTCAACTTCGCCCAGGGCGGCATGCTGATGCTGACGACGTTCCTGGCCTGGAGCGTCATCGACCGCGGCGGCTCGTACTGGGTGGCGCTGGCCGTCGCGCTCATCGCGGGTCTCGCGCTGGGCGCGATCGTCGAGCGGATCGTCATCCGTCCGGTGGAGAACAAACCGCCGCTCAACGCGGTGATCGTGACCCTGGGCCTGCTCGTGGTGCTCCAGGCCGTCGCGGGGATGATCTGGGGCGGCCAGCCGCGCTCCTATCCCCCGGCGTTCACCATCCAGGGCTTCAAGCTGGGCGAGACGGGGCTGCTGCTGTCACCGTTCGACCTGTTCGTCATCGGCGCGGTCGCGGTCGTCATGGTGGCGCTGATCCTGCTGTTCCGCCGCACGGACCTCGGGCTGAAGCTGCGTGCTTCGGCGTTCGCCCCCGAGGTGGCCCGGTTGCTCGGCGTACGGGTCGGCCGGATGCTCACGCTCGGGTGGGCGCTCGCCGCCGTCGTCGGCTCGCTCGCGGGCGTGCTCATCGCGCCTTCGGTGTTCGTCGGCCCGAACCAGTTCGACGCCGTCCTGGTCTTCGGCTTCACCGCCGCCGTCATCGGCGGGCTCGACAGCCCCGTCGGCGCCGTGGTGGGCGGCCTGGTGCTGGGCTGCGCGCTCAGCTACGTGACCGGCTACATCAGCTCCGACATCGTCACCCTCGGCGCGCTCGCGGCGCTCATCACCGTCCTCATGGTCCGCCCGAACGGCCTGTTCGCCACCTCCGCCGGGAGACGAGTGTGAATCTCCAGACGACGAATCCCCAGCCGAAGAATGCCCGTGCGCACGCACCGCTCGACCGGGGGTGGGCCGGCGTCGTACTGCGCATGCTCCGGCGGCACACGCTCCTGCGGCACACGCTGCTCGCCGTCGTCGCGGTCGTGGCACTGGCCTACCTCACGGGCGCGGTCAGCCCCTACCGCGATCTGCAGATCGCGCACATGGCGTACATCGTCTGCGCCGCCGCCGGGCTCACCGTGCTCACCGGCCTGGGCGGGCAGATCTCCCTCGGCCACGGCGCGTTCATGGCCATCGGCGCCTACACGACGGCGCTGGTGCTGAACCACTGGGCGTGGCCGCTCGCAGCGGTGCTGCTCGCCGCGGTGACGGTCACCGCCGTGGCCGGCTTCATCGTCGGCGTCGCGGCGGCCCGGCTGCACGGCCCCTACCTGGCGGGAGCCACCCTCGCGCTGGCGGTCGGGCTGCCGGGCCTGGTGAGCTACGAACCGGTCACCGGGCTGCTCGGCGGCCAGAACGGCCTGAGCGTCTCGCCCTCCCCGCCGCCGCTCGCGCTCGGCGAGACCTTCCCCCTGGAACGCTGGCAGGCCTGGATCTCCTGCCTCTGCGCGGTCATCGTGATGTGGCTGCTGGCCAACCTGACCCACAGCCGCCTCGGCCGTTCGCTGCCCGCGACCCGTGACGACGAGATCGCCGCCGCCCTGAGCGGGATCCGGGTCGCCCGGGTACGGATCATCACCTCCGTGGTCGCGGCCGCGTGCGCCGGGCTCGGCGGGGGCCTGCTCGCCGTGGTCACGACGCTCGCCGCTCCGGGCGCCTTCCCGCTCACGCTGTCGCTGCAGCTCGTCGCGGCGGTGGTACTGGGCGGCCTCGGCAGCCTGGCGGGCGCGGTGTGGGGATCGGTGGTCCTCGTCCTGGTGCCCAACTGGGCCAGCGACCCGGACGCGTCCGCGCACCTGCCGCACAACGTCGCCTCGAACCTGCCCGCGTTGATCTTCGGGACCGTCCTCATCGTCGTCACGCTGCTGTTCCCGCGCGGGATGCAGGGCGGGTTCCGGTGGGTCGGCCGACAGGTGAAGCGGCGGCTGACAGAGAGAACCGGCTGACAGAGAACCGGCTGACAGGGAACACGTCATCGGGGGTCGATACCGAGGAGGAGCACATGAAACGACCCGGGGTCCTGCGCACCCTAGCGGTCCTCGTCGCGACGGCACTCACGGCCACCGCCTGCGGTGGCGGCGACGGCGAGGGCGGCGGCCAGTCCGGCGGCTCATCGGCGCCGGGCGTCACGGCCACGACCGTCACCATCGGCAGCCACCAGCCCCTGACCGGGCCGGCGGCCCCCGGCTACAGCGCCAACTCCGCCGCCTCCAAGGCCTACTTCGACTACATCAACGAGAGCGGCGGCATCAACGGGCGCAAGATCGTCTACAAGGTCGTCGACGACGTCTACAACCCGACCCAGACCGTCGACGTCGTCCACCGGCTCGTGCTGCAGGACAAGGTCTTCGCCATCTTCAACGGCCTCGGTACGCCCACGCACACGAAGGTCCTCGACTACCTCAACGCCCAGCGAGTGCCCGACCTGTTCGTCGCCTCGGGCTGTGGTTGCTGGGATCAGCCGAAGAAGAACCCGTACACCTTCGGCTGGCAGCCCGACTACATCCGCGAGGGCAAGATCCTCGGCCAGTTCATCAAGGAGAAGTACGCGGACAAGAAGGTCGCCTACTTCTACCAGAACGACGACTTCGGCCAGGACGGCCTGAAGGGCCTGGACAAGTACGTCCCCGCGAGCCAGGTGGCCGCCCGCCAGTCGTACCAGCCGGGCGGCACCGACGTGGGCGCCCAGGCTCAGGCGATCGCCCAGTCCAAGGCCGACGTGGTGGTGCTGTTCACCATCCCGACCTACACCGCGCTCTTCCGGCTGGCGGCGCTCAAGCTCAACTACAAGCCGCAGATCATCGTGAGCAACGTCGGCTCCGACCCGATCACCCTGACCGGCCTCCTGGAGAGCTACGCCAAGAAGGGCGGCACCGAGCTCGAGGGCAACCCGCTGATCCAGGGGATCATCACCAACAGCTACCTGCCCGCCCCCGGCGCCAAGGACAACACCTGGACCGAGCTCTTCCGCAAGATCCACGCCAAGTACATCCCGAACCTGCCCTTCAACGGCAATATCATCTACGGGATGTCGGCGGCGTACACGTTCGCGCAGGCGCTCAAGGCGGCCGGCCAGAACCCGACCCGCAAGGGCTTGGTCGACGCGCTCGAGAACTCGAAGTTCACCGGCCCCGGCCTGGTGCCCTTCGCCTACAGCAAGGACTCCCACTCGGGCTACACCGGCGCGCAGATCGGCCGGATCAAGGGCACCAGCGTCGTGGTCGAGGGCCAGCCGCTCGTGACCGACGCCGGAGACGGGCCCATCCAGCCCAGTACCGTCCAGCAGCCGCAGGCCCCCGCCAACGGCGTACCGACCGGCTGACCCCCACCCCCCAGATCGCCCCTATCCGCCGTGATCATGCAGTTGTTCGCAGCACCCCCGGCCAGGGGGCGCGAACAACTGCATGATCACGCCTGTGGTGGGGGGCATTCCTCTTGCGGGATGCGTTCCTCGCCGTGATCATGCAGTTGTTCGCGGGCCCGGACTCGTCCGGGCCCGCGAACCCGCGTGGTGATCGGGTGAGCCTGCCGCTGGTGGTCGGGTGAGCCGGCCGCTAGAGCGGCAGGTCGACCAGCCCCGCGAGAGCGGCACGATGCCGGTCTGGAGTGCCGAAGGCGATGGAGGTGCTCTTGGCCCGCTTCAGGTACAGGTGCGCCGGGTGCTCCCAGGTGAACCCGATGCCTCCGTGCAGTTGCACGCACTCCTCCGCCGCCCTGACCGCCACCGTGGAGCAGTGGGCCTGGGCCACCGCCACCGCCACGGCGGTGTCCGGATCGCCCTCGGCGGCACAGGCCGCCGCGTAGCGTGCCACCGCCCGCGCCTGGCTGATCGAGACCCACAGGTCCGCGAGGCGGTGCTTGAGGCCCTGGAACGACCCGATGGGGCGACCGAACTGGTAGCGGGTCTTCACGTAGGCGACCGTGGTCTCCAGGCACCGTTCGGCGAGACCTAGCTGTTCCGACGCCAGAAGCGCGGCCCCGGTGGTGAGGGCGGCCTCCAGCGCACGGCGGGCCGCGTGACCGGTGGCCACCGGCCACGCCGGTGCCGAGGCCAGCACCAGGTCGCACAGCGGACGCGTCATGTCGAGCGACGTCACCGCGGTGCGCCGCACGTCGGCTCCGTCGACCGCATAGAGCACTCCGTCGGCGGGCACCAGCAGCACGTCGGCGGCGAGACCGTCCGCCACGCTCCGCACCACGCCGGTAAGGGTCGCGTTGCCGCCGGGCTCCCCCGCCACCGGCCGCTCGCCGGCCGGGGCGACGTCCTCCGCGCGTACCGTGGGCGCGAAGGACGCACCGGGCGGCGTGGAGAACGGCACGGCGAGCGCCGCGGTCCGTCGGCCGGCCGCGAGCTGCGCGAGCAGCTCGGTCTCTCCCGCCTCCAGCAGCGCGGCGGTGGCGACAACGGCGCTGCCGAGGAACGGGACCGGCGCCACCGCACGGCCGAGTTCCTCCAGCACGACCGCCGCCTCACGGAAGGACGCGCCGGCGCCGCCGAGCTCCTCGGGCACGGCCAGACCGGCACAGCCCAGGTCCGCCGAGATAGTGCGCCACAGCTTGGCGTCGTACGGGTCGTCGCCCTCGACGCCGGCCAGGACCTGCGACCACGGGGCCAGGTCGTCGAGCACGGAGCGTACGGCGCGCCGCAGCTCCTCCTCGATGTCGCCATAGAGCAGGTCCGTCATTTCGGCAGGTCCTTCCACGCGACGTCCTTGTCCACCCGGATCTCCCCCGGCAGGCCGAGTACCCGCTCGGCGACGATGTTGCGCAAGATCTCGGAGGTGCCGCCCTCGATGGAGTTGCCCTTGGCCCGCAGGTAGCGGTAACCGGGTGACCGGCGGGTGAAGTCCACTCCGGTCGGGCGGCGCATGGTCCAGTCGTCGTAGCGCAGGCCGTCCTCACCGAGCAGTTCCAGCTCCAGGCCCGAGGCCTCCTGATTGAGGCGGGCGTACGCGAGCTTGACCGCCGAGCCCTCGGGGCCGGGCTGCCCGGCGGCGAGTTGCTGGCGCAGCCGCATCCCGGTCAGCCGGGCCGCCTCGGTCTCGACCCACAGCCGCAGCAGGGTGTCGTGAAGGCCCGCGGTGCGCAGCTCGGGGTGCTCGCGCCAGAGCGCCGTGACCATGCCGATCATGCCGCTCTCGCGGGGTGCGGCCCCGCCGCCGATGGCGACGCGCTCGTTCATCAGCGTGGTCTGCGCGACGGCCCACCCCTGGCCGACGTCGCCGAGCCGGTCGGTGTCGGGAATGCGAACGTCGGTGAGGAAGACCTCGTTGAACTCGGCCTCGCCGGTGATCTGGCGGAGCGGGCGCACCTCGACGCCCGGCGCGGTCATGTCACAGACGAAGTAGGTCATGCCGCGGTGCTTGGGCACGCCGGGGTCGGTCCGGGCGACGAGGATCGCCCAGCGGGCCTCGTGCGCGATGGACGTCCACACCTTCTGGCCGGTGACGATCCAGTGGTCGCCGTCTCGTACCGCTCGGGTGCCGAGCGCCGCCAGGTCCGATCCGGCGCCCGGCTCGCTGAACAGCTGGCACCAGATGTCCTCACCGGTCCACAGCGGCCGCAGCAGTCTGCTCTTCTGCTCGTCGGTGCCGAAGCGCAGGATGGTGGGCGCGGCCATGCCGAGGCCGATGACGTTGCGCTCGGCCTGATTGCGCGGTGCACCGACGGCGGTGAAGGCGTCGTCGACGACGGACTGCAGCGCCCGGGGCGCGTCGAGGCCGCCGAGACCGGACGGAAAGTGCACCCAGGCGAACCCGGCGTCGAACCGGGCGCGGAGGAACTCCAGCGGCTCGGTCGACCCGGGATCGTGGGTGTCGAGGAACTCGTGGACGCGACGGCGGAGGTCGTCCGCGTCGGCGGTGGATTCGCTCACGATGGCGACCTTCCGGGCCGGGATGGATGCGGGGCGGCAGCATACCGACTGGTCGGTATGCGTCCAGCCTAGAAACGCGGGCGACCGTAGTCAACGAGACGCCACCGAACCGATGATCTCAACCGGCTGATGCCATATGTAGCCGGATGCAGCGATGTGGAGTGATATCTGGTGATTGATGGCGACTCACCGCGGGGTAAGTCCGACAGTGCCCCCCGTCTTGAATCTTTGCCTGATCCGTGATGTTCAACATCCCGCCCAGACGTGGTATCCAACGGAATGGCGGTAAGTAATGACCCTCGGCGTCCTGGGAGCGGAAATGATTGGCAAGTCCATCTACCTGAGGGATCGGCCGGCCTTCACCGGCGGATCGCCGCAGGCCGTGTACGAGGAGCTGTGGGCCCAAGGACGCCGTGAGCGGCTCCGGTTGCGCGCCATCATGGCCGGCGCCGCCCTCCTTCTGGGCGGGTATCTGGTGACGCCCGTCTTCGGCGTGGCGCTCGCCCTGATCGTCGCGGGGCTGGACGTCGCACACCACTCGTGGAAGCGCACCTCCGCGAGCCTGTGGCGCAAGGGACTGACCGGCGACGAGCGGATGAACCGCCTGCTGCGCCTCACTCTGGAGCGGCAGGGATACCGCGTGCTGCACTCCCGGGCGATCCCGGGCCACGGAAAGGTCGACCAGCTCGTCATCGGCCCGAGCGGCGTGTGGCTGATCGACAACCAGGCGTGGCATCCGGAGACGGAGATCGAGGAGTACGGCGGCAAGCTCTTCATCGACGGCAAGTCCGGCCGGACCAAGGTCGACGGGCTGCACGGCATGGCCGTCACGGTGGCCGAGTTGCTGTCAGAGCGCGTCGAGACGGACGTGCTCGCGACCGCGGTGATCGCCGTGCACTGCGGCCGGCTCCGGCGCAGGATCACCGCGAACGGCATCTCGCTGATCCGGGCCTTCCAGATCCCCCGCTGGATCCGCCGCCAGAAGTACGCCCCGTACTCGGCCGAACAGGTCGAGCTCATCACGCGAGCGGCCACCCACGTGCTGCCGATCGGCAATCGCGGTCTCACCGCCTGACGCGAGCCCGGGGGACCTCGAGACACGCTCGCGCGGCCTCGCGCCCCCGGGCTCGCCCTTCACATCATTGGAACCGTTCACATGGTTCCGGCCGCCCGCGGGAGTCAGATCGCCCGCGGGAGTCAGACTCGGACGATCCGCTGCGAACCGCTGGTGGTGGCGAAGGACATGAGCAGGGACGAATCGGTGTCCGCGCGGGTGCGATCCGAAAGCGCGTACCAGTCCATCCGCACCCGAGCCTGCTGCACGTCCAGGACGCCGTAACCGTGCGAGTCCAGCTCGACCTCGCGGACGTGCCGGTTGGTGGTCCGCAGCACGCCCTCGGCGACCGGTGACAGCGACCTCGGCGGCACCTTGAGGATGTCGTCGATGTTGTCGCTGGTCACCGAGGGGACGACGAACTCGGTAGCGACCGACGGCGACAGCGGGTAGGTCGCGGCGGTGAGCGGGACGTCGTTCGCCCACGAGGTGTGGATGTCCCCGGTGAGGAAGACCGTGTTGTCGATTCGGCCGTCCCGCAGATGGCCGAGAAGCTCCCTGCGGTCGGCCGTGTACCCGTCCCACTGGTCCGCGTTGACGGCGTAGCCGCCGTCCGGAATGCCGAGCAGCTTCGCGAGCGGCCCGAGCAGGTACGCGGGAAGCGCACCGAGCGCGACCGGGCTGATCATCACCGAGTTGCCGACCAGCCGCCATCGGGTCTGGCTCGCCGACAGGCCCGCTTTCAGCCAGGCCATCTGGGCGTCGCCGGTGATGGTCCGCGCGGGATCGTCGACCGCGACGCCACTCGCCTGCTGCGAGCGGTGGCTGCGCAGGTCGAGCAGGGTCAGCTCGGCCAGCCGCCCGAACCGGAGCCGCCGGTGGATGGCGCCGTCGGCGCGCACCCGGACGGGCATCCACTCGTAGTACGCCTGCCTGGACGCCGCCAGCCGGGCCGCCCACGGACCTTCGGTGGCCGGGTCGTGGTTCTCCGCCCCGCCCGACCAGGCGTCGTTGGCCACCTCGTGGTCGTCCCAGACGATCATCCACGGATGACGGGCGTGCAGCGCCCGCAGGTCCGGATCGGACTTGTAGAGCCCGTGCCGCATCCGGTAGTCGGCGAGCGTGAGGATCTCGTGGACGGGCACGTTCGGGCGGACCACCCGGCCCCCGGCGGCGAACTCACCGGTGCCGTACTCGTAGATGTAGTCACCGAGATGGATGATCCCGAAGAGATCGTCGCGGGCGGCGAGGTGGCGGTAGGCGGCGAAGTGCCCGGCCTCCCAGTTCGAGCACGACGCGACCCCGAACCGCAGACCCGCGACATCGGCGTCCTGCGCCGGAGCGGTCAGGGTCCGTCCGGCCGGTGAGCTCACGCCGTCGACGGTGAACCTGTAGTGGTAGCCGGTGGCCGCGCTGAGCCCGCGTACGTCCACCTTGAGGGTGTGATCGCGGTCGGCACCGGTCCGCACCGAGCCCGAGGCGACGACCTGCTCGAAGCGGGCGTCGGCCGCCACCTGCCAGCCGACGTCGACGGCCGGCCCGCGTCCCGAGCCGGGCAGGGCGTCAGGGGTGGGGGTCACGCGGGTCCAGAGGATCACGGAGTCCGGCAGCGGGTCACCGGAGGCGACCCCATGCTGGAAGTACGCGGTCTGCGAGGCGCCGGCCCGGCCCGCGAGCAACCCCGCGGCGGTGACACCCGCGACTCCCGCACCTGCGGCACGGAGGAAATCACGGCGCTCGAATCGGTTCACCGCCTAAGGATCACCTACGGGCGGTAACAGATAAAGACCCCGGAACAAGACGATGCGGTTACTTCATCGTGCCGCTGTGCCTTAACCACTGTGCCTTGACCGGAGTGGGTCAGTGCCCGCCGTGGCGCCGGAAGCCTCCCTCCGTGTTGATGACCTGCCCGGTGATCCATTCGGCTTCGTCGGTGGCCAGCCAGGCGATGAGCCGGGCCGGGTCGTCCGGGTCTCCCCAGCGGCGCTGCGGGAAGTGCTCCTCGGCCAGTCGCCGCACGAACTCGGGCGGCGCGTAACCGGTGTCGACCGGGCCCGGATTGACGGTGTTCAGGGTGATCCGCTGGTCGGCCAGTTCGTCGGCGAGGGTGCGGCTGATCGAGGCGAGGGCGCCCTTGCTCGCGGCGTAGGCGACCTCGTCGCGCATCGGGCCGAGATCCTGCCCCGACGTCATGAACACCACGCGGCCGCCGGGCCGCCCGTCGTGGTGAGCGGCGAAGGCCTTCGTCAGCAGGATCACAGAGCGGGCGTTCACCGCCCAATGCGCGTCGAGCATCTCCGCGTTCTGAGCGTGCAGAGGGCCGTCACCGCCGCTGCGGGCGTGGTTGCAGACGAGGACGTCGACGTGCCCGAACGACTGTACGGCCGCGCCGAGCAGCCGTCGCGGAGCATCCGGATCGGCGAGGTCGAGACTCACGTGCTCGACGCGCGCTCCGTCGGCGAGCACCTCGGCCACCCCGGCGACGACGGCGTCGGGCCCACCGGGATCGGCTCCCCAGGGCTGCTCGCGGTCATGCGGCGCGTAATGGTGCAGCATCAGGTCCGCGCCGTACGCGGCCAGCCTGCGGGCGGTCGCGTATCCGATGCCCGCCCGGCGGCTGACGCCGGTCACCACCGCGACCCGGCCCCGCAACGGAAGGGCGTCGCGTCGCGGATCTTGAACCAAACCGTCATTTAGCATCATTCTCGCAATTATGGCAAATCGCAAAATATAGTACAAATCAATAAAAACAAGAGTGGCCATAAAACCGGGCCGCCGATTGGCCGGGACCATTGCTTTTCGAACTCCAGTTCGATAAATTAATACTGGCAAGCAGCTCACCCCCGCTCCCGACCCGCTCCGCCCATCCCTATTCGCGCTGGAGGCCGCCGTGTCGGAACCATTTCCGGTGTCTTCGCCGTCGTGTGCGGCGGAGGCATTGGCGATGGCCGAGGCTGCGTTCGATTTCTTGAACGAGGAGGATGTGCCGTCGTTGCCGGTGGCGACGCTGGCGGAGCTGTTGAAGCACTGGGCGCGGGTGGCGGCCAAGGGCGCCGCGGCGCACGCCGGGCTGGTGGGAGCCTTCCATGCCGGTTCCGGCCCGCGGGCCGATGGGCAGCGATCGGTGGGGGCGTGGCTGTCGCGGTTCACGCGGTGCACGCCGGCGGCGGGGCGGGGACAGGTCGCGGCGGCGTTCAAGTTCCGTCGTCACCCGCATGTGCGGCAGGCGCTGGCCGATGGGACTCTGACCGAGTCATACGGCCGGTGGATCGCCGAGGCGGTGGAGAGGTTCCCGGCCGAGGACCGGGAGGCGGTCGAGGGCATCCTGGTCGAGGCCGCCAGCTCGGGTGCCACGCTCGACGACCTGGTCACGATCGCCACCGCGGCGTTGCGCAGACTGCGCCCCTCGGGGCTGGAGGACGAGGCGGCGCGACGGCACGGCGAGCGGAACCTGACGGTGTCGAAGACGCTGGGCGGCGCGGGCCGGATCAACGGGGATCTGACCGCCGAGGCCACGGCGCTGACCGAGACGGTGATCGAGTCGCTGGCCGTCAAGGCCGGCCCGGAGGACACCCGTACCAAGGCGCAACGCCGCCATGACGCGTTGGTCGAGGCCTTTCGCCGGCTGACGTACTCGGGTCTGCTGCCCGAGCGCGGCGGGTCCAAACCTCAGGTGAAGGTCGACATGGACCTGGCGACCCTGCTGTCCCTGCCGGGGTCCGCGCAGGCCGAAGAGGAATGGATCGAGCACGCCACCGCCCAGCTGACCCGCGACCGCCTAAAGCACACCGGCACCGGCACCGGCACCCGTGCGAACGCCGACGCCCAAGCCGAGGACGAGGACGAGGACGAGGACGTCCGTGCACTACTACTTCTCGACGAGACGCCCGGTGACTACGTACCTGAGAACGCACCTGAGAACGCACCTGAGAACGGGTCCGCGAGCGATCAGGCGAACGCACCAGCGCCCGCGCCCGCGCCCGACCAGGCGAACGCCAGGACCGAGAACGCGACCGTGCCCGATCCAGCGCACGGCTCCGAGATCGAGAATGCGTCCGCGCCCCACCCGGCAAACACATCCGGGACCGAAGGCCCGCCCGCGTCCCACGCCCCAAAGCCACCTGCGCTCGACCCGGCGAACACGTCCGCGGCCGAGAACCAACCCGCGGCCGTACCCGACCCGGCGAACTTGTCCAGGGCCGGGAACGCGCCCGCACGCCTTCCCGCGAACGCACCCGCAGCAGCGCTCGACCCGGCGAACCCGCCCGAGCCCGAGCACCCACCCACCCGCCACCCGGCGAACGCATTCGCGTTCGACATCGCGAACGGGTCCGGAGCCGGGCGGGGGAATCGGATGGCGGACGGTTTACCGAAGCCTGCGCACGATCCGGTGAACCGGTCGCAGAACGAAGCAGTGACCGGGACTGTGAACGGGCCGCTCCGGCAGCCGGCCGGCGACCCCTGGGATACGTCGCTCAGCGGATCGGTGAACGGGCCTCACGGGACGGCCCAACCGCCCTTGCCCGGGCTCGGCAGCGGCGCGAGCCTGCACGGTGTCGGGCCGATCGGAAATGGTCTCGCGGGCGCGCTCGCCTGTGATTCGGTCATCACGCCCGTCGTCACGGCTGCCATCGACCTCGACGCGCTGGCGAAGATGACCGAGCAATGGCTGGCGCACTATTTACCCCGGCACCCGGCCGGTCCCACCTCGGAGGAGCCTTGGAGCCCGAACGGCGACCGCGACCACCGCTGCGAGCGCCCGCCCGGCGAAGCCGCACACCACGCCGCCGGCGGATCCGGCGGTCCCCCCGGCCGATCGTCGGGCGCGGTGACGGACGTCCTCGGTGAAGAGCACCTCGCCGAGTTGCACCGAGGGATGCTCCGCTGGGCCATTCAGGTGCTGTCCGGACCGGGCGGGCTTGCGTCCTATCTCCGCACCCGCCGGCTCGCCGGCCCGCTGGCCACGCCGAGCATCGTCCTCGACGCCGGGGCCGACGGCAGGACCGTCCCGGCCGCGCTCGAGCGGCTCGTCCGCCGCAGAGACCGACAGTGCCGGTTCCCCGGTTGCGACCACCCGGCCGCACTGTCCCAGGTCCACCACATCACGCCCAGATCCCGCAACGGGCCGACGGCGCTGTGGAACCTGCTCACCCTCTGCAGCTTCCATCACCTCATCGCCGTGCATACCTGGGGCTGGAACATCAGGCTCAACGCCGACGGCACGACAACGGCGACCGCACCGGACGGGCGCACCCTCAACGAACACGACCCACCCCGCCGAGCCGCTTGATCGCCCTGATGGCGCGCACCGACCGACCCGCAGTCATTGCAGTTCCCCGGCGTAGACGCATCGGACGGCCACGGTTGCCGCCTGGCGAGACCCGGCGCCCCGCCGGCCGAGCCGTCTTTCAGCGCTGCGGCGCGGACTTCCGGGCGTTGAACACGCCCGGCGTCCGCCGGATCAGCCGATCTGTGAGGCGGGCGGGTCCAAGAGCGATTCCGCACGGCCGCGGCTGTGCCCCCGGAACTCCGCGATGACCGCGTCATCGCCGCTTCGGCGTACGGTCACGTCGTAGATCCCGCTGCGTCCGTAGCGAGTGCGTTCGACGGCCTCGGCGATCAGCTCGTCGCCCAGCCGGGCCGGGGCCACGAACACGACCTCGGCCGACGCGGCGACGGTCACCTGGCCATAGGTGTTGCAGGCGAAGGCGAAGGCGTCGTCGGCGAGCAGGAACACGTACCCGCCATGGGCGATGTCGTGGCCGTTGACCATCGAGGACGTCACTCGCATCCGCGCCCGAGCCCGGCCGGGGCCCACGTCACTGATCTCGATGCCGAGGTGCCGCGACGCCTCGTCACGTTCGTACATCACCTCTGCGCAGCGCCGCGCCAGCTCTTCCGCCTCTGTCACGTGATCACCGTAGGCCAGGATGCCGCCGATGCCGAAGCCGAGGCGGACGCCGGGACGCTGTTCGCCAGGAGGGGGTCGACGCCGGCCGTGGTGACCGCCGGCCGGAACCGGTGCCTTGCGAGCCGGGCCGTGCGAGAGCCGGGGCCGTGCAGGCCGGGGCCGTGCGGGCCGGGGTCACGCGTGGGTCGGCCGGGTCAGCTCGCGCGGAGCGGGGAGGGTACGGCCGGTACGGAGGCCAGCGCGGAGCCGAGTCGGTGGCCGATCAGGTCGGCGAGTCGGTCACGGAGGTGGTGGAGCTTGGGGCCGTCGACGCCAGTGCGGATGCCCTCTCGGTGGAACAGGTGCACCAGGTCGTCGGTGGCGATGTTGCCAGCGGCCCCCGGGGCGAAGGGACAGCCGCCGAGGCCGCCGAGGGCGGCGTCGAATCGCCGGACGCCGAGGCGGACCGCCTCCCACGCGTTCGCCGCCGCCATGCCGTAGGTGTTGTGCAGGTGCAGGCCCACGGGGATGTCGGGGTGCTGGTCCTGGACGGCCGTCACGGCGCGGCGGACCTGTCCGGGGTTGGCGGCTCCGATGGTGTCGGCCAGGTGGACGACCTCGGCTCCGATCGCCACCAGCCTGGCCGCGAGCCTGGTGACGCGCTCGACGGGTGTGTCGCCGTCGAAGGGGCAGACGAAGGCGGTCGCGATGGACGCCTCCAGCCGTACGCCGGCCGCGGTGAGGATCTCGGCGCACTCTTCGATCCGGTCGAGGGACTCGGCCACGCCTGCCCCCGTGTTGGACCGGCTGTGCCCCTCGCTCGCCGAGACGACGAAGCGGACCTGTCGTGCTCCCGCGTCGATGGCCCGCCGGGCACCCCGCGCGTTGAACACCAATGTGTGCAACTGCGCGGGCAGGTCGGCGCCGAGTAGCCGCAGCAACTCGTCGGTGTCGGCCATCTGTGGCACGCGGGCCGGATTGACGAAGGCGCCGACCTCCAGGGAACGCAGCCCGGCGTCCACGAGGCCGGTCGCGAGCCGCGCCTTGTCGGCCGTACGGAGCATCGTGGCCTCGTTCTGCAGGCCGTCCCGGAGCATGACCTCGGTGATGACGACGCTGTCGGGCAGTCCATCCATGTCAGATCACTCCCTCTTCGCGCAGGTCCGTGAGGGCGTCGGCGCCGAGGCCGATCTCGCCGAGCACCGCGGCCGTGTGAGCGCCGAGTTCCGGGCCGAGCCACTCGGTGCGACCGGGGGCGCGCTCGAGCTTGGGGACGATCCCGGGGAACATGACGTCGGCCTCCTCCTCGGCGTCGATGCGCACGCTCTGCCGCTGGAGCATGCCGCGCGCCTGGTAGTGGGGGTCCTTGGCGATGTCCGCCGCGGTGAAGATGGGCCCGCAGGGCACCTCGGCGCCCTTCAGCTTCCGGAGCACATCCTCCTGGCGGTTCTCGCGGGCCCACTGACCGATCACGTCGTCGAGTTCGTCGACGTGCGCGACCCGTCCGGTGTTGTCGGACAGGCGGGGGTCCGTCGCCAGGTCGTCCCGATCGATCAGCCGCATCAGCCGCTTGAAGATCGCGTCGCTGTTGCCGCTGATGACGACGTGGCCGCCGTCGGCGCACCGGTAGGTGTTGGACGGCGCGATGCCCGGCAGCGAGCTGCCGGTGGGCCCGCGCACCACGCCGAAGGCGTCGAAGTCGGGGGTCAGCGACTCCATCAGGGAGTAGACCGCCTCATAGAGCGCCACGTCGACCACCTCGCCGGTTCCCCGTCGAGCCCGTTGCCGCAGCCCCATGAGCGCTCCGATGACGGCGTAGAGACCGGCCACCGAGTCGGCCAGGCTCACGCCGACCCGGGTCGGTGGCCGGTCCGGCTCTCCGGTCAGATGCCGCAGGCCGCCGATCGCCTCCGCGACACCGCCGAAGCCGGGAAGGTCGCGGTACGGGCCGGTCTGGCCGTAGCCGGAGATCCGTACCAGCACGATCCCCGGGTTCACCGTCCGCAGCCGGTCGGGCCCGAGCCCCCACAGCTCCAGCGTCCCGGGCCGGAAGTTCTCCAGGACCACGTCACTGCGCCGAGCCAGTTCGAGGGCGATCTCGCGGCCCCGGGGATGCCGCAGGTCCAGGGTCACCGATTTCTTGTTGCGCCCCATCACCCGCCACAGCAGGGAGGTGTCGCCGCCGTGCAGGCGCCAGCGCCGCAGTTCGTCCCCGGTATGAGGGCGTTCGACCTTGATCACCTCCGCTCCGAACTCGGCCAACAGCCGCCCCGCGGTGGGGGCGGCGATGAAGTTGCCCAGTTCGAGCACCCGGACGCCCTGGAGCGGTCCGTACCCGCCCGACTCGGCTTCGACGCCGCCTGGTGGGGCGGCGCTCTCCTTGCCCATGTGCTGACCTCCTGGCCGGGGGGTTCGCTGATCTCGGCTCGCGGTGGCGTGCTCTGACCGCTTCACATGCCGCTTCACATCCGCATCAATTCCGTGAACCCATAATGTGAATCTATAACCCATGATGCAGGTCGAACAAGATGGGGTCAAGGTTGCGGAACCCGGGCATCCGGCCACACCCGCCTCCCCACGGTGACCGTCGGACTCCGGTGCGCGAGTGGTGTGCGGCGCCTCGAACCATGATCGCCCTGCTGAGGGCGGCCGACCGGATGTGGTTTCGCTGCCCACGACGTGGAGCGTGAGCGATAGGATCGGCGGCACGTGCTGGAGGTAGAGCCCATGGCGAAGAGCGAGACCGGTGCGAGCGCCCTGCAGCCGATCCTGGTGCTGAAGAAGGTGCGCACCCTTCTGGAGTGCTTCAGCGTCGAGCGGCCCACGCTGACGCTGCAGCAGATCCGCCAGGCCAGCGGACTGCCAGCGAGCACCTGTCAGCGGCTCGTGCAGAACCTGGTCCGCGAGGGCTTCCTCGACCGCGACGGTGACGAGTACCGCATCGGTCTCGGCCTCGTCCGCTGGTCGGCACCCGGAACGTACGGGCTCGACATGGTGCGCCTCACCCGGCCCGCGCTGCAGCGGCTGCGGGACGAGACCGGTGAGACGGCGTGCCTCTACGTACGAGACGGGCCCTACCGTACGATCGTCGCGCTCGCCGAGACGCGGCACGTCGTCATGCGGCTGTTCAGGGTCGGAATGGTCATGGCCCTGCACGCCGGATCGGCGGGCAAGGTGTTCCTCTCCTATGACCGGGCCGCCTTCCGCGATGCCGTCGCGCACGGCCTCAGCCGGTTCACGCCGATGACGGTGACCGACGTCGACGTGCTCACCGCCCAGATGGAGCAGATCCGGCGCGATGGCTACGCCGCCTCGTTCGAGGAGCGCGACTTCGGGGCCGCCTCGATCAGCGCACCGGTGTTCGGATTCCACGGCGAACCGGTGGCCGCCCTCGGCATCGGTGCGCCTTCCCAGCGGCTGACCCCGGCCGACGTGCCGAGGCTGGCACCGCTGGTGGTCGAGGCCGCGGCCGACGCCTCACGGCGCATGGGCTTCGAACCGGGCATCGTGGACACTCCCGCCCCCTGAGCCGCGCCGCGGGCCGCGGGCGACGCCGTCGGGGCCGGCCGGCGACCGCTCGTCGGGAACGTCGCCGGCCGGCACGCCGCCACCGCTAGCCGATGAACTCGTCGGTGTAGGTCTTGGCCAGATCGACGTCGGCACCCTTCATCTCCGGGTTGCTGGTGCGCTGCGTCTCCAGGACCGCCGCGGGGCCGTCCTGCGGCATCTTCCCGTCGGCGGTGAACATGGGCTTCGCGTGCTCGATCGCCCGCGCGTAGAGCGCGGTGTCGCCACCGGCGTACGAGGCGGGCATCTTGGCCGCGATCTCGGTGCCGTCGTGCGCCGCGATCCACTCCAGAGTCCGCGTGAGCGCCCGGGTCAGCTTCCGCGCCGTCTCGGGGTTGTTCTGCAGCCAGGCCGACTTGGCGTAGAGGACGGCCGCGGGATAGGAGCCGGTGCCGTACACCGACTCGACGCCCGCCACGGTGCGCAGGTCGTAGAGCGTCTTCAACTTGCCCGCGCGCTTCTCAAGCTGTGAGACGGCGGGGTCGAGCATGACGGCGGCCGCGACCTTGCCCTCCTCCATCGCGGCCACCGCTGTCGACCCGGCCCCGATCGCGGTGACGCTGACGTCGCCGGCGGCCATGCCGCTCTTCGACAGCGCGTACTTGAGGAAGAAGTCGGTGGAGGATCCCGGCGCGGTCACCCCGACCACCTTGCCCTTGAGATCCTTCAGCGAGCCGATGCTCGACGCGTTCTTCGGCGAGACCGCCAGCACGACGCCCGGCAGCTTCAGCATGGTCACGAAGGACTTGATCTCCTGGCGCTTCTGCTGCATCTGGATCGTGTGCTCGTAGAACCCGGAGGTCACGTTGGTACTGCCGCCGATCATGGCCTGCAGCGCCTTTGACCCCGCCTGCAGGTCCTGCAGTTCGACGTTGAGCCCTTCCTCCTTGTAGTAGCCGAGCTGGGCGGCGAGGGTGGTCGGCAGGTAGCTGAGCAGCACCTGCCCGCCCACTCCGATCGTGACCTTGCCGGACCCGTCGGATCCGCTCGAGGTCGATTTCGCTGCCGAGTTGCAGCCCGCCGTGGCGAGCAGCCCGGCCAGGGCGAGACCCAGCCCGGCCAGTCGGATGCGCCGAATCCTGCGCATGGGAGGCACCTTTCGAACGATGTGGCGGAGGTTGTGAGCGTTGGGTCTTCAGGCGGTCTTGGCCGGGTCCTGCCAGCGGAGCAGCAGCGCCTCGAGGCGGTTGACCAGCAGGTCGATGACGAGCACCACGAGCATCAGGATGATCATTCCGGCGAACACGCCCGTGGTGTCGAAGACGCCCTCCGACTGGGCGATCACATATCCGACGCCCTTGGCAGCGCCGAGATACTCCCCGACGACCGCGCCGGTGATGGCGAAGCCCGCGCTGATGTGCAGGCTGGAGAAGATCCACGTCAGTGCGCTGGGCAGCAGCACATGCCGGACCAGGTGGTACTCGCTCGCGCCCAGCATGCGGACGTTGTCGACGAGCACCCGGTCGACGTCCCGTACGCCCTGGAAGGTGTTGAAGAAGACGATGAAGAACACCAGGGTCACGCCGAAGGCGACCTTCGACCAGATCCCCAGCCCGAACCAGAGTAGGAAGATCGGCGCGAGGACGACCCGGGGCAGCGCGTTGAACATCTTCAGGTACGGATCGAGCACGCCCGCGAGCAGCGACACCCGGGCGAGCAGGAATCCGACCACCAGTCCGAGCACCGAACCGATGACGAAGGCGAGCAGCGCCTCCTCGAGCGTCACGGCCAGGTCGTCCAGGATGTAGCCGGTGGAGATCCACTCCCAGATCCGCACCGCGATGTCGCTGGGCCGGGGGAAGAAGAACGGATCGATCACCCTGAGCGAGGTGAGCAGCTCCCAGCCGCCCAGCACCGCGACGGCGAGGACGACCTGCAGGACCCGGATCACGGCTCCGCGACGGCCGCGGCGCCTGCGCCTCGTTCCGGGGAGACCGTCGCCCGGTTCCACGACCGTGCCGGATGTGTCCGCCGGCCGACCGGCCGCGGGAGCGGGGCTTGTCTCCACGAGAACCTCCTCGGCGTCACTTCGCGAGGGCGGGTGAGTCCTTGGCATACGTCTTCATCACCTCTTCCTTCAGCTGCGACCAGATCTCCTCGTAGATGCGCACGAACTCCGGTCGTGAGCGGATGTCCATCAGGTCGCGGGGACGGTCGAGATCGACCTCGTACCGCCCGACGACGCGGCTGCCCGGCCCCACTCCCAGCAGGACAACCTCGTCCGACAGCGCGATCGCCTCGTCGAGGTCGTGGGTGACGAAGAGCACGGCCTTGTTCGAGCCCTGCCAGAGCTGGAGCAGTTCGTTCTCCATGAGCTGGCGGGTCTGGATGTCGAGTGCCGAGAAGGGCTCATCCATCAGCAGGACGTCCGGGTCGACGATCCAGGTCTGCGCGACCGTCGTGCGCTTCCGCATGCCGCCGCTGAGCTGGTACGGGTAGCGGTTGGCGAAACCCTCCAAGCCCACCCGGCGCAGCCAGTGCAGGGCCCTCTCGTTCGCCTCGGCCGACGCCACCCCGCGCATCTTCAGGCCCAGCGCGACATTGTCCCGGACCGTCTTCCACGGCAGCAGTGCGTCCTGCTGGAACATGTACGACGCGCGCCGGTTCAGTCCGCGCAGTGGCTCTCCGAAACCGAACACCTCGCCACTGGACGGCTCGAGCAGTCCCGCCGCCATGTTGAGCAACGTGGACTTCCCGCATCCGGTGGGTCCGACGATGGAGACGAACCGCCCCGGCGCGATGGTCAGGTCCACGTCCCGCACGGCCACGTACTCGCCACCGGACGGGGTGTCGAAACGGCGGGTGCAGCCCTTCAACTGAACCGCCGGCGCTGTGCTGTCGTCGGTCATTCGGCCTCCTCCAGGTGGCTCGGCGACCGCCTGTGGCACCCCCGCGCCGGCCTGTGGCCGGAGTGGATCTCGCCGATCGCCGGACCGGACGTCCGGAACACCAGTCATCACTCCGCATAGTGGGTTGCGGATTCACGATGTGATCAACGACCCTACGACCCGGCATCAGAGTCCGCAAGACTTTGAGAACGTATTTCCGCATAGCGAGATACCGCGAGCGCATCGGCCCCGGTTGCTCCCACAGCGAGGCCGCCGCGCGGCCTTGGCCCATCACGCGGGTCGGGTTGTGTCGATGCGGGCAGGCGGCGTCAGCACGGGCGGGCGGCCTCAACACGGACGGGGCGGCGCCTTCCGGCGAAACGGGGTCTTCCGAGGAGACCGTCGGCGCCATGTCCGTGCTGACATCTGGTCAGAAGCGCGTGTTTGGCTTATTTTAAGGAAAGTTTCCTATTGGTTCGGGGGTACGAGTCATGGGAGAACGATGTTCAAGCTGCGCAAAGGCCTGCGAGGCCAGCGTCGAAGAAGAGGCGTCGCGCTGCTCGGCGCGATGCTGCTGCCCCTCATCGGAACCATCGTCGCGGCGCCGCCGGCATCGGCCGCCGCCGTCACCGCCTCGTGCGTGAAGACCTCGGACTGGGGCACCGGCTTCGAGGGCAAATGCACGATCACCAATGGGACCGGCTCCGCCATCAACGGCTGGAGGGTCGAGTTCGATCTGCCGTCCGGAACCACCATCGGCTCCTCCTGGGACGCGGTGCGCACCTCGTCCGGCAACCACTACACCTTCACCAACGCCGGATGGAACGGCACGGTGAATCCGGGAGCGACCGCGAGCTTCGGGTTCAATGGCAGTGGCGGCGGCTGGATCTCCGGCTGCCGCGTCAACGGCGCGGCCTGCGACGGCTCGGACGGCGGTGGCGGCGACACCCAGGCACCGAGCACCCCCGGGAACCTGCGCTCCACCGGCAAGAGCGCGAGCAGCGTGTCGCTGGCGTGGAACGCCGCGACCGACAACGTCGGCGTCACCGGGTACGACGTCTACCAGGGCGCCACCAGGACCACCTCGGTGACCGGCACCGCCACGACGGTCTCCGGCCTGTCCGCGAGCACCGCGTACACGTTCACGGTGCGGGCGCGGGACGCCGCCGGGAACACCTCGGCCGCCTCCAACGCGGTGAGCGTGACCACCGATCCGGGCGGCGGTGGCGGACCCGGCGGCAACAAGGTCATCGGCTACTTCGCCCAGTGGGGCGTCTACCAGCGCGCCTACCACGTCAAGAACATCGACACCAGCGGCTCGGCGGCCAAGCTCACCCACATCAACTACGCGTTCGGCAACGTACAGAACGGCCAGTGCACGATCGGCGACAGCTACGCCGACTACGACCGCGCCTACACCGCGGCCGAGAGCGTCGACGGGGTCGCCGACACCTGGGACGCCGGCGCGCTGCGCGGGAGCTTCAACCAGCTGCGCAAGCTCAAGCAGAAGCACCCGCACCTCAAGGTGATCTGGTCGTTCGGCGGCTGGACCTGGTCGGGCGGCTTCGGGCAGGCGGCGGCCAACCCGGCCGCGTTCGCGAACTCCTGCTACAACCTGGTCGAGGACCCGCGCTGGGCGGACGTGTTCGACGGCATCGACATCGACTGGGAGTACCCGAACGCCTGCGGCCTGTCCTGTGACACCAGCGGTTTCTCCTCGTTCCGGAACCTGATGTCGGCGCTGCGGACCCGCTTCGGGTCGGGCAACCTGGTGACCGCGGCCATCACCGCCGACGGCACGTCCGGCGGGAAGATCGACGCGGCGGACTACGCCGGTGCGGCGCAGTACGTCGACTGGTACCTGCCGATGACCTACGACTACTTCGGCGCCTTCGACGCCGACGGTCCCACGGCTCCGCACTCGCCGCTGACGTCCTACTCCGGGATCCCGATTCCGGGCTTCTACTCCGACGCGGCGATCCAGAAGCTCAAGAGCAAGGGCATTCCGGCGAGCAAGCTGCTGCTCGGCGTCGGCTTCTACGGCCGAGGCTGGACCGGCGTGAGCCAGAGCGCGCCGGGCGGTTCGGCCACGGGCGCCGCGCCCGGCACCTACGAGGCGGGCATCGAGGACTACAAGGTCCTCAAGACCAGGTGTCCCTCCACCGGCACCGTGGGCGGCACCGCCTACGCCTACTGCGGCAACCAGTGGTGGAGCTACGACACCCCGAGCACCATCGGCGGCAAGATGAGCTACGCCAAGAACCAGGGACTGGCCGGCTCGTTCTTCTGGGAGCTCAGCGGCGACACCACCGGAGGTGAACTGATCACCGCCGTCAGGAACGGCCTCGGCTGAGCGAGGACCAGGATCTCGGGGAGGTGCGAGCGTGCGGCCGCCTCCCCGAGATCCCTCATCCGCCGCTACGGCCGCTCGCCGCGGCCGCCGTCCGCTCTTCGCGCCCCGTACGTGTGCGCGGCGGTCGCGGCGACGGCGGCGCCCAGGCCCGCGAGGGCGGCCACCGGGCTCGCGACCACGGTGAGACCGAGCGCGAGCGCCGAGGCGGGCGCCCAGGTCCACGTGGGCACCGGACGCGGGGCGCGACCGCGGCGGCGCCGTGCCGCTTCGACGGCCATCGGCACGACGAGGGCGGGCAGCACGGCGGCCAGCAGCGAGAGCCAGGCGAGCATCATCCGGTCCACGCGGAAGAGCGCCAGCACGAGACCGGGCCCGGCGATCGCGAGCACGGCGGCACGGTGCGGCACCGCGCCGAACCGGCGTACGGCGAGGGCGCCCGAGTGCATAGTCGTCAGCGTGGGCGCCACCACGGACGCCGCGACGAACAGGTTGGCGACGGCCAGCCCGTCCGGTCCGGCGAGAACGGCCACGACGTCGGTGGAACCGCTGGCGGCCGCCAGCCCGGCGCCCACCGTGCTCGCGGCGAGCGCCGCTCCGACCAGCAGGGCCACGCACCACGCGAGATCGCGGCGCCGGCCGAAGCCGACGGTGAAGTCCGGCGCCCGGACCGCGAACACCGCGACGTACCCCAGATATCCGGCGACGTCTGCGGCGAACCGGCCGTCGCCGCCGTGTCCGGTGGTCAGCACGGGTTCCGGTGGCGCCAGCCGGACGGCCACGATGGCGATCAACGCGATCGCGCTCAGCGTCGTCGCCACGGCCACGCCGTTCCACCGGCCGGCGCCTGCGAGCAGCACGGCCGTGATCGGCAGGCCGAGCAGGACGATGCCGGCCGGATCGGGCACTCCGGTCAGCGCGGCGACCGCGCCGCCGCCGAGGCCGACGTTGAAGCCGAACCAGCCGACCATCGCCATCGCGAGCAGGACGGTGATCGCGCGGTCGGCCGTACGCGGCAGGTAGCGCGGGGTCAGCTGCGACAGCGTCGCGTCCTCGCCCGCCGGGGGGCGCAGCCCGAGCCGTCCCTGCACGGCGAGGAGCAGCGCCATCACGACGCCACCGGCCACGAGCACCTGGAGGGGCAGGTGACCGTCGTGCCGCCCGCCGATCTGCGCGCCGAGGACGAGCGCGCCGGGCGCGGCGCCGAGTCCGAGCCAGGCGCCGGCCGAGTCGCGCCACGTACGCGGTGGAACCCCGGCCGACGCGGCCGTCCCGCGTCCGGTCATTCGGCGCCCGACGCGGCACCGAGCAACCGGCGGATTCGCGTCGTGGCGGCGGAGAACTCCTCCCTGGCCATCGTCTCGGCGTAGTCGCGTTCGGCGGGCAACCCGACCTCGATGATCTCCACGACGGTTCCGGGGCGGGCGCTCATCACGACCACCCGGTCGGCCAGGTAGACCGCCTCCGCGATCGAGTGGGTGACCAGCAGCACGGTCGTGCCGGTCTCCCGCCAGATCCGGTTCAGCTCGATGTTCATCTGTTCCCGGGTCAGCGCGTCGAGCGCCCCGAACGGCTCATCCAT
Organism: Actinomadura alba; assembly: GCF_014323705.1. Classification (GTDB taxonomy): domain Bacteria; phylum Actinomycetota; class Actinomycetes; order Streptosporangiales; family Streptosporangiaceae; genus Actinomadura_C; species Actinomadura_C alba. The sequence goes on from NZ_JABVEC010000020.1 coordinate 157,668, forward strand.
GAGCAGGACCGGCGGCCGGTGCAGGAGCGCGCGGCAGAGTGCCACCCGCTGTTGCATACCGCCCGACAGTTCATGCGGGTAGGCGTCCTCGAAGCCGCGCAGCCCGGTCATGTCGATGAGCTCGTCGGCGCGCTTTCGCGCCTCGGCGCCCGGCATGCGGCGCATCTCCGCCTGGAGCAGGATGTTCCGCCGGGCGCTGCGCCACTCCAGCAAGGCGGCCCGCTGGAAGACGTACCCGATGTCACGCCGGGGGCCGGTGACCGCCTCGCCGCGTAGCCGTACGTCGCCGGCTGAGGGTCTGAGCAGGCCGGCCACGAGTTTGAGCAGGGTCGACTTGCCGCAGCCCGACGGGCCCACGATGGCCACGAACTCGCCCATCGCCACGCTCAGCGAGACCTGGCGCAACGCCGTGACGTCCTTCTTCTTCGTACGGAAGCGGACGGCCACGTCGTCCAGGTCCACCGCGGCGCCGTCGCCGGGGCCGCTCCGGGCCGCGGCGGGCTCCGCGAGGGTCTCCTCTGCCATCGTCATCCCTTCGGCGCCGCGGTGGTCTCCCAGTAGTCCGCGGGCTGCTTGGGGTCGGGGACCAATCCGGCCTGGGCGAAGACGTCGATGGTCTGCTTCCAGTCGGCCTCGGTGTTGACGCCGGGCGCCTTTCCCTTGGTGGCGTCGGTGTGCAGCAGGGTCACCGTGGTCTTGAACTGGTCGGACAGCACCTCGGCCGGCGGCAGCTGCGCCGAGGCGCCCTGCATGCTGTCGACGGCGGGCTGCGGGCTCTGCTCCGCCGCCGCCCACGCCTCGCTGGTCGCCGCGGCGACCCGCTTGGCGAGATCAGGGTCGCTCTTCAGGAGGCGGGTGCCCACGATCAGCCCGTTCGAGTAGAAGTTCAACCCGAGCTCGGAGAACCGCAGGTAGGACACCTGCTTGCCGGCCTTGTTCTGCATGGTCGGGCCCTGGTCGCTGGCGTAGCCGAGAAGCGCGTCGGTCTTCCCGGACATCACCGCCGCGATCTTGCCTGCGGGGTCGGTGTTCTGGATCTGGACGTCCGACTCGCTCATCCCGTTCTTCTTGAGGAAGACCGGGAAGGTCTTCGACAGCGCGTCCCCCGCGGTGCCCGCGATCTTCTTGCCCTTGAGGTCGCCGGGCGCCTTGATGTTCTTCTCGGTGAAGAACTGCACGGACGCCGGCGTGGTCTGCAGGAAGACCCCGAGGCTCTTGACCGGGATGCCCTGCCCCACCGCCGAGAGAACGGCCGGCGTGTCGGCCCAGCCGAAGTCGGTCTGGCCGGCGCCCGTGGCCTGCACGGTCTTCTGCGAGCCCTGCCCGGCCTGGATCTGCAGGTCGATGCCGTGCTTTTCGTAGATGCCCTGCTTCTTGCCGTAGTAGAACGGCGCGTGCTCACCGTACGGGTACCAGTTGAGGGTGAGCGTGACCTTGTCGAGTTCCTTGCCCGACGCGCTCTTGCTCTTGTCCGTGCCGCCTCCCCCGCAGGCCGCGGTGAGCAGAAGCAGAGGTACGAGGCCGACGGCGACTCTCCGGAGTTTCATGATGGGGCGCTCCTCGAGCAGGGGTGGGGCGGGGGTGGAAGGAGTCGGGTGGAAGGAGTCGGGATGAAAGGAGTGCGGACGGGGGCCGGTCGGGGGCGGAATCGGCAGGCGGGGGCGGGGTCAGTAGGTGGTGGGATCAGTAGGTGGTGGGTCAGTAGGTGGTGGTGGCGGCGTCGCGCCGGTGGCTGGCGTGCCAGGGCAGCAGGAGCTTCTCGGCGATCTCCACGAGTACGAAGAGGACCACCCCGATCACCGACATGACGAGCAGCCCGGCGAAGAGCATCGGGGTGTCGAGGTTGCCGTTCGCCTGCAGGATCACGTAGCCGAGGCCCTTGTTCGCGCCGACGAACTCACCGACCACGGCGCCGGTGACCGCCAGCGTGACGGCGACCTTGAGCCCGGCGAACAAATGCGGCAGCGACGCCGGGAAGCGGATCTTCGCGAAGGTCTGCAGCGGCCCCGCTCCCATGGTCGCGGAGAGTTCGATCATCTCGGGGTCGACCGCCTTGAGGCCGGTGACCATCGAGATGACCACGGGGAAGAAGGCGATGAGCACGGCGATCACGATCTTCGGCGCGATGCCGAAGCCGAGCCACACGACGAACAGCGGGGCGATCGCTATCTTGGGGACCACCTGCGCGAACAGGAGCACGGGGTAGAGCGTCCTCTCGACCGTGGACGAGTAGACCATCACCACGGCGGCGAACACGCCCACGACGACGGCGATCACGAACCCCAGCAACGTCTCGTAGGTCGTCACCCAGGTGTGCTGCCAGAGGTATCCGGCCTTGTCCCCCATCACCCGCAGGGTCGTTCCCGGCGACGGCACGAGATAGGGCTCCACGAGCCTGGTCGCCGAGATCGCCCACCAGGCGGCGAAGCAGGCGAAGAGCAGCGCGACCGGCCGCCACGAGCGTTCGAGTGTGTCGGTGGTCCGTTCGGCCAGGCCCGGCCGGGCCCGCTCGGCCACCCCGGCGACCGCGGGCGCCGCCCCCGGAGGGGTGGCCGCGGACGGCGCCGCTGAGGTGGCCGGCGTCGCCGATGTGCTGCCCTGCTCCACGATGGACTCCTCCGGGGTCCGGGAACCGCTCCGCGCCAGCGGGCCGGTCACTTCGGGTCACACTGCTGGTCACCTGCTGGTCGCACCGTTGGACGGTTGTTGGGCGGTTGTTGGAAAGCGCATTCTGAAAGCGCTTTCTGATACCGTAGAGACCGCTTCTGGTTAGGTCAATAGCCCGAGCCCGTGGTTCGACAACGTGTCACTGCCTTGAACGGGGGCGCACCGTGAGCGAGCGCGAAGCGACGGCCCACGTGACGTTGGAGGTCGTCGCGCGCTCCGCCGGAGTCTCGCAGGCGACGGCCTCGCGCGTGCTCAACGGAACCGCGAGAGTCCGCGAGGATCTGCGGCAGCGGGTGGTCGCCGCCGCGGACCTGCTGGGCTACATCCCGAACGCCCACGCGCAAGCCCTCGCCAGCGCCTCCAGCCGGCTCGTGGGGGTCATCTGCCACGACGTCGCCGACCCCTACTTCGCCGCGATCGCCGGCGGCGTCATGCGCGCGGCCGCCGAGCACGACCTGCTGATGATGTTGGCCAGTACGTTCCGCGACCCGGCCCGCGAGATCGCCTACGTGTCCGCGCTCCGCGCGCAGCAGGCCCGTGCGATCCTGCTGATCAGTTCGGGCTTCCAGGACCGCGCGTGGGAGCGCGCCATGAACACGGAGCTGGAACCGTACCTGCGCGGCGGCGGCCGGGTGGCCGTCGTCAGCCGGCACCGCACATTGCGGGTCGACACGGTCCTGCCGGAGAACCGCGCGGGCGGGGCGGCGCTCGCGCGCGCCATGCTCGGCCTCGGCCACCGCGACTTCGCCGTGCTGAGCGGTCCGCGCGCGCTCACCACGGTCTCGGACCGGCTCGGCGGCTTCCGAGACGCGCTGGCCGAGGCCGGTGTCGAACTCTCCCCCGACCAGGTCGTCGAGGGCGCGTTCACCCGCGACGGCGGCTACGACGCCTGCGCCGAGCTGCTCCAGCGCGGGCTCCGGGCGACGTGCGTGTTCGCCATCACCGACGTGATGGCGATCGGCGCACTCGCGGCGTTGCGCGACCAAGGGCTGCGCGTGCCCGCCGACGTGTCCCTCGCCGGCTTTGACGACATCCCGATCGTCCGCGACCTCAGCCCTCCGCTGACGACGGTCGCACTGCCCCTCGCCGAGATGGGCCAGGCCGTCATGGCCTTGGCGCTGCGGGAGCCGCGTGGCCGGCGTTCCCGCGTCACGCGCTTCGGCGGCGAGGTGGTGCTGCGTGCCAGCACCGGCCCACCCTGACCCCCGGCCCCGCCCCCGCCGTGATCATGCAGTTGTTCGCGCGGCGGGGCGCGAACAACTGCATGATCACGATTGGATGGTTCATGAACCCTCAGGAGCGCACCGCATGACGTACTCTCTCGCCGACCTGACCATCGAACGAATCGAGACGTTCGCCGTCGCACTCCCCACCCGCCGGTCCTTCGGTGTCTCGGGTGGCTCGGTCGCGGTGGCCGGCCGGCCCAGCGTCCGCGTGCTGGTGAAGGTCAGCGCCGACGGCGTCCACGGCTGGGGTGAGGCGACCCCGATTCCCGCCTGGACGTACGAGACGGCCGAGTCGATCGTGACGACCATCGACCGCTACCTCGCTCCGGCGGTCATCGGCCGGCCCGCGTGGAACCTCGACGGCGTCGACGCGGCCTTCGACCGGGCGATCAACCGTGGTTTCACCATCGGCGCGCCACTGGCGAAGAGCGCGGTGGACACCGCACTGCACGACCTGCTCGGCCGCGCGGCCGGAGTGCCCCTCGGGGTGCTGTGGGGACGGCGCCGCAGCGAGACGATCGAGCTCGGCTGGATCGTCTCCGGCCAGTCGCCGGCCGAGGTGGGCGACAGCGTCGCCGAGGGCCGGGAGCTCGGCTACCGCGCCTTCAAGGTGAAGATCGGCCTGCACGACGAGGAGACCGACCTGGCCGTGGTCGCGGCGGTGCGCGACCACGCGCCCGGTGCCCCGTTGTGGGTGGACGCCAACCAGGGCTACCAGGTCCCGGCGGCACTGCGAGTCGCCCGCCGGTTGGAGGAGCTCGGGGTCACGGCGTTCGAACAGCCGCTGCCCGCCAACGACATCGCCGGGCTCCGCCGCCTGCGCGACGCCTCGCCGGTGCCGGTCGCGCTCGACGAGAGCCTGCGGCATCCCGGCGACCTCGCGACCTTCGTCCGCCTCGAGGCGGTCGACATCGCGATCGCAAAGGTGCAGCGGAGCGGCGGCCTGACCCTGTCGCGGCGGCTGTGCGCGCTCGCGGAGGACAGCGGCGTGCAGCTCATGGGCTCCGGCCTCACCGACTCCGACCTCGGGCTGGCCGCGTCACTCCACCTGTTCGCCGCCTTCGGGATCGACACCCCGGTCGACCTTAACGGCCGGCAGTTCATCGAGTCCCCGTACGCCGGCCCCACCGTCCGGATCGAGGGCGGCGTCGCCCACGTGCCCGACGGCCCGGGGCTCGGCGTCGAGGTCGACGAGACGGTCGTGCGCGACCTCGCCGTCGACGTCCTGGAGGCGCGTGCTCGCTGACGTGTCACGTATCGACGCGGCGCCGTCACCGGGTGCCGTGCTCGCCGTGCCGCGGGCGTCGGCCGCCGTGGCGGGCAGGGCAATCTTCATCTCTGCCCGGGTCGGCGCTCCGGGAGCATGGCCGCCGGTCAGGACGTGACGGGCAGGAACGCGTCCATGGGCAGTTCCTTGGGGTCCCTGATCGTGTGGTCGCGTTTGGTGGAGTCCACGATTGCGCTGGAGAACGAACACGGCATCCCAAGCCACCGCCTACGGCATCGTTGAGTCGTGGGGG
>NZ_JABVEC010000021.1 GCF_014323705.1 Actinomadura alba
AGCCCTGACTGGCACGTTTGTGGCACGGGCATCTGCTCGCCTATTACCGCGTGCCTGGGCCCCTTCCACTCGGTGCCCGTTTGTGGTCGGTCTGTACCCTTGCCTGACCTGCTTCATCTTGAGTCACGGAGGCTGCCCGATGGGAAGCTCTGCATGGACAGCATTCAGTCCCTATCAGGATGGCATCTCGGCTGCACTCGAACACGCTCGGCAGCAAGCGTTCGAAGATCAGGACTACTACTGGCCTTACGGCAAGAACGGGATACCTGAACATCCGAGGCCGTCTTCCCTGGATAGCTTCTGGCAGCCGAACACCACAGAGGAGTTCGGCGCTCATTGCGTGATCGACGCCGAGGTCGCCCTGGCCCCAGGGGAAGAGCCAGATTTCGGGACGCTCAGCCCTCCATCGATCGAAGACGCGATTGAAGTCTTCGGCATCGATCAACCTACGCGAGCAGACTTCGAACGTGCCGAAAACGACGTGTGGGACTTGATCAACGAGGAGAGTTGCGGCTGCTACCTGGTGCTTTACAAGGACGGCCAACCTCACGAGATAGTGTTCTGGGGAATTTCCGGTGACTAGATCTGCCGCCTCTAAATGGATGTCCTCGTAGATCTGGGTGTTGTTAGCCCTGCCTGATCGTTGACCTGGGTATGTGCTCGTAATCACGTCGGTGACCTGCGGTGGAACCTTCGACGGGTCGGCTGTTGCGTCATCGGTGCTGTCACTGTTTGATCGCGATCACACCGGGTGTTTGGCGAGACAAGTCGAGCACCGTTCCCAACCCTCAGGGATCGGGTCGGGCCAGGGCTCGTGGTAGGTCACGAGGCGGGACGAACTTCCACACTCAGGTGTGCCTGAGCCTTTGGGGACGGCATGCGCAACTGGAGGATGATCTAGCTCGATCAGCTTCGTATTCGAGTAGCTGGGTGGAAGCGATGGATCGATAGGCACGGCTCGGAAATTGCCAGCCCACCACATTTCGTACGCCACGCTCGGAGCGTAGACGGAGTTGAGGGCTCCAGCAGATGCCTCCTGCCTGATCTCCCCGTCTGCCGTCCCAAGCGCAGCGCTACCGGGCCAGGCACCAGACGTTGTTCGGGCCCACTACAGCCCGTAAGACGGCCATCGAAATCCACCTGGCATTCGGAGACGTCGGCCAGGCCCTTGAGCTCATCGCCGAGACCAGACTCCCGGTCAGCACACCGTTGGCGGTTCGCTGCCGCCACATGCTGAACGTAGCGCTGGCCAACTGCGAGGCCAAACGCTGGGACACCGCTGCCGACACACTGCTGGACGTGTGCGCAGAGGCACCCGAATGGGTCCGGCATCCGACGGCCCGCTGCGGCCCGGCGGCTGAGCGCGCCGCCGCTCTCGGGGGTCGCCTCACAGCAGCTTGTCCAGGGTGATGGGCAGGTCGCGGACCCGCTTGCCGGTCGCGTGGTGCACCGCGTTCGCGATCGCGCCGGCGACACCGGTGATGCCCACCTCGCCGACGCCGATCAGGCCCAGGGGCATGGTCGGGTCGGGGTCGTCGAGATAGCGGACGTCGATCGGCGGGATGTCGGCGTGCACCGGGACGTGGTACTCCGCCAGGCCGGGGTTCATGATCCGGCCGGTTCGCGGGTCGACGAGCGTCTCCTCCGAGAGCGCCATGCCGATCCCCATGACGACGCCGCCGCGGAGCTGGCTGCTCGCCGTCTTCGCGTTGATCACCCGGCCGACGTCGAACACCCCGACCCAGCGGGACACCCGTATCTCGCCGGTGTCGGCGTCGACGCGGACCTCGCAGAACTGCGCGCCGCAGGCGGCCTTGACCCAGCGCCGCCGGTCGAGCATGAACTTCGACATGAACCGGAGCTGCCCGGTCAGCTCACCGAGCCGCGTGTCGGAGCCGACGGCCGCCTCGACCTCGCTCCGGCCGGCCCGGCTCAGGATGGTCGGGTAGCTCTCGCCCTTCCGTGGGTCGTGGCCCTCCGGCCGCCCGATGCGGTAGAGCCCGCCGTTCCGCGCCTCGACATCGCGCGGCCGCTGCCCGCGCAGCGGAGAGTCGCCCGACTTCCGGGCCAGGGCGAGGACCGACCGCTTCAGCTTCTCGCAGGCGGCGATCAGGCTGTTCGCGACACTTGCGGTCTGCGCCGACCCGCCCGCGCCGGGGCCGCTGGGCAGGGTCGAGTCTCCGTACTCCACCCGTACCGCCTCGAACGGCACGCCGAGCGCGTCGGCGGCGATCTGCGCCTGCGCCGTCGCCGCGCCCATGCCCATCTCGTGGAAGCCGCACCGCACCACGACGGTGCCGTCGGCCGACAGCCGCACGGTGACGTTCGCGGGGAGCTGCCACGACGGGTGATAGGCCGAGGCGACCCCCATGCCGACGAGCCAGCGCCCGTCCCGCATGGAACGCGGCCGCGGCGTCCGGTCGGCCCAGCCGAACAGCTCCGCGCCGAGCGCGTACGACTCGCGGAGCATCCGGTGGGCGAACCGTTTGCCGTCGATCGGATTCCGCGCGGGCTCGTTGCGCATCCGCAGCTCGATCGGGTCGAGGCCGAGCTCGGCGGCCAGCTCGTCGACCGCGGACTCCAGCGCGAACGTGCCGATCGACTCGCCGGGCGCCCGCATGACCGTGTTCGAGAGCATGTCCAGCTCGACCTGGTTCTGCTGGACCAGGATGTTCGCGGCGTCGTAGAGGTGCCGTGACTGCGAGGTCACCTGCTCGGGGCCCCCGCCGACCCGCCCGACCTGCGTCACGCTGGTGTGGATCAGCGCGGTCAGCCGGCCGTCGGCGTCGGCGCCCAGCGCCATGCGCTGCGTCGAGGGCGTGCGCCCGCCGACCGTGCGGTAGACCCCCTCGCGGGTGAGCATCATCCGTACCGGCCGACCGGTCACCCGTGCCGCCAGCACCGTGAGGATCGTGCCCGGCCAGACCATGGTCTTGCCGCCGAAGGCCCCGCCGACGTACGGCGAGATCACCCGTACGGCCTTCTCGGGCACGTCGAACCTCAGCGCGAGGTGCCTGCGCACCCAGGGGATGTTCTGCGTCCCCTCGTGGACGGTCAGCCGGTCACCGTCCCACGCCGCCGTCGTCGCGTGCGGTTCGATCGCGTTGTGGTGATGCGGCGGCGTGGTGAATCGCAGGTCCACCGACACGGGTGCGGCGGCGAGCGCGGCCTGGGCGTCGCCCTTCTTCGCACCGCCCGACTGGATGGCGTTGCTCTTCTGCGGCTTGGCGTTGGGCTCTTCGGCGGCGAAGTCGACCGTGGCCGGCAGCTCCTCGTAGCCGACCCGGACCAGCCCGGCGGCCTCGCGCGCGGCGTCGAGGGTCTCGGCCACGACCACCGCCACCGGCTGGCCGTTCCAGTGCACCTGGTCGGTGTTGAGGTAGTTGACCGAGGTCCCCGAGGCGAGCGAGCTCAGATTGAGCATGCTCACCTTCGGCGGTGGCTTCATCGCCGGCGCGTTCTCATGAGTGATCACGGTGAGCACGCCCGCGACGGCGGACGCGCTCGCGGTGTCGATGCCGGTGATGCGGCCCCGCGCGATCGTCGCGTGCACGAGCGCGGCGTACGCGATGCCGGGGTAGGGATACTCGGCCGAATAGCGCGCCGCGCCGGTGGTCTTGGGGGTGCCGTCGAGCCGGTCGACCGGCCGGCCGACGACGGGACCTGCCGTCTCGGGCCGGGACGGGCTCTGGGTCCGCGTGCCGGTCATGCCGCACCCCCTTCGGCGAGCAACTGCCGCAGCGTGGACACGATCGTGCGCTGCGCGAGTTCGATCTTGAAGGCGTTGTGCGGCAGGGCCGTCGCGGCCGCGAGCTCCGCAGCGGCGGCCCTGCGGAACGAGTCCTCGGTCGCCGGTGCGCCGACCAGGATCCGTTCCGCCTCATGGGCCCGCCACGGCTTCGCGGCCACCCCGCCGAGCGCCAGCCGGACCTCCGTCACCACGCCGTCCCTGACGTTCAGCGCGGCGGCGACCGAGACCAGCGCGAAGGCGTACGACGCCCGGTCGCGCACCTTGCGATAGCGGGAGGTCGCCGCGACGGCCGACGCCGGCAGCTCGACCGCCGTGATCAGCTCGTCGGCGGCCAGCGTCGTCTCGATGTGCGGCGTGCGGCCGGGCAGAAGGTGGAGGTCGGCGAGCGGCACGCGCCGGACGCCGCGCACGCTCTGCACCTCCACGGTGGCGTCGAGCGCGGCCAGCGCGACGCACATGTCCGAGGGGTGCGTGGCGACGCAGTCGTCGCTCACGCCGAGGATTCCGTGGTTTCGGGTGAAGCCGCCGATCGCGTCGCAGCCGCTGCCCGGTTCGCGTTTGTTGCAGGCCGCGGCGCCGTCGTAGAAGTAGACGCAGCGGGTGCGTTGCAGCAGGTTCCCGCCGACCGTGGCCATGTTCCGCAACTGTGCCGAGGCGCCGGTGAGGACGGCCTGGGAGAGCATCGGGTAGCGGGTCCGGATGAGCGGGTGCGCGGCGAGCCCGCTGTTGCGGACGAGTGCTCCGATCCGCACCCCGCCGCCGGCCGCTTCCTCGATCTCGGCCAGCGGAAGCGCGGTGATGTCGACGACCGTCTCGGGCCGCTCGATGCCCTCGCGCATCAGGTCGACCAGATTCGTCCCGCCGCCGATGAACTTCGCGCCGGGCTCGCTGCCGATCGCGCGGACCGCCGCTGCGACGTCGGGCGCGCTCACGTACGAGAAGGACCTCATCGCACCGGCTCCGATCGCACGGGCTCGGATCGCACGGGCTCGGATCGCACGGGCTCCGTGTCCGCCACGTCGCGGATGGCGCCGACGATCCCGTTGTAGGCACCGCAGCGGCACAGGTTGCCGCTCATGCGTTCCCTGATCTCCGCGTCGGTGAGCTCGATGCCGGTGGTGGAGAGGTGCTCGGTCACGGCGCTCGGCGCTCCCGCGCCGTGCTCGGCGAGCATGCCGATCGCGGAGCAGAGCTGGCCCGAGGTGCAGTAGCCGCACTGGAAGCCGTCGTTGGCGATGAACGCCGTCTGCAGCGGGTGTGGGCGCCCGCCGGTCGCGATCCCCTCGACAGTGGTGATCTCGCGGTCCGCGTACTGCACGGCCAGGGCCAGGCACGAGTTGATCCGCTCGCCGTCGGCCAGCACCGTGCAGGCTCCGCAGGCACCCTGGTCGCACCCCTTCTTCGTGCCGGTCAGGCCAAGGTGCTCGCGCAGCGCGTCGAGCAGGCTGACCCGCGGCTCCACGTCGAGCGACTCGATGGCTCCGTTCACCCGCAGGCGCACCTCGACCATGTGTTCCCTCCGTTGGGGACGTCCGTTCCCGTACAGTCCGCGACGTTAACAGAACAGTGTTGCCTTAACAAGAGAACGGCGTTCTCTTAATTCTCGATCTCGACCCTCATCGAATCCCGGCCTGTTCGGTCGTTCGTCTCACAAGTTGGCCCTTGATCTTGTGGCGACTCCCTGTCGGATCGTGCGGGCAGGAGTGCAGGGTGCTTCCGCCGGGAACTCCGGCCGGTCCGATGCCGCGGCGCGGTTGCCGATGATCGTTAAGCACGTACGTTGCACTCCGGCAGCGATCAGTTCGCTGATTGCCGAATACAAACAGGGGAGTACACGAGGCGAGGTCAGCCGATGCGTCAGCGGAACCGCGGTCCGAACGTCCGGCCCAGCGGTCAGCCGGGCGGTCAGATTCTGGTGGCTCGGACGGACGCCGAGACGGCTGTGATACGGGCCGAACTGGCACGTGTCGACGGCAAAGTCAACACTGTGTCCTTGCGCAGCCTGACGAACTGAATAAAGAAACGGCCTATGTTGTGCCTTCCCACATGCGGGAAAGTCTATTGAAACAGGCCGGAAGACTGTAAGCGCGGCCCATGCACAAGAAACCCCTCCCGAAGAGGGGGCCCTTGTCCGTCGAGTTCAACGTCGCCTGGTCAGACACGGCCTTCGATCGCCGCAAAGATGTCGGCGTTGGTTTCCTGTTGCCATGACGGCATAGCGTCCCAATCCGCGACATAGGAAGGTTTGGGGTCGTCGAAGTGCTTGTAGATCTGGGCGAGCCAGCACAGCGCTACGAACCGGCCCCTCTGCTCCCGTGTCAGCTTGCCCGTTGCGCCGTCAGTCAGGGCGACGAAGTCGGCGACCTGACCGAAGACGGCGCTTGCCGCCTGCCGCTCCCATTCGGGGGTGTCCTCCCACGGGGCGACGTAACCCGGTTTCGGCTCTCCGGGGTAGTACTTGCGAACACCAGCTATCCACGCCTCGCGAAACGTGCGGCCCTGATCTTCCTGCTGGTCTGCTTGCATTGCACTCCTCACAGTTGGGCGATGCGGTCGCTGAGCTGCGACGCTCGACCGTCGGACAGCATGGGGGCAAGCTCGGCGCGGAGTCCCTGGAGCTTGCGGCCGACGTATCCCGACGATCGGGTCTGGTCAACCAGGTCGGCGGCCTGGTTGCCATAGTCGAGAGCCTGGTCGAGGTCTTTGGCCTGGACGCCAAGCATCGCGAGGTCGGTGAGAATGCTGCCACGGCGACGCAGCGACGTTGTGATCTTGAGGGCTTCGACCAGCGCTGAAGACGCCAGGCCAGTCCGACCAAGCGCGGCGTAGCAAGTGCCTCGTTCTTCGGCCATTCGCGTTCCGTCGAAGCGGAGCCATCCGCCGGGCATGACGGACTCGGTGAGCGCTTGGACTTGCTCGGCGGTTTCCAGCGCCCGCTGACAGGCGTTGAAGTCACCAAGCCCGGCATGTGCTTCTGCCTGCACGGCAGCTACCCAATGGCGGGTAGACAGTTGGCTGTCGCCGCGCTGGGCGACTCGGGCAGCCCCTTCGAGGAGGGGCATCGCGACGTCGAACCGCCGTTCGTACATGCCGAGGTAGGCGTGGCGTGTGAGCGCACAGGCCCATTGGTCAAATCCATTGCCCTCTTTGCTCGCGTCTGCGGCGAGCTTGTAACAGTGGGCGGCATCAGTGTATTTGTCGGCGTCGAAAAGGATCTCTCCGGCGAGTTGGAGAAGATCGCCCGTCAATACACAAAGGCGACTATGAACTGCCTGTGAATGAGCCTGTTTGAGGGTGCCGGCCAGTAGGTCGAGTTGCTGACGCACCACCGGATATATGGTGCGTTTGGACGGTGATAGAGCGAAGACTTGCCACAGGTGGGAGTTCAGCAGCTCGAACTGCTCGACCTCCTCGGAGTCCCCGGTGAGCGCGTCCGCGCTCAGGTTGGGGACGGCGACCAGCGTCCCGGCGAGGCTCAGCAGGCGAAGCAACTCCCGGCGGTTCATGTCCTCTAGTTCATCAAAGACACTGTCGGGTTTGGTCACCGCGTGACCGATAACACGTCCCTCAAGCAGGTTTGGGGAACCAGAGACTTGCGTGCCCACATGGAGGGGCTCGGGCGTCAGTAACTCGTCCAGCTCCTCTGGGGTGACGTGCAAGAGATGGACGAGCTTCGCCCGGTAGTACGGCTGTGGGTCGCAGTCCCCGCGCTCCCATCGGGCGATGGTGGACCGGTCGGCACCTAGTTCGGCGGCCAGGGACTCCTGGGTGAACCCCTGCGTTCTACGGCGCTTGGCCAGGCGGGGCCGGCGCCGTGCCGCCATGAACGCCTCCGAGTGTGAGGTCCAGCAGTGTCTATTTCCCTACGTCAGCGTAGGGCGTGAATTAACGATGCAGCGCGGATGCACCAGAGATGCACCATTGGTGCCTCGTGACTGCCCTGGGACAGGCCTGCTGGCTCAGGTTCTCTAAAAGGGAACGAGTCACCTAGCCAGGGAGCCCCGATGGCCCGCAACCGCGACGGCACCTTCACCGGTGCCAGCCCCTTAGGTGTCGCCGAGATCCTCTCCCGGTTCCGGAGTGGCTACCCGTCCTGGGGGTTCGTGTTTGACGCCCATCGAGGTGAATGGACCGCCTGCCGGGTGATCGGCGGCAAGCTCAACGAGATCACCCGTACGAACCCCGTCGCGCTGAGATGCGCGATTGATTCCTCCCTTGGGAGGAGAGAGGAGATTCCCCGATGAATCCGTACGGCCTGAGTCACCAGGTGCGCCTGCCGGAGGTGTTCACCGCTCCGCTGGCGGGCGTCGCTTACGACCCGATCAGTCAGCTCAACATGACCGGTGGCCAGCCGCTGGCGCAGCAGCCGGGCCTGATGCGTCAGTGCTCAGTGACCTATGGCACCCCGAACCGCGACAACAAGACCGACGACGGAGGCTGATCCACAGTGCGCACGGTGCTCGTGGTGACCGATGCCGATGACCACACCGCCGACCTTGTCGTCTCGGATCTGGTGCAGCGGGGCGAGCGGGTCATGCGGCTTGACCCTGGAGCAGGGTTCGTCAGCATGGAGGCCGAGCTGACGGCCGGCCGTTGGCAGAACGTCATCCGGGACGAGCGCCGTGCCACCCGGCTGGAGAATGTCGTCTCGGTGCTATGGCGCTGGCCGACGCCTCCGGCCGGGCATCCGGCCATCCTGGACGCCGACCGTCGCGCATGGGCGGCGCGAGAGGACACGGCTGCCCTCCATGGCGTACTGCGCTCGCTCCCGGTGAGGTGGGTCAACCACCCTGGCGCGGTGGCTATGGCCAACTTCAAGCCCGATCAGCTCACGACAGCGGTTGACGTCGGATTGCCCGTGCCTCCGACCCTGATCACTACGTCCGGTGAGGTGGCCAGGCGTTGGGCGGCTCGGCGTGACGTGCTGTACAAGGCGTTCCACGCTCAAGGCACCGACGACTGCCACATGGTCTTGGCGACCCCCGTAAACGGAACAGACCTGCCGCTGGAGTTGGGAGCGGCATCAATGTTCCAGGAGATCATCGGAGGTCAGCACGTCCGAGGGACGTTCATCGGCCGCGAAGCGTTCGCGGTCACTATTTCCGGTGCGGACCGCATCGACTGGCGAGCGAACCTCGACGTGACGTACAGCGTCATCGACGTGCCGCCCTCGGTGCACAGGGCGATCCTGCTCTACATGAACCGCTTCGGCTTGGAGTACGGCGCGTTCGACTTCATCATCGACGCTTCCGGTAACTGGGTGTTCTTGGAGTGCAACCCGCTCGGAATGTACGGCTTCGTGGAGATCGCTACCGGATTGCCGATCACCAAGGCGATTGCAGACCGGTTGTGCACTCCCGTGAGTTCGCCTGTTCGACACGTCCAACCGATGAAATGCTGACGACATGACGACCACCGCGAAGGCGTCCACGCTCCAGACGGCGGCGTTCTTGAGCCGGCCCGACGCGGCGCTACGAGCCACATTCCTGGAAGCGATGGCCGAACACCACGCCACCGACGGCAAGCCGGACGCCGACGGACTGACTCTGGCTGACCTGCGGACTGCTGATTGTGTGGACAGCTACGTGGAGGGACTGGTCGAGGGGACGGCGCTCCGGCCGGGCACGGAGCCTTTGCGTCCTACTGTCTGGTGGTACGTGGCCGACCTGCCCGAACGTCGCCACTACCTCGGCCGGGTATCGGTCCGGCACTACCCCGCAACGAGCTCGCTCGGCGAGAGCGGAAGTCAGCTGTGGGTGACGGTGCGCCCATCCGCGCGCCGTGAAGGCCACGGACACGCACTGCTCACGGCGGCGCTCCCCTTTGCGAGAGCCAACGGCATCACCGAAGCGGTAATCGAACTCGACAGAAGTAACGAGGCAGCGCGACGGCTGATCGAACCGGCCGGCGCGCGTCCTGTGGCTCACCACCCGGCGGAACGTAGCGGACGCCAGCGATATCTGCTGCCGATCGGGACCCGTTAGATCCCCACGGAGAAGGTCCCCAGCCGCGCTTGATGCAGAACCGTGAGTCGTTCTGGTGGGACTGATCCCATCCCTCTAGCATCATCGGGCTGATGAGCGGTGAGAATCGTTCGATTCCTAAGGTCGTATGCTGACGGGGACATGGCGCATTCGGGATTCGTCCGGGCCAGGCGGCCGGAGCACAAGCGGCAGCGGCGTGAGGCGATCCTCGCCGCAGCGCGCGAGCTCGCCCTCGAGTCCGGCGTGCGCAACGTCAGCCTCGGTGGCGTGGCGGCCGCCGTGGGGCTGGCGAAGTCGAATGTGGTGCGCTACTTCGGGACCCGCGAGGAGATCTACCTGGAGCTCACCGCCGAGGGCTGGCGGGACTGGGGTGACGCGGTGACCGAGCGCCTGCGCGACGCCACCGGGCCGGACGACGTCATCGACGCGCTGGCGGAGACGCTCGCGGCGCGGCCGCTGTTCTGCGATCTGCTCAGCCAGCTGTCCACCAGCCTGGAGCACAACGTCTCGGTCCCGGCCGCCCGTGCCTTCAAGCGGGCCACGATCGACGTCCTCGCCGACCTCGGGGCCCGGGTCGCCGAGGCGCACGGCGGGCTCACCGAGAGCGAGGGGTTCGAGCTGGTCGCGGCGGCCGGCGCGGTGGCCCAGGCCGTCTATCCGGCGGCCCACCCCTCGGCGACGATGACCGAGGTCTACGCGCAGGATCCGGACCTCGCCGCGGCCTGCCCCGCGTTCCTGCCGACGCTACGGCGGATGCTCACCGTGGTCGCGGCCGGTCTACCGGCGGTGCGCTGAGCCGACGGTGCATTGAGCGGCGGTCCGCTGAGCAGGCGGTGCGCTGAGCGGTGGTGCGGAGGTCACGGGGCCCGGCGCCGTTCAGCGGCTCCGGCCGGTCCGCGAGCGGGGCGCGCCGGTGCCGTCGGCGGGCTTCAGCTCTTCGATGACCTCACAGGCGCTGGTGACCGGGTCGAGTTCGTCGGCGTGGGCCGCGAGCCGCCGCAGTAGCGCGCGGAAGGCCGGTCCGTCATCGCCCAGCGTGGCCAGAAGATGCTGCTCGACATGCCGCAGAGCCTCCTGCCGCTGTGAGCACAGGGCCCGCCCCTTGTCGGTGGCGATGACCCGGCGGCTACGCCGGTCGGCGGGATCGGGACGCCGCTCGACCAGGCCCAGCTCCTCGAAATCATCGATGAGGTAGGTCAGGACGGTCCGGTCGATGCCGAGCTGTTGAGCGAGCAACCCCTGGTTGCCGGCGAGGTTGTGCACGGCGGAGGCCAGCAGCTGGTAGCCCCGGGGGCCTCCCGGCAGATCGCTGAGCACCGCGTCGACGGCCTTGACGTAGGAGCGGAAGACGACACCCAGCGCCCAGCCCAGGTCGGCGTCCAGGCCCGTGGCGGGCGGGTGCTCCCCCTGGCCACCGGTGTCGGGCTGCGAAGACGCCATGGACGAAGCATAACTCACATGTGGTGCCACCGATCTTATGTGCGACAAACCTTATTTCTGACATAACATCTTGCGAGCAGCATTGCTTCGCGAAGGGGGCACCTTATGGCCGACTACGGTCACGACCTGCTGTTCGGCACGTTCCTGACACCGGCGGCCGGGCAGGCCGAGCGCGTGATCGAGCTGGCACGGCTGACCGAGCAGGCCGGGCTCGACCTGGTCAGCGTCCAGGACCACCCGTACCAGCCTGCGTTCCTCGACGCGTGGACGCTGCTGTCGGTCATCGCCGCCCGCACCTCACGGGTGCGCGTGTTCCCCAACGTGGCGAACCTGCCGTTGCGGCCGCCGGCGGTACTCGCCCGCAGCGCGGCGAGCCTGGACATCCTCAGCGGTGGGCGCGTGGAACTGGGCCTCGGGGCCGGCGGGTTCGCCGACGCCATCGCCGGCATGGGCGGCCCGAGGCGGACGCCCGCCGAATCGGTCGCGGCGCTGGACGAGGCCGTCCAGGTCATCCGGGCGCTCTGGGCGCCGGGTGGCGGCGTGCGGCTCGGCGGCGAGCACTACGAGCTCGCGGGCACCGAACCCGGGCCCTTCCCGGTACACGACATCGGCATCTGGATCGGCGCCATCAAACCGCGCATGCTGCGGCTGACCGGACGCGTCGCCGACGGCTGGCTGCCCAGCTCGCCGTACGTACCCCCGGATCGGCTGCCGGAGTCGAACCGCGTCATCGACGAGGCGGCGGCCGCCGCAGGCCGCCCGCCGGGGGCGGTGCGCCGTCTCTACAACATCGTCGGAACGTTCACCGGAAACGGCGGCGGCTTCCTGCAGGGACCGCCCAGGGTGTGGGCGGAGCAGCTCGCCGAGCTCACCCTCACCCAGGGCGTGAGCGGCTACGTCCTGATGGCCGACTCCGACGACGCCGTACGCCGCTTCGCCGCGGAGGTGGCACCGCACGTCCGGGAACTCGTCGCCACCGAACGCGCCCGGACGGCCGCACCTGCCGCACCGGCCGCACCTGCCGCGCCCGACGCCCTTGACGGGCGTGCCGTGCCTGCGCCCACGGAGCCCGTCCGTCGTGAGGGCGCCGGCCGGGCCACGACCGCGGAGCGGAGAACCCCCCGGGTGATGACGAGCGCGTTCACCGTGACCCCCACCCCGGACGACGGGGTCCGGCTCAGCGGCGTCCGGGTCTGGGACGAGACCGAGCGGCCGACCGGCCCGCCGCCGGACCCCGACCGGACCTACACGCCCCACGAGCTGGCGTCGGGCCGGCATCTCATCGACGTCCATGACCACCTCCGCGCCGAGCTCGCGCAGGTGCGCGATCTCATCGAGCAGGTCGCCGCCGGGTCGATGGATCCCGGACTCGCGCGATCGCACATCAACACCATGACGATGCGCCAGAACAACTGGACGCTCGGGACGTACTGCGAGTCCTACTGCCGGGTCGTCACCACGCACCACACCCTGGAGGACCAGGCTCTGTTCCCGCACCTGCGGAGCTCCGAGCCCCGCCTCGCGCCGGTCGTCGACCGCCTGCAGGAGGAGCACGAGATCATCCATGAGGTCCTCGAGGGAGTGGACCGTGCGCTGGTCGCGTTCGTGGCGGCACCCGGCGACATGTCCGGCCTGCGGGCCGCCGTCGACCTGCTCACCGACACCCTGCTCTCCCACCTGGCGTACGAGGAGAGGGAACTCGTCGAACCCCTGGCCCGGCTCGGGATGCAGTGAACCGGCATGCAGTGAACCGGCATGCAGTGAACCGGCATGCACTGAACCGGCATGCAGTGAACCTCAGTGCAGCCGCCGTTCCAGCCGGCGCGACAGGATCGTGAGCGGCAGGCAGATGACGAAGAAGACGGCGAGGACCGAGCCGAGGATGGGCACCGCGTGCGTCTCACCGCTGGACAGGGTGAGCCGCTCGATCGAGCGCTGGGATGCCTGAAGGACGTCGAGCAGGCCGATGACGGCGGCCAGCGAGGTCTGCTGGACGAGGTTGACCACCAAGCCGACGAGCGGGGGAAGGACCCGCCGCGCCGCCTGCGGGAAGATGACATGGCGCATCCGCCCCGGCCACGGGAAGCCGAGCGCCGCGGCGGCGTCGGCCTGCCCGCGCGGCACCGACTGCACCGCGCCGCGCACGATCTCGGCCACGTTGGCGCTTCCCCACAGGCACAGCCCGATCGCGGCGGCGACGAAGGTGCCGAAGCCGAGCCCGATGACCGGCAGCACGAAGAAGATGAAGAACAGCGTGACGATGATCGGCAGTCCGCGCCAGATCTCGACATGGGCCCGTACGACGATCCGTACCGGCCTGCTCGGCAGGGTGAGCAGCGCCCCGAGCGCCGTGCCGAGCAGCACGCTCACGACCACGCTCACCGCGGCGAGGGTCACGGTGGTCAGCAGTCCTTCGGCCACGTAGCGGGTGACCGGGCCGGCCCACGCGGGCATCAGCCGGTGTCCTTGCGTGGTGCGCGCATCTAGAGACCTCCCGGGATGGCGAAGCGGCGCTCGACGGACCGCGCGCCCATCGAGGTCAGCCAGACCAGCGCCAGGTACACGACGCCGATGGCGATGAACATCTCGAAGACCCGGAACCTGACCGAGACGATGTTGATGGCCGTCTCGGTGAGCTCGGGATAACTGATCGCGATCATGAACGACGAGTTCTTGAACACCGACACCTGGGTGTTGGTCACCGATGGCAGCGCGATCCGCCAGCCCAGCGGAAGCACAACGCGGCGGAACGCGGCGAGTACGGGGAAGCCGAGGGCGCGGGACGCCTCGACGTATCCGGGCTGCACCGCCTCGAAGCCGGCCCGGAAGTTCTCCACGTTGTAGGCGCCGCCCCAGAGCACCAGCGACAGCCACCCCACGGTGAAGGCGCTGAGCTTCACTCCGGCGTCGGGCAGGGCGAAGTAGAGAAAGAAGATCTGCACCAGCAGCGGCGTGTTGCGGAACACCTCCACGTACGCCCGCGTCAGCTGCCGTACGACCGGGACGCGCAACGCGCAGAGAGCGCCGAGCGAGACCCCGACCACGAGCGCACCGGCCATGCCGATGGCGCTGATCGCGAGCGTACGAAGGAGGCCGTTCCCCAGTTCGCCGAGGTGGGAGAAGACGAATCCCGCGTCGAACCGGTAGCCGTCGGTCATCACCATGCGGTCAGCACTTGATGGTCGATCCGGTCGGGTACTTCAGAGCGTTGCCGGGGCGCGGGAGGAACTGCTGGAACTGTGCCTGGACCTCCTTGTCCTTGACCGCCCGCTGGAACTCCGTCCACAGGAAGTCCTCGCCCTGCATCTTCGCGAGGGCGGCGTCGACCCAGGTCAGCATGGCCTTGTCGCCTTTGCGGACGCCCATGCCCCAGGGGCTCGGAGCCTTCGAATCGCCCACGACCTTCAGGTCGGTGTTCTTCGCGGCCAGGTCGACCAGCAGCGTGTCGTCCTGGGCGAACGCCGCGCCTCGGTCGTGCTTCAGCGCGGTGAGCGCCTCGCTGGTCTGGCCGAAGGGCACCTGCTTCACGTCCTTCATGCACTGGCTCAGCCAGATGCTCGCGGTCGATCCGTTGGTGGTGACGACCTGCTTGCCCGCCAGGTCGGCGAACGAGGCGACGGGGGAGTCCTTGGGCACCAGCAGCTTCACGCCGCTGCTGAAGTACGGCGTCGTGAAATCGATGGTCTGGGCCCGCTCCGGGGTGTAGTTCATCGTCGCCAGGATGAGATCGATGCGGTTGGTCGTGAGGAACGGCACCCGGTTGGCCCCGGTCACGCAGGTCAGCTGGACGGCGCTCTCCTTGCCGAAGGCGTACGAGGCGAACTTGCGCGCGATCGCGATCTCGAAGCCGGCGTTCTTCCCGCCCTCGTCGATGTAACCGAACGGCGGGTAGTCGCACTTGACGCCGACCGCCAGGCGGCCCTTGCTCTTCACGTTCGCCGGCAGCGGAGTGCCGACGTCCACCGGCGTTCCCGATCCGCCGGAGTCGCCGGACCCGCCGTTCGAACCGCCGCAGGCGGCGGCGACCAGCGCGACGACGGCCAGGAGACCGCCGAGTCTCGCTCTCAAAATGAACTCCTTCCACCCGCGCTCAGGCGGGTCATCTCAACACCTTGCGGAGGAACTGACGGGTGCGCTCGCCGCTCGGCTCGTCCAGCACATCGGCCGGCCGGCCCTGCTCGGCGATGACCCCGCCGTCGACGAACACCAGACGGTCGCCGAGCTCACGGGCGAAGCCCATCTCGTGGGTGACGCAGAGCATGGTCATGCCGGATCGGGCGAGATCCCGCATGACGTCGAGGACCTCGCTGACCAGCTCCGGGTCCAGCGCGGAGGTCACCTCGTCGAAGAGCATGACGTGCGGGGCCATCATCAGCGCGCGTGCGATGGCGACGCGCTGCTGCTGGCCACCGGACAGTTGCCCGGGATGGCTGCCGGCCTTGTCGGCCAGCCCCACCCGGTCGAGCAGCTCGCGGGCCGCCTGCTCGGCCTCGGTCCGTGGCGTCCTGAGCAGCCTGCGCGGGGCCAGCGTGAGGTTGTCCAGCGCGGTCAGGTGCGGGAACAGGTTGAACTGCTGGAAGACCATCCCGATCTGCCGGCGGACCTCGTTGAGGTCGACCCCGGGCTCGGTCAGGTCCCGCCCTTCCAGGAACACCTTTCCAGCGGTGATCGGCTCCAGCAGGTTGACGCAGCGCAGCAGAGTGCTCTTGCCGCCGCCGGACGGGCCGATGATGACGACGACCTCGCCTCGGGTGACGGTGAGATCCACGCCCTTGAGGACCTCCAGGCCGCCGAAGGACTTCCGCACGCCCCGCAGTTCGATCACGGGTAGCTCGATCACGGCGTTCTTGTCGGCCGCCGGGACGTCGGCGGTCAGCGGCTCGTTCATGCGGGCTCTCTCCGGTGGTCGCGGATCGGCGGAACGACGGGCGTGCGCGGGCACGGTCACATCAGTGGTCGAAGACGTGGCTGGGGGAAGACGTGGCTGGTGGAAGACGTCGGGGTGGACGCCGCCGGTGGGAAGGCGTCGCGGGTGGACGTGCCGGCGGGGAGGCGTCGCGGGTGGGAGACGGGACCGCCTCCCACCCGCGGCGTCGAGAGCACCCGGCCGACTCCGGCCCGGCCCGGCGCGGTGCGGGCCGGAGCCGCGGTCAGCCGCCGAGCTCGGCGAATTCGGCCGGGGCGAGCTTCTCCGACGGGCCGTGGTAGGCCGCATTGAAGATCATCTTCTGTTCGGCGCGGTTCCAGGTGCGGAATCCGGCCTGGTTGCCGAAGGTCACCACGTAACCCTTGCCGACGTTGAAGGTCATCGCGTTGTCGGCGCCATTGAGGTGCTGGCCGCCGATCAGCCAGCCGCTCTGCAGCTGTGACCCGCTGTCGGGGTACTTCGAGACGACCTTGACGTCGTACTTGCCGGGGTCGGTCACCCGGAAGGCGTCGTCGCCCTCGAACCACACCGGGTTCTCGGGGTCCATTCCCCAGCCGACCGGGTTGTCGACGTCGATCCGCTGGCTGAGCAGCGAGCCGGGGGAGTAGAAGGTCGAGGAGCCGCTCGGCAGCACCGACTCGATCGGCAGGTCCAGCAGCTGGTCCGCGGTGTTCGTGGCGCTGCCGTACGTGACCAGCGTCCCGCCGTCCTCCACGAACTGGCGCAGCTTGTTCCAGCCGGCCTCGCCGACGCCGAACGCCCAGCTCCACTCGGGCGGGTAGTTGTTCGCGTTGAGCCCGTTGACGATGTTGTTCCTGCTCACGTCGCTGGGGATGACGATGGTGTCGTACTTCGACCTGAGATCGCCCTGGTAGTCCTGCGCCTTCAGGGTCTGGTAGTTCACCTTGTACTGGTCGAACATCCACATCAGCCAGCCCGCCGGCATGTTGTTGGCCGGCTTGAGCAGTCCGATCCGAGTGCCGGGCTTCAGCTTGGTGCCCGAGATCTCCGGGACCTTCGAAATCGTCGAGACCGGGATCCCGGTGGCCTGCGACTGGCTCAGCAGGACCTCGCGGGCCTGCGCGGTCGGCGGCACGACGAACGTCCCCGCCGGGAAGTCGTGGCCCCGGTCGGTGAACTTCTCCGCCGCGCGGAACGTCGGGATCCCCTGCTTCTGCAGAGCGGAGACGATCTGGAAGACGCCGTACGACTCGGGACCCACGACGTAGGCGCCGTCCTCGCCGGGGGCGGCGGGCGGCGTCACCGGCTCCGGCCCGGCCTGGCCGACCGGCGCCGCCTGCACGGTGAACCGGTCCTTGACCAGATCGGCCTTGAAGCCGAGGAGCATGGGCAGGGTCTGCGCCGTGACGTCGTACGGACGCTGTGGTGGTCCGCCCGGATACTGCAGCAACTCCGGATAGTGCTGGACCTCGAGCAGTGTCTTGGCGAACGCGCCGTACGGCTGGGCCAGGTAGACCACGTAGGAGCCGGCCGGGTAGTCCTTTCCGCCCGCCGTGAACGCGGTACTCGCCCGATGGATCTCGACGGCCCCGGTGCGCAGGATGTCGAGGACGTCGTGGATCGCCTGCGGGTCACGCTGGTTCGCGGGGATGACGTAGGCGTGGGCGTCGGTCCTCGCGACCGCCTTCTGGCCGACCCGGTAGAAGTTGTACAGCCAGTTGTACGGGTCGTTCGCCAGCGCCTCGACGCCGGAGTAGAACGCCTGCGAGGTGTAGTCGAGGATCTGGCGCAGCCGCCAGACGTTCTGGTCGTACGGCTCGATGAAGTTGGTGTCGGCCTCCTGCTGGCCGATCGGGCGCGTGCTGGTGTACGGGTAGGCCAGGTTGGAGACGCTGGCCGCCTCGGTGAGGATCCGCACCGACCCGTGGTAGGCCTGGTACTGGCGGGACGGCGACCAGTAGTCGTAGGTCATGCCCCACCCGACGCCCTTCATCCCCGCCGCCGTCATGCCGCGCTGCATCGCCATGCCGAGGGCGTTGGTCTGCTGCACGGTGATGGGGTCGATGTTGGGGTCGGACGGCGAGAGGTAGGGCGGGGTGAACATCCGGGGGGCGCCCGTGCCCGCCTGGTGGGCGTCCTGGAATGCCTGCGGGTGGTACTTGTTCTGGATCGCGACCATCAGCCGGCTCTCGGCCTGCGTGAACATGAACCAGTCGCGGTTGCCGTCGTGCCCCGTGTACTTCTGGTAGAGGTCCGGGTAGGTCCGCGCGTAGTTGGTCCCCGCGGTCGCCGTGAAGTAGTCGTTGACCAGCTTGAGCCCGTCGGGGTTCTGGGCCGGCACCATCAGGATGATCGCGTTGTCGAGGATGTGCCTGATGTAGGGCGAGTCCTCGGTCGCGAAGCGATGGGCGATCTCGAGCATCGCCTGGGCGTTGCCGACCTCGGTCGAGTGGATGCCGGCCTGGACGTAGTAGATGGGCTTGCCCTCGGCGGCGAGCTTCTGCGCCTGTGCCTGGGAGAGCCCGCGCGGGTCCGCCAGCCGGTTGTTGATCGCGACGAGGCGGTCGAGATCGCGCAGGTTCTTCCTGGAGCTGATGGTCAGCATGTAGTACGGGTTGCCGAGCGTGGCGTCGCCGAGCTTCGCGTAGTCGACCTTGTCGCTGTCCTTGGCGATGAGCTGGAAGTAGCTCCGCATCTTGTCGGCGGTCGCGAGGTTGCCGTCGGAACCGATGGGGAAGCCGAAGTAGTCGTCAGGGGCAGGGATCCTGGCCGACGCCGAGACCGTCTGCAGCGCCGCGCCCGAGGGCGCGACCAGGGCGATCGCCGCTACCACGGCGATGGCCATTCTCCGGAGAGACGTGCGCATCTCCATCCTTCCGCGTGTGCTGGGTGATCGGGCTTGGATCGTTCCGATACGGCAAGGTGGCCGTACAGGTGACAAGACGCCCATGCATGATCACTTCGCCATGTTCCGGAGTATTCTCTACAATGTCAATAGACTTGCTAGGAAATATGACTTTGTAGCGAACCGAGGACCCTTATCCCAGCGCGGGGGGTTGCGGCAAGAGGATGCCGCCGGGTTAACGTCGATCACGACAGGACGCGGGAGCCCGGCCATGACCGGGCTGAGAGGGCGACGTCAGGGGTCGCCGACCGCTCGAACCTGACCGGGTAATGCCGGCGTAGGGAGTTGTCGTAGCACCATGACCGATTCAGCTGTTTCGCCTGCCCACGCGACCGCCGAGTCCACCGTTCCGCCCGCCCGCAAGACCGCCGCCCGCAAGACGTTCGTGACCGGATCGCGGCCCGACCTCCGGGTGCCGATGCGGGAGGTCCCGCTCACCACCGACGAGACCGTCGTCCTGTACGACACGTCCGGTCCGTACACCGACCCGTCGTACGAGCCGGACGTACGCCGCGGCCTGCCGGCGCTGCGCACCGCATGGGTCGCCGAACGAGGCGACACCGAGGAGTACGACGGCCAGCCGATCGGCCCGCAGGACGACGGGCGCAGATCACCCGACCCGCGCCGCGACCAGGCCGCCTTTCCGCCTCGCCGCCCCCGCAGAGCCACGGGCGGGGCGGTGACCCAGCGCGCCTACGCCCGGCGCGGTGAGATCACCCCCGAGATGGAGTTCGTGGCGCTGCGCGAAGGCGTCGCACCGGAGTTCGTGCGGGACGAGCTCGCGCGGGGACGCGCGGTGCTGCCCTCGAACGTCAACCATCCCGAGTCCGAGCCGATGATCATCGGCCGGAACTTCCTGGTCAAGATCAACGCCAACATCGGGAACTCGGCGGTGGCCTCCTCGATCGACGAGGAGGTCGACAAGATGACCTGGGCGACCCGCTGGGGCGCTGACACGATCATGGATCTGTCGACGGGGCGGGACATCCACACCACCCGGGAGTGGATCCTGCGCAACGCGCCCGTCCCCGTCGGCACCGTGCCGATCTACCAGGCGCTGGAGAAGGTCGACGGTCGGCCGGAGGCGCTGACCTGGGAGGTCTACCGCGACACCGTGATCGAGCAGTGCGAGCAGGGCGTCGACTACATGACCGTCCACGCCGGGGTCCGGCTTCCGTACGTGCCGCTGACCGCGCGGCGCAAGACCGGGATCGTCTCGCGCGGCGGCTCGATCCTGGCGGCGTGGTGCCTCGCCCACCACCGGGAGAACTTCCTCTACACGCACTTCCGGGAGCTCTGCGAGATCTTCGCCGCCTATGACGTCACCTGGTCGCTCGGCGACGGCCTGCGGCCCGGCTCGATCTACGACGCCAACGACGAGGCCCAGCTCGCCGAACTGCGCACCCTCGGCGAGCTGACCAAGATCGCAGCGGAGTACGACAACCAGGTCATGATCGAGGGACCGGGGCATGTCCCCATGCACAAGATCAAAAAGAACGTCGACCTGCAGATGGAGCTCTGCGACGAGGCGCCGTTCTACACGCTCGGGCCGCTCACGACCGACATCGCACCCGGGTACGACCACATCACGTCGGCGATCGGCGCGGCGATGATCGGCTGGTACGGCACCGCGATGCTCTGTTACGTAACCCCCAAGGAGCATCTGGGGCTGCCGGACAAGGACGACGTGAAGGCGGGCGTCATCGCGTACAAGATCGCGGCGCATGCCGCCGACCTGGCGAAGGGCCACCCGGGCGCTCAGGCCTGGGACGACGCGCTGTCGGACGCCCGGTTCGAGTTCCGCTGGGAGGACCAGTTCAACCTCGCGCTCGACCCCGACACCGCGCGGTCGTTCCATGACGAGACGCTGCCCGCCGCACCGGCCAAGACCGCGCACTTCTGCTCGATGTGCGGCCCGCACTTCTGCAGCATGAAGATCACCCAGGATGTGCGGCGGTACGCCGAGGCAAACGGCCTGACCGACACAGAGGCGCTGACCCGCGGGATGCGCGAGAAGGCGGAGGAGTTCACCGGCTCCGGCGGCCGGATCTACCTGCCGGTCTCCCCGGTGGTGCCCGAACAGGGCTGACTCCGCCGGCTGATCCGGCCCGGGTCGTACCCTCGCCCTCGCTTCACCCCGGGCCGGTCAGCTCGGCACGTGGCGGCCGTCACCACTCCACGGCGCGACGCGCTGTGCCGTCCCGATGTCGTCATGTCTTCCTCCTGGTCACTGTCCTTCAGGCGTACTGCAGGTCGGCCCGAGCGATCGCGCCGTCGCGGTAGGTGAAGCGGTAATGCGCCCGCCAGCCGGCGGATCCGGACGGGGCCCAGTGCACGAGCAGATCCTGGCCGCCGGGCATGGGCGTGATCCGCAGTACGCGCAGCCGCCCGCCGATGACCTCGGCGGCGGCCCAGTCGCGGATGGCCGCGCGACCGCGGATGCTCCGGCTGACGTCGACGATCTCCGCGTCCGTCGTGAACGCCTCAGCCAGGCCGGCCAGGTCCTCCTCGTTGACCGCGTCGACGTACGCCCGGCCGGCCGCGGCGACGTCCACCGCCGCGTCCGGCCCGGCCGTGGCCGACGCGGGCGGCTCGGACGACATGGTCGAGGGGGCCGAGGGGGACGCCGTGGGTGAGGGCCCCGACCCACCGCAGCCCCCGGCGGCCATCGCCAGCACGACCGTGCACACCGTCGTCCGCGCGAGGCGCGTTCGAGCGACGGCCTTCCGCGCGAGGCGCGTTCGTGCGAGAGGAGTCGGGGTGAGGGGTGTCCGCATGAGGACAGCGTGTCGACACCGCCGGTGGCGTGTCCAAGACCACTGGTGATAACCAATGGCTATGGACGTCCATGTGCGGGATCTTCGCTACTTCCTCGCGGTCGCCGAGGAACTGCACTTCACCCGGGCGGCGGAACGGCTCTTCGTGTCCCAGCCCGCGCTGAGCAAGCAGATCGGGCGGCTGGAGGCGACGTTGCGAGTGCCGCTGTTCGTCCGCGACCGCCGCTCGGTCGCGCTGACCGCGGCCGGCAGCGCCTTGGTCTCGCCGGCCCGGGACGTCGTCGCCCGGTGGGACGAGGCGCAGCGTGCGGTCGCCGACGCGGCCGCCGCCGAGACGGCGGTGCTGCGCGTGGGGATGTCGACGAGCGTGGGGCGCGATCTGCTGCCCTCGGCCGCCGAACGCTTCGCGATGCGGCACCCGTCCTGGCGGATCCAGCCCCGTCAGGTCGACTGGGGCGACCCGACGGCGGGGCTGGCCGACGGAACGGCCGACGTCGCGCTGATCTGGCTGCCCGCGTCGGCGGAGCCGCCGCTCACCTCGCGCGTCCTCGTCACCGAACCGCGCTGGGTCGCCCTGCCCGCCGCGCATCGGCTCGCCGGAAACGAGGAGATCGCCTTCGCCGAACTCCTCGACGAACCGTTCCTCGCGCTCCCGCAGGACGCCGGTGCGGTGCGCGACCACTGGCTGGCGATGGACCAGCGCGCCGGGCATCCCGTACGGATCGGCGCCACGGTCGCCAACGCCGACGAGACCTTCGAGGCCATCACCAATGGGCTGGGCATCGCCCTGCTCAGCTCGGGCAACGCCGCCATCTACCGCAGACCCGGAATCGTCACCCGGCCGGTCACGGGCCTGTCCCCGACATTGCTGTCCATCGCCTGGCGCGCCGGCGACCACCGGGCGGTCGTCCGCGACTTCGTCGAGGCCTGCACCGCATACCGGCCGGGGGAGGGGCGTGAAGAGACGGCTCCCTGAGCGCGGGTCGCGCGGCTCGCGTACATCCGTGCATCCGTGCATCGCGCGGTTCGCGGGCCACGGCTGGACCACCGGCCGCCCTCCGGCCTCCGCGGCTGACGTCGCCGCTAGGGCACGGCGCCGGGGCCACGAGGGCGGTGTTCACCCTCGTGGCCCCGGCGGTGCCTCCCTGACGCTGCCTTCCTGACGGTGCCTCCCTGACGCTGTGTCCCAGGCGGTGCCTCCCTGGCGGCACTCAGCCGGCGGCCGGCGCGGCCCCGTCCTCGTCGCCGCCCGCGCTCAGCGGCCGGTAGGTGAGAACGACGCCCTGGCCGAAGACCGTGGTGTCGGTGAGTTCCAGGGTCGCCTCAATGCCCTCGCGGAACAGGCGCTGGCCCTCGCCCTTGATGACCGGGTAGACCGAGATCCGGTACTCGTCCAGGAGACCGTGCTCCATGAGCGTGTCGGTCAGCCGGCCGCAGCCCCAGATGAGGATGTCGTCGCCGGGCTGCCGCTTCAACTCGGTGACCGCGGCGACGACGTCGTTGCCGGGGATGATCGTGGTGTTGTTCCAGTCGGCCTTCTCCAGGGTCGAGGTGACCACGTACTTGGCCATGCTGTTCGCCTTGTCGGCGAACGGGTCGCCGCCCCTCTCCGGCCAGGCCTGCGCCATGCCCTCATAGGTGACCCGCCCCATCAGGACGGCGTCGCTGCCCATGAGGAGGTCGAAGGAGTACTTTTGGGCCTCCTCGGTGCCGTACTGCATCATCCACAGGTGCGGGTTGTCGATGTAGCCGTCGAGCGTCGCGTAGGTCGACGCGATGATCTTTCGCATTTTCTTTTCCTCCGGGTCACGGATCGTGCGCTGTTGATCGGTCGTGGTCGTGGTCGTGGTCGTGGTCGAGGTCGTGGTCGTTAGCGGTGGTGGGGAGTGATGGGTTCGGTCGGGGTGTGCCGGGATTCAAGGGACGTACGGTCGCTTGGCCCGCGCGTCCCGCAGCGCGTGGGCCCACCAGCACAGCCGGTCCAGGGTGGTCGCAGCGGCGGCGTTGCAGTCCGCGGTGACCTTGGGCCATGTGCCGTCGGCGGCGAACAGGTCCCAGTACCGCGGAAGGCTGATCGCGTCGCGGATGGCCACGGCGTCCAGCTCGGTGAAGACCTGGCGGAGCTGGTCGACGGCGTGCAGGCCGCCGGATTCCCTGCCGTAGGCGACGAAGGCGACCGGCTTCGCCTGCCATTCCTCGTAGTACCAGTCGATGGCCGTCTTGAGCGGAGCGGGGAAGCTCCGGTTGTACTCGGGCGTGACCACCGCGAACGCGTCGGCGGCGGTCAGCCGCGGGGCCAGGGCCGCCACCGGCGCGGGGACGGGCTCGTCCTGGTCGGTGAGCGTCTGCGGCAGTCCCGCCTCGGCCAGGTCGATCAGATCGATGTCCAGGTCCGTACGCCTGCGGGCCCTGGCGGCGAACCAGGAGGCCACCGTGGGGCCGAACCGGCCGTTGCGGGTGCTGGCGATGATGATCGCCAATCGCAGCGGATCGTCCTGCGGCATCTGCCCGCCTCCTTCGTTCTCGTCTCCGGCTCGACGTTCCTCACCATGCCGAAGGCCGTTTACGGCTTGTTTCCGGTCGGTTGACGGCCCGGCCCTGCGGGCGCGCGATCGGCCGTAAAACGGGGCCGGGTCTGCCGTTATCGTGGCGTCCATGCGTTTTGGGGTGTTGGGCCCGTTGTCGGTGTGGACGGCCGGCGGCGAACAGGTCACGGTGCCCGGACTGAAGGTCCGCGCTCTGCTGGCCGATCTGCTGGTGCACGAGGGGCGGCCGGTGCCCGCCGACCGGCTCATCGACGATCTGTGGGGCGACGACCTGCCCGGTAACCCCGCGGGTGCGCTGTCGGCCAAGGTGTCGCAGCTTCGCCGGGCCCTGGAGGACGCCGAGCCGGGTGGCCGGGAGCTGGTCGTCCACCGGCCGGCGGGCTACCAGCTGACGGCCGGTACCGACGCCGAGCGCTTCCAGGCCCTGATCGCCGAGGCGAGCCGGAGCGGCGATCCGCGGGCCAGGGCGGCGCTGCTGTCGGACGCGCTGGCGTGCTGGCGTGGCCCGGCGTTCGCGGACTTCGCCGACGAGCCGTTCATCCGGCCCGCAGCGGCCCGTCTGGCCGAGCAGCGGCTGACCGCGCAGGAGGACCAGGCGGAGGTGCGGCTCGCCCTGGGCGAGCACACCCTGCTGGCCGGGGAGCTCGGTGACCTGCTGGCGGCGCATCCGCTCCGGGAGAGGCTGCGCGCCGCGCACATGCGGGCCCTCTACCGCTCCGGCCGGCAGAGTGAGGCGCTCGACAGCTACGAGGAACTGCGCGCCCTGCTGGCCGACGAACTGGGCTTGGACCCGAGTGCCGACCTGGTCGCCCTGCAACAGGCGATCCTGACCCAGGATCCGGCGCTGGCCGCGCCCACCGCGACCGGCTCGGCGTCGGCCCGGACCGCCCCGCGCCTCACCGCCCCGAACCTGCCCGCGCCCCTCACCGACCTGATCGGCAGGGACGAGGCGGTCGCCGACATCCACGCCCTGCTGGAGGCACATCGCCTGGTGACGCTCACCGGTCCCGGCGGGGTGGGCAAGACCCGCCTCGCGGTCGAGACGGCCAGGCGGGCGGCCGTCCTGTCGGCCGAGCCCGGCCCCGCTTCCGCTCCCGGCATCGCTTCCGCTCCCGGCCCCGCCCCCGGCATCGCTTCCGCTTCCGGCATCGCTTCCGCTTCCGGCACCGCCCCCGGCACCGGGACGCCGCCGCAGTCGGGGGCGTCCCATGGCCCCGCCGACGCCGCTGACGCGTTCGCCGACGGAGTGTGGCTGGTCGAGCTGGCGTCGCTCGACCGGCCCGCCGACCACGACGCGGCGACCCGGCTGGCTGAAACGATCATGGCGGTCCTGGAC
This sequence comes from Actinomadura alba, assembly GCF_014323705.1. Taxonomy (GTDB): domain Bacteria; phylum Actinomycetota; class Actinomycetes; order Streptosporangiales; family Streptosporangiaceae; genus Actinomadura_C; species Actinomadura_C alba. Next base: position 25,628 of record NZ_JABVEC010000021.1, read on the forward strand.
ATCCGGGACGCCGGGGGAGCCGCGGAGCACGGTGAGCCGGTGACCGCCGTCGACCGGCTCACCGAGGCGCTGCGGCCAAGGCGGCTGCTGCTGGTCCTGGACAACTGTGAACACGTCGTCGAACCGGCCGCCGAGCTGGCGGAGCTGCTACTGCGGACGGCTCCCGGGCTTCGGCTGCTGGTCACCAGCCAGGAGCCGCTCGCCCTGGCCGGCGAGGTCGTCTGGAGCGTTCCGCCGCTGGAGGTGCCCGACCCGGCCGCCGACCTCGCGGCCCTGGAGCGCGCCGGCTCGGTGCGGTTGTTCGTGGCGCGCGCCTCCGCCGCCGCCAGGGAATTCACCCTCGACGCGGACACCGCGCCCGCCGTCGCAGTGCTCTGCCGCCGGTTGGACGGCATCCCGCTGGCGCTGGAACTGGCGGCCACGAGGGTGCGGTCGCTCGGCGTGCACGGGCTCGTCGACCGCCTGGACGACCGGTTCCGGCTGCTGGCCACCGGGCACCGTGGTGCTCCGCCGCGTCAGCAGACCCTGATGGCGATGATCGATTGGAGCTGGGAACTCCTGCCGGACCCCGAACGCGTCGTACTGCGCAGACTCGCCGTGCACGCCGACGGGTGCACCCTGGACGCCGCCGAGGCGGTCTGCGCGGAAACCGGTCTGGACGTCCTCGACCTGCTGACGCGTCTGGTGGACCGGTCACTGGTGGTCATGGTGGACAGTTCCGAGGCGCCCCGGTACCGGTTGCTGGAATCGGTGGCGGCCTACTGCGTCGACCGCCTGAGGGACGCGGGGGAGCTGGAGCGGCTGCGGCGGCGCCACCGCGACCACTACGCCGACCTCGCCATGCGGGCCGAGTCGTACATGTACGGGGCCGACCAGCGGCGGTGGCTGCGGCGCCTCGACGCTGAGGCCGCCAATCTGCGTGCCGCGCTCAATGCCGCCGTCGAGGACGGCGACGCGGGCGGCGCGCTGGGTCTCGTCAACGCGATGGCCTGGTACTGGTTCCTGCGCGGCCGGCTGACCGAGGCCCGGCGGTCCCTCGCGGCGGCGCTCGCCGTCGCCGGCGACGCGCCCGGCGCCGTTCGGATCTCCGGGCCCGAGACCGTGGCGTCCGGGCCCGAGACCGTGGCGTCCGGGCCCGAGACCGGGGCCTTCACCGCCGTACCGCACACCGTGCTGCGGGCAAGGGCCCTGGCCTGGGACGCCGGGCTCGGCTTCCTGCGCGGTGACGGCGCCGACCGGGAGGCCCGGCGCCGTACCGCACTGGCGCTGTACGACGGGGCGGCCGACCCTGGCGGGCGTGCCAGAGCCGAGTGGTTCCTGGCGTACGCCGGGATCGACCTTGGCGACCTGGCCGCCACCGAAGAGCTGCTGAGCAGCGCGCTGCCGGTCTTCGAGGCACTCGGCGACCGGTGGGGAGAGGCCGCCGCTCTCGCCGGGCGGGCCAAGCTCGCGCACGTCCGCGGTGACCTGGCCGTACTCGAACGCGACGGCGAGCGGAGCGCGGAGCTGTTCGGCGAGCTCGGCGATCGCTGGGGTCAGCTGGAGGCCACCGGCTGGCTCGGTGCGCTGGCCGAGCTGAACGGCGACCTCGAGCGGGCCGAGCGGATGCACCGGGACGGGCTGCGCATGGCCGAGGAGCTCGAGCTGTGGACGGAGGTCGCCGGCCGGCTGGGCTGGCTCGGCTGGCTGGCCCTGCAGCGCGGCGACCACGCCGAGGCGGAGGGCTGGTGCGAGCGGGCGCTGCGATTGGCCGCCGGCCAGAGTCACCAGCCAGGGCAGATCTTCGCCCTGATCGGGCTCGCCTTCGCCGCCCGCAGGGGCGGCCGCCTCGACACCGCCGAGACCCACCTGCGTGACGTGCTGAACCGCACTCCCCGCCAGGACGCCGAAGAGGCACCGCCACCGTACCTCTCCATGATCTACACCGAGCTGGCCTTCGTCGCCGAGCATCGTGGCGAGGCGGCGGAGGCCCTCGCGTTGCATCTGCGGACGCTCGACGTCGTCGAGAGGCTGGAGGGTTCCCGGGACATGACGATCGCCATCGACGGGATGGCCGGGGCGCTGGCCCTCACCGGACGCCACGACTGCGCCGCCCGGCTCCTGGGCGCGGCGGCCGCGATGCGCGCGTCGGGCTCCATGCTCGTGACCCCCATCGATCGCGGCGACATCGACCGCATCACCGCGCGGGTCCGGGACGCGCTGGGCGAGGAGCGCTTCGCCGCCGAGTCCGAACGCGGTGGCCTGCTCACACTCGAAGGGGTGCGCTCCATGGTGGCCACGCCGGAAGCGGCCGTGCTGTACGCGCCATAGCCGGCCTCCGGGGCTACCGACAGGCCATCTCCGGCCACGTGCTGTCACGCCACGAATTTTCGTGACAAGTTGACGGCCAGGGGCCGAGTCCAGGGGGGATGCCATGGCGCTGGTTGTCACGTTCACGGGTAGAACTCCGCTCCCCGCTCCCGGTGCGGGCACGGGGTTCAAGATCTGGTCGTACCGCATCGACCCGAGCGGGCCGGGCGAACTGCAGGTGGGGCAGCGGATCGCGTTCGGGCTGCCCAGCGCCGTGGACGTGCAGAACCCGGACTCCTATCCGGGGGTTCCGCAACTGGCGGCGACCTTCCTGCAGCGGGATCCGTCGTCGTCCCGGCAGTACGTCGGGCGGCTCATCACGTCGCCGGGTGTCCAGACGCTCTCGTTCGTCGCCCCGGCCGCCGAGAGCACCTGTGAGGTGTTCCTCGTGAAGGCCTCGTCCGGTCAGGCGTGGGCGTCACTGCCCTTCGCCACGACCCAGGGCGGCAACCCCGCTCATGTGCAGGTGCTGCCCGCGCCGGTGGTGGGTCCGCCGGTGTTCAACGGCCGCCCGGTTCCCGACTTCGCGGGCACGCTGCCGTACGCCAGCGAGGTGTTCGGCGTCTACCAGCCGCTGGCCGGCTGGTTCGGCGCACAGAACACTTTGCGCGCCCAGGCGGGCACCGGAGATCACGAGCCGGCCGGCCTGAGCCGCGAGAGCTTCTCCGGAGCCGCCGCGCGCACGCTCAGGGACGAGAACCTGACGGCACTGACCGAGCGGTTCGCGGCCGCCGCTCAAGGCGTGCTGTCGCCGGTCGGCCTGGTGAACCTCTTCCGCCAGTACTTCTTCGAGTTCGACACCTTCCTCGGCGCCCCGGCGGGACATCTGTGGATCAGCCCGGGCGGCACTGTGGAGGTGGTCGAGACCAGTACGCGGCGCACGTTGGTCGAGAAGTTCGCCGAGCAGGCCGAGGAGACCTCGCGCAAGGTCGAGGAGAGCCTGACCCGGCAGGACGACGTCGCCGACGCGGTCAAGGAGGAGAACGCCAACGACACCAAGCTCGGAGTCAGCGTGACGGGCGGCGTGAACGCGCCGATCTACCACGCCGACGCGAGCGCGAGCTTCAGCACGCAGAGCACCGTCAAGAGTTCCTCGGAGCAGACCCACAAGCACACCCGCACGCAGAGTGCGAAGGTCAGCAGCGAGATCAAGCGGAACTTCAAGACCACGTTCAAGACGGTGACCGAGACCACGGACACGTCCAGCCGCCGGTACGTCGTTCAGAACACCACGGATCAGTTGGTCAATTACGAACTGCGGCGCAAGATGCGGAAGGTCGGCGTGCAGTTGCAGCACATCGGCACCCGGTTGAGCTGGCAGGTCTACTTCAACTCCCCGGGGCGCGACCTGGGGTTGGGAGATCTGGTCGACATCGTCCCGGCGCCCGACCTGACCGCCCTCAAACCGCCCGAGGTACTGCCGCCGGCGGCCGAGAAGCAGGTGCCCTTCCGCCTGGACGTACCGTTCCTGCACGACGCCGGGCCCGACGACGAGGCCGTCGAGACCTACACGCCGCACCCCGACAACATCGACCGGGGCGTGAACACGAGCACTGTGGGCAACGACGACACGATTCAGTTCTTCTTCGAGTTCCCGCTGCCGCCCATCCCGGCGGGTTATGCCCTCACCAAGATCGCTTCCATCGATGTTCACGGTGCCCAGGTGCAGTTCACCATCACCGCGCCCGATATGGGAACGAACCCCGACCCGGTGAAGAACACCCTCAAGGTGCGGCTGACCTACGCGAACTTCCAGGGCAAGAAGTCCATGCCCTTCGACATCGTCATCATCTACACGCCGACCGACGAGGCCCAGGAGGCGATCGACCAGATCAACGCCGACGCGGCGGCGGCGTACAACGAGCAGGTCGCACAACTCCAGCGCGCCGCCTACGGCAACGCCGTGCGCAACCGCCTCAAGCTGGTCAGCTCGATGCGCTCGCGCCCGCCCGAGGACCTTCGCAGCGAGGAACGGCAGACGGTATTCGGGAAACTGGTCCACCGACTCGGGCTGGGCGAGGATCCGCACCTCGGCTCGGAGCTGATCCGCCAGATCTTCGACGTGGATGAGATGCTGTACTTCGTCGCTCCCGACTTCTGGCGTCCGAGCACCACCGTCACGCATCCCACCGAGAGCAGTCTCGGCAGGTATCCGGTGCCGGCGCCCATCTCGGCACCGGACGCCTCGAAGCCCCTCGCGGGGGCGACCGTGGCCGGCTGGTACTCCCATACGGACATGACCAACGCCCTCGATCCGCAGGGCCAGGCCACCCCCGAATGGCGGGTGAACTACCTCATCACCGAGGAGACCCGGCCGGCCCCCCTGGGCAGCTCGCTGGGCTGGCTGATCCAGATCGACGGTGACGAGCGCCGCAACGAGTTCCTCAACGCCGCCTGGGCCAAAGCCGTCCTGCCGGTGCGGCCCGGTCACGAACTCGCCGCGCTCGACTGGCTCGCCGACGTCGAGGGCGAAGCGGCTCTCGGCCTGACCTACCCCTTCCAGCCGGGAGATCCTCCTGAGTACGAGGGGCTGACGGTCGAAGAGGTCTTGCGGAAGGTCGCGGAGAAGCTGCAGGAATCCAACACCGACGTGGAGAACCTGCTCGCCACCGAAGAGGTCTACGAGACCGGGTTCGACCCGCTCGCGGGCGGTTTCCGCCCGGCCGAGCCGTACCAGGTCTTCGACCAGTGGGTCGAGATCCTGCCGACCGACCAGGTCGCCGCCGTACAGGTCCGCTATGACCCGAAGACCGGGCAACAGCTGTAGGGCCGGCGCTGGACCGAGGTGACGCGGGTGGTGCAGCGTGTCGGCATGCACAATTCCGCTCAGTCCGGCTCGCGCCCCGCCGACGCCGACCCAGCCGCCCCGGACACCGACGCAGCCGCCTCCGACGCCGCAGCCGCCTTCGACGCCGACACCGAACCGTCACAGCGTTGGTACGCACGGCCCGCCGCGCGGTCCTGGACCTGCGGGCCCGCGCCGAGTGGGGTGAGGAGCTTCCACGAGTCGTTGCCGGGCTACGCGCCGACGCCGCTGACCGAGGTCCCCGCGCTCGCCGGGGAGCTGGGCGTGGGCCGTCTCTTCGTCAAGGACGAGTCCGCCCGGCTGGGCCTGCCCGCCTTCAAGGTCCTCGGTGCCTCGTGGGCAGCCCACCGGGCCCTGTCGGCACGTGTCCGCGGTACGGCTCCCGCGACGCTGGGGGAGCTGCGCGAGCGGATCGCGTCCCTGCCGCCGGTACGGCTGGTCACGGCGACCGACGGGAACCACGGCCGAGCCGTCGCGCGCATCGCGCGTCTCCTCCGGCTGCCCGCCCAGGTCTTCGTACCGGACGGCATCCACCCGGCGGCCGTCGCCGACATCACCGCCGAGGGTGCCGAGGTCGCCCGGGTGCCGGGGAGCTACGACGAGGCGGTACGGCAGGCCCGCCGGGCGGCGGACGGGCCATCGGGCCTGCTGCTCCAGGACACCGCCTGGCCGGGGTACGAGGAGATACCCGGCTGGATCGTCGAGGGCTACTCCACGCTGTTCGCCGAGATCGACGAGCAGCTGCGCGCATCCGGCGCGGGAACGGCCGATCTCGTCACCGTTCCGGTGGGCGTGGGCTCGCTCGCCCAGGCGGCCGTCGCCCACTATCGCAGCCGCACCGAAGGCCCGCCGCCGTCGCTGCTGGCCGTGGAACCGGACGTCGCGGCGTGCGTGCTGGCGAGCCTCCTCGAAGGGCGCCCGCGCACGGTGGAAACCGGCATCACGACCATGGCGGGCCTCAACTGCGGCACACCGTCGAGCCTCGCCTGGCCCTTTCTCCGGGACGGCCTCGACACTGCGGTCGCCGTCACCGACGCCGCCAGTGGCCGCGCGGTGTTGGACCTGGGCGCGCTCGGAATCTCCTCCGGTCCCTGCGGGGCGGCGTCCCTGGCCGGCCTGCGCACGGCCCTCGCCGGTGCGGACGGCGCCGCGCGCCGTGAGTCCCTGTCCGCGGGCCGGGACTGCACCGTCGTGCTGCTGAGCACGGAGGGCACCGCCGCCAACCGGCACTGAACCACCACCGCGCCGACGGCGGGGGAGCCGCACGCCGCCACCGAATGGGCCGACCCGGCCTCCGTGCGCCGGGCTCACGACATCCGACCGGCGCCATCGCTGATTTCTGTGCTTGAAAGGGGTCGCGTGCGGGCCCGGGGAAATCGAGCGATACGGCGTCAGGGCCTGCGGAGCACTCCGCCGAACTCCATGGAGTGTTTGTGCTCCTCGCTCTGTGCCCGCATCCCGATAAAGGGAAGCAATGGAGCGTCGACGGGTGCCAACGGCGGTTGCGAGGGGTCCGGCCGCCAGCCGTCGACGTCGAGCAGTCCGGGCTCCACCGATTCCAGTTCTTCCGGGAGGAGTGCGGCGACCTCGTCGGTGGTACGCGTCTTCCAGTCCAGGCCCAGGCCGGTGGCGACTTCGGTGGCCGCGGCCGCCTGTTCCGGCGTCGTGGTGGCGGCCTGGGAGAATGCCAGGTAACTTCCGCCGCGCATTGCGGCCACCAGCGTGGTGAGCATATTTCGCAGTGTCGCGTCGTCCGGAATGGAATGGCCCACCGACAGGCACAGTATGGCGACGGGCTCGGCGAAGTCGATGAGCTCGCGGACCTGCGGATGTGCCAGGATCTCAGCGGTCTCGCGGATGTCCGCCATGATGACCCTGGTCCGGGCGTTCTCGGCCAGGATCGCCCGGCCATGGGTCAGCACCACAGGGTCGTCGTCGACATAGACCACGTTCGCGTCCGGCTGGAATTCCTGAGCGACGTGATGCACGTTCTGCTGGGTCGGCAGTCCGCTGCCCAGATCGAGGAACTGGCGGATCCCGGAATCACGCGCCAGGAAGCGCACGGCACGATAGAGGAAGAGCCGATTCTGCCGGGCGATGTCCAGGCCGCCCGGGATCCGGCGATTCACCTCGAGCACGGCTTGACGATCGACCTCGTAGTTGTCCTTGCCGCCGAGTGAATAATCGTACATTCGGGCCGGAGTGGGCACGCCATTCGTGAAGTCGCGGGACGACGGGCTCTTAGGGGCGGTCACCGGACCAACTCCAAATCTTCACGAGGCGAACCGATCACCACCGTAGTCCAGAATGCGCCGGTACGCTGCCGATCTTGTGGATCCCGGGGTGGTCCGCGGTGCCGGCGAGCAGTCGAGCGAACACCGGAAACGGCGCTGTCGGGGCCTGTCTTCAGGCCTGTCTTCAGGTCGCGGTGCAATGACGACGATGTGCGGATATCGGCGCGCGCAATGGTTGCGGTCGCAGAGCACGCCCAATAGCGTCTCAGTGATCAATACTCGGTGGCGGGTACGGGAGGGCTGGATGATCCTGCGTTCGATCGTCGGCGTCGGCGCGGTCGCGATGGCGGGTGTGCTGACGTTCGCCTCGGCCGCGCACGCCGACAACCCGGTGCACCTCCTCTACACCTTCGACGAGTGCCGTACTCCGGTCGTCGACTGCGCCTCGCGGATCCGCGACCACAGCGGTCACGGGAACACCGGGGTAGTGCACGCCGCCGTGCCAGGAGGCGCGCTCCGGACCGTCGCGGCCGGCCGTGGTCTCGGAGCGCACCTGTCCGGCGCGCTGATCAGGCTGGACTCGACCGCCGACGACGAGGCGTTCAACCCGGGTACGAGGTCGTTCACCTACGGCGCGAAGGTCAAGATGGACACGGCGTTCACCACGGACGCCAACTTCCTCCAGCGCGGCAGGTACAGCGAGACGACCAACCAGTGGAAGCTGCAGCTCGACGCCGGCCGCCAGGGCTGTGTCGTCAAGGGCGACCAAGGACGCGTCATGGTGTTCGCACCGGTCGATCTGGTTGCAGACGGCCGATGGCACACCGTGGCCTGCGTGGTCACCCCGCGGTCCATCACCTATGTGGTCGACGGGCGTACGCACAGTGCCCCCAACACCACCGGCTCGGTGACGTTCGCCGACACCGAACTGCTGCACGTAGGCGGGGTCTTCAACGCCGACGGCACCATCAACGACCCGTTCCCCGCGCCGTTCGACGACGTCTTCTTCGGTACCTGGGGCGACTGAGAACCTCTGCCGTCGAGGCGAGACCTGGCGGCGGCTTGGTTCGGCGCGTTCCACCGTTCGCAGGCTTGGCCGTCGGCTGCTGAGAGGGCGTGCCCCCCCTTTGTTTGGGTCATCGCCGGTTGGCGGTGTCGTCGGTCATGGTCCTTCGGGTTGTCGGTCGCCTTCCTTCGGCTCACTCGGCCAGCTCGGCCGGTCCGGTTGGCTAGGTCGGTTTGGCTGGTTTGGAGGGTTTCGTTTGGTGTCGGGTTGGGGGTGTTTTGCGTCCCAGGGCGGGAGGCAGTGGATGGTGTAGCGGCCGTTGGGGTCCCGGATGGTGTGCACCCGATCAGGGTTGTCTTCGATCCATCGGTTGTGGAACCCGCACGCCGGGGCGAGTTTGTCGATGTCGGTGGACGCACCCAGCTTCCATCCGTCAACGTGGTGGATTTCGCAGAGTCCGGTGGGGATGTCGCATCCGTCCACGACGCAGGTGGCGTACAGGGCGCGGAGTACCTGGCGTTGCCGTGGGGTGGCGAACCGGGTGGTGCGCCCGAGGTAGAGGGGGTGTCCGTCGGGTCCGAGGATGAGGGCGGACACTCCGGCGTTGAGGGCGAGTTGCCGCACCCGGGGCGCCGGGACGGGCGTCCCATCGGGCAGCCGCCCTGGCACGTTCGCGCCGTGCAGGGTCTGGAGTTGGATGATGACCATGAGAGGACTGCGCTGGTGCCCCTGCGACAGCACACTGATCAGCGCGTCCGCGACCCGTTGGGCGTGGTCGCGGTCGTCTCCGGCGCCGGTGGGGGTGGCCAACGGTTCGAGGACGTCGTCGAAGATGGCGGCGTCCTCGGGGCTGAGCCAGCCCTTCACCCAGGCGGCCCCGTCCAGGCTCTTGGACTTCTCCACCCAGGAGCGCTTGAACGGCCGCTTGGCCTCGGCCGGTGGTTCCTCGGTGTCGTCGCGGTCGGCGACCACCTCACCGATCCGCTCACCCGCACGCGCGACCTGACCCGCCGAGAATCCCTGGTCTTTGAGGTCGAGCAGGGAGGCTTCGGCGGCTGCGGTGTCGTCGTCGTTGAGCCGGTTGACGGCGTGGGCGATCGTGCTCGCATACCCCAAAGGCAACTCACCCGAGGCCCACTGCTTGGCCACCAATGGCAGCCGCCGCAACTGACGCGACAGCAACACCCGCTCATTCGCCCGCCCGGTGCGCATCCCCAGCTGCTTCCTGAGCCACGCCGACGTGGAGGAGAACCCCCACCGGCGCACCTCACCACTACGGTCCACCACGCCGATCAGGGACGACAGGGCGGCCTCACCCACATCCAGGGTGCGACCGAGGGACTGGGTGAGTTCCATGCACGCGGCCGGGGACTCGACCGCAGGGCGGCCGGCCAACTCCAGCACGACCGCCGACGCCGCCTCCACCAACTGCCCGGGGGAGGCCGCATCAAGATCGATCGTTACTGACCGCACACTCAAACTCTACTGAAAGTCACCGGCAAGAGTCGAACAAACATTCGACTTCGGAGGTGACAATCGCCTTCCCTGCGAGGATCGGGTCGGCTGATCCGTCACCTGCCTGGCCTGCGACATCGACGTCCTGCTCGACGTCCTGCTCGACGTCCTCGCCGACCTCGTACCGCAGGGTGGGACCGGTGCGCCGAGCGTGCTGGACGACCAGCTCGGTGAGTGGGCGCGAGACCGCCGCATGGTCGGCGGCGGCCCCGCCGTCGCGCTCCGGGCGGTCGGTGTCTGGACCCGCTTGCACGGCTTCGTCAGTCTGGAGATCGAGGGGAACTTCGCGTCCATGGGCCTCGACCCCGAACTGCTGTACGACATCGAGGTCACCGCGCTCCTGCGGGCCGACGGCGCCGAGGCCGGGCCATCGCGCTGAGGTGCTGAAGAACGGGCCGTTCCCCGGCTATCCCTGATCCGGACGACGGCCGGCGGGCTCTCCCGTGAGGGCGCTCGGAACGGGGACCTCGAGATGCCGCAGCAGCGCCGCGACCTTCCGGTCCAGGTCGATCCCGACCTCGGTGATCCGCGGATCACCGAAGCCGCGGAACTGGGCGCTGGGCTGGTCCATCGACAAGCGGGTGATGCCGTCGGCGCCCTCGGCGATGACGGTGCGCAGTGGCGCGTAGAGCAGGATCGAGGGTTCGTGGCGGAACATGCGCTCCGCGATGGTGTGATTGCCCATCAGGTACTCGACGCACCGGAAGGGGTCACCGGCCAGCCGCATCATCGGGTGCGCCTCGTACCTCCAATAGATCATGAAGTGGTGGGGGGCGGACTCGTCAGCGAGGTCGAGTACCTCCTGCCAGCCGGCGGCACGCGCCACCAGCGCGTCGAACCGCTCCGCCGGATACTCCGGAACCGCTCGTTCGTAGCGCGAACGGAAGTCGTCGAACGGCGCCCCGGTCTCGATCGTGAATCGGATGGCCTGGTAGGCCACAGCGGCGGTGCGTTGCTGATCCACGGCGGTGCTCCTCGTCCGTAGCCGGCCCGGGCCCCCGGTCGGCACCATGCCGGGCCCTGGAGCCCGGACAGTGGCCCGGTCTCCAGGTGTTCATACCCAGCAGCCGCGCCCCGCCAGGGGTACGACGTCGGAACCGCGGGAGGCGATCCTGGCTGAACTGTCGGCACGAAGGTCACTGGTGGGCGGGCGTCAGCGCACGTAGTCGTCCAGCTGCACCGAGATCCGGTGCTCGTTCGACGGCAAGCTCGGGATCGTCAGCGAGTCGACGTGGCCGTCTCCGCCGCGAGGATGCGACACCACCGAGATCGGGCGGTCCGGCCGTCCGGCAGCGGGAACGTACAGGTCCAGTCCGGTGATGAAGGGCTGCGCGAAGAACTGGGGGATCGGCGCGCTCAGGTCGGTGACACCGTCACTCCCGGCGTCGTAGGCGAAGATCCCGATCGTCCGCTTGGTCCGCGGGGTATTGGCGGCGTTCAGCACCTCGCGTCCGTTGATCCGTAGCGAGTCGCCGGCCGCGCCCTGGTCGCCCCACCACTCCTTCTGGCGGTTGATGACCAGGGCGGAGTGCCGCTCGCTGACGTCCATCAGGCCCGCGAGCCCTTCGCCCGGCCTGCTCGTGAGCAGGCGGACCAGCGCGTCGGTGCGGCGGAAGGGCTCGAAGTAGAGATGGTGGACGGCCGTGCCGCTCCACACCACCGCGAACTCGTAGTGCGCGTCGCCGCGTGCCTTGAACGGTCCCCATGATCCGTCGCCGCTGATCTGGTAGGTCGCGGCGGGCCTGCGCGTCGTGCGCTCACCGGTGCGCGGGTCCACCCGGTAGATCTCCAGGCGGGCGCCATCGGCACCGACGTTGGTCGGGAAGAGCACGGCACGGCCGGACAGCCGCACGGTCCCGTGCTGCGGGGTGACCGCGGTCGTGCGCGGCGACCGGCCCGTGAAGAACGCGTAGAACCGGGCGAAGGTGTCGGTCGAGGTGACGACCTGGGTGTGGGACTGGTCGGAGAAGTAGACGTTGGCGGCGCCGCCGACCTTTCGTTCGGTGGACCCCTCGCCCCACACGGCGAGGGTCGGTACGCCGCCCGGAAGGTCGGCCGAGCTCGCGCCGTCGAGGTTCACGTAGTGCGCGACGGTGGCCGCACGCGCCGGCGAACTCCGCAGGTACGTCTGCATGAGGCTGGTGCCGAGAGAGTGCGCGAGCAGGTCGACCCGGTCGGCTCGGGTTTTCTTCCGCAACCGGGCGATGCGCTGGTCGAGTGCCGCGAAGACCTGCTCCCGGGTGTTCACGGTGAACAGCGAGTCGTACTCGTGGGCCTCGATGTGGTCGGCCGGATAACCGTTGGCGGCCAGCCGCCGCGCCTGCGTCTCGAACTGACCGCCCGAACCGCTGAAACCGTGTACGAAGACGACCGGCCGCAGCCGGTGGCCGCCCGCATGAGCGGCGGGCGGCATCACCACGGGCACCAGGAGCAGTGCGGACAACAGGGCGACGAACCTTCGGAACATCGCGTAGCCCTCTCTCTAGCCACGACACTCCCGCATGCGGACCGTGACGGCGACCGTTCCGGGAACCCATGCCAGGGCTGCGAGGTCAGGTCACGGCACCGCCGACTCCGGGAGACCGGATGTCAGCATCCGATCATTGGGTACGGGCGTCAAGAGAGCCGAAGCGATCAAGGTACCGACCTGTGACGGTGCCCAATCTCGGCAGGCCGTGGCGTTCACCGCTCACAAGCCGCCGTCGCCCCGCGAGGCTCTCTGCGCAGTCAGGTCGACCTGTGGATGTCCTCGCGGACCTCGTCGGCAAGCTGGTGGATCTTCTGTTCGGTCTCGTGCAGCCTGGCCTGGGCGTCGCTCAGGTCGGGTTCAGAACGGCCAGGTCTGCGACCGGCCGGCTTTCAGGAGCGGGATCATCGGGAAGGCCGCGTCCGACAGCCCGCCGAAGGTGTGCCCGTTGGCGGACCTGACGGCGCCGCTCACCGCCGCCACCGTAGCGTAGTCGTACAACTCCACTGAGTAGTCATATGGTTGGTGGCCACAAGCGCAACATCCATAACGCAAGCACGGAGAGCCCATGCACACCACCCAGCCCAACCGTCGTACCGGCCACTTCATCTGTCGCGTCAGAGGAGGCATCGTGGGTGTCGCAGCGGCGGCCGGCGTATTGATGCCGGTGGCCGCAGCCGTTCCCGCCCACGCCCAGACCACAAAGCCCTACAGCACACCGGGCACGTACACCCTCACCGTGCCCCAAGGCGTATCCCAGATCAGGGTCGTCCTCACCGGGGCCGGGGGAGGCGGCAGTATGGGGACCCGCAACGAGGCCTACATGGTCCCTGGCAGTGGTGGGGGCGGGGGCGCCACCTCGTTCTGCACCCTGGCCGTCCGCCCCGGCGACACACTGACCGTCACCGTCGGCGCCGGCGGCGCCGCACCAAACGGCGACGGCCTCTCCGGGACGGCCTCCTCCATCAGCTACAGCGGTTCCGGCGGCGCCAGCGCCGACGCCGGCGGCGGCGGCCATACCGGCCCCAGCGGCCACGGCAACGCGGGCGGCGCGGGAGGCTTCAATGCCACCTGGTGCGCCGGCAGCGACGCCGGACAAGACTTCGGCAAGGACGGCGCGCCCAGCGTGGGCAAAGACGCGGGAGGCGCCGGAGGCGCACCCGGCGCCGGGGTATCCAGCGCCTGCCCCGCCGGCACCGGCCGAGGCGGAAACGGCGCCAACCCAGCTCCTCCCCCCCACCAGCGCGGCCTCCCCGGCGGAAACGGCTGCGTCGTCATCACCTACTGACACCCCGCTCCCGGCCGACGAACTGCTCCCGGCCCAGGAGCCGGCGATGCGCGTGCACCGCCTCTGGGCCGGGCAGTGGTAGCGCCGTTGCGCCGGATCGCGCTTCGCGGTGTAGTCGTAGAACTCCCGGTCGGTCCCGGTCTCCAGCGGCGGTAGCGGCCGCAGCTCCCCGCCGCCTCCAGGAGGCCGCCGGTGATGGACGCCCCGGGCAGGAACTTCTCGGCCACGAACTCGCCGTACAGCTCGCCGATCCGGCAGGAGCCTAGGTTCTTCATACCCGTGCTCGAGGACGATCTCAGGTCCCGGCGGAGTGCGGCAGCGCCGAGCGCGGTGCCGGATAGCGCGCCGCCTCCTCCGGGGCCGCTGGCCACAGGGGCAGATCGCGCGGCTGGCCGAGCTGGAGTCCGAGGAGGCCATCGCGCAGCGTGAGATGGCGACCGGCCGGCTCAAGGAGACCCAGCGCCTGCAGTACGAGCGGGAGCTCGCCGATCTGCGGGCGCGCAACGAGGCACAGCAGTACGACACCGAGGTCGCCGAACGGCTGCGGCGCCGGCGACCGGCGACGACAGGCCGGCTTCCTGACGACGCGGGGAGACGCACCACCCCCACGGCTTCGTCGCGGGTGAGCCGACTCCCTCGTGAGAGTGAGGACGCCGTGACGCCCGGCGTTCGATACTGAGGGTCGTCGGCACCAGGAGCAGATCAGATGGGCAGCGTCACCGCGTACGCGCAGCGGCTCGCGAAGCGGGCGCAAGGGCTTCCGCCGCTCGCCGTCGACGCGGTCATCGTCATCGTCTGCTGGATCAACACGGTCCTCCAGGCGGGCATCGACGAGCAGCTCGAGTGGTGGGTTCCGCTCGCGGCCACGGCCAATTCGGTGCCGTTGCTCTGGAGACGCCGGTATCCGTTCGAGATCACGATGATCATTGGTGTCAGTACGACATGGCTGTCCGTGGTGGGCATGCTGGGCGACCTGCCTCCGGCGCAACTGGTCGCCACCTACACGTTCGCCGCTCTGTGCCCGCCGGTGGAACGTGTGATCGCGATGGCCGGCACGGTCGTCGGCTTCTCGATATCGATCTTGATTCCCGAGGACAAGGTCCTCAACCTGGGCCCGGTGGCGATCGCCTTCGCCGTGGCGTACGCGCTCGGCACCGCCGCCCGGGCGCGCCGCGACCGGATCGCGATGCTGGAGGAGCGGGCACGCCGCCTCGGGGAGGAGCAGAGCGCCGCCGCCGCGCGGGAACGCCAGCGGATCGCCCGGGAGATGCACGACATCATCGCCCACTCGATGAGCATGATCGTCATACAGGCCGAGGCCGGTCCGCTGGCCGTGCGCAGTGACCCGGACAAGGCGGAGCAGGTGTTCGACACCATCTCGGCTTCGGCCAGGGAGGCGCTGACCCAGCTGCGCCGGACCCTCGGCGTGCTGCGGTCCGAGGAGCCGACCCGGCGGCCGCAGCCGGGGCTCGATGCCCTGCCCGCGCTCGTCGAGGACGTCCGGCGCACCGGCCTGGCCGTCACGTTGGAGGAGGACGGCGACGCGCGGCAGGTGCCGCCCGATCTCGCCGCGACCGTGTACCGGATCGTCCAGGAGTCGCTGACCAACACGGTCAAGCACGCTGCGGCGAGCACCGCCTGGGTCCGGCTGACGTGGCGCCATGACGCGCTGCGGCTGGAGGTGGGCGACGACGGGCACGGTGCGGGCGGCGAAACCGGCCAGGGCGGGAACGGCCAGGGCGGGAACGGGCCGAGTGGGAACGGCCAGGGCGGGAACGGGCCGGGCGGGAACGGGCTGGTCGGGATGCGCGAACGGGTCGCCGTGGCCGGTGGCGAGCTGACCTTCGGCCCTGGTCCGGACGGAGTGGGCTTCCGTGTCGTGGCAGGTTTGCCGTTGAATTAGGCCGTGCCCCCCGAGCAGAGCATTCGTGTCCTCCTTGCCGACGACCAAGGGCTGGTGCGCGACGGCTTCGCGATGATCCTCTCC
Organism: Actinomadura alba; assembly: GCF_014323705.1. Taxonomy (GTDB): domain Bacteria; phylum Actinomycetota; class Actinomycetes; order Streptosporangiales; family Streptosporangiaceae; genus Actinomadura_C; species Actinomadura_C alba. The sequence goes on from NZ_JABVEC010000021.1 coordinate 41,280, forward strand.
GCCCAGCCGGACATCACGATCGTGGGTGAGGCGGCCGACGGAGCCGAGGCGATCCGGGCGGCGCGCGAGCTCGACCCGGACGTGGTGCTGATGGACGTCCGGATGCCGAACGTCGACGGGATTGAGGCCACCGCGGCGATCTGCCGGGAGACCCGCGCAAAGGTACTGGTGCTCACCACGTTCGACCTCGACGAGTACGTCTACGACGCGCTGCGCGCCGGTGCCAGCGGTTTCCTGCTCAAGGACATGCGGCGCGGAGAACTGGTCGACGCGGTACGGGTGGTCGCCGCCGGCGAGGCGTTGCTCGCGCCCACGGTGACCCGCAGGCTGATCGCCGACGTGGTCGGGCGTGGTGGCCCCGTGGCGGCCGGTCCTCGTACGGACGCGCGGCTGGAAACGCTCACCGTCCGGGAGACCGACGCGCTGCGTCAGGTCGCCAGGGGACTGTCCAACGCCGAGATCGCGCGGGCGATGTACGTCACCGAGCACACCGTCAAGACGCACGTCAGCAGCCTGCTGAGCAAGCTCGGTCTGCGTGACCGGGTACAGGCGGTGGTGCTGGCCTACGAGTCGGGTCTGGTGCAGCCGGGAGAGACCTCGCCGCCGGCTCACTCCTGAGACGGAGTCGCCCGTTCGTGAGAGCGGGCCGCAGGTCCGCTCTTCGCGGCGATTCGCGACCACGGGTCCAACGATCAGCATCAGGGCAGCTGTCAAACCTTGGAGGCTGTCATGATCCGTACGATTTCCGGGTTCGCCGCCCGACGGCCGTTCGTCGTCATAGTGGCGTGGCTCACCATCGTCGGCGTCGGATTCGGCATCGGCGGCGGGGTGTTCGACCGGCTCGTTCCCGACGTCGGCACCGTGCCCGGCAGTGAGTCCGGCCGCGCGGCGGATCGGCTCGCCGACGCGGCGCCGAGACCCGAGACGCTGACCGCGGTCGTGGCCGGCCGGCCGGCCACGGACCCGGCGCTGTGGCAGAGCGTCACGGCGGCCATCGAGAAGACACGGGCGGTGCCGGGCGTCGCCGAGGTGTCCGAGCCGCTGCCGTCGGCCAAGACCGGCAACGCCCTGCTGGTCGAGGTCACGCTGGCGCCCGGGGACGGGCAGGAGGCGGCGGCGGAGGGTGCCGCCGAACGGCTGCGCGGCATCGACGCCGGGACGGTCGCCATCGGCGGCGGACCGTTGTCGGACACCGAGTTCGACGAACAGGCACAGAAGGACGTGGCCCGGGCCGAAATGATCAGCATGCCGGTCGTACTGGTCCTGCTGCTGGTGGTCTTCGGCGGTCTGCTGGCGGCCGGGTTGCCGCTGCTGGTGGCGGTGGTGGGCATCGGGTCGACCTTCGGCGTCCTCTATGCCTTCAGCAGCGTCACCGACATCTCCGTCTACGTCATCCAGGTCACCACGATGCTCGCCATCGGACTGGCGGTGGACTACGCGCTGCTGGTGGTCAACCGGTTCCGGGAGGAGCGCGCCACCGCGCCCGACGTGTCCGCCGCGGTCGCCCGTACCGCCGCCACCGCCGGCCGTACCGTCATGTTCTCGGGCCTCACCGTGGCGGTCGCGCTCGCCGGGCTGACCGTCTTCCCGGATCCGTTCCTCCGCTCTATGGGGCTGGCCGGCTCCGCGGTGGTGCTGGTGGACATGGTGGCCGCGCTCACGCTGCTGCCGGCGCTGCTCACCGAGTTCGGCCACCGGATCTCCCCGGCGAAGCGGCGTGCGGGTGGCGGCATGTTCGCCCGGGTGGCGCACATCGTGCAGCGGCGGCCGGTGGTCACCCTGGTCGTCACCGCCGGAGCGATGGTGGCGCTGGCCGCTCCCGTCCTGGGGCTGCACATCTCCGAGGGCGACCCCCGGATGCTGCCGGGCTCCACCTCGACCCGCCAGATGTGGGACGAGCTCACCGTCCACTTCCCGGACCAGGCACGGTGGTCCGGCGATATCCAGGTGCTCGCCGACACGGCGGCGAACGACCCCGAGCTCGGCCGGCTGCGCGAGGCGATCGCGGCCGTGCCCGGAGTCACCGAGGTGAAGGTGGAGGAGTTCGGGCCCGAGCTGACCGCGTTGCACGCCACGCCGCGCGGTGCGGCCGACGGCGCGGAGGCCCGTGCCGCCGTCACCGCCATCCGCGATCTGCCGGCGCCCTTCGGCGTCGAAGTGACCGGAGACTCGGCTCAGCTCGTCGACTACCGCGCGATGCTGGCCGAACGGCTGCCCTTGGCGGTGGCGCTGGTGGTGTTCGGCACGCTGATCCTGCTGTTCGCCTTCACCGGCTCGGTGCTGCTGCCGATCAAGGCGATACTCACCAACCTGCTCAGCATCGGTGCCGCGCTCGGCGTCGTCGTCTGGGTGTTCCAGGAAGGGCATCTGGCCGGGCTGCTCGGCACCGAGGGCCTGGGCTACGTGCACCTCACCGTCCCGGTGCTGATCGGCGCGATCGCGTTCGGGCTGTCGGTGGACTACGAGGTGTTCCTGCTGTCGCGGATCAGGGAGCGGTGGCTGGCCGGAGCCGGCTCCCGGGCTTCGGTCGCCGAGGGCCTGCAGCACACCGGCCGCATCGTGACCGCGGCGGCCGCGATGATCGCGGTGGTCTTCGCCGGGTTCGTCTTCGGCGGCTTCGTCCCCATCAAGGCGATCGGGTTCGGGCTGGCGCTCGCCATCCTGCTGGACGCGACCATCGTCAGGATGCTGCTCGTCCCGGCCACCATGACTCTGCTGGGACGGGGCAACTGGTGGCTGCCGCGCCCACTGCGACGCGTGCACGCGCGGGTGGCCCTGGCCGAATCGGCGGCCGACCCGGCTCAGGCCTCGTCATCCCCGCCGCGGTCCGAACCGGCGCTGACCCGCTTCTGACCCGCTTCGATCCCCTACTGACCCGCTACTGAGCCGCTGTCGCCCCACCGCGCCACTCGCCGCCGGCCGAACGCGCGGATCTCCGGATCCGCATGGTTCGGCCGGCGGGCTTGTCGGTCTCGCGACCGGGGCAGGCCGTACCGCCGTGACCGGGCAGGCCGTACCACCGTGGACCGGGGACGGTCAGAAGACCGACAGTTCCCGCCACCGCTCGAGCAGATCAGCGGCACCGAAGATCTCGAACTGCCCATCGGCCGGCTGGACGCGGCCGTAGGTGAGGAGCAGCAGATCGCGTGCCGGCCCGCGGACCGCGACGGTGCCCTTGCCGTGGCCGGGTTCCCAGGTGAACCCCTCGGCGGCCAAGGTGATCATCCATTCTCCGTCGGCGTCGGTGGCGTGGAGGTGTACGGTCTCGCCTTTCCCACCGAGGTCCGCGGAGTGCTCGCCGCCGCGCGTGTACGCCTGGTTGGTGAGGAACTCGTCGATGCCGTCGACGGCGACGTCCCGTTCGATGTGCGGCGCGCGGCCCACCGCGATCTCGGCGTCGGCCCGGTGCACGGTCGTCTCGTGCAGCATGCGGCGGGACCACCAGTGGGCGTGATGGTCCGGACCCCATGCCCACATCGGGGTGCCGGAACCGACCGCACGCAGCGCCGTGACGAGCGGCCCGGCTCCGGAGGCGAGCCACGCCGGATAGCCGGATTCGGCGGCGGGTAGGTCGATCGGCACGTCCCGTTGCGACACAGGTTCCTTGGCGCGGTGAGCCACGATGTGCTCCGCCCACCTGTGCACGATGCCGACGTGCTTGATGAGCTTCGCGACCGTCCAGCCGGGGCACGACGGAACCGGTGTGGCCGGGTCCACCCCGTCGACGACTTCGGCGAACCGCATGATCTCGGTTTCGATGGCCGAGCAGTAGCGCTCGTGCTCCCAGTGGCCCTCGGCTGATCCGCGCATGGCGTGAGCCTACGAGGTCGTGGTCCGGCGCACGACCCCGGTGTCCACCGCGGGCGGCACGGGCCGCGGACGCGACAGACCCCGGCCGCGACCGGGCCGGGGTCTGCCGGGTACGTGCCTGCTCAGACGGAGGGCTTGCCGTCGGTGTAGAGCCACTTCTGGAACAGGGTGTCCAGGTTCTTGTGGGTGAGGCGCTCGGTGAACTGGACGAACTCCTCCGTCGTGCTGTAGCCGTGGCGCTGCGCCTCCGGCCACGCCTTGATCAACTCGAAGAACGCCTTGTCGCCGATCTCCTTGCGGAGCGCGTGCATGGTCAGCGCGCCGCGCGTGTAGACGAGGTCGTCGTAGATGTGGTCGCGGCCCGGGTCGGCCACCTTGCCGGACCAGTCGGTGTCGGCGGAGTCGTACGCCTCGTCGAAGTGCTGCTGCGCGGTGTCGCCGCCGTGCTGCTCGGTGTACAGCCACTCCGTGTAGGTGGCGAAGCCCTCGTTCAGCCAGATGTGCTTCCACTGGGCCGGTGTGACGGAGTTACCGAACCACTGATGGCCGAGTTCGTGGGCGATGAGCCCGGCGCTGGGGATCGCGCCGGCCCGGCTGCGCGCGTACACGGGCCGCGTCTGGGTCTCCAGCGCGTAGCCGACGTTGGGGGCGAGTACGGTGACGCCGCCGACGGAGGAGAACGGGTAACGGCCGAACACCTTCCGCTGCCACTCGATGACGTCGGCGGTGGACTTGTTGAAGTCGGCACCGGCCGTGGCCTGGTTCGCCGGGAGGATCGCGGCCGGGTCGACGGCGGTGATGTTGCGCAGGCCGCTCGCGGTGCGCGTGTCCTTGACATCGAACTTTCCGATGGCGACCATCACCAGTTCGCTGGCGGTGGGCTGCCGGTCGACCCAGCGGAAGGTCGTGGCCGACCCGTGTGTCCGCGTGCCGGCCGGCTCGCCGTTGGCCAGCACCTTCAGATCCTTCGGCACAGTGATCGTGAAGTCGTACGTCGCCTTGTCGCTGGTCGTGTCGTTGACCGGGAACCAGGTCGCCGAGCCGAACGGTTGCGACACAGCGACCGCGCCGTCGTGCGTGGCGATCCAGCCGGAGACACCGAGCGCGTCGTCGTCGATGTTCTGCGGTACGCCGGAGTAGGCGACGTCGACCGTGAACGACTGCCCGCGCCGCAGGCCCTTCGGCGGGGTGATGACGAGTTCCTGCGCACCGGTCCGCTGATAGGACGCCTTGCGCCCGCCGACGGTCAGTGCGCTGATCTTCAGTGGGCCGAGAAAGTCGAGGTTGAAGCGGGACAGGTTCTGGGTGGCACGGGCACGGATCGTCGCGTGGGCATCGATCGCCTTGGTGCCCGGGTCGTACGTGAGCGAGAGGCTGTAGTGCTGCGCGTCATAGCCGCCGTTTCCCATGTCCGGGAAGTACGGGTCGCCGGCGCCGGGCGCACCGGGGGTGAAACCGCTCTGGGCCTGAGCGGCGGACAGCGGGATGAGCAGACCGGCCACGGCGGTGATCGCCGTGATCGACAGGGCTCGTGGAGTGATTCTCGCCACGAAGATCTCCAGATTTCTTCAGTGTGCAGAACGCCCGACGGGGCGACTCGGAGCTGCGTGGACCTCTGCACATCACAGGAGAACAGGGGGTCTCGACTGCTCGCTGGTCACCGGGTCAGGCGGCCGAATGGGTCCTACCGTACAGCCAGAGATGCTGTAGTTTGCGAGGTTCGTCCCTTACCGAGATCTCAACTCGCGCCGCTCGCGGAGGGTCAGCGGGGTGCACTGCACCCGCGCTCCACCCGCGCTCCACCGCGGCAGGGCCGCCGCCGCGAACAGCATCCACGTCCGGCACGCGTACGCGCAGTACGCCCCGTACACCGGACGCCTAGGGATCGATCGCGCTGGTTCGCGCGGTCAGTGCCGTGAGCGCGGTGAGCGTCGAACCGAGTGGGGTGTCGAGGGTGAGGACGGCGTGGGCGTCGCCTCGGGTCGACCCCTGGTTGACGATCGCGACCGGAACGGCGTGTTCGGCGGCGTGGCGGACGAATCGGTAGCCCGACATCACGGTCAGCGACGACCCGAGGATCAGCAGGGTCCCGGCCCGCTCGGTCAGGGCGTAACACTCCTCGACCCGAGGTCGTGGCACGTTCTCGCCAAAGAAGATGACGTCGGGTTTGAGCACGCCGCCGCAGTCGCGGCAGTCAACGAGGTGGAAGGCCTCGACCTGGTCGTCGGCGAGGACCGCGTCGCCGTCGGGATTGATCGCGGCGTCCTGTGCGTCCCAGCGGGGGTTGGCCTCTCGCAGGCGCTGGTCGAGCAGCGCCCGCGAGGAGCGCCGGCCACAGGCGAGGCAGGTGACGCGATCCAGGCTGCCGTGCAGTTCGATCACGTCCTGCGCACCGGCGGCTTGGTGCAGGCCGTCGACGTTCTGCGTGATGATCCCCGAGATCAGCCCGCGGCGCTGCAGTTCCGTCACGGCGCGATGCCCCGCGTTCGGCGCCGCACGAGCGACGTGCCGCCATCCCAGGTGGCTGCGCGCCCAGTACCGCCGGCGGGCCGCGACGCTGCCGATGAAGGTCTGGTACGTCATCGGCTCGGCCCGCCGCCGGCGGCCGGTCTCTCCGCGGTAGTCCGGGATACCGGACTCCGTCGACAGGCCGGCCCCGCTGAGGATGACCACGCCGCCGTCCGCGATCCGATCCGTCAACTTCGCGAGCGCGGGGTCGCCGTACATGTCAGACGGGCCGGGCAGCGTGCCGAATCCGCCACCCGGGTCCTCTTGTCCCGCACGAGTCACTTGTCCATGGTGCCTGACGTCCGCGCCCGCCCGCGCCGTGGCCCCGGCGGCTCGTGGTCGCACGTCAGCGGGTCCGGCGCCGGTGGAGGCGCCGGACCCGTCTTCCGCAGCTTCACGAGGGGAGGGGTGTCAGGTGGTGACGAGCCAGCCGGCCGAGAACAGACCTGTGACGAACACGAGGCCCCGCAGGTACGTCGGCTCGAGTCGTTTGCCGAGTATGGCGCCGAGCCAGCCGCCGAACACCGCGCCGCCGCCGAGCAGCAGAACCGGCTCCCACACCGGCAGCAGATGACCGGTCGCCACGAAGACCACGGTCCCCGTCACGTTGATCGTTGCCGCGGTGAGGATCTTGAGGGCGTTGATCTGCTGGAGTGATGTACGGGGGAACGTCGCGTTGAACACCGAGAACAGCATCACGCCGAGGGCCACCACCCAGTAACCGCCGTAGACGCTGGTGGCCAGCATCAGGGCCCACGGTCCCAGTCTGCGATGGCTTCGCGGCGGCCGTGGCTTCGCGGCGGTGGCGTGGTCGTCCGCGTCGTGGTCCGCGTCGTGGTCCGTGTGGGCGTCCGCGTCGTCGTCCAGATCGGCGGCGGGCGCGTCGAGGTACGCCCCGGAGAGAGTTGGTCCGGAGGCGGCCTTGACGAGGGATGGTCCGGACGCGGCCTTGGCGAGCGCCTCGGCAGGGCGCGTCACGGGCTCGGGCTCGTGGGGTGGCAGCGTGGCCCGCGCGGCGCGGCGGATCATGAGTGGTTGTACGGCGACCAGGACCGAGGCCGCGAGGATGAGCACCGGAGCGGCCACTGTGAAGAATCTGGCCGGCAGCGTGAGGAGGAGCGCACTGCCGATCAGAGCACCCACCACGGCCACTGCAATGATCTTGCCGATGAGCGCCGGGTTCTTGGGCAGGTGCGTGCGGTAACCGTAGGCGCCGGAGATCCCGCCGGGCAGCAGTCCCAGGCTGTTGATGACATTGGCCCACACGGGCGGGTAGCCCAGCCAGACCAGGGCGGGGAAGCTGATGAGTGATCCTCCCGCCACGATCGTGTTGAGCGCGCCCGCAGCCACCCCCGCGATCACGAGGAAGACCATGTCCGCCCAGGTCATGACAGAACCCCGGGCGACGCGAAGGTGACGATCGTGGTGGCGTTCGAGACCTCGGCGACCTCTCCGAGGAGCAGGATGTGCGTGCGGTGGCGGAGGACACCTGTCCGCCGCGCTTCGAGGACCCGCGTTCGTGTCTCATCCATGATTGGTTCCGTCGGCCTCATGGCAACCCCTCATCGATTCATCAGCGGATCCAGGTCCTTGGAGAGGTCGGCAGCGACGCTGACTGAATTGTCCTGAGAACACCCTGTTGACAACGCGAGCACTGTCGTGCACTCTCTTCAAATCGCCGTTGACAGGTGCTGAGTGCGTGATCCGCGTCAGGCGCCATTCAGAACGAGACGTTGCCATCTGCAGCTCTCCAGGCCGGTTCTTCGACTCCGCAGGCGAGGTTCGTCGCCTGCCTGCCAGGATGCGCGCTGCACCTTGATGAGAACCTTGCTGATACCTTGCAGTCCAGGTCAGCGGGTGAATTCGCCGCGTTACGAGTCGGCGGCCGGCTATTCGACGTGGTCAGCCGAGAAACCACAGGTGCCGATGTTCGCACAGTCGGCAATGGGGCCTTTGTGGCGCTTGAGACATGAGCGACCGGGGCCGTCGCACAATGGACCGACCGGGTCGGCGTCGAGCCACCACAGCAGGGGGCCGGCGCCCGTCAGGGCTGGATCGACCTGAGGCCCACGCGGTAACGGGCCCACAAGGTAACGGCCGGGCGTGCCGGTCAACGGCCGGCAGCAGGCTTTTGAACAGGTTCGGACGGGTGATAAAGAGCGTCGACCGTCGTTGGTGAAGACGGTGAAGGGCATGCCAAAATAGCTGTTCGGCAATAACGGCTTGCGGCATGCGCCGTCGTCAATCACTGTGGAACGACGGCCGACCGCTCTTTACGACGCAGCGGGCTGCATGAAGCTGTCTCCGAAGGCATTACTTCGGCGGCCTGCTCGGCCCGCTTACCGCCCCGCTTGCTCGCCGATGACCAGCTTCTATCGGCGGCTGGTGCCCGGGAAGAGACCGGTGAACGTGGTCTACGCGCCGGCGCTGATTCGGGGACACCGGGGTCTTTGTCGGAGTACTGATCGCGTTCGAGGATGACGGTGATTTCCGGTTGCGCGACGGGGGCTCACTCCGACCTGATCGACACTTGGATTCGAGTTTTTTTTACCGCTACGACGTCGGCGGCTCGGGGTGACCGCCGCCCTGCTGACTCAGGCCAGCCCGAAGAAGATCATCTGGAAAGCGCGTGCCACCACTACCTCCTCTCATTAGTACCTCTTTGTCACATTCGTCGCATCGTAGCGGGCATGCGAAGGTCGCGGGGGGCATTTGACAACTTCGGTTAGTCAATCGCGTGACGATGAAGCCGTGGCAGTGGATGACCTGGGATTATAGAGATACGACTACAGAGAGAAGTGCTCAGTGACCGTCGGGATAAGAGGTCAGCGAGAAGGTCAGGAAACGCTCAATCCAAGATCATGCAATTGTGCGCGCAGAGCTTCTCCCTCAGGCACGTTCAGTCGGTCGAAGATGGCGAGTGCTTCACTCCATAGCGGTTCGGCCGCGTCGTGACCCTGGATACGGAGGGTCGCGTCGCCGAGCCCCTCGAGACAGCACGCCTCCTCGTAGGGATCGGCGAGGTCGCGGGCGAGCGTCAACGCCCGTCTGAAGTGGCCGAGTGCCGCAGAGTATTGGCCGGAGCCACGATGTACCTCACCGATGCCGCGCAGCGCGCGCGACTCCTCGAAGGGGTCGGCGATCACCTGTGCGATGCCCAGAGCCTTTTGGTGGTGGATGAGCCCCTCGGCATACCGTTGATCACGTACATAGGTGGCACCGATATTGTTAAGAACATTCGCCGTATTCCGGCGGTCACCCGTGGCCTGATAGATCTTCAACGCCTCACGGTAGAAGCGCAGCGCCTCATCGGGTTCGTCCAAAGACTGGTGTGCGTTTCCGATGTTGTTGAGGACCACGCCCTCGCTCTGCGCCCATCCGATGTCCTGTATCGCGACCAGGGCGTCGTGGAACATCCGCATCGCCCGCCGGCCGTCCCCGAGGCGCAGGGCGATCTCACCGATGTTGTTCTGCACCTGTGCCTGGACGCGCCTGTCCCCGATGTCACGGTTGAGGGTGATGACCTCCTCGAAGTCGGTCACGGCCTCCAGGTACATCCCCGCCTGCCACAGCGCGACCCCCTTGTGGATGAGGGCCTGGCATTCACCATGTGGGTTGCCCACGCTGCGGAAGATCTCGAGAGCCGCCTCGGCATGGGAGAGCGCCGCCTTGAACCTCCCCGAGTACCAGCACACGCGGGCCTGCTGATCAAGCGTCTCCGCCTCGCCGACGTGATCGCCGATGGATCGGTAGATCGCGAGGGCGTCGTTGGAGTAGCTCAGCGCCAGGTCGAAGTGGCCGGTGTGGCCGCGCACCAGGCTGAGCTCCAGCAGTGCCTTGGCCTCGCATTCCCGCATGCCGGTGGTGCGGCAGACGACCAGGGCCTTCTCGTGGGTCACCACGGCGTCGTCCCAGTACCCGAAGCGCTCCAGGAAGGTGGCGAGGACCTGTGGGAGCTGCCAGGCGTGGGACGGCCATTGGTGGTCCGCCGCGTACTGCGCGCTCGCGACGAGGTTGACGCGTTCGGCCTTCAGCCACTCCTGGGCCTCTTGGACGCTCTCGAGCAGGGGCGGGGCATCAGGGACATGGACGATGTCGACCTGGGTGCGCCGTAGGTGCGCGTACATGACACGGTCGGCCTTGTCCGCGATGTAGAGGTAGTGGTCGAGGAGCCTGTGGACGGCTTCCCGCGCCTCGTGCTCGGGCTCCTCGGCCAGGGCGCGTTCGGCGGCGTACTTGCGCAGCAGGTCGTGGAATCGTACCCGCCCGGCGACGGCCTCCTCGATGAGGTGGTGGTCGAGCAGCTCCTCGAGAATGCGTTCGCAGGTGTCGGGGGTACAGCCGATGAGGGCGGCGGCCGACTGCACGGTGAGATCGATTCCCGGGTGTAGGCCCAGCCGGCGGAACGCCTGACGGACCTCGTCGGTCAGCCCGCGGTACGACAGCTCGAAGGCGGCCGCCACGTCTCTGTCGCCCGCCCGGATCTCGGCCAGCTGGAGCCTGGCCCGGGAGAGCCGCGTCGCGAGATCGGCCACGTTACGGGCCGGCCGGTGGCGGAGTTGATTCGCCACGAGCTGGATGGCCAACGGCAGGCGCCCGCACAGCCGTACGACCGATCCGACGTCATCGGCCCCCATCGCGCGGTCCTCGCCGGCGGCCTGCCGGAACAGGGCGGCGGCGTCCTCGGCTGGGAAGACGTCGAGGGAGACGGAGTTGACGCCCTCGAGGTCGGTGAGCCTGCGGCGGCTGGTGACCAGCACCAGGCAGCCGGATGTCCCGGGCAGAAAAGGGCGGATCTGGTCCTGATCCGCCGCGTCGTCCAAGATGATGATCGCTCTTCGGTCGGCCAGCTCGCTCCGCCACAGGGCGGCTCTGCCTTCGAGAGAGGCCGGTATGCGATTGCGTGCGACGCCCAGGAGGCGGAGCAGGCCTCCGAGCCCGTCGCGGGGATCGAGAGGTTCATGGTTCGGATCGTGACCGCGGAGCCGGAGGAACAGTTGGCCGTCCGGATAGCGATCCGCCAGTTGGTGCGCCACATGTACGGCCAAGGCCGTTTTGCCTACCCCGGGCATCCCGTCGATGACCTCGATCGGGCCCGCGTTGCCGAAGGATCCGTTCTCGAGAGAGTTGACCAGCCGCTCCATCTCGGCGGCACGGCCGGTGAAATTGGGGATGTCCCTCGGCAGGTCGTTCGGAGATTCCCGCTGGACGATGTTGCCACGAGACGGTGGAGCGGCGAGGTCCGCATCGCCGCGCAGAATGCGCTGGTGCGCCTCTTGCAGGGCCGGCCCGGGCTCCATTCCCAGTTCCATGTCCAGGCGGAGGCGGGCTTGGCGATAGGCGGCCAAGGCATCCGCTTGCCGACCGCAGCGGTAAAGGGCCACCATTAAGTACTTCACGAACTCTTCGTCAAGAGGGTGCTGGGCTATAAGCCCGTACAGTTCTGCGACGAGTTCCGCGTGGTGGCCCAGATCGAGCCGGACGGCGATGCGTCTTTGCGTCGCCGCCCGTCGCTCGCTTTCAAGGCCGGTGCGAATTTCGGCGGCCCAGTCGCCGTCCATTCCGATGAGCGCTTCGCCCCGCCACAGTTGGTCGGCTTCGCGCAGCAGTTCCAGGGCGTGTTCGGCGTCGCCGCTCTCGGCCACCGCCTGGGCCTGATCGCACAATCTCCGGAACTGGTGCAGGTCGACGGTGTCCGGGTCGACCTCGAGGCTGTAGGCCCCGGAACCGGAGCGAAGCCGGGCCCGCCCATCCTCTAGCGCGTTCAAACGCCCACGGAGGCGGGCGATATAGGCGTACAGACTGTCACGTGGTTTGGGCGGCGGGTTCCCGGCCCAAAGCCTGCCGATCAGCGCTTCGGTGGGCACCGGGCGGCCGGGCGCCAACAACAAGATCGCGAGCGTCTGCCGTTCCTTGGCCGAGCCAAGCTCGAGTCGCCGACCGTCGGCCCACAACTCCACGGGACCGAGAATGCGGAACTCCACTGGAGCCCTTCCTCGGGTTGGCTTTTCGACTAAAACGATCTTTACACTCAGGGCGTGAAAAATCTAGGAGGAAAATAAATGTCTATGACCGATATAGGCCGGAATATGATCTCCGGGGGTACTGTGGCACGGAGCAGCAGACTAAGCTATCGGCCGGTTCACATCAAGGCGCGCATCGAACGCGTGCTCGCCTGCGGGTACTGGACCGGCGGGCGACGCCACAGAGCGGCCTGAGAAGGCAGAACATCGGGCTGATCGATATCCCCGGCGGAATGGCGTGCCGCCCGGCGGCGCGTGCGCCGGGTCGCCGGTGCTCGGGAGGTCGCGGGGCCGGGGCCGGTGGGGGCACGTGAGCGGCCGCCGTCACCGGTGCCGGCGCGGCCCCGCCGAACGGGCCGAAACCCGGTGGCCGGGTCGGTGACCGGCTCGCCCGTCCGGTGCCGACATGTTCCGCGGGCCCGGTGCCGACATGTTCCGCGGGCTCGATGCGCGCCGGTCGAAGAGGGCACCGCGAGTGCCGGAGTGGCGCATTTTCCGGGGATAGGCCCCCGGCCCACTTTTATGCTCTAGCGGGCCGGGGCCTTGGTCTTTCCTGGGTTCCCGCCAATGGCCGGGAGTTGCACTTTCTCTTGCTCAGCTGATCGCCCGCACGGGAAGCGCGCAGTAACGCACATTCGATTCCCGGGCGGCCGGTTCCGCTGGTACCACCTATTCAGCTAGGAGTTTCCTCGGGCGCCGGGCATGCATGTTCCGTAGTGTCCCTTTCCGCACATCGGGCAAAGGATGAGAAACATCAAGACCTCCTTGGGGCGTGCCGAATCGAGCCGTGTCGGCCTTCCTGCGGGAACCGTTCCGATCCCGAGCCATTCGTCAGGTCGGCTTGTCGCGCAAATTGCTCGACGACGAGCAGGCCTCAGCCGTTCTCGGTGAGCTCTCCTGCTTCTCCGCACTGGAAGTCGCCGACTGTGGCGCCAAGTGCCGACATTGATCCGCGTTCAGTGGAGCTGCCTTGCCAGGAATATGTCAGCGCAGCGGTCTTCCATATGGCGTTGGCGACGAGCTCAGAGCGACCGGAGACGCTCTCCGCAGGTACTGAGCGACCAGTACACCAGAACCCGGTCGGCCGTGAGGCGTATTTAGCTCAACTTTTGGGGATACACCGCAAACTTAGATATATGTTCCCCATTGGGGTCTGCTGTCACGGGTGTCGGAATTAAGGCTTCTCTGTGCCACTTTCGACCGTGTAGCTGCCGGTCCGGAGCGATCAACCCTGGCCGCAGTACGGTCCGGCTCACACTCTCCACGACCTGCTCGACGTCGTCGCCCGGCCTCCGGCGCGCCGGAGGCCGGGCGGTCCCCGCTGAGAATCAGAGTCCGAGAGCGACCTCAGCCGCAGTGCACGTCGATGATTCCCTCAGTGGGGTTGGTGTGGCCGACCTGCCCCCAGAGGGAGATGCACGCACCCGGCGCATACGTTTCCACCGGTCCGGCGTAGTACTGGAACTTGCCGTCGTCCTTGTCGGATCCGTTGGGCCCCGAGATGGCGACGTACATGTACTGGTACGTTCCGGGCTTGTTCGTAAAGGTCATCGCGCAGTTCCGGCGCGTGGCGGAGTTGTAGTAGACCGCGATGTACCCGCCGGTGATCCCCCAGTTCCTCAGGTGAGTACCGGAGCAGGTGGCCGCCGTGGCCGGGCCCGCGGTGCCCACGAGCAGGCCGGCGCCGACCGTGAGCGAGCAGGCGAGGCCCAGCAGCTTCTTCGTCACGTTCTCTCTCATACATCCTCCTTGATCGCTGATCCGCCTCCTCCACGAACTGTCCGGAGATGTGGTTCCGGTGCCACCGTTCCTGCCGCTTGCTCTGTGCCGGACATCGCCGCGGAACCGCCTCGCCGTGCCGGACGGGTGGCAACCGCAGGGGTATCCGGGGCTGCCGGGAATACATCCGCGGGTTCAGGCGGATCGCTACTGCAGGTGGACGTGGCCTTCGTCCGTGGTGGCCTAGCGTTACGAGGTGTTCCGGCGATTCCCGAAAATGAGGTGGCCTGCATGCGGCAGGAAGTAAAGAAGGGCCCCGGTGCGTTGCGGCGGTCGCTGGGGATGCCGCTCCCGGTGATCGTGGCGCTGGCGGCGCTCGGCGTTCCCCGGGTGGTCGCCCACGACCTTGATCTGGTGGGCGGTGGAGTGAACGCCGTCTTGGTGTTCGGCCCGGTCGTCATCTGGATCGCCGTCGTGTTGTGGCGGCGTCTGCCCAACCCGTTCGCGACCCTGCTCGCTGTGGGCCTGGTGTACGGTGCCCTGCTGGCCGTCACGCATCAGATCCTGTGGAACGAGGCGTTCGGGGAGGACCCGCCTCGGCTGGGCGGGAACCTCGAAGGCGAGCTGTCACCGGCCGTCGAGTCGCTGGTCGTGCGGACCTTCGCGTTCGGCAGCAGCGTGCTCACCGGTGTCCTCGTCGGCGTCATCGCCGGTGCGGTGGGGTGGCTCGCGGCGCGCGTCCTGCCGGGCCACGGCTCTCGGTGAGCGCCGCGACATACCCGTACACGCGGCTGGGGCGTGCGGGGCGACCCGCGGCGGCGTACGGCCACCGCGGGAGCATCACCGCGGGAGCATCACCGCGGGAGCATCACCGCGGGAGCTAGGGGAGCTAGGGGAGCCAGGGGAGCGAGGATGGCCGAGGCGCCGTGGCCTCCGAACTCGCCGCGAACGCGGTCGGCCAGGACACGTCCTGACCGACCGCGCTCGCGGTCTCAGTGCCGTCAGCGGAATCGGTCGACGATCGGTCGGCGGAAGGCCTACCGGGCCGACACCGGCTCGGACGGGCCGTGGTAGATCGAGTTGATGACGATCGGCCAGGTCGCCCTCGGCCAGCTGCGGAAGGTGATCTCGCTTGCCGCGATGGTGGCGTGGCCCTTGCCCACATCGAAGGTCGCGATGTTCGCCAGGCCGCCCAGCGCCTCGGTGCCGTGCGCGTACCCGCTGGCGAGGAGGTCGCCGTCAGGGTAGGTGGACGCGATGTCCGCCTCGCCCCGAACCCGGTAGGCGGCGTCGTTGCCGAACCACACCGGCCAGTTCTTCGGCATGCCCCAGGCGGCGGGGACCTCCGGCCGGTACGACGCCCGCAGCAGCGCGCCAGGGGCGTTGAACTTGTCCCGATCCGAAGGGGCGGCGTTCTCGATCGGCAGGTCCAGGAGCTGGCGGGCCGTCTCGGACGAGCTGCCGATCGCGACCAGGTTGCCCCCGCCGGAGACGAAGTCGGCGAGCGCGGCCCAGCCCTTGTCGCCCACTCCGCGGGCCCAGGCGAACTCCGGTGGATTCTTCGCGGGGTCGAGGCCGTTGACGATGGTGTTCCTGGAGACACCGTCGGCCAGCACGATCGTGTCGTACTTGCCGTCCAGGTCCGTGTAGTCGTCGGCACCGACGACCTTGTAGTTGATGCCGTACTGGTCGAGCATCCACGTCATCCAGCCGCCGGGCATGTTGTTCGCCCCGCGGATGAGGCCGACGCGCGTGCCGGGCTTGAGCTGGAAACCGTCCACCTTGGGCGGAGTGTCGACGCCGTACACGGGCAGGCCGGTCGAGGACGAGACCTCCTGGAGCACCTGGCGTGCCCCCGCCGACGGCGGGACCACGACGGTGCCCGGCGCGAATGTCCTGCCCGCCGCCGTGAACTCCTCGGCCGCGCGCAGGATCGGCACGTTCGCCTTCTGCAGCCGGGACAGCACGTGCGCGACACCGTACGACTCCGGAGCGACGAGGTACGCGCCGCGCGGAGCCGCGGGCATCGCGGCGGGTTGCGGTGCGATGCGCTGGACCCGCTGCAGCTGGGCGGTGAACGACGTGTCCACCGCGTCGACGTCCACGCCGAGCAGGAGGCCGAGATTGTCGGTGGTCTCGCTGTACGGCATGATCAGCGGGCACGCCGCGCACTTGCGCGCCGCCTCGGGATACTTGTCGACCTTGAGGAGCTGGTCGATCCACCGGCCCAGCGGCTGCTGGGTCCTGAGTACGTAGGTCCCCGCCGGGTAGTTCTCGCCCCCGGCGGTGAAGGCCGCCGTGGCCTGGTCGATCTCGACCCGCCCGAACTCGAAGATCTTCATAATCTCGAGCACCGCGTAGGGGTCGCGCTGACCGGCCGGGACGACGTAGGCGTACGGCACGTCCGGTGAGATCTCCGGCAGCTTCACGCCGTTGCGGTTGACCTGGTAGAGGTTGTTGTAGAGCCAGAAGTCGGGCTTGTTGGCGACGTTCTCGATCCCCGCGTAGGCGGCGGTCTTGCCGTACGCCACGATCTGCTCGAGCGTCCAGGTCGGCTTGTCGTACGGCTCGAGCATGCGCATCGTCTTGTTCTGCGACCCCAGCGGCTTGCCGTCGGAGCTGGTGAACGGGAGGGCGAGGTCCCTTGCGGCGGCGATCTCGGTGAGGAACGGTGACGTGCCGAGGAAGGACAGATACCCCATGACGTCGGCGTTCCAGAAGATGCCGTAGGCGTCGTCGGACCCGACGCCCTTCTTGCCCTCGGCGGTCAGCGCGTGGGCGGCCTGTTGCCCCTGGGTGTTGGCCGCCTGCATGGCGATGGGATCGATGCCGTTGCCCAGCGGTTCGTCGTACGGCGGGGTCCACAGCCGCGGGTTGCCGGTACCCGCTTGGTGCATGAGGTGTGCGACGACCGGCCGGTACGTCTGCTCGAGCCGGACCCGGGTACGGGTCTCGCGCTGCGTGAACATGAACCAGTCGCGGTTGTTATCGTGCCCGGCGTACTTGTGGTAGAGGTCCGGATACACCCGGTTGTACCCCGTACCGTCGGTCTTGTTGAAGTGGTCGACGACCAGGTGCTGGCCGTCCGGGTTCGCCGACGGGATCACCATGAGGACCACGTTGTCGAGCACGGTCTCGGTGTAGCCGGAGGTCTCGGTGGCGAAGCGGTGCACGATGTCCACGAGCGCCTGGGTGTTGCCGACCTCGGTGGAGTGCAGGGTGCCTTCGATCATGTAGATCGGCTTGCTCCGGCTCGCGAGCCAGCGCGCCTCCTGCTCGTTGATCCCACGTGGATCGGCCAGCCGCCGGTTGTCCTGCACGATCTGGTTGAGGTTGCGCAGGTTCTTCGGTGAGCTCACGAAGAGAACCGGGTACTCGTTCCCCATCGTGGTGGTGTCGGCGACCTGGTAGGTGACCCGGTCGGATCTGTCGGCGATCAGCCGGAAATAGCTCTTGATCTTGTCGAATCCGGCGAGCCTGCCGGTCGTCCCCATGGCGAAGCCGAAGTAGTCCTTGGGCGCTGGAACATTCTTGCTATGCGTCACACGCGCGACCGTGGGGGCCGTGCCGAACGCGTCGGCGTGCAGGGGCACGCCGACGAGTACGACAGTGGTCAACACGGCCGCCAGCGTGCGGGCGGTCCGCCGCGGCAGCATCCAGTCTCCTGTTGGTACGGGGGTGAACGGAGAGATTGAGGAGGGACAGGACGGCTGATCGATCAGTTGTGCCAAGAGTGAATCCGGTTTGGTGATCAGTCAATGCTTGATCACTAATGACCCGAACCGCGGCGTCGTTGAGCGTGCCGGGCAGCTGCTCGAACGAGTCGGGGTCGATCTTGTGCACCTTGCCGGTCGGCAGCCCGTCGAGCATTCCCATGAGGCCGGCGGTCACCGCGGCGACGAAGCGTTCCGACTGGTAGTGGCCCATGCTCTGGGTCTGTTCGCGTACCTCGAACAGGACCGTCCCGGTGCCGTTGAGGGCGAACGAGCACCGTGCCTGCCCGGGAAGGTCACGGGTCGGGGCGTGCGGGTACCGGGCGGGGATGTAGCCCTGCCGCGTGATGTTGTGGGCCGCGGCGGTCGAGTTCGGTGCCGTCCGGGTTGATCTTGGGTACGGCCACCGGCGTGATGGTCTTGCGCAGCCGCTTCGCCTCGGGCGAGCCGGACGTGCGCTCGATGCGGCTCAGTTCCGCCCGCATCTCCGCGTAGTCGATGAACTTCCAGGTGGGGAGACTTTCGAGCATGGCTCGCTCAAATACCGCCCGCGAAGCAGTACAGCCGGGCGAGGGTAATCGTCTCGATATGGAAGAAATCACAGCGAGAATCTCCTCGCTCTGACTTCCCTTATCTCGTTCTTCAGCATCCTATGCAGAGTAGGCACCAAGACCGCAACCCCTTGATCACTTCGTCGTGCTTGGTTAGTATCCCGTGTCCAGGAAGAGCCTTCTGTGACATCTCTGCCGTTAGGAGGTCAGCTCAAATGGACATCGAAGTGCGCGAAGTCGAAGACATCAAGGCCACAGGGTGCATCATGATTTAGCCGAGGCGATTCATACGTCTGCATGCCCTATTGAGATGAGCGGGTATGGGTGATATTCGTTGCGCTCGCGGTGGCGAGTAAGGCGCCGTGCGTGCATGTGGCTTGCTGAGGGGAGGGCGAGTTCATGGATATCGAAGTGCGCGAGGTCGAGCCTCTCAAGGCGACCATCTGTATCCCCAGCTGAGCTGGGTGCGTGTGGAGGATCTCTGTTGCGCTCGTCATGGCGAGAAGATGCCACGCGAGCATGTATCCGTCGATGGGGAGGGCGAGTTCATGGACATCGAAGTGCGCGAGGTCGAAGACATCAAAGCGACCATATATATGCCCATCTGAGACGGGTCGATGCGATGAGCGGGCCATCCTTCGTCAGGAGGGTGGCCCGCCGTCACGCACCAATAAGATTGCATTCTTTCGAGGTGGCGTGTTGTGATCGACGAACGCACGACGATTCGACTGCGCCCGTTGAGCGTTGTCGACGACGGTGACGATGTTCTCGTCGGTGATGCCGAGACCGGTGTCTTCGTAGCAGTTCCCCCGGTCGGAGGGGTGGTCGTACGCGCGTTCGGGCGGGGAGCGACACTCGGTGAGGCGTCCGCCGAGGCGGAGCGGTACGCCGGTCAGCCCGTCGATCTGTCGGCCTTCGTGGAAAAACTGCGGAAGCTCGGGTTCGTCGAACAGGATGACGCGGCCATCAGGTCACCGGGACGCACGGCTCCGATTCAGCAGCGCGGCTGGTTCCGGGGCGTCTCGCAAAGTCTGGCTCGGCCCTTCTTCGGCCGGATCGCATGGGTGTTCTATGCGGCGTCTTTCTTGTTCTGTATCGGGTGCTTCGCCTTCCGCCCGGACTTGTGGCCACGCCCCGGAGACGTGTTCTTCCTGGACAGCATCGGCCTGAGCGCGCTGGTGCTGTATCCGATCGCCATGCTCGGAACCGCGCTGCACGAGTGCTGGCACTGGCTGGCCGCCCGCGCCGCAGGCGTACAGGCCAGGTTCGGGGTGGACCTGCGGCTGTACTTCGTCGTCTTCGAGACCGACCTCAGCCAACTGTGGGCGTTGCCCAGGCGCAGCCGCTTCGGCCCCCTGCTCGCCGGGCTCGCCATCGACTCGGTTGTTCTGGCGGCGTTGCTCGCCGCCGAACTGACCGCCTCCGCGTGGTCCATGCCGTCGACGCTCGCGGGCCTGTTGGCCGCCGTGGTGTTCGTCAAAGTCGTCACCATCACCTGGCAGTTCCTGGTCTTCCTGCGTACCGACATCTATGCGGTGCTGGTCACCGCCACCGGCTGCCGCAACCTGTGGCGGGTGAAGTCACTGCTGCTCAGAAAAGCCCTCGGCCGGCTCTCTCCAGCACATTCGGCCGAACTGGCCGCCGCCGCACCACGCGATGTCCAAGCCGGCCGATGGTTTCGATGGGTCTGGCTGGCCGGGCTCGTCGCGACGGCCGGCTGGTACTTCGGCTTCACCCTCCCCGTCCTGCTCACCGTTCTCGGCTGGACCGCAGACGGCCTGACGACCGGGCCGCTCACCGGCCGCTTCTGGCTCACCGCAGCCGGATCGGTGATGCTCCTGTGGACCCCGGCCGTGACCCTGCTCATCGCTGTGCGCACAATGGCTCTGCGGATCCGAGGCGACCGTCTCGCGCGCCGATGAGGCCTTCGCAGTTCGGCGCGGCGGCTTCGTCGGTCGATTCCTGTCCTACTCGGTGTAACGAGTCGCATCAGGCTGAGACGGTGATCCCTTCGGATGATCGCCGTGCATGAGGCCGCTGCTCCCCGCCTCGACCGCTGAGGTCGGGTCAGCAGACCTTGACGGTGACGGTCTTCTCTTGGTGGGTGGGGCTGCGCAGCACCATCCGGTAGGTGTGCGTGCCCGCTGTGCTCTCACTTCGGTCGGTGGAAATGGTGAAATCCGGTTCCCCGACAGTGTTGATCGGATGGCCTGCGCCCAGGCGACCGTCGAAGTAGATGCTGAATTCGATCGGGGTCGGATTCTTGCTCCCCACGATGCTGTACCTGAAGGGGAAGGATTGGCCTTTGGCATAGCACGTGCCCGCCGACCCCACCGTAAAGTACGAGATCCGCGCGCTCGGTCCGCTCGGTGCGCTCGATCCGCTCGGATTCGTGGGCCTGGGCGCGGTACCGCCCCCGCCTCCACCGCCATCTCCGCCTCCGGGGCCGGAGCTGTCACGGGGTGTGCCGGAGGCGCCGCGACCTCCTCTGGTGTTCGGGCCGGGGGAGGCGGAGGGGGATGGCCGGCCGGATGGTCCGGCACTTGCGTCAGTCCCGGGCTGAGCCGGAGCGCCAGGGCCGAGCCCTTGAGCATTGCTCTCCGAATTGCTCGAGCCGTCGCGATTGTCCACGGTGGCGCCGGACGTATCGAGCCCGCCCCAGATGACCGCGGCAACGGCAACGGCAACGGCCACTGCCAG
Organism: Actinomadura alba; assembly: GCF_014323705.1. Taxonomy (GTDB): domain Bacteria; phylum Actinomycetota; class Actinomycetes; order Streptosporangiales; family Streptosporangiaceae; genus Actinomadura_C; species Actinomadura_C alba. The sequence goes on from NZ_JABVEC010000021.1 coordinate 62,304, forward strand.
CGCGCCCGCCGCCCCCGCCCCGAACAGGACGGCGGGGCGCCGCTTCCTGCGCCCAGCCGTCCCACCGCCGTTGAGCCCCATCTGAGGGCCGGCGGGCGTCTGGGCGCCTGCGGGCATCGGGGGAGGGCCGGCCGGAGCCGCGTGCGGGATGCCGGTGGGCCCCTGCGGGGAGCCGGCCTGTACGGGACCGGGACTGTACGAGGGCGGCTGAGTGCCGGTGGGTGCCGGTGGTGGGCTGGTCGACACGGGTGGTGGCCCGGTGGGTGCCGTCTGGGGGCCGGTTGGTCGTGGCTGGGCGCCGAGTAGTCGCAGGAGTACGGCCTGCATGGGAGGGCGATGGCCGGGTTCCTTGGCCAGGCATGCTTGCACGGTGGATCGCAGCGGTTCGGGGAGTTCGCCGAGGTCGGGTTCGCCGTTCAGGACGCGGTTCATGATGGCGGGAAAGGTGTCCGTGCCGAAGGGGGGCTTCCCGGCGGCGGCGTAGGAGATGACCGCGCCCCAGGCGAAGACGTCGGCCGGAGGGCCGACGGACTGCCCGGCGAACTGTTCGGGGGCCATGTAGGCCGGGGTGCCGATGATGCTGTTGGTCAGGGTGAGGGGTGACTCGGTGTCGCGGGCGATGCCGAAGTCGATGACGCGGGGGCCGTCGGGACCGAGCAGGACGTTGGAGGGCTTGAAGTCGCGGTGTACGACGCCCGCCTCGTGGATCGCCGCCAAGGCCGTCGCGGTGGCGACGGCGAGTCGCTGCAGGGCCGCGCCCTTGCGTGGCCCGGCCTGCTGGAGCGAGGGGCCCTGAATGTACTCGGTGACGATGTAGGGGCGTTGGCCGTCCAAAGAGGCGTCGAGGACCTGGGCGATGCAGAACGGGTCCACGCGGGCGGCGGCGGCGAGCTCCTTGGTGAAGCGTTCGCGGACGCGGATGTCGGCGGCGAGCTCCTGACGGAGTACCTTCACTGCGACGGGTGTCCCGTCGACACCGTGCCCGAGGTAGACCACCCCCTGGCCCCCCATGCCCAGCCGGCCGGACAGCCGGTAGGGACCCACGACGGACGGATCGTCGGGGCCCAGGGGCTCGGCTTTTGACATCGGGCGTGACTCCTGGTGCAGGGAAGCGTGGGCGTTACGCACCTTATTAGACGGATACCGCTCGCCTCAGCGATTCCGGATCATGGTCGGCGTTCTCGCCGGAGGTTCCGCACCTTGGATCTACGGGCATCGGCGGCCGGGCCCGCCACGAACCGCCGGCATGCGAACCACTCCAAAACGATGTTCTGGACCTTCTCCTCGGCCTGCGGTGAAAGTACCGCCGTGGCACAGGGTCAGGATGTGGGCTGCTCGGCGGCCGCGCCCAGTGCGGTGCCCAAGGGCATGCCCAGGACGAGGGCTGCCGAGTTTCCTGCGAAGACGATGGATGTCGCGCGCCCGGTGCGTCCGGGATCGGCGAGCGACGCGGCGTATCCGGCGACGATCGACCAGAACACCCCGTGCGCGGTGCCGCACAGGAAACGTGCCGCGACCAGCATCGGGTAGTTCACCGAGAGCCCGGACAGCACCGTGCCAAGGGCGAACACCGCGCACACCATCGCGAAGAGTCGCTTGCGCGGCCACCGTGACGTCCACGCCGTGAGTGGAGCCGCCGTCAGCCCCACGGTGAAGGCGTAGACGGTGACCAGCAGTCCGACCCGTGACTGCGCGACGCCCAGGTCGTCGCCGATCAGCGACAGCAGTCCGACCGGGAGCATCTCGGTCGTGACCACGACGAACGTGGTGATCGCGAGCACGGCCAGGCCGGCGCGCCGCCGCGCGGAGGATGCGACGGGCGCGCCGGCCTGCTTGGTGCCGGGCGGAGCGGTCACGCCGACCGCTGGGGGAGGGTGCCGAGGAACTCGCGGACGAGCCGCAGCCAGATCGCCCGGTCGGCCTCGCTCAGGATGTGGGCTGCGCCGGGCAGGTCGACGAGCTTTGCTCCCGCGATCCCGGCGGCCAAGCGGCGCGAGCTGTCGGGGAGGACCAGACGGTCACCGGTCGGCGCCACGACGAGGGTGGGCACGGTCACGGACGCGAGGTCGCCGCGGACGTCCGCCCGGGACACCAGATCGAAGTGGTCCACCGTTCCCGGCGGCATCCCCGCCTGGGTTTGCGCCACCATGGCCTCGAGGTCCGCCGGGGAGATCTCCGCCAGGTGCGTCGGTGACAGGCACGACAGGCAGGCGAGACGTGCCACGGCGCTCCACTCGTTTGCGCTGGCCAGGGTCTGGATGAGCTGGGCGGCCAGTGCCAGGACCGGGTCGGCGGCGGCGAACCCGGCGGTGAGCACGAGTGCCGTGACCCGCTCGGGGTGCCGGGTGGCGGCCCGGACCGCCACGGTGGTGCCCAGCGACTCACCGAGGACGGTGAACGAGTCGTGCCCCTCCGCGACCGCGGAGGCCACCAGCTGGTCGGCCAGTTCGTCGAGCTGCAGCGGTTCGGTGGCGACGGGCGTGCCGCCCGCTCCCGGGTAATGCGGGCCGATGACGGTGTGGTCACGTGACAGGTCATCAAGGACTAGGCCGAAGTTGCCTTGGATCCCACCGCCGGCACCGTGGGCGAGCAGGAGCGCGGGGCCCTTGCCCTGCACGAGGACGTCGAAACGAGGCTGGGGAAGTGCGCGCTCAGTGATCATGCAGACCACGCTAAACTCCGACATCAGTGTCAGAGTCAAGTCGGTCCGGTGAGAGGCAGGCCACATGCGCATGAAGGAGATGGTCCGGCGCACCGGAGTCCACGAACGAATGCTGCGGTACTACGAGCAACAAGGACTACTCAAGCCACAGCGGCTACCAAGCGGCTACCGCGTCTACAGCGAGGCGAACGTGGAAACGGTGCGCCGTATCCGCTGCCTGCTGGCCGCCGGGCTCCCCACCGCCCTTATCGCCCAGGTCCTCCCCTGCGTCCGCGCCGACGACGACCGCCTGGTGCCCACCTGCCCGAACCTGGTCGCCCAACTGCAGCAGGAACGGAAACGGATCACCACCGCGATCCAGGAGTTGGAAGCGTCGCGCAGCATCCTTGACACCGTCATCACCGCTGCACCACGCCGGATCGCCGGGGAGCACTCCAACGCATCTCCCCGACCCGGTCCCGCCCAGCGCGCTGCTGAAGATCGTTAGTATCAGCTGAGCGATTTGGGCTGGATTCGGAGTGGCTCATGGTGATCGGTGACACGGTTGTCCGGCTCCGTGCGTTCGTGCCGTGGGACGCGACCGAGGGCGTTCCCGAGCTCATCATTCCGCCGCTCCCGACGGGCGGCTACTCCGATCCGAGCGCCTCCGTGCGGGCGAACGTGAGAGTACGGTCTCTTCCTGACGGCACGCCCTTGCTGCTTGCGCCTGGTCCACTGTGGGCCCGTTTCGTTGGCCGCGTGCGGCTGATCCGGTTGTCCTCGCCCGCCGTGCGCGTCGACATCGCGACGGACGGCCTGATCTGGGACGCGGTCATGGACACCGACGGTCACGCGATCGTGCTCGAGCAGATCAAGGACCGGTTCGCAGTGCGCGCAGTGCGTCCGGACGGGACGACGGCCTGGACGATGAAACGCGTGGCAGCCCAATACCATTCGCAGCTCCTCGCCGACACCCAGGGACGGGTCTTTCTCACCTGCACGGACGCACCCGACCATGCCCCGACCATGGGAGATGTCTTCCTGACGCGAGTCGACGACAGATCGGGCCACGTGGTGGCCCGCCGCGAGGGCTGCATCTCCCACATGTATCCCGACGGGCGCGTCATCTTCACGCGTTGGGACGACACTCGCGACTCCTGGGTGATCCTCGATCCCCAGACCGGTACCGAGTCGGTGATCGAAGACATCGACAACAACCGTGTGGTCATGAGCGGGTTGATCGGGCTGGACGCGGACGGCCGACTGTACGGGAAGACCGCGATCGGAGGTGATTGTCTCGGCCGGATGACGTCGGCCGGCCACATCGACTGGCTCCTGGACATCGACGGCATCGCGGCATCCCAGCGGCACGGTGCCGCGATGCTCGTCCGCGACGACCAAGGCAGCGACAATGGTGTGGTGCTGTACGAGGAAGGCCGGGTGTGGGTGAACACCCCACCCGAATGCGAAGACGCGACACTCAAAGGACGCCGCGACGACGGTGGCTACATGCTCCACAAAGTCACGAACCGCAACGACCACGGCACGCTGGTGCACCTCGACCCACACGGCCGATTGATCACCACAGAACCCGCCGGAAGCGATGCGAACCTCACGGTGGGCGATTTCCGCATGGCATCGAAGTCATCGGTGACACCCGACGGCGAGGTACTCGTCACCGTGCTCAACCCCGCCGGAGTGCACGTCGTCGGGCTGAAGGCGAGCAGTTAGCCGCATCACAGGACTGGGACAGATGACACGGTCGAGCCCCAGCAACGGAGTCACTCTCGGTGCCCGCCTGCTCAGATAGCCCCCGACCACTGCTCATGCTGAGGGCAAGGCCCGCCTGCTGCTCTCCCTGGTTCTGCCCCTCAGCTCACCGGCCCGGGCAAGGCCGGGTCGTCGGAGTTGGAGATCACCGATCAGGACCGGCGTGAGGTGAGCTCGTGAGGATGACGAGTCGCTGGGTCGCTCGGGTCATCGCGACATAGCGGTCGACCGCTCCTTCGATGCCCTTGCCGAACGCCTCTGGATCGATGAGGACGACCAGGTCGAACTCGAGCCCCTTCGACAGCTCCGGGGTCAGCGACCGGACGCGGGACGTCGCCCGGAACGTGCCAGCTTCGATGTCACCAGTGCCGATGACGCAGGCGATCCCGTCGGCATGCGCGGCGAGCCAGGTGTCGAGGATCGAGCCCAGATCCGAAGCGGATCCGTGTACGACGGGGACGCCGCCGCTGCGGATGGAGGTCGGCACGTTGGCGTCCGGGAGCACGGCCCGGATGACCGGCTCGGCTTCCGCCATGACCTCTTCCGGCGTCCGGTAGTTGATGCTCAGGGAGGCCAGGTTGATCCGGTCGAGCCCGATCCGCTCGAGCCGTTCCTGCCACGACTCCGTGAACCCGTGCCTGGCCTGGGCACGGTCCCCGACGATGGTGAAGCTCCGGGACGGGCAGCGGAGCAGCAACATCTGCCACTCGGCGTCGGTGAGTTCCTGGGCCTCGTCCACGACGATGTGCGCGAAGGGGCCGGCGAGCAGGTCCGGGGCGATGGTGGACAGCTCGGACTCGTCGACCAGGCTGACCTGTGCATCCTGTCCGCGCAGCATCGTCACCAGGCCTTCGCCGTCGTCACCGTCGGCGCCGGAGTCGGCTGCGGCCTCGATCAGGTTGTCGACGACCTGCGCCATGCGCTCGCGCTGTGCGGCGAGAGCGGCCTCATGCCTACGCTTGCGTCGTGACGCCTCCGGGTCGCCGAGCCGCTGCCGTGCGGCGTCCAGGAGCGGCAGGTCGGATACCGTCCAGGCCTGGGCGTCCTCGCGCTGCAGCTGCTGAACGTCATCGGGACTGAGCCAGGGAGCGCACAACCGAAGGTAGGCGGGTACCGACCACAGGTCTCCGACGAGGTCAGCCGCTTCGAGCAGCGGCCACGCCCTGTTGAGGGTCATGAGCAGCTCCCTGTTCTGCAGCAGCGCCTTGCGGAGCAGGTCAGCCGGGGCGTCGCCGTCGTGCTTGTCCATCAGGATCGTGAGCAGCTCCTCCAAGATCTGGTCGCGCGCCTCGTTGTGCGGAGTACCGGGATCTGGTGCTTCGAACGCCTCGGCCCAATCGTCGGCGCTCAGCCAGATGTCGGTCGAGTCGGTCGTGACCGTCATCCCCTTGGTGGGCGGCTTCTCGTAGAACCTGGCGGCCGTCTCGATCGCCTTCACCAGGTTCGCGGACGACTTCAGGAGGGCCACGTTCGGGTCGGTCTCGATCGCTGCTGCGGCTCCCTCGGCGACGAGGTCCCGCAGGGTGCAGGTCTGCACGCCCTCCTCTCCGAGGCTGGGGAGGACGTCGGCGACGTAGCCCAGGTAGGGCTGGTGCGGACCGACGAACAGCACGCCGCCCCGGCGGTGACCGAGGCGAGGGTCGGAGTAGAGGAGGTAGGCGGAGCGGTGCAGAGCGACGACGGTCTTCCCCGTACCCGGACCGCCGTCGACGACGAGAGCGCCGCGGGATCCCGCGCGGATGATGGCGTCCTGGTCGGCCTGGATGGTGCCGAGCACATCTCGCATCCGGGTCGACCGGTGGCCGCCCAGGCTGGCGATGAAGGCGGACTGGTCGTCGAGCGCGGCGTGCCCTTCAAACCCGTCCGAGGTGAACACTTCGTCCCAGTAGTCGCTGATCCGGCCGCGGGTCCAGCGATACCTGCGGCGGCTTGCCAGACCCATCGGGTTGGCGTGGGTCGCTCCGAAGAACGGCTCAGCCGCGGGGGAGCGCCAGTCGAGCAGCAGCCGACGACCCGCGCTGTCCGTGAGGCCAAGTCGTCCGACGTACACGGGCTCGGGGTCGTCTGCGCTGACGATGTGGCCGAGGCACAGGTCCAAACCGAAGCGACGCAGGGCGCGCAGGCGAGCGGTCAGCCGGTGGATCTCCATGTCCCGGTCCATCGCCTCCTGGCCTATGCCGCCGGGCGCCTTGCGCTCGGCATCAATGCGGTCGGACAGGTCGGCGATCGACTGTTCGAGGCTCTCCGCGATGGCCGCGAAGTGCTGCTCGTCGCCGGCGATCAGCGTCGCGTCGGCCTTGGGGGAGAGGTGGTCGGGAAGGTCGAACGCGCTGGTGGTCAGGGGGTTCACGTCATCAGCTCCGATCTGAGGTTCGTAAAACGTCGACAACAACACACGCACTTCGCGACCCCCGTTTCCGCAGGTTCTGGCCTCGGCCGACGATTCTGCGGCACGACCCGGGTCTTGCCGCAAGCCCCCCAGTGCGCTATACGTTGAAAATGGAAAGGAGTGGGTACTCTCCTTTTCCCTTCATCGTCCGCTGTGGACGGACGAACTCCTCGCGAAGCGGCGGCGCGCCGGCGGTTGAGCCTACGCCTGGCCGGATCGCAGGTGCCGACACGCGAGTCGCCGACTTCGTGACGACGATCAACGTCCTGCGCCGCATCGTCGCCAACCTTGGCGGCAACAGTGACCTGCCCTGAAGGGGTTTGTTCGACCCCCGGGTGGCGCGCATCCCCGGAGCATCAGCTCCGACCGTGAGGACTCCGTATACCGAGCCCACGCCTGTGGAGTGATCTGCCTCACACGCTGTCACAACGATCGATCACGCGGTGTCTTGAGGCCGAACCCCTAGAAACGCAGGAGACACCATGGCTGAGAACACCGATGTGGTCGTGATCGGCGGCGGATACGCCGGCGTCATGGCGGCCAATCGCCTGACGCAGCGCGACGAGGTGACAGTGACACTGATCAACCCGCGCCGGACCTTCGTCGAGCGGCTCCGCCATGGCTGCCTGAACAGCGCGTAACTTTCCCACGTCGACTGAACAATGAGGAATCCCCATGTTGCGAAAAGCGACCTCCTTGCCCAGTGGCAGGGTGGCGAAATGGGTCATCTTGGCCCTCTGGATCGCCCTGCTGATCCCGGCCTTCATGCTGGCCGGCAAGCTCGGCGACGTTGAGAAGAACGACAATTCGGCCTGGCTGCCCAGCAACGCGGAGGCGACCAAGGTCGTCGACCAAGCCAAGAAGTTCCAGCCCGCCGAGACCCTGCCCGCGATCGTGATCTACGACCGGCCCGAGGGCATCGCCCCTGCCGACATGACCAAGGCCCAAGCCGACGCCGAAGCCTTCAAGGGCATCAAAGGCGTCGTGGGGCAGCCACAGGGCCCGTTGAAGGCCCAGGACGGCAAGGCCATCCAGACCGTGGTTCAGGTTGACGACGGTAGTGAGGGCTGGGCCGCGGCCGCCAAGGTCGTCGACGCGATGCACAAGGTCGGCGAACAGAACGCCAACGGTCTCGGGTTCCACGTCACCGGACCGGCCGGTTACGCATCCGACTCGATAAAGAGCTTCGGCGGAGGAGGCGCCCTGGGGGCGATCACCGCGTTGGTGGTGGTCGTCATCCTGCTGTTCACTTACCGCAGCCCGTTGCTGCCACTGCTGCCACTGCTGACCGCGGGCGGCGCCCTGGTCATGTCGGAAGCGGTGATCTACCTGCTGGCGAAGAACGCCGGGCTCACCGTCAACACGCAGACCAGCTTCATTTTGACCGTACTGGTGTTCGGCGCCGCCACCGACTACGCACTACTGCTCACCTCGCGGTACCGGGAGGAGTTGCGGCGGCACGAGGACCGGCACGAGGCGATGGCGGAGGCCCTGTACCGCTCCAGTCCCGCGATCATCGCCAGCGCCGCCACCGTCGCGGTCAGCCTGATGATGCTGCTGCTGGCCACTCTCAACTCCACCAAAGGGCTCGGGCCGGCCTGCGCCGTCGGCATCCTCGTCGGGCTGCTCGCCATGGTCACCCTGATGCCGGCCCTGCTGGTCATCTGCGGCCGCTGGATCTTCTGGCCGATGAAGCCGTCGTACGGCTCGGCCGGGACGGCCAAGGACAGCATCTGGACGCGGGTCGGCACCGCCATCGCCGGCCGGCCGCGGATCGTGTGGGTCGGCACCGCGCTCGTCCTCGGTGTCATGGCGATCGGGGTGATGGGGCTCAAGGCCGATGGGCTCCCGAGCAAGAGCCAGTTCACCGGCGAGCCGCAGGCGGTCGTCGGCGAGGAGATCCAGGCCAGGCACTTCCCGGCCGGGTCCGGTGACCCCATCTACGTCGTGGCCAAGGCTGCCTCGGCGGAGCAGGTTAAGACCGTGCTGTCCGGCGTCCCAGGGATCGCCGACGTCGCGGCGCCGATGAGCAAGGATGGTGAGGCCATCGTTTTCGGGACGCTCAACGACGCTCCCGGCAGCAAGGCCGCGATGCGCACCGTTGAGCAGGCCAGAACGGCGGTCCACAAGATCGAGGGTGCGGATGCCCAGCTCGGCGGCAGCACGGCGATCTCACTCGACATACAGCAGTCGGCCGCCCGCGACTCCAAGGTGATCATCCCCGTCGTACTGATCATAGTGTTCCTCATCCTCGCGCTGCTGTTGCGGGCGATCGTCGCACCACTGCTGCTCATGGCGACGGTGGTGCTGTCGTTCGGAGCGGCCCTTGGCGTGAGCAGCCTGGTGTTCAACCACGTGTTCGACTTCGCCGGGGCGGACGCGAACTTCCCGCTCCTGGTGTTCGTGTTCCTGGTCGCCCTGGGCATCGACTACAACATCTTCCTGGTCACCCGGGTGCGCGAAGAGGCGATGGCGCACGGCACCCGGCGCGGCGCGCTGGTCGGTCTGTCCGCCACCGGCGGTGTGATCACCTCGGCGGGTCTGGTCCTGGCCGGTACCTTCGCGGCGCTGGCCTCGCTGCCCCTGGTGTTCGCGGCCCAGCTCGGGTTCGCGGTGGCGTTCGGCGTGCTGCTGGACACCATGATCGTCCGCTCGGTGCTGGTCACCGCGCTGACCCTGGATGTGGGCCGATGGATGTGGTGGCCCAGCAAGCTGTTCAAGCATCACGACGATGCCGAGCCGCCGGCGGGCAAGTCCGACCGCGAACCCGCTCTCGCGGGCACGTAGCAACCTCCCGCCACGGATCTTCTGTGCCAGCTGGCGGTCAGATCGATCACGCGGTGTCTTGAGGCCGAACCCCTAGAAACGCAGGAGACACCATGGCTGAGAACACCGATGTGGCCGTGATCGGCGGCGGCTACGCCGGCGTCATGGCGGCCAATCGCCTGACGCAGCGCGACGAGGTGACAGTGACACTGATCAACCCGCGCCGGACCTTCGTCGAGCGGCTCCGCCTGCACCAGCTGGTGGGCGGGTCCCACGACGCGGTCGTCGACTACCGAGAGATCCTGGCCGACGGCGTCCGGCTGGTGGTCGACACCGTGACCCGGATCGACGCGGCCGAGCGCAGTGTGATGTTGGCGACCGGCGGCACGGTCGGCTACGACCATCTGGTTTACGCAGTGGGCAGTGGTAGCGCCGACCCGCGGGTGCCCGGAGCGGCCGAGTTCGCCTACCCGATCGCCACCCTGGAGGCGGCGCAGCGGCTGCGGCCGGTCGTCGACGCCGCGCCTGCAACGGCCGCGGTGACGGTTGTCGGAGCCGGTCCGACAGGTATCGAGACCGCCGCCGAGCTGGCGGAGCTGGGCCGCACCGTGACCCTGGTCTGCGGCGAGGTGCTCGGCCCGTACTTGCACCCGCGGGGTCGGCGCTCGGTTGCCAAGCGGCTGGCCGAACTCGGTGTGACCGTGCTCGAAGGCCCCGACGCGAAGGTGACGGCTGTCACTGGCGATGCCGTGCAGCTCGGTGACGGCCGCGATCTGCCGAGCAAGGTGACCATCTGGACCGCCGGATTCGGCGTGCCGGACCTGGCCGCGCGCAGCGGGCTGAGCACCGACGCCTTGGGCCGCCTGCTCACCGACGAGACCTTGACGAGCGTGGACGACGTACGCATCGTCGCGGCCGGGGATTCGGCGGCACCGTCGGACCTGCCGCTGCGGATGAGCTGCCAGGCCGCCGGTCCGCTGGGCGCGCACGCCGCCGACACGGTGCTCAGCCGGATCGCGGGTGAGCAACCCGCGCCCATCAACCTGGGGTTCGCCGGCCAGTGCATCAGCCTGGGTCGTCGTGCCGGTATCTTCCAATTCGCCCACAAGAACGACATCGCGAAGGGGTTCTACCTCGGCGGCCGCCCTGGTGCGAAGCTCAAGGAGTTCGTTTGCGAGCGCACCGTCAAGCAGCTGGCGGACGAGGCACGCAAGCCCGGTTCGCACACCTGGGCCAAGGATGACAAGCGTCAACAACTGCTGCAGGCCAAGCGCGGCGAGGCGCCGGCCACCGCTGAACGGGCAGCCTAGGCCACGCATCGGTGGCCGGTCCGGCCGACTACCAACGGATCGCACCGAACAGGTGGGTCGGATCGAACGGCTACCAACGCAAAGCTTGCTGTGAATGCACGCTGAAGGCCTTCGGCAACCGGGCCCGGGGTCGCAAGGGAGAGGGGCCGAGATATGAGCGACCACGCCACTGACCCGGCGACCGAGATTTTCGTCGCCTACCGCAACCTGCTCTTCACCGTCGCATACGAGATGCTCGGATCGGCGGCCGACGCCGAAGACGTCCTCCAGGAAGCCTGGCTGCGGTGGGTCAAGGTCGACGTGGGGCAGGTGCGCGACCAGCGCGCCTACCTGGTCCGGATCACGACCCGGCAGTCGCTCAACCGGCTGCGCACCATGAAGCGCCGCAAGGAGGCGTATGTCGGCCCCTGGCTGCCCGAGCCGATGCTCACCGCGCCGGACGTGGCCCAGGACGTCGAGCTCGCCGAGAGTGTGTCGATGGCGCTGATGCTCGTCCTGGAGACGCTGTCGCCGACCGAGCGCGCCGTCTTCGTGCTGCGCGAGGCCTTCGATGTCAGCTACGACGAGATCGCGGCCGCCGTCGACAAGAGCCCCGCGGCCGTCCGTCAGATCGCGCATCGCGCCCGTCGGCACGTCGATGCCCGCCGGCGGCGCGAGGTGGTCTCCCCGAGCCAGACCCGGGCGGCCCTGGAGGCATTCCAGCACGCGCTCGAAACCAGGGACCTGCAGGGACTCCTCGGCGTGCTCGCCCCCGAGGTCGTCCTTGTCAGCGACGGCGGCGGCATCAAGCAGGCCGCGCTACGGCCGATCACCGGTGCCGAGAAGGTGGTCCGCTTCATCGCCGGCGTCTTCGGCAAGGCCGAAGGCACGCTCACCAGTGGGGTGGTCAACGGCAGCCCGGCACTCGTCGTACGCCTGGACGGCGAGATCGTCGGCGTCCTGGCGATCCGTGTCGAGGACGCCCGCATCACCGGCCTCTACTACGTTCGCAACCCCGAGAAGTTGACCCGCGTCGCATCCGAGACCCCACTCACCCTGCGATGAACACCGGTGGCGGAGTAGCCACCTGGGAAGCAGGTGCAACGCCGAGGTGGCGCGGCGTGTGGCGACAAGATCACGACAGGCGAGCAACCAACGAGCGACCACGGGACGATCTCGCACAGCGAGCGTACGGACCGGGCCGCCATCCCGGAAACCGGGCCGCCATCCCGGAACGTTCAGTCGCAAATGCTCCCGTCCCACGGGCAGCCGCATGAGCCGCGCAGCACCACCTGTGTCGGGAGGATCTGCGGCTGAACGTCGCGGGTGGGGCCCTGGATGCGCTCGTGCAGCCGGATCGCCGCCCAGCGGCCGAGGCTGTGTGTGGGCTGCTTGACCGTCGTCAGGCCGGGCTCGACGTAGCGCGAGGCCATGATGTCGTCGAACCCCACGATGGCCAGGTCGTCGGGCACCCGCACGCCGGCGCGCCCGAGCAGCGACATCGTCGCCAGGGCCAGCTCGTCGTTGGCGCAGACCACTGCGTCTACCTCGCTGCGCGCTGCGAGCAGCCGCTTCACGATCTCCGGGGCAGAGGGCTCCTCGAACCAGACATCGATCGGCGGCAGCGCCTCGCGCAGGCCTGCCTGGACGAGAGCATCCGCGAATCCGGCGTACCGCTCGTGGATGTCGTGGGACGTCTCCGGGTCGCCGGCGAAGACCAACCGCCGTCGGCCGTGCCCGAGGAGGTGGGTGGTCAGCGTCGCGACGCTCTCGCGGTTCTCGACCGCGACCATGTGGCAGCCCTCGATCGGTGCCCGCGCGAGCATCACCGTTGGGGTGCTGCGGGCCAGGGTGCGCACCATCGTGTCGCTGGCCGTGCCGCCGGCGAGTACGAGGCCGTCGACCCGCGCGAGCAGGGTCCGCAGGATCGTGTTGAGGTCCGCGAGACCCCCTGAGAGAACCACGACGACTGACTGGCCGTACTGGGCGGCGGTCGACTCGTAGCCCGCGAGCAGTTCGGCGAAGTAGGGTCCCTGCAGCCCCGGGAGGACGAGCCCGTGCGCCTCATAACGCTTGACATCGACGGTTCGGGCGGCGCGCAGCGGGACGTAGTCAAGCTCTTCCACTGCTCGCAGCACCTTCTGCCGCGTCAGCGGAGAGGACCGGGCGGAGCCCTGCAGGACCCGGGAGACGGTCGCGATGCTCACACCGGCCCGCTCGGCCACGGTGTAGATAGTGACGGGTCCGTCGGTCGCCTCTGCCTCGGTCACGCCCGCGTCCCGTCCATGACCGCCATCCTCGCGGGCCTCGGGCAGGCGTGCAAGAACGGGCGGCGGTCCGTCATGTGCGAGGGGAGGGGGATGCCGGGTTCTCACGGTCCGCTGTTCCGTTCGGGCCGGCGCGGGTCGGCCCAGTCAGCCGGCGGTGAGCTCGCCGTTGGCCTCACCCGTGGCCATGGTGGCGGGCGTCGCCGGCGGAGGGTCGGCTGACCGGCGACGTACCCGGCGGGGAGGGCGTGTCGAAGGGGTAGCGAACAGTTGGGCGGACCATGCGCGAACGTGAGCACCTGTACGCATTCGTGTTCGTGGGCCCGTGGTCTGTCGGTGGGTGCCGGTACCGTTCGGCGGGTGCAGGTGACTCAGGCGTTCCGGTTCGCGTTGGACCCGACGCCCGCGCAGGAGCGGGCGCTGGCCTCGCACGCGGGTGCTGCGCGATTCGCGTGGAACTGGGGCTTGGTGGCCTGCCAGGACCGCTACGCCGCTGAGCGCATGTGGTACTCCGGGGCGGAGCTGCACAAGCTGTGGAACGCCGTCAAGAAGACCGAACCGGCTTTGGCGTGGTGGGGCGAGAACTCCAAGTGTGTCTACCAGGAGGCGTTCCGGGATCTGGACCGGGCGTTGCGTGAGTTCGTCAAGTCCCGCAAGGGTGCCCGGAAGGGTCGCCGCCTGGGGTTCCCGAAGTTCAAGCGGCGCGGAAGGTGCCGTGACTCGTTCCGGTTCTCCACCGGCGTCATGCGGTGCGCAGGCCGGACGGTGACGCTGCCGCGGCTCGGCACGATCGCCACGCACGAGCCGACCCGTAAGCTCACGCGGCGGTTGGAGAACGGGACCGCCCGCATCCTGTCAGCCACGATCTCCCGCACGGCGCAGCGCTGGCACGTGTCCTTCACCGTCGAGGTCGACCGGGCGGTGCCCGCCCGGCATGCCCGGCCGCGCAGCGCTGTGGGTGTGGACCTTGGTGTGAAGACGCTGCTGACCGCCATGGACGACCACGGCACGGTGATTGAGGTCGCCGGGCCGAAGGCACTCAGCGCGGGCCTGCGAAAACTCCGGCGTCTCGGCAAGGCGCACTCCCGCAAGCAGCGCGGGAGCGCGAACCGAGCGAAAGCTGCCGCGCGGCTGGCCCGCCACCATGCCCGAGTCGCTGACCTGCGCGCCGAAGTCCTGCACAAGGCCACAAGCGCTCTCGCGGCCCGCTTCGAGACCGTGGTCGTGGAAGACCTGAACGTGACCGGGATGCTCGCCAACAGGCGCCTCGCCCGCGCTGTCGCCGATCAGGGCTTCTACGCGACACGACGGATGCTGGAGTACAAGACCCGCTGGAACGGTGGCCGCCTGATGGTGGCAGGCCGCTGGTATCCCAGCTCCAAGACCTGCTCGGGATGCGGGAGCCGAAAGCCAAGCCTCTCGCTCGCCGAGCGCACCTTCCGCTGTGACGGCTGCGGCCTGGTCCTCGACCGGGACGTCAACGCCGCCCGTAACCTGCTCAACCTCGCCGCCAGTGGGGCGGAGAGGATAAACGCCTGTGGAGGCGACGTAAGACCCGGCTCCGCCGGGCGGTCGCCCGTGAAGCAGGAACCCGGCACCGCGCCAGCGGGTCAGACCGGGACCGCCGCCGCGCAAGCGGCAGCTGCCTGAGCATGCTCACGTTTGAGCAGGTTTCAGGTAACGGTTGGGGATGGCGTCGAGCAGCGTGCGCGTGTAGCTGTCCGCCGGGTTGCGGATGACGTCGAGCACCGGGCCGTGTTCGACGACCGTGCCCTGGTTCAGCACCACGATCTCGTCGGCGAGCAGGCGCGCGCTCAGCAGGTCGTGGGTGATGTAGAGGACACCGATGTCACGGTCGGTGACGAGCTGCTCGAGCAGCTCGAGGATCTCGGCGCGGATGGAGACATCGAGGCTGGAGATCGGCTCGTCGGCGACGATGAGCTCGGGGTCGGCGGCCAGGGCGCGGGCGATGACGACGCGCTGGCGCTGGCCGCCGGAGAGCTCGTGCGGGTACCGGTCGATGAACCGCCGGCTCGGGGTGAGCGCCACGGTCTCGAGCAGCTCGCCGGCGACGGCCTTGGCCTGCTTCGCCGACAGCCCGCGGTGGTTCCGCAGCGGCCGGGTCAGGGTGTAGCGCAGCGGCAGCGCCGGGTTGAGCGAGCTGTACGGGTCCTGGAAGACCATCTGGACGTGGCGGCGGTAGTCGCGCAGCCGCCGGGTCGGCAGGCGGTCCACCTCGATGTCGCCGTCGGAGCCGATGAAGCGGATGCTCCCGCTCGTCGGGCGGTCGACGCCGGTGATCATCCGCGCCAGCGTCGTCTTGCCGCTGCCGCTCTGGCCGACGAGCGCGGTGACCTTGCCGCGTCGCAGCGAGAACGACACGTTGTCGACGGCCTGGATGCTGTGGCGCTTGAGGCCGCGGCGGTGCTTGAAGACCTTGCTCACGTCGCTGACCTCGAGGAAGACCTCGCCGCGCAGGGCACGAGCCGAGTCCTCGGCGGTCTTGACGAACGCCGGGCCGGCGAAGACGCGGGTCGGCTCCGGCAGGTCCTCGGGGGCGTCCTGCACGGGGCCGCGCTGGAGGTGGGCGACATGGCAGGCCACGCTGCCGCCGGCGAGGGGCAGGAGTACCGGGTCGTCGCTCTGGCAGCGCTCGATGGCCTCGGGGCAGCGCGCCGCGAAGCGGCAGCCCTCGATCGGCCGGGAGAGGTCCGGCGGCCGACCGGGGATGTAGGTGACGCGCACCGTGTCGGCCCGGGGGTCGCTGTAAGACCCCAGCAGTCCCTTGGAGTAGGGGTGCAGCGGGTTCTCGAGCAGCGAGGCGGCGCCCTGCTGCTCCACGAGCCGCCCGGCATACATGACGAAGATCCGGTCGGAGAGCTCCAGGACGGTGCCGATGTCGTGGCTGATGAACAGGACCGCGAAGCCCTGCTCCTTCTGGAGCCGGCGCACGGCCTCGAGGATGGAGCGCTGCACCACGACATCGAGGCCGGTGGTGGGCTCGTCGAGCAGGACGAAGCGCGGGCGGTTGGCCAGGGCGAGCGCGAGGTTGATGCGCTGCTTCATGCCGCCGGAGAGCTCGTGGGGGTAGGCGGCCATGAACCTCGGGTCGATCATGATCATCTCGAACAGCTCGCGGACCCGGTCGGTGACGGCGTCGCCGCGTAGGTCGCTGTGCTCCTCGATGGCGTCGCGGAACTGCGCCTCGATGCGCATGACCGGGTTGAGCGCGTTCATGCTGCTCTGGAAGACGGTCCCGATGTCGCGCCACCGGCGTCGGCGCAGGTTGTCCTGCGACGTCGTCGTGATGTCCTCGCCGTCGAACTCGATCGACCCGCCGCTGATCCGGCAGGGCTTGTCGAGCAGCCGCAGCAAGGCCGTGGCGAGCGTGGACTTGCCGCTGCCGGACTCGCCGATGAGGCCGACGAACTCGCCGTCGGCGAGGTCGAAGCCGACACCGTCGACCGCGGTCAGCGCGGGTGACATCCTCGGCTCGAAGCGCACGCTGAGGTCGCGGACGCGCAGCAGGGGAGTGGGCTGGGGTCCGTTGGCAGACAACGTCAGTCCTCCCGCAGGTGGGGGTTGGAGAGCAGGTCGACGCCGAAGTTGATGAACGTCAGGGAGGTGATGAGCAGCGCCAGCACGAGGCCCGGTGCGAGCACCCACAGCCACAGCCCCTGCGCCACCGCGCCCTGGGCGTCGGCCTGGTAGAGCATGGTCCCCCACGACACCGTGTTGGGGTCGCCGAGGCCGAGGAAGGACAGACCCGCCTCCGCGCCGATGGCACCGGTTGCGGCGCCCACGAAACCGGCGGCGACCAGGGATGTCATGCTCGGCATGATCTCCCTGAAGATTCTGCCCTCCCCGGCGAACTTCGCCGCGGTGACGAAGTCGCGGTTGCGCAGCGTGATGATCTGCGACCGCTTGGCGCGCGCGTGGCCTGCCCACGAGGTGATGCCGATGACGAACACCATGAGGGGGACGCCGCGCACCTCGCTGTAGGCGATGAGCACGATCATCAGGGGCAGCACCGGGACAACGATGGCGACGTTGGTGATGAACGAGAGGATGTCGTCGGTGACCGTGCCCTCCTTGTAGCCGGACCACATGCCGATGATGAGCGCGATCGCGGTCGAGACCAGTCCACCGAACAGCCCCACCGTGAGTGAGATCCGGCTGCCGTAGATGAGCTGGGAGAAGATGTCGCCGCCCTGGCTCGTCGTGCCGAGCAGGTGGTCGCCGCTCGGCGGCAGCAGCGCGCCGAAGTCGGAGCGCGTCCCCTCGTAGGGCGCTATGACCGGTGCGAGCAGCGCAACGAGGACGAAGAGCAGCAGCAGGATGATTCCGGCGCGGGCCTTGGTGCTGCTCCAGATGAGCTGGGGCCAGCGCATCCGGGTGTACTCGCCTTCGACAGCGCTCGCGTCGGCGGGGCCCTCGCCGGAGCCTGTCTGGACGACTCCGGCGGTCATGACTCGGCCCTCCTCACGCGCGGATCCAGGACGCCGTAGAGCAGATCAGCGATGAGGTTGGCAAGCAGCACGCCGACGATGATGAACAGCAGTAGGGCCTGTAGCAGCGGGAAGTCGCGGTTGCCGATCGCCTCATCCATGAGGCGGCCCATGCCGGGGTAGTCGTAGATCTTCTCCACGAGGATCGAGCCGCCGAGGACGCCGCCGAGCGCGATGGCGAAGCCGGTGACGCTGGGCAGCAGGGCGTTGCGCGCGGCGTACCGCAGCGCGACGACGCGGTCGGGCAAACCCTTGGCCTTGGCGAGGCGGATGTAGTCCTCGCCAAGGTTCATGATCATGGTGTTGCGCATGCCGAGGATCCAGCCGATGGGCGCGCTGATGAGCAGCGAGAGCGCCGGCAGGAGCGAGTGGTATGCCGCGTCGCCCAGGAACGCCACGTTGAGGCCCGGGGACGTGGACGAGTACCCGCCGCCGGTGGGGAACCAGCCCGTGGTGTACCCGAAGACGAAGAGCAGCAGCAGCGCGATCCAGAACGACGGCAGCGTCCCGAGGAACGTCGAGCCCAGGGTCACGATGCTGTCGAACCGGGTGTTGCGGCGCCACGCGGCGTACGCGCCGAGCGTCACGCCGATGACGAAGGCGAGGATCTGGGTCACGCCGACGAGGACGAGCGTCCACGGCAGGGCCTGGCCGATGACCTCGGTCACGGGGTACGGGTAGTACGTGTAGGAGATGCCGAAGTCGCCCTGGGACAGCGCCTTGAGATAGGCGATGTACTGCTCGAACAGGCTGCCCTCCGGCGCGCCGAGCATGGCGCGCATCGCCTCGACGGCGGCTGGGTTGAGCTGGGCGTCCTTGCCGGCGAGCTTCTGCACCATCACTTCGGCCGGGTCACCCGGCTGGAGGCGGGGGATGATGAAGTTCAGCGTGATCGCCGCCCACAGGGTGGCGAGGAAAAACACGATCTTGCGGGTGAAGTACCTCACGGCGGACCCCCCGGCCCCGTACGGGCCTGGGCGGCGCCCATCATTTCGCCGGCTTCAGGTGGGTGAGGATGAGCAGCCGGTCGTCGGCGGGCTGGGCGTAGGGGTCCTCCTCGCTGGGCCAGCCGACGGCCTTGTCCGTGCGGTAGAGGATCCGCGCGGGAGCGTAGATGAGGGGCGTGACCGGGTACTGGGTCATCATCGTGTGGACGAGCTTGCCGACGAGCTCCTTCTGCTTCGCCTCGTCGACTGTCCCGCTGAGTTCCTTGACCGTGGTGTCCGTCGTGCGGTCGTTCCAGCGCTCGACGTTCGGCAGGACCTCGGTCTTCGTTGGGATCTGGTCCGAGGCGAGCTTGCCGCCGATGTTCTTGGCGTTCTCGCAGCCGCCGTGCAGGTACTCCAGGAGCACCTGGAAGTCACCGGACTTCTTCTGCGCGTCGACCGACTCGGGCGCGGTGGCGACGACTTTCGTCGGCACCCCGACCGAGGTTAGGTTGCGGGCGATGACCTCCGCCATCGACTGGTAGTCGATGAACCCGGCCTGCACCGTGAAGGTGACGTTCAGGCGATTGCCTTCGGGGGTCGTGCGCTTGCCGTCGGCACCCTTCTTGTAGCCGGCCGCGTCGAGCATCTGGTCGGCCTTGGCCGCGTCGTAGGGGATGACCGTGTCGGCTCCCTGATTGGCGGAGTACTCGTCGGGCAGCAGCTTCGCCGCGGCCGGGAGTTTCAGCCCCGTCTGGCTCGCGGGCTTCATGATCCCGTAGGTCGCCTTCTCGGAGATCTCCCCGCGGTTCAGCGCGGGGGCGATCGCCTCGCGGAACTTCACGTCGTCGAAAGGCGCCTTCTCCACGTTGGGGCTAAGCACTGTGCTGCCGTTCGGCGCGTAGTAGATGTGGTTCGTCTTCGGGTTGGCGTCGACGAACGCGCGCTTGGGGTTGGGGATCTCGCCCCAATAGGCGTCGAGCTGGCCGGAGCGCAGCTTCAGCGAGGCTTGGGCGGCGTCGTAGTTGCCCTCGAGGATGAGCTTTTGGACCTTGACCTTGTCGGCCTGCCAGTAGTCCGCCCGGCGGATCAGCTCAAGGCGGCGGCCATTGTAGTTGCCGACCTTGAAGGGACCCGAGCCGACGGGCGTCTTGTCAATGTACTTCGTGACGTCGCCGACCTTGGAGTAGACGTGCTCGGGCAGGATCTGCAGCCTGATGAGCTCGTCGAACTTGGGAGCGGCGTTGCCCTTGAACGCGATCGTCACTTTGTTGCCCTCGGCGGTCACGCTCTTGGCGGGGGCGCCGAACACCGGCTTCCAGATGGCAGCGCGGTCGATGGCCGGGTACTGCTTGGCCAGGTTGTAGGTGAAGGCGACGTCCTGGGCCGTGAGCGGCCGGCCGTCGGACCACTTCACGCCGTTCCGGATGGTGAACGTCAGGGTGGTGGCATCGCCGCCCCACTCGAAGTCGGTGGCAAGCCAGGGCGTGATCTCGCAGCTGATGCCGTTGCGCACCATGAGCGGCTCATAGAGCCAGGTCTTCGTCAGAGCGTTCACGGCGTACGGGTTGTAGTCGACGAGGCCGCCCATGGTGGCCGGCGCGTCGGACGGGAACATGAGCTGCGGAATCATCCCGCCGCCACCATCGGCGGCAGAGCCCCCGCCGGAGTCGCCGCCTGTACATGCTGACAGGCTGAGCACACCGCAAACAGCAAATGCTACAACCTTGGTTTTTGTCGCCATTGATTGACCTCCGGAAGGGGATTTGTCGTCACCCCAAGTTCGGCAAATGGTCATCTGTCCAATGGTCATCTGTCAATCCTTCGCGCCCATGAAAGTACTTTCACGACTAGAGTTCGTGCTCAGGAACTGAGTTTCATTTATTTACAACGCTTTCCGCCTTGTCAGGCGGGGGCTTCACGCTGCTATACAACAGAGGTGTCATGGCCCACGCCCCCGGCCTCGCGGCACACGTCGGCCAGTACCTCGACCGCACACCCATCAACACCGAGACGGGCGGGCACCGCCCTCGCGGTCCGCCAGAACGTGCCCGGCACGCCCCGGTCCGACCTGCCGGCCGCAGCGTCCGGCAACGACATCGAGCTCACCGTGGAGATCTCCTACATGACCGCCGCCCAGCGCACCAGGCCCTGGCTCGACTCCTCGCTCCCGACCGCCGCCCGCGTCGACGCCCTCCTGGCGGAGATGACGCTGGCCGAGAAGGTGGGCCAGACGCATCAGGTCGCCAACATCCACCCGCACGACGACGCCGCCCAGCTCGCGCAGGGCCGGATCGGCTCCAGCCTGTTCGCCAGCGGCGCCACCGGCGGCAACGAGCGGGACGAGGGCGTGCTCGCGGCCAACATCGACGAGGCGCAGCGCCACGCGGTCGAGGAGAGCCGGCTCGGCATCCCTGTCCTCTTCGGCCGTGACGTCATCCACGGCCACCGCACGGTGTGCCCCATCCCGCTCGGGCTCGCCGCCTCGTGGGACGAGGACCTGCTGGAGGAGGTCGCGCGGGTGGCGGCGTCCGAGGCGGTCGTCGACGGGGTGGCGTGGACGTTCGCGCCCATGGTCGACATCTCCGAGGAGCCGCGGTGGGGCCGCGTCGCCGAGTCGCTCGGCGAGACCCCGGTGCTCAGTGGCCGGCTCGCGGCTGCCCTCGTGCGCGGCTTCCAGGGCGTCGACCCGGGCGACCCGGACCGGATCGCCGCCTGCGTCAAGCACTTCGCGGGCTACGGGCTGTCCGCCGGGGGCCGCGACTACGACACGGTCTCGGTGGGCGAGAACACGCTGCGCAACCTGCACCTGCGGCCGTTCCGCAGCGCCGTCCAGGCCGGGGTCCGCACTGTGATGGCGGCGTTCAACGACGTCGACGGCATCCCTATGCACGCCCACCGCCACCTGCTGCGCGACGTGCTCAAGGGCGAGTGGGGCTTCGACGGGGTCGTCGTCGCCGACTGGAACGGCATCGGCCAGCTCGTCAACCAGGGCGTGGCGGCCGACCTGCGGGACGCCGCCCGGCAGGGCATCGAGGCAGGCGTGGACCTCGACATGTGCTCGGGGTCGTATGCCGCGCACCTCGCCGACCTCGTCGAGTCCGGCGAGGTCGATGTGGCCCTTGTCGATGACGCGGTCCGCCGCATCCTGGGCCTGAAGTTCGAGCTCGGCCTCTTCGAGCGGCCCTACGTCGGCGACCCGGGCCGCAGCAATGCTCCGACGCCCCAGAGCCGGGTCGTGGCGCTCCGCGCCGCCCAGGCCGCCCATGTCCTCGTGGCCAACAACGGCGTCCTCCCGCTCGACCCGTCGTCTGGCACGGTCCACCTGACCGGCCCGTACGCCGAGGCGGGCGAGGAGCTGCTGGGCACGTGGACGCTCGACGGCCGCGGTGAGGACGTCGTGGCCCCGGCCACGGCCTTCCGCAAGCGGCTCGGCGAGGAGCGGCTGCTCGTCACGGACGGCCGTTTCAGCGATCGCGCCGTGCAGCAGGTCCGCAACGCCGACGTCACCGTGGCCGTCGTGGGGGAGCACCCCTGGCGCTCGGGGGAGGCGAACTCCGTCACGGACATCGGCCTGCCTGCCGGCCAGATCGAGTACGTACAGCAGCTCGCCCGGATCGGCAAGCCGCTCGTCGTGGTCGTCTACACCGGACGGCCGCTCGAGCTCGGCCCGGTCCTCGACGCCGCTGACGCCGTCCTCGTCGTCTGGCACCCCGGTGTCGAGGCGGGCAACGCACTGGCTTCCGTCGTATTCGGCGATGTCAGCCCGCACGGCCGGCTGCCGATGACGTTCCCGCTCACGACCGGGCACATCCCGACGAGCACTCACCAGCGGCCCACGGGCCGTCTAATCGAGCACGATGAGGACGACCGCCTCGGCCGCTACCTCGACGACCTCGTCTTCGCCCGGCTGCCGTTCGGCCATGGCCTGTCCTACACGACCTTCGCGTACGGCGACCTCCGCGCAGCCGGGTCGATCGAGCTCGCCCGCGAGGGCGGCAGCGTCGAAGTCGAGGTCGACGTCACGAACACCGGCGAGCGGCCCGGCCGCGAGACCGTGCAGCTGTCGTTCCGCGACTTGGTCGCCGAGGTCACCCGCCCGCTCACCGAGCTCCTCGACTGGGCGCACCTCGACCTCGCGCCGGGCGAGAAGGGCACCGCCCGGTTCACCGTGCGGGCGGAGCAGCTTTCGTACTTCGGCCGCGACAACCGCGAGCGCATCGACGTCGGCGATGTCGTCCTGACCGCCGGGCCGGACGCCCTCCACGGCTCGAGCCTCGCCATCGCGGTGACGGGCTGACGTCCCGGGCCGCTCGGCGCAGGGTCGCCCTCGCAGCACCACGCATAGCCCGGAACCCTCTGTCCCCCAACGGAAAGCACCATGATCGAGATCACGGACAAGCAGATCGTCATCGACGGCGAGCCAAGGGTGGTGATGGCGGGCGAGATCCACTACTTCCGGGTGGCCCGCGAGGAATGGGAGCAGCGGATCCTGCTGCTCAAGGAGGCCGGCTGCAACGCGGTCGCCTCCTACATCCCATGGCTCTGGCACGAGCTGCCGGACGGCACCATCGACGTCACCGGCGAGACGCGGCCCGAGCGCGACGTCGCGGCCTTCATCGACCTGTGCGCGGAGCACGGGCTGTGGTTCATCGCTCGACCCGGGCCGTTCATCATGGCCGAGCTGAAGAACGAGGGTCTGCCGTACCGGCTCTACACCGAGCACCCCGAGATCGTGCCGGTCGGGTGGGACGCCAAGCCGGCGTCGTCGCGGACCGTCGACTACCTGGCGCCGGCATACGTCGAGGAGTGCGGGCGGTGGTTCGCCGCGATCATGCCGCTCATCGCGCAGCGCCTGCAGCCGGCCGGTGGCAACGTCATCGCCGTGCAGCTCGACAACGAGATCGGCATGCTCGCCTGGGTCACCAACGGCCCGGACCTCACCGACCACCTCGTCGCCGACTTCTCCGAGTGGGCGCGCCGGCGCAACAACGGCACGGCGCCGTACCCACTGGGGCTCACCGAGGTCCGCTCCCCGCAGGAGGAGTGGGCGGGGCCGCTGCGGGAGGACCTCGCGCTGTTCATGCGCGACCGCTTCCGGCGCTACGTCGAGACGCTGCGCGCCATGGCCGAGGCGCAGGGCGTGGAGGGCGTGCCGTTCCTCGTCAACATCCACGGAACGGAGGGTGGGAGCGGCGAGCCGTTCCCCATCGGCATCAGCCAGCTCGTGGAGACCTACGCCGGGGTTCCCGGGATGCTGTCCGGCTCGGACCACTATATGGGTGAGATGACCCTCTCGACGACGACGGACCTCTACGTCATCAACGCCTTCATGGACGCCGTGCACGGGCCCGGGCAGCCCACCACCTCCCTGGAGTTCGAGGCCGGTTCGGGCGACTACGGCGGCGGGCTGGACCTGCAGTACGACCCCAGCACGGTCGACCTCAAGACCCGCCGCTCGCTCGCGCAGGGCAACCGGATGGTCAACTACTACCTCTTCGCGGGCGGCATCAACCCGCCGCTCGAGGAGCCGGTGGGCGACGGGAACGACCGGATCAGCTTCACCGGCGAACGGCACGGCACCGCCGCCCCCGTCGGTCCCGAGGGCCAGAAGGGCATGACTTATGACGCGACGTCCCGCGTCGTGCACGCGGTACGGGTCCACGAGCGCTGGCTGGCCCGCATGGAGGAGGACCACGACGCGGTGCAGCTCGGGCTCGTCCTTGACGCCTACGCGACCGAGTACCACCACCCCGACAGCGCGCTGATGACCGAAGTCGTCGAGGACCTCCAGCGCCACCGCGGCGCCGGTCCCCGGCGCGCGCTGGTGCGCTCCCTCCTGCTCGGCGGCTACCGGTTCGGGGCGGTGCACCTGCAGCGCGATGAGCCCAGCGGCGTCGTCGTACTCTCCTCGGGGCGGCACCTGCCGCCTGAGGTGCAGCAGGGGCTCGTCGACCACTTGGCCCATGGCGGCGGCGTGCTCCTCCTGGGCCGCGTGCCTGAGCGCGACCTCGCCGGGGCGCGCTGTACGATCCTCGCCGACGCCCTCGGGCTGAGAGCCAGCGAGGTCATCTGGGACCGCGAGCAATACTTCCCCTCGGTCGTCGCGAGTGGCTGGGCGGCGCCGTGGCCGGAGACCCGGGTCGGCTGGTTCCAGTCGGTCGAGTACGAGCGGGGCGAAGCGGTGCTGCGCGGCGTCGACGGTGCCGTGTGCGGCGTCGACGTGGCGGTGGGTGAGGGCAGGGCGATCGTGTTGGCGGCTGAACTGCCCTCTGCGCCGGTGCTTTTCAGCCGCGCGATGCAGCGTCTGGGGGTATCCCCGGGGCTGGGGCTGGAGTCGGACGTGCCGGGACTGCTCGCCACGACGACCTCGACGGCGGACGGCGAGCGGCTCCTCCACCTCGCGAACGTCACGGGCCACGAGGTGACCGGGAGGCTCGCCCTCGACGGCACGCCCGTCGGCGACGGCAGCCCGCTGCTCGTGCCGCCGCGCACCGGCGCGATGCTGGCCCTCGGCCTCGACACCCCACTGGGCCGACTCGAGTGGGCGAATGCGGAGCTCGCCGAGGTGGGGGACTCGTTCCTGGCGTTCCACCCCGGGCTGGGTGGCGATGGTGCCACCGTGGTCGTGCTGCGCGGCGCCTCGGACCTGACGGCGAAGGAGGCTGAAGGCGTCACCGTGGAGCGCGACGGCGACGTGCAGACGGTCCGCTCCCGCAGTGGCCGCCTGGTGGTGGGCACCGCCTTCAGCCCCGATCCACATTCGCCGTGAGGCGCTGACAAGCTCACCCACCTTGACGACGCGATCGCCGCCCTCGCCCTCAGCGAGCAGGGGACCGCACGCCTCCAGGCCCCGTACCGTCCGCACCCGGTCCATCAGGCCAGGTCGCGGCTGATTGTGTCGGTCGGCAGGGTGTGCGGTGCCATAACTCGTCGATGGCATCTGACCTGGCCTTCTATCCTCAGCACTCGTGTTCCTAGGCCTCCTGTATCTGCTGATGGTCTGGTTGTTCGGCGGGTTCCGCAGGTCACGGTGTGAACGGGGTTTTCGGCACCCACAGGTTGCAACACCCCAGTTCAGGGACGCGATGGGCGTTGCCGCACGCGCGATAAGTCTCCGATTTTCGAGTGCAAGGCCGAGACCGATACCATCCGGCAGATCCATTCGGAGAGGTGTGCTCGTTCTCCGAACCATCCCTGGGAGACCGACTAATGAAGCGCATGCTGCTGCTCGTCTCGGCTGTGACCGCACCTCTATTGGTCGTCGGATGTTCTGGCGCGGACACGCCTGCTGCGAAGGAGACCACTGGAACACCGCATGCGGGAGAGTCCTCATCACCATCGTCCTCCGCAGGGCAGCAACTCGTAACAAATGAGCTGGTCGTGACGGTGCCGACCGAGTGGAAGAAGGTTGATCCCACCACCGACTCCTCTGAGGTCGTGGCCGGGGCGTACGGGATCAAGGACAACTCGGCCGCTGACCTGGCAAAGGAAATGCTGAGGCTACTGAAGGAGAAGGGCGCGGTCTGGGCGATCGATCCGGCCAGCGCGTCCGGGGCGTTCGCGACCAATTTGGCGGCGGCGTGCGACTCCGGCGAAATGATGGACGCCTCACTCGACGGCTTGCGGAAAAGGGCACAGGCCTTCCACAAGGGGGCACAGATCACCGATAT
This sequence comes from Actinomadura alba, assembly GCF_014323705.1. Classification (GTDB taxonomy): domain Bacteria; phylum Actinomycetota; class Actinomycetes; order Streptosporangiales; family Streptosporangiaceae; genus Actinomadura_C; species Actinomadura_C alba. The sequence goes on from NZ_JABVEC010000021.1 coordinate 88,533, forward strand.
CACGGTCAGCGGGAAGCCCGCGCTCCGGATCGCTTACACCGAGACTGCTACGTTCACCGGCGTGACCAGCGAAACCATCGACGTCCGTGTACCGGTATCGCACAACAAGTATTGCTATGTGACGCTCAACGCCAAGCCGGGTGGGCTTGCCGCGGTCGCCGACCCGATCATCAAGTCCTTCGCGCTGCGCTAGCGTCAGTGCCCTTCCCCTCCAGGCGTGATCATGCAGTTGTTCGCGTGCGGCGGCTGCGTACAAGGCCGGTATCGACTGCCTGCTGGGCTGGCCGAACGCCTTTGTTGTGCGGTCGGCCAGGCCGGTGCGACTTCCTTGCCGGGGTGGGGACGGCGCGTCAGCAGGCGGTGAAGGTGACGCTGTCTACGACATTGGGCTCGTCCATGTAGACACTGATGCGGTGGGTTCCCGAGGTCCAACCGCCGGACGCTCGGAGTTCGAAGCTTCTTTGGCTGGAGTCGGTGATCATACTGCCGTCTTGAAAGAGCTGGTGGCTGGGATTGGGGTAGCTGATCGTGTATCGGTAGCCGGCCTTGGTGTAGCAACTTCCGCTCTTGGTGCCGAACACCGAGAGCGCGATCCCTCCACCGCCGCCGCCACCTCCGCTGGACTTGGTCGGGGCCGGGGACGCGGGCCTTTCGGGGCTGTCGCCGGTGCCTGTCCCTGGCGAAGAACCGGAGCCGGTGCCTGTCCTTGGCGAAGAACCGGAGCCGGTGCCGGACTTGGGTTTCGATCCCGGTGACGAGGCGCCGGGCGACGGCTCACCGGTCGTGCCGTTCGTCGGAGATCCCGACGCGGTCGGGCTGACCACACCCTGGCGCTGCGAGTCGGCCCCTGACGCCGCCCCGACGGCATCGGCGCCGTTCTCGTCGGAATCGGCCTCCGATTGGTTCGGCCAGAAGAGCACGGTCATGGTCACGGCCACCGTCAGCACCGCCGCGCCGCCCGCTCCGGCCAGTAGAGCCAGGCGGCGCCGCCCTGGGGCGGGCCGCCGCGTGCCCGGAGCGGTGGTCTCGGGCGGGCGCGGGCCTGGCGGCGGCGCGCTTGGCAGCGGCGATTGCGGGACCGGGACGGGGACGGGGACGGGCGGCTGTTGCCGAAGCCCGGGAGACGGTACCGCGACGGCGGCTCCGGGAAGTGGTGGGGCGGGTGCCTGCGGGGCGGTCACCACCGAACGGACGCTGACCAGGCGCATCATGACGTCCCGCATGGTCGGGCGGTCGGCGGGGTCCTTGGCCAGACAGGACGTCACGACGGAACGCAGCGGCTCGGCGAGGTCGCCGAGATCGGGCTGACCCTGGAGCACCCGGTTCATGATGGCCGGGAAGGAATTCGCGCCGAACGGCGGCCGTCCTGTGGTCGCGAACGCCACGACGGAGGCCCAGGCGAACACGTCGGCGGGCGCGCCGACGAACCGTCCCTCGAACTGCTCGGGCGCCATGTACGCCGGGGTACCGATGATGCCGCTGGTGACGGTGAGCGGAGCTTCCGTATCGCGCGCTATCCCGAAGTCGATGATCCGGGGACCGTCCGGGGCGAGCAGCACGTTGGACGGCTTGAAGTCACGATGGACGATGCCCGCGTCGTGGATGGCCGCGAGCGCCGTCGCGGTGGCGACGGCAAGCCGCTGGACGGCCGCCGCGCTGCCCCGCGGCCCCGCCTGTTGCAGCGAGGGACCGTCGACGTACTCGGTGACGATGTACGGCCGCGGCCCGTCCAACGACGCGTCCAGGACCTGCGCGATGCAGAACGGATCGACCCGGCGGGCGGCGGCGATCTCCTTCATGAAGCGTTCGCGCACGCGCGGGTCGGCGGCCAGTTCCTCGCGGGTCCTCGGACCGCAACGGCTCGACTTCCGGCATGGGAGCATCTCCAGATGATCAAGAGAAAGGCATCTGAAACCCTAACGCACACCCCGATTTCCCAAACTCGGATCAGCGCATTGCGGCCGTTCGGTGGTGCGGCCATGTCGATGTGCTTCGGTGAGGGCCGCGTGTCTCGGTTCGTGTCCGCGAGCGTTGAGGTCCACCAATCCGATCGAGTCCATGATCGAGATTTGTCGTGAGCACGCCCGCGAGCCGCTTCTTCACCGGCTCCCGCTAGCCGATCACTTCGGGTGCCTCCGTAGAGCGCAGCGGGCGGCCCGCCGGGGGTGGCATCCCTCGGGGTCGACCGGGCGACGGCGAGCCCTGCGCCGACAGCCGCGCCGCGCCAACCCACCGACCAGCTGCGTAGACGAGCGGGTTGACACGGGCGCGTCGAGACGCAACAGTAAACCTTATGGTTCACCGTCAGTTCGCGGCCCTGGGTGACCCGACCCGCCTGGCCATCGTCGAGCGGCTCGCCCGCGGGCCGACGTCCGCCGGTGACCTCGCGGCGCCGACGACGCTCTCGCTGCCCGCCGTTCTCAAGCACGTCCGCGTGCTCGAGGAGGCGGGCCTGGTGACGACCGTCAAGCGCGGCCGCGTGCGCGAGTGCCGGCTGCGCGACGACGCCCTCGTCGCCGTGGCCACGTGGACCGCACAGCAGCAGGCGCTCTGGTCGACCCGGCTGGACGCTCTCGGCACCCTCCTGGAGGACACGTGACCGCCACCCCGCTCCTGTCGTTCGACCTCGAGCGCACCTACCCCGCGCCGCCCGAGCGCGTCTGGGCCGCCTGGACCCGCGCCGACCTGCTGCAGCGCTGGGCCTGCCCCGACCCCGCCTGGCGCGTGTCGACCTGCGAGGTCGACGCCCGCGAGGGCGGGGGCTACCGGCTGCGGTTCGGCCCCCGCCCGGCCGGCGACGCGAACAGCGAGACGGCCACCTTCGCGGTCTTCGAGCCCGTGGAGCGGCTCGTGCTCGACGTGCTCACCGCGGGGGAGGACATGGCCGAGCGCTCCCGCTGCACGGTGCTGCTCCTGCCGGTCGAGGGCGGGACCCGGCTGGAGCTCACGGTCGAGGGCCTGTCGGGCGCCCTGACCGCCGAGCACATGCGCGTGGGCTGGACGTGGTGCCTGGAGGGCATCGCCGCGCAGCTCGGCGCCGCGGCCTGATCACACCGTCTCGTACACCAGGCTCTCCACGACGGTCACCTGGCCGCCGACGACACCCACCGACGACGCCGGCCCCATGACGCCACAGCACACCGCCCGCCGGCCCAGCAGGACCCGCTGCCCTCGCCAAGCACCTGCCCAGAGCGTTCCGTCCAGAGCGTGGTGCCCGGGCCTTCACCGCCGAGGAACTGACCGGCGAGGCGGACCTCCGGCTGTGGGTGCTTCGCGTGGACCGCTGGGAGGTGCACATCAGCGGCGCGCATCCCACCCTCGGCAGCGGAACCGACCGGCGTACTCCGGTCGACCCGACTGAGTGACACCCCAGGGCCAGGACCGTCACGTGCCAGTCAACACACCCCGTACGCCAGTTACCGAATGATGGAGGAACGACATGAACAGCATGAATGACACCGGGGTCGTCGCAGGCCCGGCATCGGGCCAGACCAGCTACACCCACCGACTCCGGGGGCTCGCCGGCACCGGCTTCATTGCCACGCTCGCAGCGATGGTGGCCACCACCCTCGCCGCTGCGCTTGCCCAGGCCGTTGGCGTCGACTTCGAGGTCACCGATGGTGGCGAGACGATCCCGTTGTCCGGGTTCGCCGTGGTGACCGGCTTCTTCTCGGTCGTGGGCATCGTCATTGCCGCCGCTCTTCTTCGTTGGAGCGCTCGCCCCGCCGAGCGATTCGTGTGGACGGCAGTGTCGCTGACCGCGATCTCGTTGGTCCCGCCCCTCCTCTCCGAGGCGAACACCGCCACCACCACCGCCCTCCTCGGGCTACACCTCGTCGCTGCGACGGTGATGATCCCCACCCTGGCGCGGAGCCTCCGCACCCGGACCGATTGACGATCGTTCATCGGGACGGAGCATGCCGCGACGGTCGGTTGTGGCTCCGCTGTCCCCGCCGCTCGGATTATCACGGTCATGCAAGCAGTTCCCTGCAGTTCCCCCGAGTCAACGTCGACCTGCACGTGCCCGCCCTGCGCGGGCGCCCTCGCGCAGGTCGGCGAGCGATGATCGCACCGTCGTGTCGACGATGCGGGCGCGGAAATCGGGCACGGGCATGCTGAGCATTGCGTAGGAGCACCGTGGGCACGTCCAGTTCCTCGCTGACGTCGACGACGTGGCCGACCTGGTCTTCCGGAGGAGTCGATCGACTGTGACCCCTACACGCCGGTCCAGTGCCAGTGCCTGACGGTGGTCGGTGAACGGGCAGTCCGGGCCGGGGTCGGTGTAGCCAGACGGATCGAGGACGCTGCCCGCGTCGTTGGGCCTCCCCAGCAGGTGGGTCAGCACCGCCACTTCCGCCGAGTGCCGCGTCGGGGATGCTCGCCTGGCTTACCGGCGACTCAACGGCCTGCTCCACGGACTCAGACTCAACGGCGTTCTCGGTCATCTGGTGTCTCTCTCTTGATCATCAGATCCGCCGTTAGCTTTACAGTCCCGAGATAGGACTCCGGGGCCAAGACATTGGGTGCTGGGGCTGCCGCAGGGCAAACCCCGCCCCGGATGGCGCGTCAGTTGCGGCGCGCGGCCCAGACGGTGCGCTCGGTGCGTACCGCGAGGTCGTCACGGCGCAGGATGCTGTGCGGGCTGCTGGTGTCGAGCAGCCGGTCGAGTGCGGTGAGGTCTTCCGCCGCAAGCTCGGCGGCGGCGGCGCCGCGGATGCGCTGCAGCGCGCCCAAGGCGTAGCGGCCGATCGCCGCGTTGCGGGACCCGTCGATGTCGACGGCGACGGTGAGTTCGCCTGCCACAGCGAATCCGGCGGTGTTCAGCATGGGTCCCCAGTCGGCGCCGCGGTGGGGCACGTGCTCGGCGTGGAAGCGGTCGGTCGCGGCGTGGACGCGGTCTTCCAGGCCGGGCCGGTCGGCGGGGGCGTTCTCGGGCAGGAAGCGGGGGAGGCCGGCCAGCTCGACGACGGCGAACAGGCCGTCGGGCGCGAGCAGGTCGCGGACGGTGCGCAGGGCGTGGTCGGGGTCGGCCATGTGATGCATGGAGGCCGACGCCCACACGAGGTCGGGCGTTCCGAGGTCGGGCCAGGTGGCGTCGTCGAGGTCGGCCAGCACGGTGCGCACGTGCTCGCCCACACCGCGGGCGCACGCCTTCTCCCGCAGCCGTTGCAGGTGTCCGGGCGAGGCGTCGACGGCTGTGACGTGCGCCTCGGGGAAGCGCTCGAGGAGCGCGAAGGTGCCCGCTCCCGTACCGGAGGCCAGGTCCACGATCTGGCGCGGGCCGCTCTTCAGGGGCAGCCACTTGGTGATGGCGGCGATGTGCTCGGCGAGGACTTCCGCGTCCAGGTCGAGGATCTCCGCCTGCCCGCTGTCGGCGCCGCGTTGCTGGTGGTGGCCGTGTTCGTGGTGGCCGTCGTGGGGGGCGCGTGTTTGCGTCATACCGCCACGTTAAGTGCGCCATGCGCTTTCGGCATACCTTCTTGCGGATTGCGCAAGGCGATGGCCCTGTGTGCTGCCGGGCGCGCAAGGTGCACCCGTGCGGGGGCGGGCCGGCGGCGCCGGCGTGGCTACGGGCTGGCGCCTTGCGCGTCGCTGTCGCCGTTCTCGCGCTGATCGTCGGACTCGCGATGTCCGCGGCGGGCGTCGCGGTCGAAGATGAACATGACCTCGCAAGGGCCGCCCTCGGCGCCGATGGCGTGCGGCATCATGGTCGGGAACTCGGCGGCCTGGTTGGTCTCGATGCGGAAGCGGCGGTGGCCCAGCATCAGGATCGCGGTGCCGGACAGCACGACGAGCCATTCCCGGCCCGGGTGGGCGCGCATCTTGGAGGGATTGTCGGGCGGCGGCTCGGTCAGCCGCCGACGCATGACGCTCATGGCCGGGTCGGCCTTCATCGGCCAGCTCAGACCGTGGGTACCGTGGATCATGGGGCTGATGACGACATCGTCGGCGGCGTTCTCGACGAGCTGATCGAGGGTGGTGTCCAGAGCGCGGGCCAGGGCGACGAGCTGGTCCAGCGCCAGGCGCTGGCCGTTCTCGATGCGGCTCAGCGAGGACTGGCCGAGGTGGACGCGGGTGGCCAGTTCCTCCAAGGACAAGCCCTGTGCGACCCGCAGAGCGCGGATGCGTTTGCGTACGAGGCCGTCCAGCGCACCCTCTTCTTGCGTCATAGGCAACATGGTATGCCCTCGATGCAATCCGGGCTTAACGTCCAAGGCAGATGGCCCGGATCGGCTGGGGCTGCGCACGACAGAAAGGGCGCGAGGAGATGTCCGTGCAGACTTCCGCGTACGCGAGCGACGCACTGCCTGGTGAGACCGTGGACGCCGTGGTGATCGGCGGCGGCGCCGCGGGCCTGAACGGTGCGCTGATGCTCGCCCGCTCCCGCCGCTCCGTTGTCGTGATCGACAGCGGCACGCCCCGCAACGCGCCGGCCGAGGCCATGCACGGCTTCATCGTGCTGGACGGTACGCCGCCCACCGAGATCCTGAAGCGCGGCCGGGAGCAGGTGCGCCAGTACGGCGGCCTGGTCGTCTTCGGCAAGGTGGCCTCGGCTGAGCCTGCCGCCCCGTCGGCCGACGGGGATCTGCGTTTCACCATCACCCTGGCCGACGGCCGGACCATCACGGCACGCCGTGTGCTGGTGGCCACCGGCCTGCGGGACGTGCTGCCCGACGTTCCCGGGCTCGCGGAACACTGGGGACACAGCGTCGTGCACTGCCCGTACTGCCACGGCTGGGAGGTACGCGACGAGCCCATCGGCGTCCTCGCCACCGGCCCTGCATCCATCCACCACGCCCTGCTGTTCCGCCAGTTGACCGACGACCTCGTCTACTTCACCCGCAACACCCCACTCGACGAGAACACCCGCGCGCGCTTCGCCGCCCGGGGCATCCGTATCGTCGACACCCTCGTGGAAGAGGTCGTGAAGGCCGACGACGGCGGTGTCGCGGGCGTGCGCCTGGCCGACGGCGCGTTCATGGCCCGCCGCGTTCTCGCGGTCGCCACCCGGATGCAGGCCCGCACCGAGGGCATGGACGGGCTGAAGCTGCCGATGGAGGACCTGCCCGATGACATGGGCCGCCGCTTCGCCTCCGGCATGGCCGGAACCACCGAGGTGCCCGGGGTGTGGGTGGCTGGCAACGCCACCGACCTGACCGCCCAGGTCGGCGCATCCGCCGCGGCCGGCGCCCTGGCCGCATCCCACATCAACGCCCTGCTGGCCACGGCCGAGACCGACGCGGCCCTCGCCGCAGCCCAGAGCGGTACCGCCACCGCCTGACATCCGCGGCGCGCGCTGCCGCTCCTTCCATCCGCATTTCCGGCGTCCGGGCAGGGTCCGACGCCGAGCTCCCCATGCCCTTACTGAGAGGAATCCATGAGTACGAACCAGCCCGCACAGGGGGCCGGCGCACCGGACGCGCGTCAGCTGCGCACCATCCTGATCGCCGTCTCCATCGCGCTGATGGCCGTCATCGCGTCGGTGTCCGGGCTGAACGTCGCCCAGACCCACATGGCCGTCGAGTTCGGGGCCTCACAGAACACGGTTCTGTGGATCATCAACATCTACACCCTGGCCCTGGCCGCGCTGCTGCTGCCGCTCGGCGCGATCGGTGATCGCCTGGGCCGCAAGCCCATGCTGATCGCCGGACTTGGCATCTTCGGTGTCGCAAACGTCGTGGCGGGCCTGGCCCCGACCGCCGAGGTCATGATCGCGGCCCGTGTGGCCAGCGGTATCGGCGCCGCGATGATCATGCCGATCACCCTTGCCGTCATCACCTCCACCTTCCCCGAGGAGCAGCGCGGCAAGGCGATCGGCGTGTGGACCGGCGTCGCCGGAGGCGGCGGCATCCTGGGCATGTTCCTCTCCGCCCTCCTGGTCGATGTCGCGGACTGGCGCTGGCTGTTCGTGCTGCCGGTGGCCCTGGTCATCGTGGCCCTGGGCATGACACTGAAGTCGGTGCCCAACTCCCGTGAGCGCTCGGCCCATTCCTTCGACACCATCGGCGCGCTGGTCTCCACCGTCGCCGTCATCGGCCTCATCCTCGTCCTGCAGGAAGGGCCCGGGCGCGGCTGGACCGCCCCCGCGACGCTGATCAGCCTCGCCGTCGGCCTCATCGCCGGCATCGGCTTCGTGGCCTGGGAGCTGCACCGCCGAGACGCATCACTGCTGGACGTACGCCTGTTCCTGGAGCGCGGCCTGGCCGGCGGCTCGATCACGCTGCTGGTGGTCTTCGGTGTCCAGGCGGGCATCGCCGTGGTCCTGTTCCCGTTCTTCCAGGCGGTGCTCGGCTGGTCGGGACTGCTGTCGACGGTGGCCATGATGCCGATGGCCGTCATGATGATGATGACCTCCGGCCTGGCCCCCATAATGGCCGCCCGCATCGGCTCCCGCTCGACCATGGCCGTGGGCATCGCCCTGGCCGGTGTGGGCCTGGTGCTGATGGCGCTGTTCGTTTCCGTGGATGGCGGCTACCTGACCATCCTGCCGGGCATGCTCGCCATGGGCATCGGCATGGGCCTGTCCATGACGCCTTCCACCGAGGCCATCACCAGCTCGCTGCCGCGTGAGAAGCAGGGCGTCGCCTCCGCACTCAACGACATCACCCGCGAGTTCGGCACCGCGCTGGGCGTCGCCATGTTGGGTGCGCTCCTGTCCGCCGGCTACCGCAGCGCGATTGACGACCGGCTGCACGGCGTCCCCCAGGGGGCCGCGGACACCGCCCGCGAAGGCATCGCCAACGCCGTCGAGGTCTCGGGCAGCACCGGCTCGCACGCGCGGCAGATCGTCCATGCCGCCCAGCAGTCCTTCGTCGACGGCTGGCAGCAGGCCATGTGGGCAGGCGTCGCCGTCACGGGCGCGCTGTTCGTCTACATCGCTCTGCGCGGCCCGAAGAACTCCGCCCCCGTGGCGGTGGACGAGGCCGAGGCCGCCGAGACGATCGCCGCCGAATGATCGCGTAGGAACTTAAACCGGCTTGAACAGAGGGCCTCTTGGGTCCATGGCAGGGCGGCGGCGGGCAATGTCTGCCGCCGCCCTGCCCCGACTCAGCGGCGCTCACGCCACAGCCACATCGTTGGCGAGGATGAATTCCTTCAACGCCGCAGGCTTGAGATCAACGTCCCGCAAGCCGCCATCCAGTAGATCAACCCGGTCCAATGCGTAGCCGCCGCGACTCGGATCATCGAACTCAGGTCCGGACCGCTGTCCGAGGTCCAACGTCAGCAATCGGCAGACGAAGAAGTAGATCCTTCCAGGCGCAGGGGCTTGAAGACTCGTGGTCATTACGATAGCCAGTCGCTGGGTTCGGGAGCCGAATGTTTGCGCCCAGCGTCCTCGGTCATGGCCGCCGGGACTGTAAGAAATTCTGAGACAGAGCCGAAAATTGACAGTCCCTGATGTCGCTGTCGCCGATGGTGCCCGGTCAGCCAGGTCGACATGGGCGCGGACGAGACCTGATCCTCGATGCGATCGTGAACGCGGACAAGGCCGGTATCGACTGCCCGCTGGGCTGGCCAGACGCCTTCGTCGACTTCGTCACCGCGCACCGGGCCGGACATGTAGTGACACCCGCCGGATTGGACGGGCGCGCGTGAGCGGCGGGACCTTGCGCTCCGGGCCCAGGTTCTTGGGGTCGTTGCAACACCCGATCACCTCGGGAGTTGCAGTGGCGCAAGCTCCTCGCCGTCGGAGGACCTGTCGGTCGACCGCGTTGACCGACAAGCGCGAGCAATATCTGAAACTGATCGCACAGGGCATGACCGACTCGGCAGCCTGCCGTGCCGTGGGGATCAACCGGAGGAGAGGCTTCCGCGGCCGCTGAGTGGCGCGAAAGATCATGAATTCCGGGTGGGTGTCGTAGGGCGCTGTTAGCTTCCGGGCCATGGCGTTGCTGCGGAGCTTCGAGAACGACGATTACTTGCCCGAGTTCGGCACGCTGATGATTCGGGATGCCTGGGATTCGGATGCCGAGGAGATCCCCGGGCTCGACGCCTTCGAGGAGGGCGGCTCTGACGCTGCGCCCTGCGGGACGATCGCCCGGGCCGGGTCCGGGTGGCTGGAGGCGGCGGCGGGCGATGGCCCCCACGTCGTACGGCTGGAAGCGCACGACGCGGCGCCGCCCGACGACCACGACGAGTGGAGCGAGGCCGTAGAGACCTCCTACTTCGGTGTCGGTGAGGTGGGCCTCACCTACGTGACAGGTGGCGCCGGCAAGCCCGAGCTGCGGCTCGGCGATCCCGGCCCCTACCGTGCCCGGGTCTCCCGTAGGCGCTGGGATGACGGCGGTGACTTGTGGCGGTTCCAGTTCTGGCCGCACCGGCCAGAGCCGCCTCGGTGGCTCAAGCGCGACGGATCCGCCGTTCAGGACCCGTTGTCGGGCTGGGACACGGTGCTGGACCACCACGTCCGCGATGTCGCCTACCTGGTGTACGCCGCCGAGCGGGAGCACGTGCGCGGCGGCACGGGGGTCACGGCCGAGGAGCTTGGCGAGTGGGGCGCCCGGCACGCCCGGCAGCGCGGCTGGCTGGACCAGCCGCTGTGGCCGGACCCGCCGACGCCGCCGCCGAGCGGGCATGCCGACATCGACGCCGGCCGCCTCGACTCGCGCCGCTCGGTCGTCGAGGACAACGCGCGGCGGCTGCGCGAGCACACGCGGATCGCCGAGCAGCTCGGAGTCCCTGCGCCGACCACTTTCCGCGCGGCCCTGCCGCTGCTCGCCGCCGCCGGTCTGCTGGTCGCCGAGGACTCCGGCGACGGCCCCCGCTACCGCTGGGCGGCAGACCCTCCCAGGGCGCGGGATGTCCTCGACCTGTCGGCGGAGACGGTCGCCCAGGTGGAGCGGCGGAACGGGTTCCACCGGTTCACCCGGTTCGCGTCCGACCTCGTGGCGGTCGCGATGTGGGCGGGCGGTGCCGAGCTGACGATCCGCGAGCTCACCGGCCGGCTGCTGGCGACCGAGCGGGAGGTGCGCGAGACGCTGGAGTACGCAGTCGAGCAAGGCCTGCTCGAACGCACCGAGGTCGCCGAGTCGACGCTGATACTCACGCCGCTGCCCCGGCGGGCGGACAGCGTGACGTCCGGGTACACGCAGATTCCCGCGCCCGGCCCGCCGTGGCACACGCCCAGTCCGCCGGCCCCTCAGATCTTCATCGGCGTCATCGGGTCCGCCGGCGACGAGCCGGACGTCGACGGGGAGGTGTTCGAGGCCGCCCGGCGGTACTTCGACGGCGGGCGCGCAAAGCCGTACCGCCCCCCGTTCGGCGACCCGCCGCGCACGGTCATCACGGACGATGAGGTGACCGTGCGACGGGAGCGGGAGATCACCATGTCCCGGCCGCGCGGGGAACCGCCGGTGCAGGCCCTCGAGGCGGCGTACGGCATCGTGCTGTTCGGTATGGCCGGGGAGTCGGCGCTGCTCCGCTATGACGGGACCATCATGACCTTCGGCACCGAGCACAGCCACTCCGGCGTGCTGGACGAGCGCGGGCGTCTGCTCGCCTTCACCGAGGCCGAGTACTCCCGCCGGGACGCCCGCCACCGACTGCACCTGATCGACCTGGCCGACGGCTCCCGGCAGGTCATGCCCTGGGACGAGGACCGCGACTGCTACGTCGTAGCGATCCACGAGGGCGCGGTGCACTTTGTCGGCGCCCAGCCCGATGGCGGCCCTCGGGTCGCCATGTGCTGGGCCCCGGGCGGCGAGCCCGAGCCGCGCGGTTACGACCTGCGCCAGATCGACCCGCTGACCGGCACCGCGCTCGTGTACGACTCCGGCCTGGTCGTGATCTCGCCCGACGGCATCAGGCGGCGGGTGGACCTCGATCCGGCCGCGGAGCTCGCACCCGGCGGGCGGCGTCTGTACACCTACCGCTACCTGCCCCCGGCGGTCACCTTGTTCGACGTCGAGACCGGCGCCGACAACCCGAAGGTCTTCTGGCTGCCCCGCGGCACCAACCCGTCCGGCGCGCACAAGCCGGTCTGGGAAGACGCCGACCACCTCCTGGTGCCGGTCCCACGCTGGGAGATCGATGCCGCCGCGGTCCGCCTCGACGTGCGCACCGGGGAATTCGAGCGCGTACCTCAGATCGGCTCACCGATCGTCCGGCCGCTCCTGGCTCACCGCGGCGCGCTGCCCAAGTAGCCGGGCAGAGCCAGGCGCACATCCCCACTCGTCAGCGAGCTTTGTCGGTGATCTACGGCATCTCCCTGAAGAGCGGCCTACCACTCACCGTTGAGAACCTGTTCACCTTCGCGCAGGTCTCGCTCCTGCAAGCCGCCGTCGCCCTCCGGAACTCCGGCATCGACGTGGCCGTGTTGAACATACCCACCGCTCCGGCCTGACGAGGGCCGGTCGGCCGTCTCGCTGGCCGCAGCAGGGCATCGCAGGATGGCATTACAGACCCTGCGTCGGACGGTGTTGACGATCGTGAGCAACGCTGCAGGGAACCGAGCCGACCGGATCAGACGCGATGACCATGATCGTGTCTCAGTTCGTGTCCGCGAGCGAACGAGGAGCAGCGTGGGGGGACGAACTCGGCCAAACGACTACTGAGCAAACGCGATCATGGTCACGTTCGCCCAGGCCAAAGCGGGTGCGCCGTCAGGGACTTGAACCCCGAACCCGCAGATTAAGAGTCCGCTGCTGTCGTGTCAGATCGGTGCTCTCGGTGTCAGTTCATACCGCCCCTGTGCACGTCCAGTCCGATTTTCATGTCGCCCTTTATCGCGGCGTGTCGTCCCGTACCGGGGACGCCGAGCGAACATGGCCGCCCGGACCGCCCCCGCACCGGACCGCAGACCGGTCACTGGACGTCTCGGTTTTCGGTTTCCTGCAGGTAGTAGACACGGGTGGAGTCGTCGTGCTGCTGATCGCAGCCTGGTGATGATCTGTGACTGAGACGATCGGCTTGCATGCCTGGTCGGTTTTGATGGGCGTATGGGGCGGGACTGGTGGAGTTGATGAGTGCCTGGCGAGCGCAGGGGGTGACCGATTACTGCAGGTGCTTGAGGACCTTGCCCGCCTCGTCCTAGACCTCCACGTCAGCGAGCCCAAGTGCATGGCCCCCGCGGAGAGGGCCGTTTCGCTAGGTCACGATGCCGGTTGAGGGGCGTCTGCGGGGTGGCGTCAGGCCGGTGTAGCGGTAGGCGGCACCACCGGGAAGCAGATATTCGGCCAGGAGGTTGCGGGCGCGGCGGGACGGCAGGCCCATGTCGTGCATGAGCTCGTCCGCACTATGGATGTCGTATGGGCCGAAGTCGTATCCGCCGGAGCCGGGAAGCACGCGCTCCTGCCAGGCCAGGCGGCTGTCGATAGCTTCTTGCATTTTCTGCTCGTCTGGGGTGGTGCGCAGCGCTCCCAGGAAATACCGGGCCAGCCAGTGCGCGCTGAGTTCCATGCCCATGATGTTGTTGAAGATCTGCCGGAATCCGACGAACCCCAGCTGCTCCACGCCGGGGGGAACGATGCCCCGATAGAGCCGTATTCGCTCGGCGGAATCATGCACACGCACCCGCGGGTCGAGGAACGGGAAGACCTTGTGATGACCGGTGGCGAAAACGATGACATCCGCCGCCGCCTCCTCGCCGGTCGCCAGCCGGAGCCCCGCTTGGGTGAACGCCTCGACAGCGCTGACCTTGGCGGTGATCTGGCCTCGGCGGACGGACCGCACGTAGCCACGTGGCATCACCCCGGCATGTGCCAGGTGAAAGGGCAAGGGGTTCGCCGGCCGCAGTCGCCTCGGCAGCCGGTACAGCCCCGTAGAGATGATCATGTCGCGGGCGATGCCCCACCACAGGGCTCGCTTGACCCGCTCGCCGAGGCGGTCGATCGGGCGTACGCAGGCCGGATCGTGGTAGCGCGGCAGCAGCGCCTCACCGAATCGCGTCATCAGGATCCACTTGTAGCCGACAAGCCCGAACAGGAGCCGCTCGGGGACCATCCAGTTCACCTTGCGCTGCACGAGAGTGGCCGAGACCGCCTCTCGCGCGGCACGGGTGGCCAGGTCGAGCGCGGACTTACCGCCGCCTACGACGACCACACGCCGACCCTCGAACGTCCCGGCGCTCACCTGGTTGGAATGCAGCACGGTCCCGCCGAACAACTCACGCCCAGGTAGGTTCGGCACCCGGACATGGTGGTGAGCCCCACTGGCGACAACGACATAGTCGAATGCCTCGTTTTCGGCCTGCGCCGCCTTGTCCCCCGCAGGCCGAGACTCGACCAGCCAGCCTGAGGCACCCGCCCGCCCTGGCCCATCCACCGGCCGGACCGCGACCACCTCGGTCCCCGGCCGCAGACGCTTCAGCACCCCGAAGTTCTCCGCGTACTCCTCCAGATAATGCTGTGTCTCTATCGCACTGGCGTAATGCAGCCGGTTGGGCAGATCCGCGAACTCAAAGAGACGAAGCGAGGCCTGATTGGCCAACCCGTCGTAACAACCCCCCGGCGACCAAATACCACCCACCCGCCGGTACTTGTCAAAGACCGTAACCTCAAACCCGCTCTCCAGCAGCACCTTCGCTGCCACAATTCCCGCAGGCCCGGCCCCGACAACCGCCACTCGCATACCCCACCACTCCACACGCTCGGCACACCAGCACGTATATCATCCTGGCCACCCCCATCCACGCTCAGCGAAATCACCAAAATCGCACCACAGCCGCCGGACCCGCCATCACTTCTCCACAAGCGCGCCCGTCGGTTGGGTCGTCGGTCTCAAAGTCGAGCCGGACCGGATCCACCCCGTCCGGAAGGTCCAGACCTGAGACCGAGCGGCTGTGCAGCGCATGCACCGCGAGGTGAGTAGCCACAGCGCATCGAAACACACTGCCTACTTCGCCCGCCTGTCCTGCCCGCCTCATCGGGGCCTATAAAGACTGATGGGCATTCGCGATAGCGTTGCGAATACCCAGGTCGGAACGGATGCGCTGTCAGGGACTTGAACCCCGAACCCGCGGATTAAGAGCTGCTGTTCTCGTGTTAGATCAGCGCTCTCGCTATCAGACTGTACCGTCCTGTCCGGGATGCATGCATGGCGTTCGCATGCCGCGCTGTGCTGGCGGGTGCCGGTCCGTGCCGATGTCGCCGAGCGAACACCGAGCGAACATGGTGCCCGGTGGGCATGGTTTCGCTGAACATCAAGGTCCGCGATGCGAACATCGGACCCTCCACGGGTAGTTGCGAGTTCGCTCACGCATTGTTGAATACGATCTCTCGGTAGGGGCTCTCGTCGGGATCGCCCCAGGGGTAGGTGCCGTCGAAGGCACCGGCCGTGACGTCGTTGACTAGCTTCAGTGGCACGTTGAACTGGTAGTCCACGGCGATGGTCTGGCGTTCGTCGTGCAGTGCCCGCTCGATGAGAGAAACAAGGACGTCAGGGGCTCTGCCTTCGATGGCGATGTGCAGGCCGGCGTCGTCCTCCGTTTCGGAATCACTGACAACCTTCCACCGTCGGAGTCCGTTGGCATACAACTCGGCCTGGCTGTACATGACATGTTCTTCCAGGAAAGCGGTGACCACGGTGGTACCGATACTGAGGGTTTCCAGCAGGTCGGGGTCGTCCCGAATATCGCCGGGGGAGTCGCCGATGACCGTCCAGCCCTGCTCAAGCGGCCCGAGACAGGCCGGCGCGTCTGAGAGGCACGGATCCTCGACCCGGTAGCCGAGCACGGCTCCGAGGCGCTGCAGTACATCATCGACGGTCAGATCCTGGACGAGCACGTAACCAGTGGAGAAACCCATGCCGATCTTCTATCGCCTGCCGCCGACAGAGCCGGCAGAAGGGCGGTCCGGTGAAACGCGCGTGCCTGGGGTCTCGCTCCTGCAGGCCGCGGTCGCCCTCCGGAACTTTGGCATCGAGGTGGCCGTGGTGAACATCCCCACCGTTCCGGCCTGACTAGGACGCCCGGTCGGCTCGCTGGCCGCAGCGGGGCATCGTATGACCTTACGGACCCGGCTCCTGGTGATGTCGGTGATCGTTTGAGCAACGCTGCAGGTAACCGGGCCGACCCCGAGGGACGCTGTGACCATGATCGTGTCTCGGTTCGTGTCCGCGAGCGAACTCCGAGCAGCGTGGGGAGACGAACCGGCCCAAAACGACCGATGGGCAAACACGATCTTGATCGCGTTTGCCCAGGTCAGACGGGGTGCGCCGTCAGGGACTTGAACCCCGAACCCGCAGATTAAGAGTCTGCTGCTCACGTGCTGGATCGGTGCTCCCACTGTCGCTCTATGCCGTTTCGTGCGCGACTCCACCGTTTCCGATGCCGGGTTGTGCCGCGTCGTGCCGCTCCGTTCCAAGACATACGAGCAACCACCGAGCAACCATCGGCATCAGCCGGCATCGGCGCATCGGCGCATCGGCGCAACGGCGTCCGGGTCCGCTGCGACGCTGCGCAGGTTCGCGCCGTGGGGGATGTCGCACAGATGGGAACGGGCGACCTGTGCGTTGACGGCCGTCAGTTAGTGGCCGGTAGGGGTGTACCGATCGGGTGCCTATGAAGTGTCCAGGTCCACTGCTGACCCTGCAGGTCAGCGACCGAAACCCAATACTCCAACGGCACAGGGCGGCCGGGGTGTTTGCGGCGGGACGCGGTGCCAGCGCAGGATGGTATCGCCGATAGCACGAGGGGTCACTTGGCGTGCTCGTGCGGCGATCGTCAGCTGTACTTACGACCTGCAGGTCACAGGACCTGGATGGGGTTTTCGGCACCCGGAGGGGTAAAGAAGCTGATCTTGGCGATGGCGAGAAACAACCCGCCCTGGGCCATCGCCGAATCCACGGCGAGCTGGCCCGCCTCGGCTACGTGATCGCACCGTCAACGGTATCCTGAACGCCGCAGGTATTGATCCGGCGCCGCGCAGGTCCGGGCCGACCTGGCGGCAGCTCCTGTCCGCCCAGGCCCACGCGGTGATGGCCTGTGACTTCTTCACGGTCGATACTGTCCTGCTCAGATGGATCTACGTCCTGACGTTCATCGAGCACGGCACCCGCAGACTCCATCTCGTAGGGGTGACCACGCAAACCGGAGCCTGGGTGATGCAGCAGGCTCGTAATCTCGCGATGGGAGCTCGGTGAGCGGATGGACTCGCTACGGTTCTTGATCCGTGACCGCGACAGCAAATTTATCTAGCTTTCAGATGCTCACCGCCGATGGCATTACCGCCCTCCAGACCCTGCCGCAGGCTCCCTGGGCGAACGCAATCTGCAAGGATCTGATCGGGACCTGCGCCGGGAACTGTTTGACCGGATGCTCATTGTCAACGAGAAGCACCTGACCGCTGTCCTCACCGAGTACGCCGGCCATTACCCGGCCAAGATTCGGTGACGCGCCACTAGACCAACTCAAGATCCCGCGGCGCGACCGCCTCGGCGCCATCCTCGCACGAACACTCCCAGGTCGCACTACGTGGACGAGGTTTTGGGCACGCACAACGGCGGTAAACCGCTCGCCAGCGGCTTGAGCCGAATATTGACACCCGGTCGATCACCCACCCCCACCTTAAGGATGTCGTCAAACGCCTCCGCGATCAATAGGTTCGGAGATCACGACGAAGCGTGGCGGGTGCGGAGCGCTCGGCACCCGCCACGTAAGCGAGCCGTTCGCAATCTAGCAGGACGAGGTCCAGTAGTTTCCGTAGCCAGCGTTAATGGGGTTGTGTACTCTCCAATACGCAAACGGACGGGAGCAGTAGTGGCCCATCTGCGTGACCAGCCAGACCGAATTCCCGCCTGAGGTTTCGTTGTAGGAGGAGGAGTCGTCGAGCGTAATGAAGGAGTACTGGGTCTCAGACCAGCGTGGATTGTCGTACCGGAACGACGCCTTGTTGCCCGTGTCGTAGGTATTCGTCCAGACGCAGTAGTAGCTGCTGGAGCATTCGGCACCGTAGTTGCCAGAGGTGCTGTCGGCGATTGCGGCCGAGCCGAGGGCAGCCGTAAGGGCGCCGAGTGAGGCGACTATTATGATGGCGGCCTTACTCAGGGCGCGTCCGACTGGCAGAGGCATGTAGAATTCCTTTCGATTCATGCTGGCCCAGTCCCGTGACGAGGTACCGACCATCTGTTGCGGGATTCCGGGCTAACAGTTTTGCATGGTAAATGTATTTTTACACGGCGATTCGTTTCCTGTAAAGCAGTCTCTCCAGATATCTCCCCCGGTCGAAACTCCTCGCGTCCACCATCAATGAGCGAGGGTGTAAAATTACTCACGCCACCTGGGGGCTACTACGGCAAGTAGCTGTTTACGTACTGACTTAACGTGCGCGGTCGCTGTCGAAAGTGAGATTCGTCACAGCACCCTTGTATAAATTCGCGTCTCGGTGCCGGTGTGCGGGAGAGGCGCGCCGTCCCTGATAGCACAATTAATGTCGAAATTGTCGATCAAAGCTCGTAAGAACTGACCGTTCCCGCCTTGCAGAAAGTTATTGTGCAAGAGGCGGGTCAGGGTCGAGCGCATTCTCACATGGTGAGACCGAGGGTGATCAACAGATGGGTGAAGTCGTCGCGCGCCTAGCGGATCCCTTCGGCGATGTTGGTGAAGCCGAGTAGGCGGAGCGCACCAGTGGCATGGCCGCGCATGACGGCCAGGACAGAGGGAAAGAGCCGGTCTGTATCCGGCAGCGGCCCTCACCCTGTCGGTGCCTGAAATAGTGTCGCCCTATGCGACATACGAGCATTCGCGGATCAGTCCGCCGAGCCGATCGCGTCGTACGATCTTGATCAGGTTGTTTGGTGCCTCCGCCGCTGGTTCCGTGGCGTCGCGTGGTCGTTGCTGGAGCGTCCGGTGTGGGAGGTGTCGGTCGTAGTGATCGACATATTCGATTCGGACGGTGCGTAGGTGTCGTTCGCTGAGGATGAGGATCTGTCGGCGGCCTCTCACCGACAGTTGGAGATCCACTGTTCGGCGATTGCGTTTGCAGGTCGCCGGTTCCCACCGCGATTCAGCGGCGAAGTGCGTCGATGGGTTCGATGCGGGAGGCGCGCCAGGCGGGGTAGAGACCGGCGAGGAGCCCAGTGACCGTGCCGATCAGTGGTGCGGGCAGGACGGTCGCCGGCTCCAGAATCGGAGTCCAGTCCTTGCCGACGGCGGCCGCCACGACGGTCGCAACGCCGATGCTGGTACCGATCAGCCCACCGAGCAACCCGAGAGCCGCGGATTCCGAGAGGAACTGCGCGGCGATGTGTCGGCCCCGGGCACCTAGGGAACGACGCAGCCCGATCTCCGCGGTTCTCTCTAGGACGGCGACGAGTGTCGTGTTGGCGATGCCGACCGCTCCGATGACCAGGCAGATACCGGCGAGTGCGAGGAAGAGTGCGCCGAGGTCAGTGTTCACCTGCTCTTTGAGTTGCTTGGGGTCGGGTGGGGCGATGATTTTGAACCGGTCCGGATTGTCCGGTCTGATGGCGACAGCGGCCTGCTGTGCGATCAGTGGGGCAGCGCCCAACCGGGTCTCGATCAGCACTTTCGGCGGAGAGCCGTCTGCTGCGTCAGCGGCACCCCACAGGGTTGTGGCCGTCGACGATGGGGTTAGCACGGACAGCAGGGCGTCAGGCTGGCGGTCGACGTCGTCGATGATTCCGATCACCGTAAGTGGCGTGTCACGGATGAAGATCGCCGGCTGCATGTCCAGCCGGGTTATCCCTAGCCTGTGGGCGGCCGCACGCCCCAGCACGGCGACCCGCTGGTTCCGGCTCTGGTGGAAGGCGTCATACAGCCTTCCGGTGCTGACCTGGGCGTGGATGGCGCGCAGATAGCCTGGTGACGCGGCGATGACGGTCAGTGGCTCTCCTGCCGTGCGGTCGATCGAGGGTGGCCGGGCAGTGACCGTCACGCCGCGCCCTTCGCCGCCTCCAAAGCTGGGCTGCCAATAGGTCCCTGCGTTGCGGACCCCGTTCAGTCGCATCAGCCGTTGTTCGGTGTCCGCGGGAAAGGGGGTGTCAGCGGTGGATGGCTCGGCCGGGGCGTCTTCCACGATGACTTCGGTGGCCGCCAGAGCGGTGAACCGTTTGGAGACCTGACCCGAGGCGGTGGCGGTCAGGCCGAGCACCGCCACGAACGCCGCCACTCCCAGCAGCGTGCCCAGCACCGTCAGACCCGCCCTGGTGGGGCGTGCGAGGATCGCTGTCGTCGCCTCGTCCACCATGTCGCGAAATGCCAACCGCGTCGGTTCCACTGGACCCGGGCCGCGGCCGTGCGCGCGGACGTGACTACGTACACGGGCGAGAGCGAGAGCGAGAGCGAGTTGCTTCGCTTTGGTGGCCCGGTGGGAGCCCTCACACATCGCCCACCGTCGCCTGAACGGCTTCGGCGGTCAACTGTTCAGGGTCGGCCTCCCGGAGCACTCCGTCCCGGATGACCACCGCGCGGTCGCCACGTGCCGCCACCCCTGGATCATGGGTGACTACCAGCAACGTGAACCCATCGGCGTGCAGCTCATCCATGAGCTGTAGCACGGTTGCCGCAGTCGTGGTGTCCAGGTTACCGGTCGGCTCATCGCACAGCAGCAGGCTCGGCCGGTTCACCAGTGCCCTCGCGATAGCCACCCGCTGCTGCTCTCCACCCGACATCTGTCCGGCGTTGGCCAGCATTCGATGCGACAGCCCGACCCTCTCCAGGATCTCGGCTGCCATTTTGCGCTTGCGCTTGCGCTTGCGAGAACTTGCGGTGTAGAGCAACGACAGCATCACGTTCTCTACGGCACTGCGGTGGGGCAGCAGGTGGTACGACTGGAACACAAAGCCGATCCGACGTCCGCGCAACGCCGTACGATCCCGCTCGTTCAACGCCGCGGTGTCGATCCCGTCCAACCGGTAGACACCCTCACTGGGCCGATCGAGCAGACCCGCCACATTCAAGAAGGTGGACTTGCCCGATCCGGACGGTCCCACCACCGTGACGTACTCACCGCGCCGGATCATCAGGTCCGCCGGGCGCAGCGCAATCACGGGCGGCGGCCCAGAATAAGTACGGCCGACCCTACAGAACTCGATGACAGGCGTATTCCCCGCAGCAGAGCTGATATGAAGCGCCTCGGCCCCGGTTTCGGGGATGCTCACTCCCCCACCACCACAAGGTCGTTCTGCGCAAGCTCAGCGGACTCCACCTCGACAAAGCCACCGGCAGTAGCGCCGATCCGCACCGTCACCCGCCGCTGCTTCCCACCCGGCAGCAGCTCGATCACCTGTGTTGATCCGTCGGCGCTGGCGTAGACGGCCGACGACGGCACGGCCAGCACCGCACCGGACGTACTCGCCGCCTCGATCGTCAACCGCACGTCCTGCGCCGCGAGCTTCTCAGGAAGCTGCTTGACACCTGTCACGAGGATCGGATGACCCGGTTCACTCGCAGGCTCCTGGCCTTCCCCAGAACCGGCCTCCCCCTCGCCGCCCTCTGGCGGACCACCATCGAGAGCGCCGATCGACCCCACCCGCCCCCGTACTTCCAGCTCCAGCTCCTCCGAAAAGATCCGCACCTGGTCGCCGACATCCACCAGCTTGCGGTCTGGTGGTGACAACGACCCGCGGACCACCAGATCACCCTCCGCCAGAGTGAGCAAGGTCCCCTTGACTTCCCTGCCCAGCGCCGCCTTCACTGACGTCACCCGAGCCGGGAACTTGGGCACGAAGAACACCTCACCAGCCTTCACGAAGATGCTCCGTGCACCGCTCGAAGAAGCATCACCTGTAGAGGGCCCTCCGGCAGAGTCATCGGATCCGGATCCGGATCCGGGGGAGGCGGAGGGCCCGGTCGCCGTCGGCGGGTCATAGCCCCGATCGCCGTACAACCGCTTCGCTGCGGCCTGCGTGGAGGACCCGAAGACCCCCGGACGGTCGCCGACCGAATAGCCCAGGTTCCGCAACGCCGCCTGCAACTGCAGGACATCCGGCCCTTTCGCACCCGGACGCATGTCACGGTAAATCGGGATTCTGCCGTACATTGCGATCATCGGACGGCCTGAAACCTCCGCCACGACCTGTCCGGCCCTGATCCGCTGGCTCTTCCTCACGACCGACCGCGTCACGACCGACTTGCCCTCAGCAGGAGCCGGAACCGACACCCCGATCTCCTTGCCCGGCGCCACCGACCCCCGCAATACCACTGTTTGCTTCAACACCCGCTTCTCCACCGGGGCCGAGATCACCGAAGCCTTCGGGGGAGCCGCCTCAGCCGCGACCTGCTGCGGCGACTTCACCCACACCGACGCGCCCAAACCCGCACACGACAACACCACGGCACTGACCACGACCCCGATCAGCATGCGACGACGATTCAATGTCGCGTCAACCGCAGATGCCTCCGGTTGCCCGTCATCATGCTGCGACGGCTCCGGCATCGGGCCGACGGAATCCGGCCGGTCCTGACTCATGAACCCGACTCCGGATACTTCACCTGCGGATCAGGGGACGAGGTACACAAGGTTTCTCCCGAAGTCGTTCGCGTGGCCAGCCTCGTCGCGTTCTCGATGGATTTTCCACGTCTACGCAACAACCTTGCGTTCTCCTCAGCCGGAGACTGCTGCTCAGCGACGAGGATTCCAGCCTCCGAGCAACACACCGATCGGAACTATACCGTGAAAATTGAAGCGGATTAGACAACTACGCACTAACAAAGATCGGGTTGGCTAGAAAGATCGGGTCGGCTAGTAAGTGCACACCAGAAACCTCGCGCCGTGATTACCCTGTTCAGGCGCCACAACAACTTGCCTATCGCACGCGACAGTCTCCCCACCTGCCGACCGGCTTGCTCGCGCATGCCGGGCCAGACGGAGAAGCCGTCGCATGTCCTCACAGTCAAGCCCTGCGGCGGCTACCCACGGCGGATGCACAGGTGTCGACAGCTCACCTTTGCGCACCGCACCGGCCGAATAATCTCCATTGCCTGTCGTAACAGGCTGACCACTCTGGGTCGCCGCGGGCCGGGAGAGCCTCAGCAGGCGGTGACCCAGTCGTTCCCGATGCCCGCGTCATTGGGGTTGTGCAGACTCCAATAGGCGAAAGGACGCGAGCAGTAAGGCCCGTACTCGGTCATGAGCAAGACCGCGTTGTTACCTGCGGTGTCGTTGTAGGACGACGAGTCGTTGTGCACCATCCAATAATAGGCCGTCGTGCTCCAGTTGGGGTTGTCGTACTTGAACGAGGCCTTGTTCCCGGTGTCGTAAGCTGCGATCCAGACGCAGTAGTAGCTGGTGGAGCACTCGGCGGCCGCGCTGTTCCTATCGGCACTGGCGCTCGGTGCGATCGCAACTGCGGCTGCGCCGGCGGCGGCCACGGCTGCGGACGTCACCGCGACCTTCCGCAGGACGCTCAGGGGAAGTTTGGACATGTAGACTTCCTTTCGCTTCGCGCTGGCCCGGTCCGCCGACAATGCTGGCGAGCGTTCTACGGCGGACCGGGCTAGAACTCCATTTACGGTTGGGCTGCAGGTGCGGTCATCACCTGGTCGCACAGTCGGCTGACCACTCTAGGTCGCCGCGGGCAGGGAGAGCCTCAGCAGGAGGCTACCCAGTCGTTCCCGTAGCCCGCGCCGTCGGGGTTGTGCTGGCTCCAGTAGGCGAAGGGACGCGAGCAGTAGGCGCCGAACTCGGTCAGGAGCCAGACCGAATTGTTTCCCGCGGTGTCGTTGTAGGACGACGAGTCGATGTGCACCATCCAATAATTGGCCGTCGTGCCCCAGTGAGGGTTGTCGTACTTGAACGGGGCCATGGACCCACTGTCCGAAGGACCGGCCCAGACGCAGTAGTAGCTGGTGGAGCACTCGGCGGCCGCGCTGTTCCTATCGGCACTGGCGCTCGGTGCGATCGCAACTGCGGCTGCGCCGGCGGCGGCCACGGCTGCGGACGTCACCGCGACCTTCCGCAGGACGCTCAGGGGAAGTTTGGACATGTAGACTTCCTTTCGCTTCGCGCTGACCCAATCTGCCGACAATGCTGGCGAGCGTTCTACGGCGGACCGGGCTAGAACTTCATTTACGGCTCAATTATTGATGGCCCAAAGTGTTATGTCAATTAAAAAAGCGTGGTGGCCAGAAATGGCCAGTGGATGAAGACATTACTTGGCTGTGTGGCCAGGTGATGACCGCACCTGCGGCCCAGGAAGTCAACTCAACCGCCTTCCGGGCCAAGCGGTCGCGAGGGCAGGTGAAGTTCAGGAGTTGCGTAGTACGCTATGGGCCCGCTTAAGAGCCTCCATGCGCAGGGTTCGATAAGCGATGATCTGGCCTTCCCGATCTGCTATCACTTTTGCCTGATGCGAATCCCATACGTTGCGCATGGTGCTAGTGAATCCCACCTGCTTGTCACATTCAGCGGCAGCCACGGCGAGCTTGATTTCCTTATCCTTGCTCCCACGCTCCGCCAGCTTGAACCCCTCCGATTGAGCGTCTCGCGGGTGCTTGTACCGGTACCCTTTGGTTGCCATGCACTTAGGCCAGTCATCCTCTACCCTGCGGGTTTGCTGATCTTGGGCGACCAGCGCCCCGACCGGGCCAGCAAGCATGTCGATCGTGCCCTGAGCTTGATACCACTTGTTCAAATCGCCATACAGCTGTTTCTGTATATCCCCATAACAGCCGCCTGCCGGGCGCTCACCCTCACCGCTGCCAGGCACGCTCACTTTGACCGTCTTGTCGCCCTTTATCGCCAGATCCCACTTCTGCTGCTCTGTCGGCGAAAGCGTCTTCAAGTAGGCGCCGTTAAGGTCGGGAGGCGTAGACTTCTGACGTGCCTGAAAGTCTTGAAAATTGTAACCGGTCCGCCGTGCTCGCTGGACATCATCGCCGGGCTCTACTGTGTTCCATCGCCCAAATGAGTCCCATTTGGGCTCTGAATCCGGAATTGGGCTAGCGATGTACTTCTGCCCCTTGGCTTTCATGCATTGGGTCATGAGCTGCTCTTCTGCTTGGCGTAGGACCTTGGCCTCTTGCCACGACCCGCGAACGCTGGCTAGGGAGAGCTTGGCATTACCTTCACCCTTGCCTTCTGCATCAGAAGAGTCTCCGCCGCACGCAGACACCAGACTTCCAGAGAGAGATATCGCAACTGCGGCGACAAAGCACTTGATGGATTGGTTCATGTGAAAGGTTCCAGGAATGCGAGATGCCATTGATACACTCTCTCCAGACCTATAGACCACAGGCGGACTGAACACCGCGCGTACGACGACGCTGATATCGGCTAGCGTGGCCACCGCCAGCACCACTGGATGTATTACGTCGGGCAATCACCGCTGAAGCCGAATCGGCTATCAGAACCTCCGGTTCGACGCAGTAGCGAGGACCGGTCATTGGCATCAGTGATCCACGCAACCAGAAGTCCCCTTATTAAGTGGTTTCAGTACTCCGACACTGCCCGACCATGCCGACGAAACTCGCAAATTTTACCACAAGTGGATCCTGGGAGTTAAGTCGTGTTCAACGCAAGCTGATCATGCCATGTGTGCGCACAGACAGCAACATCACCAAACCTTCCTTATTGGTGAAGTCGATGGATTCGTGGATGCAAACCAGACTGCCAAGGTCCGGCGACCAGGAGAGATGCAAGTGGGCTGCACGCCATGCGAAACGCATCAGAAGCCCTTCAATTATTGGAGTTGCAATTTAGGTCATACGGCCAATAAGGATGTTGCGGAAGTCCTTAATCTTGCGTGTGCCGCTCGAAAACTCGGCCGAGGCTTTGACCTGGAGGTTCGCCTGCAGACGGTCGATGTGGCTGGGATCCTCGCGAGATGCCTCTCGCCCTGGCTTACATGATCATAAGATTCGTACTCTCAGTGGTGGCGGTCCTGGTCCGCGGTGATGTGTCCAAGGACGTTGAACTACTTGTGCTCCGTCATGAGAACGCAGTGCTTCGCCGCCAGGTCCCGCGCCCCCGCTACGGGCCGGCCGACCGGATCTGGTTCGCGGCGCTGTCTCGGCATCTGCCTCGACGCCTTTGGTCGGCGGTGTTCCCGGTGACTCCCGCGACGATCCTGCGCTGGCACCGCCGCCTGGTCACGCGCAAATGGACCTATTCCGACCGTCGCCGGCCCGGACGACCATCGATGGTCGCGGCGGTCAAGCAGTTGATCCTGCGGATGGCCCGGGATAACCCAAGGTGGGGGCATCGGCGGATCCAGGGCGAGCTTGCCCGTCTCGGCCATCAGGTCGCGCCCTCGACGGTGTGGGAGATTCTGAACGCGGCCGGTATCGATCCCGCACCGCGCAGATCGGGGCCGACCTGGCGGCAATTCCTGTCCGCCCAAACCCACGCGATGATCGCATGTGACTTCTTCACGGTGGACACGACCGTGCTGAAACGCCTGTATGTCCTGGTGTTCATCGAGCACGGCACCCGCATGCTGCACCTGGCCGGAGTCACCGCCAACCCGACCGGGCCATGGGTGACGCAGCAGGCCAGGAACCTGGCCATGGATCTGGGGCCTCGGATGGACTCGCTGCGGTTCTTGGTCCGTGACCGGGACACCAAGTTCACCGCCGCCTTCGATGAGGTCTTCCGGGCTTGCGGCGTCCAGATCATCAAGACTCCGCCACGAGCCCCACGGGCGAACGCGATCTGCGAGCGGGTTGTCAGGACGCTCCGCCGAGAGGTGCTCGACCAGATACTGATCTTCAACGAAAAGCATCTGTCCAAGATCCTCACCGAATACGTCGAACATTACGACGATCATCGGCCGCATCAGTCGCGAGGCCAGCGACCGCCACATGTCGAAACCACGGTCGCGAGACCGATTACCGATCTGGCTGACCTCCGCTCTGTCCAGCGGCAGCCGATCCTCGGCGGCCTGATCAGCCAATACCATCGCGCAGCCTGAACCTGCAGGTCAACGAGCCGAACCCTATTTTCGAGCGGTACAAGCGGCGGATCGACCTCAACGTCGCCTCGCTCGTCGAACTCCCCTCCGGCAAGCGCCCCAAAGCGCTGGTGTGGACGCCGGAGCGAATCGCCGAATGGAGACAATCCTACGAACGCCACATCACGCTGATGGAGCAGCGCAAAAAGCGCCTGTCGAAGCTCGAACCTGACAAGCGGCACGGCACCCGCGTCAACCGGCTCGACGCCTACATCGGCACGCCCCGTCCGTCCCCGGTGATGGTGTGGACCCCCGAACACACCGCGGACTTCCTGCACCGAGCCCAAACCCACCGGCTGTATGGGCAGTACTACCTCATCGCCTTCCGCGGACTGCGGCGCGGCGAGTCGTGCGGGCTGCGTTGGCCCGACCTCAACCTCGACGAAGGGACAGCGACCGTGCGGTGGCAGATCGTCCAACACGGCAATGGAACCGACCAAGGTAAGCCGAGATCCGAAGCCGGGGAACGGCAGATCTCGCTGGACAAGCACACCATCAGCCAACTCCGAGCTCACAAGGCCCGGCAGAACACCGAACGCCTCGCCGCCGGCGACACTTGGATGGAGACGGGGTTCGTGTTCACCACCGAAACCGGGGAGCCGCTGCACCCGGCGTGTGTGACCGAGCAGTTCGAGCAACTCGCCATGGAAGCCGGCCTGCCGCCCATTCGCCTGCACGACCTGCGGCATGGCGCAGCCACGATCTTGCTCCGCGCCGGACACGACATGAAGGTCGTCCAGGAGACCCTCGGCTTGTCTTCCATCACCATCGCCTCCGACACCTACACCTCGGTCCTGCCCGACCTGGCACGCGAGTCCGCCGAAGACGCCGCCGCCATCATTGTGAACGCGGGCAAACGCAGGCAGCGGCCTCGCGCACTCAAGCCTGTCCCACCCGGAGACGGCGACCACCGGGGCGCGGCCGGGGCAGCGTCATGACCGCTCGCGTGGTTGGTGGCGTGGCGGCGGTGCCGATCTCGCTGATGCCTTGGGAGTCCATCGGTGTGTGGAGATAGTCGTTCTCAGGCTGGACCAAGACCTTCAGCGACCCGCGTCTGTGCGCCGCCATCGTCGACCGTCTCATCTTCGGCGCCAACATGATCCAGACCGGTACCGATTTCTACCGCCTCGCCCAGGCCCGACAGGAGGCTATGACACCCTGATCACCAGGACACCTCAGAGATCGGGGGGACGAGGTGAGGATCCTATTCTTCCCGCCAACCGGTGAAGTTGATCTGTTGGCCGATCACACTGAACTTACCGGCCTGGCGTTTCTGGTGGCCTCAGGCACCGGGACGACGATCAGCGAAGACGCCCCCGGCGACATTCAGGGACAGGTCGCCCTGCACCATGTCCGCGTCCGCGTCGCCAACGGTGAGGCGGTCATGATCACCGCTGACGCCAGCGGTCGATCTCTGACGATTACCGGAGACCTCCGCAGCCTGAACATCCTGGCCGACAACCTCCATCAGATGGCGGAAGCCGCTGACGGTGGTCACCTTCACATCGAGCACTACCCCGATCACCCTTACATCGGTGAGGGGTCCTTGCCTCTCGTGGTCAACAGCCCACACGGCGGCATGCCCGTCCGATAGCTCCAGGATGGGGCCACTTCAAGTGTCCTCCGCCAGTTGATCTGAGGCACGGTCATGTCTCTGACCAGGGATGCCTCAGCTTCGATGGCAAGGCGGAGAGGTGGCGTTGTCATCGAAGTTGAGGCATGTCATCGGTTGTGCGGAGACGCCCGATGGAGGCGGTGGTTCACTCGGTACTCGCCTGGTGATCGGCCCAGACGTAGGAGTTGGGGAGCAGTTCGCTGATCGGGATTGCTTGGAATCCGGTTCCCGTTCTGATGATGACCTTGATCGATGGGAAGTAGTCGATCAGGGTCTGGCGGCATCGACCGCAGGGCGGCATCACTCCGCGGTCCCGGTCGCCCACTGCGACGATCGTGTCCAGGTCGTATGCACCCTGACCGGCAGCAGCGCCGATGACGACCAGTTCGGCGCAGGGGCCGCCGTTGAAATGGGTGACGTTCATCCCGGTGATGATCCGGCCGTCGCGGGCGCGTGCAGCGGCCGCGACCGTGTGGTTGGGATCGGCAGAGTACTTCCTGATCACCCGCTCGGCGGCGTAGATGAGCTCCTGGTCGACACCATGGACAGCGGGGTTGACTTCAGCCCGCCCGTCGGCGACGAAGATGTCGATGGCGTCGCGGACATGCGGCGGGACGTCGGGAAGCCGGCGGAGGGGGAAGAAACGCAACTGCTGTCCCTCGCCCAGAACGAGCTCGTCGGCCGGGCCGTCGTGCAGCAGGTGGAAGATATGGAGCAGATGCCCGCTGCCGCCAGCCTCGACCTCGTCGACCACATCGAACAGACGGCGAGCCTTCTCGACCTTGACACCGGTTTCCTCCAGCACTTCCCGGCGGACGGCGGTGTCGGGGTCCTCTCCGGGTTCAAGACCACCACCGGGGAATCCCCAACGTCCCGGGTGGGCGATGCCGGGGATGTCGTCGCGTAGCTGTAGCAAGACCTCACCGGCGGGGTTGGTGACGATCGCCACCGCAGCCCGTTTGGTCGCCTCCGCTCCATCTCTTTCGATCACGGATGGCACGGTATCGCCCGTGACGCGTGGCGGCTTTGAGCTTTCCCCTCGGCGGCTGACGACGTGCCTCAGATTCGCTGGCACGGGACATCAAGCCGTCCCACTGGCCCCGAAAGGTCTCCAGGTGGGGCCAGCTCAAGCCGCCCTACTGGAGCCGCTGGAAGCCGTCATAGCCAACCGGTGGTACAGCAGTTCGGCGTGCACTCATTGCGGATGCCGCGGGCAGGCTTCGAGCTGGTTCGGCCGGCTCTCGCGGCGGCCGGCGACGGCCTGTTCCAGCAGGTCGAGCGCGGTGACGATGTCGGCACCATGGTGAATGCTCTGGGCGGCCAGCGGTTGCAGGCGCCCTGGGCGGTGGCCTTGGCCAGGATCCGCCTCCCCCTCCGCACGCGGTCGGGGGTGGACCGCGTGCCGGTCCCAGGTGGCCTGCCGCCCAGGGCGCAGACGATGAACGCTCGACTTGATCCTGCGGGTCAAGTCACGTTGATGGGACCCGCTGTGGCCGAACGTTGCGCGGTCCTTCTACGGAGTTACCGCGCCGCTACTGGAATCGTTGCGAGACATGATGGGCGGGAGACTTGAGTGTGAGGGCTGATCGATTGGCCATGCTGCCCTGAGCGTCTTGGCTTGATCTTCAATCGGATGGTGCTGAAGCCCGGAAGGTTGATTCCGACGACGTGTGGCGACAAGATCACGACAGGCGAGCAACCAACGAGCAACCACGAGTCGCAAACCACCCCAAAACGACCACTGGGCATCCTCGTGATCATCGAGAATGCCCAGGTCAGACGGGGTGCGCCGTCAGGGACTTGAACCCCGAACCCGCAGATTAAGAGTCTGCTGCTCTGCCAATTGAGCTAACGGCGCCTGTCGCTCGGAGGTCTCCCTCGCTCGCGACCGATGGAACTTTATCAGCCATCCGCGACGGGTGCGAATCGTTTGATCCCGCTCGGCTCCATGGTGCCTGACCTGTGCCGATGTGCTTGATGATCTTGAATCTCGGGCCCGTGTCCGCCGCGCCCGGTCCCGCGCTCCCGAATCCGACCAATCCGCCGACCGCCCGGCTGCGAATAGCTGACGGGGACAGGAGCCCGCGGACGGCGCGGGCGGAAGGGGAGCACGATGCCGAGACGCATACCGACAAGGAAGAGAGCCGCCGTGCTGGCCGCCGCGGGGGCGGCGCTGCTCGCGGGGGGATCCGCGGGCCTGGCGCCGGTGCAGGCCACCGCGTCCAGCCACCGGGAGGCGCCGATCATCTCCGGGCAGCCTCAGTACGACAACACCGACGTGTACGCGTTCGTCAGTCCGGACCGGCCTGACACCACGACCCTGGTGGCCGACTTCATCCCGTTCCAGGAACCGGCCGGGGGCCCGAACTTCTACAAGTTCGCCCAGGACGCGCGCTATGAGATCAACGTCGACAACGACGGCGACTCGCTGCCCGAGTTCACCTACCGCTTCACGTTCAAGGACCACTACCGCAAGGGCGGCACGTTCCTCTACAACACCGGCCCGGTGACGAGCCTCGACGACCCCGACCTCAACTTCCGGCAGACCTACGATCTGACGCTGATCCAGCGCAGGGCCGGTGCCGTCGTGAACGTCAGGACGCTGGTCAGCGGTGCCACCGTGGCGCCGTCCCACGTCGGCAGGGCTTCGATCCCCGACTACAAGACCCTGCGCGACCAGGCGATCAAGAAGCTGCCCTCGGGCCTCCAGGTCTACGCGGGGCAGGCCGACGATCCGTTCTTCCTGGACCTGAGGGTCTTCGATCTGCTGTATGGCGGTGACCTGTCCGAGGTGGGCAACGACACGTTGCGCGGCTATAACGTCAACACGATCGCGCTGCAGGTTCCCACGCAACAGCTGATCAAGGCCGGTCAGCCGATCATCGGCGTCTACTCGGCGGTGCAGCGACGCAACGCCGCCGGCGTCCACACCCAGGTGTCGCGGCTCGGCATGCCGCTGGTGAACGAGGTGGTCATCCCGGTCAAGGACAAGGACAGGTTCAACGCGTCCGTTCCCTGGCACGACGCGCAGTTCGGAAAGTACGTCACCGACCCGGAGCTGCCGCGGCTGATCCAGGGGGTCTACAAGATCCCCGCACCGGCGGCTCCGCGCAAGGACCTGGTGTCGGTGTTCCTCACCGGCGTTCCGAAGCTCAACCAGCCGCCGGGCGTCCGTCCGGCCGAGCTGATGCGGCTCAACACCTCGATCCCGCCGAGCAGGAGTCCCAAGCGGCTGGGCGTGCTGGACGGCGACAACGCGGGCTACCCGAACGGCAGGCGGCTCACCGATGACGTCGTCGACATCTCGTTGCAGGTCGTCGAGGGCGAGCTCGTCGGCAAGAAGAACGATCTGGGTGACGGCGTCGACGCCAACGACGTCGCGCTGTCGCAGAGCTTCCCGTACGTCGGGCTGCCGGCATCCGGATCGGCCGTGCGGGGCGGCCGGGCGGCGAGCGGCAAGGGCGCCGGCACCCAGCTCGACGCGGGGAACCGGGCGGCCGAGTCGCCCGACGGCGGCGGCCTGCCGACCGTCCCGATCATCGCGCTGACGGCCGGGGCGGCGTTCCTGACCGGCGGCTTCCTGATGTGGTTCCGCCGTACCAGGTCAGGGTCCCTGTGACGGAGGACACCGGCCCGGCCGTTCGCGGCCGGGCCGGCCATCCGGTGAGGTGCATCATGCGACGTCTGCTGAGCGGCGCTCTGGCGCTCGGGCTGGCCATCGGGCTCACCCTCGCCTCCGCCGTCACGTTCGACCGGCACTTCTCGGCCGCCCCGGATTCCGACGCGGCCATGGTGGCCGGGCTCGAACCGGTGCCGGGTGGGACGGTGCCGGGTGGGACGGTGCGGCAGAGCGTCACCCGGCTTCAGCGGCACCTGAGCGCCCAGCCGCGCGACGCGACCGCCTGGGCGGCTCTCGGTCTCGCCTACGTCGAGCAGGCGCGGGTGACGGCTGACCCGTCGTACTACCCGAAGGCCGAGGGCGCGCTGGACCGCTCGCTCAGCGTCCGGCCGGGCGACAACGCGGCGGCGCTGGGCGGGAAGGCCGCGCTGGCCGCCGCGCGGCACGACTTCCCCTTCGCGCTGCGCCTCGCAGGCGAGGCGCTGGCCATCGACGCGTACGGCCTGACCGCGCATGCCGTCCGGGTCGACGCCCTCGTCGAGCTGGGGCGTTACCAGGATGCCCACGACGCCGTCCGCCGCGCCGACTCGCTGCGGCCGGGCATCCCGATCTTCACTCGGTACGCGTACGTACTGGAACTGCGCGGCCGGAGCGGCGCGGCCCGGCAGGTCCTGGAGCGGGCCGCGCGCTCCGCCGACGACCCTGGGGACATCGCCTACGTGGCCACCCAGCTCGGCGAGCTGGCCTGGAACCGCGGTGATCACCGTGCGGCCGGCCGGCACTACGCCGCCGCCCTGCGCGCCGACCCGTCGTACGCGCCGGCGTTGGACGGCCGGGCACGTGCACGGGCCGCGGGCGGCGACGTCGACGGAGCGGTCCGCGACCGGGTCGCGCTGGTCGGCCGGGTGCCGCTGCCGTCGTACGTCGTCGCACTCGGGGAGCTGTACGAGGCGCACGGCAGGCGCGGCGAGGCGCGCCGGCAGTACGCCGTCGCCGGTACGTGGGGCACCCTCGCGAAGGCCAACGGGGTGGCGGCCGACCTGGAGACCGCTCTGGTGGCGGCCGACCACGGCGATCGCGCTGAGGCGCTGCGCGCCGCGCAGGCCGAGTGGCGACGGCGCTGCGGGCCGCCCGAGACCGCCGGGCGGTGCGCGGTGCACGTCGCCGACGCGCTCGCGTGGGCCCTGCACGTGAACGGGCGCGACCGTGAGGCGCTCGGCTACGCCCGCCTGGCGACCGGTACGGGATACCGCAACGCACTCTTCCTCTACCACCGGGGAATGATCGAGAAGGCGCTCGGTGAGGGTGCGCAGGCACGTCGCAGCCTCCGTGCGGCGCTGCGGCTGAACCCGCACTTCTCCGACCTGCACGCTCCCACAGCGCGCGAGGCGCTGCGATGAGGCGGCTCATGCGGGCTGCGGTCGCGGTCACCGTGGGCGCGGGCTTCCTGCTGGTCGCGACGACCCCGGCGGCCGTCGCGGCCCCCGCTCCCGGGCGGGTTCAAGCCGCCGGTGCCGCCGTGGCTCGCCATCCGCTGGGCAACTTCTCGGTGAACAGCCATGACGGGCTCATCGTGACGCCCGGCGGGCTCCTGATCGATCACGTGCAGGACCTCGCCGAGATTCCGACCGCTCAGGTCCGGCCACGCCTCGACGCCGACGGGGTACCCCGCTGGGCGGCCGGGCGCTGCCGGGCGGCGGCCGCCGCGATGCGGGTCGTCGTGGACGGCCGCCCGGTCACCGCGACGCCTCGTTCCTCCGCGGCGCGGCTGAGACCAGGGCAGGCCGGGCTGCCGACGCTCCATGTCGAATGCCGGATCGAGGCGATGGCCGGAGCGACGGCGTCGATCGTCTTCCGGGACGAGAGCGTCTCGGGGACGGTGGGTTGGCACGAGGTCACGGCACGCGGGGACCGGATGACGCTGACGGCGTCGAACGTCCCCCCGGCGTCCCGCAGCGACCGGCTGACCCGCTATCCGGCGGACCTGTTGTCGGCTCCGCTCGACCAACGCGGCGTCGACCTGCGGGTGCGTCCCGGAGGCCCGGCGCTGAGCGCGACCGGCGCAACGGGCGCGGGCGGCGGCGCTGCGAGCACGGGCGGCGATGGTACGGGCGCGGGAGCCGGCCCGGGTGTCCCGGCCGGCGCGCGATGGGCTCATCCGGCTGCGCGACTGCCTGGGGGTGGAGCGATGAGAGACGACCTCCACACACTTGCCGGGGCCTACGCGTTGAACGCCCTGCCCGACGATGAACGCCGGCTCTTCGAGGGCCACCTGGACAGGTGCGCCGACTGCGCCGCGGAGGTCGGGGGGCTGCGGGCCGCCGCCGTACGGCTCGGCACCGCCGCGGCCGAGCCGCCGCCTCCCGCGCTGCGGGCAGCCGTGCTCGGCCGGATCGGCGAGGTCCGTCAGCTCGCGCCCTCGCCGGCGGACGGGCCGGCGCGGGGTGAGCGCGCCGGGCCGGGGTGGCGCGTCCGCCGATCGCGGTGGCGGCTGCGCCTTACCGCGGGCCTGGCGGCCGGTGTCGTGGCCGCCTCGCTGCTGGTGGCCTTCCTCCAGGTCGGCGAGGCGAACCGGACGCAGCAGCGGCTGAGGCAGGTCGAGGCGGCCAACCGCGCCGTCGCGGCGGTGATCTCGGCGCCGGACGCCCAGAAGGTGCAGGACCCGGTGACCGGCGGAGGGACGGCGACCGTCATGATGTCCCGATCACGTGGGCAGATGGTGGTCACCACCGAAGGGCTCGGCCCGCTGCCCGCGTCCCGGGCGTACGCGCTGTGGATGATCGGAGCGAACGGCGTGCGGTCCGGCGGGCTTTTCCGGCCGGACGCCGCAGGCCGTACCCCTCCTGTGGTGTCGGGAGGGCTGGACGAGGTCGACCGCATCGGGATCACCGTCGAACCGGCGACCGGATCCCCTCGGCCCACGACCGACCCGATCGTGACGCTCCGGTTGACGTGACCGCGCCGTGCCCGCAGGTGCCGTACACGGCAAGACGATCAAGGTTCGCCACGTTCCCGGAATGGCGCCAGCAGCCACTCGGTCAACGGTGCGGCCGCCCCCACTCCCACGTGGGCGGGGTCGGGGAAGATTTTCTGGTCGCCCCAGCGGAACGGCCAGGCGAAGCGGCGGGCGATGGACCAGCAGAGCCGACCGTCGAGATCGTCGTCCCGGCCGGGTTGCGCGATGACCGTGCCGTCCTCGAACGCCACCGCCCAGGTGTCCTCGTCCAGCGCGAAGGTCGGGTTGAGCCGGAGCTGGTCGCCGAGGTCACTGCCGGTGAAGAAGAGCGGGCGACGGGCGGCCGGGGCGTGGTGGAAGGGGTGGTCGGCAACGATCTCGCCGGTCTCGGGGCGCAGGAAGCGCACCGCGTGCGAGCCGATCGCGATCAGCACGTCGTCGGCGGGCCATTCCAGGCCGAAGCCGTGATCCAACTGGCCGACGGTGCGCCGGATGCCGTCCAGGACGCGCAGCCGCTCGGGGCGTTCACCGAGCGACCAGATCTCGATCCGCCCCTCGGCGGTGACACAGGCGGCTTGCTCGCCGTTCGGTGACCAGGCCCACGACCGGGCGTCCCAGCCGCGCGGGTTGGAGATGGCCGCCTGAACGTTCAGGTCGTACCGGTGCTCGCCGGTCGTCGCGTCGAGGATCCCAACCGTCCCGCCCACCGGGTCCACCACCGCCAGCCGACCGCCCGGCCCCCAGCACAGGACGTCGGCGCCCGGGTAGCCCGGAAGCTCCGCCGTCGTCTCACCCGTCAGCGCGTCGGCGATGATGAGCGTTCCGTCGCGCTGGTAGGCAAGGAGTCGTTCGTCGAGGCTCCACTCTGGCGGAGCCGAATCCTGATCCTCGTCGAGGCCCAGGATCCAGGAGACCTGCCGTTTCTCCACGTCGAGCGAGACCGCCGTGTACTCGTCCGCCGCCTCTCCGTAGACACGGGAGCCGTCGCGCGACCAGAACGCCCGGTCGAGGATGAGCTCCGGCTCGTCGCTCCAGGTTTCCCGGGACTCGTCCGGCGACGGTCCGCTGAACTCGATCGGTTCCGTTCCCTCCGGGTGGGAGTCCGGTGGCCCGGCGACCGAGCCCTCGTGCATCGCCACGATGACGTTGCCCAGGAAGTCCGACTCGCCTCCGTAGACGAATGCGCGTCTGCCCTCGGGGGCGAAGGCCATGCCCAACGGCCTGCCGGAGGCGAGGAAGAACGCGTTGGCGATCGGCTCGTGGGCGGTGCCGAACGGGTCCCACACGCCGGTCGCGTTGGTGTTGTACTCCAGCGCGATGCGCGTGCCGTCCGCCGACCACTGGAGGCTGCGTGCGTAGTCCGGGAAGCCGATGCCGCCCATGATGCCGTCGATCGCGTGGACGCAGCGGCCGGTCGCGACCTCGAAGACCTGCAGGACCCCGCCCCGGTCGTAGTCGTCGCCGGTCCCGCTTCCGACCGCGAGGTGGCGGCCGTCCGGGCTGAGCGCGTGGCCGTTCAGCTCGCGGTGGTGCACGTCGGAGTGGCGCAGCAGCGCGCCCGCCTCGCGGAGCCGGGCGGTCGCGAGGCGATGCGCGTCGGTGACGCCGTGGGCGCGCTCCAGAGCCTGGAGGGCATCCCGCAGCGGCACGGTGTCGCGCTCCGGGGAGAACGCGGACCAGTCGGCGTTCTCGAGGGTGCCGAGGGCCTCGTCGGGTCGCATCCGCTCGTCCGGGACGCCGGTGAACGGCGGGGACGGCGGCCGAGTGCCGGGCTCCCGACCTTCGAGCACGGCCGCCAGCGCGTCCTCGTCGTAGATCGGAATGCCGCGCACCGCCGCCGGACCCGCCTTGGCCCCCGACTTCGCTCCGGCGAAGACCAGGTCCGTCTTCGCCGAGACCGACGTGGTCACCTTCGCGCCCAACGCCTCCAGGCCGCGCTTGGCCTCATCCTTCGAAAGCCGGCCGAACCGCCCGGCCAGCACGATCGAGCTGCCACTGATGATCATGCAAAGCGACCGTAGTGGAGAGGACTGACACCTCGCCTTTGTCCGGCGGTCACGCTCCCAAATCCGCTCCCAAAATCGGACATTCCGAGCGGGAGGTGGGGTGCTGCAACGATCAAGGGCCTGGTCATCACGGCGATGACCAGGCCCTCTTGTGTTTCTACATGGGGTGAGTGAGGGGACTTGAACCCCCGACACCCAGGACCACAACCTGGTGCTCTGCCAACTGAGCTACACCCACCATGGCCGCGTGAGAACCCGGCCTAGCAAAGTGTAGCGGGTCCGGAGGGAAGATTCTCCAGCGATCAACCCCGGCGCTCACCCGCTGCGACGATGTCGGCGGCGACGGCGCGGGCGGTCTCGGAGTCGGGGCCGGGCATGGGTACGAACAGGGCGGCGCGGTAGTAGCGCAGTTCCCGGATGCTCTCGGTGATGTCGGCGAGGGCGCGGTGGCCGCCCTTCTTCTCGGGGCTGGCGAAGTAGACCCGCGGATACCACCGGCGGGCCAGTTCCTTGATGCTCGACACGTCGACCATGCGGTAGTGCAGGTGCTCGTCGAGGGCGGGCATGTCCCGGGCGAGGAACGACCTGTCGGTGGCGATGGAGTTACCGCAGAGAGGGGCCTTCTTGGCGTCGGGCACGTGGCTGCGGATGTAGCGCAGCACCAGGTCCTCGGCCTCGGCGACGGTGATCCCCCCGGGCAGCGCCTTGAGCAGTCCCGACGCGGTGTGCATGTCGCGGACCACCTTGGACATCTGGGCGATGGACTCCTCTGGGGGCTTGATCACGAGATCGATGCCCTCGTCGAGGATGTTCAGCTCACCGTCAGTCACCAGCGCGGCGATCTCGATCAGGGCGTCGTTGCGCAGATCGAGTCCCGTCATCTCACAGTCGATCCAGACCAGAA
Organism: Actinomadura alba; assembly: GCF_014323705.1. Taxonomy (GTDB): domain Bacteria; phylum Actinomycetota; class Actinomycetes; order Streptosporangiales; family Streptosporangiaceae; genus Actinomadura_C; species Actinomadura_C alba. The sequence continues at coordinate 126,480 of NZ_JABVEC010000021.1, forward strand.
GGTCGTTCATGCCCTTCACCCTAAGGCCAGAAATCCGCTCGTCGGCTCCTACAGGACTCTGAGGGAGCTCAGCAGCAGCTGGAGATCGCCCTCGTTCGCGTGGCTGTCCGGAATCGAGACGTAGAAAACGGCCGGTCGCCCGCCCGAGCCGCGATCCACCGTCAGGACCACGATCGTCTCCTTGGTGAAGTTCCAGCCCTCCGACCGCGCCTGCGAGAAGCTCAGCTGGACCTTGTAGTACCACGCCCGCTTGCCGCTGACGGTATAGGCCTTCGACTCGAGTTCCACCCGGGTGTTGGGCTGTGGGTAGGACGTCGGCTCGATGGCCGTGAACAGGCTCTTGGCGGCCGTCTCGAGATCATTGCTGCTCACCGTCGAGGTGAGCCGGCCCGAGTACACCGAGGCGACATAGCTTGAGCCGGCTCCTCTGTAGTTCCTCTGCACGGTGGCAATTGACCCGCGGGTGAATCCGTGCTTGCCGAGGCTGTTGCCCGCCGAGACCGTGACGGCGCTCTCCCAGGTGCCGCCGAGCTGGGAGTACGCCAGCCCCGCCTGAGTGTCGGTGATCGCGCCGATCACCGGCGACCTGCCGCCCGGCACCGCGCTCGGGGCGGTCGGCGCCTGCGTGACGCTCGGGGTGGTGATGGTCAGCGGGTCGGGGCCGGGCTCGGGGTCGTCGCCGGACGAACCGATGATCAGTGCCACCACGATGAGCACCGCGACCAGCGCGGCGCCGCCGCCGACGAGCCCGACGATCAGACCGGTGTTGCTGCGCTGGGGCGGCCCGCCGGGCATCGGTTGACCGGGTGCCGGCTGCCAGCCGTACTGCTGCTGAGGTGCGGGGGCGCCCCAGCCGGGCGCGGGGCCCGCCGACGCCCAGTCGGGCTGCGGCTGGTGCGGCTGCTGGGCCTGCTGCCCCTGCGGGGCGAAACCCTGATGCTGCTGCTCGGCGTTGTCGGGGGGCTGGTCTCTGGAAGGCGCCGGTGTGGAGGCGGAGTCATCCCACTCGTCGGTGGGCTGCGTCGCCTGGGTCCATTGGCTGCCGTCCCAGTACCGCTGGAGGCCCGGAGTGCCGTACGGGTCGCGGTACCAGCCGGGGGGCACTTGGCCGGTCATGGACCAGACCCTACGGGTGCGAAGTCACGTCGGGGCAACAGGTCAGATTGTGATCACCTTCGGTGCCGGATGTGATCAGGCACCGGTGTCCCCTCATGGAGCCGGGCGTCGGGCACGGGCTCGCCGAACGTCTGCCGTACGGGCAGTACGCCGGCCCAGACGTCCATCGCGTAGTCCTCCTCGTCATCGTTCGGAGGTCCCTGCCGAATCTTCACCGACGCCTCCTCCAGTGAGAGGGCGAGCACTGCGGTGGCGGCGAGTTCCCGCCGGGTCGGCCGCCGGGCGACGTCCCACTGCCCGGGGGCGAGTCGCTCCGAGACGGCTCTCAGCGCGGTGAGCTTCTCCTCGGGATCCTCGACCGGCCGGGGGACCGCGTAGATCATCGCGCTTCGGTAGTTCACCGAGTGGTGGAAGATCGAACGGGCGAGGACGATGCCGTCCAGATGCGTGACCGTCACGCAGATCTCGCCGGCCTCCGCGATCCGCAGGCTCTTCGCGCCGGTCGAGCCGTGGACGTACAGGGTGTCGCCGTGCCTGCCGTACCCGGTGGGAATGACCATCGGGGCTCCGTCGGCCACGACGCCCAGGTGGCAGATCATGCCGGCGTCGAGAACTTCGTAGAGTGCAGGCCGGTCGAGGCGGCCGCGTTCACGTGCGCGTCCCAGCCGGGTGCGGGCGGTCGGGGAGAGGTCCACGGTGCTCATGGCCCTACGGTAGGAGCCAAGTGGTCCTGGTGAAATGGCCACTGAACACCGAAACTGGGAGGCCACTTGTCCCCCTCCATCTCCCGCGCCCAGTTCGGGCTGCCGCTGGTGATCGACCGTGCCGCCGCAGAGCCGCTGAGCGTCCAGCTGGCCGATCAACTCCGTACGGCCATGCGCGACGGTCGGCTGCGGGCGGGGGAGCGGCTGTCGTCCAGCCGGGCGCTCGCCGGCGAGCTCGGGGTGAGCCGCACGGTCGTGACCGCCGCGTACGAGCAGCTCTATGCCGAGGGGTGGCTCGACGGCCGGCACGGTTCGGGCACCTTCGTCGCGGATGTGCACGCCGACAGGTCCACGGCCGAGGTCTCCGGTCGGCGACGGACGGTTCCGGCCGGTCCGGCGAGCGCGGTCCCGGCTGACCGGATACCGGGTGCACCGGCCGACCAGGTACCGCGGTCGCCGGCCGGTCCGGAGCGGGCGGCCCCGGCGATGATCGATCTGCGGCCGGGCGCGCCCTGGGTGGGTGACCTGGACACCCCGGCGTGGCGGCGGGCCTGGCGGCTGGCCGCGACCGCTCCGCCCGTACCCCGCCCTGATCCGCACGGCCTGCCGAGGCTGCGAGCCGAGCTCGCCGGCTACATGCGGCGCGGACGGGGAGTCGGGTGCCCGGCCGAGCGGGTGCTCGTGACCCGTGGCGCGACCAACGGGCTCGATCTTCTGGCCGCGACCGTGCTGCGACCGGGCGATCCGGTGGGGGTGGAGGAGCCGGGTTACTCGGACGCCCGGTCGGTGCTCGCCGCGCGCGGCGCGCGCGTGGTGCCGTGCCCCGTGGACGAGCACGGCCTGATCGTCGACGCCCTTCCGAGCGACCTGCGCCTGATCTACACGACGCCCTCCCATCAGTACCCACTGGGCGGCGTACTGCCCGTACCCCGCCGCCAGGCACTGCTGGCATGGGCGCGCCGCACCGGTGCGCTGGTCGTGGAGGACGACTACGACAGCGAGTTCCGGTACGACGTCGCGCCGCTGCCCGCGCTGTACGGCCTCGACCCCGAGGTGGTGGTCTATCTCGGGACCACGAGCAAGACGCTCACCCGGGACGTGGGCGTCGGCTGGCTCGTGGCCCGGCCCGACCTGATCGAGGAGATCACCGTCCGCAGGGAGCGACTGGGCGACAGCACGGCGGTCATGCCGCAGGAGGCGGTCTGCATCCTGCTGGAACGCGGGGATCTCGACCGGCACGTGCGGCGGATGCGGGCCGAATACGCCCGGCGCCGTGCGGTGGTCGTCGAGCTGATGGACGGGCTCGTGCTGCGCGGTGAAACGGCGGGTCTCCACCTCGTCGTGGAGCTCTCGGAGCGCCTGGCCGGTCAGGTGGTCAGGGACGCCGCCGACCACGGTGTGCGCCTGGACTCGCTCGCGCGCCACTACGCCGGGCCGGTCGGCATCTCCGGCCTGGTGATCGGTTACAGCGCGGCGCGCCTGCCGGCGCTCAGAACCGGCTGCTCGCTGGTTCGGGAGTCGCTCCCGCGGGCGGCCCGGGCAACGTGAGCCCGCGCGTCGTCAGAACCGTCACGCCGGCGCCGTCACCGGGCGGGACGCGAGGGCGGGGTATCTCGGCCACGGGCGTCTCAGGTCCGGTGATCTTGCGGATGTCGATGCCGCCGGGGTCCGGCCCGCCCGCGCCGGGCACCTGCGAGTAGCCGAAGTGCCCGCCGCGTGCCCACTGCCGCCGGTTGCGCGGCGAGTGGTACGCCTGCGGGGAGGGCAGCGGGGGCCCGGCCGGCCAGCGGCGTGCCACCCCCCAGGCGTCGAGCCAGGCCATGATGGAGTCCAGCGACTCGAGTGGCCCGTTGGTGAACGGATCCCTCGAGCTGCCGACCACCATGATCTGGACACAGACGCGGCCCTCGCGTCCGACCAGTTCGTCGAGGAGCCCTCCCGCGCGGGTCATCGGCACCAGTTGCACGATCTCGCCCACGTAGGGGTTCCACACCAGATGCGGTGCCCGCTCCGCACGCGCGAGGCTCTGTGCCGCCGATCGCGCGGAGACGATCCGCGGATCCGTCCCGCTGGTGAACCACACGGCGCGTGGAGCGCCCCCTTTCATCGCGCCCCCGTCCGCGCTCGCGTTGATCCGTCTTGCTCCCGACAGCCACGCTTCGGCCACGGTACGTCCCCCCCAATCGGGCGAGGTCATGTCCCGAATTGGTCTAGTTCTCGTTCGTAGCCCAGCAGGACGGACTGTCCAGTACGGCACTACCAGCGGGTTTCGACACTTATCGACCATGCCGTCGTCTTAGATACCACTCTGATACTTCGTCGACCGCTGAGGCGTACCCTGTCCAAACCCAGATTCCACCTATGGGAGCCGTCTTCCTTGGATCCGGTTGCCGCATGCGCTGTCGTTCTCCAGCCTGTTCGAGCAGGTCAAGGGGTGTTCTTTTGAGCAGAACCGGCCTGGCACTCCCGGCCGGATCCGGCCGGGAGTGCCCATAAACGGACGCTTTCTGATAGCGGTGGCGGGTTCGCCACAAGAGCCGAGCCGCGTTCTAATAAGGCGTCATGACGGTTGACGCTGAACTTCCCGCCGGACCGCCCGGCATCGATGCCCCTCGGCTGGCGAGCTGGCTCGGGCAGGCGTTGCCGGACGCCGGCCGGATCACCGCGGTGGAACTGATCGCGGGCGGCCGGTCGAACCTGACGTACCGCATCGGCCTCACCGGCGGCGGGGCCGGGGTGAGCGGCGGGCCGGAGGCCGGGCTGACCGGCCGGGCCGATGGAAAGGCGGGCCTCCACCGGATCCCGGACCGGAACCTTGGGGACCTCAGCGGCGCTGAGCGCAGCATCGTGCTGCGCCGTCCGCCGCTCGGTCATGTACTGCCCACCGCGCACGACATGGCGCGTGAGCACCGCGTGCTGTCGGCCCTGGCGGCACGAGGCGCGGTGCCGGTGCCCCGGCCGCTGGCGTTCTGCGCCGACGAGACGGTGATCGGCGCGCGCTTCTATCTGATGGAGTACGTCGAGGGCAGGGTGCTCCGTACCGTCGAGGACGCCGTCGATGTGTCGCCCGCGCAGGCGAGGGAGCTCAGCGAGCGGCTCGCGGAGGCGCTGGCGGCGATCCACCTGCTCGACGTCGAGGAGGCCGGGTTGTCGGACTTCGGCCGGCCGGCCGGTTACCTGGCCCGCCAGCTCACCCGCTGGGGTCAGCAGTGGGAGCGGTCGAAGACCCGCGAATCCCCCGAGTGCGGCCGGCTCGCCGAACGGCTCGGCTCCCGGCTCCCGGCCGACGGCAGGGCCGGGCTCGTCCACGGCGACTTCCGGCTCGACAACGCCCTGACCCGGCTGACGCCGCGCACCGAGATCGCCGCGGTCGTCGACTGGGAGATGTCGACGCTCGGCGACCCGCTCACCGACCTCGGGCTGACGCTGGTCTACTGGGCCGACGCGGGCGATGAGGAGCGGCTGCGGATCCCGGTCGGCTCGACCGTCACCAGTGCTCCCGGATTCCTGACCCGCCGCGAGTTCGCCGCGCGCTATGCCGAGCTCACCGGCTTCGATCTGGCCGACCTGGACTTCTACGTCGCCTTCGCCTCGTACAAGCTCGCCGTCATCCTCGAGGGCATCCACGCCCGGTTCCTGCAGAAGGCGACCGTCGGCGAAGGCTTCGAGGAGATCGGTGAGTCGGTGCCCGTCCTCATCGATCGGGCCCATCGAGTGCTCGATGGGCGTTCTCCGTGGTGAGCCCCTAAAAGGGGCCACAGTCCCACGACACGGTGGCGCTGACGCCGCCGGGTGAGAACGTCACGCTGCCGGAGTGGTCACTGTTGTCGCCAAGCTGGCACTCAGGCAGACCCACGCTGATCGTGTCGGACTCGCCGTTAGCCAGTGTCCCGCCGCCCGAGGCGGTGACCCCAGGGCTCGTGCCCGCGACCGACCAGTTCACCGTGCCGCCCTGAGCGGCGACCGTCACCCGACAGGGCTCGTCCTCGTTGACGTTGCAGCCGCCGACGGCGAGAGTGCCGGGCTCCGGGCGGACCGTCGGCCGCTTGGTCGTCGGGCGCGTGCTGGGCCGTCTGGTCGGGGTGGGCGTCGGCCGGGTGGTGCTGGGCGTGGGGGTGGGTGACGTGGTGGTGGGGGTCGGAGTCGGCTCGGGCGACTCGCTCTCGAGTTCGCTCGGCTCGACCGAGGCGGGTTCGCTGACGTCGGGCGCGGCCGCCTCGGGCGAGGAACCGCCACGCGAGCTTGCGTCGGGCGACCGGGGCAGCAACACGAAGCCGGCCCCCACCAGGAGCAGGACGCAGGCGGCCGCCGCGAAAGCCGGCCAGAGCCGGGCGGCGCGCCCGCCCGTACGGCCCTCACGGCGGGGCGTGTTGTCGACCGGCACGGGCCAGCCCAGCCCGTCGAAAGGCTCGGCCCACGCCGCGATCTCGGCGCGTTCCCTGGCGAACTCGGGCGAGGTCGCGGTGGTGAACATCCGCTCCAGCAGGTCGGCGGGCATGAGCGCGACCGGGAGCACCTGAAGCAGCCGTACCGCCGAGAGCCGGTGGTCGCGCCGCTCGCTACAGGTGGGGCAGGTCCTGGTGTGCCGGATCAGTTTGCGGCAGGCCGCCGGGGCCAGCGGCCAGTCCCGGCTGTCCACCAGGGCCGAGACGCTCGGACACTCACCGTGGGAGTCGCGTGCGATCAGGGCCGCGGAAAGGCCGTCGTCGAGTTGCGCGCGGGTCTCGGTGGCCAGTTCGGTGGCCTGCTCGGGCGAGATGCCGAGCACGCCGGCGAGCGCCGCGGGGTCGAGCCCGTGCCGGTACATCAGGTCGACGGCCTCACGCTGCCTGCCGCTGAGCCCGGCCAGCGCGCTGTGGATGAGCTCGCGGTACTCCTGCCTGCGGTCCCGCTCTTCGGCGCTGAGGAAGGCGTCGTCGGACTCGGACGCCTCGTTCCGCTCCGGCGGTCGCTCGGGATCGCTGATGCGGCGCAGGCAGTCGTTGCGGGCCAGGGTGTACAGCCAGCCGCGGAACTGCTCCGGCCGGCGCAGCCGGCCGATGTGCGCCTGAGCGGCTATCAGCGTGTCGTGCAGGGCGTAGGCGGCCGACTCCTCGTCACGGAGCAGGGCGTGACAGTAGTCGTAGAGGCGGGCGGCGTAGGCGTCGTAGATCTGCGCCAGCGCGTCCGCGTCGCCACTGTGCAGGGCCTGGGCCATCCTGCGGTCGTCGTCGTTACCGATGCTCGGCCGATCCGGCACGAGGTCCTCCGCGAGGTGGGATATCAGGTGGACTGCGGAGAGCAGAGCGGAGGCCCGACGCCCCGCTCCCGTCGGGCCTCCGCCAAGGAAGACGGCTCCCTGTGCGATCTGGTTCACAGGAAACGCGATTCAATTTGAAAAATCTTCGAGGTTTCGTGAATCAGCAGTTCGGAGCGCAGACCCGGCGCGACATCGCCGCTAGGAAGATCTTCTGAATCTCCTGCGGGGTGTTGGCGATGTGGACGCTGCCCCGCGTCTCCTTGGCGATCAGGTCGAGTTCGTTCCGGTCCACTCCCTTGCCGAAACCGATCATGATGACCTGTACGGGGCGGTTGGGGTCGAACTCCTTCTTCAGGGTGGCGCGCAGCTGCGCGAGCGAGATGCCGTTCTGATCATCGTTCTTGCCGTCGGTCAACAGCAGCAGCGAGTTGATCATCTCGGGCTTGTACGTGGTCTTCATCTTGCGGAAGGCCGCGAGGACGGAGTCGTACAGGCCCGTGTCACCGGTCGGCTTCGGCCTCAGGCCGGCGAGCGTGGCGAGCACCGTCTGCCGCCGGGTGTTCGAGCCGATCCGCTGCCCGAGCGGCCCGATCGTCACGTCCTCGCGCCAGTCCCGCGCACCGACGAGCTCGGTGGAGAAGGTCCACAGCCCGAGCTCGGTGTCGTCGGGCAGCAGCGAGAGACCACCCTGCGCCACCTGCGCCGTGGCCTGGATGCGGGTGACGTTGGCGCCCGGCACGGTCTCGGCCATCGACCCCGACACGTCCAGGAGCGCCAGCATGCGCACGCTCAGGGACAGCTTCGCCCATGCCTGCATGACCGATCGCACGTCGGCCGGCTGCGGGGCCGGAAGCATGCGGGGCGGCTTCGCGTTGAGCCCGTTCTTGGACCCGAACGAGGCCGGTGCCACGCCGTCCGAGGACCGGAAGCCGAGCGCGCGCACCTCGTCCTTGGCCCGTGACGTGCTCAGCGCCTGTTCCAGGAGCTTCGCCGCCTTGTTCTTGGCGGGGTCCTTGGCGGTGAGGGCGAACGGGTAGTCCAGCGCCATGGTCCCCTCGGCCGGGTAGAGCGCCACGGCACGTTCCGCCGGGCGGCCCTGGTTGTGCTTCCACAGCGCCTGCTCGGGGGCGAGCACCATCGGGTATCGGCCTCGGCTGTCCCGGCGGAAGGCCGCGAGCTGCGTCTTGAGGTCGGGCGCGGTGCTCTCCCGTACGGTCCGGACGACGCCGGTGAAGGCGGCCTGCGCGTTGGGATCGTTGGCGAGAAGCATCCGGGTGACCATGAGCGAGGCCATCCCGGCCGCGTTGCGCGCCGGGTCGAGCAGCTCGATCCGGACCAGGTTGGACGGGATCGTCTGGTTCTTCGTCACGGCGCTGCCCGCGGCGCCCGCCGCGGCCAGCAGGCTGGCCCAGGACGGGGTCGCGGTGACGCCCTGAGCGCGCAACGTGGCGGACAGGCTCTGCGGCATGCCGATGACGACCGGCGACTGGGCGACACTCGTGCGGGTGACCTGAACGGCCTCGCGACCCTTGGCGGACGCGCGGACGAGGGACGTCCACAGCGACGAGTCGGGGATCCAGACGTCGGGCGGCTGCGTCGCGGCGGCCGAGAGGCCCTGGCCCGACAGCAGCGTCATCATGGCGGCCGGCTCGACGGACTTCACCGTGGCCTGGACGCAACGTCCGTCGACCTTCCGGTTCTCGTCGTTGAACCGCGCCGCGTTGGCGTTGACCGCCGGGGCGATGTCCGGCGCCGCCGCGACGTTCAGAGTGACGGTGTCGTTCTCGCGGCACCCGCCGCCCTCGGCGAACGCGTACACGCCGACGCCGAGCAGGATGGCCAGCCCGACGGCACCGGCCAGAGGGCCGATGAGCGCCGTGAGGCTGCGGCTCTTGCGTGATCCGCCACCGCCGCTGCCGGTGCGACCTCGCCCACCGTGGCCGCGGCCGCCGCCACCGCGACCCGAGGGCTGGGCCGAGCCCAGTTCGTCGCGCGGCCCGCCGAAGGGACCCGATCCGCCCGTCCCGTAGCCGCCGTAGTCGACATAGCCGCTCGAACCGCCCGCGCGCTCCGAGCGGGCATCGCCGACGCCGTACGGGCCGCCGGCGCCGAGGGGACCGGTGCCGGACGGGCCGCCGTCGGGGCCGTGGGAGCGGCCGCCTTCCGCGGGGCTCCGGTCCCGCATCCCGGGTCCGTAGCCGCCGGGGTCGGACGCGCCGGAGAAGCCCCCGCTTCCGTAGCCGCCCCGTTCGGAGGCCGGGGGGTATCCGCCGCTTCCGTAACCGCCGGGCTCGGGTGCGCCGGGGCCACGCTCGCTCGGGTAGCCGCCGGGCTCGGACGCGCCGGTGCCGCGCCCGCCCGCGTAGCCGCCCAGGGAGGGCGGTTCGGGGAAGCCCTCGATTCCATAGTTGGCCGGGTCCGAGGCCCCGGAGAATCCGCGCGCGCCATAGGGCGGCTCGTCGCTCGCATCCCATTGCGCCGGCCGGTCCGCGGCTCCCGGGGTCTCCTGGCCGGGCGTGCGGGGCAGGCCCCACCCCGGCCCGCCCGGCATCGGGTCGTCCAGACCTTCCGGGGCCGATGGCCCGGTCGTCTCCCGGCGGGCGTGGAACCAGTCCGTTCTTTCGTCTCTTTCGTCGCCGGCGGGGGTTCCGGACGAACTGTCCGGGCCGAAGACATACGGTGCGGCGGGGTCGTAGCCACCCTCGCCAGGCGTGTCGCCTGGGGGATCATTCCGATGACTTCCGCTCACAACCGTCCTCTTTCACCCGAATCTGTTTCACGTTCCTGGCACTGTAGTCCCACCAGGGATCCGTTACAAAGGTGCCGAAAGACTCCGATATGGCAGGTCACCGAGCGGGAAGTATGAGATCTGCGAAGAGTGCGCGATGGTCGCTGCCAGGAATGGAGTACACGTCGACCCGCCGAACGGCGACCTGACGGCTGACGAGAACGTGGTCGATCGTGAGGGCGGGCTCACGCCGTTCGGTACCCCAGGTCGGCACCAGGCCCTTGCCCACTCGGTCGGCGGCGTCGTCGTACCCGCGGTCGAGCACCGAGCGGAACCGTGCGTGGTCGAGGGTGGCGTTGAAGTCGCCCGCCACCACTTGGGCCGGCCCGCCGCGCCCGGCGGTGGGCAGCGCCGCCAGATCGTGGTTCCACTTCCGCCTCAGGGCATCGGACAGGGGCGGGAGCGGATGCACGGCGGTCACCTCGGCCGTGACCCCGCCGGGCAGTGTGAGCTCCGCCCGGGGCATCGGGTAGGTGGTGCCGGCCACCGGGGGGAGGGCACGCAGCGGGTGTCGGGCGTAGATCCCGATACCCGTGGTGCCCTCGCGGTCGACCAGCACCATGTGGGGCAGCAGCCGCGTCAGCCCGGCCCGCTCCAGCCGCTGGACCGCGGCGGGGGTGAGCTCCTGGACGCTGAGCACGTCGGTGCCAGTACGCCGTACCAACTCGACGAGCGCCGCCGCGTCCCCTCGACCGAACTGCAGGTTGGATGACAGCACTCGCAGCGCCGGGCCTGTGGCGGCCGGCTGGCCGGAGCCGATCGCGCGGGGCACCACGGCCACGACCAGGCCCGCTGCGACGATCACCGCGGCGGCGGCGGCCCACCATCTGCGGAGCACCAGCGCACAGATGATCGGAATGGGCGCGGCGGCGGTGACGTACGGAGTGAACGAGAGCAGCGCCACCACCGGTGCTCCGGCACCGCCGATCCCGTCGAGCCCGGCGAGCCGGACCGCCGCCCATACGCCCCACGAACCGACGATCGTCCAGGCAAAGACCGAACGCAGGCGGCCGCCCCGCCGCGGCGACGCGTGCGGTTCCTCGCTCAGGCCGACTACGGCCGACTCTGCCACCCGCTCCCCGTTCCTCGGTTCCCGTTCCTCCGTGCACGGCGCCCGCCAGGGCGTACGTTCCCCACAAGTCAGACGATTCACCAGCGCTCAGGGTTGCCGGGGGCTCCGGGAACGCGTCCCGGGTCGCGGACCGGCGCCCCGCCGCCGCACCACCGCCGCACCACCGTCCTGAGGCCGTACGGCACCTGCCCCAGCACGATCCATTGTCGCCCATCCGGATCCGCTGATCGGCGATCTACACAGGTGTCGCCGCGAACAACTGCGTGATCACGGTAGGACGTTCGGTCGCCCGGCCGCCCGCCATCGTGTCCGGGCCGTGCGGGCCCGGACACCTTGTGGCCGTACGGGGGCGGGGCGCACGGCGCGAGGTTGCACACTGGGGGGATGGCCCATCTCGTCCCGCTGGCGGATCCGCGCGACTCGCGCGTCGCCGACTTCGTGCACCTCCGCGATGTGCAGTTGCGCAAGAGCCTCGAGGCGGAGCACGGGCTCTTCATCGCCGAGGGCGAGAAGGTCATCCGGCGGGCGGTCGAGACCGGCCATCCCGTGCGGTCGTTCCTCATGGCGCGGCGCTGGATCTCCGCGCTGTCGGACGTCCTCGATCGCGTGGACGCGCCCGTCTACGTGGTCGACGATGCGACGGCCGAGGCGGTCACCGGCTACCCCGTGCACCGGGGGGCGCTCGCGGCGATGGACCGGCTGCCGCTGCCGCCGGTCCGCGACCTGGTGACGCACGCGCGGCGCGTGCTCGTGCTCGAAGACCTGGTCGATCACGGGAACGTCGGCGCGATCTTCAGGTGCGCAGCGGCCCTCGGCGTGCGGGCCGTGATCCTGTCGCCCCGGTGCGCCGATCCGCTGTACCGCAGGTCCGTCAAGGTCTCCATGGGCGCGGTCTTCGCCGTCCCGTACGCACGGATGACCGACTGGCACGGCGGTCTGGCCGAGCTCCGCGACGCGGGGTTCCGGCTGCTCGCCCTCACGCCCGATCAGTCCGCGGTGCCCATCGACAAGGCGCCGATGGGCGACCGCGTTGCCCTCATGCTCGGGTCGGAGGGCGACGGGCTCTCCTCACGCTGGCTGCGCGCGGCCGACGAGGCCGTGTGCATTCCCATGAGCTCCGACGCGATGGAGCTCGGCGTGGACTCGCTCAACGTGGTGGCCGCGGCCGCGATCGCCTGCCACAGCCTCACCCGGTGACGAGCACCGCCAAGCGAGCAGTGTGGTCAGCGCGCGGCGAGCGCTGCCGTGCGCGCGCCCGCGGCGTCGTCGGCGTCCAGGGCGGCGTCGGCCATGCGCCGGCACGCGGCCATGTCGTGTTCGGCGAGGGCCGCGCGGACGGCGGCCACGCCGCGCGGCGCCATGGACAGCTTGTCGATGCCGAGCCCGGCCAGCACGGGGGCCAGCAGCGGGTCGCCGGCCGCCTCGCCGCACACGCTCACCGGCTTGCCGCGTGCCCGTCCGGCCTCCGCGCACTGTGCGATGAGCTGGAGCAGTGCCGGTTGCCACGGATCCAGCAGATCCGGTAGATCCCCGTTCTGCCGGTCCACCGCGAGGGTGTACTGCGCGAGGTCGTTGGTACCGATGCTGAGGAAGTCCGCGACCTCGAGCAGCCGACCGGCGCGCAGAGCGGCGGCGGGCACCTCGACCATCACGCCGACGTTGCCCAGCCCGTGTCCGCGTGCCCGGTCGACGAACTCGGCCGCCTCCCGCGCCGTGGCCACCATGGGCGCCATGACATGGACCTGCGCACCGGTCTGTACGGCCGCCTCGGCGATCGCCGCGAGCTGTACGTCGAGCGTCTCCGGGCGGAGCCGCGCGACGCGCAGCCCGCGTACGCCGAGCGCCGGGTTGGGCTCGTCGGGCAGGCCGAGGAACGGCAGCGGCTTGTCGGCGCCGGCGTCGAGGGTGCGTACGACGACGGGTCGTTCACCGGCGGCGCGGAACACCTCCGCGTAGGCCCGCGCCTGCTCGTCGAACGTGGGCTCCTTCTCCCGGTCGAGGAACAGGAACTCGGTGCGGAACAGCCCCACCCCGGCGACACCTGACACCTCCACCGGCCCGACCCCGGCGAGGTCGGCCGCCGAGCCGATGTTGACCAGCAGGTCCACCGGCCGCCCGTCGGCGGTGCGCCCGGGTCCCCGCCCGTCGGCGTCCTGCCGCAGCGCGGCCCGGTCCAGGGCGTCGGCCACGTCGTCGCCGCCGACCCCGACGTGGACCTCCCCGGTCGCGCCGTCGACCGTCACCAGCTCTTCGTCGGGCCTGCCCAGGATCCCCCGGCAGCCCACCACGGCGGGCAGGCCGAGTGATCTGGCGATGATCGCGGTATGGCTCGTCGGCCCGCCGCGCTCGGTGACGAGCGCCAGCACGGTCGTGGAGTCCAGGCCCGCGGTGTCGGCCGGGGCCAGGTCGTCGGCGACCAGGATGAACGGATGCCCGGGATCCGGTATCCCCGGCATCTCCCGGCCCAGCACGACGGCGAGTGCCCGGCTCGCCAGGTCGTCGAGGTCGCCGATCCGCTCGGCGAAGAGGCCACCGATGGCCTCCAGGGCCGCCCGGTGCTCGTCGAAGGTCTCGCGGAGGGCGTGCGGGGCGTCCGTGCCGTTCCGGATCCGGGTGGTCACGCCGTCCTCTAGCACGGGGTCGGCCGCGAGCGCCACCTGCGCCTCGAGGATGTCCGCCGTCGTGGCGTCCGTGGCCGCCTCCGCCCGTTCCCGCAGATCCCGCTGTACGGACGTCAGCGCGCGGACGGCCAAGTCGACCTCGCGCTCGGTCTCGGCGGCGGCGACCGTACGCGGTGGCGGCAGCTCCAGCGGCGGCGCCATGCGCAGGATGGGGCCCGCGGTCAGCCCGTGGCCGACCCCGATGCCGCGCAGGACCTCAGGCATCGCTCCCCTCCGGGCTCTCGGCGTCGAGGTCCTGGGCGAGCAGTTCGGCCAACGCCGTGAGTGATTCCTCGGCGTGCTCGCCCTCGGCGCTCAGCGTGACCTCGGTGCCTTTGACCGCGCCGAGCGACAGCACGGAGAGGATGCTCTTCGCGGGTACCGGCTTCTTGTCCCCGACCGCGATGAGCACCGCGGCCGGCTGTCGCGCCGCCGCCTGGACGAAGAGGTTCGCGGGACGTGCGTGCAGACCGCCGGACGAGCCGACGACGACTTTCCGTTCGGGCATGAGCGTCCTTCCGGGGAGGGTCGGGAGGAGGGGCGGGGAACGAGGGGTCGGCCGGAGGAGCGGCCACTCGTGGGGCGGCCGGACGCGCCGGACCGATCAGGGCTCGACGGTCACCTTCACCGCCTCGCCGCGGGCGACGATGTCGATCGCGTCGAGGACGGAGCCGAGCGGCCGCCGGTGGGTGATGAGGTCGTCGACCGGTACCTGCCCGCCGGCGATGAGCTCCAGCGCCCGGGTGTTGTGCGCGGGGGTGGAGCCGTTGGCGCCGACGATGGTCAGCTCACGGTAGTGCACCAGGTTCGAGTCGCAGGCGATGATCGGGTCGTCCTTGGGCAGCCCGCCGAAGAAGCTGATCCGGCCGCGCCGCGCGGCCATCCGGATGGCCTGCTCCTGCGCCGCTCCGGCCGCCGCCGCCGTGATGACCACGTCCGGGCCGTGTCCTTCGGTGAGGTCGAGGGCGGCCTGCACGATGTCGGTCTCGGCGGAGCAGATCACGGCGTCCGGCTTGACCAGGGCCGCGGCCTGGTCGAGGCGGGACCGGTTGAGGTCGGCGAGGAACACCCGCCCGGCGCCGTTCGCGCGTGCCATGCGTACGTGCAGGCAGCCGATCGGCCCGGACCCGATGACCATCACGTCGTCGCCGTCCCCGACCCGGGCCAGCTCCTGGCCGTTCAGGACGCACGCGAGCGGCTCTGCCACCGACGCCTCGGCGAAGGAGACCGCGGCGGGGATCCGGTTGACGCCGTCGACGGCGAGGACCTTCGCGGGAATGATCATGTATTCGGCGAAGCCGCCGTCGTAGTGGTAGCCGATCGACTCCTGGAACGCGCAGACCGCCATGCGGCCCCGCAGGCAGTCCCGGCACTTCCCGCACGGGATCGCGGCGATCACCTGCACCGGGTCGCCGGACGCCCATTCCGTGACGCCCTCGCCGACCTCCACGATCTCGCCGGCCACCTCGTGCCCCATGACACGCGGCGGGACGATGTGGTGGTGGCCGAACCGAGAGATCTTGACGTCGGTGCCGCAGGTGGAGCAGTTGCGGACCCGGATCTTCAGTTCGCCCGGGGCGGGACTCGGCTCGGGGGCGTCCTCGAGCCGGATGTCGCCGGGAGCGTAGAAACGAGCGACCTTCATGATGCCGGAGCGCCTTCCGTGGGTTGGAGGAGACCGAGGATCTCCTCGTGGGTGGTGGCCTCGCGCAGTGCGCGGGCCCGCTCGGGGTCGAGCAGGACCTCCGCGAGCTGGGCGAGGACCGCGACATGGCCGTCGCCGCGGGCGGCGATGCCGATGCAGACCGAGACCGTCTCGCCGTTCCAGTCCACTCCGCCGGGGAAGCGGAGCACGGCGAGGGCGTCGCGGACCACGGAGTCCTTGCCGTCCGTGGTGCCGTGCGGGATGGCGACGCCCTCGCCGAGGTAGGTCGGCACCGACCGCTCGCGGGCGAGCATGGTGTCGACGTACGGCTCCAGCACGGCGCCGATGTCGACGAGCGCCCGCCCGCACTGCCGGATCGCGTCGTCGCGGTCCGCGGCCACCGCGTCGAGGCGGATGCCCCGGGGGTCCAGCAGGGCGGTCAGGCCGTCAGACATCGAGGTCGCCGCCCTCTTTGATGATGGTCACGAGCCGCTTGACCGCCGGGTCGCCGATGAACACCTCGAAGGGCACGACGGGAATGCCGGGCGCCGCTTGCCGGGCGCGCGTCGCGAGCTCGGAGTGGGTGACCACGATGTCGGCGTCCGCCGGGATCGAGGCGACCGGCGTGTGGCTCACCTCGACCGGGAACTTCTTCAGCTCCTTGCGGAGCTGGGCGGCCAGCATGACGCTGCTGCCCATCCCGGCGTCGCACGCGACGATCAGCTTGTGGATGTCCTTGCCGTTGATGGCGGCCATCGAAGATCACTCCTTGGGAGAGGCGGACTGCGGTTGTGAGGAGGCCGGGCGGGCCGGCTCGGCCGTGGCCGTCGTGGTCTGTGCGCGGGTGCCGGAGGTGGCCCCGGCCTGCGCCCGGGTCTCGGTGTCAGTGGCGGTCTAGCCGGTGCGCGCCGCGCGGTCGTCGTCGGCCGTCTTGTCGCTCGCGGCCTCGGCGCCGTCGCCGTCGGTTTCTCCGCCGGTACGTTCCTCGGCGAGCTTGCCGAACCCGAGCAGCGCGGACCCGACGGCGAACGACACGGCCGCGGAGGCCAGCACGCCGGCGTACACACCGAACCAACCGTCCTTGGGGGTCTGCGCGACGTAGGCGAAGATGCTGCCGGGCGCGGGCGGCGCGACCAGGCCGGCGTCGGTGGCCAGGAAGATCGCGACACCAGTGGCGCCGCCGGCGATGGCGGCCAGGATCATCCGCGGCTTCATCAGGATGTACGGGAAGTAGATCTCGTGGATCCCACCGAAGAACTGGATGATGATCGCCGCAGGAGCGGTCGCCCGGAGCCGCCGCGGGCCGAAGAACAGGTACGCGAGGAGCACGCCGAGGCCGGGCCCGGGGTTGGTCTCCAGCATGAACATGATCGACTTACCGGCCTCGGCGGCCTGCTGAACGCCGAGCGGGCTGAGCACGCCGTGGTTGATGGCGTTGTTGAGGAACAGCACCTTGGCCGGCTCGATGAGGACCGACGCGAGCGGCATGATGTCGTGCTCGATCAGCCAGTCGACGCCGTTGCCGGCGGCGTCGGTGAAGGTCCGCACCACCGGGCCGATGGCCTTCATCCCGGCCACGGCCATCAGCATGCCGAGGATGCCGGCCGAGAAGTTGTCGACGAGCATCTCGAAGCCCGGGCGCACCCGGTCCTGGATGAGATCGTCGAACAGCTTCATCAGGTACGCGGCCAGCGGTCCGATGATCATCGCGCCGAGGAACATCGGCACTTCGGACCCGACGACCACGCCCATCGTGGCGACGGCGCCGACGACGGCGCCGCGCTGGTCGTGCACCATCCGGCCGCCCGTATAACCGATCAGTACGGGGAGCAGGACCTTGACCATCGGGTCGACCAGCTCGGCGAGCTCCTTGTTCGGGAGCCAGCCGGTGTCGATGAACAGCGCGGTGATGAGTCCCCAGGCGATGAAGGCCCCGATGTTGGGCATCACCATCCCGGCGAGGTGGGCTCCCACGCGCTGGACATTGGCCTTGAGTCCGCTGCCGGTGGGCTGCGGAGTGTAAGTGGTTGCCATGAGCGACCTCCTGGCGGAGCTGTCTGAGGGGGTTGGGGTGGGGGTGAGTTGGGGCGGCGGGGTCGGCGGGGTCGGCTGTTCGGTCAGGTGAGCAGCGGCCGGCGGGGGTCCGGCCGGTGATGGATGTGTACGTCGTCGCGCCGGATGTCCCGCGGCAGCGGCATCCGGCTGTCGGGCATGCGCACGGCGGCCGCACCCCAGGCCAGCCCCTCCGCGAGGGCCGTGGCGCCCCGCGCCCCGGCCCGCAGGAATCCGGCCAGCAGCGCGTCGCCGGCGCCGACGGTGTTCCTCGGCGCGGCGACATGGGCCTCGCCGGTGACGACCCCGTCCGGCCCGACGAGGATGGCTCCGGAGGCGCCGAGGCTCGCCAGCACCGTGTGCGCCCCGCGCTCGCGGAGTTCCTCGGCCGCCTCGATGGCGTCCGCCACGGAGTCGATCGGCCGTCCGACGGCCTCGGCCAGCTCTTCCCGGTTGGGCTTGATCAGGTCGGGGCCGGCCTCGACCGCCTCCTGCAACGGCGGGCCGCTGCTGTCGATGGCCACCTGCACTCCGGCGTCGGCGCAGGACCTGCACAGCTCGGCGTAGAAGCCGTTCGGCACGCCGGGCGGCAGGCTTCCGCAGGCCACCACCCATGAGGCGGTCCCGGCCTCGGTGAGCACCACCTCGGCGATGCGGTCCAGTTCCGTACGGGAGAGCGGGCCGCCGGGCTCGTTCAGTTTGGTGACCACACCGTCGGGTTCGACGATGGTCACGTTCGATCGGGTGCGTCCGTCGACCTCGACGGCGTGGAGCGGTATCTCGTCGGCCTCGAGCAACCGGACCAGCTGGTCGCCGTCGGAGCCGCCGACCGTGATGACGGCCCGGGTGCCGACTCCGCCCGCGAGCAGGGCGCGGGAGACGTTGACGCCCTTGCCGCCCGGGTCGAGCCGCGCGGACCTCGCACGGATCATGGCACCGGGGACGAGGCGGTCGACCTCGATCGTCCGATCGAGGCTGGGGTTGAGCGTCACGGTGAGGATCACGTGCTGACCACCCTCAGGCCGATCTGCTCGAAGTCGTCCACCAGATCGGAGTGCAGGCCGGTGTCGGTGATGAGCGTGTCGATGTCGGCGAGCGTGGCGAACCGGGCGAAGTAGTCATTGCCGACCTTGGTGTGGTCGGCCAGCACCACGGCGCGGCGGGCAGAGCCGATCATGGCCCGCTTCACCGAGGCCTCCGCCGGGTCCGGAGTGGTGAAGCCGCATTCGACGGACATCCCGTTGGTGCCCATGAAGGCGACGTCGACGTGGATCTGCGACAGCATCTGCAGGTTCCAGTCGTCGACCGTCGCCAGCGTGCGGGGCCGTACCCTGCCGCCCAGCATGACGACCGTGAGGTTCGGGCGGGCCGCCAGCGACACCGCGAGCGGCGGCGCGTTCACCACAACGGTGAGCTCACGCTCCATCGGCAGCAGGTTGGCCAGCCGCTCGGTGGTCGAACCGGCGTCGATGATGATCGCGCCGTCCTCGGGCAGCTCGGCCAGCGCGGCCTTGGCGATGCGCTCCTTCTCCTGGGTCATCACGGCGTCCCGTGCGGCGAGTGCCGGCTCGAAGCCGAGCCGCTCGATCGGGATCGCGCCGCCGTGCACCCGCCGGATCACGCCGGACCGCTCGAGCGTCGTCAGGTCCCGGCGGATCGTCTCGCTGGTGACGGACAGTTCGTCGGCCAGTCGGACGACGTCGACACGTCCGTTCTCCCTGGCCTGGCGCAGGATCTCCTGCTGCCGCTCCTCCGCGAACAATGTTGTTTCACCACCGATTTCATCTGTGTTTCACTGTGTTTACGCCTCCAGGTGTTGAATCGTCAAGGGTTATGCCGGTGGAATTCGCCTGATCTTCGGATGAGAGCAAGGGCGGGCCGCCAGCCGGCTCATGGGAGGAAGGTCGGACCGCCGGCCGGCTCGCCAGAGCGTTGTTCGGTGTCGGCGAACGCACGACCGAGAGCCGATCCGGTGGTTCGTTCGCCGACACCGAGCGCTGTTCGGCTGCTCGCGCGGCGGTCGCGCCGGGGGCACGGCGTCACTTGCCGCCCATCACCCCGACCTGGACGAAGACAAATGGGTACGGCTTCAGCACACGCTCATGGACCCGCAGATGGCCTTCGTGAACGCAGCCCGTCAGGATCTCGACCGCAGGCAACCCCGGCTCACAGTCCGCCCGGGTGGCCCTTCATCCAGCGCACAGGGACAGACGGCACTACTCCGGGCGCATAGCCGACGGCCGTAAAACTCAGGCGAGACGGGTGAGGAGGTCGCGGGCGAGGTCGGCCAGGACGTTGTCGTCGTGCGGCGTTCCGTCGTTCGTGCCGTCGAAGAGCAGGCGGCGCGGCGAGTCGGCCAGCCGGCGCAGTGCCGGTTCCAACGATGCCGGTTCCAGCGACGCCGGTTCCAGCGACGCCGGTTCCAGCGACACCGGTTCCAGCGACACCGGGGCCGAGCCGAGGTCGGTGAGCGCGCGCATCGCATGCATGCCCAAGGGGGTCGCGTCGATCGCGGAGGTGATGACCTCGGTCGCCGTCGGGACTCCGGTCCGCCGGAGCGCGATGGCGGCGTTCACCCGTACCCAGTCGCTCTCGGCTGTGAGCAGGGATTCGAGACGGTCGGTGAGTTCCGCCCCGTCATGGCCAAGGCGACCGGCGCTTTCGATCACCCAGTGGTCGGGCTCGCCGCCGCCGAGCAGGTCACCGAAGGTCTCCAGGGCGATCGCGGGGTCGCCGGTGATCCGGTAATGGGCGAGTGCCGCGTGCGAGCGCAGTGTCGGGTTCCCGGCCGGGGAGGTCCGCGGACCCGCGGCCCGGGGGTGACGTTTCGGCAGGCAGATCTCGGCGAGCAGGGGTGCCGCCTGGCCGGCGCCCGGCCCCAGCTCACCGAGCGTCATGCACACTGCCAGCGCGGCCTTGCCCGCGCGCACCATCGCGACCAGGTCGGGCACCGCCGCGAGCGCCGCCTCTCCCAAGTACGGCAGCCCTTGGACCAGTGTGATGGCCAGGTTGTTGCCGCCTATCGAGGCTCCATCGATGTCGCGCAGCCGCGACGTGAGGAGCGGTGCGAGGCCGGCGGCCCGCTCGCCGAACTCGGTCATCACGGCCATCAGCGCGTGGCGGGGCGGCTCGGTCATGTCCAGCGCCCGCTCCGCCAGCGTCAGGCAGTACGGATCGCGGAACCGGGCGAGCGCCGCCAGCGCCGCCCCTGGGTGGTCGCCGGCGACGTCGCGGATCCGCTCCAGGGCCGCCTCGTCCGGATCGTCGATCCTGGTGGCGAGCCGGGCTATCCGGTACAGGGTGTTGTCGAGGTATTGCGGGTCGGTCTCGTGCGGCAGGCGCTCGATGAGTACGGGAAGGCACCCGGCCTCGCGGCCGCGCCACTTGTCGGCGATGTCCCAGGCCAGCCAGGAGGCTTCTCTCGTCTTGACCCCGCGGCGCGCGAGCCGGGCGGCCACGGAGAGGGCGGCGTCCGGGTCCTCGGCGAGTTTGTCGTCGAAGAGTGGGTCGCTCTCCGACCGACCCGGCCACGGCAGATCGAATCCGTCGGCGCCGTCGGCGTAGGCCTCGGCGAGCGCGTCCACCAAGTCTGGCGGGAACGGGCGGGCCGTGGCGCGCAGCAGGGCGATCGCCGAGGCGACGCGGACCGCGGGTGCCGGATCGTCCAGGCCGGCGCGGTGCCGGCGCTCCGAGGCGTCCAGGTCGAGGTCGACCCGCGCCAAGGTGGTCATCAGGTCGGCACGTACCTGGACGTCGGGATCGGCGGCGAGCCGTTCGAGCAGGAGCGGCAGGTGCGAGAAGGCGACCTCGGGAAGCGTGACGAGTACGCGGAGCAGCGCGCGGCGCACCTGCGGATCGGGATCGTCCATCAGGGGGAGCAGCCGGGGGAGCGCGTCCTCGACGGCGGTGCGCACCTGGGCGATGCTGACGCCGCCGTCGATGTCGTTGCCGATCACCATCTCGGACAGGAGCATGAGGACGTCGTCGCGCCTGAGAGGGGCATGCACCGCGAGCCGCGTGAGGAACGGCACTGCAGGGGCGGAGGCGGAGTAGACCGTTCCCTGGTGGTAAATGGTGCCGCACAGTTCGTAGATGGCCTCGCCGCGGACCTCGTCGTCCTCGGACACCAGGCCGCGGAGCAGGTCGGGCACGTCCTCGGCCGGACCGTAGGCGTGGCTCAGTTTCGCCCAGTCGACGGTGTCGAGACCTTCCAGCACCGAGCCCTCCCGGACCTCCGCGTGACCGTCATTCCGCGGCGGCTACTCTATGACATGGTTTGACGGTAAATGATCCACAACGGCTACGGGGAGTGTTCAGAGACCGTCCGACGGACGGGATCGGACATCGCCACCGGATGCGCGCGCCTCGGCGGCGCCTTGCGGGCGAAACAGAACGGAGCGGAAAGTGAAAGCGCTCCTCGAACTGCTCGGTTTCATGGTCGAGCGGCTGACCGGCACCCGTAAGAAGGGCGCGCGCCGGCTGCCTCGTGATTCGCGGCGCTCGTGGATCGTCGGCGCGGTCGTCGTGGCCGGACTGGCCGGGGCGCTCGCGATCTACGGGTTCTCCCGCGCTGCTGATCCTGCACCGTCGTCCCTACGGACGCCGTCGGCGGCGCCCACTGCCGAGGGGACACCGACCGTGGAGGGGACCGGTTCGCCGGAGAAGCCGATCCGCTCGGCGCCGGCACGTGCGACGCCGACCACGGGCCGTCAGGTGGCGGAGGGCTCGACGGCCGACCCGGAGCCGACGAGGACCGAGACGCAGCCGGCAGAGGCGCGTGGTGTGCGTAAAGGTGCGTCCTGCTCTGCGAAGGGCACGGTGGGCTACACCGACTCGGGCAAGCGGGTGACCTGTCAGGGGCCGGGGCGCTTGCGATGGCGCTGACTGCGGCCGATCCGCGACCCATTGATGACAAGAGGCGATCAGCCGCCACCGACCGCTTGTGATCTCGCTGTTGTACGCCTGATCCACGAGACTCCCTGGCTCATCACTTCTTCTCCGTTCATTTCAGTAGTGCCCAGAGGATCTTGCCGGTGCCGCCGTTCTCGCTGCGCCAGCAGCCGAACTCGGCCGCCAGGGCCTGGGTGAGCATGAGCCCGCGCCCTGATTCGGCGTAGAGGTCTCGCACCGGCATGACCGGGTACGTGGGGGAGGAGTCCCAGACCTCGATGAGCGGGCGGCCGTCGTTCGCGCTGAGATAGACCCGTATCTCCTTGCCGGGCGTCTCGGCGATCGCATTGGTCACCAGCTCGCTCACGATGACGCAGGCGTCCTCCACCAGTTCCGGATGGCCGAGCGAGATCAGCTGGTGGCGCACGAACGTCCGCGCCAGACCGGGAGACTGCGGGACGGGGAACAGCGTGACCTCAAGGCGGGTCCTGCCCCGCATCGCCCTGATCGCGTCCATCTGCAGCCTTCCCATGTGCCCGGTGACCGATTCCGTATGTCACTCTGGACCGGATGGCCGCTCGACGCATTCGGCGGTGCGAAGTCGTCGAATAGTCATTTTCGACAATTGTCGATGCTCGCCGAAGTCATAACGTCGCCCGGCGGGATGATCCACCATGGGCGCATGGCAGATCCCCTGCGGCCGACCGTGCGGCGCCGCCGCCTCGGTCGGGAGTTGCGCCGGCTCCGCGAGGACCATGGGCTGACCCTGGAGGCGGCCGCCCGGCGGCTCGACCATACGTTCTCGTCACTCAGCAAGATCGAGCGCGGCATGCAGGGCCTGCGCCAGGGCGAGCTGAACTTCATCCTCGACCAGTACGGCGTCACCGACGAGAACCTCCGCCTGGCCCTCCTCGCCCTCCGCAAGGACGCCAACAAGAAGGGCTGGTGGCATCGCTATAAGGACGCGCTCTCCTTGTCCGTCATGGACTTCATCAGCCTGGAGGCCGACGCCACGGCCATGCGTATCTTCGAGGGATTACGGATCCCTGGTCTTCTGCAGACGGCAGATTACGCGCGCAGCATGATGAGGGCGGGTACGTCGCCTCCGCACCCAGACGAACAGGATGCCCTGGTCGCAGTTCGGCTGACACGTCAGCAGATCCTCACCTGCCCGAATCCGCCGCGGCTCTGGGTCATCCTCAGCGAGGCGGCGTTGCAGCAGAATGTGGGTGGCTCTCAGGTCATGAGTGCCCAGCTCGGGAAGCTGCTCGAAGTTGCGCAGTTGGGCAACGTAATGCTCCAGATCCTTCCTAATAGCGCAGGCGCCACGCCTGGCCTCGACGGGCCCTTCATGACCCTCGACATAGGTGAGCGAGGCGAACTCTCCATCGTGTATGTGGACACCCTTACCCGCGCCTGGTACCTGGAAGATGATGAGGACCTGCGCCGTTACCGTCTGGCCTTTGATCATCTATGCGCAGCAGCTCTTTCGCAGCGCGATTCGCTGGTTCTGATCGAGCGCGTAATGTCGGAGCTATAACGGCCTTGGAGGGAGCAGACCGCATGACCGAGCTGGACGTGTTGTTTGCCACCTGGCGCAAAAGCAGCCGAAGTGGATCAGGAACGGCGAGTGACTGCGTCGAGGTGGCGAGCGGGTGGCGAAAGAGCAAACGGAGCCATGAAGGTACGACGGCCGATTGCGTTGAGTTGGCGGTCGGGACGGATCGGGTGGTCGCGATGCGGGACTCCAAGGATCCGGACGGGGCAGTGCTGTGCTTCACGCGCCCGGAGTGGGTCGCCTTCCTCAGCCGGATGAAGGCAGGCGCCCTCGATCGGACCGTTGACCAAGCGTGATCTTGCGGGATCCAAGGGCACTGGACGGCGATTGGCTCCCCGGCGATCGGTCGCTGACGGGCAGTCTCATCGTGTGGTCGCCGAAGTCGGCAACCAGGTCAAGGTGGCCGCCGAGTGCTTCGACGTAGCGGCCGATGACGTCGATCGAGGTCACCTCGCCGTGTTCGATCTGCGAGATCCGGGCGATGCTCACGCCCATGGTCGCCGCGATGTCCTTTGTGTGAGTCTGGCTTGATTGCGTGCCTCGGCGAGCTGATGGCCTCGGGTTTCGGCGAGAAGTCGGCGTGCTCCGGCTTCGATCTCGGCGGGGGAGACGCCGGCCGCGTGTAGCTCCAACTCCAGGGTCTCCCAGTCCTGCGGGGTCCGCTTGGGCATGCTCACCCCTCCTGTTCGGTGGTGTGGTCGATGTACAACTGCTCGGCCAGTGCGATGTTGTCGCGTAGGACCGCGCCGCCATCGGCGGGATCGTTCTCAGGCCTTGATGGTGCATTGTGTTCGTTCGCGTCGTTCAGGCGGCGCGCATGGGGGGGTCTCCTGGTGGTTGGTTCTCGTGCAGGAGG